>JAQSXK010000002.1 GCA_029256705.1 Clostridia bacterium
TATCTTCACTACTTATCCAAGCTAAATTAGTTGTATCTATACTTCCACTTAACTCTTCTATTTTAGTTTTTAGCGTAGGATTACTTTCAGATATATATGATTTATCTGAAGATGATAAATATCCTTTTAGGGGTAAGTCAAATTTGCTAGTTTGTGCGTTATATTTACCAAGCGAATACAGATTAACTCCATCTTGTACATTTGTATAATCGCTCATGAATCTTGCCTTTTTCGAACTATCTAGTATATTGTTATCTACTAGAGTAATTATAACAGCCGTTGCTATTATAATTACAACTATTATTGTTATAATTAAAACTATTAATGATATTCCACTTCTTTTCATTTTTAACCTCCAATATATACTTTATCCAGCTTTATTTAAATATAATTTTTGGTATTTTCATTATATAATATATACATTTTTTTGTCAACAATCCTCTATTTATTAGCCTTTAAAATACATTTAATTCTATATAATAAAAAAAGATACAAGTTTTACAACTCGTATCTTAACGTTAAAATTTAATTTGAATTATTTTACTATCTCAAATTTAATATCTTTTACACTAGTGTAATCTCCAGCTATTCCTGTAGATAAAACTTTTTCTCTATTTGGTAATAAATTTTCAACAACTTGAACCATATTTTTAAGTTCATTTCCTTGTTCATCTTTTAATATTATTTTTATTGTAACGTTTTTAACAGTATCTGTTGTATTATACATTTTTGCTCTTATAGTTGTTATTCCTTCTTCATAAACTTTTGTTATTTCTTTAAATTGTATCTCTTCAACACTTACTTCACCAGTTGCCTTATTATCTTCTATAGTTGTATTAGGCACATCAACTGTTTTTTTATTGTTATTACCAACAATTATAGAAACAACTATTATTAAAACTATTACTACTAATATTGCAATTATTACACTCTTTTTTTTCATTTGAATCTCTCCCTTTTCATATATAATAAATTATATAATATATATTTTATATTGTCAATGGTTAATTTGATTTTTAATTAAATATAACTTCACATATGCATTTTTCTATATTATGTGTAATAATTTTGTAATATAAAAAGTTGTAACAAAATATTACAACTTTTTTAAGTATTTTAAAATAGAAAACTCTTATTTTTTCTTGCAGATATATTAAGTACTATGGCTATTGCTATTAGATTTGTCATTAAACTACTTCCACCATAACTTACAAATGGAAGAGGTACACCTGTTATTGGTAATAATCCAATTGTCATACCAATATTTTGCACGAAGTGAAAAAATAACATTCCAGCTATACCAATTACAATATATTTTGCGAATAGATCGCTTGAATTAGAAGATATTCTTATTAATCTAAGTATTAAAACAACAAATAATATAATTATTAAAGTGGACATTATAAATCCCAATTCTTCAGATAAAACTGAGAATATAAAATCTGAGGATTTTATTGGTAAATATCCAAATTGTGTTTGTGTACCTTGAAGTAATCCACTACCAAATATCATTCCAGAACCTACAGCTATTTTAGATTGTATAGCGTTATATCCACTACCCAAAGGATCTAATGAAGGATCTAAAAATACCAATATTCTATCTTGCTGTATTGGTGTTAAAATAAAATTATATACTAAAGGGGCCAATAAACAAACAATTGCTACTATAGCAAAAATATATCTATATTTAATTCCACTTGCAAATAACATAAAAAATGTTATTACTAAAAAAACTGCTGCTGTACCAAAATCTGGCTGTAACATTATAAGTGCAAATGGTATAATAAATAGTAAGGCTATACTTATAAACTTTATTATTTTATCTTTTTTAGATAAAATATCTGAATTAAAATAACTAAGTAATTTAGCTAAACATAATATATATCCTATTTTCATCATTTCCGAAGGTTGATATAAAAAACTCCCAAAATTAAACCAGCTCTTAGCACCCATAAGTGAACTAGAAAATAACACCAGAACTAAAGCAACCGTACTAAAAAAGTATATGAAATATCCAGCTATATCAAATATAGCATAATCTATTGCCCATATTGCAATAACTACAATAATCATTGCTGAAAACCATACAACTTGCTTTATATATTCGTCCTTATTTATATTAGTATTATAACCAGCACTAAAAATACCGACTACTCCTATTACAAACAAAGCAAGTACTATTATTACAACAATATAGTCTGTATTTTTAAGTAATGTTTTAAACATTAAGAATTGTTCCCCCTTAAATAAAATTTACTTTAAAAATGCCATATAAGCTTTATATGTCATATATATATCTGAAGTAGAAGCTACTTCAAACGGTGAGTGCATTGAAAGCACTGGAGTACCACAATCTATAACATCTACACCTTTATTAGCAAGTATATATGCTATCGTACCTCCTCCACCTTTTTCTATTTTTCCTAGAGTACCAAGTTGGTAAATTATTTTATTTTTATCAAAAATATTCATAACTTCAGAAACATATTTTGCATTTGCATCACTTGCGTTATATTTTCCACCACTACCTGTATATTTTTCAAGACAAACTCCTGCACCTAATATATTGGCATTTGGTATATCTGAAAATTCTTCATAGCTTGGATCAACACATGTAGATACGTCGGCAGACAACATTTTAGAATTGTAGTATAGTTCATAAATATCAGTTTCTTTCTCGTTTTTCAAAGATAGAATTTTATTTATAAACATATCAAATACATTAGAATTCATAGATGTATTTCCTATACTTCCTATTTCTTCCTTATCTACTATCATAGTTATCATTGTTTTGTTTACTACCCTTTTAGATTGATCTATTATTGATTTAATACTTGCATATGCACATACTCTATCATCTTGACCATATCCACCAATCATACTAGAATCTAAACCTATATATCTAGGTTTAAATGCTGGTACAAATTGTATTTCACTTCTTGCAAAGTCCATTTCTTTTATTCCATATTTATCATATAATAGTTTAAGAATATTTTCTTTTATATCATTTTTTTCTTTTGTTTCAGTTGTACTTTTTATACTTCCGAATAATATAGACATTTTTTCTGGATCTATAAACTCATTTGCAACAGCTTTCATTTGATCTTTTGCTAAATGAGGAAGTAAATCAGTTATAGTAAAACACGGATCTTTTTCATCTTCACCAATAACAATATCTAATTTTTTTCCTTCACCTGTATAAATAACACCGTGCATACTAAGTGGAATTGTTAACCATTGGTACTTTTTAATACCACCATAATATTGTGTTTTAAGTAGTGCTACTCCTTTATTTTCATGAAGTGGCATTGGCTTTAAATCTATTCTTGGACTATCTACATGTGCTCCTAAAATATTAATACCCTCCACTAATTTTTCTCTACCTATTACAGCTGCATATAAAGATTTCTCTTTATTCACAAAGTACACTTTATCTGAAGGATTTAATTTAGTAACTTCAGATATATCTATAAAACCCTCTTTTTGAAGCATTTGTTTAACAATTTCAACAGCTTTGTACTCAGTTTTTGCTTTTGCTAAAAAATCTATATATCCTCTAATATATTGATTCATATCAGCTATTTCTTCTTTAGATAGATTTTCATAAACATTTTTCTTTTCATATTTCAAACTCATATCACATACCACCTTTATATTCTATTATATATATTTTAGATTAAATATATATCTTTTTGCATTTTACAAACAGGTATTCCTCCAAATTTTGTAACGAGAAACATTTCTTCTATTGAGCCTCCATTAGGTATTGCTATTCTTGGTTCTATTGTGTATATACCATTTTCAACCAAAGGTAAATATGATCTCTTATTAGATTTATTAGATAAAACAGCACCTGTATCATGAACTTTAAGTCCTACTGGATGTCCTGTTGAATGGTTATAGTTTGGATATCCTTCTCTTAAAATTCTACCCCTTACAATATCATCTATCTCATATCCTTTAGTGTCTGGCTTCATACAATCTAAAGCACTCTCTATAGATTCAGTTAAAGTTTTAAATACTTTTCTTACAACTAGTGGAGGCTTAATTTCATTTTTCTTTAACGCGTACCCCATTCTTTGAATATCTGAATATATTTTTTCACCATCATCAAATGTTGCGCAAATTCCAAAATCAAAATAAATTGTATCACCTTTTTTTAGTATTTTTTCACTAGGAACTGTGTGGCCACCTTTCGAAAGATTCACCCCAGTTAAAACAAAAGGACAATTCTCCCAAGCTAGTGAAAATGATGTTATTTTTTTTCCTATATGTTGCCTTGTAATATTTTTTGTAAGTTCAACTATATGTTTTGCAATTTCTATTTCAGTCATACCAATTGTTATAGTTTTAAACGTAGTATCTAAAATTTCTTGTGTTATACCTGCAATTAATTTTATACGTTCAATTTGATTTTCAGTTTTTTCTCCAAGTATTGAATAAATAACCTGTTCTGCTGAGCTGAAATTTATTTTCTTCTTATATTTTAAATATGGCTTTTTAAGAATATTTGTATATTCAATAAACTCACCATGTCCTAAAATATCTAAATCACTGTCTCCCATTGTTGAATATGAAAGAGAAATCTCAGGAATAAATCCCAAATATGATATAATATCTTCGATCTTATCTGATAAATCATTTTGATTATTATAGCATATAACAAATATATTATTTTCCTTTAAATATTCATTATCCAAGTTATCTTTATCTAAATCATGTATTAATAAATATGTTTTATTAGTTGAAATAAAGCACATAGATAAAGTGTATATATTTTTAGATATATATTTATAAAATATATTATCACTATTATCCTTATTAATCATAACCCATAATTTTAGATTATATTTTACTAAAAGTTTTTGTATGTTACAAATATTATTAACCATACAATCACCCTTAACATTCACGATATATTTCCTCGGTCTGTTTGGCTATTTCAAATTCTTCATCTGTTGGTATTACATAAACATCTATTTTAGAATTATCACTAGAAACTAGTGCCTCTTTACCTGAACCTTCCATATTACGATCAACATCTATTTCTATTCCTAGATGTTCCATATCTGCTAAAGTCTTTTCTCTTTCACAAAAACTATTTTCACCAATACCACCTGTGAAAACTATCGCATCTACTCTATTAAGTTCAGCCATATATGCACCGATATATTTTTTTGTTCTATTAGTTTGTATTTGTCTTGAAAGCATTGCTCTCTCATCACCACTATTTGCAGCTGTAACTAATTGTCTATGATCACCTATACCAGCTATTCCTAATCTTCCAGATTCTTTATTAAGTATTTCATTAACTTGTTTAATAGATAAATTTTCTAGTTCCATAAGTTTTGTGACAATAGCAGGATCTATATCTCCAGATCTTGTTTCCATCATTAATCCTTCTAATGGTGTAAATCCCATTGAAGTATCATATGATACACCATTTTTTATAGCACATATACTAGCTCCACTTCCTAAATGACATACAATTGCGTTTATTTCACTTTTTGGTTTATTTAACTTTTCTGCTAATCTATCTAGAACATACATATATGAACTTCCATGAAAACCATATCTTCTAATTCCATATTTCTTATAATATTCATATTTAATCGCATAAATATAATTATATATTGGCATCGTTTGATGGAATGCAGTATCGAATACTGCAACGTTAATCATATCCTTATCTATTTCTTTTATAGTTCTTATTCCAATTAAAGCTCCTGGATTGTGTAGTGGTGCTATCTCACAAAGCCTATCTATTTCATTAATTACTTCATCATCAATTAAAGTTGCTTTACTAAATTTTTCTCCACCATGAACAACTCTATGTCCAACTGCAGATATATCCTCAAAACTTTTAATAACTCCTTGCTTTTCATCAGTAAGGTGTTTTATTAAAATCTCCATTGCATCTTTATGATTATGCATAACCTCTTGTTTTTCATAAGATATATTATCTCTTAAGTTTTTATATATTATATTAGAACTTTCTAAACCTATCTTTTCACATCTACCCTTTGCAATTACCTCATTACTATCCATATTGTATAATTGAAATTTTATAGTGGAACTTCCACAATTTATAACTAATATTTTCATAAATTCACTTCCTTCTCATATATCTATATTAAATTTTTTTCTTTATATTCTGATTTTCAGCCTGTACACAAGTTACAGCAACCGCTCCTATTATTTCTTCTACGTTACATCCTCTAGACAAGTCATTTACTGGTTTAGCTAATCCTTGAGTAATAGGTCCTATAGCAGTAGCACGTGCAAATCTTTGAACTAACTTATATCCGATGTTTCCAGATTCTATATTGGGAAATATTAAAACATTGGCATGTCCTGCAACACTACTACTTGGGGCTTTTATAGCCGCTACTTCTTTTATAATAGCAGCATCTAATTGCATTTCACCATCTATTTCAAAATCTACTTCTGCCTCTTTAACTAATTTTATTGCTTTGTTTATTTTATCTATTGATTCACCTTTTGCGCTCCCTTTAGTTGAATAAGATAACATTGCAACTTTAGGTTCCCCACCTATTAAACTTCTGTAACTTATAGCAGATGCAATAGCAATATCTGAAAGTTGTTCTTCTGTTGGACTTTCTATGAGTCCACAATCCGAAAAAATATATTTACCGTCTGAATCTAAATCACAATTCGGTATATCCATTATGAAGAATGATGATACATTATTTACCCCTTCATCTGGTTTTATTATTTGAAGGGCTGGTCTTAATGTATCTGCTGTAGAATGAATTGCTCCGCTAACTAAACCATCAGCATCTCCTACTTTAACCATCATAGTTGCAAAATACACATTATTATTTATAAGTTCCATTGCTTCTATCATTGATAACCCTTTATTTTTTCTAAGTTCATATAATGCATTTATATAAAAATCACGTTTCTCACTTATTTCAGGATTTTCAACTTTTATTTTATTAAAGTCTAAACTTATACTATTAACCTTACATAAAAATTCAATTTCCTCTAAACTACCAACAAGTGTTATATCTGCAATATCTTCTTTTGAAATTATATCTGCAGCTTTTAAAATTCTAAGATCACTACTTTCTGGCAAAACTATTCTTTTTTTATTTAATTTTGCTCTTTCTATTATATCTTTTGTAATCCCATGAAATTCCATTTCTTTCACCTCTCTAATATTATATACAATATATATGTTAAAGTCAAGGAAAAAATATTTTGCCACATATTATTGTATAATTCTACCTATTTTATCTATATCCTTAAAAACGTTCATATACGATATATTGTCAAAGCCAGTTATATATTTTTGGTAAACAACGTTTGTATTTTTAGCTGCTATTCCAATACATGCTATGTCACTAGATATTATAACTTGTAAATTTCTTATACTATTACTAAGTTCCTCTATACTACTACTATTAACTTTATTTATTGCTTGATTAATATTTTCATTTATATTTATATAACTATCTAAATATGATATATCTGGATTATTACTTATATAAACATTACTTAATATAAGATCATATTCTCCTTTATTTATTTTATCATTCATTTCATTACTATTTAGTTTTTGTATATTAATCCTTATTCCAACATTCTCAAGCATTTGTTTAATACTCTCAGCAATATTAACCTTTATACTATCTTCCGAATTGACCAATAGTGCAAGCTCTAAATCAACTAAATTATTATCTATTTTCTTACTATATATACCAGTTGATTTATTCCATGACTCTGCAATTAAAGCGTTCTCTGCACCATAAATATCATATTTATATGATACGTTTGAATATATATATGGAATATCTATAATTTCAGTAAAAGTCGAACTTATTTTTTTAGAAATTTGATTTCTATTTAATGAATAAGCAATAGCCTTTCTTACTTCTTTTAAACCAAACAATTTAGAATTTTTATTGCCTAGTAAAAAGTATGTCTCACCATTTCTATATTTTTTTATACTATATTCATGCTTTCCTATTATTCTCATATCTTCTTCACTAGATGTTAAAAACATATCTAATGAACTATTTCTAAAATCACTTACTAAATTATCTCCATCTGTATAACTCTTAAATACTATACTTTTTAAAATATCTCTACTAACTTCATCATTTCTAACAAAAGATAAATTATTGGAATTGTCTACAAAATTAAATCTATTTATATTACTATTTTGTTTTTCTGAATCTGAATACTTTTTTTCTATATTAAAATCTAGTGAATATATAATATATGGATTTGGTTTGTTTAATACTATTCTAACAACATTATTTTCTTTTATTTCTATAGAAGCGATATTACTTAAATACTTGTAATATCTATTATCATTTGTGGCTTTTAACTTTTCTATTGTGTATATAACATCAGTGATATCGCTTGAATCTTTTATTTCAATTTCATACGTAACATTATCCATTTTTGTTATCTTTTTAGCTACATTAAATACTATATTATACTCTTCATCAAAAGTAACTAATTTTCTATATGAATATTTATATAATTCATTAATTAATATGTTATTTTTAGTATCCAAATTATTTATTCCCACTTTGAAATCATAATTTGCTGCTAACTCAATATCTGTTTTATTACCTTTAAATACACTAAGTATAGGATTATCCTTTAAATTAACAAAATAAGTAGATAAATAACCAATTATAACAATAGCAATAATTGAACAAGCAACTTTTATTAAAGTTAAAAAAATGCTATCTCGATTTTTACTTTTTGTTTTAATTTTTCTTACTTTTCTTATTTTACTAGATTTATTGTTATTATTTTTAAAATAACTATATGTTGTCTTTTTATATTTACCGCTCTTTATATTTTTTATAGATTTTTTATCTTTTTTTAATTTATCATTTCTAGTTATTTTTTTATATTTATGTGGATTGATTATATCGTGATTCAAACTTTTCACCACCCTTTTATATTGTACCTATTATATCATAATTTTAGTCAAAAAGATAGTTTTAAACCATATTTTTAACACTCTTAAGCGTAAAAAATATAATTATTAAAGATATTAGCAAATAAAAAAGCAGTGTAAATTTTTACACTGCTCTTCTTAAACGTTTATATAGTTTAAGCCACTTATTTTTGTATTAAGGAATAATTACGCCAGAAATTAATTTGTATGCTGAACCATTAAATAATTCGCCTAAACTTACTGTTATATATGCTTCGTCGTACTCTTCCTGGTAAGGATAAGAATTATTTCCTAATCTTTGTTCAATAGCTGAATCAGTAACTGCGATATCTGTATACGTTACTCCATTATAAACAAACTGTCCCCGGAGCTTATCACCATATTGTCCACAATCTTTAAAGTATATACTGAAATCTGTAACCCTTACAAAAAGCAAAGAGTAATCTATCCTTTGTGCCTCTGCCTCACTTAAATATTTACCAATTCCGAAAATGTTAATTGGATGATCTAAAAGATCATCCAATGTCCTCCGGTCATAGTAACCAACATCTGATACTCGACTGTAACTTGAGTTTTCTGTATGATACCGATAATCTAAACTTACTTCATTACATATTCCGGTAACATCTAAAACTTTTAAAATGTTATAATCTCTTGCTTCTCTAACAGGAATAGGATCATGATTGTTTTTTGTAAGTCTAATCCATCTACCATTACCATCTTTACCAGCCACGCATCTACCACTAAGTTTTCTTGAATTTGCTAATATTACTATTCTCATTAAGTTCCCCCTATAAGTGTATTATTTTAATGTTAACATTACCACCTTTGATTTTATTCACTACTAACCTTCTGTGACATTTATCTGCCTTGTCTTCACTGCACAAAAAACAAACTTTGTCTAAGTCTAATGACTGTAATCTTGGAATACACTGCCTCTCCTCTAATGTTGCATCAAATATAACAGTATACTCGTCAAAACTCATTTTAAGCTTTTTGTCATTATACTTCTTTCTAAGTTCTTCCGTTGGTGCAAGCGTCATATCATGTTCATACTCGATACCATGCAACCCCAGAAAGTATTCTAAGTCTGCTCCTTTAGCAAACCCTGCTAACTGACCTGTATTAGATAACCGAATATCTATGACCTTTTTAATTCCATTTTTTTTGAGAAGTCCAAAAAATTGCTTTGCAGTTTTTTTAGTAAAACCAATCGTAAAAATATCCATTTTACTTCCTCCTGTATGCACATAATTTATTTTGCTTAAAATAGCTTTTTTCTAAATTATCCTCCATACCCTCAAACAGGTCAATTTGAATATTCTCTCCAAAATGTAATTTAACAAGCGCGTCTTCTAGATCAGCTTGTTTTATAATGGTATAAATATCCTTGATATGAACAACTCTAAATCCCCTTCTCGACAACTCTTTAGAAATAGCTAAGAACCGGTGACATTTCATAGGATCATTCTCTGAACACATAATTGCTACATTATTAATCAAAGATAATTTTTCAAGCGTTTCCAATCCTTTTAAAAATGGTTTTGTTTTTACGAGTTTCTCGTAATCAACAATACCATTTTCATCATAGACTGATGAATCTTCTGGTCTTCCACCTAGTAAATCACCTAACCAATTGTATGAAATGTTATTTTCTAAAAGAGCTCTTTGGAATATAGCTTTGTTAAAACTTGGATTTTGCTTGCTGTATGGAGAACTTCTTACATCTACTATACAATCAACTTTATACCCAAGCAACGCCTGGATAAATATGTGTCTATCCGTTTTACCATGACCAATAGTTACAAAACCTTTTTTTTCTTTCAAAATTCTTCCTCCTCTTATATTAATATTTGGAAATAATTATTTTTAACCATAATATTATATCATACTTTTGTTATTATGTAAAGTTTAGAATTAAAATTTATTATATTATCGTATATTTTGGGCATAAGGAAACCCTCTTAAAGTTTACAGTATTAACTTTAAGAGGGTAAATTAAATTATATACTTATGTTTTATGTATACAATACCTGGGGGGAATATTCTACATACATTTTTATAATTTATTATATTACTATATAAATAAATTTTATTGCATTACTTCATAAACTACATTTTTTGAATTTGAAACATCAGTAGTTATATATGAATCAATAAATTTAGTTTCATTTGCATCAATTTTTCCAACATATCCAACTGCTTCAGCAATAACGCTACCATCATTTGCCATAAATTTTACAGTAAATCTCAAATTATCTTTTGCTACACTGTCATTTGTAACTTTAGATGTCAATTGAGAAGTTCCATTTGTATAAATAATTTTACTTTGTTCTAAAAGCATATTACTTACTGTTTTATCTGCACTAACTTCTGTACTTGTGTTTACTTTATTTCCTTCAGTAGTAGTTGTATAGTTTGTTGTGTTTCCTGCATTATTTGTATTATTTGCATTGTTTCCCTTACCTAAAATATTTACAGCCATTACAACGATTATTATTACAGCTAATAATATCAAACATACTGAAATAATTTGTCTTTTTTTCTCAAACTCTTTGTTCATTTTAAATCAACCTTCCTTATAACTTTTACTTTTGTTTAACTTTAGTATCTTAATTTTATACTATATACATATAATATACATGCATTTTTTGTCAATACCTTACTGAAATTTATGATATTATAAATAATATTTTGTAATATTATGTGCATTTTATGATAGTTAAATCATCATAAAATAAAATAGTAAATATAATTTTTTTAAGATACTAAATTTGCATATATAAATTATATAATACATATTTTTTTTTGTCAATATATTCTTGACTTTTTTCGACTTTTTTTAAAATTGTAATATTTTTGTAATATTATATAAAAAAGTTAAGGTTAAATAAATAACCTTAACTCTTAATTTCTTTATAATTTAAAACTATACGCGTGTTTCAATTGAAAATTTAATTCCTGTTTTCTCTTCTTCATTTATCATTATTTCAGTAAAGGCAGGTGTGCACACAAGATCTATACCAGATGGTGCTACAAAACCTCTTGCTATTGCTACTGCTTTAACAGCTTGATTAATAGCTCCTGCACCAATTGCTTGCATCTCTGCTTTTCCATTTTCCTTAATAAGTCCTGCAATAGCTCCTGCTATTGAGTTAGGACTAGACTTAGCTGAAATTCTTAATATATCCATCATCTTTCCCCCACATTTTTCATATGTATACAAGTATATCTTATAAATTTATACTTGTATACATATTATATATTCTTTAACTTTAAAAATCAAGTACTTTTAAATAATTTATTACTAAAAACATATATATTAAAATTAATTTGACATATGTGGTATAATATTATAAATTATATTTTGGCTTTCTTAAAATTTTAGAGAAAGAGGTGAATAATATGTTAGAAATAGGTTTAATAGACGACTATTTGGATAACATGTACTTTGAATTAACTCAAGGTTTTGAAAGTAACATATTTGTATCTGAATGTGATACACTAACTAAACTTTTTAAGTTTTATATGCCAGAACGGATAATTCTAAGAAAAGAACGTATTTTAATCGCCTTAGAATTTTCTAAAATATCCGAAAAATTTAAAATTATCCCTACAGTATTTCAACTGCTGTATAGAAAAGACGGACAATTTACAGGATATTTAATGGAGTCTGTTCCAGGTAAAAAACTTAACGAATTTTGCGGAGATATTTCATTAGCTGATACACTATTTCTATTTAAAAATTTGCAATCTACTTTAAAGATCATTCACGATAATGGTTTCTGTTTAACAGATTTTAATCCAGAAAACATACTAATATCACAAAAAGCTGCAATGATTAGACTTGTAGATATCGATAGCTTCTGCCTTATGGGTGATTCTACAAAAAATATTTTTTGTAATTACAAATATTTTTGCCCATATTCAAAAACAATTGATATAAAATACAATATCTATTCATTCTATTGTCTTTTTATAGACATACTTTTTAAGGTTAACAAAAAAGATAATAGAAAAAAAGAAATCATAAAAAAAATAACTGATGAACATTTACTGCCGGAATCTATTAAAGAAAAACTTCTCTACTTTGTAAACATACGAAGTAAAAAAGGATTGTTAAAACTCGAATACCTATTTTAAACAAAGTCACTCATTTCATAACTATTGAAATGAGTGACTTTTTCTTAGTATTCAATCTCATCTAATAAATAATATATCATAAAAATATTTGGCAGCGCCATAAAAGCATTAGCTATACTAGACAATGTCCATACTATTTCAAGCGCAGATACAGCACCTATATAAATACATATTGCATATATAATTTTATATATTTTTTGGTATATATTTTTATTATTGA
This sequence comes from Clostridia bacterium, assembly GCA_029256705.1. Lineage (GTDB taxonomy): Bacteria > Bacillota > Clostridia > TANB77 > CAG-465 > RGIG5057. Next base: position 13,308 of record JAQSXK010000002.1, read on the forward strand.
AAATATATCTAACCGCTTGACTACCATAATAGCCCCAACAAGGTATTGTTGCAAGTCCAAAACTTACTAAACAAAATGTAAGTAGATATTTACCATATGGAAGAAGTCCAAAAACATTTTGAACATAACTAACTGGATTACTCTCATTTATATACATATTACTAGATACAAGTATTATACCAGTCAAACTGCAAAGTACCACTGTATCTATAAAAACACTAGTAGATGAAATTATAGATTGCTCTTTAATATTTGTATTATTCACTGTGGTTTCAAATATAGGGGAACTTCCCATCCCAGCCTCATTAGAAAACATTCCTTTAGATAATCCTGTAGATAATGCTTTCATACCAATGAAGGCTAATATTCCTATACTTCCAGATTTAAAATTAAAAGCATCTTGGATAATAACAAAAATGCTATGGATAATATTATTTCTAAACATATACATTAACATTATACTCATAATTAAGTAGATAACTGTTGAAATAGGTACAATAATACTAGATATTTTAGCTATTTTTCTTTCATTTGAAAATAAAATATATGATGCTATAGCTGTAATAATTATTCCAACCAAAGTTTTATCCATATTTAAATTTTGTATTAAGCTTTCTGCAGCAGCATTTGATTGCACCATACAACCAATTCCAAATGAAGCTATTATAACAAAAATAGCAAATAAAACTCCTAGAAGTTTACTTCCTATCCTATTATCTAATACATACATTGTTCCACCATAATACTTTGTATAATTATTTTTATTCTTGACTTTTTCTATCTTAATTTTCCTATATTTCATACATAAATATGTTTCTGCATACTTAGTAGAAATAGCAAATACACCAGATACAAATATCCAAAAAACGCTACCTACCCCTCCTAATATAATAGCAGTAGATACACCTATTATATTTCCTGTACCGCAGTGTTGCTGCAAGTACAGTCATAAGTGAGTTAAAGGAAGATATTCCGTTGGTGTTTGATGGTTTAAACATAAGTATTAAACCTTTTAGTATATTCTTTTGTGGAAATCTAAGTTTAAATGTTAGAAAAATATGAGTAAAAATGAATAATAATACAAGAGGTGTACCCCAGACAATCTTATCTAAATATAGTAATATATTTTCCAATATTTAATCACCTCAAAAAAGCACTATATTAACAATATAGTGCTTTTTATATACTTTATTCTATTTATTATAGATTTTTCTCAAAATTCCATGTATCTCTACACATATCTTCTAAACTTCTAACAGCTCTAAAACCTATTTCTTGTTCTGCTTTAGTAGGATCTGCGTAGCAACTTGCAATATCTCCAGGTCTTCTATCTGAAATGTTATATGCTACTTCTACATCATTAACTTTTTCAAATGTTTTAACTAAATCTAAAACACTGTAACCATTACCTGTACCTAAGTTATATGTAAATACTCCACCTTGCTCTTTACGTATTTTATCTAAAGCATTTAAATGTCCTGATGCTAAATCCACAACGTGTATATAATCTCTTACACCTGTTCCATCTTTAGTATCATAATCATCACCAAATATACTTAACTTCTCTAATTTTTTTGATGCCACTTTTGATATATACGGCATTATATTATTTGGAATACCTGATGGTACTTCACCAATAAGTCCACTTGTATGTGCACCAATTGGATTGAAATATCTAAGAATTGATATACTCCAATCCTTATCTGATACGTAGATATCTCTTAACATTTGCTCTATATGTAATTTAGTAGTACCATATGGATTAGTAGTTGACAGAGGCATATCCTCAGTTATAGGACATTTTTCTGGTTTACCATATACAGTTGCAGATGAACTGAAAACAATCTTTTTACATCCAAATTTTCTCATTACATCGAATAATACTAAAGAACCAGATACGTTATTTATATAATATTCAATTGGCTTTGCAACTGATTCACCTACTGCTTTGAGACCAGCAAAATGAATTACAGAATCTATATCATTTTCTTCAAATATTTTAGTTAATTTTTCTCTATCTAAAATATCTGCCTCATAAAATTTAAAATCTTTACCTGTTATTTTTTTTACATTTTCAATTGCTTTAGGATTACTGTTATAAAAGTTATCTATAACAACTAAATCTTCTCCTCTATTTAATAGTTCAACACATGTATGTGTTCCTATATACCCTGTTCCACCTGTTATTAAAATTGACATTTAAATACCTCCTTCAAGTTATTATACAAATATTATATAACATAAAATATTATTTGTCAAAATTTTATATAAAATTAAATATATTTACTTATCTTCTTCTATATCTTTAGCATCCTCAAAATTGTCTGAAATATCTTCTTCATCTTTTTTTTCAACTTTTTCTTCACTTACTAACTCATCGGAAATATCTTCAATTTTTTCTTCTTTAGCACCAAATACATTTGCAATATCTGCATTTCTTCTTCTAGAAGTTTTTTCTCCTAAAGTTGATACATCATTTTCTTCATGATCATTTTTTTTTACTTTTTCAACTTTCTTGTATAAGTATATGATTTGCCAAAGTTCAAACAAACATACAGTAAGTAAAGATAAAACTAACCAAAAGTTTTTTATATAAATCCAAAGAGCCTTAAAAAAGTTAGATAATTTAGAAGGAGTTGATCCTTGCAAACTATTTGCTTCTGGATATATAATTACTTCTTCATCAACTTTAGCAGCTGCCTCTTTATTATACTTTATTGTATATTCTTTTGTAGTAACGCCATCAGGAGCAGTTACTTTAATTTTAATTACATTTGCACCTTCAACTAAAGCATCACTACCAATTACTTCTACCTTAGCATTTTCACTTTGTGCATATGCTAAAACTGTTAACTTAGATATATCTGATGTAATTGCACCAATATCATATTCTAAATTCTCAGCAGTAAATGCAGGGTTAAGTGTTTTTCCATCAATTACTATATTACTTAAATATGCATTTGCTTTTTTTACATCTGCAACTTTAGTTACAATTATAGTGTAAACTTTTTTTGTACCATCAGGAGCTGTTACAGTAATATTAACTGTGTTATCTCCCATTTGTAAATTATCTTCACCATTAATCCAATATTTTGCTCCAGTTTGTTCTACAGCAACTGTAAGTCCTAAACTAGTTGCAGTAGCTGGTACTGCTAAAGAATACTTTGTTACTGCTGGATTAAAGTTTGGTGATAATCCTTCATAACTTGGTACTAATTTCTTTAAGTTTGCATTATTACTTTTAGTTGTATTTGTTGGCGTTGTTGGTGTTGTTGGATTATTAACAACTGGTGCATTAACTGTAACAGTTCTTGAACCAGAGATGTTAACATTATTACCGTTTTCGTCAGTGGTATCTCCACTTAAAGTAAATGTTGCTGTACCTACTGAATTAGCTTTATACGTAGCCGTTATAGTATTGCTACCATTTCTAGCATCTGCTGTGGCATCTGCTGAACTTGTTGAACCACTTACGTACGTTACTGGTCCACTTGGTGTTATAAACATTCCCCATGCAGCAACACCACTTACGGTTGCAGTAACTGTAAAAGTATCTCCAGTAGTAACGCTTGATCTACTAACAGAAATACTTGAAGCACTGTAAACATTAGATGCAATTAATGTAGCCATAAACATCGTAAAGGTTATTAATATTTTTTTCATATTTTCCTCCTTATTATTGTTCTATTAAATTCGTTGAACTTAATATTTGCTGTTTTATTTTCAATAAATCTAAAGAATTTACAACTGTATCTATTTTGGAAACATTTGCTGCTTTAAAGTTATTTCCTTGTAATAAAGTTCCTAACATATGTTGTCTTACTTTTAATAAATCTGCTGAATTAATAACACCATCTCCAGTAATGTCTCCATATATTACAATTACATATTCCTGCAAAAGATTTGTTCCATCTAAAATTTGTACTTTAGTACCAGTCCCTACTTTATCTGTATCCAGTAATGCTGTACCAGCTGCATTAAGAATTTTTTTTGTATAACTTGTTGTCACATTCCCTTTAACTGAAGATACTGTAGTTCCTAATGCAACTTTTGTAATTATACTATTACTATCTACTGTATAATTATTTATTGTTGAAACAGTTTCTGTTACTTTTAAAGTAAATGTACATGTTTTATTACTACCATCTTTGGTTGTAAGTGTTACTGTTGTACTACCTGCTTTTAATCCTTTTATTTTACCACTTTCAACTATAGCTATAGTTGGATCTGTAATTGTTATATCATAAGTCTTATCTGTAGTTGCTGCTGGCAATACTATTGGTGTAGGTTGTAGATAATTTCCTACTACTAAAGGATATTCAGTATTAGTTACTGTTATACTACTTGCTAATGTTTTTTCAACCGTTACTGTACATGTTGCAAATTTATTTCCATCTAATGTTGTAGCTGTTATAGTAGTTGTACCTAACCCTATTGCAGTTGCTTTTCCAGCGTTATCTACTGTCGCAACATTAGAATTACTACTATTCCATGTTATATTCTTTATATATGCGTTGGTTGGTGCTATATTAGCAACTATATTTGTAGTATCTCCAACTTTTAAAATTGCTGTTGTTTTATCGAATGTTATACCTGTTACATGTGTATAATCGTAAGTTTTAACAAATCCTTGATATACATATCCTTCTGTTCCATCACTAAGTTTTATTTTATCCCAACCATTTGTACCTACTTGTGTTCTAGTAAATTTTTTTCTATTTTCAGCTCCTTCAGAAACCTCAACAATTTGTGCTATTGTATCAAAGTCTGTATCAGCTCCAGATCTTATATTAAAATAATCTGTACCATTACTTTCTCCATCATCTAGATATATAATGTCAGTTCCAGTTATAGTTGGTAAAGTTACTTCAGAATCTGGATGTGCTGAGATTGTATTTGGCATATTATCATATACAGGTATGTAAAAAACAAAAGATGAATTTAAAAGTCCTGTATTAGAATAAGCGTTATAAGATATTTTTGATTCACTTGAAGGTGCTAAAATATTTGTCATATATTGATATGCATATAATGCTGTAGCATTTCCATATGGATTACTTACATCAAATTTTTGAAAATATATTGTATTTTGTCCAAATTGAATATAATTAGACCATAAGTTTGTAGCACCAGCGTCTATTGATTTTTGTGGGGTTGTCCAACCTTTGCCAGATGCGTATGCTAGTCCATTAGTTACTGAACCCGAGCCATCACCGTTTGGGACAGCACCCATATTAAAGAAATTATATATTCCTGGATAGGTTACATGTGAACCGTTTATTGAACCGTTACCTATTATATCTAAAGATGTTTCTTGTTTCATTCTACTAGCAAGGAATACAGAACTAATTCCAGTTCCACCAGCATTTTTTGATGCATTTATTATTATTTGTGCCCAAGTCAAACTGTTTTCTAAATTGACCATTTGACCAGCCTTTTTATATTGTGTAGGATATGATGACATAGTAGTACCCAAAATTATTTTATCTATTGTTGAAGTAGCACTTGTCTCAGCATTAAAATCTAACGCTTCAAATTGGAATATACTAGTATCATTAAGAAAGTTTCTTGGATCCATAGTATACGCTACAGCTTTTTTGGAAGCTATTACGAACGAACCATCCACATAATTATTTATACCATCTTTTTTCCAATTTGCACTATAACTATCTGGTACTGAACTAATACCTGTTTTTACTTCATAACTTTCATGCCTTACTGATTCTTCCCAATCTAATTTTGTATATAACGCCTTAAAAGTCCAATTTGGATGTGCAGCTTTTAAATTCTTTATATACTGTTTATAACTGTCTGGAAACACTGCACTATTGTCTACAGAATTATATTCTAATACTGATTTAGGTAAATTTGTAGTTATTACAGCGTTTACTATATTAAAAAAACTAGGCATAGAAATATTTAGTATCATTGTTATAGCAATAATAGATTTCAATATTTTTTTTGTCTTTGTTTTCATATTTAATTTATTACTTATGAATGTCATTTTCCTGTTATCCCCCTTTTCTAAAAACCTTATTTTAATTTTATCTGTATATAAATTATAACATAAATAATTTTTAATTCAAAGTCTTTTAATAAAAAAAAATAACAAAATGCTATATTATGTAGCATTTTGTCATTTTATAAATTCCGCTTTTTTTTATAATTATCCTGTATTTATGAAAGAAGTTTTATTTCATGTTCTTTACTATTTTTAATTAATTTCTTATTCTTAATAACATTAATAATACTTACAATTAGTACAATGACAGCAATTAGATCACATATGTTATATATTATTGTACCTGTATATTTTACATATATTGTATGGTTTCCTGCATCTTTTATATTTACTTTTATAAATCCATCGCCACTAATATTATAATCTGTTTTTATACCATCAATTTTTACAGTATAACCTTTATAATATATATATGGTAATTCTAAATTTATATTTTCAAAGTTAGTTACAATGTCAGCATTTAGTATGTTTTTTTCTTTATTCATATTAACTATATTTGCTGTGCCTTCTAATACTTTTATATCTGTACCCCTAACCTTAAGTATATCTGTTGTAAGCTCCTTTGGAAGATAATCATGTGAATATCCTAAAGAATTTGCTATGCTCCAATGATCATCAAGTTTACTTAATTCTTGATTATTAAAATCAAATTCAGCATTAAGTGTTTTTGCAAATCTTATTTGACCACCTACAAAGTAAATAAATATAAAGCTAAAACCTAATATAAACAGTAAAAAAGAATATTCATTTTCTTTAGTAAGTAATGATTTTAACACATATCCTGCAATAATTGATATAAATAATACTGAGAATGTAAGCAGTCTCCATGGAAATTGGATTACATCTATAATACCAACCTTATTCCATATAAAAGGTGTAGTCATCATAAATATTGTTATAAGTAATAATATTGAATATTTAATAATCTTAGACTTTTCACCCTTTTGTTTAATTCTTTCAAACGCAAATGGCAATAATGTAAGAATTAATATAGGAGTAAGTCCTATCATATAGCTCATTTCTTTTTTATTAGATAGATAACTAGTATTTTCACCAGTTTCACCTATATCCATACTACTACCTATTAATTGTCCAAAATGTACTATACTATCTACTACGTTACCACCCATCATTGAGTTTGAATTATATATGTTCATTATTTGATGCTCAGCAAGTGGTACTAAAATAGGTAAACATAATAGAACAATAATAACTACAGTTTTCCCAAGTTCAAGTAATGTTTTCTTATTTACAATAGATTTTATATTGAGTAATAAAAATAATAATACAAATATTGTTGTATACACAGTAGATATAATATGTGAGTATACTATTCCACAGACCCCAATTATAAAGTAATATTTATACTTATATTCTTTATTTATTATTTTAATCAGTCCAAGTATTACTAGTGGTAAGAAAGTGAATAATAGTATTTCACCAAAAGCGCCTCTTACTATTATTTGACTCATTTTAAATGGAGCTAAAATATAAATAATTGAAGCCAGTAATGAACAAAATTTATTTTTATATAATTCGTTAAACAACTTATATGCAAATAATCCTGCTAAAATACTAGTTACTATTATAAATAATTTTTCTGCAGTAAATAATGAGAAACCTAATACCATAAAAATAGCAGGTAAAACTGCAGATATTGGTGGATAAAATATACCCCACCCATATCCTAAACCATCTATCATGTTATAATAGATTCTATTTAAGAAATCAAAATTAGTTATATTTTCATAAGCACCAACAGTTCTAAATAGGTGTATAACTCCATCATGTGAATAAAAAAAGCCAGGTGTAAATAATGGAAACAAAGATATTATTACTATTAAGCATATTATAACTTTTTCTTTTTCAAATATTTTACGTATTGTATTCATAAATTAAAGTCTTCCTTTCATATTGCCATTTATAATTTATTCTTTTGTTTCTTTATTTCTTTCCTTTATAATAAATAAAGGTCTATTTTTAACTTCTAAATATGTTTTAGATAAATATTGTCCTATAATTCCTATTGACAAAAGTTGAACTCCGCTAACAAACATTATTATACAAATAGTAGATGGCCATCCACCCGTAGGATCACCATACATTAAAGTTCTAAATATTATTGCTATTATTACTATTATTGAAATTAAGCAAAATAAAATACCAATAATTGATGATATGACTAACGGCGTTGTTGAAAAGGCAGTTATTCCTTCTAAAGAATATATAAATAATTTCCAAAATGACCATTTTGTTTTTCCAGCTACTCTTTCTATATTTTCATATGGTAGCCATTTTGTATTAAATCCTACAAAACCAAATATACCTTTTGAAAACCTATTATATTCAGATATTTCTAATATACTATCTAGTACTTGTCTTGTCATTAATCTATAATCTCTAGCACCGTCTACAATATCTACATTAGATATCTTATTCATTATTTTGTAGAATTTCTTTGCAAAAAAACTTCTTATTTTTGGTTCACCTTTTCTAGATATTCTCCTAGTAGCTACCGTATCATATTCTTCTTCACAAATAATCCTATACATCTCTGGTAATAAAGATGGTGGATCTTGTAAGTCAGAATCCATAATAGTAATAAAGTCACCTTTAGATTCTTTAAAGCCGGCATACATTGCTGCCTCTTTACCAAAATTTCTAGAAAACGATACATATTTTACTTTATTATCTTTTGAAGATATAACTTTGAACATTTCTAGTGTAGCATCAGAACTTCCATCATTAACTAATATAATTTCATAGTCTAAATAGTCCATAGTATTCAAAACTTTTTTTAATTCATTATAAAATAGTGGTAATACTTTCTCTTCATTATAACAGGGCACTACAATTGATATTTTCTTCATATTGCTAATTCCTTTCAATTTCCATAATTATACCACTTTTTTAGACAATTTTCAATATAATACCTCTCTATTTCCCTGTTTAATAGCTTTTATTACTAATTTACATAAAAAAAATAATGAAAACAAGCATTTTTAACTTATTTTCATTATTCAATATTTTACTTAATTATTTCTAACCATTTTTTAACAATACTACTTGAATAATACCTGTCTACACTTAGTTTAGCATTACTGCCCATTTCTTTTCTGACTTTAGAATTATCCATTAATGATAAAATCTTACTTGCCATTTCATCACAATTTCTATTTTCTATTAGATATCCATTTAATCCATCTGTAATTATTTCTCTAGGACCTGCGTCTATATCAAAAGAAACAACCGGTAATCCTACATCCATAGCTTCACATATAACTAAAGAGAAGCTTTCAGATTTAGAACTAAGTACAAATATAGAAGATTCAGATAAACTTTTATATACCATATCTATTGGTAAATCTCCAACTAACTTAATATTATCTTTAAGATTTAAAACTTCTATTTTCTTTTCAAGTTCTTCTTTTAAAGATCCACTTCCTATTATTTCTAAATTCCAATCATTGTTTTTATGCTTATCCACTATATTAGAAAACACGTCAATAAGCAGTGAAAAATCTTTAACATCTTCTAATCTACCAACAGAAACAATTTTCTTGTTTTCACAATTAGAAATATATTTTTCATTTTTTTCTATCATATTAGGTATTACAACAACTTTTGTTTTATTATTAATAATCCAACCATCATAGTTTTCTTTTGCCTTATCTGTCATAACAACTAAATAATCTATATAATTAAATGATTTTCCTACTCTTTTTATATAATCTTCATTGTCTATATACGAGTGTTCTTGAGATATATTGATAGTATCAGTTCTTTTAATTAGTTTTGAAAATTCTATTCTAGTAGAAAAGATATAATCTGATTTTATCTTAGATATTTCTTTTTTCATTAAATTGTATTTTAAAAACAAAATTTTAATGCCTTTAAATGACTCTTTAACTAATTTAAAATATCTCTTAGCATTTAAACATTCTTTTATTTCTTTTTTGTTAGGACCATATGGAATTAGATACTTTATTTTAACTTTACTATCTAAATCATAAAAAGATTTACCTAAAATATTATAAACAGATATTATATCTATTTGAAAATCTTCTTGTTTAGCTAGTTCATTTATTAATGTAACAGTTTGCTTTTCTAATCCACCATAATTTAAATGTAGCATTAAAAATGTTATCTTTTTCACATTAACCCCCTATATATTATTTTATCTTCTACTTATATAATTTAATAACTTATGATTTTTCAACGTAAGTATTTATTTCATGTATAGTTTTAGCACTATTATTTGAAGTGTTAAGTGTATCTTTATTATCTATTTTTAAATTCATAATAACTAATCCTATAATTATAAGTGAAGCACCTACTATTCCATATAAAGATATCTTTTCATTAAATACGTAATATGAAGCTATCAATATCAAAACTTGTGATACTCCTGTGCATATAGGAAGTATATAACTTAAATCAAACATGATAACAATTTTCGTGAATAATAAAAAGCTACATATATAACAAACAAATCCAAGTCCACTAACTAAATTCATAGCCATATTTATATTACCTTCTTTAACAGATATTGTACCTGTATTTCCTCCGTAGTTTCATAAATATTAAACCACTTATAGTAAGCACTAAATAAATTACTACTAATATATATTTCATATTTTTTCCCCTTTCTTTATTCATCATTATCACCGCTTTCCTATATTTTTTACCATTTTATATCAACTTTAAGTTTATCTATCATAAAACTATATAATTTCAAGAAAAATTTATATAATCCTAATGAGTATACATTTTTCATAATACCAACTTTAATATTAGCACATTTATGTCTTAACATATATGATACTTTCAAATATTTAGATTTTCTCCAAGTTGGAAAGTTTAAATCAAGATATTTTTCGTTAGACTTCAGTTCTTCACTAAAATTAGAATTTTTATCGTATGAAACTCTAAACATTAATGATAATGCAAAATGTAAAAAGGCCATAGCATCTAATACAGGTAGTAATCTTTTACCTTTTTTGCTACTGTTATATATTTTTTTAACATCAAGCATAGCGTTTTGTGTAGATGTAATTTGTTCTTTTTTTATCGTCATCATAATAGAATTTTGTCTAACCATATAATAATATAATGGATCTGATATAAATATCATTCTCTTAACTCTCAAAAATACTAATAATAAGAACATCATATCATCTAATATTCTAGGTGGGTTAGGTAAATTATCCATATTTTTTAATATTTCAGCTTTATATATTTTGTTCCATAAAGCTCCATTGATAGATAATATATCTTCAGGATTTACATCCATGTCTATTATTTTGCCAGCATGTTTAGTCATTTCTTTAGAGAAGATATGTTGAGTATCTGTATCAACTCTATAAAATCCACAAATAGATACATCTGCATTTGAAGTTTTTGCTGCATTATATAATTTTTCTGCATAATCTAAAGCAACATAATCATCAGAGTCAGTAAAAGTTATAAATTCGCCATTAGCAAGTCTAATACCATCAAATCTACCTTTCCATACTCCTTCATTTTGTTTATCTAATATAACAATTTTATCTTCATACTTTGCTTTATATTCTTTTAATATATCTAAGCATCCATCTTTAGAGCCATCATTAATACATATTATTTCTATGTCTTGTAATGTTTGATTAACTAAACTCTCCATGCATCTATGTAAATATTTTTCTACATTATATACTGGAACAATTATACTTAATTTTATTTTATTCTTCATTAAACTTCCTCCTTGATTAATGTATTTGATAATTCTAATGCTTTTTCTATTACTAAGTCCATATTATAATATTTATATTCAGCTAATCTTCCACATAAATATATATTTTTATATTTTTCTACTTCTAACTTATATTTGTTATATAACTCATAGTTTTTTTCATCTAATATTGGATAGAATTGATCTTTAAATTTTTCGTTATTAGGATCATATTTTGCAGGATACTCTTTTAGAATAGTTGTTTTACCTTCTAACTTTTGATTTGTTAAATGTTTAAATTCTGTTATTCTAGTAAACTTTTCTTCATTAGGATAATTTACTACAGAATGTCCTTGAAAATCATCTAAATCATAACTTTCAAACACTAAGTTTAAAGAACGATAAGGAAGTTGTCCGTATTTGTAATCCAAAAATTCATCTATTGCTCCTGTAAATATAACCTTACCATTAAATTCAATATTTTCAACAAGTATTTTATCATTATCCAATTTTAAAACATCTTTTGCGTTTGTATTTAATTTAACAGTTATATTGTCATTATTTAATAAATTTTCAAATAATTTTGTATATCCTTCAGTTGGCATATATTGTATTTTATCATTAAAGTATCTATCATCATATCCTAGAACAACAGGTACACGGTTAATTACAGATTTATCTATGTCTTTAACACTTATTTCCCATTGTTTAGCAGTATAATTTTCAAACACATTTTTATATACATAATTACCAAATTCCTTAATTATTTCATCATTATGGTTAATTAAATCTAAAATTGAAACTTTTTCTTGCTTAAAGTTTTCTTTTAATTTACTTTTTATCTCTTCAGCTTTTTCAGGTTCAAATAACATATCTAAAGATTTAAAATTAAATGGAATTGGAACAACTTTACCTTCAATTCTACCAACCACTTTATGCTCATACATATAGAAATCTGAATATTTTTTTAAAAATTCAAATACTTCAATATTATTAGCATGAAATATATGTGGCCCAAATAAATGTATTCTTACATTGTTTTCATCAAAACATTCATACATATTTCCAGCTATGTGTCCTCTTTTATCTATAACTAAAACCTTTTTATTGTTATCTGCCATCATTCTAGCTACTACAGAACCAGCAAACCCAGCACCTACAATTATATAATCAAATTCACTCATATATTTTCATTATCCCCTTTACATTTATCTTTTAAAATAGCTACTTCTTGTGCAAGTATAATTATCTTTTCTTGTTGTTTCAATAATTTTTTTGAATTTCTAAAATTAATTAAAACTACAAATATTAAACAAAGTAAGAAAAATAATGATGGTGCATATTCTATACCAACTAAATTTGATATATACGCTATGATATTTGGAAATATTGCAATAACTATTATAACTAATGTGCCGGATATCCATAAGATACTCTCACCTACATCAAAATTATTTTTCTTAACACTATCTATAATATAAATAGCTAGTAAGATACCTACTATTGCAAAGAATAAATTTACACTCATACATTATCCTCTCTTTCTAAATATATTTCTAATTAATATTATTATAATTGTATACAGTATAAGTATCATATATTTTATAGGTTTTATGATACCACCATGCATACTTTCGCCATTTTCTCTTATTCTCATATTAGCTGTTATTTCTTGCACTTCATATCCTTCATAAAGCATTTCCATGATTAGATTAGCATCTGGAAATTCTGGATAATTACTTGCATATCTTTTTATAACCTTTTTATTTAAACATTGAAATCCTGAGGTAGGATCTGTTATTTTTTTATTACAGAATGCTTTAATTAAAAATGTAAATATTTTTGTTCCGACCATTCTAAAGAAAGAATGTGGATAATTTGTTTTTTCTAAAAATCTAGAACCTATTACTATATCACAATTTGCATCTTTCATTTTATTTAATAATTTTTCTGCCTCTTTAGCAATATGTTGTCCATCTGCATCAAATTGAATAACATAATCATAATCATTTTGAAATGCATATTTTATACCAGTTTGAACTGCCATAGCGTATCTTACATTAAAAGGCATTGTAATACATTTAACTCCTAAATTTTCTACTATTTGTTTTGTGTTATCTTTGGAACAATCATTAACAATTAAAATATCTGCATAACTTACATCTTCTTTTATCTCTTTTATAACTTTCTCTATATTTTGAGATTCGTTATATGCAGGTATTACAAATAATACTTTACTCATTAATATCTTCTCCCTTTTTTAACATAGCATTATCTTTAAACTTAGGCATTATAAGTAAAAAAACAACAAAGGATAATGTCAAATAATTTATATATAAGTATCTTAAATCTTGTGCTAAATTTACTGGTATATAAGATAATGTGTTAAGTAACATAGGTAGTAAGACAAAATAATATTTTTTGTTTTTTGTTTTATGTACTATAAATATTATTATTGCTATTGCTAAATACATAGCTGTTGCGGGTCTATATAATATATTTCTTACATATCTGTTTGTCATAGAAGCGTTTATAATTCCATCAAAAAAAGTTTTTCCTTGTTCAAATTTACTTTGTACTTTCGAATCAAAGCCATAATGTTCCGGTGGTCCCCATTCTGAAAAATCGAATATATATGTATAACCTAAAGGGTATGGACTCCATAAAAGAGCATCTGCTTTTATATAATGAACTATTATACTACCTGGATTTTTAACAGCATATTTAACAAATATTTTAAGTAATTGATCATATGTTTTTTCTGTCTTCTCTCTATTAAAAGATGGTGAAAGACATACAGTATTTATTAAATAAGGGGTATATAATTCTCTCCATAAATCTATTGGCATCAGAGTATTTAAGTATTCTAAGTCTTGTGGTTCCATCTCAACGTTATCTTTAATTAGGGAACCTGTCATAAGTATAGTTATACCCTCTTTTGCTCCCATTATATCTAATGAAGGTTTTACAATAATTTGCTTTGGAATAGCAATCATTAAATAAAATATTACTAAACATGCACCGAAAACTAAAATAGCTTTTTTCTTTACTTTATTTTTGAATAATAATACTAATAAAATCAATAATGTAATAACACTTACAACAATTCCGTTATGTCTATATCCTTGAATAAAAACTAGTAAAAATGCAATACTTATTAAATCTAATGTTCTATATTTCCATTCTTTCTTAATTCCTACATATAACATAAGTGTTAATGCAAGTAATGCATAAGAATATATAACATCTTTCCATAATGTTATTGAATATACAAATATTATAGGCATTAAGCAAGTAATTATTGTATATATAACTTGAACTTTTATACCACTGTCCTTTTTCCTTAAACTTTTACATATACACGTCCATATGAAACTAAATGCAAGTATCTGAAACAGAAGTACAATAGTTTTACTGTTCCAAATATTAGATAATACTTTCATAAAATATGTGCTAAGAAAAGGATGTGCGTCTGTTATATAATTATTTTGTACTTGATTCCATTGGTAATTTCCATCATAAGTAGATATTCCAGGCCAAAAAGATAAAAGAGCAACTAAAAATATAATTAATGGAATTAAAAATATCGCTATATCTTTTGGCGTTACATTTCTTTTTATAGCAACAAAAAAATCAATTATATGCACTACCCATTTCATGTTTTTTCTCTTTAATTTTGTCTTAATTTGTTCACCTTTACTTGTCCAAGTCGCATCAAAATGATGTATCATACAAGATTTATCTGTGAATTTATTGCTTTGATGATCATAACTTAATGGATAAAAATATTCCATAGGATATATATATACATCATTATTTAAAAATTGTACTTCATCAGAGTCGCTTTTGAAACTATATTCTTTAAAATACTTAGTTAGTATTTTAGGAACACTTTGATCAAATAAATCACCAGTTGGATTAAATACCTTGCTATTCTCATAAACTTGTAGTATGTTATGTATATGTGTATTATTAGGATATTTACTCCAAACAACAGCAGCGTTTATCATATTAGAATCCTCTTTACCTAAAAATAAATCCTTTTCTAAATGTTTAGAAATATCTGCTGTTATTTCCATATCTGTATCCAAATATAATCCACCAAATTCATCTAAAATTTTAAATCTAGTATAATCTGCAACAAAAGCCCACTTTTTTTGTTCATATGCCTCTTTAATAAAAGTACACTGATTAACATCAAAATTAGTTTCATCCCATTGCTTTATTTCAAAATCCGGTAAATATTTCTTCCAACTTTCTATACAGTCTAAAGTTAACTTTGATAGTGGCTTACCACCAAACCAACAATAATGTATTATTTTTGTATTAGCACTATTATCCATTAATTTCCCTCGATTCTATATATCTATTTCATATACATTCTTTAATTCTTTAATTTTTGAATTTATTATTGTATATTATATCATTATTTTTAATGTTTTGCAATTAAACTATTTTAACTAATTTTAACCTTTTCTGTCCAACTAAATAGCTTCCCTAAAACTGCACCTAAAGGAATTGCTAAAATAATATAAACAAAGAACTTTATATAATTATGATTTGCCATAAAGTTACCAATATGTAAAAATTCAATAGACCATTTTATTAATAACATCGCAAGAGGATGAAATAAATATATAGTATATCCAGAATTAATATATTGTTTCAAAATCCAATCTATAATAATATTTTTACATAAAAATTTTATTATCTTAACTATGTGATTAGAACAGTAATACATTAAGCTTAAAAATCCTAATGTATAAATTAAAAACAAAAAATTTGGTGGAAATTTATTGATTTGCATGTCAATAGAATAATAAGGAGTCAATACTAACAAAATTGAAACAAAAACACAAGCAATAAAGAAAACAGCCTTTTTCAATTTATTAATATTAATATTTTCTTTCAAAACATTATAAAACATACCTAAATATATCCAAAAACAATAAAATACTAACATTCTTGTATAATAAAAAAAAGTAGTACCACTAATTTTGTAAACATCCATAAAAAATAAGCATACTGCAAGAACAAATAAAGGCATTATTTTTAAAAATTTATTCTTTTGTTTATCAAAATACATTCTTAAAAAGGGAAAAGTCATAATGATTAATAAATATACAGGAATAAACCATAATGCCCATGTTAAAATTTCTAGTGGAACGTCTTGCCTTTCCATAGGTATTAACCATTTCATAATTAATGAATCAATTATCTTAGAACCATTTAATACTGAAATTATATAAGTAAGTAAAATGCATATTCCAGCGTATATCCAATAAGGAATTAATATTCTCTGTAATCTAGTAAAATAAAAATTTAAGATACTTTTTCTTTTCGACATATAATTGCTTGCGCCAGCCAAAAAGAAAAAAAGAGGCATTTCAATAAGGAACAACGATTTAACAATATATTCAATCTTTGTAGTAAATACCCCAGTCCAAAATAATGAGTGAACAAAAATAACCCATATCATAGCTATTGCACGAAATATATCGATAGTAACATCTCTTTTCTGTTCTAAATTATTATACACATTATAACCTCCAATTTCCCCCAAAAATAGTATTTATGCTTATTTAGATTTTCTCCACATATCATCATTATATTGATTATTATAATACACGGAATTTTTAACAATTCTACAAAGCAAAAAAGGCAAATTATTATATAAAGCAAAATTAACTAATTTGGAATATATTTTTTTTACTTTTCTACCGTCATCTAATTGTTTTTTATAATATTCATTTTCATTTAGCTTTTTGATAATTTCTTTAATATTTAAACAAAGTTTTTTAGATAATATATACCTATTTTTATTTTTTTCTTTTGATAAAGGTTCTAGAAGTTCGAAATATATTCTATCATAAGAAACAGAGTTTTTTGCTCTATCTTTGTCTTCTTTAGTTATGTTTAAATTATCTATTTTTTCAAATAATATTTCTAATATTTTAATAATTTGAAATTTTTTTTCACTAAAATTAGAATGCATTATTGAATTTTCTCTCATATAATATTTGTAAAACATTTTTGGAACATAAATAACCTTTTCAGCTTTCAATAATAAAATAAGAGTAATAGCTAGATCTTCATATACCAATCCAATAGGATATTTTATTCCATCATATAATTCCTTTTTTACTATTTTGTTACAAGGTGATGGCATTATAGATATGTCAATGCATCCCCATTTATCATCTTTAATGGCTGGATTTTTTGCATGCGTTCTAAATTTATCATCTTCACTTCTACATGACTCAAAATCACAAACAATTATATCACATTTTTCTTCTTCTATTTTTTTTAAGCAATAAGTATAGTATTTCTTATCTACCGCATCATCAGAATCAACAAATGTCACATATTTTCCCATTGATTTTTCAATACCAAAATTTCTAGTAGCACCTATACCTTGATTATTATTTTTGAAATATCTTATAATTTTATTATTTAAATACTCACCCATAACAGCATCTGTATCACCAATAGAACCATCATTTATTACAATAATCTCACAAGAAGATATATTGTTTACAGCTTCCAACACTGAATCTAGACATTTTTTTAAATATTTTTCAGTATTATATACAGGAATAATTATAGATAAGAATATATCTTTATTATTTTGAACTAAAGAATCCATTACTTGTCCTCCTTGTTTAACTATTTAAAAATCCTATAACACTTGCTTTACTTTCTTCATCATATTCTTTTTTCCATACTTTATATAAGTCTAAAATTTCTTTCTTGTTTTCTAAAGCTATTTTAGTTTTCTTAGATATTTCATCAATATCATCTTCACTCTTTACAACTAAATATTCTTCTAATTTTGTATTCTTAAAGTAATGATGATTATTACCTGTTATACAAGGTACACCCATTTCTAAACTTTCAAGTGGAACTATTGGGGAGCATTCCGTAAAGGTTACATATAAGTTTACATCGTTTAAACCCATTCTAGCAACCATTTCTTCCCTCTTTAAATAACCAGATGGTTCACTTAAATTTATATCCATAAGCTTGCAAAAATTAGTTACTAATTCAGTAGAAGGTATACAATCAAGTACTGCATTATTAATTAATGATACACTGCTAATTTGATTAAACGTATTTTTTTCCCATCTATCACCAGCCGAATATAAACCTATATTAACTTTTGATTTATTCTTTAACTTTTCTATATTTTTATAATATTCAGTATTTCTAACTTCAGTTGGATTAATATTTCTTACAGTGTTTTTTACAAAAACTGAATTATATCCTTTTTGCTTATAGAAATCAGCCATGCTTTCTTTAGCAAATGCTACAGAATCAACTATTTTTCTATCACACATTTCTAATATATTATATAGAAAGTATGATTCATCTCTATTAACAAAAAGCGAATGGCTACCATGCCAAAAAAACTTTATTTTAATGTTTCTATTTTTCTCTTTTAATTTTTCTACAAGTTCTTTCCAGCCAAAAGCAATCGGACTAAATATAACTTGTTTTATATTGTTTTCAACTATACAATTTGCTATTTCATTTATATACTTATTGTTAAATAATTCAGAAAGCCCCAAAGTATTTTCAAATAATTCCTTTGTAGAATTCATAACACCAATACAGTAGGGATTATATATTGCTATATATTCTTTATCTTTAAAAAGACATATTTGTTTTTTTACATTTTCTAAATCTTTCTTATTATATTTAAAAATTGATATAATATTTTTCAAATGTCTTGACATACAGCATCTCCTCACTTTTACATTAATTTAGGCTACATCTTTAAAAAGTTTTTCACACTTTCTAAACTAGAAATATCGTTTTGCTTCTTCCATTCTTTATATAAAGACATTATTATATCTTTATTTTCTAATGCATATTTAATTTTATCTGATATGCAAACTATATCATCTTCTCTATCTACAATTAAATATTTCTCTAATTCTGTATTTTTAAAATAATGATTATTATCACCAGTTAAACATACTACTCCCATTTCCATACTTTCAATTGGTAACATTGGAGCACATTCAGAAAATGTAACATATAAGTTTATATCATTAAGAGCAATTCTTTTTAGTAATTCTTCTCTTTTTATTCCTTTTTCAAGTCCATTTATTTTTAAATTATGTTTTCTTGCAAAAACTTTGGCTTCATAACTAAGCGGTATCAGATCCGCTATAGAATTTTTTATTAAAGAAATTGCAGCAATCTGATTATACATATTTTTTCTCCAATCAAGTCCTGCTGCATATAGTCCTATTTTAATTTCATTATTAGTATTTTTTGATTCAGCAACAATTTCATCCTTTTCTTGTTTTTCTGGTAATCTAACTGTATTCATTATAAAGGCTGTTTTATATCCTTGTGATTTATAAAAGTTTAATATACTTTCTTTGCATGTGGCAAAAACATCTATTATTCCTTCTTTATGAAGTAAAAGTGCTGTAGTATTAGTTTTCCAGTTTATTTCATCAGTAACTTGAGAATGACTTCCATGCCAAAAAACCTTTATTTTAATTCCGCCATTTATTCTCTTTAACTCTCTAGCAAGATCTTCCCAGCCAAAACAAAATGCGCTAAATATAACTTGTCTTATATTAGAAGAAACTATTTTCTCAGCTATTTTTTTTGCATCGTTTTTATTATAAATTTCTTGTAAAGGTACTAAATTCTCAAATAATTCTTTTGTAGCACTTGTAACTCCTAGCCATCTTGGATTATGCATTATAACATACTCCTTGTTATAATATTTACCTAAAGTTTCAATTGAGTTATTAATTTGCTTTTGATAATCTTTACTTTTTAAAACTTTATCTCTTAACTTTTCTTTCAATAAATATCTTTTTCTAGCTAATTTGTATCTTATAGTTCTAAATAAAGTTACTATATATCTATACCCAGATAAACCAAAAATTTTCAATGAAAATAGTTTCATTTTTTGTTTAAAAGGTACCTTATTCTTTTCATATATAATTGTTTTCAAATTTTCTGAAATATCTTTTCCACAATGGTTATAGTCTATAGGATAAAAGTAATCATAAGGATAAATAAATAATTTATTATCTATATTTATTATGCTATTATAATTATTTTTTAAATCTTGTCCTAAAACATCACTAAATACATCTGTTATATCTGAATATATATTTTCTTCTATCTTATCTAATAGTTTTTTAACATACTCATTTTTAGGATTCTTACACCATATTATATTAGTGCCTATATTTTTATCATCACAAAATCCTAAAAACATATCATGTTGAAAGAATAAATCAAGATTTTTAACTAATTTTATTTTTCTATCAAGTATTAATCCACCGTTATTATACAAAACATTCAATTTAA
This sequence comes from Clostridia bacterium, assembly GCA_029256705.1. Lineage (GTDB taxonomy): Bacteria > Bacillota > Clostridia > TANB77 > CAG-465 > RGIG5057. Next base: position 34,382 of record JAQSXK010000002.1, read on the forward strand.
TATAATCATTATAAAGTTTATTAGTTTTTAATATTTTTATATCAATATCATCTTTTCTATCAACATTATACTGCAAAACAGTAAATTCTTTTAAAATCTTTTTACTATTTTTCAAATTTTTTTTAAAATCTTTATAAACCAAGTTAATAGAATATACCATTTTAACCATCATTTACCCCACTTAATTTCTATTTGATTATCCATTTATTTATATTATTTCCCTTTACTAAATAACTGTACTCTGCAAGCTTAGCTAAATGTATGTCAGATATCGAATCCGAATAAAATTCCTTTATTTTAAACTTACCAAATTGTTTATTCATTCTATTAACTTTCTCTTCTCCATAACAATTCGGTGAATTAAATACTCCAGATTTTTTATCAACATCAGTAGCTATTAACTTATTTATTTCAATTTTATCAAAAATATATTTAAGTAAAAATTCAGGAGATGCAGAAATAATAACATCATTTTCATGTCCTTTATTTATATACCATTTTTTTATTTTTTTTTCATTCAATTTCCAAAAATCACTTACCTGTTTATCTATATTCTTTATACCGCCTAAAAATCCGAAAAATTTCTGTTTAAAATATAATTTATTCTTAATTTTTAGTTTATACAAAATAAATGCAATTATTTGAGATGGAATATATCTTACTAAAAAAATATTATTCAATAAGCAAAAAAAGTAAAAATTTAATGTACTATCACCATCATATATCGTCTTGTCAAAGTCATAAACTATTAAATCTTCCATATATAGCACCTAAAACGCGTATATTATGAGCAATAGTGCTATTATATAACTTGCAATTAATGATAATAAAGCTTTATCCGAAAATACTACATCAACTGGATCACCATATGAATCATTTTCTATATTTAAACTATATTTCATAAATATCACCATTACTACCGGAACTGACCATATTAAATAATTATTTCCTATTCTAGAAATTGTATTTACATCTACACACCATAAAGAATAAAAAACTATACTTAAAGCTAGGCATACATACATATTTTTATCTAAAAAATCATGAGTATAATATTTTAATACTGCTCTAGCATTGCTCCCTTGCTTTTTTATTTCATTTCTTCTTTTACCTAATCCAAGATAAAATGACCCTGCTATTACTGTTAAATATAACCAATTAGATACTTCTACTCCAACAACTACAGAACCATATAGTACCCTAAGTAAAAAACCTGATACTAATATTACTATATCTATAATTGGTTTGTTTTTCAAACCAAAAGAATAGAATATATTTAGTAACAAATAAATCGCTAATATACTATTAGCCCAAAAATTTATTTTCATATCGAATATGGCAAAATTCAAAGATACTGATACAAAAAATAGTACTACTGCAAGTATCAAAGCTGATATTGGTGAAACTTTACCAGAGGCTATTGGTCTATTTTTTTTAGTTTCATGTTTTTTATCACTTTCTACATCTTTTACATCATTTACAATATAAACAATAGATGATATTAAACAAAATACCGCAAAAGCCACACATACTTTTGTAAGTACATGTATATTAAATAAATTACCACTAAAAACTATAGGTAAAAATACCAAAAGATTTTTTAAGTAATGTTTTGGTCTCATAAGTTTTATATATTCTTTCATTTTTTATCTCCTAACACCTTTATCCAACCATTATAAACAGAATAAACATTTTCTACATTTTGATCATCAACATTAGTAATGTTAAATTTAACATTTTGATCATTCAAATTAAACAGTAATCCAAGAAATTCAGGCTTAGATATATTCATTGTTTTCCCTTGGCTGTCTTTTTTTATTTTATACATATCTGTTGATACTTTTTCAAACAGTTCTATATCCTTAATTCTCCATTCTACAAAATTATAAGTATTTATAAATATTGTAGAACACATAAAAATACACATAAGCATTGTAAATATAATTTTTATATAATTTTTATTTTTTGTTTCAAATAAAAAATTTAAATTTGCAAACAACATTATAAGAGCTAATATAGGAATAATATACAACTGTGGTGCATATCTAGCCCACCAGGATTCAGTCATAATAATTGTTGATACAATAACACTTATTAAAACTATACTACATATTTGAAATTCTATTTTATTATTTTTATAAAGTTTTATCATTCCAAATATTATAATTACAACACTAACTAAAAAGATACCGCTAAATAAAACACCATATCCACCTATACGAACATCTGGTATTGATGAATTTTTAATTTCCTGAGAAGTAACTGTAAAAGGTATCTTAAATTCAGGTGATGACCCAAGAGCATATGATACATTAGCAGTTTCTGAAAAGATTGAATAAAATAATTTTTCTAGACCAGTTTTATTACCAAATATCTCTGGTTGCAATCTCGTTATTATATCTACCTTACCTTCTCCAAATAATGGATATAATGGATTCTTATGATCTAAAAGATTTTTAACGTATGAAGAACTACCCACAAATGCTATAGAAACTAAAAGAGTTATAGCAAAAAATATAGTTTTTCTCTTAAATTCAATTAACAGCTTGTCCTCTTTCTTTGCTTTATATAGCCAATACACATAAAAGAAAAATGAAAATATTCCTGAAAATACTAGCCCTGTAAATTTTATATTAATACATAAAATTATACTAATACAAAGACCTATCCATTTTTCTGTATTATTCATATCATATTTTTTATCTGTAATCATAATTAAAAACATAGTTAAAATGTATATAGATATACCTAATATACCATCAACGTAGTAGGAAAATATCTGAGCACATATAATAGGTCCAAATCCAATAAAAATAGAAACCAATATAGATTGCCATATTTTTAAATACCTTTTTGATAAATACGATGTAAGTAAGAATATAAGTGATATTGCTATTATTATAGTAATTGCTTTTCCACTTTCTATATCAGATGTAAAAGCGTAAACTGTAGCCGCAAATGTCCATGTCGCCTTAGGATAATGATCTATCCATAAAGATGTTTTAGTATCTTCACATAGATTATTTGATACACTAAAATCATAACTATCTTGATATATAGGATTCCAACCACTTTTCAAATTACCAATAGCATATTTATGATAAGAATTACCATCACAAGTCAAATCATAAGTTTTACTTGCAAATAAAATACTACCTGATATTACTAATAATGAAATAACAATTGTAATTAATATATTTTTAAGTTTTCCATTATTAATATAAGATATTATTCCATATATAAATATTGAAAAAATTGTAGAAATTATTAATGTGTTAGATGTTATAGGTTGGCTAAAAAATTGCATTATCGTGGTGTATACTATAACAGATACAAGAAACAATAATAAATATAATCCTATACTAAAACACAATTTTTCTAAAACACTTTTTATCTTTGATTTGTTCAATTCGATCATTCCTTCTATAAATAATTTATTTTATAAGTTGCTTATCCGTTTTTAATATATATTTTTTAAATGATTGTATAATTTTCAGTTTTTTAAGAACTTTAATAAGTATACGCCAAGCGGTAAATCTCCAAAGTATTTGACTTGTAGTTGGTCTTTTAGCTATTTCATCTGGATTTTCATGATATATTTTTGTATATTCATTGAATAATATTAAATACATTTCTGCAAATTCAATATTATTACATATACTCTTATCTACTTTTGTACCATTTTCTATTAATAGTTTAAATTCATTTGCCATTTTTTCTATCATATTTTCTATAGTAAATCCATTAAGTATCTTAGTCCTACAATTTTCTTTTATCTTACTATATTCATTATTATCTATTAAATCAATAATTGCATTGACATATTCATCTAATTCTTCTTTCGAATAATTAAAATTCATTAAATCTTTTTCTATTGACTGATATTTTTTTACTACTTTTCCACAAGTATCATCTATTAGCTCTTTTTGACCACCAACATCAGCAGAAACAACAGGTACACCCATAGAAAGTGATTCATACGCTGTTAAAGTAAGTCCTTCAGTAAGTGAACACACTAAAGTAACATCAGCAACTTTATAATATGGTCTAATATCGCTTTTCATACCAACAAAATCTACATTTTGACTTAATCCATATTCTATAACATATGACAAAGCCTTTCTCTTAGCAGTTCCATCACCAACAACTAAAAGAACTATATCTTTTCTAATTTTACAAATTTCATTTAATAATTTAATTGCAAAAATCGGTCTCTTTAAATACTCCAGTCTACACGGAAATAATATTACCTTTTTTCCTTTGTATCTTTCAATTAACTCTTTTTCTTTATCATATTCTACTTTTGGATTAAAATATTCAGCATCTGTACCTATATATACCACATCAGTATTTTTTTCTCTTCTATTCATTTTATTATACATTAAATCTTTCAAATACTGGGTACAAGTGTAGGTTTTATCTAAAAACTGAGATATTGCTATTGAATCTTTAGGATAACTTCCATCTCTCCAGCTCCAATCCTCAGCATGTAAGTAATCAACAACAATCAATTCTGGAAACATACATTTTAGCCATGGAATTACGTAATATCCGTAAAAACTATTGCTTTGAAATACAAGATCTATATTTCGAGATTTAATTATATGATGTATAAAGCTAGCCCAATCTTCTCTATTTAAGAATGTTGTCAAATCAAAAAATTCATCTGAATATTTTTCAAAATTATGTCTCAACATATACTCATGCGACTCAGTTGTTATTATAGATATTTCATAACCTTGTTCTTTTAATGATTTTATAAGATTTAAATTAAATATATCTGCTCCACCTGTAATAGTCCAAGGAAATATAAATAGTATTCTCTTTTTTCCGTTCCTAGTATTAATTGGTTTTCTATTCCAATCAAATTCTTTTGGATAGGAATTAAAATCATAATCAGTAGTCATAGGATATTGTATAGCTCCAACATTTTTCTTTATATCTTTAGCAACTTTTTTTAGATATGATTCTGCAATTTTACTCTTTCTTTTATCAGAATTAATACTATTAAGTCTACCTACTTCTTCTCTTCTATACCAAAACCCATAGAAATTCATTCTTACAGGAATATATTTTTTAGCTAAAAATTTTAGCCACATATACCAATCTTCATGAACTTCCTTTGGAAGCTTTGTATATTCAGTTAATTCAAGATATTTATCTTTCCTTATAAAAGATGAACCACATAATAAGTTTTCTTTCTTTTCCTTCATTGTGTTAAACATTGGACTCCATAAATATTCTTGTTCACCAAATGCACAACTATTTGAATATGCCCAAGTTGCTTTTTTATTAGTAAATAAAGTCCAATATCCACATTCTAATAAAGTATTATCTATTAAATCATCAGAATCAATTGTGTAAATTATGTCAGCTTTTGCGTTTTGTGCTCCATAAAGTCTTGCTGATGCAGGACCACCATTCTCTTTGTTAAATATTTTAATTCTTTTATCCTGTTCAGCAAATTTATTTAAAAATTCAATTGTATCTTTCTCTGTACTTCCATCATTTACTATTATCCATTCCCAATATGGAAAAGTTTGATTAAATATACTATTAGCTGTTTGTTGAATATATTTTTTTGCATTATAGTATGGAGTTATTAAACTAATAAGCGCTTCTCCATCATTAAATATATCCCTATTACTTAGTACTTTACCAGGTTCTTGATTAAATTTGAAATATTTTTTTTCATCTATCATATTTGTCTCCTTATTTTGGAATGTTTGATTTTTATATTAACATTATTAATGTTTAATTAGCATCTTCTAATCCTTGATCTTTTAAATAAGCCTTAACTACGTTTTCAGAAGTATCGTCCATTCTAAGCTCTCCATTAGATATCCATAATGCTCTATCACAAAATTCTTTAACAGTCCCCATACCATGAGATACAAATACCATGGTTTTACCTTTTGCTTTTAATTCTTGCATTTTCTTTAAACATTTATCTTGGAAGTGAGCGTCTCCTACTGCAAGTATTTCATCTATTAACAATATTTCAGCTTCAACATTTACAGCTATAGAAAAGGCAAGTCTCATATACATACCTGAAGAATATGTTCTTACAGGTGTATCAATAAATTCACCAAGTTCTGAAAATTCTATTATTGTATCTAGTACTTTATCTACATCTTTTTTTCCTAATCCATATATAGATGCATTAAAGTATATATTTTCTCTTCCAGTAAAATCCGTATTAAATCCAGCTCCAAGTTCTAATAAACTTGAAACCTTACCTCTTATATCAATTGTTCCTTTTTCAGGATAAATTATTTTAGATAACAATTTTAATAGCGTAGATTTACCTGAACCGTTAATCCCAATTAGGGCAACAGTTTCACCTCTTTTTATATCACATGATATATCTTTTAATACCACATGTTTTCTTTTTCTCGTTCTTTTTAAATTAGTTAATCTCTCTTTTAAAAAATATGCTTTATCTTCATAGTATGTAAACTCTTTAGTTACATTATCTACTTTTATAACTACATCTTCATTATTTATCTTCTTACTCATATTCTACACCTCTTCAGCAAATCTTCTTTGAAGTTTTTCAAATATTAAATATGCTATCCATAAAAATACCATTGAACCGACAAATATATATAATAATGACATTAAATTTGGCATAGTTTTATCATATAATATACTTCTATATCCATCCATAATTTGAACCATCGGGTTCAAATCATATATACTTCTATATTTTTCTGGAACCATATCTGATTTATATAGTATCGGTGTTGCATACATCCAAACCATCATAATTGGATTCATCATGTATTGAACGTCTCTTACGTAAACATTTATTGCAGACAATATAAATACACATCCTAAAGAAAATATAGCCTGTACAAATACTATAACTGGAAGCCATAAAGCAACCCATGAAATACCTATATCACTGAAGAATATTAATGCTATAAATATTATTACTGCACTGAAAAAATAATTTATTGTATTACTTATTACTGTCGCTAAAGGAAGTACTTCTCTTGGAAAATACACTTTTTTCAGTAATGCACCTCCGTTAGATACACACGCAGTTCCCATAGCAATTGTATTTGCAAAATAATTCCAAGGCATTAATGCAATAAATAAATATATTGGATAATTTGGTATATTAATTTTAAATACTAATTGAAATACTGTTGAATATACAAGTAATAATAATAATGGATTAAGTAGAGTCCATAAAAATCCAAGGAATGATCCTTTATATTTACCTCTAATATCTTGTTTAACTAAAGTATAAAGCATATGTCTATACTTATATATCTCTTTGAATTTTTCTATAAGTTTCATTTTTTCCTCCAAAAACTAATAATCAAGTCTTATTTTTAAATACTATCTTTTTACTCATAATATAATTTATAATTATCACTATAATATTAGCAATTATTTTGATTAACATATCATTAACCTGTAATAAACTAACACCTACATACATTATAACTATATCAATTGCAAGTGAAGATAATCTAACAGATACAAATAATATTATTTCTTTAATTATATCTGTTTTATTATTCTTTTTACTGTTAAATACATATATTCTATTTGTTACATATGCAAAAGCAACAGCTAAGCACCATGCTATTACATTACTAACCATATAATCTATATTTAATAGATTCTTCATTAAACCATATGTTACGATATTTATTAATGTTGTTAAAATCCCAAATACTAAATATAGTAATACTTCTTTATTTTTTTTAATATTATCTATCATTTTAAAAGACTCATAAACTCTTCTTCAAGTTTCTTAGCTCTTTCGTTTGTTATTGCTTCAAATCTTGCTGTTATGTCTGGACCTGTATTAGATGCTCTAACTAAAGCCCAACCATCAGCAAATTCAGCTCTTACACCATCTATAGTGTTTATATTATAACCTTTTTCTATGCAATACTCTTTTATTTTTTCTATTACTTTAAACTTTTCTTCATCTGTTGATTTAAATTTAAGTTCTGGTGTTGCATAATATTTATTAATACCTTCTAACAACTGACTTACAGTTTTATCTGTTTTAGATAATATTTCTATTAATCTTAATCCAGCGTAAATACCATCATCTATATTAGGCCATTTATCATTAAAGAACACATGTCCTGAAAGTTCAGATCCAAAAGCAAATTTACCTTCTCTCATCTTAGCTTTCATATATGAATTACCAGTTCTATAACATACAGGACTTCCACCTAATTTTATTATTTCATCTGGTAATGCTTTTGTGCATTTAACATCAAATAATGCTGATTTATTACTTATTTTACTCATTATATCTCTCCATATAATGATTGCATATAAGTCAATATATATCATATTACCTTTTTCATCTATAATACCAACTCTGTCTCCATCACCGTCTAAGCCAATACCTAAGTCTGCATGATTTTCAAGAACCAATCTTTTTAAGTCTTCATTATTTTTTTCAACACTTGGATCTGGATGATGATTTGGAAATTCCGGATTAGATTCTATATATAACGGAATAAGATCTACACCCATCATTTCAAAAGCTTCTTTTGCTATTATACTTGTAGTACCATTAGCACTATCGACAACAACTTTTATTTTTTTATCTCCCAAATCGATAGATTTCTTTATTAATTCTAAATATCTATCACGTATATCATCTGTTGTAACTGTTCCATTTCCTTTTTTGAAATTTCCTGCTTCAACAAATCTTCTAAAATCTTGTATAAGTTCTCCACAAGCATTACCAAAATCATCAAAAGCCATTTTAAAGCCATTGTATTCTTTTGGATTGTGACTTGCTGTTACCATTATACCTGGATCTAATTTTAACTCTTTTTGAGCAAAATAGTACATAGGTGTTGTAACCAACCCTATATATGTAACATCTACTCCTGTTTCTGTTATACCTTGTATTAAAGCATTAGTTAAACTAACACCTGAAGTTCTGTTATCTTGTCCTATTACACATTTTGTGTAACCTTTATCTTGTATGTATGAGCCAAACCCTAGACCTATTGTATACGCAACACTTTCGTCTAAATCTACTCCATATATAGCACGAATATCGTAGCCTCTATATATCTGTGGATTGATGTTTTTATTTACTTCTAAATTCATTTAAATCACTCCTCCGCCATATTATATCATAAAATACAATTCATTTCAAACTTTTTCTACAAATTTTACATCTTTATAGAAATTTAAATTTTGTATTTTTTTAAAATTTTATTGTGTTTTTCTTCTATATCAATTAATTTTTCTTTTATATCCAATCCACCAGCATATCCAACAAGTTTTCCATTTGTTCCTATTACTCTATGACATGGTATTATTATAGGTATTTTGTTTTTATTATTTGCATTACCTACTGCTCTACATGCTTTTTCATTACCTATTGCAACAGCTATGTCTTTATATGTACACGTTTTTCCATATGGCACTTTAGTTAGTTGATTCCAAACCAGTTTTTGAAATTCTGTACCTTCTAACTTAATTGGTACATCAATATATTCTAATTTACCGGACAAATATAGATTTATTTTTTCTATTGTTTCTTTTATTAATGGTGTTTCTTTTACTTCCACATTATCTGGTAATATATCGCTGCCAAAGTATATGTTAGTAATATATCCATCTGCTTCACCTATTGTAACGTTGCCAATTGAAGTTAAATAAGTTTTTATTATCATATTAATACTCCTTTTCAATTCTACATATTATATCATATTTTGCCTATAATTCATATACTATATATTATATACTTTTTAAATTTTCGACATTTACTTGACATTTTAAGAAATATATATTAAAATATAGATAAGTTGGTATTTACTTTAAAGGGGTGAATTATAAAGTATTGCACAATTAGCGCATGGTTAACATTAATTGTTAATGACGAGGTTAGTAGTTATCGAATTATATCAGCGGATGCTACTACGGTGGATATTTCTATCGTTATACATATTACAAAGAAGTAAAATTATTAGATTACTTTTAAAAAATATGTAAATACTAAAGTATATAATGTTTCGTAGGTTTTACTATCTACCAATTATTATTTATGCTTTGTATTTTGAAGGGAGAAATATATAATGTGTGGAATAATAGGTTACGTTGGAAAAAAAGACGTAGATAAAGTCCTAATCGCTGGACTAAAAAAATTAGAATATAGAGGTTATGATTCAGCAGGTATTGCTGTTACAACAAAAGATAACAGTTTAAAATTAATCAAATCAGTTGGTAAAATTGCTAACTTAGAAGAAAAAGTTAACAAATCTAAAGTACAATTTGGAGCTGCTGGTATAGGTCATACTAGATGGGCAACACATGGTATTCCTAATGAAATTAACGCCCACCCTCATACAAGTGGAAAGGTTACTTTAGTTCATAATGGAATTATTGAAAATTATACTAATTTGAAAGAAGAATTAAAAAGTAAAGGAGTTACTTTTAATTCAGATACAGATACAGAAGTTGCTTGCGCATATATTAACTATATATATGAAACTGAAAAAGATAAAATAAAATGTATACAAAAAGCTTGTGCAAATTTTAGAGGCTCTTATGCTTTTGGAATATTTTTTGATGACGAAAAGGATAGTATATTTGTTACAAGACGTGACAGTCCATTAGTTATAGGAATAGCAGATGGAGAAAACTATGTATCTTCAGATGTATCTGCTTTTTTAAGTTATACTAAAAATTATATATTATTAGAACATCATGAATATGCAAAAGTTACTAGTAGCTGCGTAGAAATATATAATGAAGATGGAGAACTTTTAAATAAAGAAGTTAATATTGCAACTTGGAGTGATACACAATATGAAAAAGCTGGATATGAACACTTTATGCTTAAAGAAGTACATGAACAACCAGCAGTTCTTAAAAACATTTTTGACAGATATTTAAATGATACTTCATATTTACAAGATGTAGATTTAACTAAATATAACAATATACATATAGTAGCATGTGGAAGCGCAATGCATGCGGGTCTAGTTGGCAGATACTTATTCGAAACTTATGCAAATATACCAGTTACCGTAGATGTTGCTTCTGAATATAGATATAAAAATCAAATTATAACAGATAAAACATTAGTTATTATAGTTTCTCAATCTGGAGAAACTGCAGATACTTTAGCTGCTCTTAGAATAGCAAAATCCAAAGGTGCTACTGTACTTGGAATAGTTAATGTTGTTGGTTCTACAATTGCTAGGGAAGCAGATATTGTAATATATGCTTATGCTGGACCTGAAATAGCTGTTGCAACTACAAAAGGATATACATCTCAAGTTGCTATACTTTCTACCCTAGCCTTTGAAATTGCAAGAAAAACAATGTCATTAGATGATGCTAGTAGAATAGTTCAAGAAATGAAAAATATTGAAAGTATATTAAATTATGTTTTACTTAAAGTTGATGAATATAAGGAAATTGCAAAAAGTATATCTAAAAAGGAACATCTTTTCTTTATAGGTAGAGGCGCAGACTACGCTATGTGTATGGAAGGATCTCTTAAATTAAAAGAAATATCTTATATGCATAGTGAAGCATATCCTGCTGGTGAACTAAAACATGGAACTATATCTTTAGTTGAAAATAAAACACCTATAATAGCTATTGCAACAGATAAAAACTTATATGAAAAAACAATTAGTAATATAAAAGAAACTAAAGCAAGAGGTGCATTTGTTGTATTTATAACAAATGAAGAATTAGATACTACTGGTGATTTCTATGATATTAAATTAGTTTTACCTACTAGTACAGATTTTGTACAATCACTTTCAGTGGTTACTGCTCTTCAACTTATATCTTACTATACAGCAAAAAACAGAAAATGTGATATAGATAAACCTAAAAATTTAGCTAAATCAGTTACCGTTGAATAATTAATTTAAATTAGAAATAAAAAAGACTACTAAATACTTTATTTAGTAGTCTTTATGTTTATTTTTTATCTTTTATTTAGATTTTAATATAACTTTATAGGTATTCCAGCTATTAACAAAATGTCCAATTGCAAGAAGTATAACTATAATTGCTAAATATATTGATTTCCCCCATAATGACGCAAAAGCAAATGCAAGTACTGGAAAAACAGCCATTGGAATCGGTATAAAGTAAAGTGGTTTAAATGCTAATAAAAACTCGTGACCTTTAGCAACATATCTAATCCATAAACTATAATATATTAATATACAAATTACCATTAAAACAAACCAAATATCTATATTTAAGTTTTGGTATTTATCCTGTGAAATTGCCAGTATAAAAAGGCATCCTACCTCACCTATTCGTTCTAGTGATGTGAATATAATTCCAGCATCTTTTAATTTTTCAGGAACATTTTTAGGTGGAAATATAATAAATAATATGTTAGGAATTAATATGGAAATACCTATTAATAATCCTATAATTGAAAATCCCATAATAATTCCTCTTTTTTTCTATACTTCTACAGTTGTCTCTTGCTCTAAAATATCCTCATTCTTTATTTTAGGTTTAAATACTAAAAATATCATACCAACTATTATTGGTAAATAAAATGTGTACATTCTCCAAAACAATATTGATAAATTCAATGAATTAGCAGGGAAAAATGTTTTAAATACAATGTAAAATCCACCTTCAGCAGCAACGCCAGCTCCTGGTGTTGGCATATATCCAGTAACAAGTGAAAGGAAAGTTTGCGCAGCTAATATCGTTATGAAGTCTACTGTATTTAAACCAAATGCTCTATAAACAACATATGTAATTGAATATAACACAGTTATCTCAATAGCTGTATATATAGCCATCTTAATAATCATAAGTTTTTCCTTTTTAATTAATTCAATCTGAGCATGAAAATCTGCTATAATTTCTTTAAACTTTTCTAAATTTCCTTCTACATCTTTAATTATTTTAAATTTACCTAATAGTTCTATAACATATTTAACTATATTATAAACCAACTTTTCATTTATTACAAGAGCTGCTAAGAATATTACAACTAACATGTTTATTGCAAAACCAATAATAGCCAAATACATAAATTTATCTATAATAATTTTAAAATATGAATACTTTAAAATTATTACTACTAACGTATATACGACAAATACTGATTGATATACTATAAATCTTGTAAGTAATATACTTGCTCCATCACTCAAAGATTTACCTTCTTGTTTCATTGCAACTAATTGAGCTGGTTGATCTCCACAAGAAAATGGTGTAATATTGTTAAATAATCTTCCTATCATAGCAAGTCTAAAACTACTTATGAACCTCTGATTTTTATATATTTTTTTAGTTATTAAATAAAAACATATTCCTTCTAGTAGCCAATATATTACTGTAAGAACTATACCTACTACAAGCCATGAGTAATTTACGCTTCTAAGTACCTTGTCTATGTTATCCACACCATCAACAGTAACAATATATGTAATTAATCCTATTAATACAAGTAATATAAAAGATATATTTATTATATTACCTATTTTTTTATTTTTCATTTATTTTATTCTCCTCAAAATACTTTATTATTATAGCATCTTTAAAGTTTTTTTTCAACAAAAAAACGACAATTATAGTGTACAAAATACAAAATACTACTAAAAAACAGTATTTAGTAGTATTTTATGCATAATTTGAATTTTTATTTTTTAAATCACTAGATACTTTATCTATCCAGTTTTCCACAATATTATCAGGAATATTTAAGTTTCCAAATCCAGATCCTAATTCTATCCCATTTTATTTAATCCGTGATAATCACTGCCACCAGAAATATATAAGCCACGCTTTTTACAATAGTTTACTAAATGTTCACTTTGCTCATGAGTAAAATGACTATAATAGCATTCTATTCCATCTATTTCATAATTATTAGTAAGTTCTTCTAAAATACTATTAGAATTTTCTCCATAAATATATATGTGTGGAATGAAGACTAATCCACCAGCCTCTTTAATTAAATTTATAATTTTACTACATTCAGGTAATAAATCTTCATTAGATATGTAAAATTGACTATTAGGATTCGACATATACTTTCTATAAAAAGAAGTACTATCATTCCATGCTCTATCACTAGATATAAACTTTCTATTTTCTTCATAGCTAGTTATGTTTTGATGTAAATAAGTAGTTGCATATTTATAACTATCATCATAATTTTCTATAACGTTTTTATCTACTCTAACTCCAAGTTTTAGACAATTTTTATATAATCTCTTCATTATAGTAAAATCTTTTTCACGTTTAGATGTATATATTTCATCTATCTTTTTATTTATATATTCAACATTTACCCCGTATCCTAATAATTCTATTGGAACACCTTTAACAACAGTCTTAAGTTCTATTCCATTGATTATTTTTCCAGAATAATATTCTGAGATATTTATATTACTAATTTTTTTATAGAAATTACAATTATCATGATCTGTTACTGATAGAAATTTTATACCTCTTAATTCTGCTTTCTTAAATATATCTACATAATCATCTGTTCCATCAGAATATTTACTATGTACATGCAAATCTATCATTATATCTTCCCTTCTAATTATTTTAACTTATTTTTACATTACTAATTTTTAAACTCCATGTGTTATACAATCAATGAACGCTTGTCCAAAAGTATTAAAATCTTTTATATATTCATCTTTTAATGATAATGATAATACTTTACTTATATCTGAAAGTATTATATACTTTATAGCTACTACACAAGTAAAGGATACTTTTACATATCTTTTATTATCTAACTTTGAACAATCTTTACACATAAAGATGTTATTTATATAATCATAATATATATCTTCTTCAGCCTCTTTAAAATTACACCCACATCTATTACAATTAACTATTTGTGGAGCAAAACCAAGTAAGCAAAGTAATTTTACTCTAAATATATTAATAACTAAAATATTGTTTTTATCTATATTTTCAAGTACATATAATGTATTTAAGAATAACTTTAATATATTTGATGTATCAACATTTTCATCAGTTAGTGTTAGTATTGATTTTGTAATTGGGAATACTAAACTTAATTTATCAAAATCTACTCGTAAATGATAGAAAGTAGATATAGTAGATGCAGAATTTACATGATAAAAAGTGCTTCCTTTAAATAAAACAAACTCGCTATATACTAAATATTGTGATGACGCTAGTATAGAACTATTAGTTCTTTTAGCACCTTTTGCCATACAAGTTATAGTTCCTAACTCATCTGTAAGCACTGTTATAATCTTATCATTATCACTATAAGTGACTTCTTTTATCACTATTCCTTTGAGCTTTATAAGTTTCAATACTAACACTCCCACTTACTATTGATCTATGTATTTAATCCTGTTTTTTAAATCAATAATTTTTTTATACTCTAAAAAACTTTCTATATTGCCTGTCTTCAAAAAATTGTTCCATGCTATATTTTCATACATAACTATCACCTAGTAATAGTTTATGTAATACAAATTTCAGTATACTAAAACAATATTATTTTTTTATATTATTTATTTGAATTTCTAAACTTAACATTTTTCAAATAGTTATCATTTTCAGTCCAATTTTCTCTAACTTTAACCCATAGTTTTAAGTTTATTTTTGTACCAAGTACCTTTTCCAAGTCTATTCTACTACTGTTTGTTATATGTCTAAGCATACTACCATCTTTACCTATAACAATAGGTTTATATGTCTCTTTATTACATATTATGTTTGCAACTATACAATAAACTAAAGCTCCATTTATATTAGTTACTTCTTTAAAAGTATCTACTTCAACAGCAAGACCGTGAGGAACCTCTTCATTTAAATATTTAAGTAATTTTTCACGTATATTTTCTTCAACTATTTCTCTTTCAGTCATATCTGTAAATTCTTCATCATCGAATAATTTTTCAGATTCATCAAGATTATTTTCAATTACTTTAGTCAAAACATCTAATCCATCACTCTTATGAACAGATATTGGAACTATATCTGTAAATTCAAAATCTAGTTTATGTACATAATCATTATACATTTCTATTATTTTAAATAATTCTTCTTTTTTTATTTTATCAATTTTATTAATGCAAAGTATTGTTTTTTTATTTAACTTTACAATATCTTTTATTACTCTTTGAGCTGCCTCATCTATTCTAGTATGAGTACAATCAACAAGGTATACAATTAGATTAGTTTCATTAACTGCGTTAGTTACACCTTTCATCATGTATTCACCTAGTTTGTGTTTTGGAGTGTGTACACCTGGAGTATCTACAAAAACTATTTGAGATGTCTCTGACGTAACAATTCCTTTTATATTATATCTTGTAGTCTGCGGTTTTGGAGTCGTTATTGCAACTTTATAACCAACTAATTTATTAATTAGTGTAGATTTACCTGCGTTAGGTTTTCCTACTACACCTACATATCCTGATTTAAACATTTATTTTCTCCTTTTTTAACAAATTTATATGATAATACATATTATACTATATGATAATATATTTTATTTTTAGGGGTGATTTTTTTGGATAATAATTGTCCATATACTTTAGCAATAAAAGAACTAACTTGTCAGAGTAACGTTTCTAAAAGATTTGACAATTCACATATAGCTCTGCCAGTTGGAAGTGAGATTCCTCTTAGTTTCGGTTATACATTAATACTTGTAGCAGGTACATGTAAGAATTGCACTATTACACTATCTAATCCTATATTCATACCAGACATCAATTTCAATATTTTAAATGGGAGTTTTAAAATATTCGACCTTCCATGTGAATGCGGAACTTATAGGTTATTTGTTGCTGCAAGACTTGCTCCAGCAGAAACCTGCTGTGAAGTAGTTTAAGAAGGATGTGAATATATATGAATAATTTTATAGTTAACTTAAGTATAAAAGATGAGTGTTGTACTAAATGCGGTACTACCACTATACAAAAAGATGTAATTATTAGGTCTATTGATCAAACAATAGATTTACAAGGCGCGTACATACTAAACGTTATAGAAGTAGGCCCTAACTTTGTAAAAGTTCTAATACAAAACGGTATAAGAGTTTTTATACGTACTGTTTATACTACTTTTGCTATACAATTAAGTCTACCTGCTGATTGTGATAACAAGCATGTTCTTACTATAGCTGCTCAAATATCTCTAACACAAGTATAAGTTTATGAAAAATTGCAGTAACGATAGCGCCAGTTTTATATTATATGCAGTACTAATTTCTATTGCACTTGCTAAAAATTTAGAACCTGCTGAGCAAAACCTGCTTGGCATTTTTTTACAAGAGGTCGGAGGAAATCTATCCTCAATGGCTGCATTCGAAAAATTTTGTGAAGATGTGGAAGGAAGTAGCTATGGATCTATAGTAGGACCAATTGTTAAATAGCCTTTACCTTTTTAAACTCATTAATTTGTCTTTTAGCTTCATTTTGTTTAATTATATCGCGCTTATCATATATCTTTTTACCTTTACATATACAAAGTTCTAATTTAAACCATCTTCCTTTTGTATATATTTTACTAGGAACTAAAGTATATCCGCCTTGTTTTATATATCCAATCATTTTAAGTATTTCTAATTTATGCAGTAGAATTCTTCTATCTCTTTTTTCTGGTACATTATTTATGTTTCCCTGTTCATATGGACTTATGTGCATATTTTTCAGTATTACTTCTCCACCATTAATTAAAGCAAAACTATCTTTTAAGTTACACTTAGATTCTCTAACAGATTTTACTTCTGTTCCTTTAAGTTCAATACCACATTCTATTTTTTCTAATATTTCATACTTATGTCCTATTTCCCTGTTATTTATACATACTCTAGTATCTTTTTTATCTGACATACATTCTCACCTACTTAACTCTAAAAAATTACATTTTGCTATTTTTGTTACTCCACATGAACTACATGATAAAGAACATTTTGGAGTTGTTTTTTCTTCTAAAGCCTTTATATATTCTCTTTTCAAAAATTCTTTGTCAACACCACAAAATATATTATCCCAACAAAATTCTTGCTGTAAATCATATGTTTTATTTATATAATCTTCAATGTTTATGTTTTCTCTTTCTAATGCTTTATCCCATGCAGTAGAATTGAAACACTCATCCCAACTATCAAATTTTGCACCCAATCTCCAAGCAGAATATATAACTTTCCCAACTCGTTCGTCACCTCTTGCAATTAAGGCTTCTAATCTACTAACTGATGAATCATGCCAACTGTATTTTATATTTTTTTTACCTAATTTATCTTTTAAAAATTGTTGTTTAAGTTCTATTTTGTCTAATGAAGCTTGAGGGCACCACTGAAAAGGTGTGTGTGATTTGGGTACAAATGTAGAAGTACTTACAGTTAACATACATTTACCTTTTCTTTTTCCCTCCGGCAATTTATAATATTCATCAACTATTTTATTACATAACTCTACTATACCGTTTATATCTGTATAATCCTCTGTTGGTAGTCCAATCATAAAGTACAATTTTAAATTTGTGTAACCATTTTCAAAAGCTAATTTTGCAGATTCTAGTATTTCTTCTTCTGTTATATTTTTATTTATAACATCCCTTAATCTTTGTGTTCCAGCTTCTGGTGCAAATGTTAAGGAACTTTTCCTAACGGCTTGAACTTTTTTTATTATATCTAAATTAATAGAATCTATTCTAAGTGATGGTAATGATAAGCTAACTTTTTTATTTTCACCAAATTTAAGTAATCTATCTGCTAATTGAGTGAAATCAGAATAATCACTTGTACTAAGTGATGCTAAGCTTATTTCATTGTGTCCAGTTGACTGGATATTACAACTAGCAATTTCTAATAACTTATCTACACTTTTTTCTCTTACTGGTCTGTAAATATATCCTGCTTGACAAAATCTACACCCCCTAGAACATCCTCTGAATACTTCTAAAGATATTCTATCTTGAGTAATTTCAGTACTCGGAACTATAGGATTTAGTGGATAATCTACATTATTAAGATCTTTTATAACTACCTTTTGTATTTTATCATTCTTACTATGAATCGATGGTATAAATACACCTTGTATATCTTTTATACTTTCTAAATATTCTCTTTTAGGTAATTTTTCTTTTTTCCATTCATCATACTTGTCCATTAGTATATTAATAACTTCTTCAGCTTCTCCAATTACAAATATATCAATGAATGGTGATAAAGGGTATGGATTGACTGCACAAGGTCCACCAGCAATTACAAAAGGAAATCTAATTTGTCTATCTTTACTATATACTGGTATATTAGATAAATCTAACATATTTATTATATTTGTATAACTCATTTCATATTGAAGCGTAAAACCTATAAAATCAAAAGTATCTATATAATCTTTAGATTCTAAACCATAAAGTTTTACTTTTCTCTTTCTCATCAATTCTTCATAATCTTTCCATGGAGCAAATACTCTCTCACACCAAGTATCTTTTCTTTTATTTAGTATATCATACAATATTTTTATACCTAGATTTGACATACCAATATCATAAATATCTGGAAAACACATAGCAAATCTAATGTTTATGTCTTGCTTATTCTTTAATATTTGATTATACTCATTGCCAACATATCTTGCGGGTTTCATAATCTTTTTTAATTCGTAACTGTTCAACTTTAGCATATATATTTCCTTTCAATTTATTATGGATTTGTTATTTGCTTATTTTTAGAACTACTTTCTATTAATATAACCTTGTCTATAACTTGTTTAAGACTATTTGCTGTTTTAACATTACTTATAATACTTTTACTATCGTAATTATTAGAAATACTTGTTAAAACATCTGATATGTTAATATACAAATATTCAAAATCTTCATATGAACTTATATTTAATTCATCAGATTTCTTTGCTTCAGTAATATTAATTTTAGCGTTTTCAGTTAAGAAAACATTTTCTTTATTTAAAAACGCTATATATACTTGAATTAATTCGTCTATTAAAGCTTTTGAATCTAATTTTTCCTTATTTTGTAGTTCTTCTCCTTCAGTGATCAAATTATTCTTTAATATTTTATTTACAATTACATTAACTTTATCAATGTCTTTTACCATATTTTGAATAATTGATTCAGACGCAGTTTTGTACAATTCTTCATATTCTTTTGTTTGAGTATAAATTTCATTTACTACATTTGTATTTTCAGCAGTTGTACCTTGCACTCCATTTTGATCATTTTGTTTAGAAATTTCTTTTTTAGATTTATCTAAAAAATTTTGCAAATAAGTAATTTCATTATTCATTTTTGATGCAATTAATTTTGACGATTTTTCTAAATCTATATTATTACTAACCTCTAAAAATTTCTTATTTATATTAAATCTAAACAACTTAACCTTCTCATTAGTCTTTAAAATATCATCATAAATTACGTCTAGTTTTGTTTGACTTGTAAGTACATTTTTCACTTTAGTTTTAATATTAGCTACTTCATCTTTATATCCATATAAAGTTTTAGTATCCTCTGTTACATCATTTTCTGTTATTGCACTTATATATGATAATTCTATTGAAGAATACCCTAGGTTTTCTTCAATTTCATCAATTTGTTGATTTATATTAAATGTAACATCATTTTTATCCTTTGAAAAATATCCACTTATCATTGCAACAAATTGTTTATCTAAAAACTTATTTACACTTTTTGCTTGAGCCAAATAATCTAATAATTTAAATATACAAATTTGTGCATCAGATGATGACATATTTTTATCTATAGTTAAATCACGAGTTATTACAACTACATTTGAAACTTCAAAAGATTCAATTTTGATAGTTTTTTTATTAACTACACTTTTTATACTATATCCGTTTGAAATATCAACAGCTGATACATTATCTCTTATTTTAAGTTTTGAATTAATAATAGAATAAATCCCAAAATACGGAGTATCTATATTAAGTCTAACAGCTGGATATTTATCATATTCAGGTAGAGTTCTTGATTCATCTAATTTTTCATCAATATTTTTTAATTCTTTATTTATATATTCTAATAATTTTTCAATAGTTGCAAACTCAGCATCTGTTACTTTAGCGTTAGATTGTTCCTCAGTTACTTTTAAAACGGAACTATCCTGGGCATTTTCTTCGTCTACAGCATATATTAAAGCGCCGTTAGTTATAAAACAAATAACAGCAATAATTATTATTTTTGAAAACATTTTATTATACAACATTCATTTCAGCTCCTAGTAGTATATATTATATCATACACTAACACATATTTCAACTAATTATATATAAAAAGGATTACCACTATAATTGTTAAAACTTTACTATGCAAATAAAGAGAAATAAGTTAATATTAGCTTATTTCTCTTTATATTTTTAGTCATGTAAATACTCAAATCGATATAATTGGTTATTTGGATTTTCTCTTCCTTCTGGAACTTTTTCTAAAAACATATTTAAAGGTCTAACATATGTTTTACCAATTTCTTTACCATATAAAGCAATATATATTACCATTTCTTCTAATGTTTCACTATGTATAGCAATTCCTACAACTTTATATAGCTTGTCACTACCTTTAAAATGTCTATAAATTCCATGTTTTAATTTATTTTCCATACTAAATCCCCCTGATTAAAATCTATTCCAATAAAATGTATTATTACTATCCTTTGTTAAACTTACTGTCATTATTTCTTTAATATAGTTAGCTTTTTTTGCAATATTACTTCCTTCATATAAATAATCCGGTTTACTTTTAGATGTCATTATTTCAGCAAATATTTCTGCTCTGTCTTCTTTTTCAGATGTCTTAGAATATTTAGTAACAAAATACGAATCATCTTTTACGTTTGAGCTGTCATAAATATATTTATCATCTAAATTTTGTGTATTAGCTATATAACTAAAATTCTTAGGATTAAACTCATTCCAATTTGCAAAAATACTACTTTTACTTATATTTAATTTATATTCAAATACATGATACATTTCGTGATGAAGAGATCTTTCAAAAGTCTTATTATCACTTATATATATCTTAAATTCATTTAATTTGTTTTTAGATGCTAGTGCAATATTACTATTATTAAAACTTTTTAATATTACTATTGTTAATTTATTATTTACAAAGAAACTATCTGGATATTTGCTTAATACTTTTGTTATATCTGTTATATTTTTATATATTATATATTCATCCTCTTGTACATTAGCACTAACTCTTAAAGATGACTCATATGAATCTTGCCCATATAATATATCAATACCGTATTTTTCCTTTATATTTTTTGCTTCAATATAGTTTTTATTACTTATTTCTATATCCTCAAGTGCCAAATTCTGAGAAAGACCATATTCTGAAGATATATATTTAAATCCAAATAAAAATACATTAAGTAAAAACAAAAATATAATTATATCCGTTATTATGGATAGCCTTTTTTTCTCTACTTTATTCTCTACGTTAACTTCCAATTTATCCTCCGTTTAATTATCTAAATATTCTGTTTGAAGTGATCCTAAATAGTACTCCTTATCATAAAAATTAGTACTATAAATTTCAGCATTAGATTTGTTTATTTCATCTTTTATACATATATCTATTTTAGATATATTATTAAACTTATCAAATGCAGTTAAATCATCTAATATATTATTTACATCTTCGGTAAAAATATTCAATTCATATAAATTAATTTTATTTACAGATTTTGTTATATATACAGTAATATTATTTTTTAAATCTGTATACTCAATATCAAAATTAAAGTTGTTATATTTAGTTAAATTTATTTTATTTTCTAATTCAGATTTTAACAATCTACTATTAGATTTAAGTCTACTTTCTTCGTATCCATCAATTACTTTATCATTTGAATAAACAGCAAAGTTATATGTTTTATTATCACTAAGATCAATATTTTTAACATTAAATGAATAATATTTATATTTGTTAAAGACATATTTTCCATCAGTAATTAGAGTATTATTACTATTTGGATAATTTATAGTTATATAATCTTTAACTGCTTGTTTAGCTTTAAAATATGTAAAGATATTACCGTTAACATAGTTATTTAAATAAATACCTGCTAGAGCAAGTAATATAAACAATGTTATATTTTTTGAATTATTCTTGAATATATTTTTTTTACTCATTATTTTAATTATGTACATACCTTCAACTTCACCTATTAATATGCATATAAAGCAAAACAAACTATACATAAGGTTATATGTAAAACTATATGCTGCAACCATATATATTGCACAAATAGAAATTAAAAAACCAAATACACTTGTTAAAAAAGGTCTATTAAAAATTGTTCTACCCACTATTCCTAATATAAAAGCAAAGGGTAATAATCTTATTTCTATTGGACCTGCAATATTAGTAAATACAACAACTAATGTAAAAAGTATATAAATTATTCCTTCTATATAGCCAAAATATTTTTTCTTAAGTTTAAAATTTTTCAATAAATCCATGTGACCACCTTACTATAATTTCATTATATAATAAAACAAAATAATTATCAAGCATATTTGACAAAATAAGACACAAAAAACCAGCGCAAATTAATGCACTGGTTTTTGTACTATATAACCTTTTTCAGACTTATCTTTAAAAGTTTAGCAAACGCTTCTCTAATTGCCTCATGGAATTTTTTATTTATTTTCCTCATATTCCCCTCTTGAAGTTGCTCAACACTATCTTGAATGAACTCATTATTTTCATCAACTCTACCAATTTTCATTTCTATGGAACAATCTGAAGTTTTATTGAAAATAACAATCTTGTCTAAATCCTCAACCATATAATATGAATAGAATTGGTCAATACTTAGATGTTTAACTTTG
Organism: Clostridia bacterium; assembly: GCA_029256705.1. Classification (GTDB taxonomy): domain Bacteria; phylum Bacillota; class Clostridia; order TANB77; family CAG-465; genus RGIG5057. Next base: position 58,216 of record JAQSXK010000002.1, read on the forward strand.
CCGTAGCTAGTTATAACAAGTTTTAATATACCTACATATAAATCCACACTCGAGGTATCTATTAGTCTAATGTCCCCATTACAACTTACAATATCTGGTTTGAAATCATCAATAGAGGTTTTTGTAAAGCCTTTTGGTTTATCAAACCTATATACAATAACTGTTTTTTTTATGCTAGACTTTTTCTTGTTATATCTGGGTTTACTGATTGAAAACTTATCTTTTAAAGCTTTTAAACTTTCTTCAGATACTAAAGCTTTAGGAGATTCTTGTACTGCCTTGTTTTCCCTCAAATTACGAATCAAATAAGTCCTGCAATGTTTTATATTCTCATGTGGAAACTCCATAGGATATATCCCGATTTTTATCCCCCTTGCTTTAAGAATCATCTTTTTATCAAAAGTTAATAAGTTAACGATAAATCCTTGCTTTTTAAGTTTAGCACAAACTGTTAGAATATAATAATCATTGTCTTTCTTCCAGGTAGGGTCTAATAGCATACTAGGATCTGCAATTTCAATCTTTACATCTAATTCAAATAGAATAGTTAATATTCTTCTTGATGTATAATTTATTTTTTCATCTCTAGAATCTGTTGGAAGTTCTTCGAGTACCGTACCAGGGACAACAATATTTGGATTATCGCATATAAATTTTTCAATATCTAAAAACTTTGATGAAATAAAATAAGAAGTATCTATTACTATTACTACTTTTTTCTCCTTATTCTCTTCATTTAAACGAAGAATAACTAAAATATCATTTTTAAACTTTTCGCTATAATGTTTATCTAAAACCCGTATTATTTCTTTCTTTGTCATTCTTAATTCACATTGTATATCTTTCAATCCATAACCGTCTTCTGCCATTTTACGTATATACTTTGCTTTAGCACTAATTAAATTCTCATCTTTCATATCCTCACTCTCCAAAATTTTATTTTTAAATATTAAATAAATCTTACATCAGGAAAATTATCCCCCTCTCAAAATTATAAATTTTACTAATTATATCACAGTGTGTATTTAATGTCAATTATTGAAGTTTTAATAGGTGAAAAAAAGAAAATTTAAGCGAAAATTGTAAATTAATAAAATAAAAAATACAAATTTTTCAAACGAAAAATCTGTATTAAAAATTAAATAAATTAACTACCTATTAAATACTATCATCACAAAGTAAATCTTCTAAGACTGTCCATAAAGTATATCCTTTGTATTCATCATATTCAATCTCGATTGATTTATTCTCTAAGTAATTTGCAAGGGCCTCCAAAAAAACTCTCTTGTTAATGCTTGTTTTATTTAATATTTGCTTAAACTTATTCTTTACAACTTTACTGTTATAACAATTGTTAACATCATCATTAATTTTAAGTGTAATAATTCTATCCGTCAATTCATTTGAAACACTATCGATTTCCTGAGATAAACATTCTATAAAGAATTTATTTTTATATGTGAAAAACTTTAAAATTTTACCACCTACAAGAAATGGTTTATCTCCCATCTTTGTACCATCAGGTGTCAGAGTTACTGGTTCATAAATATCTTTTAGAAATGTTTGTAAATACAACTGTCCATCCTGATTTGAAAAAGTTAACTTTGCAGGATTCAATTTCAATGTAAGTTTTAACTTATACTCTAACCGTTTAACAAATTCTTTGTTAAATTTGGTATTAGTATAAATATCACTTAACTGTTCATGTATTGATACTACAATATTTTTCTCCTCATCTGAAAATGAGCAAACGAAAATAGCATTAACACTTTGTTTCTTATCTAAAAATAAATTTAGATTACTGCATTCTACATTAATAATACTCTCCATTTGGATAATACCTCCTATAAGTAACAATCGTCACTAAAATTATATTCTTTAATACTTATTATTATATCATCATTTCCTTTATTTGTCAATGTTATCCAAAATAATAAATTACATAATATTTCTAATTATTTCTAAATCCAAGATACTACCTGTTTTAAATATAGAATCTACACCATCTTTAAAATATTTCAAAATATCACCTTTATTTATATCTTCTTTCAAAAACACATCCCTCGTATATATTTGATCTTCACCTAAATACATACTTATTTTACCCAAATATGTACCTTTTTTCATTGGTGCATATATTTCTTTTATAAATTCTTGCTTAACATATATATTTTCATATTCTTCTGCTAATATTGGATATAACATAGAATCAGATATATTATCTTCATAATATTCACTTTGACCTTTAATTATTGGTAATTTTACATACCAATTCATCATTTTAGATAAATCTTCATTTTTATATATTTCTAAAGCTTTATCCATTAAATCTCTTGCCGTATTAAATCTTGTATCTGTATCTGTTGCTCCTAAAACAACAGCTATAACTCTAAAATCATCTTTTGTTCCTGATGTTATTAGACATCTTTCTGCATCACCAGTATATCCTGTTTTTACTCCATCAACATATGCATAACTTTTAAGTAATCTATTTGTATTATTTAAGGTTCTTGTAGTTTTGCCATACGTAACAGACAAACTTGTGCTATTTACTATTTTATTTATAGTTTCATTCTTTAACGCATAACTCGTAATAAGTGCCATATCATAAGCAGTACTATAATGTCCCGGATCATCTAAACCATGTGCATTAACAAAATTTGTATTCATTGCACCTATTTCTTTTGCTTTAGCTGTCATCATTTGACCAAATTTTTCTATTGTACCACCAATATGCATACCTGTCGTATATGCAGCATCATTTCCAGATGGCAGTAACATTCCAACTAATAAATTATATGCTGTTATAGCATCCCCTTTTTTTAGTCCAAGTGTTGAACCACCAACCCAAGCTACTGAATCAGGTGCAATTATTACCTCATTTAAATCACAATTTTCAACTAATAATATACTAGTCATAACTTTAGTAAGAGATGCAACACTTCTTTGAGTATTAGCATTTTTATCAAAAAGTATTCTATGTGTATTGTTATCAATTACAACTGCTGCTGGAACATTTATCTTTAAGTAATCTTTTTTATTAACAAATTCACTTGCATATATATTTAAACTTAAAATAAATATTATTACAAATAGTACTATTTTTTTTATCATTACCTACCACCTAATATTCTATTTAAATCATTGATTCATATTTGACATATCTTCAATCATATTTTCTATAAATACTCCATAGCCTCGAAGTGGATCATTAAGAAATACATGTGTAACCGCGCCTATTAGTTTCCCGTTTTGAACAATCGGACTACCACTCATGCCCTGTACAATTCCTCCGGTTTTATTTATTAATTTTTCATCAGTTATTTTAATTATCATATTCTTATTTCCAGTAGAATTAATTAAGACTTTTTCAATTTTTATTTCATATGCATTTATTTGTTTATCATCAAGTATAGAATATATATATGCCTTACCCTCTTGTATTGTAGATTTAGATGCTATTTCTATACTTTTTTTATTTTTAAATAGTGAAATATCGTACATTCTCCCATAAATACCTTTTCCCGTGTTATTAACTATCTCTCCAATAATATCACTAGTAATTGTTCCTTTTAATTCTCCTGGATTTCTATTAAATCCTTTTTTAATACTATATATATCTGTACTTGTTATACCTCCAGATGTTATAGGTAAAATATAGTTTTCTTTTGTTTCAGTAACAGCATGACCTAAAGCAGCAAAATTTAGAGTCTTTCTATCATAAAAAGTTATAGTTCCTACACCAGCACTACTATCTTTTACCCATAACCCAAGTTTATAATCATTACTAAGTTCATCAAAAATTGGTGTTATATAAGATTCAAAAGTTTTATCTTTTCTCATTACTTCTAATTTCAACTTTTGACCTTTACTATTTGTAGTAAAATTCTGAAGTTCGGCATTAGACTCAACTTTATTATCGTTTACTTTTAGTATAATGTCCGCTATTTCAAGATTGATATCATCACGATCAATCCCCATAATTAGTACACCAGTAGCAAGTAATTTTATACCTACTGTTTCGCCACCAATAACAATATCCATATTATCTATTTTTTTTCTTAAATCTTTACTAATACCATAAGCGTTTATTACATCTGTATAGTTTATATAGACAAAGGTAATACTAAGTAAAACAATTATACAAGAAATTATAATTACCCTTGTCTTTTTATTTTCAAATATGTACTCTTTAAATTTTTTCATTTTTACCTCTACAAGTTCACTCCTACTATTCCACCCAATAATCCAGAAATCATTCCTATAACAATATATATACCTATACCATAAGATAGACTAAACCCTAAAAATAACGCTCCAATTAAATATATAGTTAAAATTACTAATATTCCAAATAAACTACCATATAAAGCTCCTTTAAATTTTATCTTCCTATTCAAAAAAATTGAGTTTAAAAAAATAGATATACCTATCAAACTATATACGAATATATCTAAAAACTTATCATTTATATTAGTATATGCAAAAATAGCAGATGTTACTAAAAGTAACAATAGAATCATAACATAACAAATAACCATATGAATACTAAAATATTTTAATTTACTCAAACTAATCACTCCTTTGTACATTTTATTAATAACAATTTAAAATATTCATACACATTTAAAAATAATATAAACACTAAATCCAAAGTAAAGTACCAATACTTGAATTTAATGTAAATATATGTTATAATTATCTCATATTTTAAAAATACGTCACAAAGACTAGGAGTGAGGAAATGATTAGAACTAATTATGATTACGAAACAATAAGGGGTATTGCTTTGTACATGATTGAAAATGGTAGTACACTTCGGCAACTCGAAAAAAAATTTAATATTTCGAAATCTACCATTCACAGCCAGTTTCAAAAAAAACTAAAGGATGAAGACAATGAAACTTTTGTTAATGTACGTGCTGTATTAGATAAAAATAAAGAAGAAAGAGCATACCGTGGTGGCAAAGCTACACGCCAAAAATTTATGGATATTGCAAATTCAAAACACTAATGTTAAAAATGTAATAAAAATAATAAGAACATACAATGTTATAAACTTGTATGTTCTTTCTTATATTTAATAAAATTTTATTATACCCAATCACCATTAAATTTAATGTATATTCTTTTTACACACTCAGTAATTAATACATATGATATCATAATAATTAAAAGACAACCCAAATATATTCCTGGAAGAGGAACTAAACCTACAAAACTTCCAAACTCTGTATATGGAATTATTAATCCTATAATTGTTATAATCAATGTTGAAAATAGTAGTACAAAAGATGGACGACTTTGTATAAAAGGTATTTTTCCTGTTCTTATAACATGAACGATTACCGTTTGTGAGAGTAATCCTAGTATAAACCAACCAGATTGAAACAAAGCTTGATTACTAACTGTATTAGCTCCTATTACGTACCACAAAACACCAAACATAACTAAATCAAAAAATGTACTAACGGGTGCAAACCACCAAATAAATTTAGATATATCCTTTGTCTCCCACTTTCTTGGAACTTTTAGATAATCCTTGTCAACATTATCAAATGGAATACCTATTTGCGATAAGTCGTAAAGCAAATTCTGCAACAATATATGTATAGGTAACATAGGTAAAAAAGGTAAAAATATACTTGCAAATAAAACACTAATCATATTTCCAACATTAGAACTTGTTCCCATTTTTAAATATTTCATAATATTTGAAAATACTTTTCTTCCTTCAACTAATCCATCCTTTAGTACCATTAAACTTTTTTCAAGTAATATTATATCTGCAGATTCCTTTGCAATTTCAACACCGCTATCAACAGATATACTTACATCCGCTTGCACTAACGCTGGAGCATCATTTATTCCATCTCCCATATATCCTACTATATGTCCTTTACTTTGTAATGCTTTAACTATATTTGCTTTTTGTATAGGAGATATTTTAGCAAATAATGTGGTTTTCTCAACTAAAGATAAAAATTCATCATTAGACATACCCTCAATTTGTTTACCCGTTAGAGTGTTTGTTGTATCAATTCCAACTTGGGCGCATACTTTTCTAGCTACCAATTCATTATCACCAGTTATTACTTTTACTTCTACACCATGAGTATTAAGGACTTTAATTGCTCCTTTGGCACTTTCTTTTGGTGGATCTAGAAATGCAACATATCCAATCAAAATCATATCTTTTTCATCTTGAATACAAAATGTTTTTACGTCATGGTAAAATTCATTTTTTTGTGCTATAGCAACAACTCTTAAACCATTAGAATTTAATCTCCTTGCTATAGTCATTATTTCATCAGTAAGTTGATTATCTATTTCTTCTACCTTACCATTAATTTCTGCATATTTGCAAATAGATAATACCTCTTCTACTGCACCTTTTGTTATTAATTGTTTCTTTTCATTTGTATCTTCAATAACTATTGACATTCTTCTTCTTACAAAATCAAAAGGTATTTCATCAACTTTTTTATATTTATCCAATATGCTCTCTAAATTATTATTTTTTGCTTTCTCTATTATGGCTATATCCAGTAAATTTTTAAGTCCTGTTTGAAAATGACTATTTAAAAATGCATGTCTTAATATTCTCATATCCTCATTACCATGAACATCAAGATATTCTTCAAGTACAATATGGTCTTGTGTTAATGTTCCTGTCTTGTCAGTACAAAGTATATCCATTGCACCTAAATTTTGAATACTGTTTAGGTCTTTTACAATAGTTTTTTTCTTTGCCATTTCAATTGAACCTTTTGCTAAATTTGACGTTACTATTACTAATAAAAGTTCAGGTGTTATTCCAACAGCAACTGCTACAGAATATATAAATGAATCTAATATATTTCCCTTTGTTAGTATATTTATTATGAAAACTATAGGCACCATTATCATAGTTATTTTTATTAAAAGCCATGTTACTTTTTTAATTCCTTTATCAAAGGCTGTTTCACCCTTTTTAGTTACCATTGAACTTGACATTTGACCTAAATATGTATCTTTCCCAGTTGCAATAACTACCCCTATTGCTGCACCACTTACTAGATTAGTTCCCATATAACATATATTTTCAAGTTCAAATATTTCTGCATTTTCTTTAGAATTCGATACAAATTTTTCTATAGGTTCAGATTCTCCTGTAAGTGATGATTGACTTAAAAACATATCTTTACTTGAAATCACCCTTAAATCTGCTGGTATAATATCCCCTGCAGATAATTTTATTATATCACCTACAACAATATTTGTAAGAGGTATCTCAACTAATTTATTATCCCTCATTACTGCAATAGTATTAGAAACCATTTCTTTCAATTTTTTCATAGATTTTCTTGATCTTAAATCTTGAATAAAATGTATTGTTCCACTAACTAAAATTATTAAACTTAAAATTACAATTTTTGAATATGATTTCTCTTGTACTAATAGAATATCAGTAAATACAGAAATTAGTATTATACCCATAAGTATAATGCTAAATGGATCAAAAAAAGATTGTATAACTAAATCGTATATTTTTACTTCATCTTCATTTTCAACTTTATTATAGCCATTTTTTTCTAATAATATTGAAGCATCTTCAGTAGAATAACCATTTTCATTAGTTTTAAAACTATCTAAAACTTCCTTTTCACTCATTTTACTATATTCAAATATTTTTTTATTCATATTACTTTGAACTTTATCTTGTATTTTTTTATCTCTCATATCTATACACCCTTTTATATATGTTTCATATAAATTTTATTATATATCATTTTTATTTTTATTTCAATAAAAAAACAAAAACATTTTAAGATTCATTTACTATTACTATTACTATTTCTATAATCAAATATAATTATACGTATATTTTTAATAAAAAACGTAACATATAAATTGATATTGTAAAAAACTACCTCAATCTATATGTTACGTTATATAATATTTCTTATTTAAATTTATATTTTTTCTATTTTATTTTTATTTTTTTCTCTATTTACTTTATTATCAATTTTTTGTATATACTCTCTACGTATAGTTGAAAAATTATTAAGTAATCTTCCACTAAATACTATAACAGCAGCTAAATAAATATCTACATTTAATTTATCGCCTATAAATACTAAAAACATTGCAATAAGCGCATTTCCAAAAAAGCCAGATAAAAATATATTTATTCTAAATTTTTTATCTATATTTGCAGTAAATGCACCAAAAACTGAATCTAAGCAAGCTAAAATAGCAACCGCAATATATTTAGAATACACATAAGGTATTACTAAATTTAAACCAGTAAGAAATCCTGCTATTACAAATCCAATTAAAATTATAACTCCTACCATATTATTTTAGCGCCCCCTATTCATCTATATTTGCATTTTCAAAGTTCAATGCTCCATCAAATTTTTGTATTTTTATATCTTTTTCCCTAGTTATTTTAACACCTATACCAATCTCTCTTAATAAGTCTGCTACGCCGTTTTTTATATTTATAGCACTTTCTAAATACTGTGCATTACCTATAGCCTTCACAGTAAATGGTGCTGCTACTCTTTGATAATTAACTTGTATAATTGGCCCTGCACATCTAATAGCTGATGTAGCTATTACTCTTTGACCATTTATACTAATAGCCTCTGCACCTGCTGCTTTAAGTTCATTTACAACAGTAAGTAAATCACTGTCATGTACTAGTGAATCTTGTCTAAGATCTGGTTCTAATACTTTCGTACCATCAGTTAAAACAATAACTATACCTTCCCCTTTTACGTTTACAGTTCCTGAAGATATTGATAATCTTTTTAATTCATCAGTCATTGATGATATAAGCTGACTGTTTGTTGCTGAATTTGATTTATATTCCTCAACAATTTTTACACTTTCATCATGATCTGCTTTTAAATCATTATATTTTCTTTGAAGTTGTACTAAATCATCTATAAGTTGAGATTCTCTTTTTCCTTGTAATATTTCCGTTGTTGAATTTACAGTTTTCATTTGTGCTGTTAGCATCATAGTAAGGAAAAACATTGTAACTCCAATTAAAATATATGGCATTACTGAATGTTTCTTTACAAATCTTACTATTGCTTCTTTTGTATTATTAGAAAATATTTTTTTTAATATATCTTTTTCCAAATCTATCAACTCTTTTCTGTATAGTTAATTATACACTAAATTCTATAAAAAATCAATAAAAATATTGCATTTATAGAAAAATAAGGATATAATATATGCATGAAAAATTTAATTGTAAAAATAGAAGAAAAAAATAAAAAAATATTAGTTTCAAAATACTTAACAAGTATATTTAAGAATGTACCTTACTCTGCTATATGTAAGGCTCTTAGAAATAAAGATATTCGTGTTAATAATAGTAAAATCTCAAGTGATATATTAGTGCAAAATAATGATATTTTAGATGTATATATCCAAGATAATATATTATTTAATTTACCAAAAGAAATAAAGTATTATTATAATGATGAGAATATTTTAATTGCTTTTAAACCACAAGGAATACTATCTAATAATGAAGATTTAAGTTCTAAACTTTTTGAACCAACATTTGAAGAATTGGTAATAAAGGATTTAAATGATAATAACATTAAAATATGTCATAGATTAGATAGAAATACTGGTGGACTTGTTATATTTACTAAAAATGAAAATGCATATGTAGAAATGTTAGATGCATTTAAAGATAATAAGATTCACAAAGAATATATAGCTTATGTTGCAAATAGCAACTTTGCCAAATCACATAATGTACTTGAAGCATATATATTACAAGATAAAAAAGCTGGGTTTTCGAAAATATCTCAAACAAATGTTAAATACTCTGAAAAAATAACAACAGAATTTACTGTACTAGAAAAAAACATAAAACAAGATTATGCAAAATTAAGTGTTATTCTTCACACAGGGAAAACACATCAAATAAGAGCACACTTAGCAAGTATAAATCACCCAATAATAGGTGATAGTAAATATGGAAAAAACGATGTAAATAAGAAATTCAAAAAAAATAGACAACTCTTATTTGCAAACAAATACACATTTAGTTTTGATAATGAAAGTATGTTGAAATACTTAAACAATAAAATAATACAATTAGAAAAAGAAGTAACTGAATTTAAATAAAATTCAGTTACTTCTTTAATATAGTATATCACTAAAATATTAATAATATTCTACATTATTCTACTAAAAAAAACAATACCTTCGACAAAACTAGACAAAATATTTCAGTATAAACTATGCAATGCTTAAAATAATATTTACAATTTCATATGTTACATAAGCTAAAAAAAGCATTGATACGATTTTAAAAAATATATAACTGTTTTGTCTTAAACTATTATCTCTACTTTTGAAAATTATTTTTAAACGCTTAACACTACTCACAATATATATTACACTTAAAAATGCTACTATTAACATCCCAACAAATACAGCATTTTTATTAAATTCATCTATTGTATTTGTAGCTGGAAAAAATAATTCCTCATACTTTGACATAAACTACACCCCTTGTAATTTCATTATATCATATAATTTTTTTATTTCAATTAAATTAATATATTTTACATTTTTTTTAATTCTTCTATGAAGTCCCTTATAGCCGCAGCTTTTTCAAATTCATATTTTCTAGCATATGACATCATTTCTTCTGTAAGTCTTTCTATTGTTTCTTCAACGTTTTCAATTTTATCTACATTTACTTTGGTTTGCTCTTCTTCACTAAATGTAGCTTTTATACTACTAAATACATCTTTAACTATTGATTGTGGTACTATATTGTGAACTGTATTATATTCTGTTTGTATTTGTCTTCTTCTATTTGTTTCTTTAATAGCTTTTTCCATTGAATCAGTAAGTACATCTGCATACATTATAACTCTACCATTAGAATTTCTTGCTGCTCTACCTATTGTTTGTATAAGTGATCTCTCACTTCTTAAAAATCCTTCTTTATCACTATCTAATATAGCAACTAGCGAAACTTCTGGTATATCTAAACCTTCTCTTAAAAGATTTATTCCAACAAGAACATCAAACTTACCAAGCCTTAGATTTCTTATTATCTCTAATCTTTCTAGCGCTTTAATATCTGAATGCATATAATTTACTTTTATACCTTTTCCAGATAGAAAGCTAGAAAGTTCTTCAGCTTGTTTTTTAGTTAAAGTTGTTACTAATACTCTTTCACCCTTTGCCGTTGTTTCTTCAATATTTTTTAATAAGTCATCTATTTGGTTATCCCTAGGCTTAACAATAATCTGTGGATCAATTAAACCTGTAGGTCTTATTATCTGTTGTGCAATAACCTTAGATTTTTCTTTTTCATAATCTCCAGGAGTTGCACTAACAAATACAGTATTTTTTAATTTTTTCTCCCATTCCTCAAATTTAAGTGGTCTATTATCATAAGCAGATTCTAATCTAAATCCATTCTCTATTAATGATTCTTTTCTTGCCCTATCTCCGTTATACATAGCTCTTATTTGAGGTATTGTAGCATGTGACTCATCTATTACAACAAGAAAATCATCACCTAGGTAATCAAATAAAGTATATGGAACAGATCCTCTTTCTCTTCCACTCATATATAATGAATAGTTTTCTATTCCTTGACAAAAACCCGTCTCTTTTAACATTTCAATATCAAAGTTAGTTCTTTGTTCAATTCTATAAGCTTCTACTATTTTTTCATTATCTTTAAAATATTTAACTCTATCTTTAAGTTCGTCTTCAATTTTAGAAATTGAAGCATCTATCTTATCTTTTTCAATAACATAATGAGATTTTGGATATATAAATTCATGTTTAGAAGTTGAAATAGTTTTGAAAGTTATACTATCTAAAATAGATATTTTTTCTATTTCATTTCCAAAAAATTCAATTCTTATTACTTCATTTGAACTTCCAGCTGGAAACACATCAAGTATATCTCCCTTTACCCTAAACTTACCCCTACTAAAATCTATATCGTTTCTTTCATATTGCATTTCAATTAACCTTTTTAGTACTTCTTCTCTACTTTTTTTCATCCCAGGTCTAATTGATAGAACCATACTAGAGTAATCTTCCGGTGAACCTAATGAATATATAGCAGATACACTTGCTATTATTATTACATCTTTTCTTTCAAACAAAGCAGCAGTTGCACTATGACGAAGTTTGTCTATTTCATCATTTATACTACTATCTTTTTCTATATATGTATCCGTAGATGCAATATATGCTTCAGGCTGAAAGTAATCATAATATGATATGAAATACTCAACTGCGTTTTCTGGAAAAAATTCTTTAAATTCACTATATAATTGACCAGCTAATGTTTTGTTATGTGCCAAAATTATAGTGGGTTTTTGAACTTTTTCTATGACGTTTGCAATAGTAAATGTTTTACCACTCCCCGTTACTCCTAATAATGTTTGAAATTCTACATTTTTTTCAATATTTTTAGATAAAACGTCAATTGCTTCAATTTGATCTCCCATAGGTTTAAACTTTGAATGTACTTTAAACTTCATTTTTTTCTCCTTTATCCTTATGATAATATACAAATAATTATTAGTAACAATTAATAATATTATTAATTGTATACTAAAATATATGAATTTATTTACATGAAAGGTTTACTATCTTTTACCATTAATTCTATCACGTCAAAAATTAAAAGTCAATAAAATATTGACTTTTAATGTCGTATAATATATAATATAAATATGCATACCATATATTGTGGTATACGAGGGGGACAACTAATGAGAATTGGTATATTTACAGATACCTACCATCCAGATATAAACGGAGTAGTTACTTCAATAAAAATGTTAGAAAGAGAAATGAAAAAACGTGGTCATGAAGTATATATTTTTAGTCCATCAAAACATGAACCTACTGAAAACCAGAATTTATATATGTTAAAAAGTATTCCACTTTTTGTTGCAAAGAAATTTAAGTATAGAGTTGCAACTTTTTATTCAAGACCAATTGCTAAAGAAATAAAAGAATTAAATTTAGATATAGTTCATACTCAATCTGAATTTTCGTTAGCTTTATTTGGTAAGATAATATCAAGAAAATTTAATGTTCCATTTATACATACTTATCATACAATGTGGGAAGATTATATGCACTATATTGTTCCAATAAAAGGAACAAGAAATATATACCCTAAACGTTTTGCACGTAATTTTAGTAAAAACTTTGTAAGAAAAGCAGAGTGTATTATTACACCATCTAAAAAAACAGAGAAATACTTAAAATATAGATGTGGAGTAAAAAATAAACCGATATACATAATTCCTACTGGAATAGATATTGAGCCTTTTAATCCATCTAATTTTACATACGAAGATAGAAGTGCCTTAAAAAAATCTATAGGTATTAATGAAAATGATAAAGTTGTGTTATTTATTGGAAGAATTGGTGAAGAAAAAAGTATAGATCAAATTCTTTCAGCAATGCCTGAAGTGTTTAGAACACTAAAAGATACGAAATTTGTATTAGTTGGTGAAGGTCCTGCAAAAGATAGTTTAGTAGAACAAGCTGCAAAACTAGGAATAAGTGATAAAGTAATATTTACTGGTTCTGTTCCATGGGAAAAAGTTGCATTATACTATTCTATCGGAGATGTATTTGTAAATGCTTCAACTACAGAAACACAAGGACTAACATTCATAGAAGCTATGGCTTCTGGTATTCCGGTTGTTGCAAAATATGCACCCAATTTAGCTGAATTTATACACCATAATGAAAACGGATTGTTAGTTAGACATGATAAAGAAATTGCAAAATCAATTGTTTCAGTTCTTACTAATAAGACTTTAGCTAGTAAATTAAGATTAAATGGTTTTATAACAGCATCACAAAACTCTTCAAAAGAATTTGGAGATAAAATAATTGAAGTATATACTCAAGTTATAAAAAACTATGAAATAAAAAAATCAAGTGAAGATAAATCAAATAAAAAAGAATCAGAAAAGAAAAGTATTTTCAATTTAAAGAAAAAACTTATTAGTATAACTAAACTTGCTAAAATAAAGAAAGGATAATGTGATTTATATGATATTTTTCACGTTAATGGTAATACTGTTTTTATCATTGCTATTAATATCCATTTTAAACACACTTATATTTTTTGCATTAAAGTTAGTAACAAGGCAAAATTATAAAGAACATTATCTAATGTTACCATCACTATTTGCATTATTTATATGGTATATATCATACAAAGTAATAGCATCAGTAGTAGCATCTATAACAGGTACAAGCATAATGGGTTCAATATCCTCAATTATGTTTAACACCTCAAATTTAGGTGGTTTTATTCCTAAGTTAACGTTTTATACTATTATAATATTGATCATAACTCTATTATTACAATCTATCTCATTGCTTACTGTTAATATAGATTATCTAAAAATATTTAATAAGATCAGATATTTTTTAAAGATAAAAGTTAAATCTATAAAAAGTAAAATTGACTATGATGATAAATCAAATCAAATTTGCGAAGAAACTATAACGGCTATAGGAAAAACAGCAGAAAGATATAAATTAAGTTTCATAAATTCATTTGTATGTAATTTATTTATATTCTCACTTTTGTTTTTCCTACTAATATTATTTTTTTGGATTGGCACTTTAATAGGTACTAATATTATTTAACGGAGGATATTTATGAAAATTTTAATTATATACGGTACTCCGCATATAGGAAATACACATACAGCAGTATCTATATTCAAACAAGAACTGTCTAAATTTGATAATTTTGAATTTGATGAAGTCTTTTTACCTAAAGATTTACCTAACTTCTGTTTAGGATGTCATAATTGTATTAAAAAATCTGAAAGTTTATGTAGTTCAAATAAAAATGTTAAAGAAATCATAACTAAAATAATTAATTCTGATGCTATAATCGTATCATCACCAGTTTATGTTATGAGTATGTCCGCACCATTAAAAAATTTATTTGATCATTTAGCATATTCATGGATGCCTCATCGTCCAAATCCTAATTTTTTTGGTAAAAAAACTATAGTTATTACAACTGCTGCTGGCGCTGGAATGAAAAAATGTATAAATGATATACAAATTAATTTGAAGTGGCTTGGATTTGAAATAAAACATAGTATTGGTATACCTATTGCAGCTTGGAACTGGGATGAAATGAAGTTTAAAGTTAAAAAGGAAGAAAAAATAAAAAAAGCAGCAAAATTATTTTATAAAGATATTTCAAATAAAAAAGCAGCAAAAAAAACTTTGTTTACTCGTTTTATGACAAAAATTTTAGGGATAATGATAAAAACATATTCTGACGATAATGAAGATAAAAAATATTGGTTACAAAACAAATGGATATAAAAACATTACTAATTATATAAACAAAAACACACTTATTTTAATTAAGTGTGTTTTTTGAATCTTCTATTCCATAGCCATCAGTTGGAGGATTTCTAAATAACTCTAATTTTGGTGGTATATATGTAAATATAATAAAAGAAATAAATAATAAAGCTAATAATAATTTTGATATACTCTCAACTATGTTTGGCAGTTTTCTAGAGTTCATTATCTTATATGAAATATACTGTCCAGCAGCAATAGAAAAATAAAATGAAATAATATTAATTAATAAATCATCTTTACCTATTAATAATTTATACCCATAAAAAACAGATATTATTAAGATCATACTTGTTAAAAATGAAATTATTTTGGATGTAAAAAAATTTACTTTTTCATATCTTATAAAATATTCAATAACTAGCCATATAAATGATGGAATAATAACAATTTTCAAATGTTCCCAAACACTTTCATTGACCGCAAACAATGCTCCAATTAAAATGTTGTTTTGTGACCAACCGTAAATAAAATGTGATAATGTACCTAAAATTGATATAAAGAAAAATCCTATTATTGCAATTTTATTAATAGAAATACCTTTCATAATAAATACCTCTTTAATTATTATTTTATTGCAATTTCAATATTTTATTCTTACATTCCAATATTTTTTAACTGATTTCCATACTCATTGTATATTTCTTCTTTTAAAATCCTGTTTTCTTCTTTTTCTAATAGTCTATCATTTGAAAGTAATTCTTTAACTGCTACTTGTGTTATTTGTAATACGTGCATATCCTTAAGTAAATCCGCAAGTTTAAATTCAGGAAGTCCACTTTGTCTTATTCCAAAAAAATCTCCTGGACCTCTTAGCTCTAGATCTTTTTCAGCTATTTCAAATCCATTATTACTTTTTTCCATTATTTTAAGTCTTTCCATTACCTTACTAGATCTTATTCTACTCTTTAATATACAATACGATTCATGAATACCCCTACCTACTCTTCCCCTTAATTGATGAAGTGCAGCAAGTCCAAATCTATCTGCATCTTCTATAATCATCATTGTAGCATTAGGTACGTTTACACCAACCTCTATAACAGTTGTAGATATCAAAATACTGAATTCATTATTTTTAAATCTTCTCATTATATCGTCTTTTTCTTTAGCTTTCATCTTTCCATGTATAAATTCTGTTTTGAACTGTTTAAGTTCACCTGAAATATATTCATCATAAACTTGTGAAACAGACCTAAGTTCTAATGTTTCATTTTCCTCTACTAAAGGACATACGACATACACCTGCCTACCCTTATCTATTTCTTTTGCTATAAAAGAGTTTATACGAGATTCATAACTTTTATCTACTGCAAATGTCTTAATATATTTCCTACCTGGCGGTAATTCGTCTATAATAGATAAATCTAGGTCACCATAAAGCATAAGTGCTAGAGTTCTAGGTATAGGAGTTGCTGTCATAACTAATGTTTCAACATTTTTAGATTTATTAGTAAGCTTCATTCTTTGCTTAACACCAAATCTATGCTGCTCATCTGTTATAACAAGTCCAAGTTTATTAAACTCTATATTATCTTCAATTAAAGAATGTGTTCCAAATATTATATTTATCTCACCATTTTTTAACCTTTCTATAATTTTTTCTTTTTGCTTTTTTGTTGTAGTAGAAGTTACAATTTCAGATTCAAAACCTAGTTTCTCAAAAAGAGGCTTTAATTCCAAATAATGCTGATTTGCCAGTATTGTTGTTGGGGCCATCATAGCAGATTGATATTCATTAATTGTTGAGATGTATATAGCTGCCGCTGCTACAATAGTCTTTCCACTTCCAACATCTCCTTGTATCATTCTATTCATAGATATATCTGATGACATATCTTTTTTTATATCTTCAACAACTTTTTTCTGAGCATTTGTAAATTCAAAAGGTAGTAATTTTAGAAAGTTATCAATATTTATATTTTTAAATTCATTTGTTTTCTTTATCTTACTATCTTTTCCTTTTATAAGCTGAAGGGCTAATGTCAATTTGAATAATTCTTCAAATATCAATCTTTTTCTTGCTATAGCAACCTCATTAAAGTTTTTTGGAAAATGTATTTTCAAACTTGCATAATCTATGTCACATAAGCCGTACTTTTTTTTCAAATCAGCACTTAAAACTTCAGGTAACTTAATATTATTTTCAAATATATTAGATATTAAATTAAACAAGTATTTTTGAGTCAATCCACTTGTAAGTGGATATATTGGATATACACCCATTATTTTAAACAAATCATATTTGTTATATATAATTGCATTTTCTATAACAAACATTCCTCTTTCAGTAGTTACTTTTCCATAAAAAACATATTCTGTATTTTCTTTAAAATAATCTGATAAGTATTTTTGGTTAAACCAGACCATTTGGCATGTATCTGTCTCATCAGATACAAAAAGTTTATGAATAGTAAGTCTATTTCTTGTTCTTTGAATATTTATTTTACCAGATGGTTTAGCTGTAAAAAGAACATTTTCACCATCCATAAATTCAGTTATTTTTCTAAGTTGTGTTCTATCTTCATATACTCTAGGATAGTACTTTATTAAATCGCTTACTGTATTTATTCCAATTTTATTAAATACATCAGCTTTAACCGGTCCTACACCTTTTAAAAATTGTATACTTGTATCTAAGCCAATTTTGTTTTCCATTTTCTTCACCAATTTCATTATATCAAAAAGTGAACAAATATTCAAGTAAAGTAATAATTAAATTAAACAAAATGTGTACTTTACTAATATATCTATTAATCTACATTTTTTAAATTTATAAATAAGAAACCAGAAAAATTATTCAATTTCTCTGGTTTCTGCATTTAAAATATATTTTAAAATTAACCTCTTTTATTTTTATACATAATATTATCTGCCTTAATTAAAAGTTCTTCAACTGTAGAAACAAAGTCATTATCAACGACACCCATTGTAAAAGATATCTTTAATGATTTATTAGATATTACCTTTACATCTTCTTCAGTTATTTTCCATATATTTTCTAAACAACTTTCTCTTTCTAACTTATCCTTTATTATAACGATGAATTCGTCTCCTCCAATTCGATAACCAACTACTTTTTGAGATTTAAGTAGACAAATCCTTCTTGAAAACTCATTTATAAGCATATCTCCTGCGGTATGTCCATAGCTATCATTAACGACTTTTAAATTATTAAAATCAATATAACACAATGTAAATTCACTATTATTGCTAATTAAATCATTTAAATCTATAAATAACTTCCGCCTACTATATAGTCCAGTCATATATTCAAAATTAAGTTTCTTATTGAACAATTTTGTCAAGCCATGAATTGCTATTACAAATATAGTAATAGCAATAATTGTTTTTATAGTTATAGCTAAATAAATACTATCCAAATTATCTATTTGACTTCCAATAATTTTTAATTCACAAGCATCAATGAATATAATACAGAGCAATCCAATTACAAAATTTACACTTATAATTTTTAAAATCCTTTTTTCATCATCACACATTAATATTCCCCCTACATTAGTATTTTTTGTATTAACATTTAATTAAATGCTAATATATATTTTTCGTTGCTTATATATTATATCATAAAATTAAGACGATTTCATCAACTAAAGCTAAATTGGCATATATTCCCTCAGTGCTCTGCACTAATGTTACTTTTATTAGAAATATAAAATTGAAAAATACATGGCAAAAAAAGTGGATAAATAAAACTTAACCCACTTTTCCTTATTATTTAATTATATACTATGATATTTTTTCATCTAAATCCAAATAACTTATGGTATCAATAATTGTTAAAATATCATTTATTTCTCTTGCTATATTCATCATGTCAATTTTTTTAGAAAATAAAGCGCTATCATTTATGAGCTGAAGACCACTAATTGCAATATATATATTGTTATTTTTAAATGAAATTTTAATCCTCCTATTTAGTTTATTTGTAGCATATAGTAATTTTTCCATGAAAGTTAATGTTATTATTTTCCTTGCATATATTTGATCTGAGCAATATACATCATATTCGTTCTCAAATTCAATATTTTCCAAATTGACCTTATCTTCATTTGCAAATAAAGTTTTTATTATTCCAAAATCTTTTGATGTATTATATACAATTTTCATATCACTTTGCAATTTTTTGTCTAATACAATATTTAAAAATATACCAGAAAATACGGTATGTCTATTTTTACCACTGCCAGTTTGAACTTCTAACTCACACATTTTAACATCTTTATCAAATATTTTTGTAGATAGACAATCCTGTGGTGAATATGAACAGTTAGAAGAAGTAAATAAATTTGAATCGATAA
The DNA here is from genome assembly GCA_029256705.1 of Clostridia bacterium. Taxonomy (GTDB): domain Bacteria; phylum Bacillota; class Clostridia; order TANB77; family CAG-465; genus RGIG5057. The sequence goes on from JAQSXK010000002.1 coordinate 77,958, forward strand.
ATTTATCTCTTGAAATTCTCATTACATCATCGTAAATTAGATTGCTGTCTATACTTTTAAATAATGTTGGAAAAATAGTTCTCTTAGCCTTATTAGTAAAATTTCTTATAACTGCGCCACATAAAAATGCTGCTATAACTATAACATATATAAATAATTTAGTACTCTCAGTATTTGATGATATTACCGCTGCGTATAAAAAAAATTCTATAGCAATAGCTATTATAATAATTATAGCCATCTTCATACGTACAGTTACCTTATCATTTTCAAATTCTTCTTCTAAAGGCTTCACCTTTTCATAATACACTTTTTGAAAATTTTCTAAATCAATATACATATTTTTACCTCAACTTTATATTAACATTTTCAGTATCTTTAGTTTCAAATAAACTAATTTCATTAAATCCCATCAACGTTGCAAATATATTACTAGGAAAAACTTTAATATTTATATTATACTCAGTGGCAGCTGCATTAAATGTTCTTCTAGCTGCTGCTACTTCATCTTCTGTATCTATAATAGCTGTTTGAAGTTTTAAAAAATTCTCACTTGACTTTAACTCCGGATAACCTTCACTTAGAGCAAAAATTTTATTCATATCTGATGAAATATCTTTATCTATTTTAATTTTTTTATCAATTGATACTCCATTTTCAAGTGCCTGAGTCCTAAGTTCAGTTACCTTTATAAGAACACTTTCTTCGTGGTCCATATAACCTTTTACAGTTTCTACTAAATTAGGTATTAAGTCATACCTTCTCTTTAAAATAACGTCTGTACTTGAAAAAGCATTATTAACAATACTTCTAAGTCTAATTAAATTATTATATAAAAATATAACTAGAATAATTATTAAAATTAAAATACCTACAAATATTTCCATAATATCTCCTCCTAAATTTTTAAAATATAACCATATTTTACATTAATTAAAATTATATAATATGTTTATTTAAATGTCAATATTAAATCATTATATATTAGAAATATATATTTTTATGTCGAATTCATATATACATTATTACATTTATTCAATAATAATATAGACCTATAGCCGTAATTTGCTTTACAATTTGACATAAGTATGATATAATATATATGTTAAATAAAACCTAAGGAGTGGTCCTAATGTATTTCTCTGATGATCTTCGGATTAAACTTTCAAAAAAATTTTCTTTCGATTTGGAGCATTACGTTTGGAATGATGAATTAAACGATTATCTCATGAATATAAAACTCAGCAATAATGAAGATTTAGTTCAAACAATGCGCCAAGTCTATGAATTTGGGTATAATATTGGTCACTGCGGTCTTACTTCAAGATATTTTGCAATTGCTTTAAAAAAAGCAGAACTTGCATATGGAACATTACCAATATTAATTGGTACAAAAGGTTCGAAAAATGGTAACCATGCTTGGATTATTAACGAAGGATATGTAATTGACTCAACTTTAAGGTTAATGATTCCTGAAGAAATTGCTCCTAGTCTAGGTTATGTTACTGAAAAAATATTAGCCTATGACTCCGCAAGAATGTTGTCTGAATATGAACTATTTTCCAGATCAGCATCAGAACGTAACAATAATTTATCCAAATACTATCAAAGCTTATTTAAAATTGAATAGAAAAAATGTATCCGCCAAAATTTGGCGGATACATTTTTTATTATTATACTATTTAATTATTTTGCCTTATACTTTTATATAACTACATTAATTACTCTTCCTTTTACAACAATAACCTTTTTTACTTCTTTATCTAGTGTGTATTGTTTTAATCTTTCATCTTGTCTAACTATTTTTTCAATTTCTATTTCATTAAAGTTATTATCTACAGTTACTTTAAATCTTACAGTTCCGTTAATTAAAACAGCCATTTCTATTTCTTCTGCTACCATTTTGTTTTCATCATATTCTGGCCAAGGAGTTGTAAAAATATAATTTTCTAATTGTAGTAATTCCCATAGTTCTTCGGTTGTATGAGGAGCTACTGGATTTAAAACTTGCAAGAATGGTTTTATATACTTTATATCTATTTTTTCTTGTTTATATAACAAATTAACATATGACATCATACATGCAATAGCAGTATTATATTTCATTTCTTCGTAATCACAAGTTACCTTTTTAATCATTATGTTCATTTCTCTATCTAATTCTTTAGAATCTAATTTTTCGTTAGTTACCATATCTTTAAGTCTCATAACTCTATCTAAGAATTTTTTAGCACCCTTTACACCATTTTCAGACCAAGGAGCACTTTGTGAATATTCACCAATAAACAATATATACGTTCTTAAAGTATCTGCACCATACTCTTTTATTATATCATCAGGATTTACAACATTACCTTTAGATTTAGACATTTTATCTCCATCTGGTCCAAGTATTAATCCTTGTGTTGTTCTTTTAGCATATGGTTCTTTTGTAGGTACAACACCTATATCATATAAAAATCTATGCCAAAATCTTGAATAAATTAAATGTCTTGTTACATGTTCCATTCCACCATTGTACCAATCAACTGGTAACCAATATTTTAATTTATCTGCTGACGCTAAACTATCATTGTTTTTAGGGTCAATATACCTTAAATAGTACCAACTAGAGCCAGCCCATTGTGGCATTGTATCTGTTTCTCTCTTTGCACTACCTCCACATTTTGGGCATGTAGTGTTTACCCATGAATCAATTTTAGCTAGTGGAGATTCACCGTCCTCACCTGGCATGAAATCTTTAATTTCTGGTAATGTAAGTGGTAAATCTTTTTCATTCATTGGAACTAATCCACATTTATCACATTTTACTATTGGTACAGGCTCTCCCCAGTATCTTTGCCTTGCAAAAGCCCAATCTTTCATATGGTAATTAGTTTTTGGTGTCCCTAATTTATTTTTAGCTAAGAATTCGTTAATTTTAACAGTTGCCTCTTTAACATTTAGTCCATTTAAAAATTCAGAGTTTATGAATATACCATCACCTAAGTATGGTCTTGCTCCATTTACACAAATATCAAATACTAATTTATGATGTTCTTTATTAATAGTTTCAAACATTTCCTCTTTAGAAAGCCAAACATTATCTACTAACTTCTTCTCATCTTCACTTATTTCTACCTGTTTATCACTAGCAAGTTCTACAAATACATCTTTTTGATGAACCACTTTATTTACACCTTTATGGGATGCACAAAAATGATCAAAATGTTCAAATGGTATATAACTTACGTTTTTAATATCTATATAACCTGTTTCTTCTTTTACTTCTCTTACAGCTGTTTCTAATGCAGTTTCTCCTGGTTCAATTCCACCTGTAATTAAATTTTTCCAATCATAATCTTTCCACATAGAACAAATATATTTTTCTTCGCTCCAATGTTTTACAACAATAAGTACACCATTTCCTTCTTTGTTTGGCATACCTTCTTTAGGCGGATTAGTAGGATCTATGTAATCCATAGCTATTACTGGTTTAATATCTATATTAAATTTTTTAGCAAAATCAAAATCTCTTTCATCATGAGCAGGAACTGCCATAATAGCTCCTGTTCCATATCCAAGCATAACGTAATCTGCAACCAGCAAAGCAATCTTCTCATTTGTTACAGGATTGATACAACTAATACCTTCTACTTTAACTCCTGTCTTTTCTTTAACAAGTTTTGTTCTTTCAAATTCAGATTTTTCCGCTGCTTTTTTTCTATATTCAACTATTTCATCAAAGTTAGTAATTTTATCTTTAAGTTCATCTAATAATCTATGTTCTGGAGCAATTGCCATATATGTAACACCAAAAATTGTATCTGGTCTTGTTGTATATATTTTTAATTTTTTATCTGTTCCTTCAATGCCGAAATCTACTTCTGCCCCATATGATCTACCAATCCAATTTTCCTGCTCTATTTTAACTCTATCTGAAAAGTCTAAATTACCTAATTCATCTAGTAATTTATCTGCATAGTCTGTTATTTTAAGCATCCAAACTTCTTTCTCTTTTTGGATAATTTGGCTATCACATCTATCACATATTCCACCTTGAGATTCTTCATTTGCAAGTATTACTCTACATTTTGGGCAATAATTTACATATGTCTTATCCTTATATGCCATTCCATGCTCAAATAATTTTAAAAATATCCATTGTGTCCATTTGAAATATTCTGGAGTTGTTGTATCTACTACTCTATCCCAATCAAATGAAAGTCCAAAAGATTTCAATTGCTTAGTAAATATTTCAATGTTGTTATCTGTTACAGTTCTTGGATGTATACCCGTTTTCATTGCATAATTTTCTGTAGGAAGTCCAAATGCATCAAAACCAATAGGAAATAACACATTATATCCTTTCATTCTTTTCATTCTAGATATAACTTCCATACCCATAAAAGCTCTAGCGTGTCCTACATGTAGTCCTGCACCAGAAGGATATGGAAATTCTATTAATGAATAAAACTTCTTCTTACTTGTGTCATCTACTGCACAAAAACATTTCTCTTTTTCCCAAACATCTTGCCACTTCTTATCTATTTTTTTATCATACATTATATATTATCTCTCCTTACTAATTCATATTAACATATTTTTTATACTGTGAGTACATATATTTATCTGTCATACCAGCTATATAATCTATTACTTTTCTTTCGTCAGAATTATTTTCTAAATATTCACTATTCATATCATTTAAAAATAACTTAAGTATATCATTTTCTTGCGTTTTTTCTTTAATAGCCTTTAGATATACATCAAATAATTTAGTAAACATTTCTCTATATAACTTTAAATTTTCGTCAGTATTAGCATTTATATATATATTATCATAATTGAATTTTTTTAATTTTTTAACTACATCATACATTTTTTCTGACATAGCTATATATGGTTTATTATAACTGTTATATATGACATCTAAAATAATATTATTCATTATATCTTTATTAGTACTACCGACCACTTCAACTATTTCTTTTGATATTTTGTCTTTTGAAAATGTTTTAATACTTTCAGCATCTTCTATATCTTTACCAACATATGCAATAATATCAGATAATCTAACAATACACCCTTCTAAAGTCATTGGTCTTAGTTTAGTTATATTATTTTCATTTTCATATAAACTAGTATATTCTTCTAAAAAACTTTCTTTAGTTTTATTTAATGGTCTATATTCATTTGAAACAAATTCACCATTATGGCACATTATTCCATCTAAAACCTGAAGAGAAATATTTATTCCTCTACCGTTATTTTCCAAGTTCATTAAAGTTCTAACACTTTGAACATTATGCGCAAAAACCTTACCAGTTTTTTCAAGAGATATTTCATTAAGTATTTTTTCACCAGTATGTCCAAAAGGAACATGACCAATATCATGTCCAAGTGCTATAGCCTCGCATAAATCCTCATTAAGTCCCAATGCCCTTGATATAGTTCTAGCAGTTCTACTTACAAACTGCACATGAGTACTTCTTCTAGATATATTATCTATATCCAAACTATATACTTGAGTTTTTCCCATATATCTTGTATATGCACTACTATGGACTATTTTATCTATATCTCTAGCAAATACAGTTCTAATACATGGAAGTTCTTCTCTAAATTTAATACTGTCACTACTTTTAGTAGCATATTGAGATAGTATTTCTTCATGCTTTAGCATTTGCTTTTTTATTATATCTTCTAAATTGTTTTCCATATTTTCACCTATAGGAACATCTTTATTCCATTTTTTATACAAGTAACTTCAAGTGGAAAATGTGGTCCTTCATCTCCATCAACATCAGGATCATCACAATTACCTTTTACCTTTGTTACTTTTAACCATCTTTCTTTTAAATATATTACATTCTTATCTGAAAAGTGATTTCCCGTAAGAATCTTAGCAAGTAATACACTAGCTTCATGAAATTTGCAATCTTTCACTATTATGATATCAAATAATCCATCTTGTATGCTAGGACTATCTGTGAATTTATCTAAACCACCAACACTGCTACCATTGAATATAAGAAATAATGATACTTTTTCTATTAAAATATCGTTTTCAGTTTCTATTTTTACATAGAATGGTCTAAATTTAATCATTTGAACCGCACCTGCAATAAAATAAGATATCTTACCTATTAAATTTTTAAGCACAACATCTACTTTTTGAGATGCATTTGTAAAAAGTCCTGCAGAACATACATTAATAAAATATTTATCATTAGCTAGACCAACGTCTACTTCTTGTATATTACCTGCTAATATCTTATCAATACATTTAGAAAAATTAGTAGGCATTTTTATATGTCTAGCAAAATCATTAGATGTACCCGCTGGTATTATCCCAAGTGGTACTTTTATATTGTTTTTCATCATAACATTTAAAACTCTATTTATTGTACCATCTCCACCAGCTACTACTATTCCATATGTATCTTCACCAACATCTTTTAAAAAATCATATAAATTAGTTTTTTTACCTGCTCTAAATATAGATACTTCAAAACCAGCATGCATAAATTTTTCAATGACAGTATCTAAAAAGTATTTGAATTTACTTTGACCAGCTACTGAATTATATATAAGTTTTATTTTCTTCATAAAATAATGACTCCCTCTAACCTATTTATTTAATACAAATTCTGTTATTAATCTAGGAGAAACCTGTGAAGTAAATTTAGTTTCTAGATTAAATAAATATACGCCTTTTTCATTTTCAAGTTTATAAAAAACTGTATTTTCAACTTTTTCTAAAATATCTACTGGCATAGATATTACTTTTTCAGTAGTTTTATCATCTAAATTTATTTTCCATAAATTTCTTTTATCATCGGTGTTTATATAATATAAAATATTACCAATTGTAAAAACATATTTTGAACCATCAATATCCAAAATAGCACCAGTATCCGTAACAGATTTAATATCCGCAACCTTACCTATACCACTACCATCTTTATTAACGAAATATATTTTATTTCCATCAGCTTTATTTATAAAAAATATTTTAGTTTCATTTTGTATTATGTACGAAACATTTTCATTTCCTGTAAGAACTTTTTTATCTGTTCCATCTTTATTTATTTTAATTAAAGATTTTTTAGATGTCTCATCTATACATAAAAATAAATTCTTTTCGTCAACCAAAATTTCAGATACATTTTGTATACCTAGATCCTTTGATTCATTTGTATTACTATCTATATATACTAATTTATTAGTACTACCAACTATAGCATAAATCTCATTATTATACATAGTATATTTTTGTACGTCTTTTTCATATACAATTGTTACTTCATTTGTTAATTTGTTTAATCTTGAAATAGATTTATCATTTATACCATATATATACTCACTAGTTGGCTTAATATGTGAAAATCCTAAATCTTTATATACAAGTTTCTCTTCAAAACTATTGGATTTAATACTATTTAAAGAAGATTTTGGTGAATATGTGTATCCTACTGACATATAATACATATCGTAAACAGGTTGTTTATCAACATTTGCATCAGAAGAATATTTATAATTGTTCTCTTTATAATATATATAAAATTGTACAAATACATATAATATCAATACAGTAACAAAAAACATAACAATATATTTTTTCTTACTAGCAGTTTTAATTCCTATAGATTGTTTCTTCTTCTTTTTTAAATATTCTCTTCTAGATAACTTTTCTTCATCACTTAAACTAAGTTTTTGCATATTTACTCACCCTCACATCATGTTTGCAATATATTATACTATGAATGCAGCAAAAAGTAAATAAAAATGTTAAAATTATATGATCTCATCATAATAATTATATTTATTTCGACATTTTTCAGCTTTTTAATAAAATTTTATTGACTTTTTATGTTTTTTTAAGTATACTATATATTGCTTAAATGCAAACTATATATAAAGGAGTGAATAATTGTTATGAGAAGAACAAAAATAGTTGCAACTATTGGACCTGCTAGTCAAGAAGAAGATATTTTCGAAAAATTGATTCATGCAGGAGTAAACGTTATGAGACTTAACTTTTCTCATGGAGATCATGAAGAACATTTAGGGAAAGTTAAGACATTAAAAAAATTAAACGAAAAATTAGGTACATCAGTAGCATTCTTACTTGATACAAAAGGACCAGAAATTCGTACTGGTGTATTTGCTGATGGTAAAAAACATGAATTCAAAAAAGGAAGCAAAATTACAGTAACAGCTGACGATGTTCCATGCACAGATGAAGTAATATCTATGTCATACAAAGACATTGCAAAGGATGTTAAAGTTGGTGGATATATTTTAATCGCTGATGCCTTACTTGAATTACACATTGATAGCATTGAAGGAAATAATATCCAATGTACAGTTTTAAATACTGGTGTTATAGGAAACAGAAAAAATGTTAATCTTCCAGGTGCAAAAGTTAATTTAGAAGCACTTACAGAAAAAGATATTGAAGATGTTAAATTTGCAGTTGAAAATGATTTCGATTACATAGCAGCTTCATTTGTTAGAAAACCTTCAGATGTTCTAGCACTTAGAAATCTATTACATTCTTTAGGAAATACAGAAATTAAAATAATATCTAAGATTGAAAACCAAGAAGGATTAGATAACTTTGATGAAATATTAAAAGTTACTGATGGTATAATGGTTGCTCGTGGTGATCTAGGTAGTGAAATTGATATAGCAGATCTTCCAGCTGCTCAAAAAATAATGATCAGAAAAACAGTTACTGCTGGAAAACCTGTTATAACTGCAACACAAATGCTAGAATCTATGCAAAACAATCCAAGACCTACTCGTGCAGAAGTTTCTGACGTTGCAAATGCAGTTTATGATGGTAGTAGTGCTGTAATGCTTTCTGGTGAATCAGCTCAAGGATCTTATCCTTTAGAAACAGTTACTATAATGGCTAAAATAGCTGAAAAATCTGAGCAAAACATAGATTATTGGAAAAGATTTAAAAAGAAAAACTTAGAAAAATTAACTACAACAGTTGCTGATGTAGATGTAAACGATGCATATGAATTTAAGAAACAAGCTAACTTTGCTGTTTGTTGTTCTGCAATGTTTTCCAACGCAGATGCAATAATTGCTGTATCTGAACATGGTCAAACTCCATCTATGTTATCTAGTTTTAAACCTGCTTGTCCTATTTATGTAATAACAGCTAATTTACATACATACAGACAAATGTCATTAGAACACGGTGTTAAAGCAGTTCATATTCCAGAAGAATATAACTTTGATACTATATTAAAATTAGGAATACAAAAATTAAAAGATATGAATTTATTAAAAGATGATGATACAGTTGTTCTAAGTGGTGGATTTCCACAAACTTCTAAAGAAGAATTTTTAGCTGGTCATGCAACTGGTTGTATTATAAAAATATAATCTTAAAATTATAAGTTTATGTGTAAAAAGTTATATTTTTTGATTAAAATATAACTTTTTGCTTATTATACATTGATTATTTGTATTTTTTATGTTACAATATATAAGTAATTATTTAAATCAATTAAAGGGGGCAATTTAAAATGGCAAAATGTGAAATATGTTCAAAAGACGTTAAATTCTCACTTCAAGTGAGCCACTCAAATAGAAAAACTGCTAGAACTTATAAACCTAACATACAAACTGTTAGAACTAACGCTGGTGGAAACACAACTAAAAAAGTAAGCGTTTGTACTAGATGTTTAAAAAGTGGAAAAGTTGAAAGAGCAATATAATTGTATAAAAGATGTATGATTTTAAATTATACTTCTTTTTTTATGCAAAAATAATATAAAATTGAAAAAACTACTAATAATAGAAAAAGAAGAACTTTAAATTAAGTTCTTCTTTTATGTATGTTAAACTTTAAAAATTGTTTTAAATATAAGTCTCATAAACTTACCTGGCTTATATACAACTATCTTCATATATAATTCCTCCTTCATTTAGCATAAGAACCATGAAATGCCGAAGTATTATAAGAGCTGCTGCTACTAGTACGATCCATCCCCAAAATGGTAATAATAGTGCTAGTATTACTCCAATTCCTAATGCTAACATAAATAATCCTATCGTCTTTCTAAATACTCCAACAAACATTTATTACACTTCCTCCTTGACTTTAGATTAAATATATAGTAATATATTTAATATATAATATGAAAATATTAAACTATAGGTGAATATAATGAGTAGAAACTTACAAACAAAAAAAGAAATTAATGAAATAATTGAAATATTGAAACAAGCATATCCAGAAGCTAAATGTAGATTAAATTATGAATCTCCTCTACAACTTGTAGTCGCACTAATACTAGCTGCGCAATGTACTGATGATATGGTTAATAAGGTAGTTCCTATCTTGTTTAATAAATATCCTAGCGCTAAGTGTTTAGCAAATGCTGATTTATCTGATATAGAAAAAATAGTAAGACCTTGCGGATTTTACTTAACAAAGGCAAAAAATATCCAACTTACTGCAAGAAGTATATTTGAAAATTATAACAATACTATTCCTGACAGTATGGAAGAATTAACTAAACTATATGGAATAGGAAGAAAAAGTTCAAATATAATTCTTCAAGAATGCTATAACAAAACCGAAGGAATTGCTGTAGATACACATGTATCTAGAACATCAAAAAGAATAGGTTTTACCAGAAGTGATATACCACTGAAGCAAGAACAAGAGTTAATAAAGAAAGTAGATAAAAAATATTTTAATAAATTAAATCACATATTAGTGTTTCATGGTAGAGCAATATGCATCTCTCGTAAGCCTAAATGTGACATATGTCCTATTGAAGATAGATGCAAAAAAGTGGGTATTTAACCCACTTTTTATCATTTTATTTTACTTTTTCTATTTGATTTCAGTTTTATCTTCATTATTAATTTCTTGAGCAACTGAAACTTTACTTTCTTCTTTCGCTCTATCTAATAATATATAAAATGTAGTACCTTGTCCCTCAGAAGATTCAAATGTTATCTCCCCTGAAAATTCACCTTTAATAACTGAATATGCAAGATAAAGTCCAAGCCCTGTACCTTTTGTTCCCTTCGTAGTTAATATATTTTTAAATACAAATTCTTTTATATTTTCTGGTATTCCACCAGCGTAATCTCTTACTTGAACCATAATCTTATTACTTGGTGCTTTAGTTACAGAAACCTCTATCTTACCACTTTTTTCGTTATATGCTTGAATAGCATTTAAAAACAAGTTAGTAAACACTTGACCTAGTTTTGTAGGATCTCCATAAACACTCAAATCGTCTTCAATGTTTACACTTAATTCGCATCTGCTTTTTTGAAATTCATTATATGCTATAATTCTTACATCTTCTATGACTTCGCTTATTTTGAAGTTAAATTTCTGATCACTACCTAAATTTCTTATCTGATTTCGCATACTGTTAACTATTTTAATGATTTTCTCAGTACAATTACTCATTCTAAATAATAATTCTTTTTCAGTTTCATCCCTAGGTATATACATTTCTTGAAGCATTTGTATGCCTGTTTTTATAGCTGAAATAGGAGTATTTATATCATGAGCAACGCCTCCAGCAAGTTCACCTATGGAAACAAGTTGTCCCTGCTTCACTATAACCTCTTGCTTATCCTCTATTTCTTGTATATCTTTTTTATGTTGGGTTATATCTCTAAACAGTAGTAATGTACCTATATATTCTGAATTACTCTTAATTTTTATTGGATGTATATCAACTTCAAAATATTTATTAAACGTTTTATTAATTATGTGATATTCCTCTTTGATTATACTTCCCATCTTTCTAGATTCTTTTATGTGAATTTTTAAATCTTTCAAATCTAGCAAATTACTCTTTTCAATCATTTCAAATAAATTATCTTCCCTATTTGCTTTTAAAATTTCTTTAAATATATTTTCAAACGTTAAATTTTTATCCACTATAGTTCCATCATTTGATATTACAATAAATGCATCAGACATTGTATCTATTACTGTTCTAAAGGCTATTGGTGTTATATTAAGAGCCTTATATTTAAATATTGCGATAGCATAGCAAATAGTTGCAAACATAAATAATACTGGAGTAACATATATTGTCATCGGTATTATTTTAAAAGTTCCTAAAACATTTGCAAAGAGTGGAACCATACTTCCCAATACAATTAATGCAGTTTGATTAGAAAAGAATCCTGAATTACGAATTGACGCATAAATTAATGTAAACAATGCAAAAGTCAATAATACATATGAATATACTGAATGTACTATAAAGTATGGACCTACAACTCCATCACTTATATTAATTGAATATTTAACAAAGAATAAATGATGAATATCATTCGTCCATAATACGATTAATGTAACGGTAGGTACTATCAACATCCATAAGATTTTTTTTAAATCAAACTCTGGTTTTAAATAAGTCGAAGCCAAGGCCATAAATGCGACTGGTAAATACACCCCCGCCACATATGTTATATAGTCAAAATATATTTGTCCAACTCCATTAAATAAAATTTGCAGTATTAGTGCTAATAGATATATTGCTAATAAAGTATATATTAAAATAAACTCTCTATGCAACTTAGTATTATTTTTTCTTTTTGCTAAATCAATCATCAATCCAAAGCAAGATGTTAATGTAATTAATAATAATAGCAATGTTGTATTAAATATCATATTTATACCTCCTAATAGTTATAAAAATTTTACTTCTTTTAAATATTCTATATATTTTAAAATATAATTTACGTCGATATTTGGCCATTCAAAATTCAATTCTTTCAAGAAATCTTTAGTAAATGTTGATAATACTTTAATATTGGTCTTATATTCTAGTTCCTTATTTTTATTGAGATCTGCAATTATTCCAGATATATCTTCAGATGATTCATTAGAGTTTAAATACTTTTCCATTAATAAAGTCATATCTTGCTTACTTATAATTTTAATGTCTATTCCAATATTTTTTAATGTGTTTATTACATATCTCATCTTTGCATGCTTATCATTAAATAGATGGAATACACTATACTCTCTTGATGTCCTAGCTAACTTCATAACAGCATCAGATGCAAAATCTATTGGTGTAAATTCCATATAAAAATCCAACAAGTTTTCTGGCATCACTTTTAAATTAATTAATGTTTTTATTCTATTTGCAAATGCATTTTCTTCAACATTTGGTTGGAATTTTCCATCTGTATATCTTCCAGTTAAATTTCCCATTCTCATTATTTTGGCATTTAATCTATTCTCAGATATCTCGTCAAGTATATATTTATCTGCTATATACTTAGTATATACATATACATTATCTAAGTTTTGCTCTATATATAATTTAGTTTCATCGAATTCTTTCTCTATTCCATCATTCTTTTGTTCAACTTGACCACCTTCAATTATATTTCCAGATGTACTTAACGTTGAAATCTGAATTAACCTTTTATCGTATTTTTCACAAAAATTTACAATATTTTTAGTACCCTTTACATTTATTTTATAGAATAATTCTAAATTTCCATAATGTTTTACATGTGCTGCAGAATTTATTACTGTATCAATATTTTTACTCAACTTAATATTAGCCTCTTCATCTGCAATTATATTTTCATTAGTAATATCGCCTTCAACAACATGTATCCTATTATTAAGTTCATTTTCATATTTATCACCAAAGAAGAAACTCAATATTTCTTTTATTCTTGATTCTGGATCTTCACCATTTTTACTTCTTATCAAGCAATATATTTTTCCTTTTTCATTTCTCATAAAATTATCTAATATATGTGCACCTAAAAATCCTGTAACGCCTGCAAGAAGTACATTACCTACAGATTGTTCAGTTGGTTTATAATTTTCTAATTTATTATTCTCTAAAATTTTATTTATCTTACTATAATCATAATCTGCAATTTCTCCGGATATTGACTCTTTTTTATTTATATTATTTAGCATATCTCCAAGTTCTCTAATAGTAGGATATTTAAAGATATCACCATAAATAATTTTTATATCCTTTGAAAGCAATTTCATAACCAAACTAGTAACTAGTAATGAATCGCCCCCTATTTCAAAAAAGTTATCATTCATGCCAATGTTTTCGACATTTAATACTTCTTTAAAACTCTCCGCCAACTCAAAATATATACCATCCAATTTTTCTGTATTACTTATAACATTTAATTTGATATCAGGTAACTTTGACTTATCTACTTTACCATTTATATTAAGTGGTAAAGTTTCTAATCTCATAAAGTAATTTGGTATCATATATAGAGGTAATTTATTTTTCAAAAAGATTCTCAACTTTTGTTCATCTATTAAATTATTACTTGTATAATAACAAACAATACTCTTAACGTTATTTATTTCGTTAACTTGCAAATAGCATTCATTTATTTCTTTATACTTTAAAACACCCAATTGTATCTCTTCTAGTTCAATCCTAAATCCTCTTATCTTTACTTGCATATCTATCCTGCCTAAGAATTCAATATTTTTAGTATAACTTAAATATACTAAATCACCAGTCTTATATAAAATCTGATTATTCATTTTTATAAACTTTTCATTAGTCAGTTTTTCTTTATTTAAATATCCATTAGAAACTCCATCTCCACCCACTAATAATTCGCCCGGAACATTAATTGGAGATAATAAATTACATTTATCATAGATATAGCATGTAGTATTACTTATTGGTATTCCTATAGGTATTTTGAATTCAAATCTTTTCTCTATTTTATAATAAGTCGAGAAGCTTGTATTTTCAGTTGGACCATATACACTTAATAAATCTATATTTTTATTATTATCTAAAACTAAATTTATATGTTTTGTAGATAGAACTTCACCACCAACAAGTAATGTTCTCACATTATCAAAAATATTTTTATCATATTCAACTATATTATTAAACAGTGCTGTTGTCAAAAAAATTACTGTTATATTATTATCAATTAGATACTGTTTTAATATCATTGGATTCAATAAATCGTCTTTTTTAATTAAATATAAAGTTAACCCATTAAGTAATGCACCAAAACACTCAAATGTAGCTGCGTCAAATGACATTGAACCTGTTTGCAATATTCTATCCGTATTCTTAAAATCTATATAATTAGTATTTTTTACTAATCTTACAACACTCTTATGCCTTACCATTACACCCTTTGGTTCACCAGTTGTTCCAGAAGTATACATTATATAAGCTAAATCATCTATACTACTCTTAATATTTAAGTTTTTATTATCATAATTTTTAAATATATCAAATTTTGAGAATGTACTTTTATTTACTAAAACTTTAATATTAGAGTCTCTAAAAATATATTCTATTCTTTCTTTAGGATAACTCAGATCCATTGGAAGGTATATTGCTCCACATTTTAAAATTCCCAATATTGCTATCATCATCTCAATTGATTTATCCAACATTATAGCTACAACATTACCATTTCTAACATGATTTTCAATTAAGTAATGTGCTAATTGGTTTGCTTTTTCATTTAGATCTATGTAAGTTAAACTATTATTTTCACATACTACCGCTATTTCATTTGGAGTTAAATCAACCTGTTCTTCAAATAACTGAATTATAGTTTTATCTTTAGGATAATTAGTATGTGTGTTATTAAAAGAATTTAAAATAAATTCCTTTTCTTCTTCTGATATTATTTCTACATCTCTTATATTAGCCTCTTTATTTTTAGTAATAAATTCTAATGCATTTAAAACGTGCATAGAAAATCTTTCGATAGTTTCATCCTTATATAGATTTGTATCATATTCTAAATTTAAATCTATTTTTTTATCAGTTGGATATACCTCAAATGTTAAATCAAATTTAGAAGTATTAGTTTTTATTTCATCTATCTCTAATTTTGTATTTTCTAGATATATATCAGGTTTACCTGTATTTTGAAAAACATACATAATATTGAAGATTGGATTTCTTGAACTATCTCTCTTGATTTTTAGATTTTTAACCATTTCTTCGTATGTATACGAATTATTTTCTAAAGTTTCTAACATTAAATTCTGAGTTTTTTGTAAGTATTCTTTAAATGATTCATTTAAATCTATTTTTACTCTATAAGGTAAAGATTTAACGAACATTCCTATTGTATTTAATTCTTGTATATGTCTTCTACCAAATGTTGCTATACCTATAATTATATCCTCGCTATAAGTATATTTAGATAACACAAAATTAAATATTGCTAAGAACACATTATTCAATGTAACATTATTTTCTTTTGCATATTCAACCAATTTTTCTTTTAATTCTGAATTTATTATTTTTTTTATTTTTTTCCCTTCAAAAGACTTGTTACTTTTTCTAGGATAATCAGTATTAATTGAAATTACAGGCAATTCATCACTCAATTTATCTAAAAAATATTTCTTAGATTTTGTATACTTACTTTTATCATTTTCTATTTGTATACATTGCCCAAATGTTAATATTTCATTTTTTATTTGTTTATCATTATATACATCAATTATATCTTCTATAAGTATATTAATCGACTGCCCATCAAATATTATATGATGAAAATCCATTAAAATATTTATTTTGTCCTCTACTAAATAAAATTCAATTCTAAACAATCTTCCATTAAGTAAGTCAAACGGTTTTACGAAATTATCTTTTACTTTAATATATTCAATATTACTTAATCTAACAGCATTAATTTTTATTTTCTGTTTATCAATTTTATAATATAATTTATTTTCTTTCATATCTATTTTAGAAAACAATAATGAATGATTTAAAACACTAGTCTCTATACTTTTTATTAATTTATCAACATTTATATTATTATTAAGTTTTATTTCTAAAGGTGTATTGTAGATAATACTTTCTGTATTATAAGAATAATTATTGAATATTGATATTTGAGCAGGAGTTAGTAAATATTCCTCCTTTTCAGTAGGTACATTAAATATTTCAGTACTCTGTGAATACACACTTTTTTCTCTTATTCTTTTCTCTAACATTTCAATGTTTTCACATTCATAAATATCTGTATAGGTAAAATCTATCTTATATTCATCTGATATTTCCATAGACAGTCTTATTGCGCATAAAGAATCAATATTTTTTTTATACGAAGAATCATAATAATCAATGTTATATTTGGATAATATTTTAGATAATTTTTTATCTTTAACATTAATTTTATTAGCCTCGGTTTTATTATCATTATCTTCTTCGTCTACTAGTTCTATTAATTTTTTTCTATCTGCTTTTCCATTCATATTAAAAGGAATTTCCTCTAAAACGAACAACTCACTTGGCAACATATATTTTGGTAATGATAAACTTAATTTATCTATAATTTCTTTTTTATTATTAAATTTATCATTTATTGTTACATAACATACAATTTTATCAATATTATTAATTTTTTTAACAACAACAGCACTTGACGTTATACAATCAATCATATTAATAGCACTTTCAATTTCTTCTATCTCAATACGTAATCCATTAATTTTAATTTGATTATCTATTCTTCTACTATACTCTAAATCTCCATCAAAGTTATATAATACTTCATCACCAGTCTTATATACTTTCATACCAAATAATATATCAAATTTACTTGATACTGCATTATCAACATTTATATATCCTAATCCAACTCCAGCACCTGCTATAGCTAATTCTCCATTAACACCCATCGGTAAAATTCTATTTTTTCTATCTATTATAAATGATTTAGTATTTGGAATTGGCTTTCCAATGTTAACTTCATCATAACTTTTGATTAATTTCATTGACGAGCATACTGTAGTTTCTGTTGGGCCATAGCCATTAAATATATCTATATTTTTATCTTGCAGAATATTTAATACATTTTTATTGAATACTTCACCTGCTATTGTCAATCTCTTTATTGAATTTAGCTTCTCAATGTTATCTTCTTTTTGTAGTATTAAATTCAATTTTGTTGGTGTTATAAACATAACTTCTATAGAATACTTTTCTATAGTATCTACAATTTTATATGGAGAATTTGATTCTTCATCATTTAAAAATACTAATTTAATTCCGAATAGCAAAGGCGTTATAGTTTCTATAACAAACATATCAAAAAAGTATTTTGTAATAGATAATGCTACTTTGCAATAATCAAGTTTTTTTACATCATTAGCAGCAAACATTAAATTAATTAAATTGTTATGTGAAATCATAACTCCTTTAGGTTTACCTGTTGTTCCAGAAGTATAAATTACATATACTAAATCTTCTCCTTTATTTACTTTTGTAAGATTATTACTTAAATAATTAGAGTAATTAAAATTATTTATATTTATGGTTTCAACTTTATTATTAATATTATCTATATTTGTAATTATCAACTTTGAACTGCTATTTTCTAAAATATATTTTATTCTATCGATTGGGAATTCTGGATCTATAGGTAAATATGCAGCACCAGACTTTAAAATCCCCAATATTGAAATAATCATTTCAAATGATCTTTTAAATATTAATGATACGATATCCCCAGATTTTACTTTTTTTTCTTCTCTTAAAAAATGTGCGAGACTATTAGATTTTTCATTTAATTCTAGATATGTCATTTGTTTATTTTCAAAAATAATTGCTACATCATTTGGATGTTTTTTTACCTGTTGCTCAAATAAATCAATAACAGTCATATTAGTAGGATATTTTGTGTCAGTATTATTAAATTCACATAATATTTTATCTTCTTCATCTTCACTCATTACACGAATGTTTTCAACATTAATATCTAAATCTTTAATTGCATTTTTCATAATGGCAATGAGTCTTGTATTTAAATATTCAATCTCAATTTCATCAAATAGATCTACTAAATAATCATAGTGCAAATTAAAAATACCAGTATTGTCTATATCCATAATGTGAATCTCTAAATCATCTTGTATATTACCTGAAAATAACCATTCGGTAGAAAAATCTTCATTATCTAAAATATTTGATCTTGTGTTTTGATAAGATAATACAAAATTATATATTTTGCCCTTCACATCTGTTGTGTTATGTATATATTCTAATGTTTTTTCAATTGGATATTTTTGATGTCTAAATAGTGACATAGTATCATTACCTAATTGTTTAACTAAATCTATAAATTTTATATTTTCTTCTACTTTTATGCGTGTTGGCATAGTGGAAATAAACATTCCCAGCATCTGTTTTTCTTTAAAATTTGATCTATTTAACACAGGGGTACCTATTATAAAATCATTTTCATTTTTTATTCTATAAATATATGTGGCAAGCGCACCTAAAAACAACGTATATGCAGATATTTTATTAACTTTTATATATTCTACTATTTTATCATTAGTTTCTTTATCTAACGTTATAGAATATCTATTAGCTCTTGTATTTAATTTTTTCTTAGAAGTTTTTAATGAAACAGGTGCTTTTATATCTTTTAAATATTCTCTCCAAAACTGTTCATCTTTCAAATATTTTTCTGAAGAAGTATATTCTTTTTCTGATTCTATAAAATCTATATACGATGGTTTATTAGCTTCTTCATGTATATTATTTATAGCATTATCATACATTTTTAAGAGTTGATTTGCTACTTGTCCAAATGTCCATGCATCGGAAATAATATGATGTAACTTAACAAATACACATCCATCATTATTATTATATCTAACTATTTTAATATCATATAATTTATTATTTAAAAAATCAAAAGGAGTATTAGAATTTATTTCAAAAAAATTTTCAATATCTTCTTGGCTTTTTTTACTCATGTCAAAATATTCTACATCTTCATATATATAATCTTCAAAAATTTGATACACAGAATTATCCTCTTCAAAAATCTTAATTCTTAGAGCATCATTTAATTCAATAAGTTTATTTACTATTTTATTACATATTTTTTCATCAAATTTAGATTTGATTTGAAGCAATCCAGCTATAGTATTCATAGAAGTATTTTTATTAAATTTCTCTACTAAATATATGTTATTCTCAGGAAAAGTCAATTCATATCTATTATTCATTATATTACCCCTCATTTGTATACAATTATAAAATAATTATATATCAAAAAAATACAAAAAACAACACTTTTAAATTAATTTATTTAAAAGTGTTGTTTTTACTTATTTCTAACTATTTATTTACGTCTACAAATATTTTTTCATAGGGTTTTACAAGCCCTAAACTTTCTCTTGCAACTTGTTCAATATATTCATCCGTCTCTACATTATCTTGCTGCTCTTCATAATATTTTGATAATGCCTCTTTATTAGTTATATCCGCTTTATACATTTCTATTTGAGAATTATATCTATTAATTGAAATTTGTTGATCAATAAAAGTGGTGACGAAATAAACACATACAAACACAAATAATATGCCTGTAACACTAATTCTTTTTCTTTTTACCACGTTTTTTCTTCTTAAATTTCTCATTTTTAACCCTCTTTTGTATATTAAACTTCAAAAACTTAACTCTAACGCACTTAATTTTGCTATATATATAAAATATCACATATTTTACTCTTTTGCAAGTTATTTTTACAATTTTCATCAAAAAAATATAAAATTTTCTTATTACATCAAATATTAGTTTAAAAGGTAATAGAAAAAATATTAATAAGCTATTATATATTTTAAACAAATTAATGTATAATTTAATCACAAATTTACTAAAAAAGCTAATGTATGTAATAATTCCTAAAAATATAGCAATAAACAGATAAAATCTGAGTGAATTATCTAAAAATATGACAATACTAAATGTTAGTATAAAAAGGGCAATAAAGAAAAATATAACATCTTGAATCATAACAAACTTTTTATTTGTCTTCCTATATCTCCTATACGCCCTAAATATATCAAATACCATAGCAAGTGTTATACCAACTGCTATAAACTGTATAAAATCTATTGTTTGACTAGATAAAACCATATCATCACTCTACTTAAATATTTTCTTCATAAATCCTTTGTTCTTTGCATTGTTTATATCACTATAGGCTACAGCAATTATTTGACCTTCAACTATTAATTCGTTATTATCTAAACTAAGTTTATTCATTTTTAAATCGTCACCCTTAATTGTTAATATTCCAAGTTCCGTTTGTGCAAGCACAAGTTCATCATCAAAACTATGTATGTCTATAACCCCAGTAACACATACTTTTTCTCTGTTTTCCATAATTATATTTTGACTTGTGGCCAGTTTATTGTTTTTTTTATCTTCCATAAATATACACCCCTACATTATCTATATATTAGTATATATTCATATAGGTTGTTTTTATTACTATTTTATACATGGAAACTAACAATTTAGTATACAAAGTTATATTTAAATAATTCTGTACTAATAAATAAAAAAGAAAAGAGACCAAAGTAATAACTTTGATCTCCACTTGATACTAATCTATTTTCATAGATTTTGTAATGAATTTTTTGGATTTTCCAGATAGTTCATTAGATATTTGGCCCGTCACATAAGCTGTAGCACAAGATGTTCCAGAAGCCTTAATAGTACTTCCATCCAGTAATTTTATATCATATTTTTTATCTTTCACTACTATAACCGCTTTACTAGAAGCATTATCTGAAACGGAAACTACACCTTTGTAATTTGCAGGATACGAATAACCCTCGTAATTGTTTATACACGAAGCAACAACAATAACCCCATTATCCAGCGCATATTGTACAGCCTCTTTTAATTTAGGCTTATCTTCCTTTGTTCCAAAACTCATGTTAATAATATCAACATCATTTTCAACACACCAATATATAGATTTTGCTATATTATCTATGCTAGATACTAAGTTGCTATCCAAAGTAGAAACGTAATATATTTCTGCATTGTTTTTTTGCTTAATTATAGATAAGATAGTATTACCATGATTTGTAAGCAAAGGATCCTTTACCATTATCTTATTCACTTTTACGTCATATTTGGATATATATTCATCATCCAATAAACTGTCTATAACGCCAATTTTAACTACTTTACTTGGTCCATTATGAAACGATAAATAAGCAACATATAAAGCAACCGCATAAAGTGAAATTAACAAAATTACCATTACTAAAAATTCTTTCCGATTTCTTTTCATAAAATACCCGCCTTCTATAAATTTATTGTAGGTAATGATTTATCCACACTTTCAACTGTAATAGACTTACCTACTACTCTTGCATTACATTCAGGATAATTTTCATTTAAAAATCTTAGTACAACAGATATATCTAGAACTTCTACATTCAAACTTTCCCTTATACAAAGGCATCCCTCATCTTCTGTACTATCTTCATAGAGCCATTCATGAAATTCCTTAGTTAAAACAGAAATTTCCGGCAAATTTGAATTATTACATTCTATTATTTTAGCATAACAATCAAAAACTATTGTAATAAACATTAAGTATTCCTCCTTTAAAGAAATATAAATTATTGAGTAGCACCAAACCAACAATGTGGTTCGTGATTAGGATTTACAATCCATTTTCTTCCACCAGGGTGATAATGAGGATAAAAACCCTCGCCAACATCATGAGCTTTATGGTATATATATTTAGTAGTTGGGACTGTTGCTGCTAAAGCAGCGGCTTTTGCAGCTTCTCTAGTCGTTGCAAAAACATCCATTCCTGCTATTAATCTTGCTACTGCTGCTTCATAAGTTATTTGCTTATTAATAACAACAACTCCACCAGCCAAAGCTGCTGAGTAGTATGGTGAGTTTTTTTTTGTATCTTCCTTTTCCTCTACTTTTTCTTGTACCTTAACATTTACTTTGTTTGCATCAATCGTTTTTGCAATTGAGTCAACAGAGTACCATACAGTATAAGTTCCTACAACTGCTACTGCTGCAGCAATTGTTATTTGCGCTGCTTCAATAAGAGCTGGAGTCCATAGAATTAAAGGAATAGCAAAAGCAAACTGTCCAACAACAACTCCATCATAATTTTGTGGGTCCGTTTGTGCTAAATCAATAACTAAGTTGTCCCCATACTTTTGAGTAGATAAATCATATGCTATTTCATCCCTGTATAAAGTGTACTTATCAACATCCTTAGCATATTTAACCTTCAAGGTTGTATCATCTATAGTATTTATAACTTCAATGTTTCCATTAGCTTTTGTAGTTATAACTAAATTTTCATTGTTATTTATCCGTTGGTATTTGTAATAATAATTTTTAGCTGTAGGTAAAATAGTTAACACTAGAATAATCGTTAGTAATAATACTGTTAACCGGTAAAACCTTTCACTCATTTTCATAAATTCACCCCTTTAATTTAGTGTTGGTGATTAGTACTACAAAATTATTAAAAGTAGTACTTAAAATTAATTTACTATTATATTATAACATTTTTTACAATAAAAGTCAATTGAATAAGTACCATATGATTAATTTGTTAACATAATTATATATTATTTATTATAAATATTGTAATAAATAAATTGTATGAAAATACAATATAATATACCAAAAGGCTACAATATGGTATATTATGGGGTGAAATATATATGAAAATAGATTTTGTTAAAATGCATGGCGCTGGAAATGACTACATATACATAGACTGTATAAAAAATCCAATTACAATAGATAATCTGTCAAACGTTGCAATTAAATTAAGTGACAGACATTTTGGAATAGGTTCAGACGGAATTGTACTGATTCTTCCATCTAATATAGCAGATTTTAAAATGAGAATGTTTAATAGTGATGGTAGTGAAGGAAACATGTGTGGGAATGCAGTAAGATGTATTGCAAAATATGTTTATGAAAATAAATATACCGAAAATACACATATCACTCTTGAAACTTTAAGTGGTATAAAAGATTTATGGGTTGATATTAATGAAAACAAAGTTTCAGAAGTTAAAGTAGACATGGGAAAACCAATATTTGATCCAAAACTTATTCCAGCTATAAGCACAAAAGATATAATACTAAAAGAAAAAATACTTATAGACAAAACTATATACTATATAACCTGTGTATCTATGGGAAATCCACATTGTGTTGTTTTCGTAGATGATTTAGAAACTTTAGATATGAATAAAATAGGTCCATTATTTGAGAACAATATAAGGTTTCCAAATAGAATTAACACTGAATTTGTTAAGATTATTTCTAACAATGAAATAAGTATGAGGGTATGGGAACGCGGAAGCGGCGAAACACTTTCTTGTGGAACAGGAGCATGCGCTGCGGTAGTTGCATGCATATTAAACAATTTTACTAATTATGATACAGATATAGTTGTGCATCTAATTGGTGGAATGTTTACAGTTAACTATAAAAAAGATAGTACCGTTACTTTAAAAGGTCCAACTAACTTTGTTTTTGAGGGAAAAATAGATATAGATATTTAATTTCTATATCTACATCTATTATTTTATATACCTATTTTAAATAATACTTTATTTTTTATACTCAAGAGACAATAAATCATATTGATTATATAATTTGCTATTTAAAGATAGTAATTCTATCTTATTAACACTATTTAATACTATTGAATAAACTAAAAATTTATCAAACAAAATTAAATCGCCAATATTTTTATCTTTCATTAATGTAAAATGATTAAGAAACTTTTTAAAATTTTTCCATTCTCTCATATCAGTTATGCCCAAACTAGTTAATTTGAATGAATCTCCAGTTAATGATATAAGACCTAGATTAGACGCATCTGACTTTATAAGATCTAGAAAAACCCCTTTATCTATTATTTTATCTGTTAAAATTGCATGATATACAAACTTTTCATGCTCTAGCAAATTGTAATCTTCAGATTTTAATTTTGTGTACTCAATTATGCCGTTATTATTTATAATATCAATATAACCTCTTAATTTAAGATTTAATATTACAGCTGGAAAATCTCTATATGGTTCAATATTCTTATCACTTAGTAGTGAAACTATTGCTGGAGAATAATCTTTTGGAATATCTCGCAAATAAACTCCATTATTATTTCCAACGCTTAAATAATAAATATAGTTTCTTATTTTTTCATAAATAAAACCAATTATGTGTATTACAATTACATACAATAAAAACAATGAAATTATTCCTATAGATGCAAAGAAAAATATTATCATTAATTTTAATAATGAATATATGTCTTCATTAATACTTGAAGAATATGACATCATTAAAATCACGATATTTATAAAGCAAAATCCTTCTAATAATATTAGCGGAAACTTCAATATTTTAATACAAAAAATACAAGTAATTTTTAGATCTCTTTTAAACTTTAGCATATATATTCCTCCAAGACATTATACAAAATTAGAATTAATCACATGTTTAGTAAATTATTATTTTAAATTAGTAATGTTGTCTAATTTTTCTTTAATATCATAAATTTGTTCATTATTTTTTCTTAGTAGTTCTCTAGTTTCTATTAATATATTCCCTATCTCCGTAATATTTTTTGAGGAATCTATTCCCATTCCAATTACCCACGTTACTATTAATATTTCAATTATAATAAATATAAGAAATACACATATACCTATTAATACTGATGATATTATTGGATCCATTTTAAACACTTCCTTTATGATACATAATATCACAATTGCTATATAATGTCAATATATACTAATTAATGAAATAAACAGTTTGTATTTTAAAAAGAAAATTATGTATTAAACTATTAATTCTAAGTTAACATAATATTGACAACTTATCTAAAATATGGTATAATTATTTGGTTATTATTTTTTTATGGTAAGAAAATTTTCGTACCGCGTAAATCAATATACACGGTATATGATTGTCTTTTGAAAGGAGACTAATTTATGCTTATTTTTATGGGAATCATCGGTGCTATACTTTTTATGTCTATTAACCCATTAAGGTGGAAAAATGATCTTACAAAGGAAGAATTATTACCTATAATTCTAGAACAAGCTATACGGTTTATAGTAGGTGGCATTTGGTCATATATAGGTATATACTATGTACTTATTGATGCGACTTTTTCAGGTTTTGCCATCTGGTGGGCTTTGCCAATATTTATTGCCATTGTCATAGATGGATTTGTTATTAAAAATTCATATGATATTAAAAATTCAGAAACAATTGGTAAGATATGGCTAGGACTAGGAATATTAGGCTGCGTCATCTACATATTTATGATTACCATATATCCTGCATCAACAATGAAAGAACGTTATAAATTTGTAAAAGAATTTGTAACTGTCACTCAAAGTAATATTCCTGATACAGATACAAATAATATAGGCATTGTATCTGAAAAAACTGCTAAACGTACAGGTGGTATGTCACTATCCAATTTTGATAACTCATCAATGTACAAAGATGGTACCTATTCAAAACAAATAGTAAATAACGATACAAAATGGGTATCACCAATTGAATTTGAAAGTAGTGTCAAGGCGATTGGAAGTGATAAAAAAACACCTGGTTATCTAATAGTTGACTCAAATAATCCAGATGAAAATGCAGTTTCAGTTAAATCTAATTATACTTATATGTCTTCAGCCGTATTTAGCAGAGACCTCGCTAGACTTGTTCACTTTAAGTATCCAACAAAAATAGTAATTGATTCATGGTTCGAATTAGATGATAACGGAAAAGGTAACTGTATAGTTGCCCTAGGACAGAAGAAATTTTTTAGATTTTTAAATGTTCAAGATTCCATTGCTATTGTTAATCCTGATACAGGAGAAATGACCAAATACAATATGGATGAAATTCCTGAGTGGGTAGATATAGCTTTTTCATCAAACCTTGCTGAAAAATATGCTAATATCTATGGTGGAAATAGTAAAGGCTTCTGGGCTAGGTATTTTGCAGCATCAGATCAATTTAAACTTACAACATGGACATGGGAAACTGAAAACGGTAACATTTCCGGTGATGATGCTTGGAGTATTATAACAGATTCAAACAATAACATGTGGTATACTTCAGACTGTGAAAATCTTAATAGTTCCAATAAAAGTATAGTTGGATATATTATGATTTCAACAAAAACAGGAAAAATTACTTATTACGATAAGGTAAGAGGAGTAAATGGAAAAGCCTTTGGAGAAAATGCCATTCAATTATTTAAAGAAAAAGTTGGCTGGGTACCTGTAGAACCTACCATATACACTATATTTGAACAAATAACCTGGTACTCGACAATCGTTGATGAAAATGGTCAAATTCAAAAATATGTATTAGGTAAAGTATCCAACGGAGAAATTGCTTACGGTGATACCTTCAACGGTGCAATTAATGCATATAAAAAACTATTATCTGCAGATGGCCTTGTTACAGCACCTTCAGCTTCATCTGAAAGTAAAAAAGTAACTGGATTAGTTGAAAGAATTATTGTAGGAAATCCAACAAAAATCCTCATACAAAATAGTGATAAAATTTTCGTTATTGAGAATGAAGTTTCGCCATATGCTCAATTTACAGTGAATGGCGATAATATTGAAATTTCGTATAACGATACAAATAGTACAGAAGTATATGCATACGAATTCTTCAACAAGTCTCTAAACAAATAAATATTTTTAAAAAGAGTGGTATATTAATTTTATATACCACTCTTTTTATACTTATATACTATAACATTATTTAGCTTATTATCTAATATTCCTGTCATATCTCTCTGACTATTTCTTAAATAATACTATTAATAATCATTATATTTGAAATCAAGTTGTTATATATTCTCATAGAATCCAAACAATATTGCAATTAAATAATTTTAAATAAATCTGTTGAAAGATATCTTTCACCTGTATCAGGCAATATTACTACGATGTTCTTCCCTTTATTTTCAGATCTAATTGCAATTTTGGTAGCAGCAAAAAGTGCTGCACCCGATGATATACCTACTAATATTCCTTCATTTAATGCAAGAAGTTTAGATGTCTCAAATGCTTCTTCATTACTTACTTTAAATACTTCATCAATTACTTCAATATTTAAAATATCTGGTACAAAACCAGCTCCAATTCCTTGTATTTTGTGAGGACCTTTGGTACCTCCGGATAAAACCGGTGAAGCAAGTGGTTCTACAGCAATAATCTGTATTTGTGGATTTTTTTTCTTTAATACTTCACCTACGCCTGTAATAGTTCCTCCTGTTCCTACTCCCGCTATAAAAATATCAATATTTTCATCTGTGTCATTTAAAATTTCGATAGCAGTTGTCTCTCTATGAACTTTTGGATTAGCAAGATTTTTAAATTGTTGAGGCATAAAAGAATTCGGTGTTTGAGCTAATAACTCTTCTGCTTTTTTTATTGCACCCCCCATACCATCCGGTCCAGGTGTTAAAACAAGTTCTGCACCCAATGCACGTAAAAAATCTCTTCTCTCAACACTCATTGTTTCAGGCATTGTAAGAATAACTTTATACCCTTTTGATGCAGCAACAATTGCAAGACCAATACCAGTATTTCCACTTGTAGGCTCAATAATTACAGTATCTTTTTTTAATAGACCTTTTTCTTCTGCATCCTTAACCATTGCGTATGCAATTCTGTCTTTAACACTACCACCAGGGTTAAAATACTCAAGTTTGGCTATGATTTTAGCTTGTAAATTTAATGCTTTTTCATAGTTATTGAGTTCAACCAAAGGTGTGTTACCAATCAATTGTGTTATACTACTAGCAATTTTTGACATTATATCCCTCCTAAACATAATATTATTTCGGAAACTCATGCTCCGAAATTATCAGGTCCTTTTAATAAATTTATACCATGATACACATAATATGAATAGATGTATATAAATATGCAGAATATCTGTAAAAACACCACCTTCACTACTGAGGGAGCAAAAATTTACAGTAATAAGTGTGTTTATTATAATAAAAAAGATAGCCAATTTAACTTGACTATCTATAATGTTAATTGTTTGTTAATCATATATGTACTATATAATAATTACACACTATACTTTACTATTTGATTTTTTAATTTTCAAAGATATCAATACTATTATTTAATCAATATTCTTTTATCTAAAATATAATTTCTAAACATTATATTCAATTTTATCAAAATTTTAAAAATCTTCATGTGTAGAATAAATTATATCTTTCTTTTTTAACTTTCTTTCATAAAGTTTTTCATAATCTTCTATTAATGCAATTGTGTTCTTCAATATTTCTTCCAAAGCTTCTTCTTTTGTTTTACCACATCCTGAAATACTATCAATTGTACCATCATTATGATTTTTTATTTGTATATTAGATACTCCAATATATCCACTAATCGCCTGTTCGAATATTTTTATTCTAAATTTATCATAATGTAATTTATCATATGTCTATATTTCATATTCATCCACCAATTTCTTTATTGATCCAATATTGTCTATCTTAATATCTTTCCAACTTTTCAAATAATCACCCTTTCAATCATCGTATTCCAAACGAAATAATCTTTCCATCTTTAGTTATATCAATATATTTCCCAGATTTTTTATATCTTACAACACCTTCTGTTACTACTTGTACCAAACTTTTTTCTGCTCGCTTTAAATTTGATTGAAAACCAATTGCTTTGTTTATATAATTTTCTAAACTTGTTGCGCCCACTTCTGCTCCGTGCTTTTCAAAATGATACTTAACCGATTACTCAGCAGTTTTAAAACTTCCTTTTCCCCAACTGTTAATATTTACACTACAAGTATTATGAACTAAAACAGAATTTTTACTAACAAAATAAGTATGCCAATCTTCAACTTCAAAGTTATAGACTTTTATCTTATTTTTTTAAATGTTCGATAGATACTTTTTCTATATAACTAATAGTATTTGAATATCCCGAGATTCTATCATTTTCCCTTAAGTTTTTTGCTTCTACCCAACCTTTATCTAATATCCAAAATGGGTGTTCTAAAGTTGTTTTTATTTCTTCTCCATTTATATATAAGTGTACCAAATTTTCAGTTTCATTAATAAATAAATTTTTTACTTTTTTTAGTCCTTTTTCTTTTGTGTCCGTATTTTCAGAGTATACCTCGTCTCCTACTATTATTTCACTTATTTGTTTATATCCGCTACTAGTTAATATTTTGGATTATTTAAAAAATAAGTATACATATTATTATTTGATAATGCTCCTAATACACATACTATTTCGTCAGCGTCCATAAATCACCGAATTCAGGGTTGTAATCTCAGAAATAGTACTATTCGCTAATACTATACTTCTTAACTTCAGTTCTAAACATTAGTTTTCCGCAATATTGACATACTTGTGTGGATCCATCAACTATAAATTCTCTACCTCCACATTTTTCACTACATACTGCATATGCAATATATATATCTTTTGGAAATTCTATATTACTAACTTCCGGATATTCTTCTAGTGGATATGCCTCTGCTTCATAATTACA
This sequence comes from Clostridia bacterium, assembly GCA_029256705.1. GTDB lineage: Bacteria > Bacillota > Clostridia > TANB77 > CAG-465 > RGIG5057. The sequence continues at coordinate 108,345 of JAQSXK010000002.1, forward strand.
TTCTTTATTTATCTTCATATTAGTTTCCTCCTTGCTATGATATAGGTATAAGATTTCTTGATGTAAATAAATTACTATTCTTAAAAATTTCTTATTCTATATTAGCGATACTAATTTTCTCACATATTATACTTACAGTATCTCCTGAACTAAAAGTAAATAAAGTCGATATATACTTGTTTTCTGGATTTCTTTTAAACAATGAATATGGATATTGGCTTTTTTCTATTCCTTCAATATATAACAATTCTTTCATTTTCTTTTCGTCAGTTATCAACTCCCAATCTATTATCCTATTATCACTATGACCCCAAAGTTCTATTCCTATAATCTCGCAATATATAACATTCTCAAACAACAAATCATAATTTTTATTTATAAATTCATTACATAATATTATATCTATTTTTTTTGAACTATAATCGTATTTAAATGAATTTATATTTGAATCATGTAAATGTATACTTTCAACTTTTTCTCTACTATCATAATTAATAATCATTCTATCCCTCCTTAATTAAGATAAATTTAATTTTTAAAGTATATTTTAATTTTATCCTTATCGATAAATGTATTATATACCAATATTATGTATAATTTTGTCGAAATATGTAATAATATATAAAGTTTATAAAAAATAAAATATTGGCATAGAAATATTTTTTAATATTTTCTATAAACTTTAAGATTAAATATTGACAAATATAAGAATATATGTTATCATATTAGAGTATTAATGCGAGTATGGCGGAACTGGCAGACGCGCCAGACTTAGAATCTGGTACCAACCGGTGTGGAGGTTCAAGTCCTCTTACTCGCACCAATATTAAGTAGCAATTATTTATTGCTACTTTTTTATTTTGTATTGACAAAATTTTAAGAACAATGTATACTATTGTTATAAAATATTGCAAATATTTATTTTTTATAATTTCATAAAAAAATATACCAAAAGTTGTAAAATACAGTATAGTTATAAGAAATATGAAAAGGAGTTTATATGGAATATGTAATTTTAGTATCTCTATGGATATATATATTTACTTTACTTTTTAAGTATCAGTTTCAACATAAAGTTAATAAAGACTTGACATACTACAGAGAATATAAGTTTTTAGAACATTCGCCAATTTTTTGGTATTATTTATTAAACAAAAGATTAAATAATAATACCATAATTGCAACTATACTATACTATTTAGTAAAAGGATACATCTCTATGGAAGTGATTTCAAATAACGGAGAAAAAGATTATGAATTTAAAATTGTAAAAGATTTAAATTCAATACCTGAGGAGGATAATATTTGTTTAAAAGTATTTTTTAATACAGAATTAGAGATAAATACAATAAAAAAATTAAGTGATTTTAACAAGATGCTGTTATGTGAAAAAACATTTGGTCATATAAAAGATGTATATAAATCAATAATTAATGTAATAAAAGAGAAATTATTAAATGAGAATAAGATAAAACAAATATCAAGAAGACTTAATATTATAAATATAATTTTATGTGCTGTAGTAGTAATACTTGCAAATTTATTTCGCTCAACTTCTTCGGCAATTTTAGATATATATGTAATGTTAGTTGGAATAAGTATATTCATTACCTTCTTAAAACGAAATTCGTGGTTAGCGGCAATATTGTATGGAATTATATGTCCTATGATTGTCTTGTATAATACTGATTACCATTATTTTATTAGTAATTTAATCATACAATTATCTTGTATATTTTTAATATATGTAGATGACTTATTATTTAAAAGAATTAATTCAGATAATTTAGAAAGTAAAGCTTATGGATTAAAAAAATATATAACGGAATTTGCGATTTTTGAAGATAAACCGCTGGAGCAGATTGCACTTTGGGAAGAATTCTATGTATATGCGGTTGTATTTGGGGTGAAAAAAATATGAGTATATTAGATTTTATTTATATATTTTTTAGTACATATATGTTAATATGGATAGTATTGATTACTTATTATATTAAAATTTATAAATTATTTGATTCACTTTATATAAGTATTGTATTTAAAATTATAGGTGGATTATTATGTGCATTAATAATTGCTATTTTGACTAGCACTTTAATTTATTTTGCATATTACGTAAAATCATTAGTCAGTGATTATATGTCTAACGTGGTTCTTTTATCAAGTTTACTATTTTCAATAATGTTATCGGTTGGTTGTTTAAATCTTCTTAAAAGAATATTTTATAAGCAAATAGTAACTGAATATAAAAGTATATATAGTAGGTCTATATAAGAAGTATTAAATAAAGCTTTGTAGCAAGAGATATATTTTAAGTGTGTAAGAATTCCATACTCTAAGACTTAGAATCTGATACCAACCGGTGTGGAAGTTCAAGTCCTCTTACTCACACCAATATTAAGTAGTAATGAATAATTACTATTTTTTTATAAACATTTTTATTTAAAAAGAACGCAGTAACTTAATACTGCGTTCTTTTTTTATTTATTTTTTATTATTTTCTGCCTTCGTAGTAATTTTCTTTTATTTTAAGTTCTGCTCTAGTTAATGCTAATGCTTTACTTGGTACATCTTTGCATATAGTTGAACCAGCACCAACAAGTCCTTTTTCTTCTACTGTAATAGGAGCTACAAGTACAGAGTTACATCCTATAAATGCATTATCTTTAATTGTTGTTCTATTCTTTTCCCATTTTGAATTCATATTTGCAGTTATTACACCACAAGCTATTTCTACATTATTCCCAACATCACTATCTCCTATATAAGATAAGTGTGGCACTTTTGTATTATTTCCAATATTAACATTTTTAGTTTCAACAAAACTTCCAATTTTAGAAGATTCGCCAATATTAGAATCTGGTCTTATATGTGCAAATGGTCCTATTATAGCATTGTCTGCTATCTTACTATAAGATATTTTACTTGTTTCAACCGTTACATGATTTCCTATTTCACTAGAAACTATTGTAGAGTTTGGTCCTATTATACAACCTTCACCTATTGTTGTTTTACCTTGTATGTTTGTTCCTGGATAAATAATAGTATCTTTTCCAATTTCAACATCTAAACTTATGTATGTATTACTTGGGTCTATTAATGTAACACCATTATCCATATGTATTTCTCTTGTATTATGTAAAAGAGTTTTAGTTACTATAGATAAATCAGATCTTGAATTAATACCTTGTGTTTCATCTGGATCTTGTATCATATATACACCAACTTTTCCACCTGCATTCATTATGTAGTATGGAATATCTGTTATATAATATTCTTTTTGTGCATTGTTATTATTTAGTTTTGAAAAAGAATCTAATAAATATTTACCTTTAAAACAATATAATCCTATATTTACTTCTTCGATTTCAAGTTCATCTTCATTACAATCTTTTTGTTCCACTATTTTTGAAAAGTTTCCAGCTTTATCTCTTACTATTCTACCATAGTTTGGAGTCTTATCAAAAACCGCTGATGCTAAAGCACCATCGAAGTTTCCAAGTTGTAAAAAAGAAATAAAAGATTTTATAGTAAATGAAGAAATAAGTGGCATATCTCCATTTATAACTATAACTAAGTCATCTGCTTCTATATGTTCTTTAGCTTGCATAACTGCATGCCCTGTTCCAAGTTGTTCCTTTTGTAAAAAAAACTGAGCATTACCTTTACCAATATGTTCTATAACTTGTTCATATTTATGTCCTACTATTATACTTATATCATCTACACCAGCTTGTTTACAAGAATCACATACGTAATCTATTATACATCTATCATAAACTTTGTGTAAAACTTTTGGAAGTTCAGATTTCATTCTAGTACCTTTTCCACCTGCAAGTATTACCGCTTTAACTTTATTCATTTAAAAAATCACTCCTTAAAAATATCTGTAAACCTAAATTAAGTTTACAGATATTTTAACATATTATTCCCCTATTGTAAATAGAAAATCATAAATTTAAACGCGTCATGTGTATTTTTCACCTATTCTTCTTCATCTGAAGTTATGTCTTCTTCTAATTCTGAACTTTCCAACATATAGAATTGAGACTCATCTCCTATAGGTAACGCTTCTACTTTTCTAAGTTTCTTCTCGATTGTGCGTGTTTTTCTAGAAGCAAGTTCCATTGTACCAGATATTTCTTGAAGTTTTTTATTTGTTTTATCTAATAAATCTCCAAATTTACTAAATTCAGATTTCACCATACCAAGTAGTTGCCATACTTCACTTGATCTTTTTTCAATCGCAAGTGTTCTAAATCCCATTTGTAAACTATTAAGTAAAGCTACAAATGTAGTAGGTCCAGATACAACCACCCTATATTTTTGAGATAAAGTTTCACATAAATCAGAATTTTTAACTACTTCACAGTATAAGCTTTCTGTTGGTAAAAACATTATACCAAAGTCAGTAGTATATGGAGTTTCAATATATTTATCCTGTATGTCTTTAGCAAATAATTTAACTGAATTTTCTAATTTTTTTCTAGATTCATTAACTAAGTTAACATCCCCTAACTCTTCTGCATCAATTAAACGAGTATAATCTTCTATAGGAAATTTAGAGTCTATTGGAAGTAATACAGTTTCATTTTCGTTTCTACCAGGTAGTTTAATGGCAAATTCAACAAAATCACTTGATTTTGGTTTAGTTTTAACACTTTTCAAATATTGATCCGCAGTTAAAAATTGATCTAGTATATTTCCTAATTGAATCTCTCCCCAGAATCCTCTAGATTTAACATTTGTAAATACTTTTTTTAAATCGCCAACACCTTGTGCTAAAGTTTGCATTTCTCCTAAACCTTTATATACAGATTCTAATCTATCATTAACCAATTTAAATGATTCTCCAAGTCTTTGTTCTAATGTATTATGAAGTTTCTCATCTACTGTAACTCTCATTTTTTCTAATTTTTCACTATTATCTTTTTGAAGAATTATTAATCTATCTTCTACTGTTTTACGTATATTTTCAAGTTTAGTTTCATTCATATTCGTTAAATTTGCAAGACCAACTTGTTGTATATTGGTTGTTTCAACTATTTTATTGCCTATATTTTTAGAAATTTCTTCTCTAGTTTGCATAAACATATTGGTTAATTCATTTCTAAATTCATTAGATAATGAACTTTTTTGTTTTTTAAAATTTAATACTATTAATACAATTAATAAAATTATAGTAATAGCGAGTAATATTATTGTTATATCCATATTTTTTCATTTCCTCTCATCGATTTATTATACCAAACAAAAGTTTATTTGTCAATCAAATTACTTAAATTTATTTTATATTTTTAATGTGATAATTTAATAATGAAACAAATATGAAATTTATTGTTTTTTTTGATGTTATTTTTAAAATACACTTGTTTTTTAAATATTTATGTTGTACAATTATTATGTAAAATTATATATACGGAGGATAAAAATATGTCAATTGTTTCAAACAAATATTTAATTAAACTAAAAGAAAAATGTAATCTATCTGAAAAATTTCTTGAAACCATATCAGGACTTTTTGATAAGTTGATAGAATTTGGATATATATCAAAATATAGTGTAAATAAATTATCAAAAAAATTGTATGATAACATTGATTTTGTTATCTTAGCTGACAATAAAAAATATGATTATAAATCTGGATACTATGATGCTTCAAGAAAAGAATTATATATTAAAGATTTATCTAATTTACAATCAGTTTATCTTAGATTATTATATATACTAACAACTAAAGAAATTGATGAAAATGTATTTTCGGTTGGTTTTAGTAAAACTCAAATATCTAAAACTAATTATAAAATAATACATTCAAATTTCGGTTTAAATAGAGCTATAGTATCTAATTTGGTTTGTAGACTACTATACACCTTACCTACTACATTATCTATTGTTCCTACATATAGAACATATGAAAATGATTTTTTAGGTGTTAAAGTAGTTTCAGATAATGATATGTACTTTCTAGAAGGAAAATTAGTAAGACAAATGTGCTTTACTTTAGGTGTAAATGAAGAGATTTTATATAGTACTTTGTTTAAAAACAATCCTAGTAAGTATGTTGCAAAACTATTAAACAGAATAAATACAATTGAAGTATTTAGTAAATTAGATGATGTTAGTAGAATGTACTCAAATTACAATAAATTATGTTATTTCAATAGACTTCTTAGTGATAATTATATAGAAATTAGAAAACATTGTATTTCAAAAGATGAAGTTTTAAATGAATATTTAGAAAACGAGAAAAATTTACAATCAATGATACGAAGTATATTAGATAAGTTAAACCCTGAAGGACAAAATAATACTAATGATCTAGACATGGATTTAAGTTCTAGTTTATCTGAAAATATAAACTCATTAGAAGATAAAATATTAATAAATATAGCTGATATTCAATCTACTTTAGTAGATACTTTTATAAATAGAAAAAAACATTATAGTCCAATCCAGTATGTAGTCAACTTAAAAAAATTAGAAAGTATGTTAGTTCTTAATAATAAAAGCTTAAAAGCAGAAATTTACAAATCTATATCTCACGAAATAATACACGCTAATGAACAAACATGTACTAATATAATTGAAAAAATAAAATATTCTCTTGCAAATTATATTTTAACTGATGAAAGATATGCAAAAGTATATAGTGACTCATACTTTAAAAGATTATTATCAATGGATAATATGGAAGATGAAGCATTTGTTTTAATATCTAATAATGAATTTTCCGAAATTGCATATATATCTAATTTAGATAATGATATGGAAGATTTGATTAAAAATACAACTTTCCTAAAACTTAAAAATTTACGTCATATTCTTAACGTATCTAGTAAAAATTCAGATGATATAGAAAATATATTTACTAAATTAAAAAGTACTTTTCAAACTTTCAAAAACGTCAATATTGAAAATATATTCATATGTAAATTTGAAACAACAACATTTTTACTTATTGTTCAAAAAGATAGTTCAAGCGTTGTAAAAATAGATAAAGATCTAAATTTAAAAATTGTAGATTTATCTGAAAATTATAATATAATTGGTGAAACTAGAAGAAATTTACCAGTTGTTCAAAAAGAAACAAGAATCAATAAATTAATAAGTATTCTTTCAATATTTAACTAATTTATAAAATAAAAATAGAACTGTGATTTATTTCGCAGTTCTATTTTTATTTTAATTATATTTTATAACTTTTTTAATAATACCTTAAGCAATTTCTTCACTAAATTGACTATTATATAGTTTTGAATAATATCCATCTTTTTCAAGTAATTCATCATGATTTCCACGTTCTACTATTCTACCGTGATCCATAACAATTATTACATCTGCATTTTTAATAGTAGATAATCTATGGGCAATTACAAAACTTGTTCTTCCTTGCATCAATTTATTCATAGCTTTTTGTATTAACTCTTCTGTTCTTGTATCTACATTACTAGTAGCTTCATCAAGTATAAGAATTGGTGCATTAGCTAAAATTGCTCTTGCAATTGTAAGCAATTGTTTTTGTCCTTGAGATATATTATTAGCTTCTTCATTAAGTACAAATTCGTATCCACCAGGTAAAGCTCTAATAAAGTGATCTGCATGTGCTAAATAAGCAGCTTGCTCTACTTCGCTATCTGTAGCATCTTGTTTTGAATATCTTAGATTTTCACGTATAGTTCCATTAAATAGCCAAGTATCTTGAAGTACCATCGCAAACATTTTTCTAATATCTAACCTTGTCATATCTTTAATAGAAACATTATCTATTTTAATATCTCCACCTTGTATATCATAAAATTTCATAAGTAAATTTACTATTGTAGTTTTTCCAGCTCCTGTAGGTCCAACAATTGCAACTGTTTGACCAGGTTTTACATCTAAACTCCAATTTTCAATTAATTTTTCATCTTTGCTATAACTAAATTCAACATTATCACAAATTATGTTTCCTCTTACTAAATCAATTTTTACAGGATTTTCTGTATCTAAAGATTCTTCTTCTTCATCTAAAATTTCAAAAACTCTTTCAGCAGAAGCAACCGTTCCTTGTATCATATTCATCATATTTGCTGCTTGAGCTATAGGTTGTGAAAATTGATTAGTATATTGAATAAACGCTTGTATGTCACCAATTGACATTCTACCCTTTATTACTAAATTTGCTCCAAGTACACATATCCCTATATATCCTAAATTGTTTATTACATTAATAATTGGCATCATAAGTCCAGATAAAAATTGTGATTTCCAACTATGTCTATAAAGTTCATTATTTATTTTATCAAATTTTTCTATCTCTGCATTTTGCATATTAAATGACTTAACAACTAAATCTCCAGAATAAGTTTCTTCAATATGTCCATTTATCTCTCCAAGTACCCTTTGTTGAGCCATAAAATACTTTTGAGATACTTTTATAACAGAAACGATAAATATCATACTAACTGGTAATACTAAGATTGCAACGCCTGTCATGCTCAAACTAATAGTAATCATCATTATAAGTATTCCTATAATAGTAAATACAGATTGTAATATTTGTACTAGGCTCTGTTGTAGCATTGTACTTATACTATCTATATCATTTGTTACTCTACTTAAAATTTCACCATGTGTATGTTTATCAAAAAATTTAAGTGGCAATCTATCTAATTTTTCATCCATTTCTTTTCTTAAATTATATGTAACTTTTTGAGCAATATATGCCATAGTTCTATTAGCAATATAAGTAAATAGTGCACTAACCACATATAAACCTACAATTACAAGTAGAATTTCACTTATATATTCAAAATTTATTTTAGGTTCTTTATTTAATGATACTGCCTTAGCAACCTCTGGTATTTTAGATACATACTCTTCAGGTACAACTTTCATATCTATTAATGTTTGAACTGTTGCATTTTCTGGCAAATTATTTTTTACAACGGTTGGTAATTTATCTAAAGTTTCTCTCATATTGCTGTATACCATTTTTTGCATTATATTATTTCCAAGTTCTGTAGTTGCTTTTCCTAATATTTTAGGAGAAACTACTGAAAGCACAGTTCCTAAAGCAAGTACAAAAAGTACTGCAATTACTGCTTTATTATACTTACCTATATAATTTACTAATCTTTTAAAAGTTCCTTTAAAGTCTTTAGCCTTATCTGCTGGACTCATACCGCCCATAGGACCACCACCAAAAGGACCCTTAGGTGCTTTTTTTGCTTGATCTTTATTTTCCACTACTCATCGCCTCCTCTTCTGTTATTTGTGACATCACAACTTCTTTATATGCCTGACAATTTTCAAGTAATTCGTGATGTTTACCTTGAGCAATTATTTTACCTTCATCTAAAAATATAATGCTATCTGCATTCATTATAGTACTAACTCTTTGAGCAACAATAACTAAAGTCGCCCCTTTTGTGTTTTCAATTAAAGCTTCTCTTAATTTTTTATCTGTTGTATAATCTAATGCTGAAAAACTATCATCAAAAACATATATATCTGGATTTTTAACTATTGCACGAGCAATAGATATTCTTTGTTTTTGTCCCCCAGAATAATTTGTTCCACCTTGAGATACAACAGAATCAAAACCTTTATCTAATGAAGATATAAAGTCTAAGCTTTGTGCTATTTTAGCGGCTTCTTTAACTTCTTCATCTGTTGCATCTTGCTTACCATAACGTATATTCTCTGCTATTGTACCAGAAAATAAATTAACTTTTTGTGGTACATAGCCTATCATATTTCTAAGAGATTGTAAACTCATTTCCTTTACAGGTACTCCTCCTACTGTTATTTCACCAGAAGTTACATCATAAAATCTTAAAATTAAATTTAAAAGTGTACTTTTACCACTTCCTGTTCCACCTATAATGGCAACTGTCTCACCCTTATTTATTTTGAAATTTAAATCATTTAATACAGGTTCATTACTTTCGTTATATGCAAAAGTAACATTTTTAAACTCAATTTCTCCAGATTTAGTGCCTCTTTCAATATCCATTCCATTATCTTTTATACTTGGTTCAATTTCCAATACTTCATTAATTCTTTTAGCAGAAACAATAGCTCTTGGTATCATTATGAATAACATTGTAACCATAAGTATAGAGAATAGTACTTGCATTGCATACTGCATAAATGCCATCATATCTCCTATTTGTAATGCACCATCACCAATTAAATGACTACCAAACCATACTATAGCGATAGTTGAAATATTTATTATAAAAAATATTATTGGCATTAAACCAGACATTATATATGCTGCTTTTATTGAAGTTTCATATATATCTTTATTTGCTTTATCATATCTTTTACCCTCATACTCTTCAGTTCCAAAGGCACGTATTACTCTAACACCAGTAAGTTTTTCTCTAACTACTTGGTTTATTTTATCTGTTCTTTTTTGTATTTCTGTAAATAAAGGCACTATTTTTCTTGCAAGTAAAATTATAGCAGCAAGTAAAATAGGAATTACTACTACAAAAAGTAAAGAAAGTTCTAAATTTTTTGCTGTAGCCATAATTATTCCACCTATACACATCATAGGTGCTAATATCATCATACGAATCATCATTAATGTTAAGTTTTGTATTTGTGATACATCATTTGTTGTACGAGTAATCAATGATGATGTTTGTATTTTATTAAATTCGTTAAGTGAAAAATCCTCTACTTTAGTAAAAACTGCTTTTCTTAAATTTTTACCAAAACCTGCTGCAACTCTAGAAGCAATAAAAGTAGATATGATTGAACATATCATAGCCCCAAGTGTTACAAAAAGCATTTTACCTCCATACATCCATACACTATCCATATTTTGATCTACAACACCTTCATTTACTATTTCTGACATAAGAGTTGGTAAATATAAATTTGCAATAGACTGCAAAAATATAAGTGTCATAGCAATTACAATTAAGATATTGTATTGCTTTAAATTTTTTAATACTTTTTTCATTCTTTTTTATCTTCCTTTCCGTTCAAAAAAATCAGTTGTTTTTGAAATTAATCTTATTAATTGTTTTGTGTCATCTTCACCAATATATTCAATATATTTTGACATTTCATTCTTAATTTCAATTTGAATCTTTTCTGTAAATTCTTCACCTTTAGGTGATATTTGTAAAAATATATTTCTTCTATCTGTTTTATCTATATTTCTTTCAATAAGTCCCTTTTCCTCAAGTAATGTAATTATAGGCGTAATAGTTGAAGGAGCCAATTTCATTCTTCCACGAAGTGTTGAAAGTGAAACCCTACTGTCTTTAGAAATATCTTTTAAAATAAACAGAATCATTTTTTCATTGTGGGTAAATTCTCCACAATTTGAAACCTGTTTTAATTTGATTTTTTTAAAATTTCTAAAAGTCTCTATTAATTCTTCAATTAATTCATTACTATGTTCAATCATTTTTACCTCCTTTATTATTTTATTTCGCACACCGAAATATTATAACACAGAAATATTAATTTGTAAAGTGTTTTTTAATAATTCTAAAATAAATAAAAACGGTTTAGAAATTTTCTAAACCGTTTTTTAATATATTTAACAACCTTACATTGTCCAAGTTATTGTTGCATCACTAGCACCCCATGGTGAGCCTACAATTGATTCGCTAGGTTTATTTATTATTATATTTGTTAAATCATCGCAATATAGAAATGTATTTGTTCCTATAGTTGTTACGCTGTTTGGTATTGTTATGCTTGTTAAACTTCTACATTCGTCAAACGCACTCTCACCTATTGTAATCAAAGTATTTGGTAATTCAATAGATGTTAATGCTCCACAATCTTCAAACGCATAAATGCCTATACTTTTTAAATTATTAGACATCGTTATATTTGTTAAACCTATACAATCCTCGAATACATAATCACCTATGGCAGATACATTATCTGGTATAATTATACTTGCTAAAGAAACACAATCATCAAATGCTCCTTCACCTATAGTCGTTACACCTTGTGGTATGATAAAATTAATTAAACTGCCACAATCTTCAAATGTATATTCACCAATACTTGTTAAATTAGCGAGCAATGTTAAACTATTTAAATTAATACATCCACTAAATGCGTAGCCACCTATGTTTGTTACACTACTAGGTATAGATACACTAGTTAAGTTATTACAATACTGAAATGCACTTTCACCTATATTAGTTACTCCATTTGGTATTATTACACTTGTTAAAGAAAAACAATTATAAAATGAATATATCCCCATACTTTTTACAGTACTTGGTACTGTTATATTAGTTAATGAATTGCACTCTTCAAATACACGATCTCCTAAGCTTATTATATTATTAGACAATTTAATACTTACTAGATTAATACAATCATTAAAAGCACCTGGACCTAGGTTTACTACACTATCTCCCATAGTTACATTTACTAGACCTAGGCAATCTTCAAAAGCATAATCTCCGACGATTTGTACACCATTTGGTATTACCATATTAGTTAATGCTATACAATCGTCAAACGCACTCATACCTATTTTCGTTACGCTAAATGGTATAGTTAAATTTAATAATTTCTCACAATTTTCAAAAGCATAATCTCCAATAGTAGTTACACTATCTGGTATTGATATATTTTTTACATTAGTACAATAGAAAAATGCATAGTCTCCTATAGTTTTTATTCCGTCTGAAATTATTATTTCTTCTAAAAGTGGTATTCCAGTAGAACCACCTAAAACACTATCCCAATCGTCAACACCTTCAAGTACACCCACTATTTTATCTACAGGTGTGCCATCTATATAATTAGGTATGGTAATTGTTGTTAAACTACTTAAATTCGATCCTAGATATCCGCTTATCGTTCTAGTAGCTTCATCAAATTGCCATAATGTAGATGTTGACTCAACCTTCTGTATTTCATCTGTTACAATTCCAGATTCTTTAGTCCACTCAAGTATTTTTTCATCATGAATTAAACTTTTTAATACTAATTTTCCTTGTTGTATTTCAAATATATCTGAATAAAGTACATTCCCATTTTTTGTACCATTCATAGATTTTACAACTTCTGTTATACTTGGATTTGTTGAATTATTCGCATAAAATGTATTTAAATTAAAAGTTCCTGTTGAATCAATTAATTTTGAACCATTATATAAATTAAGTTCACTATTAAATGTATCTAAATCATTCTTAAATTTTGCCTCATTAGCACTTAATATTGGATTATTTTGTGACATTGATAATATAACAGACCCTGCTAATATAATAATTATAATAATCGTTATAATTAAAACTATTAAACTAATACCATTCTTTTTCATTTTGAATCCTCCTAATAAAATAATTTATTGTACCGTTATAACAATTTTAACATAAAAAAATTTTTTATTCAATACAATTTGTCATATTTTGTATATTTATATCGTATCACTAAACTTTATTATGTTTAAAATTGACATTAAACCTTGACAAGTTTACATAATTATGGTATAATGAATACTGTATTAAGTTTTTATGCAAACCGATATTTCGGTGGCGAATACAAAAAAATAAAATTATTGGAGGTATTTGACATGCTAACAAGAAAATGTCAAGAAACAACGGGTTTACTAATTACTGCTGAGGATTTTAACGTTCGGTTAACAGTTGCAAAAAATGCAAGCACTACCAAACGTTATGTACAAAAAAGTCTTATAGAGGGCGTATGGAAAGAGTATATGCGCGACTCTATGGGTGAAGTACTGAATAAGGGTGTTGAATACGCAATTGAATGCTTTATAGCAAAAGATGGCGAAGTAAAAAAATACTCTGCACATGTATTTGGTAATCAAATACTAGATTACTTTTGGCAGTATATTGTAGATGCTGATGGCATCAGAATTTCAGCCACACAAGCAAATGGTAAAAACTTATCTTGGATAATAGTAAGAGAATAAACTGCTTGCTTTAACAATCAAACGACTTGGAAAATTCCAAGTCGTTTTCATTTTTTATATATTCATGTATAATTTAGAATTCGTACAAATTCAATCCTATTTCGTCATTATATTTTCTATCCACATCTAACCCAATTTCTTCTATCATAAGTTCACATGTAGCACTAATATAACAATAATTTAAATGTCCGCCAAACAAGTTCATATTTTCATTTGAAACTCCTATATGAATATGTAAATACACTTCATCTTTCATAGTTGAAATATTTCCGATCATTGAAACTATTTCATAGCTACCTGTTAATTCTTTTGACATATAATTTTTAGTATTTGTATTAAATAATCCAAGTTTAACTCTATCTGTAGCACCTATTCCACTTATAGAACCAGCTTTTATGTTATTTTGTATACATATTTTTCTGATTTGTTCTATAACTTCTTCCCCTTTATCAATCCTAACTACATACTTATTTCCTTTTTTTAAATATTTCATAGTTACCTCCCAATTACTTATTTACAACACTAATGGCTACACCATCGCCTATATTAAGTACAACTGAATCTAACATTTTATCTTCATTTATATCATCTATATACTGACGTAATCTTGTAACGGCTGTTCTATGTCTATGTTCATTATATTCACCAAGTACTCTACCTTTAAAAAGCACATTATCTGCAATTATAACTCCACCAGGTTTTACTAATCTTTTTGCCTCATTTAGAAATACTAAATATTGTCCTTTTGCAGCATCAATAAATATAACATCATAAGTATTATCTTCTTTTAAGCTAGTTAAATATTCAGTTGCATCAGCAAAAACTGGGAATATATATTCATCTAGGTTCAAAGTAGAAATATTTTTTGTTGCCTCTTTATATCTCTTTTCATTTCTTTCGATTGTTTTTATATAACTTTCTTTTTTATTATTTTCGTCTACCTCTAAATACTTTGAAAATATAGATGCTGAATATCCAACAGCTGTTCCTATTTCTAATATTTTCTTTGGTTTAGTCATATGTAAGATAATTTCTATAAGTTTTAAAGAATCATCTTGGAGTATAGGAACATGATTTTCTATAGCATTTTTCTTTATATCTTCTAATTTATTTTCATCTACAAATAATCTCACAATAACCTCCTTTTTCTATTTTAAACATTTAAGTATTTCTTTTGTATCTGCACCATTGTATAATATATTATATAATATATCTATTGATTTTATATCTATTATCTTATCTTTTAATATGTTATATATTGATTCTAATGAATATATTCCTTCAACTGTTGTAATGCACATTGTTTCAAAAGCTTCATTTTTAGTCATACCTTTTGCAATTAAGGTTCCAAATGTATAATTTCTACTCTTGGTATTCATGCAAGTTAATAAGAAATCTCCAATTCCCGCATATGTGAATACTGAATTGGATTTTCCTCCTAGTACTTCACATATTAATCTTAAATCATTTAAAAGTATTGTAAGCATTGTAGCTTTAGTAGATTCATTTTCACTATCAAACATTCCCATTATTATAGCAAATGTATTTTTTGCACTTGCACATATTTCAATACCCGCAATATCTTCTGTTTCAGATATTGTTATATTATCATTTTCAAATGCTTCTTTTATTGTAAAACATATATCTATCTTTTTACTTGCTGCTACAAGTCCTAACTTACTATTGTTAGCTAGATCAATTGCAAAAGAAGGACCAGATAACATGCAAATATTATCATTGTCAATTTCTTCTTTAACAACTTCAGACATTAATTTACCAGTTCCAACTTCTATACCTTTAGTTACAATACATACTATTTGTTCTTCTTTTAAATACTTGACTAATTCTTTTGAAACTTCTCTTACTGCATTCATAGGTACTGCTATAACTACTATTTTAGAATCTTGTATAAGATTTTCTAAATCAGTAGATATAACTATATCATTTGGTATAATTACACCAGGTAATAGCCTTTTACTTTCCCTTTTTAGTAATAATATATCTACTTCCTCTTGAAATTTAGTATACATATTAACTTCATTGTTATTAAAATGTAAAACTTTCGCTAGTGCTATTCCAAATGCACCAGTTCCAATTATTGATATTTTCATATTTAACCTCTTATTCTTTTGTTATTTATATTTTCTTATCTTTTCTTATCTCTATATGTACGTCTTTAAGTTGCTCTTCGCTTACAAAGTTTGGAGCTTGCATTAATAAATCCCTTGCTTTACTATTTTTAGGGAATGCAATAACTTCACGAATATTATTTTCCTTGCAAAGTAACATTACAATTCTGTCTATACCAGGAGCAGCACCAGCATGCGGTGGAGCACCATATTTAAATGCATTAAATAACGCACCAAATTTATTTTCAACATGTTCTTTTGTATATCCTGCTATTTCAAATGCTTTAACCATAACATCAGTATTGTGATTTCTCACAGCTCCTGAAGCTATTTCATAACCATTACATACTAAATCGTATTGATGTGCTAATATATCTAAAGGTTCCATATTTAATAATGATTCTAACCCACCTTTTGGCATAGAGAATGGATTATGTGCAAATTCAATTTTTCCGTCGTCATTTAATTCATACATTGGGAAATCTACAACAAAGCAGAATTTATATATATCATTATCTATTAAGTTTAATCTTTTACCTAACTCTATACGTACATTTCCAGCCTCTTTACAAACTTTTTCATATTCTCCAGCTAAGAAGAATAAACCATATCCTTCTTTTGAATTAGTTACTTCTTTTATTTTTGTAAGCATATCTTCTGTAATATATTTAGTTATAGTACCAGCTATTGTTCCATCTTCATTTATTTTTATCCAAGCAAGCCCACCTAAACCTAATTCTTCTTTAGCAAATTTAACCATATCATCAAAGAATCTTCTAGTTACTGATGAAGTATCTACGGCAATACATTTTACAACTTTATTTTTAAAAACGTTGAAATCTGTATCTTTAAACATTTCAGATAAATCTGTTAAAATTAAAGGATTCCTTAAATCAGGTTTATCGCTACCATATTTATCTATAGACTCTCTATATGGAATTCTAACAAATGGAGCTTCACTTATTTTGCTATCTGTTAAAGTTTTGAATGTATATCCAACTACCTCTTCTAAAACTTTTAAAACATCCTCTTCTTCTACAAAAGACATTTCAAAGTCTAGTTGGTAAAATTCCCCTGGCGATCTATCTGCTCTTGGATCCTCATCTCTAAAACAAGGTGCTATTTGATAATATTTATCAAAACCAGATATCATAAGTAGTTGTTTAAATTGTTGGGGAGCCTGAGGTAATGCATAAAATTCACCTGGATGTATTCTACTTGGTATTAAGAAATCACGTGCACCCTCTGGTGATGATGATGTAAGTATTGGAGTTTGTACTTCAACAAAACCCATACTATCCATTTTATCTCTTAATGTTTTAAGAACTTTACTTCTAAATACAATTTTTCTGTGAATAGTATCATTTCTTAAATCTAGAAATCTATATTCAAGTCTTAAGTCTTCTCTTACTTCTCTACTTTTTTCAATCTCAAATGGTAGTGGATTTACTACTTCATTCAATACTTCTAATGTTTCAATAACAACCTCTACTTCACCAGTTTCAATCTTTTCGTTTACATTTTCTATAGGTCTTTTAATAACTTTACCAGTTATACAAATTGTAAACTCTACATTTATTTTTTTTATTTGCTCTAATATTTTGGCGTCTTGGGTTGTAATTTGAGTTACACCATAATGATCTCTTAGATCTATAAAAACAAAACCACCTAAATCTCTGATTGTTTTAACAAATCCAGATAATTTCACTTCTTTTCCTACATCTTCTAATCTTATTTCATTACACTTATGTGTTCTATATCTATTCATATCTTCTACATCCTTCTTCTATATTATTTTAAAACATTAAGTTTCCTGTTGTTCTTGGGAATGGTATAACATCACGTATATTTGGTATTGCTGTTATATACATTATTAATCTTTCAAAACCAAGTCCAAATCCTGCATGCTGACAAGTTCCATATCTACGTGTATCTAAATACCAAGAATATTCTTCTTTGTTTAGCCCCATTTCAGTCATTCTATTTTCTAGTTTAGCTAAATCTTCTTCCCTTTGACTTCCACCAACTATTTCACCAATACCCGGTACAAGTAAATCCATAGCTGCAACTGTTTTATTATCTTCATTTAACTTCATATAGAAAGCTTTTATATCTTTAGGATAATTAGTTACAAATACAGGTTTTTTGTATATTACTTCAGTTAAATATCTTTCATGTTCTGTCTGTAAATCTACTCCCCATTTTACTTTATAATCAAATTTATCATTATGTTTTTCAAGAATCTCTACAGCCTCAGTGTATGTTACTCTTATAAAATCTGAATCTATTACGTTATTTAATCTATTAATTAAATCCTTATCGTAAAATTCATTAAAAAAACTCATTTCTAATGGACATTTTTCCATTACATTTTTTATAACTGTTTTAAGCATATTTTCTGCTAAATTCATATCAGTAATTAAATCTGCAAAAGCCATTTCAGGTTCTATCATCCAAAATTCAGCGGCGTGACGTGTAGTATTTGAATTTTCAGCTCTAAAAGTTGGTCCAAAAGTATATACATTACCAAAAGCCATTGCCATACATTCTGCAATTAATTGACCAGAAACTGTCAAATTAGCTTGTTTTCCAAAGAAATCTTTAGAAAAATCTGCTTCACTAGCTGGAAGGTTTGTAACTCTAAACATTTCGCCAGCACCTTCACAATCACTACTAGTTATAATTGGAGTATGAATGTATGTAAAGTTTTTTGAAGTAAAGAAATTATGTATTTCATTTGCAAGTACCGATCTAACTTTAAAAACTGCTAAAAATGTATTTGTTCTTGATCTTAAATGTGCATTTTCTCTTAAAAATTCCATAGAATGTCTTTTATTTTGAAGTGGATATTCTGGACTAGATACACCAGATATCTCAATTTCATTTGCAACAATTTCAAATGGTTGTTTAGCTTCAGGCGTAACTTTAACTACACCTTTAACTATAATACTTGCACCTATATTTAAAGCAGCAATATCTTTGAAATTACTTATATTTTCTTCTACTATAATTTGTACACTTTTAAAATAACTTCCATCATTTAATTCAATAAAAGCTATAGTTTTAGAATCCCTTAAATTTCTTATCCATCCACATACTAAAACTTCTTCTGAGTCATATGATTTTATATCTTTATACAATTCACTATTTAAAATTTTATAATTTAAATTCATACTATTTACCGCCTTTTATAACATTATTAATTATATCATCAACTAGCATTTTAACTTTAATCTGCTGTGATGTATTCATATTCTTTATACTGCATGTATTTTCTTTTAATTCATCTTCTCCTATAATACAAGCATAGTTTGCATTTATCTTACTTGCATACTTCATTTGTGAATTAAAACTTCTACTGCAAATATCTATATCAACAATATATCCTAGATCCCTTAAATCATTAATTATTTTATAAACTTTAGAAAAGGTATTATTATCTTTTACTATAAAATATATATCTACATTTTTTCTACTTTTAACTAAATCATACTCTTTTAAAAGTAATATTATCCTATCCATTCCAAGACCAAATCCAATAGCAGGGGTATGAGTTCCACCTAATATTTCAACTAAAGTGTCATATCTTCCGCCACCACCTACAGCTAAATCTAAATCTTTAGATATAAACTCAAAAACTGTTTTGTTATAATAATCTAATCCCCTTACAATTGTTTTATCTATTTCATAATTAATTCCTACATTAGTTAAAGTAGACTTTAAACTTTTAAAATCTTCTTTACAACTTTCACATAAATAATCTGTAATTAAAGGTAAATCTTTTTTTACCTCTCTACATTTATCTTGCTTACAATCTATTATTCTCATAGGATTTTTAACATATCTTACTTTACAATCATCACACATATTATCTATTTTATCTGATAAATACTCTTTTAGTTTAACTATATATTTAGCTCTACATTCACTACATCCAATAGAATTTATTTTTAATGTCAACTTATCCAATATTCCTAATTTATTAAATAATTCATATGCGATAGATATTACTTCAATATCTGCTAAATATGAATCAGAGCCAAATACCTCTACTCCAAACTGACTAAATTCCCTATATCTACCTTTTTGCATTTTCTCATATCTATACATAGTCCCTGTATACCAAAGTTTTATAGGGCTTGGCATACTTGAAAATCCGTTCTCTATATATGCTCTAACCACTCCAGCTGTAAGCTCTGGTCTTAAAGTTATACTTCTGTCACCCTTATCTAAAAAAGTATACATTTCTTTATTCACAATGTCTGTTTCGTTACCCACACTTCTAGAAAAAAGAGATGTATCTTCAAATATTGGAGTTCTTATTTGATTCATATTATGTTTCAAACATATTTCCTTAATGTTTTCTTCTACATATTCCCATATTTTCATATCATCAAAAAATATGTCTCTAGTTCCTTTTGCTCTTGATATATTCATCTATATTCACCCGGTTAGATTATACCATATATTGCATGTTTATGCAATAAAATCTATTATAAAAAGTTCAAAAATACTGCATTTAATTTGGATATTAATAAAACTTTAGACTAATTATAAATAAAAGTTATAAATCTAAAATAAAAATAATTAAATATGTAAAAAAAAGGAAGAGATTTTAATCTACTTCCTTTTTTTGTTTAACAAATTTTAATTATTTTTTACTCTTTATAACAGCTTGAGCTGCTGCAAGTCTTGCAATAGGAACTCTAAACGGAGAACAAGAAACATAGTTTAATCCTATAGAATTACAAAATTCAATGGATGACGGATCACCGCCATGTTCACCACATATTCCTAATTTAATACCAGGTCTTGATTTTCTTCCAAGAGTTGCTGCTATCTCAATTAATTTTCCTACTCCAATAACATCAATTTTGGCAAACGGATCTTGCTCAAAGATATTTTTGCTGTAATAATCATTTAAGAAATTTCCAGCATCGTCTCTTGAAAATCCGTATGTCATTTGTGTTAAATCGTTGGTTCCAAAAGAGAAAAATTCTGCTTCTTCCGCGATAACATCAGCAGTTAGTGCAGCCCTCGGTATTTCAATCATTGTTCCAACTTTGTATTTAATATCAGTTCCTGAATTCAAAAGTATTTCATCTGCCGCTTTAACAACAACATTTTTTACATACCTTAATTCATTTATATCCCCGATAAGAGGAATCATAATCTCAGGTATTACTTCGAATCCTTCTTTGCTGACATTAATTGAAGCTTCAATAATTGCCTGCGTCTGCATCTGTGCAATCTCCGGGTACGTTACAGCTAATCTACAACCTCTATGACCCATCATCGGATTGAACTCTTTAAGGCTCAATATAATATGACTTAACTCAGAAAATGATATGTTCATTTCCTCTGCTAATCTTACTATATCTTCTTCCAAACTAGGCAAAAATTCATGAAGTGGCGGATCAAGAAGTCTAATTGTAACAGGAAAACCTGACATTTCTTTAAAAATACCTTCAAAGTCCCCCCTTTGCATAGGAAGTAGTTTTTCTAATGCTTTCCTCCTTTGCATTTCTGTTCTTGAGACGATCATTTCTCTTACAGCAGATATCCTTTTTTCATCAAAGAACATATGCTCAGTTCTACACAATCCTATGCCCTCTGCACCGAATTGTCTTGCCCTTTTTGCATCACTAGGGGTATCTGCATTTGTACGTATACCCAAAGTCCTTGTATTATCTGCCCACTCCATTAAAGTTAAAAAATCTTCCGTAACATCTGTATCAACAGTTGGTATATTTTCACCATATACATTACCAGTAGATCCATCTAACGAAATATAGTCACCTTCAAAATATTTTTTACCTTGACTATCTACAAAATACTTTTCATTTTCAAATATTTCAATATCTGAACATCCAGCAATGCAGCATCTTCCCATTCCTCTAGCAACAACAGCAGCATGTGATGTCATTCCACCACAACCTGTTAAAATTCCAGCTGATGCATTCATACCTTCGATATCTTCTGGTGATGTTTCTGACCTTACAAGTATAACACTTGTTTTATCATCTTCCATAACTTTAATTACATCTTGGGAATTAAAACATATTCTTCCGGTAGCAGCACCTGGTGAAGCAGGTAAACCCTTTGCAATAACTTTTGCACTTTTAATAGCATTAGAATCAAAAGATGGATGAAGTAACTGATCCAATTGTTTTGGTTCAATCCTCATAATAGCTTCTTCCCTTGTAATCATACCTTCAGACACTAAATCGGTTGCTACCTTTAAAGCTGCCGCAGCTGTCCTTTTACCGTTTCTAGTCTGCAACATAAACAGTTTACCTTTTTCAATTGTAAACTCCATATCTTGCATGTCCTTGAAATAATTTTCAAGTTTACCAGCTATAGAGACAAACTCGTTGTAAACATTTGGCATAACTAA
This sequence comes from Clostridia bacterium, assembly GCA_029256705.1. Taxonomy (GTDB): domain Bacteria; phylum Bacillota; class Clostridia; order TANB77; family CAG-465; genus RGIG5057. Next base: position 130,786 of record JAQSXK010000002.1, read on the forward strand.
TTTCAGGTCATCTATTGATTGAGGAGTTCTTATTCCTGCAACTACATCTTCACCTTGTGCATTCATCAAAAACTCGCCGTATAACTTATTTTCACCTGTTGAAGGATTTCTTGTAAATGCTACACCTGTCCCACAATCATTACCCATGTTACCAAAAACCATCTCTTGGATAGTTACTGCTGTTCCCCATGAATTTGGAATATCATTTAACCTTCTATATACAATTGCTCTTTGATTATTCCAAGAACGAAATACTGCTTTTACAGCTTCAATTAATTGTAATTTTGGTTCTGAAGGAAATTCACTGCCGATTTCTTCAATGTACAATTCTTTGTAAAGTTTAACAACTTCTTTTAAATTTTCCACTGTCAAATCTGTATCATAGTTAGCTCCATTTACCCGTTTTACATTAGCCAGTATTGAATCAAACTTTGACTTTTCTATTTCCATAACAACATCAGAAAACATTTGTATAAATCTTCTATAACTATCGTATGCAAACCTTTCATTGTTTGTACTTTGGGATAAACCTTCTATAACGCTATCATTTAATCCCAAATTCAAAATGGTATCCATCATACCAGGCATTGATGCACGTGCACCAGATCTTACTGAAACAAGTAATGGATTTTTGATATCCCCAAATTTCTTGCCAGTTATTTTTTCTAGTTCACAGAGCTTTGAATAAATTTCTTTTTCAATTTCTTCATTAACCACTTCACCTTCTTGGTAATACTTTGTACAAGCTTCAGTTGTTATTACGAATCCTGATGGAATTGGCAAACCTAAACTTGCCATTTCAGCTAAATTAGCTCCTTTTCCCCCAAACTTAACCTTGTCTTTGCCATCTGCATTTTCAAATAGCCATACGTACTCATTAGTCATTGAGATACCTCCTTAAAATTTAAAATCTATTTATTATACCAAAAATATGTCAATTTGTAAAGAAAAATAGTGAAATTTATGTAAATCAATAGTATTTTTTATATTACTAATATAATAAACCTTTGTATTATATTTATTTTATTAAAAGAAAAAAGCATTGTAAAATTAATTACAATACTTTAATTTCTTATGTTTTTAAATCATAGAATAACATCTGAAAATTACCAACTAAGCTCAACTGTTTATAAGCTTATCTAATATTGGTTTATCTGCATCAGTCCAATCTAATTGACCTAATTCCTCTTTTTTTAACCATTTAAAATCCACATGTTCTTTCATTATAAATTCTTTATTATTTACCTTACAAAGATAACAATGCATTGTAAGATGAAAGTCTGGATACTGATGATTTACTACTAAAAATAGCTGTTCTACTTCAACTTTTATATCCATCTCTTCAATAAGTTCTCTTTTTAGGGCTTCAATATGAGTTTCATCTGCTTCCTTTTTTCCACCCGGAAATTCATATTTAAAAGATGTATATTCATGTTTTCCTTTTGGTCTTTTCATACATAGTATTTCATCTTTGTAACATATAATTGCAGCTACAACTTCAACGTGTCTCATTAGAAAACACCTCCCATACATTTTTGTTATAATATTATACCATAAAAAATAATAAAAGTATATACTAAGCAATATGGTTTTCTATAAACAATAAAAGTAACACTAAATAAATAGTATTACTTTTATTGTTTAAGTTATTTTATTATTTGGGTTGAATTTCATATAATCTACCATTTGTAGCATTATTATAAATTCTTATCTTTCTTGCACCTACTGGAATCACATATGTTGCGTCAGCCGACTGATCATTTCCAGGAGTTATGGTACTTATTAATGCACCACTTCCGTTGAAAAAAGCCATCATTGTTTGACCATTATACCAATCAGACCATTTGATTCTTACATTTTTTCCATCCATACTACTGTCTACCAGCATGTATTTATCATCTGCGGCAACAAATGTATTATAATCACCATCATATGCAGCAGCTGCAATAGCGTCCGCAACAATAGGAGCATAACTTGATATTATTCTACTTTGATTTCCATATATATCTATTCCTTTTGCATAGATTGTATCACCTTGATTTACCCATATCGCTTTATCCTCGTAATTTAGCCAATCACCGGTTGTTCCGATTCTATATAGTCTTTGTACACTTGTTAAGAAATAATTTATAGTTACCATTTGATATGGTTTTTTAATAGCTTTAGTAGTATCCGCATGTAGTAACATATATCCGTTTACACCACTAAATGATGGCTCATTTGCTGCTTGTATTTCGTACAAACCCCCATTAGAGTTGCCATATAGTCTTATTCTTCTTGTTCCTACAGGAACTGAATATAACAAATCTACTGAAGCATCATTTCCAGGGTTTATGCTACTAATTACTGCTCCGCTTCCATTAATAAAGTCTATTGTAGATAAACCATAGTAACCATCAAACCATTTAAGTCTTATTCTCCTGCCACCTAAAGTACTATCTACATCCATATATTTTCCATCAGCAACAACATAAGTAGTATTATTTCCATCAAACGCATTAACACCTATTGCATCTACGACATTAGCTGTATAACTTGATACTATTCTAGTTTGATTTCCATACTGATCTGTTCCTTTTGCGTAAATTGTTTCTCCTTGATTTAGCCATATTGGTGTATCTTCGTAATTTACCCATTGACCCGTTGCACCAATTTTATATAATCTTTCTACACTCGTTACAAAATAATCTATTGTAATCATCTGATACGGCTTCTTAATTTCTTTAGTTGGATCTGAGTGTACTAACATATATCCATTTTTTGCGATAAATTTAGGTTCGCTACTTGTCTGTATTTCAAATACTTGGCCATTGCTTGCTGAGCCATTATAGAATTTTATTCTTTTTGTTCCCACTGGAATTGAATATACTAAATCTGCTGAAGAATCATTTCCAGGAGTTATAGAACTAATTGTTGCCCCACTCTCATTAAGGAAAGCAAGCATAATTTGACCACCATACCAATCAGCCCATTTTATTCTAAGACTTTTTCCCTCTAAGGCACTGTCTATTAACATATATTTATTATTTGCAAAATCGTAAGTACTGTCATTTCCATCATATGCAGTTGAAGCTACTGCATCGGCTGGAATAGTTATACTTTTACTAGCAGAAACTTCAAGTTTTGTATCTTTTTTTACACTCTTTGCAATTATTGTTCCAGAAGGTAATATAAATCCTCCAGTATAGACTTTCCATGTAGCACCATTATCTATACTATAATAATTATCTATATCTGTTCTTGTATCATATACAATGGAAGTTACTGCATCAAATTTCACTCCATAACTAGTTAATACTGGATAACCAGCATTTGAGTTGATTACTGGTGCTTTAGGTTTATCTAAATCTAAACTTAAAACTTTCTTTTGAACTGTAACTTCATTTCCTGCACTATCTTTTCCTTTTGCATATATTGTTACTGTTCCATCTGCATTCTGCCAGTTATTTGCTAGTATCGTATATGAAGATATTGCAATTGTGGTTGTATAATTAGTCCAAGTTATATTATTTGTTCCTATCTTATATTGTTTTGTAACAGAATCACCATAATTAATAGTTACATTTGCATTTAAACCTACTGTAGTTTCAGGACTTACTTGTATATCTATTTTAGGTGCGGATAAATCCACATTTGTTACATTTAACGTATATACTTGTATATTTCCAACTTGGTCTTCTGCATAGAATGTATAATAACCATTATTTGTTATATTTACTATGCTATTATTTAGTATTTCTGTACCCGATGTAGCAAAATAACTTTCACCTAATGTACCAGGTGCCCATTTTACTTTTCCTACTGCTATATCATCTGTTACATTTACCTTAACCGCAACTTTTTGCTGTGCTAAGCTTAAATCTGCAGTAATTGCTATAACAGGTGGAGTTTCATCTATATTGGTTATTTTCTTCATAGATTCTGAAGTCCATATTTCACTATCATCCATTCCTCTTGCATATATTACTGAGTTTTTTCTATCAACTGTGATTGCTTCTGTATAATCTGTCCAGTCTGTTTTTATGCTTCCATCTGGATTCAATATTTTATACTGTTTTTTTATTAAATTAGGATTATATACTATATTAGCTGTAACCTGCTTTGTTGGTTCAGAAGGGGTTATTACTATTTGAGGGGCAGCTAACGATTCTCTATCCCATCTCATAAATAAATTTTCAAAAAGTTCACTTATTGGGACATCTATAAAGTAATAATCTCCTGTAAATGTTACTAATTCACCATTTTCATCCTCTATTTTAACTAAGGTTCCATTTTGAATTAATTGATCTTTATATTGAGGTTTCAATAAAAGTATTCCTGCTTCTTTATATCCAGTCCAAACCCCATTTTGCTTCCATTTATATTCTCTGTTTTTAGAAGCTGGAGGATAGTTTAATTTAAGTATATAATATTGACCTTTATCTAATACAACTACTGGTGGATCAGGTATTATATTTTGTACTATATAACGTGTTTCAGATTTTTGTCCTAGTTCATTCTCGCTATATGCATATATTATTGTTCCATTTTTAGTCACTTCAAACGGTGCTACATAATCTCTTAATATTCCACCATCTATACTATATCGTTTTATTTTAGCATATTTATCATAATCTATTGTTACAGATACTTTACTTGACTGTTCACCTACTCCAGGTGCAGTTGCTATTACCGGTTCCGTTATTCCACTGGATAGATTATCTATTTTTTTTGATGTTTGACCCTGTGAATTTGTTCCTTTTGCATATGCATATATTGTACAATTATTTGTTACATCAAATGCACCAGTGTATGATTTAAGCTCACCAAATGTTCCTATTCTATAATATTTTTCTGTTGCCTTGCTATCATAATCTATTGAAACGTTTGCTTTTGTATATCTAGTTGTAGACACTGTTGGCTCTGGATTTACATTTATTCCAATAGATAAATTCCCCAATGGATCGGGTGCTTTTATCCTACCTATATTTGTTATATTTAAACTTGTTTCTGTTACTCCATATGTATTTGTTGCCCTTGCATATATTGTTTTATTTTCAGTTACTTTAAATTGTGCTATATATGGTTTATATACTATTCCATCTTCGCTATATTCTATTATTGTTGCATCACTATAATTTATTGTTACATTTACTTCTTCTGCACCATAATTCCAGCTATATGGATATGGATCTGCATCTATTCTTACATATGGTCTATTATTTTTCTTTATATTACTTATTCTACCATAACCTGTATCTGATTTTTCTCCCATATATGTTCTATAATAAGCATATATATCCATATTTTCTCTAACATATATCGGTGCTGTATATAACTGGTAATCTGCATACCTACCCAATTTTATATATATTTTATCTGCATTTGCAGGTGCGTTAATACTTAATTGTACTTCTTCAGCGATTGCAGTTGGATTTACAACTACAGTTGGTGCCGGTATGTTTATTCCAAATGGTCCTGGATTATTTGTAGGAGGAGGAGCACCCGGTTCATGCGGAGGTTGTGGTAAATATACAGTTGGTCCTTCTGGAGTTCCACCTCCAGTTGTATCATTTATTCTTATTGCAGATGCTTTAGATCTTTTACCAGCTGCATCATAATAATATGCTATTATATATGTTCCATAATTTTCTACGTTTATTTCTGTAGTATAATTTTCTTCTATTCCATAATTTAATTTATATATTTTCTTATCTGCCTCAGCTGGATATGTCACCTGAACTCTTGCTTTTTCTGTTCCTACTGGAGCCAATCTTGTAATTGTTGGTGCTGGTAACTGCGTTTCTTCTATACCTATATTTCCTATATATATCAAGTCTCTTCCTGCTATATTTCTTGTAGTTAAAACTGTTCCATCTGCATTATATATAGTTTCTGTTTTTTTTGCTCTTGCTTCTATTATACAATTTTCCGTTACATTAAATTCTCCAGTATACGTTATCCAACTACTTTCACCTATTCTGTATTCTTTTACTGTTGCAGTTTCATCAAAATTTATATGTACTTTTACACCTGGTACTTTCGTATATCCAGTTTTATCTGGAACTATATCTACTAGAAGTGTTCCTACAGGTGGTATTATAACCTCTTTATTATCTATTTTATACTTTATCCATACATCTTTCACTCTATCTAATGGTATTGTTATTGGCCCCGTATAATTTTGCCACATTAACATTGGATCTGCTCTAAGTTCACCTTCTGTTCCAAGTCTCCATTGTTTTTCTGTTGAACTAGAAGGGTAATATAGCGTAAGTTTAATCCAACCATTCCAAAGTTCTTTATCTATTTGTGGTTCTCCTATACCTCCACTTACTACTCCACCATCTAATGTATGCCACATCTGACCTTCAAAGTAATCTCCATTGTAGTCATAAATTTGTCCATTTGCTACATCTATTATATATCCTTTTTCCGATTTTTCCTTAGACAATTTTGCTCCGATATCTTTACTATTTATCCAAGCTAAATTAGTAGTATCTATACTTCCACTTAACTCTTCTATTTTTGTTTTAAGTGTTTTTACGTTATCTTTTATATATATTTTATCTTCTGCTGTTAAATATCCTTTTAGAGGTAGCTCAAATTCACTAGTTTGGGCGTTGTATTTTCCAAGTGAGTACAGATTAACTCCATCTTGTACATTTGTATAATCACTCATAAATCTCGCTTTTTTAGCACTGTCTAGTACATTATTATCCCCTAGAGCAATAATTATCGCCCCAGCGATAATTATTATAATTATTATCGTTATTATTAAAACTATTAGTGATATACCTATATTATGTTTTTTCATTATTCATCCTCCAAAATTATTATTTGTATATTAAAAAAATATATTATAAAATAATTTTATAATATATTTAAATTTTTGTCAATATTTATACAGCTATATTTACATATTCTCTTAATTAAAAAAGGTGCCAAATTTATAATTTGACACCTTTTTTAATTTTATTACTTTCTTATTCCTAATTTAGCTATGATATCTCTATATCTTTCAACATCACTTGCTTCTAAATAGTTTAAAAGTCTTCTTCTTTTACCAACCATTATAAGAAGTCCACGTCTTGAATGATTATCTTTTTTGTGTATTTTAAGATGTTCAGTAAGTTCGTTTATTCTTTCTGTAAGTAAAGCTACTTGTACTTCTGTAGAACCAGTATCTTTATCTGCTTTTGCATAAGTTGTTAAAATTTCTGCTTTTCTTTCTTTAGTCATTTGATTTTCCTCCTTTTTTCAATAATTCCTAAAACTAAGAAATAATATGAGGTATATTATAACTGAGTAAAAGGTATATATATACATAAATTAATATGTTTATATCAATTGATTATTATCTACCCACTATATATCCATATGGATTTACAGGAGCACCATTTATTCTTATTTCAAAGTGTAAGTGGTTACCAGTTGAGTTACCAGTTGTACCTTCCTTAGCAATTGTTTGACCCATTTCAACTGTATCACCAGCACTAACTAATAATGCACTACAGTGAGCATAGTAAGTCATAACACCGTTACCATGATCAACTTTAACTAAGTTACCATAAGCACCGCTCCAACCTGAGAATGTTACAAGTCCAGATTTATATGCATAAATTGGATCTCCACTTCTACCAGCTATATCCATACCTGTATGAATAGAACCACCTCTATAACCAAACGGTGATGATATATATCTAGCTGTTGTTGGCCATATACCACCTTGTGCTGCAGCAACATTGGCTGTTGCTGATGAAACATTTGCAGTGGTAGTAGTAGCTGTTCTTTTAATAGTTACTGTTGGTACAACAACTACTTTATTTCTACTTACTACATCTTTAACTATATTATCTGCTAATTCTATAGAAGTCATTTCACCAATACTTGGTACCTTTTCAACTGTAACTTCAGATTTAACTTTAGGAACTTCCTTCTTCAAGTTTGTTACATATTTATTTGCATCATCTTGGCTATTAAATGTCATTTTCTTTTCTCCATTAATAGCTACGTTATATATTGTATATTCAGTTTTTACTTCTGCTCTTAAACTAGTATATACATTCTGTGATGATATAAGAGTATCTCTTATATAACAAGTTGTAAATGCTGGTTCAGCATCTAAATATACTTTTACGTTAGGATCAATTTGCTCTTTCTCTAAAACTAAAGTGTTATATACTTCTTCGAATTCTTCTTCATTAGAAAAATAACCAATAAACTTATCATTTAAAGTTACTTTTAATGTAGGTTTATATGTGTTTAATACTGTAACTAGTACAGCAGAAAACATTAAAACTAATAAGAATGTCGTCGAAAACATAAACTTTAGGTTACTGAGCACACCCTTCTTTTCCATAACTTAAATTTGCACCTTCCTTAAATTGACATGTATATATTATAACATAAAAAAGTTTAATTGTCAAATTCATAAATTTTTAATATACTTACAACATAGTATATATTACATTATATGTCAGTAATATTACACTTCTGTCATATTTTATGAAACAATGTGAAATTGCTCATAATTTAAAGCATATTTCATATATTTGACTAAATTATATAATAAACAAAAAAAAATTGCAAGTTTTTTAAACAACTTTTGTATAATTTAAACAATTTATGTTATTTTACTTTATTTTTTGATAGAATTATAGTATAATATAAATGTAAGTATTTATGTTTTTCTAGGTGAAAGGAGTGAAAATATTATGTTTTCGTTACCTATGTGGATTACATGGCTAATACTTTGTGGATTTTTTTTCTTAATTGAAATATTCACAATAGCATTTTTAATGTTTTGGCCTGGAGTTGCCGCTTTTGTAGCATTTATTTTAGCTATATTAAACGTGCCTACTCAAATACAAATAACAGTTTTCGCTATATTAAGTATTCTACTTATATTACTTACAAAGCCTCTTACAAATAAGTTATTTAAAACTAAAGATACACCTACTAATGCAAGAAGTATTATAGGAAAGAACGGTATCGTTTTAAAGACTATAGATAATTTAAATTGTAAAGGCCAAGTTAAAGTAGCTGGTGAAATATGGTCTGCAGCCTCTTCTACAGATGAAATTATTCCTGTAGATACAAGTGTAGTGGTTGAATCAATAGACGGTGTAAAAATCAAAGTTAAAAAGGTTTAAAGGGAGGAAATTTAAATGGAATTAGTTTTCGTATTAGTTATTGTAGCGGTAGTAGCACTGCTTACAATTAAAGTTGTTAAACAAGCAGAAGTATATGTTATAGAAAGATTTGGCAGATACCATAAAACTGCAGAAGCTGGTCTTAACTTTATATTACCTTTTGTAGATAAAGTAAGAGCAATAGTAAGTTTAAAACAACAAACAATGGATATACCACCTCAAGGTGTAATCACAAAAGATAATGTTACAATTACAATAGATACTGTTGTATTCTATCAAATAACTGATTGTGTAAAAGCAGTTTATGAAATAGAAAGTCTTCAAAAAGGTATTGGATATTTAGCTATTACTACAATTCGTGATATTGTTGGTAAAATGGATTTAGATAGTACATTCAGTTCTAGAGATCAAATAAATGCACAACTTAGACAAGTATTAGACGATGCAACTGATAGATGGGGTTGTAAAATTGATAGAGTTGAAATAAAAGATATAAAACCACCTGTGGATATACGTGATGCAATGGAAAAACAGATGAATGCAGAAAGAACAAAAAGAGCTACAATACTTGAAGCTGAAGGTATTAGACAACATGACATAACAATTGCTGAAGGTAGAAAAGCTTCTGCAATACTTGAAGCTGAAGCTGATAGAGAATCTAGTATACGTAGAGCACAAGGTTCAAGAGAATCTAAAATATTAGAAGCTGAAGGTACAGCAGATGCAATAAAAAAAGTTGCAGATGCTAAAGCAAGAGAAGTTGAACTTGTATATACTTCTATAATGAATGCTAAACCTGATGATAGACTAGTTGCTATTAAATCTTTAGAAGCATTAGAAAAAATATCTCAAGGACCTGCAAACAAAGTATTTATTCCTTTTGATACATCTAAAACATTAGGATCAATTGGAGCAGTAAGTGATATATTAAAATTTAAATAAACATTATTATAATATAAAACACACCTTAAAGATTATTTAAGGTGTGTTTTTTTATCAAATTTATTATATATTACAATTAATTAAATGGTTCAATTTCATATATTGTTGCATTTGTTGTCTGCATAGAAATATGTATTTTAACAGTTCCCACAGGAATTGTCTTTGTAAAATAAAATGTAGAATATGTATTATATATATTACTTGTTAATATATTACCATTGACATCTAAATATCTAACCGTCACTACTCCACTATTTGAGTGACTTGTTAATCTCATTCTCATATTTTTTCCTTGTATATTAGGATTTACATCGATATAAGATTCAGCTCTTTTATATCCTACGTTATAATCTCTGTCGTAACCTGCAGGAGGAATAGAATCAGCTCTTAAAGCTGCTGTATAACTTGTAATACTTCTAGTTTCTGTACCATTTTTGTCTATACCTTTAGCGTAAATTGTTTGACCAATTTCCACTCTTAGTGCTTGTTCTTGATAGTTCTGCCATGTTGTACCATCAAAACTATATAATCTTTGTACACTTGTTGGAAAATATTTTAAAGTTACCATGCTATATTCATTTTCCACCTTAGTAATTGTTAACTTAGGTAAATATTGTGTTGAACTTATTACAGTAGAATTGTTAGGACCCATTTCATATATCGTAGCATTTGCTGTTTGCATAGAAATATAAATTTTAACCGTTCCAATTGGAACCTTTTGTATAAGCGTAAATGTTGCTGTAGTATTATAGTACTTAGTTAATAATATGTTTCCATTTATATCTAAATAATTTATTGATACTGCTCCTCCATTACTGTGAGTCGCTAATCTTATTCTCATATCCTCATTTTGCATGCTAGGGTCTACTAAGATATATGTTGATGCGACCCTATACCCTGTTGCATCATTACCATCATATCCAACTAGTGGAACAGAATCACTTCTTACTGCGGCTGTATAACTATTAATAGTTCTTGTTTGGTTCCCATTATTATCCACACCTTTTGCATAAATTGTTTGACCAATTTCTACCCTTATTGCTTGTTCTTTATATTCCTGCCATGTTATACCGTCAAAACTATATAACCTTTGCACGCTTGTTGGAAAATATTTTATTGTTACTGTACTATATTGATTTTCCACCTTGTAATTTGTTAACGTAGGCAAATATTGTATTGAATTTATTATTGGTGAGTTATTAGGACCAATTTCGTATATCATTGCATTTGCTGTTTGCATAGAAATATAGACTCTAACTGTTCCTATTGGAATCTTTTGTATAAGATCGAATGTCATAGTAGTATTATAAGTTTTAGTTAATAATGCATTTCCATTTATATCTAAGTAATTTATTGTTACAGCTCCTCCATTACTGTGAGTAGCCAATCTCATCCTCATATCTTCATTTTGCATACTAGAATCTACTAAAATGTATGTTGATGCTATTCTATATCCAGTTGTATCGTTGCCATCATAACCAGATAATGGTACTGCATTAGAAGGCATTGTTACTGTTTTACTAGCAGAAATTTCTAGCCCAGTAGTCTTTTTAACACTTTTAGCTATTACCGTTCCACTTGGAAAATTGAACTGACCTGTATATACCTTCCATGTTATTCCATTATCTACACTATATAAATTATCTATATCTGTTCTACTATCATATGTTATTGTTGTATTAGCATCTAGTATTATACCATATGATGTTAATATTGGATAACCTGCGCTAGATTGGATCACTGGTATTTTAGGTCTATCTAAATCTAAGCTAATAACTTTCTTTTGAACAGTTATTTCATTTCCTGCACTATCTTTTCCTTTTGCATATATTGTTACTGTTCCATCTGCATTTTGCCAGTTATTTGCTAGTATTGTATACGAAGATATTGCAAACGTATTTGTATATGTACTCCAAGTTGCATTACTTGTTCCTACTTTATACTGCTTTATTGTTGAGTCT
>JAQSXK010000003.1 GCA_029256705.1 Clostridia bacterium
AGACTCAACAATAAAGCAGTATAAAGTAGGAACAAGTAATGCAACTTGGAGTACATATACAAATACGTTTGCAATATCTTCGTATACAATACTAGCAAACAACTGGCAAAATGCAGATGGAACAGTAACAATATATGCAAAAGGAAAAGATACAGCAGGTAATGAAGTTACAGTGCAAAAGAAGGTTCTAAGTTTAGATTTAGATAAACCTACAGTACCAATAATTAATTCAAAATCTGGGTATGCTACACTTTATGAATATGGTGCAATATTTGATGCTGAAACAACAATAACATATGATAATAGAACAGATATAGATAATTATTATAGTCTAGATAATGGAACAACTTGGATATCATATATAGGAAAATTTGATATGTTAAATGGCACAGTAATAGCTAAAAGTGTAAAAAAATCTAGTGGTTTAGAAGTTATAATAAGTAAAACTGTGGCAATGCCATCAGATGCGATGAAAGCTTATGCATATGATAAAAATGATGTTACATATAGTACAGAATATTCTGGACAAGGAAAAATGTACATAGATTCTACTATGCGTGGAAAGAAAGTTAGAATTAAAATATATAAAAGTTCGGCTGGGTATGAGGGCAATTTAAATTTCTTAGATTCAAATGGTACATTAATAAATAAGATAACTATAAGCTATGGAAATTGGTATGATGGCATATATACAATACCAACAAATGCAGCTAGTATGTACATAACATGTAATGGCGGATATATGCAAGTATATGAAATAGAACCAAGCAATGAACCAATATTTACATCTGTTAATGGTTATATGTTACTTACAGCTGATCCAACAAAGTCGATTAAAGAACCTTATCAAATTATAACAATAGCATATTTTGTCACATCTTCACAAAAATTATATAGAATAGGAAGTACAGGTGAGTGGTTAGAATATAATGATCAACCAATAAAGGTAAACCAGGGTCAAACAATATATGCAAAGGGAATCGATAAGAACGGAGTTGAAACAAGAATAATATCTAGCCTTACCGTTAATGTAACAAATGGAATGAAAAAGGAAGCATATGATGGAGATATATCAACATATACAACTGAATATAGTGGAACAGGAATAATGGATATAGACACTAGCATGAGAGGAAAAAGAGCAAGAATAAAGATTTTCAAAAGTTCAGCAGGGTATGGAGGTCAACTTAACTTTTTAAACTCATCAAATACAGTTATATCGCAAATAAGTTTAAATTATGGTAATGGTTATGATAATATATATACGATACCACTTGATGCAGTTAGAACATCGATAACATGTAATGGCGGATATATGCAAGTATTTGAAATTGAGCCAAGTAACGAACCAACATTTACAGTCGTTAATGGATATATGTTAATTACTGCTGATCTGACAAAAGCTATAAGAGACCCATATCAGATGATTACAGCAAGTTATTTTCCAACAAGCGTTCAAAGATTATATAGAATAGGAACACAAGGTGAATGGTTGACTTATAATAATCAGGCTATAAAAGTAATACAGGGACAAACGCTATATACCAAAGGAATAGATATATATGGAAACGAAACAAGAATAGTATCAAGTTATACAGTTAATGTTACTAACGCTATGAAAAAAGAAGCTTTTGATGGTAATGTTTCTACCTATTCTACAGAGTATACTGGGGCTGGAATAATGGACATAGATTCTAGTATGCAAGGTAAAAATGCCAGAATAAGAATGTTCAAAAGTTCAGCGGGATATGAAGGTAATTTGAATTTTCTAGATTCAAATGGTACATTAATAACTAGAATAACAATAAGTTATGGAAATTGGTACGATGGTATATATACAATACCAACAAATGCAACTAGAATGTATATAACATGTAATGGCGGATATATGCAAGTATATGAAATAGAAACAAGTAATGAACCAACATTTACAACTATTAATGGATATATGCTCCTTACTGCAAATTTAGTAGATTCAATAAAACAGCCATATCAAATGGTTACGGTAGGCTATTTTCCAACAAGTGTCCAAAGATTATATAGAATAGGAACAACGGGAAATTGGTTAAATTATAATGATCAGCCAATATGGGTGAATCATGGAGAAACAATTTATTCAAAGGGAGTAGATATATATGGAAATGAGACAAGAATAGTATCAAGTTATACAGTTAATGTTACTAATGCTATGAAAAAAGAAGCGTTTGATGGTAATATTTCTACTTATTCTACTGAGTATAGCGGGGCTGGAATAATGGATATAGATTCTAGTATACAAGGTAAAAAGACTAGGATAAAAATGTTCAAAAGTTCAGCAGGATATGGAGGACAATTGAATTTCTTAAATGCATCAGGCGCTGTTGTATCACAGATAAATTTAAATTATGGAAATTGGTACGATGGTATATATACAATACCAACAAATGCAACTAGAATGTATATAACGTGTAATGGCGGATATATGCAAGTATATGAATTTGAACCAATTATTTGAAGAACACAAATTAAAAAGTCTCAATATCAAATATTGAGACTTTTATTTATATGTTTTAAGACAATAAAATTAACGAAATCATATTTCTAACCAATTTTACTAAAGAATTCTTTACCTTTACCGCATACAGGACAAATGTAATCATCAGGTAATTGTTCAAATGGTATTATGCCATCATAAACATAATGACAAGCTGTACATATATAAGTAGAAATAAGTGAACTTTTCATACTTCTATACATATCATAAGTCATTAGAACGCTATTTTTAGATATATCCATTGTATCTTTTAGATTGAGTACAAATAGATAATGACTATCTGCATCAACAATTTCTTTTACTTCACAAATTAAATTACAAACAAGATCTTCAAATAAGTATGGGATGTTTTCGTGTAATCTATATCTAAAAACATCTGAATATTTTTTATCGAATTTATTTGTCACATTACCAGATAATAAAGAAAAGTGTTTTATGATATTCATATTACATATATCTGAAATCATTCCAATTATACATTTTTTTGATTCTACCATTAGCTTTGCAGTGTGTGAGTCTTTTGTAATAGATACGACTAGGTTAGTTGGTTCATCAGTTATTTGTATAGCTGTATTTACAATACAGCCTCCAAGAGTACCATTACTTTCAGTTGATACTAAACAAAGTCCATAAGGAATTTTAAATAATAACGATTTATCCATAATTATTTCACCCCCTCTATAACATGTTTTGTATACTCTTCCATTGAATTAATATCTTCATCTGTTGGCTTTAGTGCAATTTTTATTCCATTATCTATAACATTTAGTCCAAGAGCAGATAATCTTTGAATTAACATTGGAACAGCTTCTCCACTCCATCCGTAAGAACCAAATACTCCTACAGGAATACCTTTATTTATATATACATCAGTTATAGCCATAACATCCCATATAGGCTTTACAGCATCTCTGTTTATAGTTGGTGATCCAATAAGTAATGCTTTACTAGATTCTATTTCTTCTTTAATATATTCCAGAGTGTAATCATTTACATCTATGAAGTTAACAAGAAGATTTGTATTACTTTCAATATATTTTTTTGCTGCTAGGGCTAATGTTTTTGTATATCCATATGCAGAAGCATATATTATACTAACTTTACAACCTTTTATAGATAGACTATAGTTGGTATATATTTGTTTAACTAAATCCAATTTAGATTCGAGGACAGGACCGTGAGTTGGTGCAACACATGAATAGTTTAAACTATTTAAAATTTCTAAACCTTTTGAAACGTAAGAACTAAAAGGTTTAAATATAACATTATAGTAATGTTTAACGCTTTTAATGTATGCATCACTATCATGTATATACGAATCTAATACTCTGGGTTCAGCGAAATGCGCACCTAAAAAATCTCCAGTAAATACTATTTTTTCTTTTTCGTTATATGTGAACATAGTATCTGGCCAATGTAAAAAAGGTGCGGGTTTAAATCTTAATATTGTTTCACCAATTGATAAAATGTCATCATCTTTAATTATGTTGGTATTGATTTCTCTATTACAAATATTGTTTAAATTTTTACTTGCGGCAGATGTACAATATATTTGTATATTTGGATTTAATAATAATAGTTTATCTACACATCCACTATGATCTGGTTCTGCATGATTAATAATTAAATAAGATATATCTTTAATAGTAATAATTTTTTCTATATTATCTATGTATTCTTCAAAGAAGTCTTCATGTACAGTATCTATAAGGGTGTTTTTTAAATCTTTTATTAGATAAGAATTATAACTTGTACCATATTCAGTTTTCATTATAACATCAGATATACGCATACTTGCGTTTAAAACACCGACATTAAAAATATTGTTTTTTATTTCCATATTTATCTTCCTTCCTATAAATAATGCTTTGCAAAAATGCAAAGCATCATGAAATTATAATGCAGAAAAATCTTCTTTAGTTACTCCACATTCTGGGCAAACATAATCTTCTGGAATATCATCGTATTCAAGTTCTGTTTCAAGAACATATCCACAAACGTTACATACAAATTTGTTCATTTAAATAACCTCCTTCAAATATAAAATATTTAAATTTTATAAAAACATTATATCATATGCATAACTAAAAAACAATAATTAATAATTAAAATATTTAGAAAATATTGTCATTAATAAAGGTTGTTTTGAAATATTAAAAGAGCATCTCTAATGCACATAAATAAAAATATATATGATTAATGTTTTTTTTATTAAATAGTTGCATAAAATAAAATTATATTATATAATGATTGTAATAACTGGAGGAAAAAATGGATACAAAATATAAAAGAATATTAATTAAACTAAGTGGTGAGGCAATAGGAAAAGAAAATGGAAGAGAAATAGATTCTAAAAAATTAGAAAAGGTTGTAAATCAAATTGTTGAAATATCTCAAACGGGAGTTGAAATAGCTATAGTTATTGGTGCAGGAAACTTTTGGAGAGGAAAATACGGTAATGACTATATGGAGAGGACAACGTCAGATTATATGGGAATGCTTGCTACAGCTTTAAATGCATTAGCACTTCAAGATATGATAGAAAGCAAAGGATTGTATACTAGGGTAATGTCTGCTATTGAAATGAAAGAGGTTGCTGAACCATATATACGTAGAAAAGCAATTAAACATTTAGATAAAAAGCGTATAGTTATATTTGCTTGTGGTACAGGAAATCCATATTTTACAACTGATTCTGCAGCGGCTCTTAGAGCAATGGAAATAGGAGCAGATGCAATATTTTTAGCAAAAAATATTGATGGGGTATATAATAAGGATCCTAAAACAAACCCGGATGCTATTAAATATGATGAAGTTACATATATGCAGGTTATATCTGAAAAATTAGCTGTAATGGATTCAACAGCAGTAACTTTGTGCATGGAAAATAAAATGCCAATTTACATATTTGCTTTAAATGAAGAAAATTCTATAGAAAAGGTATTAAGTGGCGAAAAAATAGGGACAAGAATAGAGAGGTAGATAATATATGGGGGATCCATTATTTCAAATAAAACCAAATTTTAATATTATATATGAAATGTTCATGCCAACTGGAAGAAAAATAAGAAACACATTATTTATATTAATAATATCATTAGTATGTTACTTTTTAATAACTGTAGCTTTATATGATTTGGATATTTCTAAGAAAATGGTAATTGAAGGAAGTAATATTGATATATTAGGTATATTAAATGGAATAGGTATATTCATTATAGTAGTACTCGCACTAAAGTTAGCTATACATTTAGTTGTTCAAATATGGCAATACAATTCAATTCAATATACTTTTTATGAGGATTTTGTTGAATATCAAGATACATTTTTAAATCAACATAAAAAAACTTTAAGGTATGATAATATAAAGGAAGTAGAAATAAGAAGAACAGTATGGGATAGAATTAATGGATATGGTATGGTAATTATCTATTCAAATGCAGAAAAGGCATCGGATAAAGGATTAATTTTATATAGTATTAAGAATCCTGAAGTTGTATATGAAAAAATAGATGAAATAATACATAACAGATTTGCTACCCAAAAAGAAAATTCACAATTAGTTAAAAATGTAAATCCAACTGATAAGGTTACAGAGAAGGAAATTAGTTTTAAAGAAAGTTTAAATAATAAAGAATAGAGGTGAAAAATATGTTTACAAAAAATATTAGAATATTATATTTATACGTTGTTTCATTCTTAGCACTTATGGCTATTATATATGGAGTAGTTAGTTTAGTAGAAAAAGTTACAAATTATTTTTATCCTGTAGATTATGTATATAATCAACCGTATGTAAATAGTTATGATGAAAAAAATTATACAATCCAAGATGAAAATGAATATACAACTCAAAACGATTATGACGTGACTATACAAAGAGACAATGTGCAAGTTAGAACATTAAGAGAAATGTTTACAGCAATAGCTATAATTTTAGTTGCAGTGCCACTATACGGTTATCATTGGACATTGGCACAAAAAGAAAGAAAGAAGGAAGAAGTATGAGTATAATAGGAGCAATTTTTGTAATTACACTTCCTATCGCTTTAATTGTTTTTATAATTAGTGCCATTATCAGAAGTGTAAGAAGAGATAATAATGCAGAAGAAAGTTTTCAAGATATAATAAGGACAATGTATATATATTTAGTAATGATTATATTTTTAATGTTATTTGTTGGGTCAACAATATCATTGTTTAATAGCTGTTTGGAGTTGTTACTGCCTGAATCATCACAATACGAGCATATTTCAACGGTAACATCTACCAATAGAACAATAGCTGATGTGACAACTAATATAGCTATACTATGCATAAGCATTCCAATGTTTTTATATTATAGTACATTAGCCAAAAAAGATCATAATGAAATTCAAGCATCTATTAAGAAAATGGAAAGTAAATAAGTAGTAAATAAAAAATTAAAAATAATATATAGAAACAACAGTTAAAGTTAATTTCACTTTAACTGTTGTTTTTTTATATTAAATTGTAATATTTAGGAAAAATATTTAAAAACAGTTGAAAATGCGCAGTATTACAGCATTGTGTTATTATTATGTAAAATCTAAGTCTCTAAAAGCCTTATACTAAAATATTCTTTATTTTATTCAAATGAACTAAATTTCGACAAAAACATTGACATCATGCAAAAAAAATAGTATAATAAGTATATATCTATAAAATTAAATAAAATCCAATAGCAAAGAGATTTATAGTTACTAAAGATAACATAAAAGTAATAATATAAAAAACAGTTTGTTAGAGCTCTAAATTAATTTAATTACAACTTTTATAAATGTAGAAAAAATGAAGAAAATAAATTTAAAATTAAATTAAATAAAGAGAGGAGATTAATCAAATGTACAGAAAATATTTAAAGAGAAATTTAGATGTATTGTTTTCACTTATACTAATTGTCTTAACTTTTCCTATAATGATTATAACAGCAATACTTATAAAGGCATTTGATAAAGGACCAGTGTTATTTTTACAACTTAGGACAGGCTTGAACGGAAAAAGTTTTAAAATATATAAATTTAGAACTATGACTGTTAGAACACATGATGAAAATGGAATGGAACTTGTTCATGACAAAAGATTAACAAAAATAGGAAAGGTACTTAGAAAGACAAGTATAGATGAATTGCCACAATTATTTAATATATTAAAAGGTGAGATGAGTTTTATCGGACCAAGGCCTTGGATTACAGAATATTATGAGAATTTTACTGAAAAGCAAAAAGAGAGAGTATCAGTGCTTCCAGGAGTAACCGGACTTGCACAGGCAAAGGGTAGAAATGGCTTATCTATAATTGAAAAAATACAATATGATCTAGAATATGTAAATGATATATCATTTGAAAGAGATTTTAAAATATTTTTAATGACTATATATATTGTACTTGGAAGAAAACATGCAGAAATAGTACAAGAAGGAATTCATGATGAAATTAGTGTACTATCTTTAACAAATTCGTTTGAAAAAAACACTGGTTTAGAGAGGATATAAAGATATGAATAAAGTTTTATTTACAGCTACGGTTGATTCACATATTAATCATTTTCATATACCTTACTTAAAATTTTTTAAGGATAAAGGGTATGAAGTTCATGTTGCGACAAATACAGATGAACCTATACAGTACTGTGACGTAAAACATAAAATATCTTTTGAGAGAAGTCCTTATAAAATAAATAATCTAAAAGCAATAAAACAATTAAAAAAAATATTAAGTGAAGAAAAATTTGATATAATACATACTCATACGCCGATGGGTTCTGTTATTACAAGGATAGCAGCAAAAAATACAAGGAAAGAGAATAATACAAAAGTTATATATACTGCGCATGGTTTTCATTTCTATAAAGGAGCGCCAATTTTAAATTGGCTACTTTTTTATCCAATAGAGAAAATATTATCTAAATATACTGATATATTAATAACAATAAATAATGAAGATTATGAACTAGCAAAAAAGAAATTTAATAAAACAAAAGTTGAATATATACCAGGCGTTGGTGTAGATGAAAATAAGTTTAATTTTGAAATGACTATTGAAGAAAAAAATAAATTAAGAGAAAGTTTTAATCTACAAGAAAATGATTTTGTAATGATATATACAGCAGAAGTTAATAAAAATAAAAATCAAGTAATGGCGATAGAGGCAATGAGGCATCTAATAAAAGAAAATTATAATATACATTTGTTACTAGTTGGAAAAGGTAATTTAAAAAAGTATTATGAAAATAAAGTAAAAGAATATAACATACAAAATAATATTCACTTTTTAGATTATAGAACAGATGTACCAGAATTGCTTAAAATATCTGATTTAGCAATATCAACAAGTAAAAGAGAAGGACTGCCAATTAATATTATTGAATCAATGATGTCTGGATTACCTACTATTGTTACTAATTGTAGGGGAAATAGGGATTTAGTTATAGAGGAAATTAATGGATATATCGTTGAATTAAATAATATTATACAATTTTCAGAGACAGTGTTAAAATTATATTGTAGTGAAGATAAAAAAAATAAATTTTCACATAAAAGTAAAGAAGCTGCCGAAAATTATGAACTAAAGAAAATAATAGAAAAGGTTAAAGAAATATACGAAAATATAGGATAAAAGGATAGGTGTAAAATGGATAAGAAGATATCACTAATAATTCCAAAATGTACAGATTTAAATAGGGGTGATCAAGCTTTAGCGCTTGAAACTGCAAGGATAATTAAAGAAACATATAATAGTGATGAAATATATATGATGACATCTGGTGAAACTTCACAATGTCAAAGGGAAGGATTGAAAACATTCTCAGATGTTTTGAAACATCCATCACGTTTTAGTAAAGGAGATAATATAAGCTATAATTTTGCTCTAAAGATTAGATGGGGAATTATATCAATTTTTGATTTAATTGTTTCTGTATTATTATTAAATAATATAACAAGAGCAATAATCTATCCATTATTAAAAAAGGAAACAAAAGAATCTTTAACATTATATAAGAATTGTGAATCATGTTTTGTAAAAGGTGGAGGATTTATGCATGATTATAGTGGTGGATTAGTAGGAATATATACTACATATTATCAAATGTATCATATATTACTTGCTCAAAAATTTAACAAACCTGTATATGTTATGCCAAATTCTTATGGTCCTTTTAAAAGTAAAGTATCAAAAATTATAGTTAATAAAATATTAAATAAATGTAAATTAGTTACTGCAAGGGAAAGCATATCTGCAAGCTTAGAAAAAAATGGTTTAGACATAAATGTAGAGATATATCCTGACTTAGCATTTTTTTTAGAAGAAAATCACGAATTTAATGTTTCAAAATATTTAGAAGATAAGAATATATACACAGATAATGAACAATATGTTGCAATAACAGTTAGACCATATAGATTTGCTGGATATGATAATCCTAAGGAAAAGTATAATAGTTATAAAAAAGAATTTAAAAAATTTATAATATGGTTAAACGAGAAAAATTTTAAACCACTATTAGTTGTACACACAAGAGCAGAAAATGATCATGAAAATGACGAAAGATGTATTAATGAAATATGTGAACTTATTGAAGACAAAAGTATGTTTAAAATACTAAAAGATGATAATTTAACTTGTAGAGATTTGAAATCAATATACCATAAATGTAAATATGTAGTAGGTACTAGATTTCATTCGGTAATATTTTCTGTAACAAACAAAATTCCAACGATTGCTGTTACATATGGTGGTAACAAGGGTGATGGAATAATGAAAGATATGAACAATGATATGTATGCTATTAAAATTTCTGAGCTAAGTTTTGAAACTCTTAAAGATAGATTTGAAAAATTACAAAATAATAGTGAAGAAGTTATTAAAAACACAGAAAATTATTTGAATAAAGCTAATAATTATAGACAAATGCTTATAAAAAAAATCAATGACTTGATATAGAAATAGAGGTGAATGTATGAATATTTTGTTTTCCCATGACCACATTTTGAAAAGGGATCCAAGCGGTGGATTTTATTCTGCTGGTGGTTTGGGTGGCAATAGATTTGCTGATAAATATATAAAAAATAGAGATGTAGATAAATTAATATTATATACCAGAGTAAAAAATATAAAAAATGACGAAGAAGATAAGTGCTCATTTTTGGATGCTAATAAAATAATTTGTAACCCCTCACATTTTTATAAAAAGCCTATTGATTATTTTAGGTTTAATAAAAAAATAATTAAAGAAATAGAAGAAATATTAATAGATATTGACGTGTGCATAATTAGGTTACCTAGTGTATTAGGAAGTTTAGTATATAAAGAGGCAACAAAAAAATCAATACCTATTTTTGTAGAACTTGTTGGATGTCCATGGGATTCTATATGGAATTACGGAAATTTCAAAGGAAAAATGTTTGCACCATTAATGTATTTCAAAACAAAAAGAATAGTTAAGAATTCTAAGTATATTCAATATGTGTCTGAAAAATTTTTACAACGCAGATATCCTACAAATGGGAATAGTTTAGCTTGTTCAGATGTTGTAATAAATGATTTGGAAGAAACGATATTAGAAAATAAAATAAAAAAAATACAAAACAAGGAAAGTGACAAATTCATTTTAGGTGTTGTTGGTTCGTTAAATGTTTCATATAAGGGACATGAAGTATGCATAAAGGCTTTGTCGTTATTAAAAGATAAATTAAATTTTGAATTACACTTTTTAGGTAATGGAAATAAAGAAAAGTGGATTGATATTGGAAAAAAATATAATATAGAAGATAGAATATTTTTTGATGGCACATTGCCAAGTGGTGAACCAGTACTAAATTGGTTAGACAATTTAGATATACATTTAATAATGAGCAAAACAGAAGGGTTGCCTAGAATTTTGGTAGAAGCTATGAGCAGAGCTAGTATATCAATCGGTTCCAATGTTGGAGAAATACCTACATTAATTAATAAAGAATGTATTGTAGAAAAAAATAATTACAAACAATTGGCATATAAAATCGAAAAAATCTTAAATAACAAGGAATTTCAGATACTTACCGCAAGTGAAAACTTTAATAGAGCGAAAGATTTTTATAATGTCAAATTAGATAAAAAAAGAAAAATTTTTTATAATGATTTTCTAGTCAAGGAGAATTTGATATATGAATAAGAAAATTAAAGTTCTACATATATTTAAAAATATGAATCGTGGTGGAGCAGAAACTTTTATAATGAATGTTTTTAGAAATATAGATAGAGAGAAAATACAATTTGATTTTTTGTGTACAAGCAATGAAGAAGGAAGTTATTTTAATGAAATAAGGAATCTTGGCGGAAATATATACACTATATCATATCCTTCTAATAAACATTTAATAAGAAATATTAAAGAAATAGTAGAAGTTATAAAGAAAAATGGAGGATATGATGTTATACATATTCCATTAATGTTTTATTCTAGTGTAGTATGTTTAGCTGCATGGATATCAAGGGTTCCTAAAATAATTGTACATTCACATAATGCAAGCGAATCGCAGAAAAATACAATATTTAGAAAAATTTATAGGTTAATATCAAGAATAATTATAAATATATTTGCTACAGATAAAATGTCTTGTGGTGAGAAAGCAAGAGACTTTCTATTTGGAAATGCCGAAAAAATAAAAAAACAAACAATAATAATAAATAACGCAATAGATGTAGATAAATTTAAAAACGTTACAACTCAAGAAGTTAACAAACTAAAAGAAGAATTAAATATTGTAATGGAAGAATTAATTATCGGTAATGTTGCTAGGTTTTCAGAACAAAAGAATCATCTTTTTTTCTTAAAATTAGCAAAATACTTTAAAAAAAATAATATTAATGCTAAAATTATTTTAGTGGGAGATGGAGAACTAAAAGAAGAATTTGAAGAGCAGATTAGAAAAGAAAATATTATTGAATATTTCATATTAGCTGGCATAAGAACAGATATTCAGATATTTATGAATATGTTTGATGTATTTTTAATGCCATCTTTATATGAGGGTTTTCCTGTTACAGTAGTTGAATCTCTTGCTTCTGGTACACCATGTATACTTTCAAATAATATTTCTAACGAAGTTGCTTTAATTAAAAATATGGTGAGTTTTTTAGATTTAAATTGCGATTTGAAAATATGGTATAATAATATTATTGATATGAAAAATAATCATTATGATAAAAATAAAATAAAAGAAGAACTTAATGGTAAAGGATTTACTATTGAATCGAGTGTAAATATATTAGAAAAAGTATATTTAAAAAAGTGAAAAAAGAAAAGGAGAAAGTATGATAATATATATAGTTATTTTCATAATTGCATCAATATTAATGTCTATGTATCTAAAATCAAAAGAAAAAAGAATATTTATAATTTTATCAGCAGGAATTTTAATTTTATTTTCTGGTCTAAGATATTATGTTGGTACAGATTATAACAGTTATATTAATAGTTGGTATAAATTAAAAGATTTAAATTTGTTAGATTCTTTATCTCAGTCTTTTGAAATTATAAATTTTTTAATTATTAAAATAACTTCAATTATAAACTCAAACGATCCACAACTTTATATATTTATATATTCGTTATTTACTATTATTTTTATATATAAATCTTTAATAACTGAAAATAAAAAGTTAATACCATATTATTTACTTACATATTTAACTCTATTTTTCTCGTTTTCGCTTAATGGTATTAGGCAAGGTTTAGCAATAGCAATAATTTTATATGCATTTACATATTTAAAAGTAAATAATAAAAAGAAATTTTTAATATTCACGTTACTAGCAATTTTAGTTCATAATACTGCTATAATAGTATTGCCATTCGCTTTATATAACAAAGATAAAAAGAAATTTAAGGCTATAATATTGATTTATGCAATTACAACACTGATTATAATATTTGGAAGTTCATTTTTATATAACATTCCACAGTTAGCAAGATACTTGGAATACTTTAGAATATATAGTAGTAGTGAATTAGGCTTTGGAGTATTATTTAAAAAAGCACCTTTAATAATCTTATATTGTTTCTTTTATAAAAAATTGAAAGAGGATAATGAAAATACAAGTTTATATTTTTCTATATTAATTGTTGATTTAATATTATCATATTTAGGTTATTTTAGTTACTATTTAAATAGAATATCTTTATATTTTTCAGTTATGCAGGTGTTTGCAATCCCAAATATGATAAATATATTTAAAGACAGAAAGCAAATATTGGTAAAAGGTATTATAATTTGTATTTTATTTGGAGTATTTATCTATGAATCATATTTTTTAAATATAAATGAGATAATTCCTTATATGTCAGTTATTAAACTATAAAGTGGGTGAATGTAATGAAAGAAATGGTTAAAGTATCACTTATTGTTCCGGTATATAATACCGGAAAATATTTATCACGATGTGTAGAATCTATATTGACTCAATCTGAAAGTAATATTGAATTATTGTTAATAGATGATGGCTCTACGGATAATAGCAAAAAAATAATAGAAGAATATTGTTATATTGATCATAGAATTAGAGGGATATTTAAAGAACATTCAGGAATGTCAAGTTCAAGAAACCTGGGAATAGAATTGGCTTTAGGCGAATATGTGATTTTCATAGACTCTGATGATTGGATAGATCAAAACATGATTTCAGATATGTATAAAATAGCATATAAATATGATTCGGATTATGTAAGATGCACTTATGTTAAAGAGATGAATAATAGAAAAATTTATTTCAAACCGCTATTTGAAAAAGAAAAATATATTGAGAAAAGTGAGTTTAAAAATAGGGTATATCCAAACTTTATTAATTCATACATACTTAATTCAACTTGTATATCACTAATAAAAAGAAATGTTTTGTTAGAAAATTATATAAGATTTAACTCAAAATATAGGTATGGAGAGGATTTTTTATTTAACTTAGAATTATTTACTGTTTTAAAAAATGCTGCATTTATACCTAACAGTTATTACCATTATTTCTATAATCATAATAGTATAACTACAACTAAGGATATTGATGTAATAAAAGAAAAAATTATATGTGCATATAAAGTATATAGTCAATTATATACTTATTTAAAAAAATGGAAATTAGAAAAAGAGTATACAGATTCTGTAAGTTTTAGAATAAATTCCGAAATATTCTCAAGTATAAAAATATTATTTTATTTTAATAGTAAAATATTATTTAAGGATAAATTATCAATTTTAAATGATGTTTATTCTAATACAATTCAAAGTGAATTACAAATTTCAAAACATAAATTTTTTCTAAATTTATACAAAAAACGTAAGTTCAGAAGTTTCTTAATACTAGGTCAAATAGTATATGGAATTCCAAGATTTTTTAAAGATGGACTAAAGAGTATATTACTTAAGAAGAAAGATAAGGGGTAAAATGAGAAAGTTAAATTCATTAAAGAATATAATAGCTTCAACAACTTTAAGTATAATAACTATGTTGGCAGGATTTATAATTCAAACTATTTTTTTAAAACAACTTGGAACTGAATATTTAGGAATAAATAGTTTATTTGCTAATATAGTTTCAATGCTTGCTGTTGCCGAATTAGGTATTGGTACAGCTATAATTTATAATTTGTACAAGCCCATTTCCAATAATGATATAGATGTCATAAAATCGCTTATGAAATTGTATAAAAAGTGTTATACGTATATTGCAATAATTATATCAATTATTGGAGTATGTATCATGCCTTTTTTACCTTTAATAGTAGGGAAAGTAAACATTGTTGAGAATATTTATTTAATATTTTTATTGTTTCTAATTGACACAATATGCTCATACTTACTAACATATAAAAGATCAATACTATTTGCTCAGCAGAAGAATTATATAGTAAATATAATTCACTTACTATATTTAATAATAATGTCAACACTACAAATATTGGTATTGGTATTTACTAAAAACTTTCTACTTTTTTTAACAGTTAAAATAATAATGAGGATAATTGAAAACGTTATAATAACAGCAGTATCTAATAAAATATATCCATATATTACTGATAAAAATGTTAATAAATTAGATAAAGGAATTTTAGAAGATATAATAAAAAAAGTAAAAGCGTTACTATTACATAAACTTGCGGGCTTCATTGTTTTTGGAACGGATAATATAATAATATCTATGTTTTTAGGTATTACATGTGTTGGGTTATATTCTAATTATAATCTTATATTAATTGCTGTAAATACAATAGTGTCGCAAATTTTTGTTTCTTTAACGGCTAGCATTGGTAATATGTTAGTAACTGAAATTAAAGAAAAAAGTTTGGAAATATTTAAAAAAGTAGAGTTTTTAAATTTTTTAGTATTCAATTTTTGTAGTATCTGTATATACTTATTGGCTGAACCCTTTATTAAGTTATGGATAGGAGAAGAATATATATTACCTAATATTGTATTACTTGTTTTGGTAGTAAATTTCTATATACAGGGTATGAGAAGAAATATGAGTGTGTTTAAAGAGGCGGCTGGAATATACTATGAAGATAGGTTTATTCCTTTAGTGGAATCTTTAATAAATATTGTAGCTTCTGTGGCGTTGGTTAAAATATTTGGACTAGCTGGTGTTTTTATGGGCACAATAATTAGTACATTAGTACTATTTTTATATAGCTATCCTAAATATGTATATAACAAATTATTTGATAAAAGCGGTACAATATATGTATTGGAGTTTTTTAAATATTTGACAGTTTTTATAGTCTGCATAACTTTAACATATACAGTTGCTAATTTTATTAGAACTGATAATGTTTTGATACAGTTAGTATTAAATTTAGGAGTATGCATAGTTGTACCTAACATAATAATGTATGTTATATTTAAAAATACGGAGGAGTTTAAATATTTTATAGATATAATAAAAAAAGTAATACAAAAAAATAGAAGGAAAATTAATTTGCAATAATTATTTGTTAATAGGAGGTAGTATGTTCAAGAAAGATAAAAAGAAAATGAAAAATAGCACTAAAGTTGTTTTAACAATACTAGTAGTTATAGTATTAGTTATAGCTTGTGTTTTAGGATATATATATTCAAAAATAAGTAAGATAAATTTTGAAGCAATAGATAAAAATGATTTGGAAGTAAATAAAAATATATATGATGAGATTTCAAATACTATATCTAAAATTGAATTTAATAATGTTAAGTCAGTAGTGTTTTTTGGTATAGATACGAGAGATACAGAAGGTGGTTATTCAGGTAGAAGTGATACTATAATGGTTGCCTCAATAAATCCACAAAATAAAGGGGTAAGTTTAGTAAGTATTCCTAGAGACACTTACGTTAACATTCCTGGATATGGAAAAGATAAAATAAATCATTCTTATGCATTTGGTAAAGAACAGCTTGCTATTAAAACAATCAATTCAAATTTTGGGTTGAATTTAACAGAATATGTTACCATAGATTTTGTGGGATTAATTCATGTTATAAACAAGTTAGGTGGAATTGAGTTAAACATAACAAATGAGGAATTGTCATATATAAATAACCATTCTAAAAACTCATACGATATGACGGGAAATAAAATTAAAATGCTTACATCATCGGGCTTAGTTACTCTTTCAGGAGAACAAGCATTAACACATTCTAGAAACAGAACAGTAGGAAATGATTTTACAAGAGCAAGTAGACAAAGAACAGTTATAGAAGCTATAATTAATAAATTATCTTCATTGGGTATAAATGATATTATGAGTGTATCAGACAGTATATTAAGCGAAGTTAAAACTAATATAAACGTAACAGAATATATGGGTATTTTGAGTAAAGTAATTTCTGAAAAAAATACTTATTTAAAAAACATAGTATCTGCTCAAATTCCATCAGTTGACTATAGTGAAGGTAAAATGATAAATAGTGTATATTATTTTACTACTGATTATGTAAAAGCCAAGGCAGACTTTATAAAGTACATATATGGAAATTAAAAAATATTGAAAGAGTATTTAATTCTTTTGATTTATTTGATATAATAATGTATAATTAGATTAAAAGGATGTGTAAAATGGAAACTAAAAGAAATATTGGATTAGATCTTTTGAGAATTATTTCTATGTTAATGATAGTTATGCTTCATTATTTGGGAAAAGGTGGAGCTCTATCGACCGCTTATGGAACTAGTACTAATTATTTATCATGGATAATAGAGGCATTTTGTATTGTTGCTGTAAATTGTTATGTTTATATAACGGGATATTTTTTAGTTAATTCAAATTTTAAAATTAAAAAGATATTAAAATTATGGGGACAAGTATTATTTTATTCTTTAAGTATTTATTTTGTTTTATTATTTACTAACCTTATAGATTTTAACATAAAAGAGATGATAGTTTCTTTTATGCCTATAATTACAAAGCAATACTGGTTTATAACAGTGTATATTTTGTTATATATACTATCACCTTTTTTAAATGTTATGATAAAGAACTTATCTAAAAAACAATTTAAAAGCCTGATATTTATATTAGTATTTGTATTTTGTATATGTACTACCTTGTTAGATCCTAAGTATATATTAGATTCAACTACAGGATATGGTATAATTTGGTTTATATGTTTGTATTTTATTGGGGCATATATTAGATTGCATCATAATAAAGACGATAAAAAGAACATCTATAATCTTTTAATATATTTTGTAATCACTGTTATGGTTATATTTTCTAGACTTATTATTACATATATTTTTCAAAGATATAATTTTAATATTATAGACGAACTAAGGTTTTATCAATATAATTCAATTAGTATTTTTATATCTTCTTTATTTTTATTTATATATTTTAAAAATTTGAATATAACTAACAATATCTTTAAAGGATTTATACTGAAAATTGCTCCGTTAACATTAGGAGTATATTTGATACACGATCATGTACAGATGAGAGTAGCAATGTATAATAATATTTTGCATACTACAAATTATTTAAGTGGTAATAAATTTTTAGTGGTTGCTGTGATTTCTGTTATATTTATATTTTCAGTGTGCATTGTTATAGAATATTTAAGACATAAATTTGCAGTATATATAAGTAAAACAAAAACATATAACTTAATAGAAAAGTTTATTATATTAAAATATGAAAATATTTTAAAAAGATTAAATAGGGGAGAAGATTTAGATGAAAAAATACTCTAAGTATATATCTTATATATTATTGATTATTTGGTGTGTGGTTATATTTTATTTATCTAGTCAAACTTCAAATGTATCGGGTGGTAATAGTTTAAATATTTTAAGTTACGTGTTTGGACATTTAAGTTTAGATATTTTAGTAAGTTTGAATGTTATATTTAGAGAATTAATGCATGCAGGAGTATTCTTTGTTTTAGGCATTTTAACCTACATTAGTTTTAGACATAATTTTGCTAAAGTATTTATATATAGTCTGTTATTTTGCAGTTTATATGCGCTTAGTGATGAAATACATCAACTATTCGTAAATGGAAGAGCCTTCGAATTAATTGATCTTGTATTAGATATATTCGGAAGTGTAGTTGGAATATATTTAGCTAAACTAGAAAGATTATTACATACTTCCTAGGATAATTTAAATTCATATAAATAATCATAAAATAAAGGTCTTGTAATATAATGTACTAGTACATATGTTATAAGATTTTTTTGTTTGGGGTGGTAAATTTGATAAACATATTTAATAAGTTTAAAGCTAAAGATAATATCAAATATATACAAAAGTTTTTAATTTGTTTGCTAGTTTTTGTTACATGTTCAAATGTTTTTGGATTTAATTATATATATAATTTAAACAAAACAATAACGGATGAATCTAGCATTTCTACTGTTGCTCCATTAGCGCCTACTTTTTCTTTTCAATCAAAAGCCCAAGTGTTAATGGAACCTACAACAGGAACTGTACTTTACGCAAATAATGAAAGTGAAAGAATACTTCCTGCATCAGTTACTAAAGTAATGTCATTACTACTTACTATGGAGGCAATAGATAGTGGTAAACTAAAGTATACAGATGTTATAACTTGCAGTAAAACTGCATCTGGACTAGGAGGATCACAAATTTGGTTTCAACCAGGTGAACAACTTACTGTTGATGAAGCATTAAAGGCAATATGCGTTGTTTCTGCAAATGATGTAACAGTTGCAATGGCAGAGCATTTAGCTGGAACAGAAGGAAACTTCGTTGCACAGATGAATGCTAAAGCTAAAGAACTGGGGATGGTTAATACTAATTTTGTTAATGCGCATGGTATAGATGCGGATAATCATTATACAACCGCAATGGATATTGCAATAATGTCAAGAGAATTAATAACAAAACATCCAGATATATTAAAATATACTTCTATTTGGATGGATACTTTGAGAAATGGACAGTTTGGTTTAAGTAGTACAAATAAATTAATTAGATTTTATGAAGGAGCAACTGGTATAAAAACTGGTTCAACTTCAAAAGCATTATTTAATTTATCTGCAAGTGCAACAAGAGATGGAACAACGTTTATAGCCGTTGTTTGCACAGCTCCAAGCGGTGATATACGAAACGAAGAGGTAAAACAGTTATTGGATTATGGATTTTCAAATTTTAAAACAAAAAGTATTTATGCACGTAATACTGTTTTAGAAAGTATAAGCATTAATAAAAGTTTAGAAAAGAAGTTTGATGTCATAATACCTGAAGATGTTAATGTGTTGTACGAAAAAGGTAAAGAAATTGAATTTGAAAAACAAATTGTATATACACAAAATTTACAAGCACCAATTTTGAAAAATATTCCTATAGGTAAAATTACAATAACTGGTAAAATTGATGGAAATATTATATCTGAAAAAAATCTTGTACTGAACGAAGATGTATTTAAATCAAAACTTCCAGATTATTACAAATTTCTACTAAAAAAAGTTCTATTATTAGGATAATAAAATAATACAAATATATAATAAATAGCCGAGTAAAATTACTCGGCTATTTCCTATTTTGCATATATAGATAGGATTATGTTACAGAAATATTACATTTTTTGTAAAAAGTCTCTAATTGTAACAAAAAAACAAAAGAAAAATTAAAAAGTGTAATATTTGTATTGCTTTTTAATTTTCTTTGTGATACCATTATATTAATGAATTTAAAATAATTTATTGGAGGTTATTGATTATGATTGGAATGAGTCAAATAAGGAGAAAACTATATACAGGTATAGCAATAGGTGCTGCAGTTGGTGTAGTGGGAATAGGTCTTACTTTATGGTGGAGTATATCAACTATAAAGAGCTATGAAGCAGGCACTAACAAAAAATACAATGAAAAATTTACCAAGGAAGTATGCGTTTTGAATAAAGATATTGTTCAAGGGCAAACTATTACAGATGATATGTTAAGTTTGGTTAGAGTTCATCAAGGGACAGTACCAACTGGTGCTGTTTTAAGTAAAGGATCTGCAGTTGGCCAAGTTGCAAAATTTAATATTGCTGCATATACACCAATTACTGCTAATATGTTAGCAACAAAAATACTAGAAACAGATATAAGAGAACAAGAAGTAAATACTATATTAATGCCTAGTGATTTAGTTGAGGGGCAATTTGTAGATATTAGAGTAATGTTTCCAAATGGTACAGATTACATAGTACTAGCTGGAAAACAAGTAAATAAAATATCTGGTCAAACAATGTGGTTTAGTTTAAAAGAAGATGAAAGATTAATACTAAACAGTGCTATTGTCGATTCTTTCCTAAATAAAGGAACAAAATTGTATGCAACTATATATTCTGATCCTGAAGCTCAAGTTAAATTTGAACAAAATAGAGAAGAATTAGTAAAGGGTGAACTAATACAATTAATAAAAACAGAATTACCTGAACTTGCTACTTTAGCAGGATTAAATGGAGAAGCTGGAGAAGGTACTACAACTGGTGAGGGAACTACACCAAATAATGGTACAACTACACCAGTAGTTCAAAGTAACGTATATGTTGATAAAGTGCTTAACTTTATATTAAAATATAACAATTTAACAGCAGCAACATCAAAAACAGTTACAACATATCAACCAAATGACAAAGTTATAGCAGCTATGAAAGGTAATGGTAACATATCTACAGAAGCGACAAGTAAATTAAGCCAAGATATAAGAGATAACATTGAAAATTTAAATACTCAATATGAACTAGCTAACGAAGAGAAAATATCAAATGTAGTATCTGGTGCTCAAGCAGCAATAACTGAACAAGAAAACCAAAGGAAAGAATTATTGGGAGATACAGCTCAATAAGTAAGGAGTAAAGATGAAAGTAATAGGATTATTAGGATATAGCGAAAAAGTAGATTTAGTTACTAGCTTATCAAAAACAATACAATTATTAGGTAAGACAGTTCTAGTAATAGATGCTACAGCGGACAAAAAATATAAGTATATAATTCCTTCTTTAGATATAATTGAGAAGGCGTATGTTACACAATTTGATAATGTTGATTATGCAGTTGGATTTGATAGTATGAATGACGTTGAAAACTATATGATTGACCAAAAAATTAATATTGGATTATACGATTATATATTAATAGATATAGATAATCCAAGAACATATGAATTTTTTAGAAGTAGAGTATTTAATCATATATATCTTGTTATGGATACAAGTATGTTAGGATACAAGAAAAATCTAGAAATAATTAATTCATTAAAAGTATATAGTGTAGATGAAAATGATGCTAAAGTTAGTAAAATTTTATATAGAGGATACATGACACGTGCTAGTGAAAAATATTTTGAAGAAAGATTAAATTCATTAGAATGTAATTGGGATGATAGAGAATATGAAATAGATGAATCTGAACAAGATAAAATGATGTATTTAGATTTTCAAATAAGTGGGTTTATCCAAATGAAAAAACATTCAAATATGTTTATAAATTCAATAATAGATATAATAACTCAACTTGTTGAAGATATTAATGCGGTAGAAATTAAAAAAGCAATAAAAAAAGGAGGAATATAAGAAATGCCTAGAATAGTATTTTGGAGTCCAGATACAAGTATGTCAGGAAATACACACGCAATTTTAGCTGCTTCCACTTTAATGGGGATAAATCACAAAGCTAAATGTTTACTTATGCAAGGACATTTTAATTCTAGAAAAATTGAAACTTCTTTTACACCATATGATGAACTTAAAGACAGTGGCGTTTTTGAAAATTCAGATATCGGTATTGGGGCACTTACAAAGATAGTAGTAAGTAATAAACTTACAGCGGCAACAATAAAAAATTACGCAAAACCAGTTTTAAAAGATAGATTGGATGTTCTATATGGAATAAACTCTAAGGAAAAAGAACAATATAATTTAATGGCACATAATTTACAATTCGTAACAAGAAAGGCAGCAGAAATTTATGATTTAGTATTTGTAGATTTGCCTAAAGGAGATTCTCAAGATTATATTAGAGATACTTTATTAGATTCTGAAGTAATTGTTTGTACAATTAATCAAGATACAGTCAAATTTAAAGATATTTTTGATGATATCGAAAAAAATGAATTGTTAAAAGGAAAATCTATTATATATGTTATAGGAGACTATGAAAATAAGTCTAAATATAATTTAAGGAATATTAAATCAAGATATGGAGTTAAAAGTCCAATGTTTGCTATTCCTCATAACTACGCATTTGCAGATGCATGTAATGATGGTAGTGTAATAGATTTCTTTTATAAAAATATGAATGCAGAAAAAAATGACTATAATGGAGAATTCATTAGTGAAGTATCTAAGTTGGTTGAAAAAATAATAGAAGAATCAAAAATCAAGGATTATTAAAACTATATTTAAATAGGGGTGAAAATATGGGAATTGCATTTTTTTTCAATATAATTCTAATGGCAATAATTATATTGATAGTAGTAATGTTTATCAGAGCTAAAGTAAAAAATACTAATAAAAGTAGTATGGAATTACAATTAGAAAGAGATAAAGAAAAATATAGTATAAGAGCCATGCAAGAATATATTAAAAGGCAATTCGATGAGATAACAAGAATGAATTTATATGATTTAGCTTTATCTGAAGAAGAGTTTGAAAGAAGAAAAAACATAAAGTATGAATTAAAGAAAGCATTAAAAGGCGCAGGCTATGCTGATATTAGTGATAAGAAATATGTTAAAACTTTGATCTTTGACTTACTTAGAAATAATTATAAAGTTAATGAAATAAATATTAATAATGCAATAAAATTTGATGATGAACAGGAACTTACTTCTCAAGATAAATTTGAAATATTAATGCATGAATTTAAGAAAGAATTTAAAGCGGAAGCATTAACAACAATTATTACTAAATATTCTTTAGATCTTCCTAAATATGAATTTGATAAAACTATACCATCGTATGTTATAACTTCAAGAGAGATAGATGATATATTTTCAAAAGAAATTAGTATGTCAGCTTTAACATTTGATGATAAACTAGAAATAGTTGTACAAAGAATTTACCAAGGATATAAAGGATATAGCGTTGTTGATGATATAAGAGATATGAACATAGATGGTGTATCTGGCGGTGTATCTGGTATACCACCAAGTTTCTTAGACCAAGTATCAGGTATGGACGACTATATGGCACAAATGAAAGATGGACATGTTCCTATGTCATATGATAGTGTATGGATATTTTATAAAGGTAAATCTACATATTTATCATTCTTGTCATTTGGTAGTGAACAAGAATTAAAAAGGGTTTGTCAAAACATATATAAATATAATAATCCAGGACAGTTATCTGAATCTGTTGGATATAAAGTTAATGAAATGAAAGATGGTTCCCGTGTCGTTGTACTTAGACCTAACTTTTCAGAATCTTGGGCATTCTTCGTAAGAAAATTTGCTCCACCTACTTTAATATCTGCAGAACAGTTATTAACACATGAAGGTAAAGGACCAGTAATAGAATTACTAAAATACTTAATTAGAGGAGCCAGAGTTACAGCAGTAACAGGTGAACAAGGTTGTGGTAAAACTACACTTCTTATGGCTATAATGAAATATTTGTATCCTACAATTACAATAAGGGTACAAGAAATGGCCTTCGAGTTACATTTACGTAAAATTTATCCATATCACAATATATTATCATTAAGAGAAACTGATACTATATCTGGACAACAAGGTCTAGACGTTCAGAAAAAAACTGATGGTGGTGTTAACATCCTAGGTGAGGTTGCTACACATCCGGTTGCTGCTTGGATGATTCAAATGGCACAGGTTGCATCTAAATTTACACTGTTTACACATCATGCTAAAACATTTCCTAACTTAGTAACAGCACTTCGTAACTCATTACTTGCAATTGGTATGTTTAGTTCTGAAAACGTTGCCGAAGTACAGGTTGTTAATGTTATAAACTTTGACATACATCTTAAAAGGGGTGTAGATGGATCTAGATATATAGAAAGAATAACAGAATGTATACCTCTAGAAAGAACATTTAATTATAATAATGATTATAGAAAAATTGAAGGTTTAGAAGGAAAATTAGATAAATTTATGGATAATACGGTTGAGTATTACAGGCATATGACTGAAACTAGTAACTTCACATATAAAAATATAGTTGAGTTTAAGGACGGAAAATATGTTATGGCAAATCC
This sequence comes from Clostridia bacterium, assembly GCA_029256705.1. Taxonomy (GTDB): domain Bacteria; phylum Bacillota; class Clostridia; order TANB77; family CAG-465; genus RGIG5057. The sequence continues at coordinate 25,231 of JAQSXK010000003.1, forward strand.
AATAACAGAAACTAATATAACAGCCATGAGAGAAAATATGTCTCCAGAAGATATAAAAGAGTTTGATAACTTCTTAGATACAGCTTGGAGGTGATTGTATGGGAATGACTATTGCTATAGGACTTGTTGGATTATCAATTGTAGGATTAATAGGATTATTAGTGTATTATAACGTCGTAAAAAATAAATACAAGAAAAATATGAAGTTATATACACAAGACAAACTACAAATAAAAAACAAAACTAACTTTAAAGAGACAACAGATAAGTTTTATCAAAGCATATATAACAAATTTGTACAAATACCTGTAATTAAATATTACACAAAAAAGACACGTTTAAAATTAGAAATGTCTAATGATTATACCGAGTATGAGATAAGAAGACAAGCGGCTAAGAATATGTTTATAGCATTAGTTTTTATGTTTTCAACCCTTACAATACTATTAAATTTAGTTAATGATTTGTATATGTCATTAATAATTATAGTTGGTGTACTTATTATAACAGAGAAAATGATAGATTTACGTGTTACATCAGTATCAGATAAAATATTAAGACAAATGCCAGAGGCATTTACTAATATACGTCATGCGTTCCATGAACATGGTATGATTGAAGAATCTTTTAATGCTGCAATTGATGAATTAGGAGAAAAAGATATAGTACCACAACTTAAAAGAATTAAAGAAGCAATGCTTGCTGAAAAGCCAGATATTGAACTTGAAAGATATTATGACACAGCTCCAAATAGATTTTTAAAGTTATTTGCTGGTGTTTCATATTTAACAATGGAATTACGGAGATAGAAAGACAGAAGGTACTTCAGTATATCTTAAAAACTTAAATAATATATTAAGTGATGTTTACTTAGAAGTTTTAAAAAAGGATAAAATTAACTATATGTTTAGAAGTTTAACTGCAATAGCTGTTGCACCACTTCTATTCGTAAAGCCACTACAAGCTTGGGCTGAATCTAACTTCCCTGCTTTAATAAACTTTTATACAAGTAGTATTGGATTTATGGTACAATCTTTAATTATAATTTCAATATTTATATCTTATATGATGCTTAGAATTATAAAAGAAGATGCTGAAGAAATTAAATTTGATAGGGTTACTTCGGTTAAATGGCAAGATAAATTATATAAAAATGAATTTTTTAAGATGCTAGTAGATGCATTTAAACCAAAAGCACATACTTCAAAACTTAGAAGATCAGAAAAATTGATAAAAAATACTAATGCTTATCTTACAATTGAATGGTTATATATTAATAAGGTTGTAGCTGGTATTGTTGCAGCACTATTAACAGTTATACTAATGTTAAATATTCAATATATAGATATTGCTTCAGTGTATAATAAAATAGGAAATGAATTTTTATCATTTGGTAAATTGACTCCAGAACAAGCAGCGGCAGCTAAATCATTAAATGAATATGATAAAAAATATGTAGATAAATATAAAAATAAAACTGTTACAAAAGAACAATTAGAATATGAAATAGTGGATAAAACAACTGGACAAACAGATCAAGTGGCAATAGATAGAATAATGGAAAAAATAAATAAGGTCAATAATTCATACTTTAAGTTTTGGCAATTATTTATAGTTATTGCTGTAGGATTTATTGGATATTCAACACCAACGATAATAATGATGATTAAGAATAAAATAAGGGAGATGGAAAAAGAGAATGAAATTATGCAATTCCAATCTATAATTCTTATGCTTATGTATATCGAAAGAGTTGATGTTCAGACAATATTAGAATGGTTATCTAGATTCTCATATGCATTTAAAGAACCGATATCTACAGCATTAAATAACTACGAAGCTGGAGCATATGAAGCTTTGGAAGAACTAAAAGATAGTGTACCATATAAAGATTTTGAAAGAATTGTAGAACAACTACAATCTGCTGTTGAGAGAATACCTATAAGAGCTGCTTTTGATGAACTTGAAACAGAAAGAACTTATTACTATGAGAGAAGAAAATCTGGTAATGAAAGATTAATACAAAAGAAAGTTACCTATGGTAAGGTATTAGGATTTATGCCAATGATTATACTTATTGCGGGATATTTAGTTGGACCACTTATGATAGTAAGTATAATGCAAATGATGACATACTTTAGTAGTATGACATTCTAAACTTGGATAAAACACAAATCCATGTGTTTTATATATATAATATTTTTTAAAGGGGGAATTTTAAATGGATAATGCTCAAAAGGCAATTATGATCGGTGTGGGATTATTTATCACCATCATAGTTATAGCTGCAGTTATGGCTATAACAGGAATAGGTACAGACCTATTAAATCAAGGTCAATCACAATTAGGTGGATTATCAGCACAAATTTCACAACAATTAACTGCTGAATATGACGATGTACAAATGTCAGGTGCGCAAGTACTTGCAGCAGTTCAAAAATATTACAATGATCCACAAATGGTAGTTGCAGTGTATAACGTTTCTGGTTCTTATGGAACACCAGTATGGGCTACACCAAACTTAACTACAATAAGTCCTAACCCAACAGTAGCACAAGTTACACCAATTATAGCTACAGCTCCAGTAAGCGGAAATGCTGCAAGAGTTGCTTTAAACCAATTCTCAAGCTCAGCTGCTTCAGCTGCTAATAGAGTAGTAACAACTGCACAATACCAAGCAAAACTTGTTCAATATAACGGAGTTACAATTGGTATGGCATTCTTAAGAAAATAATTACAATTTATATTCAAAAAGGTATATTTTAAAGTATACCTTTTTGAAAATATATATTAAAAAGATATATTTGAATATGTTTTTTTAATGTATATTAAATAAGGAGAGGTTAGTATGGATGATGATGTTTTAATAAGAGCTATTACCATAGGTGCTAGTATATTTATCACCCTTGCAACAGTAACTGCAGTTATGATGTACTATAACACAGCAAGGCTAAGTGTTGTTAGTATTGGGACAGGCACTAACATTGAACAAAACTATAGAGAAGATATTAAAAATATATTATATAGTACTGAGGCAACTGGTTCAGATGTGAAAAATATATTGCAGTATTTTTATGGAAATAGTGAAGTTAATATCTGTATTGATAGGTACTATGCATATTTTAATAGTGGTGCACAAATAACTTGGATACCGTTAGGGGATAGAGAAAGAATAAATTTAAATAAAAACGTTACATACACACAAATTATGAAAACAATGATGCCAAATCAGAAATTTAGAATAACGAATAGTGGGGACAAATATATATTTGACTTAATATCTTAAGATAGGAGAGAAATATGGAGGAGAATGTACAAAGAGTATTTTCTATAATGGTAGCAGTAATAGTTTTTTTTCTATTACCAATGTATGTTGCATTTGAAAAAAAAGACGATGTTGCATATGCTCTTGCCGTTAGAATAACATCTGAACTTACTGAAAACATTAAAAATAATGGGTATATATCTAAAAAAATGTATGATGAATATTTGTCTAAAATGGCAGTAACAGGAAATTCATATGAGATTAAACTTGAACATAAATCATATAAATATAATCCTGTTATTTGTTCTTATTCAGATGCTACTTATACAAAATTATTAGAAACGTTTGAATATGATATATATAAAGGTCAATACTTAACTGGAACTATTATATATAATGGAAATGCATATGGAAACTTAGTTTTATCATATTCTAAAAGTGAAGAAGTATATACAGAAAATCAAATTCTTGATGTTTTATCACAAGAAAATAACATTGTTTATACTGGAATGGCTAAAGAAGTTTACCAAAATGTTGGTTTAAATAGTATTCCACTTAATCCCAATCTATATGCATCAGGTACATTGGGCTCTATATATACAATGAATAAAGGTGATTCATTTGCAATAAGAGTTAGAAATACTAATACAACTGTTGCTGAAATATTTTTTAATGCATTAACACTTGGTATGACGGCAAAACCAGTTCCTAGAGTATATGTTAATTATGGATGCACAATTCAAAATGAGAAATATAAAACATGGGTACTTGCAAATAGTGGGTACACAGGAAATTTAGAAGAAATAACAATTGCCGAGACAGGAAGATACCTATTAGAGGTATGGGGAGCAAGTGGTGGAGGTAATGATCCATCTAGTACTGTATTAGGAAGTCGTGGCGGTAAAGGTGGATATTCAAAAGGTATCATACAATTAACAAAAGGTACAAAACTATATGCTTACGTTGGTGGTAAAGGTGTTGGTTCTTCTGGCGGATTTAATGGCGGCGGTGATGGTGGACCAGCTGGAAACGGCGGCGGTGGAGCAACAGATATAAGGCTTGTTGGTGGAGTTTGGAACAATCCCGCATCACTTGCTTCTAGAATAATAGTAGCAGGTGGCGGCGGTGGAGCTGACGATACACTAGCTACTGAAGTAGCAGGCGGCGGAAATGATGGTTCTGGTGGACATGGTGGAGGAACAAATGGTGGTAGAGGATATATTAACGGTACTGATTCACCAAGTTATTCGGATTTAAATAATGGAAGTCCTGCTGTTTATGTATCTCCAGCTTTAGGGGGAAATCAATATGGTGGGAATGGACTTCAATTTGGATATGCACCACCTCCAACAATAGCTACTGACCTTGGTGGCGGTGGCGGTGGTTACTACGGTGGAAATCCATCCCTACACTATAATGGTGGCGGAGGCGGTGGCTCAGGCTATATTGGCGGAGTGACTAGTGGTGAGATGCAAACTGGAGTAAATAACGGAAACGGATCATATAGAATAACATTTGTAAATTAAAAAAGGAAGTGATTTAAAGTGGATTTTTTATCAGCAAAAGCATTAAATATAGCAGTAGGAATAGCTATATCTTTAACAATTACATCAGCTATATTATTTACTTTAAGTCAGATAACTTTATTATATCAAGATGTATATAATACTGATGTTAGTATAAAAAAACAGTTTACTGAATTTGCGATGTATGATGGCACAACAATGACCGGACTTGAAATGTATAATACAGCAAATAGATATAAAGGTAGTAACAAAGTTAATGTAAGAAATCACATATCTGGAGCTAGTAATATTAATACACAAGCTTGGCTTTATGGATACAACGGTAATAGCAGTTTTTACACTAGTGATTTATATAAAGTTAGTTACACTACAGATAATAATGGAATAGTTACAATATTTTTTGATGGAAGGTGAGAATAACATATGGAGGATTCAGGATATAACAGTTTAATGTTAGGTGTATACGTATTCATATTTTTGATTGCAACAAGTTTAACTGTATATTTGTTTTCAACAACAGTTACAGTTGCAGATAAAGCATTTGAATATGGTAAAGTGACAACTGGTGATAGTGTAATAGAGACAACTTCTGCTCCAAAATATAGTATAATTACAGGTGCAGAGTTACTAACATATTACTATAATTATAAATCACCAGATAAATATGGTACAGCCAATACACCTAATTATGATTTTAGTAATATAAATGATGTAGGTATTGATATAAATAGGTCATATGCATTAATATATGAATCTGCGAATACTGGTTCAAATCCAGTTATAACAGTAAGAGATATAACACCAGAGGTTGGAACTCCAACTTCAGGTGAGATAATACCTATAAACAATCAACCTTCAGATCCAACTATTATTACATACCCTAATACAGACTCAAGGGTAATGCCTAATACTGTAGTTGAAATGGAAGCCCATTCTTATGTAAATGTTTCATTTGCAACTAATGTTATAGTTAAATATTATTGGAGAATTGACTATAGTCCAGAGGATGGTAGACCGGATTTCACTGCTACTACTACTGGACAAAAAGGGGAATTAACAGAATTAGCATATGGAAATGTATTGAAATTTGTTGATGGTACAAGTAGAGTATACGTTACATCTGAAGATGCATTTGGAAATAAATCAAATACGATAAGTAAAGAAATAAAAGTAGGATATAATGATCCAGTTATAAATTATGTAAAAGAAATGGATAATAAAGTAATAAATTATGGAGCTGTAGATATGGATTCACCAACAGGAGCTTCACTAAGATTCATTACAGATGCAACATCAAAAAATCCAGGTGGATTTATACAAAAATATGATTGGACACTAAATGGTACATTAGTACAGAGTGGTGCAAGTGAGAGACTTATAAGAAATTTTGCTCCAGGTAGTTATTCTTTAACAATTAAAGTATATGACTCAATAAAAGGTACAGCAGAAACTACTTTTGCCTTTACAGTTAATAAAATACCAACTCCTACAATAATATGTAGTAATACAGCTATTACAACAAATCGTACACTTGCTATTACAGATAGTACTGTAAATCTTACATTTAACTCATCGACTGAAGCAAAATATGATGTAGTAAGATATGTATGGAATGTTGATGGAACAGTATATAATGCCTATGTACCTAATGGTATAAATCTAAATTATGGAATAGGAACTCATACAGTAAGTGTATATGCAGTTAACTCAGCAGGATTAACTTCAGATACAAGAACATTAACATTTACAATTACTCAAGATTTTGTACCATTTGAACAGGAATATTATTCAAATGGAAGTTATCATACAGTTACATTACCAGCAGGAAAATATGTATTTGAAACATGGGGAGCACGTGGTGGTAATGGAGCTGGTGGATATGGTGGATATTCTACAGGTCAATTAAATATATCATCAAGTACTACATTCTATATTTATGTGGGATCAAGTGCTGGATATAATGGTGGTGGAAGTTCTAGATTAGCATATTCTTTTGGTGGCGGAGCTACAGATATAAGATTAAATAATGGAGCATGGAATGATACTATGTCACTTAGATCAAGAATTATTGTTGCTGGCGGAGGTGGCGGAAACGGTGGTAACAATCTATCTGGAGTAGGTGGAAGTGCAGGTGGATTGAATGGATATACAGGTGGACAGGTTTGTGGAAGACCAGGTACAGGAGGCACACAAAATTCTGGTGGTATAGCTGGAAGATTATATGCTTATGGTGCTACAAATGGTTCATTCGGATTAGGTGGAAATGGAGAATCTGTTCAACCAGGTTATAGTGGTAGTAGCGGTGGTTCATCAGGTAGTACAGCTGGAGCCGGCGGAGGCGGATACTATGGCGGTGGTGGAGCATCATGTGATTATCCTGCTTGGAACGACTTAGATGATTCAGGCGGTGGTGGTGGTTCATCATTCATATCTGGATATCCAGGATGTGATGCTGTAAATGCATCAGGTATACATACAGGTCAAGCAAGCCATTATTCAGGATTGACATTTATTAATGCATCTATGACAGCTGGATATAATTCTGGTGAAGGAAAAGCTAAAATAACTCGTGTAAGATAATTGAAAAGGAGGTAAATATGCAAGATAACTTAAGTATTATAATAACCATGATTATATTTGTAACATTAGTAGTAATATTTCCTTTATATAATCTCTTTGAAAGACAAGATGATATGTCATATACACTTGCTTTGAAAGCTACTACTACTTTTGTAGATGAAATTAGAAATAATGGATATATAGATCAAAATAGTTATAATGATTTTATATCGCAATTAGGTAATACTGGTAATTCATATGACATAGAAATAGAAGCACATAGAAAAACATTAATTGCTGATGAAAATAATCCAGGAGAATTTCTTGAACAATATAAAATAGATTATAACGATGATATACTAAATGTGATAAATACAGGAACAACTAATATAAGTGGGAAATTACTAAAAGATAATGCATATTTACTAAATAAAGATGATCAAATATATGTAAAACTTAAAAATTCAACTACAACTATGGCTGGTGCGGTATTTAATGCTATAATTCCAACTGCTAAAAAAGAAAGAATAGTTGTAAATTATGGTGGTGTAATAAAAAATAGTTCATGGGACAAAGTTGAAAGTACAATACATTCATTTACAACTAGACCATCAGCTCCTGTTATAAGTAGAAATGGTGTTACAATTTCAGGTGGTAGCGCAACAGTAGAAGCAGGTGTTAGTGTAGACCTTTCTGCTTTATCTACACCGTCAGATTGGTGGAAGAGAATTGTAAGTTATGTTTGGACATTTCAATATGCAGATGGAAGAGTTGAAAATGTAACTACACCTGCGACGGGTACAGCTCCTAATCTTGTAGGTGCAATAACTAGAAGTTTTCCAGTACAAACCCCAAGTACAGTAAGTGTTTATGCGGTAGATAACTATGGCGAGACTTCTAATTTAGCTTCTGCAACGATACACACATATTCATATGGGCCCACAAAGCCTACTTTAACTTCAAATCCAGATACAATAAATAATAATGTAATTATACCAGTAGCTGGCGGAACAAGAATAAACTTTACAGCATATTCGACTGTAAATAGTACTTGGAAAGTTATAGCTAAGTATGTATGGACAATTCAAAATGGTGGAGGGACTCCATACGTAAGAGAAACAACAACTGGAAGTTTAAGTGAAGTATTTAATAATGGTGTTGGTTCAGTTACAGTTTATGCTGTAGATAGTGCTGGATTAGAATCTGCAAAAACAGGTACAGCATTTTCAGTTATGAATAACTTTGCACAACAAGCAATATCTTCAGTTGGTTTAGCAACAATAGACTCTATAGTAATAAATGGGGCAACAGTTGCAGGATATTCGTTCGAAGTTGGTGTATCTTCAGGACATAGTGGAAATGACTGGTGGAGAATACAAGGATTAACTACTGGTGGAGTTTGGGAAAGTGTTAGACCAGGTGGATATGTAGATTCATATGTAAGTGTAAGCAATGGTGTTTCAACTGGACAGGTATCACTTGCAGATCAAAGTAGGTATGTACAACTTAGATTCCAATATAGCGTAGATAGTGGACATGCAGGTTGTTTAACAAGTGGTTCATATATAAAATATAGTGTTCAATATAAATTTAATTAAGTAATTTAACAAGAGAAGGTGAATGAATGAAAATAACGGATTTTGCTCTTATATTTATAGGTATAGTACTTCCGATAATTATAGTAGTATATGTAAATGTATCATTTACAATTAAAGCAGTAGAAGAAGAAATGTACTATCAAAAATTGATAGATTCAGCTTTGCTAGATTCTGCACAGAGAATGAAAGAAGTTGAAAGTGAAGATCCAGAAAACGATTATGGATATTCAGGAGAACTAAATAATAAAGTTAGTGTAAATGCACAAGTAGCAGTAGATACATTCTTTAGTTCAATGTCTAATAACTTTGCTATAAAAGGTAATGAAAATGCAGAATTATTTCTTAAATATTTCGTACCTGCAATAGCTGTAATAGATTATAATGGAGTATATATATCTTCTATTGAAGAATTTCAAAAAGATGGTAAAACCGTAATTGATCATGTTGTTAAGCCAAAAAGATATTTTTCATATACATATGGAATAGATAGTAGTAGTAATATAGTAACAAACTTAAATTTAATACAAACAAATTCAAACCAAAATGGATTTTCAATACATACAGTTGAATTTACTATGGATGATTATGTTTTACATAGAGGTAAAAAAAATGTGGGATATAATTCAATTACTTATGGTTCAAAAGGTTTTTATATAGCAGATACTAAAAATAATTCAGACTTATATGACGGTAATCTTGCATTACAAATACCAATACAGAATCTATTAAAACAAAAGAGAAAAGAGGTTATAATAGAGGTTATCACTAATGAATTAAGTTTTGCAGTTAATAAACATAATCATTATGCAAGATTAGCAGGTATAAACTATGCGTTTTCATTCCCATTTACTACAAAAGATGAAATGTATAGATATGTAGAAGATATTGGAGTTTTAGCATTTGTTCAGGGTATATCTGTCGGAAATAAATATTTAAATTATAAATCATATGGTGGTTCTAGTCTAGAGCTTGCAACTAAATATTACGTTAGTACACCAAATGCATCGACTGGTTCTAAGTATATAAGAAATTTATATCACAAAGATATTAATTGCCCTGAATATAAAGTTTCTAATAAGGATAATATAACACCTGAATTTGTAAATACAAAGCAACAAGCTGCTTCACTTAAAGCTTCTATTACAAGTGGAGGAGTAAGTTCATATGTACAAGGTTTCTATCCTTGCCCTTTATGTAGACCATAAAATTATATATGAATAAAATTTTTAAAAAAACGTTAAGATAATAAAAGATCTTAACGTTTTTTTATTTCTAAAACCAACGTATTTATATAAAAATTTTTTAAATAGAATATAAATACAAAATTTGTAAATACTAAATGTAATAATAGCGTTAATGGAGGTATTTATTAAATGGAAAGTAATGATAAAAAAGAAAGTAAAAACAATAAATTTAATTTATTTACCAAAATTAATATTTTTGAACTAAAAAGAAACAATAAAACTAATAAAAATAAAGAAAAAAAAGAATTTAAGAACAATCAAAAAAAGAATATTTTACTTAACAAAAGTTTAATTTATATTATAGTTACTATTTCTATTTTAGTTATACTTGCTGCATTTTCAATAGTTGTATATATAAATAATTTAAAATATAAGTCGTATATAAAGTATGAAGATAAAATGAAAATATATGGATTTGATTCTATGTATAATAATAAAAGTGCTAGAACAGATGAATTAGTTACAAAAGCTGAAGCATTAAAAATTTTACTATCAGCTGTTTTTAATACTAGCGATATATCTAATTTTGCACTAAATAATAATGAATATCCCGATGCAATTTGGGTAGATTACGCAAAATCTAGTGGAATTACAAGTGAAGATATAAACAAGGAAAATTATTGGAATAACGCTAAATATATAGATGTAATTACATATTTTGAAAACAGCAAAGTTAAGATATTGAAAGAAAAAATTGCAGATACTGAGACAAAAATAGATGATATAAATAAGTACACATTAGCTGAGCAAACAGCAATTAAAGATATGATCGCAAGTGAAATTATATTTTTATATTCTAATAATGTAAATGGCAGTGAGAGAATATTTAAAGGACAGCTTAATGAATTGGTTATTAATTTTGTGGAAAAATATAACACTATTACTATGAATAGAGAAAAAATAAATGTAAATCCAGAAAAGGTTCCATCGAATGCCAGGGATTTTCCTTACACATTAGCAAGTGTAGATAAGAGTGTATATGAAAAAACTTTTAATACACAATATTCAAGTGAGGCAATGTTACCTGTTCAATTATTTAGATATAAGAAAGAAGAATATTCACAAATACAAAGATTCGCAGAAGAATATTTTAATGCAGTTTTAAATGTAAATTATAATACTATTACTGAAGATGGTTTTAAAACAAAATTATCTGAATATCTAATTTATAAACCTAATGATTATGCTATAAAAAGATATATTGAAAATGTTAAGACGAATGAAATTATTATTGAAGGAAAAGCAAAAGTTCAGTTTCCTGTAATTTATTCAGATGGAATTTCATACAGAGTACGAATTAGAATAACATTTGATATTAAAAATTCTAAGACAAAAGATAATTTAATATATCTAGATTATATAAATGGACTTAAAAAGACATATGAAGAAAATAAATACGATTTAATAATTGATTACTATATGACCAATGCAATAGATAATTCAAATATATATATGAAAGAAGTAGATTTATATGGTTCAATATTAGATAATAAAACAAGCAAAATTACCCAAGAAGTAGATAAAGAAAACTATTTTAAGGAGGGTGAAGATGCAAACAGTTAAAGTAACATTAAAAACTCTAAGTATATTTATAATTTTTATGTTCTCATTTAGTATATATGGGTACGGATTATTATATCAAGGAGAATTTATTGATCCAACAAATACTGAAAATACTTATAGAGTAAAAATATTGTCTATGGCGAATGCCTCAGAATCATCTAAAACCGAATATGAATCCAGAAAACAGTATGATGGTCAATGGCTAATATCTAATGGAGGTAGTGATGCAAGTACTACTGGCTCTACATCTTCATTCAGTACATTTTATTATGGATTTCATCCAGACTATCAGCCAGATAATCCATCATACGTATCTCCGCCTCTTACAGATTATGGCAGTGGATTTGTTAGCAGTGGAAGTAATAGTAATATTTATTATGATTTTAGTACTGCACCAATAACACCAAATTCAGACAGTTTCGCTACATTTTACGGTAATAAAGGAAATGTTGCTAGAAACCAAGGAACTACAATGGATGGATTTACAAAGATATATAAAAATAATGGTTCCTCTACTAGGCACTTGCAATGGAGGGTAACTAATTCAGGGGTTAGGCTTGATTTAACTGAACTAACTAATAGTACTGTGCAGTCTCTAATACAAAAATTTGGTCAAGAAAAACTTGAGAATGGAGTAAGATTTTCTGGAGGACTTAGAACTAAGTATAATAATTTTGCTTCATCAATAGCATATCATAAAGATAATATGGACACTGCTTGGATATTTTTTCAACTTACTACAGGATATTGGAATAGTGGAGTACGTGGATTTAAGGAAATGGAAATATGGAATTCCTATGGAACTGGAACATATAAGAAAGGTGCTTCCGTTGCAAATGAATTTGATAACATATTATCTTTACCATTTAAAAACATACAATCTAATAGAAAAGTGTATATAAAACATGTTGATGTTAATGGCAATACAATTAATGGTCTACAAAAATCATCTCAGCAATATGTGGAAAATGGTAATGTAAGTAATATTGCAAATGAAGGAGCTAGTAGTGGATATCAAGAAACATATACAGTCAAATCTAATCAAGAAATAAAAGTTACTGAAAATTCATCTCCAACTGTAGGGGATGATGAATATGATTTTAAATATGGAAAAAGTGCTATTGGGTCAACACTTAGTGAGGCAAATAGTAATTTTGGAAATGTAACACAAACATGGTCAACACCAAAGCAATTTGCTAATTCCGACAAAAGTGACGTTTTAGTAATAAGTCTAGTATATGAATTAATACCACCAGTTCCTAGTTTACCATTACTACAATTGGTAGGAAGATTAGAATTTATTAACAGAAATTCATCATATATTAACGCTACATCTGCACATGATATAGATTATATTCCATCTACTCAGCAGCTAACACCTTATGCAGAAGGAGCATATCCATATGTAGTAAGAGGTATGAGATATGAACCTAGAAATATTACTTTAAGTTCGTCTACATCAGTTACTGCTAATATTTCATATAGTTGGGATGTATGGACCTATAGTCATGGTAGTGCAGTTGAGATAGATAAGCCAGCAGTACCACCTTCACCCGGCCCACCACCAACACCTGGAACACCAGCAACGTATAAACACAAACATGATGCTTCTTGTGACTGGTATAAGTCAACTTATACATCAACCATAAATAAAGTATTTAATTATACTGTACCATATAAACATACTTGGTTTGAAATAACAAATTTTAAAATGTATAGAATTTCAAAGCTAGATGTTTATGATAATGAAAATAATATTGGAGGTACATTATTTGCTGGAGGAAATTATATTATTACTCCAAGTACAGCATACGAAAATAGGTTTAATAATAGTAGAGGAAGGGTACTTGGATCATTAATAGTTTCTTTTCCAAGTAAAAGTTATAGTCTACAACCTGTATATATTCAAAAAAGTAAACCTTCTGGTGGAACCGAAACAGCTTCTGGTACATCTGAGAGTAGTCTAGATGCATCAAAACAAACTGCTACCAATAAATTGAATTTAGAAACCAATAAAACAGCTTCTGATGCTACAGCACTTTCAATAACTTACCAATATGACAATGATTATGTGGAGTTGGATGGCAAAGAAGATATGTTACAGCGTAATTATAAAACTTGGACTGAACGTATAGATAAGGAAACCGACGCAAGTAATATAAGAGATTTAGATTCAACAAAAACTGGAACAGGAAAAGTTAATGGATCAGTATTAAATTATACTTCAAATTTAATGAACTATATGAAACCAACGACTAGATTAACAACTGATAATGATTTTACTACTAAGTATCAAACTGTACCGGTAAATAGAGAAAACGGAATTAGACAATTAAGTGGTAAAATATCTTATATAATAGTTACAGATCCTAAATATAATTTAGGAAGTGAAAGATTTATATCAACTGATTCAACATATACATTAAATACTGAAACCAGATTAATAGAATTAGATTTTACTGACCAATCCAAAGAATATAAAGGTACCGAGGTAAATAAAGTAAATGTACTAACACCAATTAATTTTGGTAATTTTCAACTTATTACTGAAAAGAAAGTAGACCATTCAACTGGTGCAGGTAGTGCAACGATTTTACAAAGAAATGCTGTATTTACAATTACGCCTATGACAAGTGGAAGTAGTACAGCCGGGTACAGTTTGTCTGATACAAGAGAATTTATAAAAGGATATTATTTCATATTTGATTTTGATATTATATATAATGGTAATCTTATAGAAGCATATGATCCAATTTATCTGGAAGGAAAAAATGCTTCAATTACTGCAAAAACAACAGATGCATTCACAGGAGGATTAGCTGCTCAAATTACAAATAGTGTAAAAATAGTTGCAATCAGTACAAATATTACGGATCTTCTAAAAGAATACTTAGACACAGCAACATATTCTAATTATAATTATATGGATTCAGGTAATAACGTAGTTAGAAATACACAGATTCAAAATCAAAAGACATTTTTAAGGAGAAGTGATATAGCTAGCGACAGTTATCACGCTATTTATAGGATTATAACTACTAAGAATATAGGTAGAATATTTGATTTTGCAGTAACTGATTGTACGGATTTAGCATTCAAAGAAGTTTTCAGAAAGCCAAATACTTTAAATATAAATGAACCATCTGGAATCTCATATTATTCTGGGTATAAGCAACTTAATTTATATAGTTCCGAATATAACGATATGATAAATAGAACTGATATAGGCAGTAGTCCACAAACTATACTGCCGCTAGGACCATATAAGAATACCAATACTAGATATGTTAATGCACCTAAAATGGGATATAGAATAAGTTTTGATTTAAAAACGACAGGATATATGGTAAATAGTAATATTAATAATTCAAGAAGAATTGAAATAACACCAAAATATTATTATATATCAAAGGATGGAAAAACTTTTGATAATAACATTAAATTATACTACAAAAATTCGAGTGGTAATTATGTTAGTTTTGCATCAAGTGGCTATACAATATATTTTAAACCAAATAATGGATATAGATACCTAAGAAATAGTATGTATACAGATAATAATGCGTTATTATCTACAAAATTAGAACCACTAAACGTATCTAATAAGCTTATTCTTACAAATAAAATGATGAGCACAAATAATAATTCATTTATTCAAGCTTGGTATGGAGAATATAAATTACCAAATTCAACAATAGCAGTATCAAATGTTATTGGAAGTCCCAATAGTAACATAAATAATCCATATACAGAAGGATATATTGGTGTTGTATTTGATATTAAATGTATAGATTCATCTGGATTTACATTATCATATGATACAGATGATAAATCGGCTACACCTTCAGTTAATACTTCGCAGTGGGATTATGAGGGATTTATGAATTTCAAAACCCCTGGAAGCGTAACTAATACTTTGAGATATCAATTAGAAAGAGATATATGGCAAATAGAAAATTCTAGATACCAAGAAATAAAAGGAACAGTAGTATTATTTGATTTAGATAATAGGGCTGCAAACGATTTTGAATAGGTTAAAAAAAGTGGATTTATAGTAAACTATAAGTCCATTTTTTTGCTTTTATCAAAAAATCGTATTATTTTACATTTTTTGAGAATTTTTTTCAAAAAAACTTTAAATTTTTTTCTTTTGTGATATAATGTTATTAGAGGTAAAATGACATTATATTTATATTTATGTACTTGTTAATTAATTAATAAAAGTATAGATAAAAAATGTATTTTATAATGAATGGAGTGTTGATAAAGTGTTTAAAAAAGATGTAAAAAAGATTGAGAATAAATCACAATTATTATCTAACAAGGACAAGTTAGATGCTGCAAAAAAGGAAAATGTAAAAGCTAAAGAAAGATTTAAATGGAAAAATAGAAAGTTATATATAGTTATAGCTGTATCAATAGTTATTATTGCTGCTATTATAACAGGTTTAAGTGTGTATTTAAACAGCATCAAATATAAGGACTATGTAAAATACGAAGAAAAAATGAAAACTTATGGATTTGATAAATTGTATAACAATCAGAGTGCTAAAACCAATGAATCTGTAACAAAAGCAGAAGCATTAAAATTAGCTATAGCTGCTGTTTTTAATAAAAGTGATATATCAGATTTTGCAGCTGAACATAACGAATATGAAAATGCAATTTGGGTTGAATATGCAAAAGATACTGAAGTTACAAAAGAAGATATTAACATTAATAACTTTAATGACAAAGCAAAATATTTAGATGTTATAACATATTTTGAAAATTGTAAAAAAATATTTTTGAAGGATCAAGCAATTAAGAATGTAGATGTTAAATTTAAAGATATTTCTAAATATACAATTGAACAGCAAACTATGATTAAAGACATGGTAGCAAATGAAATTATATATGAAGTATTTAATAAATTGGATGGCAAAAGTAATATAGTTAAGGGACAATTAAATGAATTGGTTGTTAATTTTGTTGAAAAATATAATACAATAACAATGTCTGGAGACAAAATAAATATTAATCCTGAAAAAATGCCTTCAAACGCAAATCAGTATCCATATACTATTACCACTGTTGATAAAAGTGTTTATGAGAAACCATTTTTTTCTGAATATAGTGAAAGGGCTATGTCAGCAAAAGAATTATATTCAATTAAAAAGGAAAATTACTCTCAGGTAAAAACATTTACAGAGGAATTCTTTAATGTTATTTTAAATGTAGATTATAAAACTATAACTGAAGAAAGTTTAAGAGAAAGTTTGGAAAATTATTTTATATTTGTTCCAAATGAATCTGCAGTTAAAGCATATGTAAAACACGTAAAAGATAATGAGATAGTTATACAAGGAAATGCAAAGTTACAAGTTCCAGCTATATATTTTGATGGTGTTTCTTATAGAGCAAGAATGAAATTAAATTTTGATATAAAAAATTCTAAAACAAAAGATAATTTATTATATTTGGACTTATTTGATGGATTAAAAAAGACATATGAAAAAAATAGTTATGAAATATTTGTTGATTATTATTTGGCAGTTGGAATAGGAAATTATAATATTTATTTGGATCAAGCAGAATTATATAATACAATACTTGATAAAGACAAGTCTGGAATAACAAAAGAAGTTGATAATGAAATATATATTAGAGAGGAGGCAAAATAATGAAAATAATAAATAGAATATTTAAATCACTATTTATATTTATATTATTTGTTTGGTCTTTAAATATATATGGATATAACTTGGTGTATGAAGGAAAGTATGTAGATAGTGAACGAATGGTTGAAATAACTACTATGACTAGTGCGTATAAGGATACTATAAAAGAATATGAAGATAGAACAAAAACTTCTGATGGATGGGTTATCGCAACTGCAGAGGATAAAGGTACAAGTGGAAGCGAGTATACTTTCGGAACTCCATACTATATATTTTATAAGATGACAGACCCAATTCCAACAAAATATAATTCAGGATTTAATGAAAGTACTTCAAATTTGACAAAGAATAATATATATTATGATACTAATAATAAAAATCGGAGTTAATTTGCCAATAAAAAGTAATTCAGTAAGTTTTAGTAACTTCAAAGGAAATGAAGCAAATATACCAGAAAATCAAGGAACGGATACTAGCAACTATACTAGAATGAAAAAATTTGAAAATAATTCTGCAAAAATAGATTTATTGAGATGGAAAGTAAATCAAAATGGTGTAATAATTAGTGTATATAAACTAACTAATTCAGCATTGCAGGATTTGGTTGATATATTTGGTGAAGATGATATAATAAGCAGTAGCATTGGTATAAGAATTTCAAATGTACTTAGAACTCAATGTTCTTGGTTAAATGACTCAAGGGATTATATAGATACAGCCTGGCTATGGTATCAGCTTACTGTAGATAATAGCTGGTCTAATGGCGGAAGAGGTTTTTCTCCTTCTTGGCCAAAAGATGAAGACCACGGATATAAAGCATATGCTACCGGTGATTATGCAAAAGCAGCATCCGTAGCAAATGAATATGATAATATTCTCTTTATTCCTGATTTACCAAAACCAAAGGTAAAAAGAGAGATATATGTAAATCATGTAGATGAAGAAGGAAATGTTTTAGTTGGTTTTGAAAATCAGCGCTTAAATATGACAGTTTTGAAGGAAGGTGGAACAAACCCAAGATTAAACCTTCCAGATAGAAAAGGTTATCAAGAACATTATACAATATATGGACCAGAGTATATACCAATAAGTAAATCTCCAAAATCAGGGGTTAAGATTGGAAATACTACTTATACTTTTACTGGTGGTGTGGCTGCAGCGGGAGCTAATATCACTGAGGCTCAAAATTTATCACCTAATTCAAAGTATTACTGGGGTGAGGATGAAGATCCAAGACCTTTTACTACAAGTACAAAAAAAGTAGACGACTCTGTTGTTATAAATTTAATTTATAGTAAAACTATTGAAATACCTCCTGATGTATTACCAAAATTAGAAATTGTAGGCAGATTAGAATTTATAAATAGAAGTTCAGAATATATAAATTCTACTTCTGGACATGATATTGATTATATACCATCAACAAAACAATTAACACCATTTGCACAAAGTGCATATCCTTATGTTGTAAGGGCATTAAGATATGAACCTAGAAATGAAGTTAGAAGTTCAAGTGCAACTGTAACTACGTATATTACATATAGTTGGGATATATGGACTTATAGTCATGGAAGTGCAGTAGAGATTGATCAACCGGCAGTTGCGCCTTCACCAGGTCCACCTCCAACACCTGGCAGGGCAGCTACGTATAAACATAAACATGATTCCACATGTGATTGGTATAAGTCAACATCTTCAGCTACTACTAACAAGGTATTCAACTATGCTGTGCAATATAAACACACTTGGTTCCAAATAACTAATTTTAAAATGTACAGAATCTCAAAATTAGATGTATATGATAAACAAAATAATGTTGGTGGAACATTATTTGGTGGTGATAGAACATATACAATTACACCAAGTGGCACTTATGAATCAAGATTTAACAATAGCAGAGGAAAAGTAAATAAAACTTTAACAGTTAGTTTCCCAAATGAGAGTTACTATTTAGATTCAGTTTACGAACCTTTAGCTAAGCCATCTGGAGGCACTGGAACTTCATCTGGAACGAGTGTGAATAGTAAAGCTACAGCTCTATCAACTGCAAACACAAAACTAGGAGAAGTTAATCATAAAATTGCAGCAGATCATGAAAATTTAACAATTACATATCAATATGATAATGATTATGTAGAATTAGATGGTGCTACAGATATGTTGCAACGTAACTACAAAACTTGGTCAGAACATATAATTAAAGAAACAGATGCAAGTGTAAGAAATCTAGATTCTACAAAAACTGGTACTGGTCAAATAAATGGTATAGATTTAATGTACACATCAAATCTTATGAGTTATATGAGACCTACTACTAGATTAACAACGGATTCGGATTTTACACCAAATTATCAAACTGTACCAGCAGATGAGGAAAATGGTATAAGAAGATTAGAAGGAAAAATATATTATACAATAGTTACTGATTCAAAGTACAATGTAGGATCAAATATTTTTCATTCAACTGATGCAACATACAGATTAAATCAAGATTTAAATTTAGTTGATACTAGTTTTACACCTCAAAATAAGTCATATATAAATACTGACGTAAATAAAGTAAATGTATTGACACCTGCAAATTTCGGAACATTTGATTTGGTAACTGATCAAAAGGTTGATCACTCTACTGGAGCAGGTAATGCTACAATACTACAGAAAAATGCAGTATTTACCATTACACCAACGACAGCTGGAAGCAATACTGCAGGATATAATTTAGGTGATACAAGAGAATTTATTAAAGGATATTACTTTATGTTTGATTTTAATATAATATATAATGGAAATGAAATTGAAGCATATGATCCAATATATATTGAGGGAAGATATGCTTCCATAACAGCTAAGACTACAGATAGTTTTGGAAATGGTTCAGCAGATCAGCTTACAAATAGTATTAAAATTGTGGCAATTACTACAAACATTAATGATCTTTTAAAGAGTTACTTTGATGATTCAACATATTCAACATATAGTTATATGGATAATAACAATAATATAGTTAGAAATACAAATGTACAAAACCAAAGAGAATTATTATCAAGATCTGATATAGTAAGTGATTCATATCATGCTATATATAAGAGGATAACTACTAGAAATTTAGGTAGAATATTTGATTTTGCAATATCTGATTGCACAGATTTAGCATTTAAAGATATTTTTAAAACAACTACTACTGGTAATATAAATACACCTACTGGGAAATCATATTATTCAGGTTATAAAAAATGGAATTTATATAGTACAGCATATAATGAAATGGTTGATAGAACAGATGTAGGTGGAACTCCACAAACAATCTTACCTCTTGGACCATACAAGAATACAAATACAAAATATGTTAATGCACCAAAAATGGGATATAGAATTGCTTTTGACTTAAAAACAACTGGATATATGGCATCTAACAATTATAATAATTCAAGACGTATAGAGATTACTCCTAAATATTATTATATTTCAAAAGATGGTAAAACATTTGATAATAATATTAAATTGTATTTTAAAAACGCTAATGGAAATTATATCAATTTTGCATCAAGTGGATATACAATATATTATAAACCAAATGATGGTTATAGATATTTAAGAAATAGTATGTATACAGATGACTTTACTTTGATGTCAACTAAGTTGGAACCACTGACAGTATCATCTAAGATAGTATTAACAAACAAATCAATGAGTACTAATAATACATCATTTATACAAGCTTGGTATGGAGAATTTAAATTACCTAATTCAACTATAGCAGTTTCTAATACTGTAGGAAATCCTAACAATAATGTAAATAATCCTTATAAAGATGGTTATATTGGCGTTATATTTGATATTAAATGTATAGATTCAGGAGGGTTTACGCTATCGTATGATACAAGTGATAAATCATCAGGATCCTCTATGAATACATCACAATGGGATTATGAAGGATTCATGAATTTTAAAACTCCAGGAAGTCCTACAAACACATTAAGATATCAACTAGAAAAGGATATGTGGCAAATAGACAATTCAAGATATCAACAAGTTAAAGGTACAGTAGTACTATTTGACTTAGATAATAGAGCAGCTAATGATTTTGAATAAAATTTAAATTATAAAAAGACGTGCACTAAAGTGTACGTCTTTTATAATTATAAATGGCTAACTGATTTAATTAATGCAGAAAATTAATTAATAAGGAATATTTAAGTGCAAAGTATACATAATATTTACAAATTTGTTGTAAATATTTGACATGAAATTCAATATGTGATATAATACTTGTGAATAAACAAATATCTGAAAAACTATAAATATATTTTTTGTTATTTTTTCTTGTAAGTATTTTTATTAAACATTTAAGTTTTACTTAAATGTTAAAATAATATGTTTGAAACACTAATAACAAGGAGGAATCATTATGAAAACAAATTTTAAAAATCTGTTTAGAAGAATGACAACAATCGTGATCGTATTTGCAATGGTATTTTCATTTACAGCTACGGGCTATGCAGCAGAAAATAATTGGAATAACGGTAAGAAAGTAAATTATGTATCTTCTGGTAGTGATTCATCTTATAAAGCAAGTGATTGGACTAAAAATTTGGTTGATCTTTATCAACTAAAGTGGTATGAAAGTCCAACTCGTGAAGTCTTGAAAGGTGAATTTATGCTAGTGCAACTTCGTACAATTCAATCATCGCTAAAAAGTCGGGGGTTAGAATTACTTTCTGCTCCAAAAGAAACCTTAAGTTATAAGGATAACAAAACTTTGACAGCGTCTGCACAAGAAGAAGCAAAAATTCTAAAATCTTTAGGAATATTAAGTGGAAATTCGGACGGGTATATGAAAATTAATGTACCAATTAAGAGATCTGAAGCAGCAAAAGTGTTAGCTGTTGCTAATTGCAAGGTTTTAAAAATTCCATCAATCAGGACTGCAAATGCGTTTGCGGATACAAAAGGTCATTGGTCAGAAAAGTACGTAAGTATTGCTTATCAGACAGCATTATTAAACGGCTTATCTAGCACAAAATTTAGTCCTGAAGCTTCACTTACACTTGAACAAACACTACAGATACTTGAAAATGAAGTTGGATATTTCGGCATTACAAGGGCTGATGTAGCTAAAGCTATGAATGAAACATTTAAAGTCACTTTAGATACTAGCAAATCAAATAGTCTTGTTTCAAAAAATTCATACGTAAAATATGAAGAAAAAATGAAGACCTATGGATTTGATAAACTCTATGACAACAAAAGTGCTAAAACAAGTGAAACTGTTACTAAGTCTGAGGCAATAAAATTAGCATTAGCTGTAATATTTAATGTTGATGATGCACACGATTTCGGACCATTGCTTAATGGATTTGGCGAAGATAACAATGAGTATGCAAATGCAAATTGGGTCGATTATGCTAGATCTCAAAAACTTTTAAAAGAGGATATAAATTCTACTAACTACAATGACAAGGCAAATTATATGGAAGTTATATCATTATTTGAGAGTTGTAAGCTAAGATTTTTAGAAGGTTATGCAGTTAAGGATACAAAAGTTTATTTGAAGGATATTTCTAACTATTCGTCGGATGAACAGGTAGCAATAAAAGATATGCTATCAAATGGGATTATATATCCTATTGCAGACACTTTAAATGGAAGTGACTATATTTTCAAAGGTCAGTTGAATGAATTAGTTGTTAATTTTGCGGAAAAGTACAATACAATAGCTTTGAAAGGTGACAAGATTAGTACAGATCCATCTAAAATGCCATCTAATGTTAGTCAATTTCCTTATATAGTTTCTAATGTTGATAAGTCTCTATATGAACTTCCTTATTTTGTTGGATTTAGCGAGCGCTTTCAAAATGCTAAAGAAGTGTATTCTATTAAAAAGGAAAGCTATCCACAAATAAAGGAATATGCTGAAGGACATTTTAATACTATTTTGAATATTGACTACAGAACGATAACAGAAGAAGGCTTAACTGAGCAACTGCAACAATACTATATATTTGATGTAAACGATTCTGCAATAAAGGCATATGTTAAACATGTCAAGAATAATGAAATAATAATTGAAGGAAAGTCTAAAATGCAGCCTATCGTATACTTTGATGGTGTATCTTACAGGGTTAGAATCAATTTAACTTTCACAGTGAAAAGCTCAAAAACAAATCAAAATTTACTTTATTTAGATCTGTTTGATGGATTAAGCAAGACGTACAATAAGAAGTCTTATGATATTATAACGGATTACTACTTGTCGTTAACTATAAGTGACAATACCAAGTTTTATCTTGACGAAGCTGAATTATTTGATACAGTACAAAACAAAGGTAAATCTGGAATAACTAAAGAAGCTGAGGAATAACAGGTTTTAAACAATAAAAAACTAGATGCGTATTATGCATCTAGTTTTTTATTATATTTCATCACCTTCTACTTAACAAAAGTATTAGCAGGTGCAGCTATTTTCTTAATACTTCCTACTTTTATAATTGGCATGGTTGTATTATATGTACCTTCTTTTATTACACCAGTTATTTCAACCCATTCGCTATCTTTTAGTTTTGAAGCATCTGCGCTTTCACATAAAAATCCTGCAACAGTATCTTCTTCGTTTATTATTGTATTTCTACCACAAACAAAAATATTTTCTTTAAAATCGTCCATTCTAAACACAAATCCACTAAATTTAACTGTTTTATTAACCGATCCTTGAATATTTTCATGTACCTCTTTTAATAATTGTATATAGTTTTCTTCAGTCAAAATATAATCATATTTTGACTCATCTTTTTTTAGCGCAGACGTTGATTCAAGATTGGAACCACTCGCAACAAATTCTATTAATACTGCTGCAACTATAGAAATAAGTAGGCATATAAACAGTATTTTTTTAATATTTAACTTAAAATTTACAACAAACATAAATCCTCCTCAAAATCAAAAGATTTTTATTAAACTATTTAAATATAACTTCTTTTATGATATAATGTATGTGTTAGTTTTAAAAATAGAATATATATTGAATTAAAATGGAGGAAAAGATGAAATTATTAGAAAAAATTTTTGGGAGTTATAGCAAAAAGGAAATTAATAGAATCCTTCCAACGGTAGATAAAATAGTGGCGCTTGGAGAAAGTATGTCAAAGCTTTCAGATAGTGAACTTCAAAATAAAACAAATGAATTTATAGAAAGATTAAATAAAGGAGAAACTCTAGATGATATACTAGTTGAGGCTTTTGCTGTGGTAAGTGAAGCAGCTAACAGAGTTCTTAATATGAAACCATTTAGAATGCAATTAATAGGAGGAATAATTTTACATCAAGGTAGAATTGCAGAAATGAAAACGGGAGAAGGTAAAACATTAGTGGCCACTCTTCCAATATATTTAAATGCACTTACTAAAAAAGGTGTTCATTTAGTAACTGTTAATGATTATTTGGCTAAGACTCAAAGCATTTGGATGGGAAAATTGTATAAATTTCTAGGTCTTTCCGTTGGATTAGTTGTAGCAGATATGTCACCTGAAGAAAAGAAAAAGGCATATAATTGTGATATAACATACGGTACAAATAATGAATTTGGATTTGACTATTTAAGAGATAATATGAGTATGTCAGTTAATACAATGGTTCAAAGAGATTTGAATTATGCTATTGTCGACGAAATAGATAGTATATTAATAGACGAAGCAAGAACACCTCTTATTATTTCTGGTATGATAAATAAAAAAAGTGATATTTATGAAAAAGCAGATAAGTTTGCTAAAAAATTAAAATCTAAAATAATTATAGAAAAAGATGATAAAGTATTTGATGATAGTGATAATGATTATGATTATATAGTAGATATAAAAGCAAAAAGTGTTGCTTTAACAGATAGTGGAGTAAAGAAAGCAGAAGAATACTTTGGTATTACTTCTTTAAGTGATGTTGAGAATTTAAGTGTTTCACATCATATTAATCAAGCAATAAGAGCATATGGATTAATGAAAAATGATATAGATTATATAGTTAAAGATGGTGAAGTAATAATAGTTGACGAGTTCACTGGTAGACTTATGAGTGGCAGAAGATATAGCGATGGATTACATCAAGCCATTGAAGCTAAAGAAGGGGTTAAAATTGCTTTTGAATCACAAACCCTAGCTACTATTACCTTCCAAAATTATTTTAGATTATATGGCAAACTTGCAGGAATGACAGGTACAGCAAAAACAGAGGAAGATGAGTTTAAAGGTATATATAAATTAGATGTAGTTGAAGTTCCAACAAATAAAGAAGTAAAAAGAGTAGATTTAAATGACTCTGTATATAAGACTCAAAAAGGTAAATTTAATGCAATAGTTGAAGAGGTTAAGAAATCATATGAAATTGGTCAACCGGTATTGGTTGGTACAGTATCAATAGATAAATCTGAAATATTAAGTGCATTGCTTAAAAAAGAAAAAATACCACATCAAGTACTTAATGCTAAGTATCATGAAAAAGAGGCTGAAATAATAGCACAAGCTGGTAGATATAAGGCGATAACTATTGCTACTAATATGGCTGGACGTGGTACAGATATATTATTAGGTGGTAATCTAGAGTACATTATAAAATCTGAACTTAATAAAGAGGGATTTAATAAGGAAATAATTGAAATGGCAATTACTCCTATAAATTATGATAATGAAGAAGTAAAAGCTGCTAAATTAAAAATGGCTGAAATAGTTAGTAAATATAAGCCAGAAATAGAAGAAGGTAGAAAAAAGGTAATTGAAGCTGGTGGACTTAAGATAATAGGTAGTGAAAGACATGAATCTAGAAGAATAGACAATCAATTAAGAGGACGTTCAGGTAGACAAGGGGATATAGGTGGATCTAAATTTTATATATCATTCGAAGATGATTTAATGAAACTATTTGGATCAGACAAAGTAAATGCATTAGCAACAATGGTAGGACTTCCAGAAGACATGCCTATTGAAATGAGTATACTTACTTCTACAATAGAAAAAGCACAAAAGAGAATAGAAGGTATAAACTATAGTATAAGAAAAAATGTTTTAGAATATGATGATGTAATGAATAAGCAAAGAGAATTAATATATGGACAAAGAAGAGATGTTCTAAAAACAGATGATATAAAAGTAATGGTAATTTCTATGGTAAAATCTAAGGTTAGAGAAATTGTAGATATATACTTTACTCATGCTGATGGTATTGATGAGGTAGATTTCTTTGCTGTTAATACTATGTTAAATGATATATTCAAAATAGAAGATTTGATATTAAAAGAAGAAATAAAAACATTTGATGAAGAAGAAATATATAATGTAATAATAAATAAAATAGAAAAAGAATATTTGGATAAACATGAAAAAGCAAAAGAAAATAATACTGAAGAAATTTTACAAGGGTTAGAAAGGCATTTAATATTAACTGTTGTTGATGAAAAATGGATGGATCACATAGACAATATAACAGGTCTTAAAGATGGAATAGGACTTAGAGCATATGGACAAAGTAATCCAGTTGAGGCTTATAAAATGGAAAGTTTTACAATGTTTGAAGAAATGGCAAATTCTATAAAAGAAGATAGTATAAAAGCTGTATTTTCTATAAAAGAAAATGTTAATAATGTAAGAATAAATACTCAAGATAATATAAGTAAAATAACTAGTTATGAAAATCCAGAATTGAATGTTAGTAATCGTACTAATGTCACTACAAATCAAGAAGTAAAAAAAGAACCAGTAAAAGTTGAAAAGACAGTTGGTAGAAATGAACAATGTCCTTGTGGAAGTGGGAAAAAATACAAATACTGTTGCGGTAAAGACGCTAAATAAAAATTATTAAATAAAAAGGTAAGAGAGTATTACATATTCTTTTACCTTTTTTATATGATGTCTTGGTTCCTATATAAATAAAAAAAACTAACAAGTTTAACTTGTTAGTTTTTTGTTATAAAACAACACTAATTTTTTCTGTTTATTACTGGTGTTTCATATGTTTCTGTTATTGCACCACCATCAATTTTTGCGTTATCTATGTTTGGCTCTAAATCATCAAATTCAATTTCAAATCCAGGTTCAGTAGAAGAAGGTCTAGCAGTAGTAACATTTGCAAATCTTTCTTCTTTTACTGTATTTTTGAATATTAAATCATTTGAACTCTTAAGTTCATCCATAAGTCTAGTTGTTGTATTTACTCCAAATAATGAATCATCATTATCTGAGGAATCACTTGTATTGAAATTAATAGTTGGGCCATCTGGTTTACTCATCATATATTTTTCAAAATTATAATGTTCAGCAGGATGTTTGTGTTTATATTTTCCATCTAAGAAACTTGTTTTACCTTGACCGTATACTGATTTACCAGAAGAATCTTTAGTTTTATAAAACACTGCTCCAAAACCTTGATTAGAAAGTTTCCATTCGGGAGCTCTTTCTTTAGGATAAACTTTAAGTGTTGGAACTGCAGCCATTCTACCCTTATCATCAAATTTAAATTCTGTTTTAGGATCTGGAACCTTCTCTTTACCGAAGGCTCTTTCCCAATATGCACTATCTTCTGGAACTGTGTCACCAAATACAATTTGTGTTTTAGTATTAGCTAAAACAGTTTGTCTATAGTAACTTGCACTTTTACCGCCTTTTTCAAGTTGTGATAAGTTTTGTATAGCTACACAAACTCCACATCTATATTTTCTAAATAATGTGAACATAACTTCCATATCTTTATTAAGGTATTCAGGGAATTCATCAATGTATAAGAAGTGAGGTGTACGAGAATCTTCGTTTCCTTTTCTTCTTAATACTGCGTCTTGGAATTGCATAATAAAAAACATTCCAAATGCTTTTGATTGTATAATACCTAAATCACCTTTTCTAGAACAAGCAGTTATTACACTACCATCTTCTAAAGCTTTATCAAATTCTAATATATTTGTCTTGCCACAAAGGGCTTTTTTTAGTCCAGGATGTCTAAGTAGATTATTTAATTGTGTAATAGCACCATATAGGAATCTTTCAGTTTCTTTTCTACCGCTACCACGTGTTCCAGGAATTTCATAACCATTTATATTTAAAGAAGGTTTATAGAAATTCTTTTCAAAGTATGCAAGAAGTAGTTTATATTTTTGCTCTAGTTCAGGAACTTTTTTCATTTCCTCAGCCATGTCTTCAACTTTATCAAAGTTATATAATAATTCTAACATATCTTCTAAACTTGCCATATCACCATTATTAAGTATTGGATACATTTCTTTTAAAAGTATTGCCAAGTTTTGGAATGCATCAAGTGTTACTTGTGTAAAGAATGGATCACCAGGAGCTCCGCCACCTTCATTTTCATACATTGATTTTAAAACATCGGCTATTATTGATGCAACTTTTGGTGGATCTTCAATAGCAAATGGATTTATACTTAAAGTACCTTCTAAATTTACAGGATCTACAGATAATACGTCTATGTCAAAGTTTTTCGCTACAGATATAAAATCAGATATAAACTTACCATCATTTTCAATAATTGTTATACCTAAATTCTTGTAAGATATTAGTCCAGAGGAATTATCTGTATATTGTATTAAGTTTCTAACTTGTAATAAAAATTGTTCTTCCAAACCTCTTCTTGGTTTAATAAAACTCATTGAAAAATTCTTATTTATATACTCATTATCATAAGGTCCAGTCACATATGCAATTCCTTTTTTTAGTAAAGAATAACCAAGTTTTTTAGAATATTCTCTAAAAAAGTATTTTTTTTCTAAATCTAAAGCACTCATTGGAAGTAGTACAGTAGCTGTTTTACCAGTACCAGTAGCACCCTGTACAAGTGTAGCTTCATATCTCTTTTTTTCAGGTACAACAACAGGAATTGAGGTTCCTTTGTTTTTACAAATTACAGTAGAGCAACTAAATACGCCAGTATCTTTTGCGTTTGATTTTGTTGATAAACCAGAATACCCAGCTATTGCTTTTGGTATGTCATCATCTCTATATATTAATAGGAAGTAATCTACAACCTTAAATAGTCCAACGAAAGTAACTAAAAGAGTAAGAGTTTTAAGAGCTGGTGAAAACAATTCAGGGTATGTAGTATAAACTCTTTGATAATTTGGTATCTTTTCTAAAAGAAACCAAATTGTAGAATTTATATATATTGAGATAACAGTACTTAGAATTATACAAAACATTGAAAAGGTTACTATATATATATTGATTTTTGTATTATCATTTTTTGCTATACCCGCATTTACGTAATATGAATAAGCCAAAGCTGGTATTATAAACCAAACTGAATATATATAAGGTGAAGCATCGTCTGATAATCTTGGATCTCCTATTAGGAAAGCAAGCATTTTACCTGCACATATCAGTACTAGTAAAGCCGTCAAACTATAAAAAAAGTAGGTTAACAGTTTATTTGGCTTAGTTTTTATATGTAATTTTTTTAATATTGATTCGAACAAAAATACCACCGCTTTCATGAAAGTTAATATACAAAAGGTATAAAAACCTTATTATCCCTTGATTTTTATATATACATAATATATAATTGTATATATATGATACTACATTTAGATTAAAAAATCAAGAGAAATACTAAAAGAAGCGGTTAAAAATCAAAAAAATGATTAGTATTTATTGCTAAATAAAGCTAAAATCAGATGTAAGGAGAAATGATTACTATGAAAATAGTCGTAGGGCTTGGAAATCCAGGGAAAGAATATGCAAGAACAAGACATAACTTTGGATTTATGTTTCTAGAATATTTAGAAGAAAAGTATAAATTTGAAATAGACAAGAAAAAACTAGATAGTTTAATAGGTGAATGTACTATAAATAATCAAAGGATTGTATTTGTTAAGCCGCTTACTTACATGAATTTGAGTGGTCAAGCAGTTCAAAAAGTGAAAAATTGGTATAAAGTAGAAGACCAAGATATTATAGTTGTTTTTGATGACATAGATATAGAGTTTGGTGAATTTAGATATAGGGAAAGTGGTAGTGGAGGTTCACATAATGGCATGAAGAACATTATTCAAATGTTTGCTACACAAAATATTTCAAGAATCAGACTTCGGAATTGGTAATTTAAAATATCCAAGTCAAAATTTAAGTGATTTTGTACTCAATAGATTTTCTAAAGAAGAAGAGGATGGTTTAGGAGATATATTTAATAAAACAGAAAAGAAATTATTAGAATTTCTTGACAAATAGGTATATTTGTGTTACAATATATCAGTGTTAACCGCGCACGAAAGGTTTAAATGTTATTATTAACTACCTATAGTGGCGAGTACAAGATAGAATTTAAGGAGGTGTACTAAATGTACGCAATAGTTGAAATCAGTGGAAAACAGTACAAAGTATCAGAAGGTGACATAGTTTTTGTTGACAGAATCGAATCTTTAGAACCAGGTTCATCAGTTGAATTTGATAAAGTTCTTTTATTATCTGACGATAAAAAAGTTACTGTTGGAGAAGAATATGTTAAAGGCGCTAAAGTAAAAGCAACTGTAGTATCTCATGGTAAAGACAAAAAAGTTTTAGTATATAAATACAAAGCTAAGAAAAATGAAAGAAAAACTAAAGGACACAGACAACCATATACTAAAGTTCAAATCGAAAAAATAACAGCTACTTCAAGAGCTAAAAAAGAAAAAGAAAATGAAATTGAAGAAAATGCTTAATTAATATTTGTTAGATTGAGCATAGTATAAGGAGGGAAATTTAGATGGCACATAAGAAAGGCGTTGGTTCTACTAGAAATGGTAGAGACAGTGAGAGCAAAAGACTTGGCGCAAAAAGAGCAGACGGTCAATTCGTTTTAGCAGGAAATATATTATATAGACAAAGAGGAACTAAAATACATCCAGGCGTAAATGTAGGAATCGGTAGTGATGATACATTATATGCAAAAGCAAGTGGAATACTTAAATTTGAGAGAAAAGGAAAATCTGACAAAAAAGCAAGTGTATATCCAGTAGCTGAATAGTTTTAAAATAAAAAATAACTTAGATATTTAGTCTAAGTTATTTTTTTGTCTATAGTTTACATTGCAAAGAAAATTAAATTAAAATGAGTTATATTCTTAAAAAAAGGAAGCCAACAATATTAATGTTGGCTCCTAGAGGAGGATTATAAGAATTTAGTTGTAAGCTCTTTAATTAATCCGTATCTGCCGATTCTGTAGAAAGTTGATCTACTTTCGAGAGCTACGTCTTTGGATAAGTTATTAACGATTACTTGCTTTGCAAGGTTTTCCTTACAATCGTATTCGCCGTGATTAACTAAGATAAGTTTGGTATTATTAAACTGTTGTAGAAATTCTAAAATTTCATCTAACTTTGCATGTGATGAAAATTCTGTAGTATATTCAATATCACACAATTTTTGCTTCATAATACTACCAATCTTTACAAATTCTCCAATTGTTGTGTCTTTTAATCTTCTTGAAAGTGTACCCCTAGCTGGATATCCAACAAAATGGATTAATGCATTTTTAGTAGAAATATAGTTAGTAATGTAGAATGGTGCAGGACCATAAGAACCCATTCCACTTGAAGTAAGGATAATCTTACAACTTGTATCTGTAATTAAATTTGATCTTGACTTCTTATTTACAAATTCAAAATTGTATGGGAAGAACTCTCTTGATTCTTCTTTAAACGTATCTGAATTTGTATTGTAGATGTTGGTATAACGAATTGACAATTTACCATCTAAACGTACAGGTATATTCTTGTCTAATCTACCAGAGTCTTGCATTCTACGGATTTTAAGCATTAATTC
Organism: Clostridia bacterium; assembly: GCA_029256705.1. Lineage (GTDB taxonomy): Bacteria > Bacillota > Clostridia > TANB77 > CAG-465 > RGIG5057. The sequence continues at coordinate 57,432 of JAQSXK010000003.1, forward strand.
TTGCGCTCTACCAAGTGAAAATACAGGGATTATTATTGTCTTGTTTTCAAGTATAGCTTTTAAAATGTTATCTTCGAATATTTTCATTACGCTATCAGTATAGGTTGTTGCATAAGTTGACTCCTGTATGATAGTAATTGGTAAATCAAAAACATAATTTGGAATTTCTTTTATGTCAAAAAAAGTACTATGCTTAGAATAATCACCTGTAAACAACATAAAAATGTCTTCTTCACCTGGATAGGTTACTTTAACGAGTATCATGGCAGCACCTGGCAGGTGTCCATTGTCTAGGAAAGTAACGAAAACATTTTCATGTACTTGAATTTCTTGTAGATAAGGCAAGCCTTTTATAAGATCTAGTGTTACTTCAAGATCTGAAACATTGTAGAGAGGTTTTGCGTTGTTACGCTTTGCAACTTGTCCTAATATTCCACAAGAGTCTGTCAATGATTCCCGCATGAAAACTTTAGTAAGTTCCGTTGCATAAATATCTTTTCTAAAACCAAGTTTTGCAAGAAGCGGTAATCTACCAATATGATCCGTGTGGTTATGTGTAACTAATGCAAAAGCAAGTTCGTCTGGATTAAAAGGAAAAGTATCGTTATACTTGTAGTAAGGCTCTTCCTGGAATAATCCGCAATCAACAATAAACTTAATTGTATCGTTATTAGGCGTCTTTACAACACATAGATGACATGACCCGGTTACTTCCTCTGTTAAAGACATTACGTCGATGTAGAATTTACTTTTAATACCCATAAACCCATCTCCTTTTAATTGGTTTGAGTAGCGAGTGGTAAAAAATTAAATCCCGATTAGTTAATTAACTGCTAACATAATTTTATTTACAACTTTATTATATAAATAAAAAAAAGGTATGTCAAGAATAATGTCGAAAAAAGTAGAAAATAATCGAAAATTTATTATAACTGTATTATAACTGCAACATAAGTAGTAAAAAAAATTAACAACATTATGTAAATTATGTAATTTTTTAATGGAAAGATAGATTTTTACTTAAAAATAGTGTATAATATATAGAATTAGAAAAGGTGATGTAAGTGAAAAAGATAATATTAACAGGGGATAGACCAACAGGTAAATTGCATATTGGACATTATTTAGGTTCTCTTCAAAATAGAGTAAAACTACAAGATGAATATGATCAATATATAATAATAGCTGACGTACAAGCTTTAACAGATAATTATGATAATCCTGAAAAGGTTAGAAAAAATGTTTTTGAAGTTGCAATGGATAATTTGGCGTGTGGTTTAGATCCAGAAAAAAGTACAATATTTATACAATCTATGATACCGGAAATTGCTGAACTTACTGTATTTTATTCGAATTTAGTTACTGTAGCTAGATTACAAAGAAATCCAACTGTAAAAACAGAGATAAGTCAGAAGAAAGAATTATTTGGTAATGAAGGAGACTCTTTAACATATGGTTTTTTAGGATATCCAGTTAGTCAAACTGCAGATATTACTGCTTTTAATGCGGATTTAGTACCAGTAGGTGAAGACCAACTTCCAATGATTGAGCAAACAAGAGAAATTGCTAGAAAATTTAATTCATTATATGGAGCGGTTATAACTGAGCCAGAAGCAATGATAGGAACAGTAGCTAGAGTTAAAGGTTTAGATGGAAATAATAAAATGGGAAAAAGCTTAGGAAATGCAATATACTTATCTGATGATGATGAAGTTATAACTTCTAAAGTTATGTCTGCTGTTACAGACGAAACAAAAATTAAAAAGTTTGACAAAGCGAATCCTGAAAAATGTATGGTTGGATATTATCATGAAATATTTAGCAAAGAAGAAAAAGAAAATGTATTTTATGAATGTAGAGAAGGACTAAGAGGATGTGTTGATTGTAAAAAACAATTAGCTAGAAACATAATAAAAACTTTATCTCCAATAAGAGAAAAAAGAAGGTATTATGAACAAAGACCAGAATTAGTTGAAAAAATACTTATTGAAGGAACTAAAAAAGCCAGAGAAAAAGCAAAACAAACAATGAAAAAAGTAAAAGAATCAATGAAAATTAATTATTTTGAGAATAATTAATTTTATAAACACGCAAAATAGTTATAATATTGTTTTATACATGTGAATAGGAGAAAAATTAAATGATAATAGATTATGCAAAAATACACGTAAAGGCTGGCGACGGTGGAGAAGGTTCAATGTCTTTTAGACGTGAGCTATATGTTGCAAACGGAGGTCCAGATGGTGGAGATGGTGGAAGAGGAGCTAGTATTTATCTTAAAGTAGATTCTAGTTTGAATACATTATTGGATTTTAAATATAAAAAGAACTTTATAGGTGAAAACGGTAAAATGGGTGAAGGTGCTAGACGTTCACGGGAAATCTGCAAAAGATATATATATACCAGTTCCTTTGGGAACAATAGTTAAAGATATTGATGCAGATAAAGTTATAGCAGATATGTCAGAAGATGGTCAAGAATTATTACTAGTTAAAGGCGGAAGAGGTGGAAGAGGAAATCAACATTTTGCTACTTCTACAAGACAAGTGCCTAAATTTGCTGAAACAGGCGAAAGAGGTAAAGAAAAAAATATAGAGTTAGAGCTTAAAATGCTTGCTGATGTTGGATTAATTGGTTTTCCTAACGTAGGGAAATCTACAATCATATCTACTGTATCATCTGCTAAGCCTAAGATAGCCAATTATCATTTTACTACGTTAGAACCAGCACTTGGTGTTGTTAGAACAAAAAGTAACGAAACATTTGTTATGGCAGACATTCCAGGTATTATAGAAGGTGCTAGTGAAGGTATAGGATTAGGACTCAAATTTTTAAAGCATATAGAAAGAACAAGATTACTTCTTCATGTTATAGACATAAGTGGTAGTGAGGATAGAATCCCATTAGAAGATTATAAGTTAATAAAAAAAGAATTAGTAAATTATAGTGAGAAACTAAGTAAAAAAGTTCAAATTATTGTAGCTAACAAAATGGATAGTTTATCTGATGAAACATATTTAAAAGATTTGGAAAAACAATGTAAAAAAGATAAAGTGAAATTGTTTAAAGTTTCTGCAGCCACAGGTCAAGGATTGGATGAATTATTAGAATATGTAGCAGAAGAACTTAAAAAAATACCAAGGGAAGATTTGGTAATTGTTGATGAAGATTATGAATCAGATGAAAAAATTGACCAAACTTGGAAAATTGACATAATAGAAGGTGGATATAGTGTTACTGGTGCACCTATTGAAAGACTTATGACAAAAGTTAATGTTCACGATGTTGAATCAAGACAATATATGCAACGTATTTTAACTAAACTTGGAGTTATGAAAAAACTTAAAGATATGGGGCTTAAAAATGATGATGTTTTATTTGTAGATGATTATCAAATGATTTATCGTGATTAATTTAAAAGCTAAATAAAAAGATAATAAAAAATAAGGTGATTTTAGACTCCATTAAGAATGGTATCTAAAATCACCTTATTTTTTAAAAAGTTATTTTCTTCTTCCAAATATACTAAGTAATCTTAAGAATATATTTATGAAGTCAAGGTATAATTCTAATGCTCCATAAATATGTATTTTAGATTGATCTAAAGAACTGCTTTCGCTTAGTAATTTTATTTTTTGTATATCATAAGCTGTTATGCCAGAAAATACTAATAACATTACCCATGATATTGTTATATCTAATAAACTATTACCAACAAATAGATTTACTAAACTAGCCAATATTCCTACAAATAAAGTTGTGAATAATAGTGGCGCAATCTTTGTTAAATCGTTATCTGTTCTGTAACCATATAGTGCCATAATACCAAATATACCAGCTGCAGCAAAAAATAGTATTGTAATAGAAGTTAGTTCAAATAGTGCAAATATAACTGAAAAAGTGAAACCATTCAATATTGCATAGGCAAAAAACATAATTCCTGCAACAGTTGGTGAGCACTTCTTTAATAGAAATGAAAATGCAAATACCATAACAAGTTCAGCTATTAGTAGAGCATCAAAATATCCACCAAGTACAATATCAATATATAACTGCGATGAATATACAAACCAAGAAACTAGCCCAGTAATTAAAAGACCCATAAACATCCATTGAAATGTCTTTTTGAAAACATTATTTTTATCGGTCACTATTACATTATTCAATTCAAAATCATTTTCCATAATATCCTCCTCAATAGTTTACATTATATTACAAATTTGAAAATAATACAATAGTTATAAATAAAAATGCTATAAAAAAATATTATATTATTTGTTTTAATTTATGTAACTAATTTCTTCATTTACTTCATTTTTAGTTAATAGAACTTTTAAAGATAACATATAGAATAAAATTGTATATATTAATATAAGTAGTAGAAGAGCTGCATATATTTTTTTTCTATTAATATAAAATACATTCATAATTTATACCTCTCTAGTATTAAATATATTTACCAGTGAAGAAAATATTTAATAAAGTTTTATAATTCATATAGATTGATTGAATTATTTTAAAATTATTAATATTAAGTACAAGTTGAAAGTCAAAATAATACAAAATTTGCATATACATTTAATATATATTTATGGAGGTAGTTTATGTTATTTTCTTTTCTTGGTAATATTTTATCTTATATATTTTGTCTATTTGGATATATAAAATCTGAAAATTTATATCCAGAACCACTTAGTAAGTCTGAAGAAGAATACTATTTGAAAAGGTATTTTGAGGGGGATAAAGAGGCAAAAAATACATTAATAGAACATAATTTAAGATTAGTAGTACATATAGCAAAAAAATATTCTAATAAGGAACAAGATATAGAAGAATTTACATCGATAGGAACAATAGGTCTTATAAAAGCAATTAATAGTTTTAAAGAGGATAAAGGCTTTAAAATAAGTACATATGCTTCTAAATGTATAGACAATGAGATACTTATGCACATTCGAGCAACTAAAAAAAATCAAGCAGAGATTTCTATGAATAGTATAATAGGGACAGATAAAGATGGAAATGATATGGAACTTTTAGATACTTTAGAAATTGTTGAAAAAGACCCAATAGATACAATATATAACAAGGTTATAACTGATCAAATGATCCAGTACATAAATACAAAGCTGCCAAAAAGGGAAAGGGAAATAATGACGATGAGGTATGGATTAGATAAGAAAATACCAAAAACTCAGCAAGAGGTTGCAGATATATTAGGGATTTCTAGATCATATGTATCAAGAATTGAAACTAAAGTACAAAAAAAATTAAGTAGTATACTATTAGAAGAGTAAAAATAAGTTATTGACAAAAAATTATTTCCGTTATATAATATTTTTTAAAATGGGGGTAAAACATGAAAAAACAAATATACAATAAATTAGTAAGAGATAAAATACCGGAGATTATAATAAATACCGGAGAAAATCCTATAACCGAAGTGTTAAAGGACAATATGTATAAAGAGATGTTAGATAAAAAATTATTGGAAGAAGTTAATGAATATTTAAAAGATGATAATGTTGAGGAATTAGCAGATATTATGGAGGTTATACTTGCTATTCTTAAATTTAAAAAAATTGAAATTTCAGAATTTGATAATATTGTTAAAATAAAAAGAGAGAAAAAAGGCGCTTTTGATAATAAAATATTTTTAAAAGAAGTCATAGAATTGTAATAACAATTGACATATGTGATATAATAGTAGTATATACAATTTAAACTTTAAAAATAATTTTGAAGGAGTGTATAATTATGATGAAAAAGGTATTACTTGAGGATGTTCGGATAGGTATTCTAGACAATAATGGGGTGTTTAGAATGTGTCCACTAATCAATAATTTGCAAACCCTTTGCAAGGGTCAACAATCTAAAAAGGATTTTGATTCAAAAGTCAATTTATACAAGATTACAGATAACAAAGACGATATATTAGTAAATATAATTACGCCTGATGGAAAAGAATATATTATTCAATCTTTTTCAGATGAGTATATAGAGTATTTGTGTCAGCTTTATTTTAGTTTAACAGAGTTTATATATTCATGTAAGAGAAATAAATTTTCTGATGGATGTACAATTTCTGATCTTAGCATAATAACAAAAACACTTGGAAAGGAAACTTTATTTGTTCCAAACGTTGGATTAAAATTACTTGGATACGGTGATGTTTCTGGGCATAAATATTTAAAAGGAATAGGTAAAACATCTAAAATTACTAATATTGATTTTGATAATTCCATTTTAAAGAGCAAAAGAAGTATCTATAATATTTTATCTTTGTCTAATGAATACAAAAAATATCTTGAAAATATAATTTCAGATTTGGAGTTAGTCTTAAAGAGATATTCGAAATAAAAATTATGAAGGCGCAATTTAAATTTGCGTCTTTTATTTATATTTTTTTTAAAAATACAAATAATAAAAATATGATATATTTAATTGGATTAATTGCAGGTTTTGCAAATGGACTTTTTGCAAGCGGTGCTGGACAAATTTTGGTTTTTTATTTAGTTTTTATTTTGAAAATTGATACACATATAGGAAGGTCAGTAAGTATAGCTGTTTTATGTATTACTTCTATATTTAGTATATTTGGACTCCAAAGTGTAGCAAATCTTGAGCTAAAAAAAACAATTTTTCTTGTAATAATATCTGGAATATGTGGAATAATAGGTAGTAAGATTATGCATAAAATTGATTCTAAAATACTTAATTTAGTTTCTGGAATATTAGTTGTATCTTTATCAATATATGGATTGTGTAGGTAAATTATTATGATATTTGTTATAATTAGTATACTTGCAGCCGTTGTAGCTGGTAGTGGTGTTGGAGGCGGAAGTATATTTATGCTTCTTATTACAACCTTTAATTTATTAGATTACAAAACGACTATGGTATATAACTTAATAATGTTTGTTATTGTTGGTATAACTGCAACTATTACTAATATTAAAGCAAAAAAATTCGATAAAAAAATATTTTTTAAAGTTATTATTTTTTGCTTAATTGGTAGTTATATAGGAGTACACTTTGCTAAGATTATTAATGAACAAGATTTGAAAAAATATTTTAATGTTTTTGTGCTAATAATTGGAATATATGAAATAATTACAAGTTTGATTTCTTTTAAAAAGGGAAAAATATAATTAATGAAAGGAGATGTTTTGCTATGGGTTTTGTTAAAGGTATTGTCACAGGAGTGATGGTTGGAGCTGCTTTAGGAGCAATGAATAGTGACAGTGTAATGGGAGCGATGAGAAAAGGCAAAAAGGAAATGAGAAGATTTAGAAGAAGATTCGCTAGATAATCAAAAAAGAGTGACAATATTACTAATATTGCCACTCTTTTTTGATTAAATGCTTTTTTGTGCTTTTATATGTGTTTTTTTACTTTTTTTAAAAATTTGCTTGCTATTTACATAAAAATATAGTAAAATTATATTGTATAAATTAAACAAGAGAATGAGGGAATTATTATGGTATATAAAAAAATTACAACAGTTTCAATAGCAATTGCAATAATTGCAACATTAGTATCAAATTTTGTATTTGCTGCTGATTTTACGAGCAATGATAAAATATATGATTCAGTACTTGATATACTTATATTTATTCAGAAGTATTCGTGGCCTGTTGTTACAATAGTATTTATTTACGCGCTATATGAATTTTATCTTATAGGTTCCGAAATGTTAGAACATAAATTTATGGGACAAAGGTTGATTGTAGGAATTGCAATTTTCATGGCAGTTGTGCAATGTTTACCACTTATATATGCATTTATAACTTTAGCTGGTTAGGGGGCAACGATATATGAAAATATTATTTGGTATAAATAATGATGATACTGTAAAAGGTATCGCTAGTTTTTATGAAGAAAGATTTAAAGAAAAAATAGAATATAAAAATGTATACTATTTCAAACAGTTTATTCAAGAATTACAAACGGGTCAATATGAAAGAGCTGTTGTACTTGAAGAATTAGAAAAATTTCCTACTAATAATTATGCTCAGATAGATGATTATTTATTTACAAATATAGATAATATAACAGATGTTTATGATGCTAAAAAATTGGTATACATTGCCTCAGACAGGAGAAGACTAGGCGATGAATTTTTATCTAAATTGTTTAACCTAGGTGTATATACTGTACTTACGGGACAAGATAGAACTAAAGGAAAAGTTTGTGATCGTATAAACGCTCCATACACTAAAAAAGATATAAAAAAATACTATGAGGAAAATTCTGGACAAAGTGTATATAAAAGCGTTCAAGTTTCTGAAATTGAGCTTCAAAGAATTGTTTCATATTATAAAAACTTAAATGGAGTAGCAGATAAATATAATGAAATATTTGATAGAGTAGCGACTCAGTACACAAATGAACAGATGAAAATAATAGTTAGATTTTTACCGCCGGATGTAAAGCAATATCTTTCTTTTAATAACGAAAAATATAAACAAATAATAAATATGCCTGATGTTGTAACTTCACAAGCAGCACAAAACGAGGTGGCTGCAAATCAACAACAAATTATTGATCAAACTCAAAATTCTGATGTAATTGAAATAAAGAAAGAACCAGAAATAATTGAAAGAATTGTTGTTAAAGAAGTAAATCATGCAGCACCGGTAGTTACAGAAGTTGTTGAAAAAGAAGTATATCAATCTGTATACGAAGTACCAACAGACTATAAAAAAGTTGTTTGTTTTATTGGTGCTCCAAAATGTGGGACTACATTTTGTATAAATGCAATAGCTACGTCGCTTGCGAGAAGTAAAATAAAAACGGCAATTGTGGATATGACTAGAAAAAGAGATTCATATACTATTTATACTTATGATAATGAAGGTAAAAGAGCCATCGCTGCTGAAAGTTTAAAATATGCTTCTAATGGATTTAACGAACCTTTAATATATGAAAAGTTAAGTGTATATACAGCAATGCCTGGTGAAGATAGAAAAATATATAATGCAAGTAGAGTAATTGAAACTGTTATGCAAAACAATAATGTTGTTTTAATAGATGCAGATTTTACAACACCTACAGATTATTTCAGATTATGCCAAGAAGTATATGTAGTTCAGGATATGGATATATTAAATATAAACCAAATTACGCTATTTTTGAGAGAACTTAAAAATAGGGGTGTACCGATGAGTAAGATAAGAGTGATAATAAATAAACATGTTAAATGTGCTCTTACTGCAAAAGATATATTAGATGGTATAGCAACATATACTAGTTATGATCTTAAGATGTATGATGAATTATTTATTTCTGGTAATATACCATACTTTATACTACCTTTTAATGAAGAAAATTATAGAAAATATATTGAAATGGTATTTAAATATTCAAACTTATTTTCTACATTTACTGAAGAATTTAAAGTAAGTTTAAATAAACTAATAAATTCAATATACCCTATAGGAAATTCATATGACAAGTATCAAGCGTCAGTACATAAAAGAAATAAAAAATCTAGTGTTTCAGGGTTTTTTAAAACAAAAAAAATAAATGAAAGCTACTTTTCAAATGATAATGATTCTGGATTTGAAAAAGAAATAAAATAACTAAGGAAAAAAGGAGAAGGATAGAATGACAGGTTTATTAATTATTGTAATTATATTAATTATAATTATAGGTGCCCTTTCAATGATGCTTGTAATTAAAAACAAACAGATTGGTTACTATACTATAGTATCTAAAAATTTATCTGCTATGAGAGTTATACAGAGTATGTTTGAAATTATGGGTGCTAATATACCGGCTGAAAATAAAGTAAACGAGTTAAATAAGGTAATATTAGATACATATGAACCTAAATATTCTTCTATTGTTTCTTTTGATGGTTCAAATCATGAAATAAAAGCAACAAATGTAGATAAAAGTTATATAGAGAGTATCGCTAAAATAGGAGATGAAAATGATTTTAGAGGTAATGCTTATAAAAATGTATCTAAATATATAACTACATCTTCAGATAAAACGCTTAGATATAAATCTGCAATTGAAAGAAATATAAAATCATGTATGTTTTCACCTATATATCACGGAAGTACTTACTTGGGATTTTGGATATTAGAAGATGAAACAGAAAATGCATTTGATAGTATATCAAAATCCGAACTTTCAAAATTAAAAAATAATATGGGGGTATTCTTAGAAAATACATTATATCAAAATATTGTTGAGGCTGCTCAAAATACAGATAAACAAACAGGATTTTATAATAATTTGTTTCTTTATTCAAAAGCAAGGCAAAAACTTTTGGAAAACGAAAATAATTCAATAGTACTTTTATGTTTTAATAATTTAGCTGAGGTTAATAGTGAATACGATAGAAATGTCGGAAATGCAGTTCTTGCTAAAGCTGTAAATATAATAAGGGAACTGGTAAGTAGTGAGACAATGTGTATAAGATATAGTGGAGCAAGAATAATACTTTTAATGCCTAATTCTACTGCTGAAACTGTTCATGCAACAGTTGAAAGAATGCTAGCAAGAATAAAAAGTGATGCTGTAGAAAATATAAACAATAAGTTTGTTTCATTAAACACACAAATATTAATTCATACTTTTAAAAAGCAGAACAATATTGAAAGAGAAGTACAAAAAATGGTATCATATATAGACGGTATGAGAGAAACAGATACTATAAAAATAATATAGTAAATATAATATAAAGTAGGAGGTAATTTAAATGGATCAACACACAACGGTATTCGTACCACAAAAGGAAGAATCAAAAAGAGTAAAAGAAATAATGGATGAAGTAGTATTGGCTTTAAAAGATAAAGGATATGAACCAGTAAGTCAAATAATTGGTTATATTTTATCTGGAGATCCTACATACATAACTTCTCATAAAGATGCTAGAGCACTTATTTGTAAGATTGAAAGAGACGATTTATTAGAAGAAATGATAAAGAAATATTTAGATGTGTAAAATATGAAGAGAATATTAGGTATTGATTATGGAGATGTAAGAGTTGGACTCGCAATTACAGATGGTTTGGGTATCACTGCACAGGGAATGGATACGCTAGTAATTAATGGTGATGATAGATTATTTGTATCTTCAATTCGCAATATAATAAAAGAATATGATGTTTCAGATGTAGTAATTGGTTATCCTAAGAATATGAATGGTACACTTTCTAAAAAGACTGAAAAAGTGGATAGTTTGATACCTGAGTTAGAAAATTTAGGTGTTAATGTTCATAAAATTGATGAAAGACTAACAACTGTAAGTAGTTATAAAACTATGAGGGAATTAGGAATTTCTCAAAAGAATAAAAATAAAGTTGCGGATAAATTATCTGCAATATACATACTTGAAGGTTTTTTGAATAGGAGAAATTATTAAAATAGGGATACAAATATTATACCAAACTAATATAATAAGATTAAATTGAATAAAAAAATAAAGTAAGTAAGGTAAAGGATTTTTTGCTTTACTTTTCTTTTGAAAAATTGGAAAAATTTAATATTAAATTAGCAAAAAAGTACTTTTTTAAAGAAAAGTATTGAAAGTTTGAAAAAATAGTGTATAATAGATGTATGGAAAATATGGAGGTAAGTTATAATGAAAGAAAACGAAGAAGAATTAGAAACTGGTGCAGGATGTGCTTCAGGATGTGCAGGTTGTAGTGGATGTCACGATGACGGAGAAGAAGATTATGAACCTACAATTACTTTAGTAGATGAAGAAGGCAAAGAATCTAAATTTGAAATATTAGACGTAATAGTATTAGAAAACGAAAAACAATATTTAGTAGTAACTGAAGCTGGAAAAGAAGATAGTGAAGCTGAAGCTGTTATACTAGAAATAAAAGAAGAAAATGGCGAAGAAATTTACGATACAGTAACAGACGAAGCTATTGCAGATGAAGTATTTAATACATATATATCTCAATTCGACGAAGAAGACGATGAAACTGAAGAAGACGAGGATAAAGAATAATTGTTAATAATATTTAGGATGGGTATTTACTTTTAATAGTAAGTATCTATCTTTTTTATGTAAAATATGATATAATATATTCGGTGATAAAATGAATGTAAATAAATTATTTAATATTTCAGAGAGAATAAGTAGAATATCTGATGAATGTGAAAGTCAGTTAAAAGATATATTCAAAGGTTTTGAATATAATAGCTATGTTAATCAAGCTAAAATATTAAAGTCTTTTCAAGATAATAAAGTTGCTACTATGCATCTAGGAAGTAGTACAGGTTATGGTTATGGAGATGTTGGTAGAGAAATTATAGAAAAAATATATTCTGATGTTTTTGGTAGTGAAGATGCTTTAGTAAGGGTACAATTTGTAAATGGTACTCATGCTATTTCTACAGCTCTGTTTGCTTGTCTTAAACCAGGGGATGAACTCCTATATATAACAGGAAAACCTTATGATACTTTGGCGGAAACAATTGGAACAACTGAAAATACTATGTCACTTATGAGTTATGGTGTTAGATACAATCATATAGATTTAAAAGATGGTATAGATTTTGATGAAGAAAGAATAATTAATCATATTAAAAATAATAAAGTAAAAATGGTTGCTATTCAAAGATCTAAAGGTTATGCTGTGAGAAAATCAATGAGAATATATCAAATTGAAAATATAATAAATAAAATAAAAGAGATAGATAATAATATAATAATTATGGTAGATAATTGCTATGGTGAACTTGTAGAAGAATTAGAACCGACAAATGTTGGAGCGGATTTATGTTGTGGAAGTTTAATTAAAAATTTAGGTGGAGGATTATGTGAAACAGGGGCATATATAGTTGGTAAAACTAAATATATAGAATTATGTGCTCAGAGACTAACATGCCCTGGAATTGGTAAGGAATGCGGTGCTACATTACATCAAAATAGAAATATTCTTCAAGGTTTATTTATTGCTCCTTCTGTTGTTTGTAATGCTTTGAAATCAATGACATTTGCATCATGTATGTTTGAAAAATTAGGTTTTAATTCATACCCAAGTTATTCAGAAAAAAGAACGGATATAATTCAAGCAATACAATTTGAAAAAAAAGAGGAATTAGTTAAATTTATACAGGGTATACAAAAGGCAAGTCCGATAGATAGTCATGTTACACCATATCCTTGGGATATGCCAGGATATACTGATCAAGTTATAATGGCAGCAGGTACTTTCATTGAAGGAGCATCTATTGAACTTTCGGCCGATTCTCCAATACGTTTGCCATATGTTGCATATATGCAAGGTGGTATAACATATGAGTCAGCTAAGCTTGCTATTTTGATTGCCATTGAAAATATGTTAAAAGAGGATTAAATTATGAATGTGATAGTAATAGGTGGAGGTGCAGCTGGTATGATGGCTGCAATAATATCTGCTAGAGAAGGAAATAACGTTACTATATTAGAAAAAACAGGTGACGTTGGTAACAAAATTAAAATAACTGGAAAAGGTAGATGTAATTTAACTTTTGAAGGGGATTTTGAATATTTCAGTAAAAATATAGCTGTGAATAATAAGTTTATGTACAGCCCATATAGTAGTTTTTCAAATAAAGATACTATTAAATTTTTTAATGACTTAAATGTAAAAACAAAACTTGAAAGAGGTAATAGAATATTTTTAGAAAGTGATAATGCAGATGAAGCTGTAATTGCACTTAGAAGTGAACTTAAAAAAAATAAAGTAAAAATAGTATACAATTCACAAGTTAAGAAAATAATAACAGATGATGATAAAATTAAATCTGTTCTTATTGAAAATGGTGAGAAAATTGATTGTGATAAATGTATAATTGCAACAGGTGGAAAAAGTTATCCTAAAACAGGTAGTACTGGTGATGGATATACTTTAGCAAAAGACTTAGGACATAATATAATAGAAATTAAGCCTGCATTAGTGCCACTTAAGAGCAATGATAGTGTTTGTAAAGAGTTACAAGGGTTAACTTTAAAAAATGTTGAAATTAAAGTTATAGATGACAATAAGTGTATATATACAGATTTTGGTGAAATGCTATTTGCACATTTTGGTTTGACTGGTCCAATAATACTTAGTTCTAGTAGTAAAATTAATAGAGTTAAAGATTTGGAAACAAAGCTTAGAAACAAAAAAATATATATTAATATAGATCTCAAACCAGCACTTAGTTTGGAAGTTCTAGATAAGAGGCTTCAACGAGATTTTGAAAAATATACAAATAAAGAATTTAAAAATTCATTATCTGATTTATTTCCTCAAAAATTGATACCATATATAATTAAAGAAAGTAAAATTAATGAAGATAAAAAAGTTCATCAAATAACAAGAGATGAAAGATTAAATTTATGTAATTTAATAAAAAATTTAAAAGTAAATATTGATAATTTAATGGGAATTGAAGTTGGGATTGTTACTTGTGGCGGTGTTTCTACTAAAGAAATAAATCCTAAAACAATGGAATCTAAATTAGTAAAGGGATTATATTTTGCTGGTGAAGTTATTGACATAGATGCATATACTGGTGGTTTTAACTTACAAATTGCCTTTTCTACAGGATATGTTGCAGGAAAGAATTTTAATTGTGAAGAATAAATGAAAAATGATATTTATGCAGTCTTTTTAGTAAAAAAATCTTGATTTATTATATAAATATTTGTATAATATAATATGTAGATAAGTGAAAAACATATTAAATTGAAGGGAGTTATATGATATGGATGAAAGAGTTTTTGTAAAAGAAAAAAGATCAAATTATATTCTAGTATCTATGATAATTGTAGCACTTATAACTAGTATAGTATCTAGTGCGTTTACATATGTAATATTAGACAGTAGAGCAGATAAAAATGAAGCTACGGGAACTACTACGAATACAAAATATGAGATAAAAGAAGTAGATAATCCAGTAGTAGCAATTGCTGAAAAATGTAGTCCCTCAATCGTTGGGGTCACAGTTAAATATGTTACTCAAACGATGTTTGGGACTTTAGACGATGCAGGTTCTGAAGGTTCAGGAATTATTTATACCTCAGACGGTTATGTAATAACAAACTATCATGTTATAGCGTCAGCATTAAATAATTCGACAGCAACTATTAGTGTTACACTTCCTAATGTAGAGGAAAGTATTGCAGCAACAATCGTAGGTTCAGATAAAGTGTCTGATTTAGCATTACTTAAAATTGAAAAAACCGGATTAACTGCTGCAGAGCTAGGTAAATCATCAGATACTAAAGTTGGTGAACTTGCTGTAGCAATTGGAAATCCACTTGGTCAAAATTTTGCAGGTACCGTAACGGTAGGATATGTTTCTGCTGTAAATAGAAAAATAACAACTGAAGGTAGAACATATAACTTAATACAAACAGATGCCGCAATTAATTCTGGAAATAGTGGTGGCGCCTTAGTAAATAGTAAAGGTCAAGTAATAGGCATTAATAGTATTAAGGTTCAAGAAACTGGAGTTGAAGGTTTAGGATTTGCGCTTCCAATTGATGATGTAAAACCTATAATAGAACAATTACTTACAAATAAAAAAATATCAAGACCATATATAGGATTGTCAGGGTTTGCTTTGGACGCTAAGACTGCTGAAAAAAATAATTTAGTTGCAGGTGTTTATGTACAACAAGTGCTTGCTAATACACCAGCGCAAAAAGCAGGAATTAAAAATGGTGATATAATAACTTCTATAGATGGTAAATCTGTTACTACTATGGAAGAATTAAATGAAATTAAAAACACTAAAAAAGTTGGAGATAAAGTTGTATTAAAGATATATAGACAAAAACAAACTGTTGATATTGAAATAATACTTGCGGAAGACACATCAGTAGAATAAAACTCAAATATTAATAGCTTATTTTCAAAAAATTAATATATAAAATTATATCATGTTGTAATTTTTTTTACAATGTGATATAATTTTATATATTAATGTATAAATTTGTAAAAAAGGAGGATATATGAATAAAATTAAAAATTTATTTGAATATATTGTAAGCAAAATAAATCAGATTATTGATATTGATAAAAAAACAAAAAACAATTTATTAAACGAAAAAATTGATTACAGCAATCCGGTTACAAATAAAGTTGAATTTAAAAATCAAATATCACAGCAAGTGCAGAAAAATTATGTTAATGATAATGAAATAATACAACTCCAAAAGAGAGTGGAGAATAATGAAGTTTTACTAGATGAGTTAACAACTGAAGAATTATTAAAACTGAGTGAACTATATGATAATGATATTGAAAAATTAAAAGATCAATTTGAATATGAAAAGAGTGAATTTAAAATTAGATACGAAAAGTATAAACAAGCTGGTAATTGAAAGTAGGCGAGTATATGAAAATTGTATATGATAAAAAGGTAGCTATGGTTATGGTTTCAAAAGACGGATGTGAACTGAAACATTTAAGTAAGGAACTTAGAAATGATAAAGAAGTGGTTATTGCCGCAGCATATAATAATGGGAGGTCTCTTATATATGCAAGCGAAGAATTGAAAAACGATAGGGAATTTTTGCTTTCAGAAATAAAAAAAGGTTATATTGATTATAAGTATATTAAAGATTTAAATGACAATATAAAAAATGATAAGGAAGCATCTATAGCAGCTATAATTTCGTATAAAAGAGATTTATTTCGTTCTCTTGGGTATGATTCGAAACATGATAAAGATGTAATATTAACTCAAGTAAAAACACATGGATACGTGAATATACCTGAAGATAATTTAGCTAACAAAGAAATAGTACATGCTATAGTAATGATAGATCCTTCTGTTATAAGATTATTAGATGTAAATTATAAAAATGATATTAATTTTGCTAAGATGGTTTTAGAAATGCATCCAAGTGCGATGGTATTTTTTCCTAGACAAACTTTAGAAAATCCTGAAATTAATAATTTATTATATGATGAATCTGGATACAATAGATCAACGGGCTATGAAAAAAACGGATATAATAGAGAATGGCTGAATGAGTCAGGTGAGCTTAAAAAAATATTTTCTAAATCAAATAGAAAATTTGAATCTAAACAAGATTATATTAATTTAGTTAATGAGTATTTGGAACTAAAAACAAGTAGGAAAGCTTTTTGTGAAAAAAACAATATAAGATTAGATGAATTTAATAGTTTATTAGCGGATATTTCTGTGGAAGATGCTGGATTAAAAGAAGAGTTTAATAAAAGTGCTCAGAGGTCAGCTGAAGTATATATTCATCAAAGAAATAAATTAATTGAGTGTATTATATCTGGCGAAAAGAGTATATATGAATATGCAAAAAAATATTCATTTAAATATAAATTTCATGATTTACTAAAAAACTGTAAAAGTCACGAATTAAGTGAAAAATTGATGCTTAGGCTTTTAGATGGAATAAAAAGCAAAGAAATATCACCTAGTGATATGATAAATATGACATCTGATATAAAGTCTAGTAGTCGATATGAAGATGCTATCAAAGAGTATGATAACCTGATGATGAGTTGCAAACACAATAATAATATAAATAAAACTTATATTTCTTCAATGCATTCATTGAAAAATGAATTAGCAGTATATAAAGCAGGTTTTAATAAAGAGAAGTATTTAAGTTCTAATCCTACAGTTGGCAAAATTGTAGATGGAAAGTTTGATATGGTACAAGTAACCGAAGAACATATAGAAAATGCAAAAAAGTATTTAAAACTTACAGGACAATATATATGCAATAAGACAGTTATGAATATAACTTCTAAATTTGCTACTGGGCAATTAAATCCAGAAGAAGTATTTAAAGATTACACTGAAGAACAAAACCATTGTATTAAGGAATTAGTTGAACAACAAAAAGAAGAAAAAGATGATTTAAATAAGGATATATCTGAAATCCAAGAATTAAATGATAAAATTAATAGTACGGTAGTTAAACGTTCAGATAAAGGCATAGAATAATAAATTAAAATTTATTTACTAAATAGATACAAAAAGGAAGAAATTTTTACATTTCTTCCTTTTTGTATAAAAAAATCACCTATAACTAGAGGATCTTCTATATTAAATTACTTTACTAATAATTTAGCTAAATTAGCTTTTTTTCTAGCTGCAGTATTCTTTGCAAGAACTCCTTTAGACCAAGCTTTATCTACTAAGCTAACAGCCGTAGTATATAATTCTTGTACATTTTCTTTGTTTTCTTTAACAGCTGCTTCAAAAGATTTAACTGCTTCTTTGTAAGCTTTTTTAGTAACTTTATTTTGTGCAGTTTTAGTTTCTATAATTTTAACTCTTTTTTTTGCTGATTTTATATTTGGCATTCGTAGCACCTCCCTATAATTGTAAGATTAAATTATTACTATAACATTTTAACATAAAAGTATTAAAAAATCAAGTTTTTATGTGAATTTAGTTAAAAATAGTTTATTATTTTTAACGTTGCGTGAATTATAAGTTGTTTTTAACTATTTCATATATTTCATTATGTATATCATCTATTTCTCTTAATTTACCATTTCTTACACATTCTACAATGTACCATCCTAATTTTTTAGCAAGATAATATCCAGAATTAGATGCATTTGTCAGATGATTAATATCAGTCTCATGAATATCCTTTTTTGATTCGTGAGTTATTTTATTTACTCTGTCTTTCATTAAAGATAGAGTGGATTCAATTGGTATATATAAAAAGAATATAGCTGTAGGTACGGGTAATTCTAAGTCATGATGTTCAAGGTTATAATTCCAGTCTGCAAACTCGCTTAATTTATCATAACTACCGCTTTGTCCTAAAACTTTACCACCTTGGTGTAATAAGTTAGAAGATACATATCTATCAAAAATTATAATTGTGCTATCGTCCTCATAATATTTTTGGATATTTTCTTTATATGAAATATATCTATCTACTGCGTAGAATGTAGATGCAGCCTTTGCTGAAATATCATTTGGATTCCTTGATATATTTCCAGATAAATATTCCCTCACAGGACCAGAAGATAAATTTTCGTAATTTGGAAAAGAAGTTTTAAAACTAGATAATCCTTCAGACAGCAATCTGCTATACAATTTTTCTGTTTGAGTTTGTTTGCCACTTCCATCAGTTCCCTCAATAACAAATATTTTATTCATAATAACCTCCTAATTATAAAAGTATTTTATCATAAAAAAAATAATATATCAATAGAAAATAAAAATAAAATTTTTAATTAAATATTTACATATTGTTAAAAAAATGATATAATTAAAAACAGTTTTTTGAAACAATACATAAATAAGGAGGCAAGCATGTTACAAGAAATAATTAATAGTTATACACAATTTTTTTCGTGGGACATATTTCATCAAATAATTACCACACCTTCGAATTGGGGAGTTATCCTTTCACTCATGTTTTTAGAGGGGTTATTATCTGCAGATAATGCTCTTGTACTAGCAACTATTGTTAGTAATCTTAGAACTGAAAGGGAAAGAAAATTGGCGATATTTGCGGGTATGTGGGGAGCATATATTTTTAGATTTTTAATAATAGGATTTGGAGTATATTTAATACATTTTTGGTGGATTAAACTTCTAGGAGCGTTATATCTAATTTGGCTGTCTACGAAACACTTTTTCTTGACAGATAGTGAACAAAGTGAAACAAAAACCGGATCTAAATCTTTTTGGATGACTGTACTTCAAGTTGAAATGATGGATATAGCATTTAGTATTGATAGTGTATCAGCTGCATTTGGAATAAGTGAACAAGTATGGGTACTATTTTTAGGAGCGATTTTTGGGATATTAATGATGAGAGGAGTAGCTCAAATATTTGTTAAACTACTTGAAAAATATGCTGAACTTAAGACTACAGCTTATGTTCTTATAGGTATAATTGGAGTTAAAATGATGGCTTCAGTATTTGGTATACATCTTCCAGAGGGACTTTTCTTTTCAATTTTGGCATTAGTATTTCTTAGCACCTTTGCAATCCATTACTTTAAAACAAGAAATGTTAATGAGTATGATGAATTATAATAAATATATATATTTTCAGAATAAGTAAAAAACTATTGAATTATTTGTCATTTTTTGATATACTTTATGTGTAGGAAGAAAAGAGGTATTAGATATGTCAAATGATAACATGAAGGTAAAAATTTTTAATGTTACACCAGAATTAGAAAAAGTTTGTTCTGCAGCAGCAAGAATGTCTACAACAGAAGGTACGTGTACAGATGTATATGAGGGCATACATGATATAGAAGATGCAAGAAAAACACTTTCGAGAATTATACGTTTAGGACATGTTTCTGTTTTAGAACATGGATATTTTAATATAATGTTCGAAAATGTATCACTATTCTTCGAGCAATATTTAATCGAGCATAGAATTTCTGCGTATACAATAAAGTCAGGTAGATATGTAAATTTTAGTAAGGCTGGATGCTATGAACCAGAATTTAGGTATAATCAAGAGGTATCTAATGAAATAAAAAATGAAGTAAAAAATGAATATATGAAATTTGTATCTGAATCATTTGAACTATATAAAAAACTTGTAGAAGATGGAGTAAAAGTAGAAGATGCTAGATTCATACTTCCATACAGCCTTAAAACAAATATATATTGTTCTATGAATGCGAGAGAATTACTTCATCTTATATGGTCTATGTTATACGGTAGAGGAAAGAAATATTTAGAGTTAGTTGAAATAGGAAACTTACTTAAAGAACAATTAAATAATATAGCTCCGAGTATAGCAGAAAATTTAGAGAAAATAGAAAAAGGTACAGAAAATAAAGAAGAAAAGTTAGATGAATTATTAGGTAAATCAGTTTTCAAAATAAATGAAGATAAAAACGAAAAATCACTTATAGAAATAATTGATATTACATCTAATCCTGAAGAGACTATTGCTATTTCTGCAATTATTAAAAATAAACAATGTAGTTTGGAAGAAGCTAAAAGAATTTTAGATAGCAATCCAGATATGACATCTAAAATAATAGATATTATATTTGAAGATAAGAGAAAAAGAGAATTAGAACAAGTAAACATTACTTTTAGAATGAACGATATGCCTCTTATATTATTAAAGCATCAAGTTAGACATAGAATACAAAATATTAACATACCAACATTTACAGAAATATCTAATACTACAAGATATTCATATCCACCATCTATTCTTGAAAAAGGCGAGGAATACAAACAATTACTTTCGGATTTTTATGCTTCTGCTAATCAATTATACAAAAAATTTCAAGATTTAGGTATATATATAGAAGACTTAGTATATTTATTTTTACACGGTAAAAATGTAGATTTCATTACAACCATGAATGCTAGAATATTATATCATATATGTAATCTTAGAACTTGTAATAGAGCTCAATGGAAAATGAGAGAATATTACAGAGAATTATTAAATAAATTAATGGAACAATATCCGAATATATTTAAAAGATTTGGTCCTAATTGTTATACAAAAGGTTATTGCCCTGAAGGAAAGCTAACTTGTGGTAAAATGGAGTTTGTTAAGCAAGATTTTGCATGGACTGCTCTTAGTATTGAAAATAGAATGAAAGAAATTAATAATAAATAAGTTACAAGAAGGTATCAAATCTAGTAAAATAGAATTGATACTTTTAAAATATTAAGTAGAAATAATATGATAAAAATCAGTAAATACGGTGTTTATTTCATAAATATTTCAAAAAGAATAATTATTTTATGTAAAATGTTACTATTTTAATAAAAACACTTGATTTTTACTCAAAATTAAGCTATAATATATCTATGATTTTGCGTTGAAGTAGAATGTGGCTATCCATTATAGAGATAGGGAACTTCTATGGAGCATGTCTGATTTTAAATCGGGCGGCAAGTATAAATTATGTATTTGCCAAGTTTTTAATCATTAATTGGTTAAAATTTGGTTTAATATATATACTAAAAAGAAACACACGGGGTGGTGTAACACTTGCCAAACAATATTCTATAGTAAAGGAGTGTTATTAATGGCAAAAAATGAAACTAAAAAAATGAGAATAAGACTTAAAGCTTATGATCATGTATTGTTAGAACAATCAGCAGCTAAAATAGTTGACGTAGCAAGAAAGACTGGTTCAGAAGTAGTAGGACCAATTCCACTACCAACTAAAAAAGAAATCGTTACAATATTACGTTCTCCACACAAACATAAAGATTCTAGAGAACAATTTGAAATGAGAACTCATAAAAGAGTAATTGATGTTTTAGCTCCAAACCAAGCAACAGTTGATGCCTTAATGTCTATCGATATGCCAGCAGGCATTGAAATAGAAGTTAAGATATAATGAACTTATAAAGTATCTATTAGTTATCCTTTTAATAGGCAATGACAAACCCTGTAATAAGATATTTGCAATTAAAGAAATTTGATTTAAGTTTATTTAAAAGAATTAAATGAAAGGGAGAAATAAAAATGGTAAAAGAAATTTACGGAAAAAAATTAGGAATGACTCAAATTTTTGCTGAAGATGGAAATGCAATTCCTGTAACTGTAATTGAAATCAAACCTTGTACAATAGTTGCTAAAAAAACTGTTGACAAAGATGGATACAATGCAATTGTAGTTAGCTTTGGCGAAGTAAAAGAGAAAAATGTAAATAAACCTTTAAAAGGAATATTTGCAAAAGCAAAAGTGGCTGTACAAAGACACTTAAGAGAAATTAGAGTGGAAAATTTAGATGAATACGAAATAGGTAAGACAATTGATGTTAATGTTTTCGAAAATGGAGACAGAGTTGATGTTCAAGGAGTTTCAAAAGGAAAAGGATTCCAAGGTGTTATTAAAAGACACGGACAACATAGAGGACCTATGTCTCATGGTTCTATGTATCATAGAAGACCAGGTTCAATGGGAGCTACAACATCTCCAGGTAGAGTTTTCAAAGGAAAAAAATTACCAGGACATATGGGAAAAGTAGTATCATCAATATTAAACCTAGATGTAGTTAAAGTTGATTCTGATAAAAATGTTATATTAGTTAAAGGTTCTATACCTGGTGCTAAAAAGGCTATTGTTAGAGTAAAACAAACTGTAAGATAATATTTTAAGGGAGGAGGAAAAATAATGCTTAAAGTAGACGTTTTAAATATCGAAGGTAAAAAAATCGGCGATTTAGAATTAAATGAAAGCGTTTTTGGAATAGAAGTAAATGATATAGTAGTTCATGCTGCTTTAGTTAATTACTTAGCTAATCAAAGACAAGGAACACAATCTACAAAAACACGTGCTGAAGTACGTGGTGGTGGTAGAAAACCATGGAAACAAAAAGGAACTGGTAGAGCAAGACAAGGAAGTATAAGAGCACCACAATGGATAAAAGGTGGTATAGCTTTAGGACCAAAACCTAGAAAATATACTTATGCAATACCTAAAAAAATGAGACAACTTGCATTAAAATCTGTTCTTACATCTAAAGTGCAAGAAGGAAATTTAGTAGTTGTTGATAAATTAGTTTTAAAAGAAATCAAAACTAAGAAAATGGTAGAAATACTAAACAATTTAAATGTTAATAAAACTTTAATAGTATTAAACGAGAAAAATGTTAATGTTCAAGCATCAACTAAAAATATTGAAAATGTTAAAACAACATTAGTAAATACAATTAATGTGTTTGATTTATTAAAATATAAGAAATTAGTTTTAACTCAAGATGCTATAAAGACAATCGAGGAGGTGTACGCTTAAATGAAACAGGCAGAAGATATAATTGTAAAACCTATAAGAACAGAAAAATCTGGCATAGTTGCTAATCTTGGAAAATATACTTTCGAAGTAGCAATAAATGCAACTAAGGTTGAAATAAAAAAAGCGGTAGAAGAAATATTTAATGTAAAAGTTAAAAAAGTTAACACATTAAAATATGATGGTAAAAATAAAAGAGTTGGGGTACACCAAGGAAAAACTAAAGCATGGAAAAAGGCAATAGTTGAAATTGATACAAACCCAACTACAGATAAATACCTTTCAAAAGGTGGAAAAGAAGTTAAAGTAAACAAAAAATATAAAACTGAAATTGAGGAAATTGATTCAGCATTAGGAAAAAACTAGGAGGGAATAAAAAATGGGAATAAAATCATTTAGACCTGTTACTCCATCGCTAAGAAATATGACTGTTTTAACTTACGAAGAAATTACTAAATCTTCACCAGAAAAGAAACTATTAACAACACTTAAAAAGAATTCTGGAAGAAATAATACTGGTAAGATAACAGTTAGACATCAAGGTGGAGGACAAAGAAGAAAATATAGAATAATTGATTTTAAAAGAAATAAAGTGGATATGTTTGCTACTGTTATAGGTATTGAATATGATCCAAATAGAACTGCAAACATAGCTTTAGTAGAATACGAAGATGGTGACAGAGCATATATTATAGCTCCACTTGGACTTACAGATGGTGATAAAGTTATATCATCAACAACAGCTGATATAAAACCAGGTAATTGTCTTCCAATAAGTTCAATACCAGTTGGTACTGTAATTCATAATATAGAATTACATAAAGGCCAAGGTGCTAAACTAGTAAGAAGTGCAGGAAACTCAGCACAACTTATGG
The DNA here is from genome assembly GCA_029256705.1 of Clostridia bacterium. Classification (GTDB taxonomy): domain Bacteria; phylum Bacillota; class Clostridia; order TANB77; family CAG-465; genus RGIG5057. Next base: position 82,014 of record JAQSXK010000003.1, read on the forward strand.
CAAAAGAAGGAAAATACGCACATGTTAGAATGCCATCAGGTGAAATGAGACTTATACCTGTAGATTGTAAAGCAGTAATAGGTACTGTAGGAAATAAAGATAGTGAAAATGTTAAAATTGGTAAAGCTGGTAGAACTAGACACATGGGAATAAGACCTTCTGTTAGAGGAAGCGTTATGAATCCTGTAGACCATCCACATGGTGGTGGTGAAGGTAAAGCACCAGTTGGACATTCAGGACCACGTACTCCTTGGGGTAAACCTGCTCTTGGATATAAGACAAGAAATAAAAATCATAGAACTGATAAGTTCATAGTAAAAAGAAGAAATAAAAAATAGACGATAAATGGAGGGATTTAAATGTCAAGATCACTTAAAAAAGGACCTTATGTTGATAGTAAGTTACTTGCGAAAATAGAGAAACTTAACGCAGAAGAGAAAAAAGTAGCACTTAAAACTTGGTCTAGAAGTTCAACTATATATCCTCAAATGATAGGGCATACAATAGCTGTACATGATGGTAGAAAACATGTACCTGTATATGTTCAAGAAGAAATGATTGGTCATAAATTAGGAGAATTTGCTCCAACAAGACTATTCAAAGGTCATTCTGGAGATAAAAAAAGTTCAATTAAATAATTAAAGCAAATTATATATCTTAAAAAAGGAGGACATCATCAAATGGAAAAAGAAGCAAAAGCATACTTAAGTAATGCTAGAATAAGTGCAAGAAAAGTAAAAATTGTTATTGATACTATTAGAGGAAAAAAAGCAGATGAAGCTTTAGCAATGTTAAAATTTACAAATAAAGCTGCTGCTCCTATAATGTATAAGTTACTTAAATCAGCTATGGCAAATGCTACTAACAATCATGATATGGATGCTACTAAATTAGTGGTTAGCGAAGTATTCGCAAATCAAGGACCTACAATGAAAAGAATAATGCCAAGAGCAAAGGGTAGTGCATACAAGATAAGAAAAAGAACAAGTCATATAACAATTATTTTAAAAGAGATATAATAAGGAGGTAAGTTTAGAAATGGGACAAAAAGTTAGTCCACATGGACTTAGAGTAGGAATCATAAAAGACTGGTCTTCAACTTGGTACTCAGATAAAAAAGAATTCTCTGATAAACTAGTAGAAGATTACAAAATTCGTAAATATTTAAAAAACTTACTTAAAACGTCTGGAATTGATAGATTAATAATCGAAAGAAAAGGCGCAAAAGTTAAAGTAGATATTTATACTGCAAAACCTGGAATGATAATAGGAAAAGGCGGAGCAGCAATTGAAGAATTAAAGAAAAATCTTGCTAAATTAATAAATAAGCAAGTAGATTTAAACATTGTTGAAATTAAAGATGTAGATATGTCTGCAACTTTAGTAGCAGAAAATATAGCTGGACAATTAGAAAGAAGAATATCTTTTAGAAAAGCTATGAAACAATCAATGCAAAAAACAATGAAAGCAGGAGCATTAGGTATAAAGACTGCTGTATCTGGACGTTTAGGCGGAGCAGAAATAGCTAGAACTGAACACTATAGCGAAGGTACAATACCTCTTCAAACATTAAGAGCAGATATTGATTATGGATTTGCAGAAGCAAAAACAACATTTGGTATTATTGGCGTTAAAGTTTGGATATACAAAGGTCAAGTATTACCTGCTAAAAAGAATGTAAAGGGAGGTAACTAATATGTTGTCACCAAAAAGAACAAAATTTAGAAAAGTACAAAAAGGTAATATGAATGGTAGAGCACAAAGAGGAAACAGAGTTTCTGATGGTGAATACGGATTACAAGCAACAGAAGCTGCATGGATTACTGCAAATCAAATAGAAGCTGTCAGAGTAACTTTATCAAGATATACTAAAAAGGTTGGTAAAACTTGGATAAAAATATTTCCAGATAAGCCTATAACTAAAAAACCTGCTGAAACTCGTATGGGTTCTGGAAAAGGAAATCCTGAGTATTTCGTAGCAGTTGTAAAACCAGATAGAGTATTATTTGAGATCGCTGGTTTAGATGAAGCTACTTCTAAAGAAGCTTTAACAAAAGCTATGCATAAATTACCTGTTAAATGTAAAATAATAAAAAGAGAAGAAATAAATGAAGGGGGAGTTTCAAATGAAATCTAGTAAAACAACAGAATATGTAAAAATGAATGAAGCAGATTTACAAACTGAAATAAAAGAACTAAAAAAAGAACTATTTAAAGCAAGATTTCAACATGCAATGAATGGACTTGATAACCCTAAAAAAATTACTGAAATAAAGAAAAATATAGCTAGAGCAAATACTATAAAACATACAAAAAATATTGAAGCTAGCAAGTAGTTAAAGGAGGAATAACAAGTGGAAAGAAATGCACGTAAAACAAAGATTGGTAAAGTATCTAGTAATAAAATGGATAAAACTATCGTAGTTACAATAGATACAAAAGTTAAAGACCCACTTTACGGTAAAATAGTAAGTAAGACATTTAAAATAAAAGCACATGATGAAAATAATGAATGCGATATTGGAGATACAGTTGAAATAATGGAAACAAGACCACTAAGTAAAGATAAAAGATATAGATTAGTGAGAATTGTAGAAAAAGTTAAGTAGTATATTTTTGAAGGGAGGACTAATCCATGATACAACAACAATCAGTATTAAAAGTTGCTGACAACACAGGAGCAAAAGAAATAATGTGTATTAGAGTTCTAGGTGGACATTATAGAAAATTTGGAAACATAGGAGACACTATAGTTGCTGCTGTTAAAAAAGCCACACCAGGTGGCGTTGTTAAAAAAGGTGAGGTTGTAAAAGCAGTTATTGTAAGAACAAAAAGAGGATTAAAACGTGATGATGGTTCATATATACGTTTTGATGAAAATGCAGCCGTTATAATAAAAGATGATAAAACACCTAAAGGTACTCGTATCTTTGGGCCAGTAGCTAGAGAACTAAGGAATGATGATTATATGAAAATCATATCTTTAGCTCCTGAAGTGCTATAATCAGCGGGGGTGAATGAATAATTATGACAAAGATGAAGTTAAGAAAAGGCGATGTAGTAATACTAAATGCTGGAACTGAAAAAGGTAAAAAAGGTAAGATCCTTGAAATATCTGTAAAAGATAATGCTATTTTAGTTGAAGGTATAAATGTTAGAACTATACACGCTAAAGCTAAAAAACAAGGTCAAGAATCAGGAATTATAAAAAGAGAAAAACCAATTCATGCTTCAAAAGCAAATTATTATTGTGAAAAGTGTGGAAAAGGTGTTAAACTTGGTATAAAAGTTGAAGCTGACGGTAAAAAAGTAAGATTTTGCAAAAAATGTAATGAGATAAAGTAGAAGGAGGGGAAAAATAAATGAACCTTAAGGAAAAATATAAAAAAGAGATAGTACCTGCAATGATGAAAGAATTTAATTACTCATCAGTTATGCAAGTACCTAAACTAGAAAAAATTGTTATAAACATGAGTGTTGCTGAAGTTAAAGACAATTCTAAAGCTTTAATAACTGCTTCAAATGAATTAATGCTAATTACTGGTCAAAAACCTTTAATAACAAAAGCAAAAAAATCAATTGCAGCATTTAAATTAAGAGAAGGAATGGATATTGGATGTAAAGTAACATTAAGAGCAGAAAAAATGTACGAATTTGCCACTAAATTATTTAACGTAGCACTTCCTCGTGTTAGAGATTTTAAAGGTGCTAATGCTAAATCATTCGATGGAAAAGGAAACTATTCAATGGGAGTAAAAGAACAATTAATTTTCCCAGAAGTTGAATATGATAAAATTGATAAAGTAAGAGGAATGGACGTTATTTTTGTTACAACAGCAAAAACTGACGCAGAAGCAAAAGCATTGCTTTCAATGCTTGGCCTTCCATTCTCTAAATAGATAGGGGGACAGTAAAAATGGCAAAAAAATCTATGATAATTAAGCAACAAAGAGAGCCTAAGTTCAGTACTAGATATTATAATAGATGTAAAATATGTGGAAGACCACATGCTTACATCAGAAAATATGGAGTATGCCGTTTATGCTTTAGAAAATTAGCTTATGAAGGAAGTATCCCAGGAGTAAAAAAAGCAAGTTGGTAGAACAAATTGATTAAAATTATCTAAATATAAGACTTTCAAAAAGGAGGAATAAAAATGACAGATCCAATCGCAGATATGCTAACTAGAATAAGAAATGCTAATAGTCAAAAACATGACACAGTAGATATTCCTTATTCAAATGTAAAACAAGCAATATCTAACATATTAGTAGAAGAAGGTTTTGTAAAATCACAAGATATTTTACAAGACGGAATAAGAAAAACTATAAGATTAACATTAAAATATGAAAATAAGACAAGAGTATTACAAGGTTTAAAAAGAATCAGTAGACCAGGTCTTAGAATATACGCAAATAGCGAAGAATTACCAAGAGTATTAAATGGACTTGGAATTGCTGTAATATCTACATCTAAAGGTATAATGGCAGATAAAAAAGCAAGAAAAGAAAATATTGGTGGAGAAGTTTTAGCATATATTTGGTAAATAAGTATAAGGAGGATATAATACTATGTCAAGAATAGGAAAGAATCCAATAACTATACCACAAGGTGTTGAAGTTAAGATTGATGGAACTACTGTAACAGTTAAAGGACCTAAAGGAACATTAACTAATGAATTTTTAAATGTAGTTAATATAACTGTAGAAGACAATAAAATAATTGTTAAAGTAAATGATGAAAAATATGGTAATATTCACGGTTTAACTAGAACATTAGTAAGCAACATGGTTATTGGTGTAAGTAAAGGATTTGAAAAAACTTTAGAAATAAATGGTGTTGGATATAAAGCAACAAAACAAGGAAATAAGTTAGTACTTAATATAGGATATTCACATACAGTAGAGTTTTCAGATGATGAGAAAATAACTTTAGAAGTGCCTAATCCTAATACAATAATTGTTAAAGGTATTGACAAACAAGTTGTTGGTCAAATGGCAGCAGAAATAAGAGAAAAAAGATTACCAGAGCCTTATAAAGGTAAAGGAATTAAATACGCAGGTGAAAGAATAATAAGAAAAGTAGGTAAAGCCGGCGGTAAAAAATAATCTTTAAAAAAGGAGGGATTATTAGGTTATGATTAATAAGACAAATAGAAACGAAGCAAGAGCTAAAAAGCAAGCAAGAGTTAGAGCTAAAGTATTAGGAACAGCAGCAAGACCAAGACTATGTGTATTTAGAAGTTTAAATAATATATATGCACAAGTTATAAACGATGATAATGGAACTACAATATGTGAAGCATCTACTTTAAATAAAGAAATTAAAACTAAAGCTTCTAACGTAGCATCAGCTACTGAAGTTGGAACTTTAATTGCTAAAAAATTACTTGAAATGAATATAAATACAGTAGTATTTGATAGAAATGGTTATGTATATCATGGTAAAGTAAAAGCAGTAGCAGAAGCAGCTAGAGAAGCTGGACTTCAATTTTAGATGAAAGGAGATACCAAAATAATGGCAGACTTAAAAAATGAATTAAAAGAAAAAGTTGTTGATGTAGCAAGAGTTGCTAAAGTTGTTAAAGGTGGTAGAACTTTTAGATTTAGTGTACTTGTTGTTGTAGGTGACGGAGAAGGCAGTATTGGTGTTGGAACTGGTAAAGCTTCAGAAGTACCCGATGCTATAAGAAAAGCAACAGAAGAAGCTAAGAAAAACTTAGTTAAAATTGCATTAGTAAATGGAACACTTCCTCATGAATACACTACTAACTATGGTGCATCTAAAGTTATATTAAGACCAGCAGTTGAAGGTACTGGTGTAATTGCAGGCGGATCTGTAAGACCAGTTTTAGAACTTGCAGGAGTTAAAAATGTAACAGCAAAAACTTTAGGAGCTCGTAACAGCAGAAATGTTGTACACGCAACAATAAAAGCATTAAAAGCTATGAGAACACCTGAAGAAGTGGCTAAGCTAAGAGGTAAAACTGTAGCTGGGTTATTTAACTAAGAATAATATATTATAGAGAGGAGGAAAACGCACATGGAAATGCACGAATTAGGTCCAGCATTTGGAGCTACTAAATCTAGAAGAAGAGTAGGTAGAGGTATCGGAAGTGGACTTGGAAAAACTTCTGGTAGCGGACATAAAGGTCAAAAAGCAAGAACAGGTGGAAGTATTAGAAGAGGATTTGAAGGTGGTCAAACACCACTTTATAGAAGAATTCCTAAAAGAGGATTTACAAATCATTTTGCTAAAGAATACTGTGTTATAAATCTTTCTGATTTAGAAAAATATGACGATGGAATGACAGTTACAACTGAAACATTATTAAAAGACGGATCAATCAGAAAAGTTTTAGATGGTGTTAAAGTATTAGGAAACGGAACATTAACTAAAAAACTAACAGTTGTAGCAGCTAAATTTTCAAAATCAGCAGAAGAAAAAATACAAGCTGTAGGTGGAAAGATAGAGGTGAAGTAATATGCTTCAAACCTTGAAAAGCATATTTTCAGTTAAAGATTTAAGAAAGAAAATATTGTTTACAGTATTTATTATTTTATTATATAGATTGGGTACTTTTATAACAGTACCTGGTTTTGATAAAATAGCATTTATGGAACAAATAGGAACAGATGCAGGAATACTTGGAACTATAAACTTAATATCTGGTGGAGCGTTTAGTAGATTCTCAATATTTGCTATGACAATAGGACCATATATTACAGCTTCAATAGTACTGAATTTGTTACAAGTTATAGTTCCTAGTTTAGAAAAACTTGCTAAAGAAGGTGAAGAGGGTAAAAAAACTCTTAGTAAATATACTAAGTATCTAACAATTGCATTTGCACTTGTTGAAGCACTTGGATTATTTTTAAGCTATAGAAAATTTTTATTACCTTCATTAACTTACGGCGCAGGTGAAGCACTTGGAGCATTACTGTTTATAGGAAGTCTTATGGCTGGAACTGCAATACTTATCTGGCTTGGTGATAAAATAACTGAGTATGGTATTGGTAATGGTATTTCAATACTAATATTTGTTGGTATTATATCAGGTACACCAGGTGGTGCAGTTGCTCTATATAACTTTGCAATAGGTGGTTTTACAAATTTATTAATAGTTGCAGCATTAGTTTTAGCTATGATTATTGTTATAGCTGGAGTTATATACATGCAACAAGCTGAAAGAAGAATACCTGTAAATTATGCAAAAAGAGTAGTAGGAAGAAAATTATATGGTGGACAAAGTACTCATATTCCAATTAAAGTAGCAATGGCAGGTGTTATGCCAATAATATTTGCAATGTCATTTATGATGTTTCCATCTACAATAATTGGTATAGCTACTAAAAATGCTCCAACAGGATTTTGGAAAGTATTATACAATATATTCTCTGTTTCTTCAGGAAGTAGTTGGTATAACTTATTAATATATTCAATTATATATATGTTACTTATAATTACATTTACATTTATATATACAATGTTTATAGTTAATTCAGTTGAAATAGCTAATTCATTAAAGAAAAATGGTGGATTTATACCTGGCGTAAGAGCAGGAAAAAACACTTCAGATTATATATCTACTGTACTTAAGTATATAACTTCAGTAGGAGCATTGTTCCTAGCTGCAGTTGCAGTACTTCCAATATTACTTCAAGGTTTTATGCCAATTTCAATTACATTTGGTGGCACATCAGTACTTATAGTAGTAAGTGTTGCTTTAGAAGTTCTTAAAAATCTTGAAACTCAAATGGTAAGTAGACATTATAAAGGATTTTTAGATTAAAAATATATTTTAAATATATGCTGATATGATTTTTTCATTTCAGTATATATTTTTTATATAAATAAAATAATTTACAAAATTGCAATTTCAATTTATAAAAGTTGAGGTTGCAATTTTTTTTATCTAATTTATAAAAATAATATAATTATAAAAAAATTGTAAATGTATATTTTTACAGTTTTAAGTAAATATTATAACTAGGTGATTTTCTTGAAATTAAATATAGTTAAACACATAAAGAAAAAAGAAAAAAAAGTAATTGAGAAACAGCAAAACCAAGATAAAAATACATTGCTTAATATTGAGAATCTTAAAAATTTGTTTGGAAGTAGCCAAGATATTAAATATAGGGAAATATTAATAAATAGCGATAGTGCACTGCCAGTTAATCTTATATATGTAGATGGATTAGTAAATTCATCAGATATAAGTAATTATGTTGTAAAGCCACTTATCGAAAACCAAAAAATTTCTGAATCTAAAAATTTAGACGAAATCATTAAATTAATTCAAGATGGTGCACTATATTATTCATCACAAACCATTTCTAACGATTTAAATATGGTTGCAAGTGAAATAACATCTGGAAGTTCTGTTCTTCTATTTAGTGATCAAAATACGGCTTTTATTTTTGATACAAAAGGATTTGATAAAAGATCAATGATGGAACCAACCATTGAAAATGTAAATAAAGGTCCAAAAGATTCATTTATTGAAAATTTTAGATCAAATACTGCATTAGTAAGAAGAAAGATAAAGGTACCTGATTTAATTATAGAACAAATGACAATTGGTTTACGTACACAAACGTCAGTTGCTCTTGTTTCTATTAAAAGTATAACTAATGATGAAATATTAAATCTAGCAAGAGACAGACTAAAATCTATAAATGTGGATAATTTATTAACAACTAGTATAATAGAAGATGCTCTATCTGATAATCTTAATAGTTCTCTTCCCCAGGTTTCAAGTACTGAAAGACCTGATAAATTTTGTGCAGATATTATTGAGGGTAGAGTTGGAATAATAATAGATGGTTTACCCATTGGATTTATTGTTCCTGGTACATTTAATCAGTTTATGCAAACACCAGAAGATTATTCACGTAAGTTTATGGTTTCATCCTTTATAAGGGTAATACGTTATATTTCATTAGTTCTAGCTATTTTTCTACCTGCATTATATGTGGCAGTTACAACATTTCATCCTGAAATGATTCCTACGAATGTTGTATTATTTATTGCTAAATCCAGAGAAGGTGTAGCATTTCCCGTGGCAGTAGAAGCATTAGCGCTGATTATTTCGTTTGAGATATTATTTGAAGCTGGATTAAGAATTCCTAAGAGTGTTGGTCAAACCGTTTCAATAGTAGGAACATTGGTAGTTGGTCAAGCGGCTGTAGAAGCAAAATTAGTATCACCCTCAATTGTTGTAATTGTCGCAATAACTGCAATAGCTTCATTTACAATACCAAATCAGGATTTTAGTAATGCAGTAAGGCTATGGAGAATTACATCAACAATTTTTGGGATATTCTTAGGGTTACTGGGTCTTGTTATAGCAATATTATTACTAGTATTTGAATTCTGTAAGTTAGAATCTTTTGGAGTGTCATATATGGCTCCGTTTGTAGGAAATGATGGTAAAGACATAATGAAAGATACATTTTTTAGACTTCCTAGTAATAGTAATAAAACTAGACCAAATTGTTTGAAAACAAAAGATGCTAAAAGGCAAGGTGATTAGAACATGAAAAAAGATTTAGTTTTGATTTTTTTAATAATAGTTTCTGGAGTCGTCTTCTTTATGAGCCTATTTGATTTTAAAAATCCAATTAATATACCTGGCAATATAGAACAAAATTATTTTGTTCTTGCTGTTGGAATTGATAAGGCTAATGATGGAGTGAATAAATTTAAATTAACCGCAATTGGTGAAAAATTTAATGCTACAAGCGGTGATACATCTTCTACTAGTGGAAAAAGTGCAGAAATAGTAACTGTTGATGGTAATACAATGTTTGAGACAGTAAGAAATTTTGCATTATTTAAAAGTAAGAGTGTATTTTGGGGTCATATTAAATATATTTTGATTAGTGAAGAGGTTGCTAAGGAAAATATACTTGATATATTAGATTTCTTTATTAGAGATCATGAGCTTAGATTTGATACTACAATTGTAATTGTAAAAGATACTTCTGCTGAGTCTTTTATAAGATCAGGTGAACAAATCAAACAATTTACAGTAGACTTATTAGATGGAGTATTTCATAATATAGGGAAATTATCTTTAACTTATGAAATAAGGCTATCTGATGTTATGCAGACATTTAATAATGTATATTGCTCTGCATATATACCTGCTATTAGTATGGTTTCAAGAAAAAATGATGAGATAAGCACCAGTAAAGTAGGAAATAGTACAGTGCCAATTGGTGGTGGAAAACCAGTTGGAACTACTTTAGCAGAAGAAAATATATTAAAAGAAGAAATTAATTCAGAAAGTGATAGTAAATCAAAAGAAGAGGACTCTTCGAAAAGTGATAGTAGCTCAAATCAAGGTGATAATTTGCAAAGTAGTGGTTCAACTCCTAAAGACAGTACATCTACTAAAGAAAAAGATATTTTATATTTAAATTTAAACGGATTTGCAGTTTTTGATGGAGTTAAATTATTAGGATATGTATCTGACTATATGGCTCGAGGGTTAAATTGGATAAATTCAAATATAGTATCTACTATTATTGTAGTTAAAGATGAGAAAGAAAAAGATGTATCTATGGAAGTAATTAATTCAAGTTCAAAAATTAAAATAGATTTGGATGGGAATATTCCGCAGGCATCAATTAACATAAATTTTTCAACTAATATAGGAGAAGTAATGTCTCAGGATAATATATTTAATGAAGTAGAATTATCTAAAATTATAGAAAAACAAAATGATATTGTAAAAAAAGAAGCAGAAAGTATAATAGAATTTGCGCAAAAAAATAATTTAGATATATTAGGTATTAGTGATGCAATTTATCATCAACATCCGCTAAAATGGGACATAATTAAAGAAAATTGGAAAGAAACTTTTAAAACTATGGAAATCACTGTAAATGTGCAGTCAAATGTTAATAGAACTTACCATATTAGGCAACCTATTCGAAGTGAGAGTGGTGATAAGTAATGATATATTTTTTTATATTTATTTCAATATTAAGTATTTATGAAATTTATTGTATAATTAAAGATAATAAAGTTAATAAAAAAGAAAGATTTGTTCAAATTATAGTTTATATTTCAATGCTTTTAGTGGTATTACTTATTGGTATATATTATTATTTAAATAGATATGGTAATAGTTTGTCATATTATATTTTTAAAATTTTTAATATACATTATTAACGGGGTGGAAAATGAGTAATGATAATAATAAAATTTCAGTAAAACAAGCTATGATATTTATTATAATTGTATTTTGTGCTCCTGCAATAAGATACATACCTTTGTATTCTTCACAACAGGCAAAACAAGCAGCTTGGCTGGCACCATTAGTTGCTTTGTTTTTTCAAATAGTATATGTTCTTATTTGGTGCAAAGTAATAAAAAAATATGGTAGTAAATCATTTGTAGATATTACGAAAGACATATTAGGAAAAATTATAGGTATTACAGTTATTATCATATATTTTATATGGATTACATTTTTTCTTGCATACAACGTTAGGTTGTATGCAGAAAGAATTTTAGCAGCTACTCGGACGGAATGAGTATTTATATTGTTATTGGTAGTATGTTATTAGTTGTTGGTTATATTTTAAAAGAGGGAATTATTCCTCTTGCAAAAATGGCAGAATTATTTTTTATATTGTTAGGTGCAATATTTGTGATATATAACATTTTAATAATCCCAGAAATTCAAATTAAAAATATATTACCAATAACTTATAAAGATGTGCCTTCAATATTTAAAGCATCATATCCTATAATGTCTATATTTGGATATAATATTTTGATATTTATGTTTAATGATAATATAGAACATAAAGGGGAATTTAAAAAAATGAGTATAATTACAATATTAATTTTAATAATGATATCATTCTTAGTAATTATTATTCCTATATCTGTATTCGGAGCGTCAGTAATATCAGATATGCCTATACCGTTTCTTAACACTATGATGGAAATATCATTATTTGATGTTGTAGAAAGAATAGAATCAGGAATAATTATGTTTTGGATTATTACAGATTTTATGCTGGCGGCTATTTTTGTATATTCAGCGATACATATGTTAAAAGTATCATTTAAAATGTCTAATATAAAACCATTGACATCAATATATATAATTGGAATATTTTTCTTATCTTTGATTATAGCAAAATCAACATCAGAGTTGCAAGCATTTTCTGAAAATATATTAACTCTAACAAATATAATTATGGGATTTTTCTTGCCATTATTTATATTTTTGCTTGGAAAAGTAAGAAAAAAAGTATAGTATAACTAATATAAAGAGGTGATAAAATGAGTAATGATAATGGCAAAATTTCAGTAAAGCAGTCAATGATATTTATAATAATAATTTTTTGCGCACCTGCAATAAGGTATATACCACTATTTACTGCACAGCAAGCTAAACAAGCTGCTTGGATTTCACCATTAATTGCAATTGTTTTTGAAATAATATATATGTTAGTTTGGACTGGATTTATTAAAAGATATGCTAGTAAGTCATATATAGATATTATAAAAGATACAGTAGGGAAACTACTTGGAAATATAATTTGTATAATGTATTTTTTATGGATAACTTTTTTACTTTCGTATAATGTAAGAATGTATTCTGAAAGAATAGTAACAACGGCTATGCCGGGAGTTAGTATATTTATTGTTTTAGGAGCTATGTTATTAATTGTTGGATATATTGTAAAAAATGGAATTATTACTTTAGCTAAAATGGCTGAACTGTTTTTTATAGCTCTTAGTTTAATTTTTATAGTATATAACGTTTTAATATTACCAAAAGTAGAATTACAAAACATATTTCCTATAACATATAAAGATGCATTCCCAATATTTAAAGCTAATTTTGGAATAATTGCAATATTTGCATATAATATTTTAATATTTATATTTAATGACAAAATAGAACACAATGGTGATTTTAAAAAATTAAGTATGAAGACAATAATAATTCTGTCAATTATATCATTTTTGGTAATTATTATACCTTTGTCTGTTTTCGGATGGTCAATATTAGTAAAAATGCCTATACCTTATATTAATACAATGACGGAAATATCATTATTTGATGTTATAGAAAGAATAGAATCAGGAATAATTATGTTTTGGATAATTTCAGATTTTGTTTTGATAGCTACTTTTATATATACAGCAATGCATATAATTAGATTATCATTTAAATTGTCGAACGTCAGAGCAATATCTATAATATATATAATAGGAATTTTCTTTTTATCAATAATTTTAGCGAGAAGTACTATAGAATTAAGCGTATTATCACTAAATATATTAACTCCTATGAATATAATTATGGGATATTTTATTCCTATATTTATTTATATTATTGCAAAAATCAGAAAGAAAGTATAATTTGTTTATAAACTTAAAAATAGCATTGTATAAATTTACAGTGTTATTTTTAAATTTACTATATATATTGATTTATGCAGAGATATAAAAAAACAATTTTAAGAGTTGAGTTTTTTAAAAACAAATCGATTATAAAGTGAATATTTATACTTTAAATAATTGTAGGTAACACATAAACATAGATTTCATATTATATTATAGACACATTGAAGTGTTATATAGAAAGGAGTAAAACATGAGAGAAAGTTCATATAATGACTATAATAATTGTGATAGTCAATATCGTCCTATAGAAAATTGTAGAGTTAAATATTGTTTAGTCGGACCACCAGGACCAATGGGACCACAAGGAATACCAGGCGTTGCAGGACCAGCGGGAGCAGCAGGACCAGAAGGTGCAGCAGGGCCAGCAGGACCACAAGGTATAGCAGGGCCACAAGGATTAACTGGACCAGCGGGGGCAGCAGGACCAGAAGGTGCAGCAGGGCCAGCAGGACCACAAGGCATAGCGGGACCACAAGGATTAACCGGACCAGAAGGACCAATAGGACCAGAAGGGCCACAAGGGATACAAGGACCAATAGGACCACAAGGACCTGCAGGAAATGGTGCAATAATACCATTCGCATCAGGATTACCAGTTTCTATGACAACTATAGGGCTTGGATTAGCAGGTATACCAGCTTTAGTGGGATTTGGAAACTCAGGTAATACACTAACGGCACTTGGCGGTACTGTAGATATAACTGGTGGGCCAGGAGAACTACTAAATTTCGCTTTTTCTGTACCACGTGATGGAACAATAACATCAATTTCAGCATTCTTTAGCGTAACTGCTGCTTTAGCACTAGTAGGCTCAACAATAACAATTACAGCACAGTTGTATAGTTCAACAACACCAGATAATGTATTTTCACCAATTCCAGGTGCCATAGTAACATTGACACCACCATTAACTGGATTGGTATCAATTGGTGATATAAGTAATGGAATTACAGAAGGTTTATCTATACCAGTAACAGCAGAGACGCGTTTACTATTAGTATTTTCTACAACTGCGGAAGGTGTATCACTTGTTAATACTGTACTTGGTTATGCAAGTGCAGGTATTACGATACAATAATTTTAAATTATTAACAGTAATTATATAATATAGTAACAGTATTAAATTTTATTAATTTATGCTGTTATTTTTTTCATTAATGATTTATTATTTATTGATTAATCACAAATTCACATTCAATTCATAAAAACATATATTATAATATAAAACATTTTACAGTTTTATATTAAATAGAAAGGGGGGATATATATGCAAAAAAGATTTTATGATAATGATCAAGAATGTTGTGATAGAGATTATTCGTGTTCAAATGAATGGTGTCATATTAATAAATCGGGACCACCGGGACCACCAGGACCACCGGGACCACCAGGACCACCAGGAATTATAGCACAACTACGTGGATTACAAATTCAACTACAAGGTGAAACAACTATTGTGCCAGATACTACACCTGTTATATTTGATACAGTAATAGCTAATCAATCACCAGCTTTGACATATAATTCATTGACAGGTGAGATAACAATTACAGAAACAGGATTATACTATGTTAACTGGTGGGTATCTACTGATGGTGCAGAAGCATCAACTTTTGTTGATTTCTCTGTAACTACTTCTGCTGGAGATAGTATAGGAGCATCAAGCCCTATAGTTTCAGGGCAATTAACAGGAAATGCTTTACTATCAATAACAGCGAGTGTGATTACTCCTGTTACATTGCAATTAATAAATACTACAGGTCAAACTGTAGGATTAGGCAACACTCCAATTAAAGCAGATTTAACAATTACTCATGTATCAATTTAATTGTAAATCATATAGAGTATTTACTTTATATGATTTTTTATATTCAATGAGCATACAAACACACAATAATTTTTGCTTTGCATATAATGCAAATAGGAGGGGTTTTTATGGCAAGAATAATGGTATATAATCCATCGACAAATAGAATGGAAGTATATTATAGAGGACTAAGTGAAAAAATGCCATATGCGAATAATATGACAGTAAGGGAATTTAGAGGAAATTCCAGGTCAGATATAATATGGACAGATAAAAGATTAATGGATTCTTGGAATATATTAAGAAGAGAATATGGTAAACCTATCACTATTGGTGCTGCATTTAAAAGAATAGGTGAAGGTGGCCATTCAAGTATGTCACAGCATTATGCAGGTATGGCGCTAGATATGGCACAAACTTTTTCTTCAACTGAAAGAGATAAATTAAGAGATTTGGCAATTCAACTAGGAATATTTACATATGTAGAACCTAAAGTGCTTACACCTACATGGGTAAGTGCTAATTTGGAAGAGGGGATATTATTATTTATCTAGTATTATATAATTTTTTTAAGTTTATAATGTGTCGTTATACGACTTGAGTAAATATCAAAAGACAGAGCAAAATATCAAAAGACAGAAAATATATAATGATAGACAAAAAAACTTGACATTTGTCGGATTTTATGTTATACTAATAGTAGGGTGATTAAATGGAACAAAAAATTAAAGTTAGTTATATAAAATTTTTGAATGAAATATTAAATATTGACCAGCATAGTTTCGCTAAATTATTTGATATGTCTAGAACGTCATTATTTACTAAGTTAAAATCACTAAACGATAATGAATATATTGAAGTTAAGTCTTCAGTGATTAATAATATAAAATACATATTTAATATTAGCAATATTGAGGAAATTGAAAACATAAAAAATACAGATAAAGAAATATTAGTTAATATACTAAAAAGAATTACCGAAGTTAAGAGTGCTGATGTAATAGATATAATAATTGGTAAAAATGATTTAAATATTAGTCAAAAAAGTGAATTATATGATATATATTCTATGATTAATAGCAATATTAAAAATGAAAATTTTGATTTTTATAAGAACTTATTTAATGTTATTATTAATGAGAGAACAAATATTAAATTTATATGGATTATTAAGTATTTTGCTAAATTAAACTTAATTTTGGATTATAATGATTATGATAAAGATAAGGAAAATCAACAAAAAGCTTTTGAAGTCTTAATGTATAATATGATTAAATCTTCTAATACAGAAAATTTAAATAATTATAATATAAATGAGTATAATGATTTTATATCTGAGATAGAAAAAAATAAAGAAAATAAAAATAAAATAGAAGAATATGTTAAAATTGCTGTAAGAGAACAACTTGAAAAAGGAATAAAAGATATTAAGGATATCGATGAAAACGAATTTTATAAAAGAATAAAAGAGCTAATGGAAGATAAAAAATAAAATAGCCACCAATCGGCTATATAATAGATTGGTGACTGTGCTAACTAAATTTGCAGATTTAGTTATAAGAATTATAATATGAAAACTACTATAATAGACAGTTTACATAAACTACTCAAAATCTATTATATCACATTATTGTTCTTTTTGCAACAGTTATTTGCAAAAAGGGGGTACTTTATTATGGATAATAAAGATAATGGTCACTATATTTTCGTTAAATCCTATAGAAATTCCAAAACTGGGAAATTAATGATAGCTAAAGATTATGGTAAAAAGGCATGGAAAATATGGATAAGAGACAATAATGAAGATTAATAATCAAATTATTATATTATAAGTATATTAACATTATGGGGATTTTAGTAGTTTGAGTCCTTTATTAAATTATAAATAAAGGAGAAATAGATAATGGTAAAAGTTATAGAAGAAAACGATAGTGGAAGAAATACAAGATTTTTAGATACATCAACAAATTATTGTATGACAAGAGCAAAGTTTGTAAAAGAAATAAAAAACGGAAATTATGATGGATATTATGTAAGAGAAATAAATGGATTAAAAACACCTGTTTCCAAACCAGATAAAAAAGTATCAAACAATTTAGGGTAACAGGAGGTTTTTTATGATAATAAGAAAAAAAAGAATAAATAGTGCATCATTTTTAAAAGATATAGAGAATGTAGAAAAATTAAAGATAGGCGTAATAGTTGAAGATGAGCTAATTAATAAGCTTGGAATAGAAGAAGGAACTTTTAGACCAAATATAAAATGGGGAGTAAATTGTAGAATTAATACATTTGGGCGTTCTGTACCAAATAAAGAATTGCCTAAAGAAAGTAGATTTATAAATACTATTGAATGGCATTGGAAAGAATATCATGGTAGAGATAATATTGTAGATATGTGTGATTATAAAGATATTTATAGAGATGTGTATCAAAGAAAAATATATAAACCAAATGAAGTCAATTTTATATATTTAAAGAAAAATAGTGAAAATATTATAATAGCTGATTTAGATAAATTAGACATTAATGATGAATATAAATTAAAAATAATAATAAATATGTTTCTCGAAATATTTGGTTTTTGTCAATTCTTTGATTTTCAATTGGACAAGTATGTTGAATATAAAAAATTTAAAATGTGCAACTGGGAAATATTACCTAAGGGCGAAGAAATATGGGATAAAATAGACTCAGAAAAATACATAGAACCAAGCCAAAGTTCTGGAAGTAGAAATAATTTTGACTCCTATAGAATATATAAAATAATGGATAAAAAACCATATGAGAAATATATAGGTATTAACGAATTTCAAGGATATTTAGTATTCATATTCAAGGACATATGTATTTTTGAATCTCAAAAGTATGGAAATGCAACGTATATTACGAAAGTAAATTCATGGAAAGATGCATCACAGCTTCCAAAAGGCAAACTTATTGAGTCAGAATATATTATTGATAGAATTATTCATAATTCTAATTGGAATAAAGAAATAAACAAATATATATAAAGTAAAGATTATGTAGCGATTAATTTTAAAGGGGTGAGTTTTAGTAATAAAACTCACTCTTTGTAGATATATCAATTCATAATATTTTTGAGTTGTATTACAATTATTTACAAAAATACAATTTGTGATATAATACAGTATAGAGAAATGTTTGTAAAATGGAGGGAATTTTGGATATATATAAATATCTTATAATAATAGGAAATGAAGATAAAACTGAAGAAATCAAAAAAATAGAATTTGACCGTAATGGATATAATTGTAATGTTACATATAGGAATAATAAAACATATCCTTATAATAAAAATAGAATAGAATATTTTTGTAATCCTAAAGAAATAAATTCAAGTGATAAAAAGATATATGTTAAAAAGTGTGTTTTAAATAATGTGAAAAAAATATTATCATTTGATAAGTATACAAGAATATTTTTTAATAATGGAAATAACAAAGTGTACTTATCCAGTGACATTATAATTACGGGATTAATTAATGAGGAGTCTAAATCTAGTGATATATTTGATTATTTAACTCAAATATCAAATTTAATAACAATTCAAGACACTGACGATAAGGATAAAAATTTTTTAGGAAAACAATATTCTGAAATTAATATAAATAATGAATCAGCACTTTGGGATTATCTTAATCCTCATCAACTGTATAATCTTGATGATAGCATAATACCAATATTCCCATTTGGATTTAACTTAAATCAGAAAAAAGCAACTAAAGAAGCCTTAAATAATAAAATAAGTATAATTGAAGGCCCACCAGGAACCGGAAAAACTCAAACGATACTTAATATAATATCTAACATTGTTATTAATAAAAAAACTGTAGCGGTTGTTTCAAATAATAATTCAGCTACTGAAAATGTAATTGAAAAATTAAGAAAATATGATTTATCATTCTTTTGTGCCTTTTTAGGCAAAAATGAAAACAAGGAAAAATTTTTTGATAATCAAAAAATATATAATCCAGTGAATGAAAATTGGAAAATGGATAATGATAAGAGTTATTCTTTATATGAACAAATAAAGATATCAGATAAAAAGCTTAATGAAATATATAAGATTAGAAATGAATATGCACAGTTAAAACAAGAGTACGAAAAAATTAGAATTGAGCAAAAATATTATGAAGAATATTGTGATAAAACTAATATTGATAATATAAAAATAAATTCTATGTTAAAATTAAATTCAGATAGCATGATTAGTATTTGGGTATATTATAGTTATATGATGTCTAGATTTAATAAGTTTTCTTTTTTTAATAAAACAAACAATTTATTAAAATATGGAATATTTAATTTTAAATTATATAAAAATAATCCGAGTGATTTAATATTAGTATTTCAAAAAATGTACTTTGACTTAAAAATGAAAGAATTAAAAAATAAACTAGAATTTCATGAAAAAGAACTTGAAAGATGTGATTATATAAAAGAAATAGAGAACTATTCAAACTTATCAATGAAATATTTTAAAAATTCATTAGCTCAAATATATAATTATACTAGAAAAAAATACTCTAAAGATATAATTAAAAAAAATAGTAAAGAGTTTTTAAAAGATTATCCTGTAGTATTAAGTACTACTCATTCTTTAAGAAACTGTATTGATGACAATTACTTATTTGATTATGTAATAATAGATGAGTCTTCTCAAGTTGATGTGGTAACAGGAGCATTAGCATTATCATGCGCTAAAAGGGCTATAATAGTAGGAGATTTGAAACAATTGCCTAATATTATTGAGGATAAGAAAATAATAGAATATGATTCAATCTTTGAAAAATATAAAATAAACGAAGCTTATAACTATTCTAAGAATAGTTTAATGTCATCATTAAAAATTATATTTTCTGATATAAGTTCTACAATGTTAAGAGAACATTATAGGTGTCATCCTAAAATAATTGACTTTTGTAATCAAAAATTTTATGATAATCAATTAATTATATTATCTAATGATAATGGAATAGATGAACCTTTGTTAGCTTATAGAACTGTTAAAGGAAATCATGAAAGATATAAAAGTAATCAAAGACAGGTTGACGTCATTGAAGAAGAGATACTTTCAAAAATAAAAGATTTATCTAAAAATAGAAATATTGGTATAATATCACCATATAGAAATCAAGTATCAAAATTACAAAGTACTATAAAAAATGAATTTATACAGATAGACACAGTTCATAAATTTCAGGGGATGGAAAAAAACATTATAATATTATCTACTGTAGCTAATGTTATAAAAGGGTTTGTAGATAATCCTAATTTAGTAAATGTAGCTATATCAAGAGCTATAGATAAATTTATAGTAGTAGTATCGAATAATGAAAAAAATAAGGATTCGAATATTGGAGATTTGTTAGACTATATAGACTATAATAGTTTTAAAATACTTGATAGCGAAATATATTCTATATTTGATATATTATATAAAGAGTTTTCAGAAAAATTACTTGATATGTATAACAAAATGGAAAAGATATCTGAATATAATTCGGAAAATGCAATGTATTATACTATAAAAAATATTTTAGAAAGGAAAGAATATAATAACCTAGATGTAAGATTTCAATATCAACTTAATCAACTTATTAAAAATACATCGAAGCTTGATGATACTGAAAATAAGTATTTATCTAATCCAAATACTCACATTGATTTTATAATATATAATAGAATAGGGAAAAAGTTAGTGTTGGCTATAGAGGTTGATGGTAGTGAATTTCATTCAAAAGAAACTGTTCAATATCAAAGAGATATAATAAAAAATGGTATATTAGATAAATATAATATACCATATATAAGATTTTCAACGGATGAGAGTAGAGTAGAAGAGAAAATATGCAGAAAACTTAATGAGTTAGATATACACTAATATCGATATAAGAAAGTAGATATCTTAATTTGTTATAGAATATTTAAAATAGAGGTATTTGTACCTCTATTTTTCCATATTATCTATAGAATATTGAATCATCATATTAATAACTTCATTAAAAGATTTTTTGCTTTCTTTATATTCATTCACCTTATTAAAATATTTAATACATATATACTATAAAATACATTAAATATGAGAAATAGAAAAAAATATCAATAAAAGTCTGGAAAAAACACTTAAAAAAAAGTATAATATAAAGTATAATATTAAGTATAGAAGTTTTAGTTTCATATAAATAGGAGGCATATATGTCAAAAATGAATATAAAGCTTGATTTGAAAAAATTTGAAAAGCAATTATCAAAAAGTATTAATAAAATTGTTGAAGATAAACAGAAGAAATTAAATATAGAATCTAGTATAAGGATGGATAACGATATGATTATTTTAAATGAAATAGAAGAAGAAGTATTATCTTTATTATTAAAAAATTATGATAAAGGTACAAACGAAGTTGAAGGGGAATATAATGCTTTTCCTGATTATATATGTAGACAAATAAAAGATATATTTTATAAGTTAAAAGTTGCTGGTTATATAGCTGATTTTGGGATTTATCTTAGTAATTGGTATGCCTTGTTAACACCTATAGCTAAAACATATTTTAAAGATAAATCTATATATTTTGAAAGGAGAAATGAAATGGAATTTTATAAACTGCCAAGTAATTCAAGAAAATTCTTAGATGAGTTATTAAAGGCTGAAAATAAAGAAGATTATATAAATCAAATAAGAAATAATCCAGAACAAGAGGATGAAATTAATTCAATATTAAGAGAATTAAAAGCTAATGGATTTATTAATACGTTTTTTGCTAGTGATGAAGTATATAAAGTTGAGATTAATAATTTAGCTAGAACATATTTTGAAAGAGAGAATGAGTATATGGAAAATAGAAATAAGCAAGGGGTTAGCAATACATATAATATAAGTAATACAGGTAATTTTGTTATTGGTGATGTCACAAATTCTAGTTTAACTATAAATAGTTCAATAGAAAAAATAGAAAAAGATATTGATAAGAATGGAAAAGAGGATAAAGATGAGTTAAAAGAAATCTTGTTAGAAGTAAAAGATTATTTAGAAACTATAGAAAAGACTAGTACAGTAAGTAAAAATACTGGATTATTTAAAAGATTAACAAAACATTTTGATAATCACGGATGGTTTTATGCTGAAGTTGTGGCATTAATTGGACAAGTTTGTATAAAATCTATGGGTGGAAATTAGAAAAATATTTATAAATTAAAATTGAATTATAATAATATTATTTAAGCATATATTTTACTAAGTAGGTGATTTATATGCAAAGTATACATATAAATACAAATGATGAATCAGTATTTGATGTTAAGATAACTTTTAACAATGATGGAAAAAATATAAATAATCTAATGTATGACATGTTTAACCAATATATTATAGAAAACAATATAGAAGGTAGACACGGAACAGAAGAAGTGATATACTTTAATAAGATAAATAATAATAGCCTTTTGTAGCGTTATTAGGAGGGTAACGATGATAAAAGACTATACTATTACATCTACAAAAGTATATAAAGTTGGAGCATATGTAAGATTATCTAGAGAAGATGAAGATACAAACAATTTTGAATCTCAAAGTATAACCAATCAAAAAGAATTCCTAACAAGTTATGTGCTGGAGAATGGATGGAACTTGGTTAATATATATTCAGATGATGGATATAGTGGTACTAATTTCAATAGACCTGGATTTGAGAAACTTATTGAAGATATTGAATCTGGTTTAATTGATATGGTTATTACGAAAGACTTATCGAGATTTGGTAGAGACTATATTACAACTGGTTATTATCTTGAAAAGTATTTTCCTGAAAAAAGAATAAGATATATAGCTATAAATGACGGTATTGATACTGCAGTTGATAATACAAGTAATGATATGACACCTTTTAGAGCAGTATTTAATGATATGTATGCTAAGGATATATCAAAGAAAGTTAGGACATCTCTTAAAACAAAACAGATAAAAGGTGAGTATTTAGGTACTACAGCGCCATATGGATATAACAAGGATAAAGAGTCAAAAGGAAAACTTGTTATTGATGAAGAGTCTTCTGTATATGTTAAAAGAATATTTAGAGAGTTTTTGTCTGGTAAATCTATTAATTCAATTAAAGATGGACTAATAAGAGACTCTTTACAAACACCATCAGGATATAGGAGAATAAAAAATTCTCAAAAGTGGATGCAAGGTGTTTGGTGCTATACTACTATAGTTAGGATACTTAAAAACGAAGCATATATAGGACATACAATCCAAAACAAAAAGCAGAAGATTAGCTACAAAGTAAAAAAACAAATAGACATACCTAGAATTAATTGGATTAAAGTAGAAAATACACATGAACCTATAATATCTTTAGGGGATTTTAATAAAGTACAGAAAATACTTCAAAACAGGTCGTATATACCAAACAAAGGTAAGCCACATTTGCTAAGTGGATTATTATTCTGTGGACAGTGTGGAGCAAGAGTTACTTTTTTAAATAGATATGAAAAAGGTAAGTTCAATTGTAAATGTATTGTAGCTAAGAATAATAATAGGCTTAATCTTTGTGATATGAAACCTGTAAAAGAAGAAAATATTGAATTTTGTTTAAGAAAGGCATTAGTTAAACTTTCAAAAGAATATGTAGATGTAAAAGATATAAAAAATGTATCATGTAAGTCAAATATTGATAAACTTATAGATACAAAGAAATCTGAAAAGAGTATATTGGAAAATAAATTAAGTGATTCTAAGAAAATACATTTGAACTTGTATAAAGATAAAGTAGCTGGAATTATAAATGAAACTGAATTCTTAGAATTTACGAAACAATTAAATGAGGAAAAAGAAAATTGTGAAAATAGAATAACTGAACTATCAAAAGAAATAGTACAGTTAAAAGGTAACAATATAAATGATAGCAAAGTAGAAACAATAATTAAAGAATTTTTACAATTTAAAAAGCTAGATAGAAATATTGTTAGACAATTAGTTAATAGAATAACAATATATAATGATAACAAATTAGAAATAGAGTTTGCTTTTAGCAATCCAGAAATTATAAAATTAAAATAAAAAGAAAACGTTATGGAAAAATCTATTCCAAATTTGCGACTAGGTGGGTACATGTAGATAAAAGGGTTGGTACACCAATTTGTCCTAGAGGAGGATATCCTTTATTACAAAATGGATCAAGAGGAGTATATGTAGCTGTTTTACAAGATGCTTTAAATAGTCTAGGATATAGCGCAGGTACTATTGATGGTTTATTTGGAAATAGAACAAAAGACGCAGTAATGCGTTTTCAAAGAGCTAATGATATATCTGCAGATGGTATAGTTGGATGTTCTACTTGGGAAAAATTAACTAGTAAAGCAAACGGCGCAGGAATATAAAGAAAAACCTATCCAAAATTACTGGATAGGTTTTCAGTTTGTTAATTATCTAAAATTGGTAAGTTTCCGCCTACATTATCTGATTCGATTTCATCTAAAACTATTAAATAGTAGTCTTTCTCAGCTTTTAGTAAAGGTTCCAATTCATAAGCTTTGAGCTCAGTAAGGCGTTCTATTGAAATTACATCAACTATATCAGCAATTTTGAGAAGTAACCGTTTTTTGCTGATTTTGTAATTCAGCTCTTTAGATGTTTCGAACGCAAAATATATCAAATCGTTTAATTTGCTTTCGTCGTAGTTGTTTGATTTTTTTATACTTTCCATGAACTCATTGTATAGTTCTTCATTAATTGTGACATTGTCACAGTATTCATTTGAATACAATTTTTTGGTTTTCATATATATATCCTCCATAAAATAATTATTTTTTGGTTAATAATGGTATAACGCAATTATTATATCACAAATATTATGTAAAGTCAACACCTTTTTGAATGTAATAGATATTGAATTATATATATTTATATGATATAATATATAGTGGTGAATTTAAATGACAAAAATAGGACAAGATATAGGACTTGCTAGTAGATACATAGTTAATGGAGAAATAGTAGTATTTCCTACAGAAACGGTATATGGAATAGGAGCAGATGCTACTAATAAAGAGGCAGTAAATAGAATATTTGAGGCAAAGAAAAGGCCTGCAGATAATCCACTCATTGTACATATATGTAATTTAGAAATGTTAAATAGAGTTGCAAAAAATATAGGTGTAATAGAGAAAAAATTAATTGATAATTTTTGGCCTGGTCCCATAAGTATAATATTAGAGAAGAATGATTGTATACCATACAATATTACAGCAGGTTTAGATACTGTGGCAGTTAGAATGCCAGATAATGAATTAGCTCTTAGACTTATAAAAGAGAGTAACAAACCAATAGCTGCACCTAGTGCTAATATATCATCTAGACCTAGCGGTACATGCATTGAAGATATATATGATGAATTAGAGTCATCAGTATCATATTTTATTGATGATGGTTATACACAGGTAGGAATAGAATCTACAGTAGTTAAGGTTATTAATGGAGTAGTTCAAATTCTAAGGCCTGGTAAAATAACAAAAGAAGATATTTTAAAAGTTACAGACCAAGTTTTGATTGATGATAAATGTTTGAACAAAGTTACTGATAACGAAAAAGTTCTTTCCCCAGGTATGAAACATAAACATTATGCGCCTGTTACAAAATGCATAGTTATACAAGCTTCTGAACATAATAAGATGGTTAATAAGATGAATGAATTGATAAGCAAATCAGACGACTTAAGTAAAATTACTATTATGGTTGCTAGTGATAATATAAATAATATAGTTAAAAAAAGCAATGTGAATATAATTGATTTAGGTGATAATTTAGATGAAGTTTCTAAAAATTTGTTTTCGTCACTTAGAAAATTGGATAGATTAGATTCAGATATTTGTTATATTCAAGGTTTTGATTTATCTGGTATAGGTATAGGCATCATGAACAGAATAATTAGAGCATGTAATTATGAAAAAATAGATGTTTAAAATTAGTTTATTTTCTACAAATTTCCGTAAAACACTTTACATTTATTGAATTCTGTGGAATAATATATATATAAACTATATTTAAAATTATAGAGGTGATACAAATGATATATGTTATGTTAGGTGGACCTGCCACTGGAAAGGGTACAAGGTCGGAAATTTTAGCAGATAAGCTAAATATACCACACATTTCAACAGGGGATATTTTAAGAGTAGCCGCGGAAAGAAATAATGATATAAAACAAAAACTTTCTAAAGGTGAACTTATAACTGATGATGTAATTAATGAATTGCTATATATAAGATTAAGTAGGTCAGATTGTAAAAATGGTTTTATACTTGATGGATACCCTAGAAAAATAGATCAAGCATATGCATTAGAAGCAATGATGAGAAGGTTAAATATGAGAATAACAGAGGCTGTTGAATTAATAGTTCCTCGTGAACTTGCGTTTAAAAGAGTTCTAGAAAGAAGAGAATGTCCGAAGTGTGGAAAATCTTTTGGAATAGACTTCCCATCTATGAATGGGGATAATTGTGATGAGTGTGGAACTAAATTAATAAAAAGGTCAGATGATACTGAGGAAACATTAAAAAAAAGAATGGATGCATATGAAATATTATCTAAACCTATATTGGATTACTATAGAAAAAGGGGAATACTTAGAACTATAGATAGTTCTAGTCATCCAGAAAAAATATTAGGAACATTATAATTTATAGAAAGAGTGATAAAAGTGATACATATAAAATCTGAGAAAGAGATAAATTTAATGAGAGAGTCAGCACAAGTTTTAAAACTTGTGCTAAATTCTTTAGAAAAAGAAATAAAACCAGGAATTACTACAAATTATTTAAATGATGTAGCTGAAAGAATTATAAAGGAAAATGGAGCTATACCATCATTTAAAGGTGTTGAATGTCCATATAAAGGTGGTAAAACATACACCCATGCATTATGTTTGTCTGTAAATGATGAAATAATACATGGAATTCCTTCAGATAGAGTACTTGAAGAAGGAGATATTGTTTGTGTAGATTTAGGAGTATATAAAAATGGATATCATAGCGATGCAGGAAGAACTTTTGGAGTTGGTAAAATTTCTGATGTAGCTAAAAAGTTAATTAAAGTAGCTGAAATGGCATTTTTTGAAGGAATAAAATATGCCAAACCAGGATGCAGAATTGGAGATATATCTAATTCCATAGAAAATTTCGTTTTAAAAAATGGTTTTACTCTATTGGAAGAATATCAAGGACATGGCATAGGAAAAGAAATGCATGAAGATCCAGGCGTACCTAATATGGGTAGAAAAGGTAGTGGTCCAAGAATTGAAAAGGGTATGGCGCTAGCAATAGAACCAATGATTTGCGAAGGTTCAAATGAGGTTTACGTAAAAAAAGATAAATGGACTATAGCAACAGTTGATAAAAAACTTACTTCATACTATGAAAATACGATAATAATAACAGAAAATGAACCAGAAATATTGACTTTTTAAGATAATTATTGTATAATATACGAGTAAACTTTGCAAATAAACTTGCAAGTAAGTTTTATTCAAAAATAGGGGGATTATTAAACATGGCAAAAGACGATGTAATTGAAGTTGATGGTATAGTATCAGAAGCACTACCTAATGCAACATTTAAAGTTAAACTTGAAAATGATCATGAGATTTTAGCACATATTTCTGGTAAGTTAAGAATGAATTATATTAAAATATTACCAGGTGATAAAGTTAAATTAGAACTTTCAACTTATGATTTACAAAAGGGTAGAATTACATGGAGAGCTAAGTAATAACTCTTATTTATTTAATTTCGTGAAAAAACATAATTCGAATGCGGCTGAAAAGGGTATATGTACCCTATTTGTTTTATGTTTTTCAATATATTAATTCATGTGCAGTTGTACATGAATTTAAAGTCTTTTTATTTATCTCATTTCAATAGATAAAAAGCAGCTTAAAGTAATGGTTAAGACTATTTTAAAAATACTTATTTAAGTGTTTAAGGAGGATTCAAAATGAAAGTAAGACCATCTGTAAAAAAGATTTGTGAAAAGTGCAAAGTTATAAGAAGAAACGGTGTCGTAAGAGTAATTTGCGAGACTGCTAAGCACAAGCAAAGACAAGGTTAATAGTGGGGGTGTAAAATTAAATGGCACGTATATCTGGAGTTGACTTACCGAAGTCAAAAATTGCAGAAATAGGACTAACAGCTATATATGGTATAGGACGTTCTGCATCTAAAAAAATACTAGCAGAAGCTGGTATAGATAGCAATAAGAGAATAAAAGACTTTACTGACGATGATGAAGCAAAAGTAAGAGCAATAATCGAAAGAGATCATACAGTTGAAGGAGATTTAAGAAAAGAAGTTTCTTTAAACATTAAAAGATTAATGGAAATTAATTGTTACAGAGGAAAAAGACATAAAATGAAATTACCTGTAAGAGGACAAAGAACAAAAACAAATGCTAGAACTAGAAAAGGTCCTAGAAAAGTTGTAGCAGGCAAGAAAGGAGTATAGAAAATGGCAACAAAGAAAAAAGTAGTAACTAAGAAAAAAATCAAAAAAAATATTGCAACTGGTGCTGCTCATATCCAATCTTCATTTAACAATACAATTGTAACAATGACAGATACAGAAGGTAATGTTTTATCTTGGGCAAGTGCTGGTGGATTAGGTTTTAAAGGTTCAAGAAAAAATACTCCTTTTGCAGCAGGCGAAGCAGCTATGACAGCAGCAAATGCAGCAAAAGAACATGGTTTAAAAAGTGTAGAAGTATTCGTTAAAGGACCTGGTTCTGGTAGAGAAGCAGCTATAAGATCGCTTCAAGCGGCTGGATTGGAAATAAACATGATTAAAGATGTATCTCCAATTCCACATAATGGTTGTAGACCACCAAAAAGAAGAAGAATATAGTGGGGGTGTAAAATTAAATGGCAAGATATACAGACGCAGTTTGTAAAAAATGTAGAAGAGAAGGATTAAAACTTTTCTTGAAAGGTACTAGATGTAATAGTAGCAAATGTGCAATCGATAGAAGAGCATTCGCACCAGGACAACATGGTAAAAATAGATCTAAATTATCAGAATATGGATTACAACTTCGTGCAAAACAAAGAACTAAAGTTTATTACAGAGTTTCTGAATCTCAATTTAGAAAATATTATGATGAAGCTTTCAGAAGAGAAGGAGTTACTTCAGATACATTATTTGAACAATTAGAATTAAGATTAGACAACGTAGCATACAGAATTGGTGTAGGAATGTCAAGAGCAGAATCTAGACAATTAGTAGGTTATGGAATGTTACAAGTAAATGGTAAAAACGTAAATATACCTTCATACATACTAAAAATTGGAGATGTAGTTACAATAAAAGAAAACAAAAAAGATAACAAAGCATTAACAACAGTTTTAGAAATGAATAAGTCAAAAGTAATTCCATCATGGATTGAAATGAATAAAGATAAATTCGAAGCTAAAATTCTTAGAAAACCAGTAAGAGAAGATGTTGATTTAGAAGTAGCTGAAAACTTAATCGTTGAGTTATATTCTAAAAACTAATTAAAATAATTTAATTAATCATTTATATAATAGTGCGTGTAATCAGAGCGTGCTAGAGGGAGGATTAAAATGATTGAAATGCAAAGACCAGAAATAAAATGTGTTGAATTAGATGTAGACACATATTATGCTAAATTTGAAGTTGAACCTTTAGAAAGAGGTTTTGGAATAACATTAGGAAATTCATTAAGAAGAATATTACTTTCTTCACTTCCAGGATATGCTTTAAATACAATAAAAATTGATGGGGTTACTCATGAATTTGTATCAATACCAGGAGTTACAGAAGATGTTACAGATATAATACTTAACTTAAAACAAGTTTGTATTAAATGTAGCGATACTGATGAAAAGACTATGCATATAAAAGCAGTTGGACCATGTGAAGTAAAAGCAAAAGATATAATAACAGATGGAACAGCTAGCATTGTTAATTCAGATTTACATATTGCATATGTAGATGAAGGAACAACTTTAAATATTGAAATGACAGCTATAAGAGGTAGAGGGTACATAGTTGCTGACAGAGCAAATGTTACGGCTTTAAATGTACTTCCTATTGATTCTATATTTACTCCAGTAAAAAAAGTTAATTTTACTGTTGGTAAAACTAGAGTTGGTAAATCTGCAGATTTTGATAGTTTAGTTATGGAAATTTGGACAAATGGTGTAATTGAACCATTCCAAGCATTAAGTATGGCAGCAAAAATTTTAAATGAACATTTAGAGCTATTTATAGATTTATCTGAAATAGCAAAAACAATGTCTATTATGTCTCATAAAGAAATATCTAAGAGAGATAAATTATTAGAGACACCAATAGAAGATCTAGACTTCTCTGTAAGATCATATAACTGTTTAAAAAGAGCAGGAATGCATGTAGTAGCAGATATTGTTGCTAAAACTGAACACGATATGATTAAGGTTAGAAACTTAGGTAAGAAATCACTTGAGGAAGTAATTAATAAAGTAGCAGAATTAGGTTTAGAATTTAGAAAAACTGATGACTAATTAAGGAGGGAAAAAAAGTGGCAATAAATAGAAAACTAGGAAGAACAACTTCACATAGATTATCTTTATTAAATAATTTAACTACTTCACTAGTGCTTAATGGTAAAGTAGAAACAACACTTGCTAAAGCTAAAGAATTAAAACCTATTATAGATAGTTTAATAAGTTTAGCAATAGTTGAAAAAGATAATTTTGAGGTTAAAGAAAAAACAATTTCTAGAGCAAAATTAGATAAGAATGGTAAAATAGTTAAAGAAGCTAAAACTTCTAAAAATGGAAACAAATATGAAGTAGTAGTTAGAGAAACTGTTAAAGAAAATGTAAATGTTGATATGCCATCTAGACTTGCAGCTAGAAAGAAAATGTTCACAATGGTGAATAAAATTAAATCAGCAAATGGTGAAACTATTGATTTAACAAAAAAATTATTTGATGAAATAGCACCTAAATATGAAGCAAACAAAGGTGGATATACAAGAATAATTAAATTAGTTCCAAGAAAAGGCGACGGCGCAGAAATGGCTATAGTTGAATTAATATAGTTTTATATAAAATAAAAAGCAAATTAAATTTGCTTTTTATTTTTTTGTCTTTTCATTATTTTAAATTTAATTTTTACAGATAAAATTTTAAAATTATGTAAATTTTATCTGTAATATACGCCTACATACTTGATTTTTGTTGTATTTAATAGTATAATATATGTAATTAAAAAAATACTTGAGAGGAGCGTTCATTAATGTTTCAAATTAACCTAATAATATATTTTAAAAATATTTTAGGTAAGAATTTATTTAATAAATTTAAAGGGGGATGGTGCTTTGAAACGGATACTTGTATATTATAAACTTACTTTAATTACTTCCGTATCGATTGTAATTTTAACAATATGTGGTCTCATTGCAATAATTAATAATTTTACTGCGCAGGAAAATGTCAACTTATTTATATTACCAATAGGTTTACCTATTGTTTCAGCATTGATATTTATAATCCTGGATGTTTTACTTATTAGTAATAGTATAAATGAGAAAATATACAAAGATGAATATCCATTAACATTAAAACGGACTAGAAGATCTAATAAATTAGGACATATATTATCTGATTTCTTATTTATATTTTCCTTGGTGTTTTCTATAATAAGTATGTTTATGGTATTTGTTATGTTTTCAAGATTTTTTATTGAAGGAGCAGTTTTGTACATAGTTCTGTTGATTTTAAGTTTTTCTCATGTATGTATGATAAATAGAAGAATGTAGAGTAGTACATATAAAACAAAGCAAAGTAGAAGGTTAAATTATCCTTTACTTTGCTTTGTTTTATAATTTATTTGTAAAATCCTTATTTAAGTCAGTATTGGTAAGTATACTATGTATATTTGATGAATATATATCCAAATGAATCATTTGTCTTACGTCTTCACTTTGTTTATTAATTATATCATTATTGAGTGAAGTGAAAACAGGTATTTTAGACGACTTTGAGATGCTTGAAAGTAACAACTTACCTCTGCTAGAAAGTGCTAAAATATGTGCATAATTTATTCCTTTTCCATATAACATTTTGAAATTATCTTTTTGTATTTTAAGAATAATATTTATTAGTATTCTTTTAATTTTATTTTCTATATATCTTTTAGACTTTACAGAGTTTATTAATTCATCATAGTTTCTAGTTGAAATTATATATTTAAGTAATCTGTTTTCTAAACCTTCAGTTACTTCATTTATTTTTGAAATCTCATCTTCGTTCATAGTAGTTATTTGATATTTCAAAAGATTAAATAGATCACTATTTAATAAAATAGTATTTGTATTTAAGCTATTATAAACTTGTGGGGGTATATATTTTTTTATATTTTCGAGTTCATTATTTTTTAGTGCAACTCTTATACTTGTAGCACTTGTAAAATTTAAACTATTATCATTTAATTTTAGTTCATTATAATTTGAGCTGTTTCTCTGAATTAAATATGGCACAATGCTACTATTTAATTTTTTTAGAGCTTTTATATACTCTATTCCAAGTATATTATTAGGTTTGGAAGTTTCTTCAATCTCAGTATTATCTAAATATTTTGATAAAGTAATACTTCTAGATTTTGCAAAAGTATTATTTTTATCTTGTAGTTTTATGTCTTCCCATATTTCTGTCTCATTTTCAATAAGTTTAGTAGCAATACTATTTAAAATAGCTATATCCTTACATTCACTTCCAAAACAAATACAATCTACGATTCCTAATGAATTTAATAATGAAATTGCACCTGTTGCAAAATACTCACTACTAGAAGTAGCATAAAGTGTAGGTAATTCAATTACTAAATCCACTCCATATTCAGTTGCAGTTTTTGCTTTAGTAAACTTGTCTAATACTGAGATATTTCCAGTTTGAGTAAAAGAGCCCGACATAACTAAAATAACATAATCCGCACCTGTTAATTCTTTAGATTTTTCTATATGATATATATGTCCATTATGCATTGGATTATATTCTGTTATGATTCCTAAAACTTTCAAAATTAGACACTCCTTTTGATTATTATCTATTTACTTTAATAAAATAGATGATATAATATATATAGTTTAGCATAGAACAAGTAAAATTTCAAGGAATTGGAGGATATAAAGTTAAAAGATGAGAAAAAAAATTACAATGTATACAGATGGAGCATGCAGCGGAAATCCTGGTCCTGGAGGTTATGCAGCAATACTAATGTATGAAGGAAACACAAAAGAAGTATCTGGATTTGAAAAGAATACTACAAATAATAAAATGGAAATAACAGCGGTTATAAAAGGATTAGAAATCATTAAAGAACCATGTGACATAGAAATATATAGTGATAGTACATATGTTGTTGATAGTGTTGAAAAAGGTTGGCTGTTTGGTTGGGAAAAGAAAAATTGGATAAAATCTGATAAAAAACCAGTAAAAAATGTTGAGCTCTGGACAGAAATGATTAAATATCTTAATATACATAATATACGTTTTATTAAGGTAAAAGGTCATAGTGATAATGAATTTAATAATAGATGTGATAAGTTGGCTGTAGAAGCATATAAAAACATGTAATTATATATTATCATAAAGCATAGAATGTTTTGTGGTGATATATTTGAAGAATTACATATTAAAAATATTAAGAGAGAATAAAAAAAGTATAAAGGTGTTTATTTTTTGTATATTATTAGGACTTGCTGCAGGAATTATTTCATATAATTTTTTGAGCTCTTCTAATAAAACAGAACTTGTAGATAGCGTAAGAACTACGTTAGATATTTCTAAAAATGAAAACTTTGAAAAAATTTCTATATTACAAAATGGCCTTAAATCTAACTTATATACTATTTTACTGTTTTTAGTTGTATCAACAACAATAGTTGCACCAATAGTATTTTGCATAATATATTTTTTAAAAGGATTTGCAATAGGTATATATATTGCAGTTATATATAACATATTTGGATTTTGGAATGGGACGTTATCTAATTTTCTAATTAATGTTATTCCAAATATAATATTCATACCGGCATATATATTTATAGGACTTAAAACTATAGATTTTCACTATTATATATGTAGTGAATCTACGCTTATGGAAAAAGTAAAAAGGCTTGTATATTTAGGTTATTCTTATATGATAATTACGCCTTTTTTCTTTCTATCTATAGTAATGGAACAGTTAGTATTTCCGGTGGTATTGAGTATATACATGAAGATATAAATTTAAATTTGTATAAAATAAAACTGCTCATCTAGGGTAGTTTTTTATTATATGTATTGAATTATATAATATTTTCGGATTTTTAATTGCTTTTTTCTTAAATAACTTGAAAATTAGGCGAAAGTATTGTACAATATATATATCTTGGAGGTAGCAAATTATGGATAGTGAAAAGAAGTTTTCAAACGAGATGTTTGGATATAGCAAACAAGAAGTTGACGAATATATAAAAGAATTGAAAGCTGAATATGAAAGTAGACTTCAAGCAGAAAAATCAGAT
Source organism: Clostridia bacterium (assembly GCA_029256705.1). Taxonomy (GTDB): domain Bacteria; phylum Bacillota; class Clostridia; order TANB77; family CAG-465; genus RGIG5057. The sequence continues at coordinate 116,848 of JAQSXK010000003.1, forward strand.
TCAAATAGACTTTCTAATGAGCTTACAATAGTAAAGAAAAAATTGGAAAGATACGAAATAGATTATATTGAAAGACAGGAAAAAGTTGCAAATGCTCTAATTACGGCAGAAGATCAGTCAAAAAAAATAATTGAGAATGCAAGAGCAGAAGCAAATGAAGAACGTGAAAGAATTGAACATTTAACAGAAATGGAAAAAGAAAAATTATTAGACTTAAAAAAAGAGGTTATCGATCTTAAGGAAAGAACAATAAGATTAATGGACAAGTACAGTACAGACATGAATAGTTTATTAGATTAATCATAAATTTATAACAGTTGTAGTATACATAGAACAAAGGAGTTTTCTATGAGAATTACAACTGTTTTTTTTAAGCATGGTATAAAAGGGATAACCAGTAGTATTAACGATTGGTTGAAAAAAATTATATATTTATCATATATTTGCATTCTATTAATATTTCTTACTTTTTTTGTATCTCATTTTAATATTAGTAGTAATATTATTGCGCTTGCAAGTAATGCTAGGATTAGTGGAGAAAATGAATTGAATATATCAAGTATTAAAAATATATATCCTCTTTTTGATAGTAATAATTATATTATAAAAGAAAAGTTAAATAATGAAGTTATATCTGTTACTAACGAAAATAAATATGGTTACGAATTGATCGATAATATAACCACCGATGAGGCAATCTCGGTATTTTCAAACAAGAGAAATTTAAACATTAATGCAACAGATAGTTCTGATTTAGAGAGAATATCAATAGATACTATGAAAATACTTAATTATTCAACTTTGCGTGGAATAAATTATCAGGAATTATATAACAAAACTATTACACTTACAAAAATAAGTGATAATATTTTGCTATATAACACACATACATCTGAATCATACGCAAATAGTGCAAAATATAAATTTGATTATACAGGAACATATAGAACAACAGATTCTAATTTCAATATGATTAGTGTTGCTAGAGAATTAGAAAAAAATCTAAAAGAAAAAAATGTAAGTGTTATACAAGATACAACTCCTCATGATTATGGAACTTATACAAGTGCATATGCTAGATCAAAAATAACTGTTAAGGATAGTATAACGAAAAATGGAAATTTTGGGATAGCTATAGATGTACATAGAGATGCAAGTGGTGATTTAGCTTTTGCGCCTAAAGTAAATATAAATGGAATAGATGTGGCACAATGTATGTTTGTTGTTGGTGTTGGAACAGATAAAAATAGAAATCCATATTATTCGGATAATTTAAGTTTAGCTATTCAACTTCAGCTTTTAGCAGATAAAATATATCCAGGATTGTTTAGACCTATGTATATTAGAAATTCACTGTATAACCAAGATTTGAATAGATATTCGTTGCTTATAGAAGTAGGTGCTACTGGTAATACATTAGATGAGGCATATTATGCTACAAGATGTATTAGTAACTTATTAAATATAATATATAAAAAATAAGAATTTGTATTGTAATGAATGTAGGCATATGATATAATCTACCTAAGAAGGGTGGATTATATGGAGATGAAATTAACAAAAAATCTAATTATAAAGATAATTCTTTGCGTATTTATGTTGGTATTTATATTTTCATTATGTTCAATTGATTTACAAAATGATACATTTTATGATATATTAATAGGAAAAGAGTACTCACAAAACGGTATTTTTTCAATAGATAAATTTTCTGTTCACGAAAATTTGAGATATCAGACGCACCATTTGTTTTTAGATTTAGTTATTTATGCTATATATAATATATTTGGTTTTATAGGCACATATATACTTGAGATAATACTTACATGTATAATGGCAATGTTATTTTATACAGTCAATAATCAGTTTACAAAAAGCAAAAAAATAGCTTATATAATTACGTTTATACAACTTTTCATGTTTTCACCATTTATATCTCTTAGAGCTCAAATGTTTAGTAGTATATTTTTTCTAATTGAAATAATAATAATAAATAAATATTTATATGGGAACTTATCAGATAAAAAAAATAAAATAATATTATTTATATTAACTTTAATACCAATTTTATTAATTAATTTTCATAGTGGGGTAATATTCTTTTATTATATCATAATTGGGGTTTATTTATTTAACCTATGTAATGTTAATTTAATAAGAATAGAAAGCGATAAAACTATAGATAAAAATAAGTTAAAAAAGCTCATATATCCTTTTGCTATCAGCTTACCTTTGCTACTTTTAAATCCTTATGGTATAAATGGAATTACTTATATGTTTAAAACACTTAATAATTCTTTCATAAATAACAGCATTCAAGAATTTTTTCCATTTAATATAAAAGGTGTTATGGGAATTCAAATGTTTATATATTTTGTTATTCAGATACTACCACTAATATTAAGTAATAAGAAGATAAAGCTACATGAGATACTATTTTTGTCGGGTACTTTATTTATGTCGCTACTATCCGTAAGACATTTTATGTTTTTTATAATAACAACGGTAGTTCTTATTCCACATTTAGAATTTGTGTTAGCTAGAATGAAAAATTGGTTATATTTTGGACTGAATGAAAAAGGATTAAAAGGTATGACAGTACTAATAAATATTATAGTATCTATTGTTATAATATCTGCAATCTCTAGTCGATTATCACAGAAACAATATGAGTTTATACCAAGTAAGTTTTATCCTATTAATGCGGTTGAATATATTAAAAAAAATATAGGTTACGATAAGGTTATTTTTAATGAATATACATGGGGAAGTTATATGATGTTTAATGACATAAAAGTATTTATAGATTCTAGATGTGACTTATATACAAAGGAATATAACCAGGGTGTAAATGTTGCAGAAGATTACATGAACACTGTAAAATGTAAAATTCATTATGAAGATATAGTACATAAATATAATATAGAATATTTTTTAATTCCAAAGGACGAGCCGCTTACAATAATGTTACTTAAGGATGATAATTATGTAAATATTTATGAGGATGATATATCATATATATTTAAAAAAAAGTAGAAATTTTATGTTGAAAAGATTATAGCTATATGATATAATGATTAAAATGTTATAAGGAGGAATTGTTATGCAAGGTATTTCGTTAGATTTTAAAGGATTAAGCCCATTTGTTGAGGAATATGAATTGAAACTTATGGAAAATGGTGTATTTTCAGCTCACAATATGATAAATGACAAAACAGGTGCAGGTAGAAATATGTTACGGTTGGGTTGATTTACCAAATAAAATAACAGATGAAGAGATTGATAGAATAAAAAAATGTAGTGATAGAATAAAAAAACAAGCTGATGTTTTCGTAGTAATTGGGATAGGTGGATCATATTTAGGGGCTAAGGCTGTTATAGATATATTTTCTAGTACATTTAGCAATATGCAATCTTTGAATGATAGAAAACATCCTGAGATCTTATTTGCTGGTAATAATTTAAGTGGAAAATATCTAAGAGATTTAATTGAATATATACGTGATAAAGACGTTGCAATAAATGTTATTTCTAAATCAGGGAAAACTTTAGAACCAGCTATTGCTTTTAGAATACTTAAATTATTTTTAGAAGAAAAATATGGTATATCTGGTGCTGCAGAAAGAATTTATGTTACAACAGATAAAGAGGATGGAATATTAAATAAAATTGCAAAAGATAATGAATATGAAACATTTGTAATACCAAAAGATGTAGGTGGTAGATATTCTGTACTTACTCCAGTTGGACTACTTCCTATGTCTGTTGCAAATATAGATTTTGAGGAAATATTAGATGGAGCAACTTTTGCTGAATATGTATATAATGAAAAAAGTATTGAAAAAAATGATTGTTATAAATATGCTGCATATAGAAATATATTAAATAAAAAAGGCAAAGATATTGAAATAATGGCATCATATGAGCCTAGTTTCGCTATGTTTACTGAATGGTTTAAACAGTTATTTGGCGAGAGTGAAGGTAAAAACTCTAAAGGGATTTTTCCAGCAGGAGTTAGTTTAACAACGGATTTACACTCAATGGGACAAATGATTCAAGATGGAAAAAGAAATATATTTGAAACTGTTATAAATATTTCTAGGAATAGAAGTTTTATAACTTTACCAAAAGTATATGATGACCAAGATGGCTTAAATTATTTAGCAGGAACTGAAATCGATTATATAAATAAGCAAGCTTTTTTAGGAACAGTGCAAGCACATGTTGAAGGATTAGTACCATGTATAATTATAAATTTAGAAGAAGTAAATGAATATAATATTGGTCAGTTAATATATTTCTTCGAAAAGGCATGTGCAATAAGTGGTTATATATTGGGTGTTAATCCATTTGACCAACCAGGAGTTGAAGCATATAAAAATAATATGATGAAATTACTAGAAAATAAATAATAATTAATATTTACAGGTGTTATAAACAATTATAGTTAAAAGTAATTGAATGTTTATAACACTAATTTTTGTACATAAATTATATAAAATTAAAAATAGGAGAATTTAATGAAGAAAGAACTTTCTAAAAAAAAGAAAATTTTTATAGGAATACTTATATTAGCGGCCTTAATATTTTTTACTAGAATTATTTTCTATAAAATTATTGGTCCAGATTATTATATATGTTTAAGAAATTGGTATAGTCAAATAATACAAAATGGAAAAATAGATTCATTAGGATTAAAAATAGGAAATTACTCTCCACCTTATATTTTATTACTTACAATTGGAACCTATATTACAAGTAATTCATTATTTTGGATAAAATTTTTATCATTAATATTTGATATAGTTTTAGCTTTATATTCTTGTTTGATAGTTAAACACTTTAATATAAATAAATATTTAAAAATATTTTGTTATATTATTGTATTACCTGGAGTAGTAATTAATTCAGCTGTTTTAGGACAGTGTGATTCAATATACACCTCATTTGTAATTATGTTTGTATATTATATTTTGAAGGATAAAAAAAGATTAGCAATGTTTCTTTTTGGTATTGCTTTATCATTTAAATTGCAGGCAATATTCATAGCACCAGTTATGTTATATTTATTAATTACAAAGAAAATTAGAATACTTGATATTCTATATGTAATCCCAGGATTTTTCGTTTTAATGGTGCCTACAATGATTTATGGTAAAAGTATAATTGAAATTTTTATGATATATATACAACAAACTAAGGAATATCCAGAATTAGTACGTTCAGCACCAAATTTATATTCCCTTGTATCACTTAATTACAGGGAAATAAGCCTTGTACTAAAATATCTAATATCTATAATAGCTGTAATAATATCAATTTTTATTTCTGTTAAAGGAATAAAAAAATATAAATATAAATATGATTCAAATAGATTTATTATCAAGGTTATGCTACTTTCATTAATAGTCCCATATATATTGCCTGGAATGATGGACAGGTACTTTTACATGGCAAATATTTTTATGCTTATATCATTATTTATTATGAAGGATTATAGTAAGTCTGATGTTAGATTAGTAATTTTAGCGTCTATAGCATACTTTATACCTGTTTTTACTATAAACTCTTTTCAATATAATATTGATTACCTAATTTTATCTGAAAAAATAGGTGTGAGTTTAATATCTTCTACGATTAATTTGTATGTAGTATATAAATATATTGATAAATATATATTTAATGACACATAAAGAACATAAATGTGAAATGAAAATGTAACTTTAAAATAAATAAAATGATAAAACATAAGAAAAAAATGTAAATTGTTTACATAAACTATTTACAAAATAAAATTACTATGATATAATATATATTATAGTAATTTTTTTACCCTATATAACATAAGATTAAAGTATATAAGGTCCAAAGGAGGAAATTTTGTGGAAACATATAATTTAAGTAATTTAGTAAAAATAGGTGGTATTGTTACGACTGATTTAGAGTTTAGTCATGAAATATATGATGAAAAGTTTTATAAATTATACATAGAGGTTGAAAGACTTAGTGATTTAACAGATACATTACCAATTATACTTTCAGAAAGAGTATTTGATGTAAATACTGTAAAGATTGGTATGCCGGTTATAATTGAAGGTCAATTTAGATCTTATAATGAACTAGGAGATATAAAAAGCAAATTAGTGTTGTCAATATTCGCCAAAGATTTTAAAATAGCTGAAAAAGAAGAAGTCAGCAAATTAAATGATATCACATTGGAAGGTTTCATATGTAAGAAACCAATATATAGGAAAACACCATTAGGTAGAGAGATATCTGATGTTCTTTTAGCAGTAAATAGATCATACAAAAAGTCAGATTATATTCCATGTATATTATGGGGTAGAAATGCAAAATATTCTGAGATGTTAGAAATAGGAACAAAAGTAAAATTGTCTGGAAGAATACAAGCAAGAACATATGACAAAAAACAAGAGGATGGAACAAGTATAAAACATGTAGCATATGAAGTTTCTGTTTCGAAATTCGCACTATATGAAGAAGAATAAGTAAATAAAATAAATAAATAAACGGGTATGAGTACTCGTTTATTTTTTATATGTTACAGATAATGGATCTATTGATTTTCCGCTATCTGTATATAAGCTAAAATGTAAATGTGAACCTGTAGTATTTCCATTTAATTTGCCATTTGAAAGTATTTTAGGGCCAACATATCCAATAATCTGATTTTTATATATATTATCTCCAATATTTACTAAATAGTTTTCGGATAAATGTCCATATAATGATTTGTATGAGTTGCTGTGCATTATTATAATATAATTTCCGTAGCCGTGGGTATCAAAACCGGCGTATTTTACTATTCCGTTTTCAATAGAATGTACGGGAGTACCATTAGGAGAAGGTATATCAATACCATTATGAAAATTATATTTTCCAAATAGTTCTCTTGCTCCATAATATGATGAAATTAGATGGTTGTCTCTAATAGGAAAATAATATTGATTATAATTTGAAACTGAAAAAGAAAAAATAAATGAAACGGTACTGGATAAGATTATTAAATAAATATAAAATTTTTTAAACATGAAATCACCTGTTAGTATTATATAGTGTTATTTATATATATTAAAGTATGTGGATATCAATAATTGTAGCGAAATATTACATAATTATTACAAAAGGTATGTTATAAATACGAAAATTAATGTTTTTTCTATTTTTTGTATTAAAACTATTGCTTTTTATAAAATATTTGATATAATTTATTTATAAGTTTAAGGAGGAATTTTTATGAAAAAGTTTACTAAAATCTTTTTAAGAATCATGCCTATAGTTCTTGTAGTTGCAATAATAATTGGGAACGTATATGGAATAGCGGTTTCAGACCCAGGTACAGGTAGTGGAAGTAGTTCAGTTAAATCACTTGCAAATAATGTATGGGGAACAATAGTAACATTAGTACAAATTTTAGCTATAGCAGCAATAGTAATTGCTGGTGTAAGATATATGTTTGCATCTGCAGATTCTAAAGCAGATATAAAGAAACAAACAGTAATACTTATAGCTGGTGCTGTATTGGTATTTGCAGCAGTTCCAATTGCTAATTTAGTAGCAAATGCAGCAAACGAAATAATTAAGTAGTAGAAGTCATAAGTGAAATGACATTTTAAAATATTACAGGACTTTGTTCTTGTAATATTTTTTATTAGGAGGTCAAAATGAAATACATAAAATTATTGATGTGTATTATGATTATTTTTAGTATTACAATAAATTTTAACAGTCTATTTGCTGCACAAGCTCAAGGCGGTGGTGGTGGTGGTACCACTTCAGGTGGAAATTTTCTACAAGATATACTAAATCAGGGAAAAAATTTTTTCAATCCTAACAGTGGAAATCAACAAGGTAATATAGGAAATGTTCTAAAAGATGTTGTAAATAATAGTATAAAACCAATAATTGAAGCAATAGGTAATTTTATTTTCTTTACCGTTGCTGCCTTTCTTGGATTAAAGTATATTTGGTCTGGAGTAGAGGGAAAGTCACAAGTTAAAGGAACTTTACCAACTTTTGTTGTAGCAGCTTCTGTATTTTATTTAGCAGATACTGTATATTCATTTACTTCTGGTGTATTTATTGAGGCAATGGGTGGAACTACTTATGAATCTATTCAAAACAATTTATGGGCTAATATATCAATAGTAGTTAATATTTTTGCTATTGCTGGTATAGTTGCTTTAGGTGTAAAATATATGCTCGCATCTGCGGATACCAAAGCAGATATTAAAAAAGATATGGTTCCGGTTGCAATTGGGTTAGTATTAATATATGCAATGAGTAGCGTTCTTAAATTTTTAGCAAGTGCAGGGGCAGATATTTTACCGTAGTTATATAATAAATTAGAAGAAGTGTTAATTTTTATAATTAATACTTCTTTATTTTGTAATATTATTACATTAATATTACAAAATCATGAGATGGGTGTTTATTTATAAAAAATTAACGTTATTTATTAAATTTATATTGAAATTATAACAGTTTCGTGATAAAATTAGTCTAATTAAGTACTAATGAAAAGGGAGGTTGTTTTATGGGAAGAACGTATACAGTTCCCAGAAATGTTAAGGGCGAATCAAGATTTTTATATATATTTAGTATGAAATCTTTATTTACCACAATTCTTGGGGCAGCAGTAGGATTTATATTCTCATTTATTTTTTCTATTTTTGGTTTAACATCAATTGGTTGGATTTTAATTGCTGCATTTGCAGTAGTTGGATTTGGTATTGGAACTTTAACTATACCAGATTCTAAAATTGTCGGTAATTTAAGAAAAGCTGGTGGCGAGCAGGTAGCTGGAATTTTATTAAGAACAATCACTTTTTCTAGGAAGAAAAAGATATATGTATATAGAAATGGAGGAAATAAATAATGGACATAACAGTAATAGGTTTAATAGTAATGGGTGTTTTTGGTATATTTTATGCTGTATTTACTTGGAAAGGTTCTGCAGATTCTAAAACAAAACATTCTGGAAATACTAGTAAAATTACACCAAACAAAACAGGTGATTTGAATAAAGCAGCAGGTTTTAAGAAAAATAACTTATCTGACGTACAAAGAAAAGATATGTTTAATTTTATAAATTTTGAAAAAATTATGGATGATATGATTTTACAAGAAAAAGGAAATAAGTATACAATGGTTATACAATGTAAAGGTATAAACTATGATCTTATGTCTGAAGTTGAGCAACTTGCAGTTGAAGAAGGGTTTATAACTTTCTTAAATACTCTAAAATCACCAATCCAATTATATGTTCAAGCAAGAACAATTGATTTAAAAACTAGTTTGAATATATATAAATCAAAGGTTAATGAATTAAATCAAAAACTTGTGGATTCTGATGATAGAGTAAGAAAATTATCAGATAACATAAACACTAATGAAAACGAGTTGAGAGAAGCAAACGTACAAAGAGAAAGACTGTTAAATATTTCTGAATATGCTCAAGATATAACTAGATACGTTGAAAGATTAAGTTTAAACAAACATCTTTTACAAAGAAAATTTTATATAATATTATCTTATTATAAATCAGATGTTAATTCTACTGCTAATTTTTCACAAGAAGAAATACATGATATATGTTATAGAGAATTATATACAAGAGCACAATCTATTATAGGTGGTCTACAAGCTTGTTCAGTTTCTTCAAAAGTACTAAACTCTAATGAACTTGCCGAGTTATTATATATATCTTATAACAGAGATGATGAAAAGTTACTAGATATTAAAACAGCTTTGGATTCTGGTTTCTATAGAATGTATTCTACAACTAAAGATATTCAAGATAAAAAGAGAGAATCAATGCAAAAGATAATTCAGGAAGAGGCTATGAGAAGAGTTGAAGACGCTATACGTCAAGCAATAGATAATGGAATAATTAAATCAAAGGATGAAACAGTCGAAGAATTTGAAAATGAGGCAGATATAGCAGCTGTTAAAGTATTAGAAGATACTAACATTAAGCCTGAAGATAAAAGAAAAATACAAGAGATTATTGTTGAAAATCATAACAAAGGTGTTGAAGAAAGACAAAAAGTTAGAGAAGAAAAAAAAGCAGAAAGAAAAGAAAAGAAATTAGAAACAGAAAATAAAAAAACAGATGATAATAATGAAAAAGATAAACAAGAAGAAAAACCAGTTGAAAAAACAAACAGTGATACAAATATCATGGCAACATCTGAAGATTCAATTGTTTAGGGGGTATAGTAAATGTTTGGATTAAATAATAAAAAAAGCGAAAAAAATGAACAAAAAACTGTAGCTACTACTAATCAGCCTACAGAAGAAAAATTGATAACTAATACAGATAATATGGAAAATAGTCTAGATATTAATAAATCATCTTTGAAAGATTTAATAGCACCAGCAGGTATAGACGCAACACATTTTGATTATCTTGAAATTTTTTCAAAGGTATCTAGATTTGCTAGAACTTTTTATGTTACAACACTTCCAAGACAGGCATCATTTCCATATTTTCTTGCGAACATTTATGAGTTTGGAGATATAAATACATCTGTGTACATATCACCAATATCTGAAACAACATCACAAAATGAGCTAAATAAGACAATTGTTGAGTTACAGTCTGAAAGATATGTTGCAGATGATAGAGGAGATATAAACAGATCATCAGTATTATCAACAAAACAAGCAGAGGCTGAAGCTTTAAGAGACCAAATCGCTGCAGGATATAACAAACTATTTGAAGCAACAATTGTTGCCACATTATTTGCATATAATAAAGAAGAATTAGATAAAGCATCTGAATTGTTAGCTATGGAAGCATCTAAGAGCATGGTTGGAATTAAGGCTACATGGGCACTACAAGAAGAAGGATTTAAAAGTAATTTACCATTAAACGATAATAAATTAAATAGGAAACACACTTTCGATAGAGGTTCAATGGGTACAGTATTTCCATTCTTATCTTCAGATATTGGACACGAAGTTGGTGTTCCAATAGGAATAAATAAGCAAACAGGATTACCATTATTATTTGATAATTTTCATCCTAGCTTAACTAACTATAACATGATTATATTTGGTAAATCTGGTTCTGGTAAATCTGTAACTATTAAAACTATTATGGCTAGATCATCAGTTTTAATGGGGGTAGAAAATCTAGTTCTTGATGCTGAAGGTGAATATGTTGTAGTTGCAGAGGCGTTAAATGGAATTAATATAAATTTAAGTCCTAATAGTAGCACTGTAATAAATATATTTGATATAGAACCTGAAATTTCTAAGGATGAAATAACAGGAAAAGAAAGATTGGTACTTAATGTAGAAAATAAAGTAGAAGACGTTACACAAGCATTACTTACTATGGCAAGAGGAGCAACAAGAAGTACAGAAGTTAACGAACTTACAAAACAAATAATAGCAGAAATAGTATCAAAATTATATCGTAATGAAGGAATAACAAATGATGTTAATTCTTTATATATTGATGCTTCAGAACTTAGTGGTCTAAATAATTATGTGGGACTTACAAAGAAAAAAATGCCAACTATAAGTCAGTGGTATGATTTATTAGTTGAAATTTCTGATGCAGATTCAAATGAAACATATGCATATCATTATAATTATTTACTTAAAGTTATGAAACAATATTGTAGAAAATTTGATGGACAAATGGCATATTTCGATGGTCAATCAACTTTTGAATTAATGGATGGAAATCAATTTATAAATATTAATATATCACAACTAGAAGAGAAATTTGCTAGACCTCTAGCACAACAAATATTGCTTTCTTGGATTTGGGAAAAATATGTTAAGAAAAATAGTGAAGACAAGAAAAAAGCTAGGAGAAAAAGAGTGTTAGTCGATGAAGCATGGATGCTTTTAGATTATCCTGAAGCAGTACAATTTTTAAATACAATGGCAAGACGTGCCAGAAAAAGAAATGTTTCACTAGCTGTTGTATCACAAAAATTCCAAGACTTCTATGAAAAGAAAGAAGCACAAGCAGTTTTGACTTCATCAGAAATAAAACTATTTTTATCACAAGATAAATCAGAAATTGAATATTTAAGGGAAGTTTTCAAATTGAGTGAAGGTGAGTCGGATTTCTTACTTACATGCACAAGAGGAGAAGGACTTATACGTATAGGACAAGAATCTGCAGTTATATCTATTCAACCAACTCAAAAAGAATTTGAGTTTGTTGAGACAAATGTAGCTAAAATTTTAGCAATGAAGGAACAAAAGAGATTAGATAATTAGAAAAGGTGGTATAAAATGAAGAAAAAATTATTTAAAAAATTAATATATATTACATTTATATGCTTTGTCATAATATTTGTTTCTACAAATTCTGTATTTGCTGAGCTAAATCCTGAGAATATGCATGATAATACCATAATGGATAGAATTAGTGGAATAATATCAACAATTTTAGGAATTGGTATGGGTGCATTAGGAGCTCCACTTATAAGTTTAGCCTTTATGTTACTTATGGTAATATTCTCAATTATGTACTTTCTGTTTTCTCCAGTATCTGGTGGAGGGGCCTTTCCATTTCCTGATCAGATAATATTTAATAAATTAGCATTTTTTGATCCTAATTTTTTAAATCCACCTGCTGTTGATGAATCACCTGTACATATATTACAAGGGGTAATATCTAATATGTATTATTCTTTTTACTTAGTTGCAGCGGCCATATTTTTGATAGCTATCATGGTTATATCTATTAAACTTGCTATATCTACTATAGCAAGTGATAAAGCACAATATAAAAAAGCACTTACAAATTGGGCATTTGGTTTATTACTACTATTTATATTACCATTTTTAATGGCAGGTATTTTCAAATTAAATGAAACAATTGTAAATGGTGCATATAAGGCTATGGGTTCTGCTGATGTTAAGTTTACAATTTCATTAGCCAGCATAATAGGTGCTGGAGCGGGTGCTGTTACAGGTGGTGTTGGTACTTCAATCGTTAAAGCTGTAACTGGAGTATTAGACTTCTTTACGGGTGGTGCAGCAAGCGAAGTTGGTCCAGATATTCCTGGATACGGAGGAATGATACTTAAATACATGGTTGATGCCGCCGGAGGAGACTTAGTTGGACTTATAATTTCTGGAATTTTATTAGGACAAACAGCTGCCCTTATATTCCAATATACTAAAAGGTTGTTTTACTGTATAGTTTTAGGAATGATTGCTCCTTTAATAATAGCAGCAGATATAATTAAACAGGGCGTGTAGAGAGGAGAGATATTTGATGAATAAAGGTAATTTTCCATTATTTAGTAATTGGCTTAAACAATTTGTTTCAACAGTATTTCTGCAAAGTTTTCACGCAGTGTTTTTAATGTTTACGATGATTATGTTAAGTCAAATCCAAGGTAAATCAGGAAGCATGAAAATAGATGGAGTGCTTGCTGTTGTTGCAATAGCATGTGCTATGGCTTTAATAAAATTTGAAAAAATGATAAAAAAATTATTTGGAATCGAAGATTCACCAGTAGGCAATACTGCAGGAGCTGGAGCCAAAATGTTTATGGGTGCAAAATCTGCTATAGATCTTGGTAAAACTGCTACTAGTGGATTTAAAAAATCTAGAGATGCAAATAAAAATTTAAAAGATATTCAAGATAAGAGAAGAAGTAAACAAGACTCTTATGATAGATTATTTAATCCAGAGGAATATAATAAAAGAAATCCAAATAAGAAAGTACCTACTGCTGCATCTGCAAGGGCTGAAAGCATATATAATAGTGCTACGAGTGGTGGAACACAAGGCGGCGGTGGAGTTGGCCAAACTGCCGGACAAGGTGGGGGAGAATATGGAACTCCAGGCAGCAGAAGTGACTTTAATAGAATGTTAGAACAGGAAAGAAGAAAAGAAGAATTAGATGATTTAGAAGGACAAGAGATAAAAGCAAGAAAAGCAAAAAGAGCTGCTGGAATAGACAAATACTTAAATGCTGCCGGAACTTTAGCATCAGTTTCTGTTGGTTTAGGTGCTGCCGATGAATTGTCTGAATCTTTAACAATATCTAATTTAATCAATAAACCTTTGGATGTAATTACAGATAAATACTCTAATGGTGTGGCCGGAAGAGAAATTTATAATGAATCTAAGGAAAAATACATAAAAGAAAATGACGCATTAATTGCATCTGGAAAAGCACCTAAATTTGTTGATGATGATGGCAATCGTAATGAAGTGGAGAGAGCTTCTAAGGTGTTAGAAAAATCTATTACATCTAGTATTAAGGATGGTCTTAAGGATTATGGAAGCACAGTAGTGAAAAATTCTCCAATTAAAATGACAGTTGATCAAGTAACTAAATTCCAAATAAATCATGAAGTTAAGGGAAATAAAAAAGATTTAGAAAAAATTCGTGAACTACAAAAGAGACAAGGTGGCAATGTAGAGAATATATAGTATGAGGTGATAAAATGTTAGATAAAATAAAGAGTGGTTTGAATTTGTCAATTATATTTGTATTTATTATTGCGCTGATATATTTTATTTTTATTTCAGTTGTAAATGTTTTTTCTCCAGCAGGCAATAAATCAACAGATATTACACCGGAGAATATTAATATATATACATCTGAAACTAAAATTGTTACTAGTTACACAACTTTTTTCAATGTTGAAACAATAATTCAAAATATAATTATGAATTTAAATAAGGAAAATTATCAAGAAATATATTCTATTTTCTCTGTTCAAGCTAGACAAAATATAAGTAAAGACTATTTTATGAAAAATGTAGAAAAATATGTAAGTAATAATTTTAAATATAGTTTTGAAGAAGATGTTGATGAGATTGGATATAAAAATTATAATAACTTGAAAATGTTATATAGTATGGAGAATAATGAATATATTGCTGTTGTAAAATCCAACAATACTTCTGGTGAGTCTAAAATTGGAGTTAAATTAATAAATAATAACGAGTATGCAATTACTTACTTGGAATTATAAGGAGGAAATATGAAAGAAGAAATTCAAAATAATCCAAAATTATTTATTTCTATTATTATCTCAGGAATAATATTTATAATTATATTATTAATTTTCTCATTAGTGTTAATTTGGTCTAAAAATGACGATACAAATGTCGTTGGAGGAAATGAAGCTACATCAGATAATATTGAAACTGGTAAATATGTATATAAAACAACAAGCGAAGGACAAGTTGTCGAAAAGTATTGTAGAGATATTTTAGACACATTTTCAATGCAAGATAAAGATGAAATATATAATTTGATTTTAAAAGAATATTCAAATTATAGAGGATTCAATAAAGATACACTATTTGATAACTTAAGAAAAAAAGGATTAATTGGAAAACTTTTAAAATTTTATAGTTATCAATCCGTTTCACATGATAGATACGGTAAGGTATTTGAAATTGAAATTGGTACTTATGATTCATACGTAAAGGAAAAAATATTACTTATTGAAGCATCACCAAGAAATTATAAAGTATCTTTTGATGGCTTTATTGGTGAGGACAATTCTAAAAAAGAAATTATTAGAGATGGGCTAAAAATGACTATTACAAACGTAAGAGAGTTTGTTAGTGAAATGCAAATAAAAATAACAATTAATAACATTTCTAGTAACGATATAGTTATAAATAAACAAGGAAATTATGAAAATATATATTTAAAACTAAAAAATGGAAGTGAAGTAAGAATGTCATCTGTATGGTTAAGTGGTGTTACAAAAACTTTAACTTCTAATTCTACAATAAACTTAGATTTACAATTTAATCCTGAGTATTTATTAACAGGAGCTGTTAATGCGATAGTGATAAAAGATGTATATAATGATATATCAAGAGAAACAAAAGATTTAGAATTTCCTATATAAATTACAATTTATAATTAAAAGGCAGGTGAAATGAAGTTGGATGATTTTGAATATCAAAATCCTGGTGAAAATGAAGAATTAGATGAACTGGAAGAACAAAGAAACCAAAAAAGTCAAAGAAGTTTAAAAGATAGATCAGATGATATAAAAGATGGTGTAGATAAAGCCAAAGAATTTAGAGATAAAAGAAGAAAAGCAAGTGAAGCTAGTAAAAAATCTGGTGAAAATCTTGGAAAAGGCACTGGAAGAGAAGCAGGAAAGGCCGCAGGAAAAGAAGCTGGTAAGACTGCCGGAAAAGAGGCAGGTAAGACCGCCGCCAAGGAAGGTGCTAAGACCGCTGCAAAAGAAACTGGAAAAGTTGCTGCAAAAGAAGGCGCTAAAACAGCTGCCAAAGGTGCAGTTGCAGCTAGTGGTGTAGCTACCGCCGGTGTTGGAACTGCTGTTGCCGCGGGTATCGAGGTAGCAGATAGATTAAATCAAATTAAAAAGGCAATAGATAAAAAGGTTGATGCAAAATTAAAGGAAAATATAGGGGTAGATGGGAAAACAATAAAAAGGACATTTTTATTGGGTTTGATACTTTTACCTATATTCTTTATTTTCTTCTTTATCTCTGCTGGAACTTTGTATTTGGCTAGTGAAAATACATATGCCGATCTATATAGTATAATTGATAAAAGAGAAAAAAGATATGCAGAATCCGGAAAGTCTACTAAGTTACTTTTATTAATGACTAACGATGAAATTAATGAAATACTTACAAAAGATTATGGTAAAGATGATTTATCTTATAAGACTTATTTAAAGGAAATGTATAAAAAAGATTTTGATAATTTTATACCTAGCGACTCAAATGATCCAACTAGTTCATATACAGAAAAAATTGCAATAATTGAAAAATATTTAAAAGCTGGTAGAGAGAATTTTAATAAAATAACTTGGAAATTAGCAGGAAGTACTAGTTCTTTAGAAATTAAGGATTATAATTTAAAAGGAAAAGATTCAGTTTTTACAGACCCTGGTCATCTTAAAATGCCAAATTTAGATAAATATAAATCAAGTCCTGGAATGACTGCGGAGCAATTACAAAATATGTATGTTGATATGGTTAATACACATTTACAACATTGGGTAATTCCATATGCGTTAAACATAGCATCTCAAAACAATGCTTTTGCGAAATCTGTATTAGAAGATATGTGGAGTCCAATTGAAGTAACTTTATATGAACTAGATAGAAGAACTAAGACAACTACGGAGAAGCATTATATTAAAACTTCAGTAACTGAAACAACAACTACATATTACCCTGGAACAGCAACAACTCCCGGATCATCTTCATCAAGTTCTCGTACATTTGAAAGTGATACTAGATACACTTGGACAGGATATTCTTATGGTAATACAAGTGTTAGTTATTCTATAACTAAAATTAAAAACGCTGAGGGTGGATGTATTTCTATAGATGAGGCAAATCCATACAGTAGAACACCTGTATCAGTGGATGCCCCTTATAGACATGTACCGAAGTTAACATATACTGAAGATTTATATAATATAATAAAAGCAACATACAATATAAAGCCAATTAACGAGAGTGAGTTGCCTGTTGAAAAGTCAGAATCGCTAATTGATGAAAATGGAACAAAAATAATAGTTGAAATATGGGATGAAAATTTAGAATCTCTGAATCAAGAAACTAAAAAATATAGAGTTTCATATATGTCAGATGAAAAATTCAATAATTTAGGAAGATCAATATCTAGAATAGAATGGTATATGGATGCTGGTGGTGGAAAATATTTATCTCAAATGTTTCCTGTTAAGACTCAAGCAGCTATGGATAGTGCTAAAAATACATATTATAGTCCAGATGGAGGAAAGACAGATCCAGTTATACAAGGTTATTCATATGATGAACTGACTTTTGGATTTAATCAAATTGATAAATATTATAAAGCTTTAACTGAAACTGCTGGTGCGGGATTAAATTATAATATTATAGATATAGGAGATATACCATTAGATGGGTTTGCTTGGCCAGTAGATTTAACACAATCACCAGGTTCAGCGGTGGTTGGTTACATATTTGGTAATACAAAGGCATATGGTGGAGACCATGGTGGTATTGATATAAGGCATGCTGATTGTCTTACTAAACAAGGAAGTCTTACAGTAGGACCTAATATAATTGCAGCACATGATGGTAAGGTTACGACTGCGTCTATGATTTATTCATCAGATTCTTCTGGAACTGATGGAAATCAAAGTGGTTATGGAAACGTTATTAAAATACAAACTTCAGATGGTAAGTTTACTACAGTATACGGACATTTAAGTTCTATATCTGTAACGGTTGGTCAAGAAGTATCCCGTGGACAAGTAATAGGGACTATGGGTACAACTGGTAATTCATCAGGAGTTCATTTACATTATCAAATATTGTTAAATGGTACTAATACTGATCCTTTGCTATATTACATAACAGAGCCTGAATATGGTTCTTATCCAATTAGGGTTGATACACCAGCTGGTTATTATAAATTTGTAAATTCTTTATCTTCTGGACTTACTAACGCTGCTACTTCTGGAGGTATGATAGGATTTTTAGGCAGAGCTGAAGGTAAAGGACCAATGGTTGGTGATAAGTATAAAGCATATGATGATGGATACGGGTACATAACTATTGGTATGGGAATAACATGGAAGGATCATGTTTCTCAATTTACTGCCCTTGGTGTAACAAGTATGTCAGTGGGGACTTTAGTAGATAAAGCTATAGTAGAAACTATAGAAAAACAAGATATTGCGGGAAGGGTAGCTAATATAAAGGCGCTTTTGGCGAAAAATGGAATTACCGATCTTAAGCAATATCAATTAGACGCATTAACAAGTTATCATTATAATGTAGGTAATATAAATAAGTTTCCAGCAGCTTGGAAGACTTATGGTATGACTGATGGATTATGGACAGCATTTTTTAGTAAACCAGTTACTGCAAAGGGTGTAGTTGCACCAGGTCTTGTTAAAAGAAGAGCAGCAGAATGGGAGCTATTTACTACAGGAAATTATAATGCTAAAATTTACGATAGATAATAGACATTTAAGGATAATATCAAATAAACTTTTAAAAAAGGGAGGCTGAATTATGAAGGATTTGTTTTTTAAGATAGTTATAGTAATTTCAATTGTATATATTGTTATTACTATAACTGGGAATATTATTATCAATCAAAGATACAGAGAAATTTCTAAGACAGATAGTAATGAAATTTTAATGGATTACTATAAATTTTATGTTTTAAAAGATATAGTAGAAAATTACAATAATTGTATATTAGATGGTAAATATGATGTATTGTCTAATATTACTTTATTCGATGGTAGAAAAGATAAAAATTTCTATGATGAATTAAAAAACAAATCTTCATTAAATCAAAATTCAATTATTAATATTAGTGAAATTAAGGTATTATCAAGCGATGTATATAAGTGTAATTATTCTATAAAATCTGATGGTAAAAATACAAATTTAAGTGTTGTTGTAAAACTGAGCGAAGATAAATCTGGATATAGAATAATTAATATTCTAATATAGAGGTGATAATATGGATAAAAAGATAAGAAAAAATATTATATTATGTTTAGTGATTATATTATTGTTCTACTTTGCTAACAGCTATACAACTGCTATATTTAGAGTAAATAAAGATAATAAATATATAGACGATAATATTAAGTTTAAATCACCCAAGGATGTTGCTTTAAATTTTGTAAATCTTATGATAGATAACAATTTTGATGAAGCATATAAACTTTTGAATTTACAAACAAAGAGTATGTTCAAATCATCTGATGAATTGAAAGATTATTTTCTTAATAATTATATAAATATTAATAAAAATAAAGAAGGTATTTTAGTAGTTGATAAATACAGTAAAATTGATAATGAATACAATGTTTATAGTTATGTAATTGTATCACAAAAATATAAATCACCTAAAGAATACGATCCTTTTTATTCTGAAAGTGAATTTAATATTTTTAGTAGTATAGCAGTATATGAAAAATCACCTGTAGAGTATAGTATTGAAATAAACATATAAATTTGTATTGAATTGGAGGGAATTATGAATAAATTTAATAGAAGAAAATATTGGAGTATGCCAAAAATATTAAATATCATATTGTTTTTGATATTATTAACTATTATAATATCAATGACATATTCATTTTTCGAGCCTAAATTTGTATTAATGTATAAAAAACATGAAATAATTTCTGATACTAAAATTATAGATGATCTAGAGGAATGTGCAAGTAAATATTATGATGCTCTAATTTATGAAAAGTCATATGTAGTTAATGAGATGCAAACATATTTTAACAAAAAAAGTGCTGAAGAAATAAAAAAAATAAGCGAAAAATATGGAGATAGTATATCTTATGACTTATTAGTAAAACAGGCATATAAATTAGTTGGTGATGTATATCTATGTGATTTAGAAATAATCCCAGAAATAGATCGAAATAAATATGATTGGAGTAACATTAAAACTGCAAATGTTATTATTAAATTAAATAGAAGTAATCATACATTTAAAATATATCATGATGAATTTAATTTGAACTAGGGGGCGTTAAACTTATGGATAAAAGAATTTTTCTTACGGTTGTTATAATTATACTACTAGTTACTAATTTATGCATAGAAAACTTTCAGACTAAACTTTATAATACATATACTGATAGAGACAATTCAAGTCAATCATCACAATTTAATGATACTTATAATATAGAAGATGAAAGTATAAAATTTGTATATAAATTTTTAGATAATTGGGAAGATAATTTAACGTTGGAGTATTTAGATGAAAATCTTTATAATAGATATTCTGGTGACAAAAAATATATTCTTGAAAACTATATGAAAAATATTGATGTGGTAGATAAAATAAATAATGAAGTTGTATTAGTTAAATCTGGAACTTCAACAGATAACGTAACAAAAAGAGAATATGTTAATTTAACTTTATATGTTACTGAAAAAGCATATGATTATGATTCATTATATGCTACAGAAATAACTAGAAATAGTCCAGATGCAAATAAGAAGATTACAATAGTTGTTTATTCTGATACACCAAATAATTTTAAAATAAGATTATTTGTAGAGAAAAATTTACAAAATGATGATGGACGTTCATTTTGATATTTATTGTAAGCAAGGAGATAAATAATGAAAGTTAATATCAACCAATTGAAACAAATTAAGGATGAAGAGCAAGTTCTAGAAATGTATGTTGAAACTGTTGATGATAGTTTTAATATGATAGGATATGTTGCAAATAAGATTAAGGCGATACTTCCAAGGGAAGAAGCATCGAGTGTTGTAAATGATGATGGGTTAGTTGATACTAAACATATTGTTAATAAAACAGGTAAAAAAATTGAAATTTGTATAAAAGATATAATAAAAGATACTGATGATACGACTTTAATAATAGCATCTAAAAAGATATTAGAACTTAAAGTAAGAAGATGGATGTATATGCATCTTAAACCCGGAATGAAATTAAGAGGTGTAGTAAGGGGACTAACAGAGTATGCGGCATTTGTTGATGTTGGTGGGGGTGTTACAGGCATGCTTAAAACATCAGATATATCAGACGTTGTAGTGAACCATGCTTCAGATATACTTAAACTCGGTCAAAGGATAGAAGTTGTAGTAAAAAAATTTGATAGGGATACTGGAAAAATTGATTTGTCATACAAAGAAAATTTCGGTACATTTGAAGATAACATTAAAAATATAAAAGAAGGCGATATCATAGAAGGTACCGTTAGAAATAGAACAAGAACGGGTATATTTATTGAAATTAAGCCTAATTTATCTGGTATAGCTGATCATGTTAGTGGTATAGAATATGGACAAAAGGTTTTAGTAAGCGTTAAAAGGATAAATGTTGAAAAAAAGAAAATTAAGCTTATTATAATAGGTTAATAGTATGAATAAAATCACTTTAATTAAATTAAAACAATTTATTAGCAAATACGATACTTATATCCTATTTGCTTTTTTATTAATATGTACAATTGGACCGATTATGTTTATTAAACTAGTTGAGTCTGATGAAATATGGAATTTCCATAATATTCAAAAGATATATAATGGATTTGAAATATATAAAGAGGCAAATATAATTATAACGCCACTGTTTTTTAATATTGGAGTATTATTTTGTAACCTTTTTGGCCTAAGTTTATTGACATTTAAATTATATAATTTATTTTTGATTTCAACATTAATTGTTTTAATATACAAATTTTTTATAAATTTAAAGATAAGTAAATTAAAATCATTAATATATTCGCTAATAATATATATACCAACTATTTATATAGGTACGGGTGGAGCTAATTATAATATATTAGTCTCAATATTTTTTTTAATAGGACTCCAAATTTCTATTAATGAATCGAAATTTAAATCAAAAGCTTTAACTCTCTTGCAAAGTATAATAATATTTTTAATATTCTTAACAAAGCACAATGTTACTTTATATTATATTTTAGGATTAACAATGAGCGAAGTGTTTCTTTGTAAAAGTAGTTATAAAATTCTTTTAAAGTCTATAATAACAAAAGTCGCTATAGCTATAATATTTATAATAAGTTACCTAATTATATTATATTTTAATGGTAGTTTATATGATTTCATAAATTATACAGTTTTAGGTATACCAGAATTTTCAAATAACTTTTTTGTTGAAATAGATGCAATTGTAAGTATTGGTATAATGTGTATAATTGTATTAGTATCTTTGATGACACTATTTTATAAGAATAATTCTATAAATATAAGTGATGAAATGAAAAGTAATATTGTAAAATTAATGACTTTTGGAGTTTGCATGGAATTTATGGCTTATCCAATTGTGAATTTATACCATTCAATAACTGGTGCATATATAATATTTATATTAGGATTCTATTTGTTTGATATAATATTTGCTGGTTATTTAGATAAATTTAAAAAATATCTAAAAATTCTTGTTTCTCTTATACTAATCGCATTAATTATATATAGTGGATATAACTTAATAAGTTATTTTAGCTTCATAATATCTGATAAATCTGAGAAAATAGAAATATATGAATATACAATTGTAACAAAGGAGTTAAAAGAAAAAATTACTTATATAAATAATTATATAAAATATAAAGAGAGTTTGGGTATTAATGTTGTTATATTTTCTGGACATGCAGGAGTATATATGCTACCACTTGGTAAAAGTAATGGTAGCATGGATTTACCTTTTTTGGGTAATATGGGAAAAAACGGTGAAGAAGAAATGATCAAAAAATTAGATAGTTTAAAAAACACTGAAATATTAATAGTAAGAGACGAAGATAAACTATTTTGGCAAGAATCTAGAATAATTAGAAAACATATAATAGAAAATTATAAATTTACACGGACAAATAGAAGATTTTAATATATATGTTTTATAAAGTATAATTACTTTTTTGATAGTTTAATTCAAATATAGTTGAAAATATTTTTAAATTAGTGTATAATAACTGTATAAATTAATTTAGGAGATATCTATAGTTAAAATTAATTATTAGATATTAGGTATATATTAATTTTATTGTTAAATTTAAAGTAAAATTTAAGGAGTGATTAAGATGATTAAAGATAAGGAAGTAAAAACGGCTGTATCACCTTTTGCTGTTAGAGAAAATGAAGTTAAAGTCTTTGATGGTAAAGAGGGATTTGCATCTATAAATCAGGTTGTATTTAAGATGGATATGGGATACATAAATGAATTACATATTAAAGCATTAGAAGTTGTAAACGAATTTTCATTTGTAACATCAAGGCAAGTTACGCAAATTTTAAATAAAAGAAATAAATTAGAAGAAATAGAAAAAGATAAAAGACAAGATAAAGTTGCTAAGTTACTTGAAGATTTAACAAAATCTAAAGTACTTGCAAGATATTATTTTGAAAGTGGTAGTGGGAAGAGTTCATTTAGAGTATATGGGCTAGATAAATTAGGAACATATATATTAAAACAAAGAAATATAAATACAAATTGGCAACCAACTGATAATATAAAAGCGGCATATGAGTTGAAGAGAAAATTAGCAGGCAATCAAATATTAATAGCTTATATGGAGAAGGTTGCAAGTTACTTAGATATTGATGTTAACTTTTTATTATATTCAAAAAAATATAATGTAAAATTTAAACCAACAGGTGGACTTATAAGATTAAAAGATGGTACAAATGAAGTAAATTATGTATTTGAAGTTGTAAGAAGAAATGAAGATTGGCAAAATAACTTTGCGACTAAGATACAATTGTATTCAGATTTTTTTGAGAACTTCACTAAAAATGATGCAGGACTTTCTGAACTTCCTCAACTTGTATTTGTTGGAGAAGATGTTCAACATTTAGCAGAAATGTTCAGAGTTGTTAAACAAATAACAGGGATTTTAAAAGATAATGAAGTATATTTTACAACTGATTTAAGACAATTAGAAGATTCATTAGAAAATTCAATAAGTATTTTTGAACAAGATAACCTAACTAAAAAGTATAAATTATTAAGTTTAAGTTTAGAAATATTAAAACCAGGAGAAAAATTAAACGAAACAGCAAATACACTTAAAGCGGATACTAAATTCAATCCTAATATGATAGTAGAATAGGTGAACCTATGAAAAGAACTGCAAGAGCCATTATAAGGACAGAGGATGGGTATATATTCATTAGAAGAGAAAAGACAGTAGATAATGAGCATAAGGTATTTTATGCTACTGTTGGTGGTCATTTAGAACCAGGAGAAACTTTTGAAGATGCATGTATACGTGAAGTGTTTGAAGAATTAGGTATAAAGGTAGAAATAGAAGATATTTTTTACGAAGAATATGTAAATGAATTAGATAAATATGAGAAGTTTTATAATGTAAAATATTTAAGTGGTAAATTAGGAACAGGTAAAGGCGAGGAATTTACTAATATTGATATTGATAAATATGGAAAGTATGAAATAGTATGTGTAAGCAAGGATGAATTAAAAAATTGCAATATACTTCCTTATAAGATTAAAGAAAAATTAATTAATGAAGTAAATAATTAAATTAGTTAAAGTAGTCATGAATTGTATATTTCAGACTACTTTTTTATTTGTAAAAACTCTTAATTAATTTAATATATGTCGAATTAGGTAGAAATTTTTAAAAAATTAAAGAATTTTTATAAAATATATTGACAAATAGAAATAAAAATGTTATCATATAATACGTCGTTGAGACGTGTCATTAAATAGCGAAAATATACAGACAAAACAAGGTCAATAATATTTTCATTTTTTTATGATTTTTTTAACAAAAGTATTGACAAGATGTCGAAACTGTGTTAAAATATAAACAGTCACTTAACGTGGCACAAGAGCACATTGAAAAATAAACAATACAAAGTTAAAACCTTAAAAATGGTTGTAGTTAAATACAACTAAAAGTACAAACAAAAAAGTAAATTCGCATAGCATAAAGTTATGAGAATAGAATTTTAAACGAGAGTTTGATTCTGGCTCAGGATGAACGCTGGCGGCGCATTTAAGACATG
>JAQSXK010000010.1 GCA_029256705.1 Clostridia bacterium
TACTGCACAACAAAAAGTAGCTGTAAAAGTAAGTGTAACAGATGATGTAGGGGTAGGTAAAGTAAAATGGGCAGCAGGCACTCAAGGTGAAAGTTACTTCACAAACTCTGGAACAGAAATAGCAAATGATAGTATAGTAAATATAACAAGTAATGGATACTATACATTTTATGCAGAAGATCAAGTTGGTAACAAACAAGTATATACATTAAATGTAACAAATGTGGACTTAACAGCACCTACTATAGATATACAAGTAAGCCCAGAAACTACTGTAGGGTTAAATGCAAATGTAACAATAAATTATGGAGATTCAACAATAAAGCAGTACAAAGTTGGAACAAGTAATGCAACATGGACTAATTATACTGCACCATTTGCAATATCTTCGTATACAATACTATCAAATAACTGGCAAAATGCAGATGGAACAGTAACAATATATGCAAAAGGAAAAGATAGTGCAGGAAATGAAATAACTGTTCAAAAGAAAGTTGTAAGCTTAGATTTAGATAAACCTACAGTACCGATAATACAATCGAATTCCGGATATGCAGTATTAACTTCTTATGGTGTAATAATTGATGCCAAAACAACGATAACATATGACACAAGAACAGATATAGATAATTATTATAGTATAGATAATGGTATAAATTGGTTAAAATATACAGGAGAATTTAATATCGCAACTGGAACAGTGATAGCTAAAAGTGTTAAAAAATCTACTGGATTAGAGGTAATTGTAAGTAAAACTATTTCAATGCCAGCAGATGCAATATTGAAGGAAGCATACGATGGAAACGATAGTACGTCAGAAATAAGAAATAATGTAGATCTATATATGCAAGTAGATAGTAGTATGGGAGGAAAAAACATAAGATTTAAAGGTTCTGTTATGTATGCGCCAATATCTTTAACTTTCTTAAATGAAAATAAAACTGAAATTAGTTCAATATCTAGAGGTAGCAGCGTAGATGAAATATGTACAATTCCTGTTGGTACACAACATTTTCTAGTACTAATGGTTATATGTTACTTACAGCTGATCCAACAAAAGCTATAAAAGAGCCATACCAAATGGTAACGGTAAATTATTTTCCAACAAGTGTACAAAGACTATATAGAATAGGAACAACAGGCGATTGGTTATATTATAATGATCAAGCCATAAAAGTAAATCAAGGAGAAACAATATATACAAAGGGCATAGATGCATATGAAAATGAAACACGAAAGGTTTCAAGTTATACATCTAATGTAATAGATGCAATATTGAAGGAAGCATATGATGGAAACGATAGTACCTCAGAAATAAGAAATAATGTAGACCTATATATGCAAGTAGATAGTAGTATGGGAGGAAAAAACATAAGATTTAAAGGTTCTGTTATGTATGCACCAATATCTTTAACTTTCTTAAATGAAAATAAAACTGAAATTAGTTCAATATCTAGAGGTAGCAGCGTAGATGAAATATGTACAATTCCTGTTGGTACATATCCATATTCAGCTGCACTATATGAAATACAACCTAAATAATTTTAACAATGTGAAGTAGATTAAACTATAACTAGTAAATAAAATAGTTGTGCAAATATTTAATATATAAATGTAACAACTATTTTATTTAGCTTTAATTAATATATATTTGCTCTACAATGCTTATAATTTTGAATGTAATTTTTTAAATTGATTATTTTTGTTAAACTTTAATAAAAATATTGAAATATACTATATTTTGTGGTAGAATATATACATCGATTCGAAGGGAGAAATTCAAATGTTATCAAAACCAAACGTTAATGAACTAATAAAAAAAGCAGGTAATAGATATGAGGTAGCTATAGCAATTGCAAAAAGAGCTAGAGAGATTGCACAAAGAAGATTAGAACGAGGAGATGCTAACATAAAAGATACAGTAGATTTAGCAGCAACTGAAATATATGAAGAAAAAGCTTTAGTAAAAATAAGTGGAGAGTACGTTTTAAAAAATAAAGGTAACGATTTAGATATGGATACAGTTATATCTAATACAGTTGAAGGAATTTTAAAAGACTTAGCTGTTAAAGATGAACTTTTAGATTTAGAAAAACCTAAAAAAGCTAAAAAAGTTAAAAAAGTAGATGAAGACGTAGAAAAAAAAGTAACTGAAATAGTGGATAAGAAAAAAGAAGAAGTTAAGGTTGCTAAAAAAGCTGTAAAACAAAGTAAAAAGGAAGCAAGCGAAAATGAATAAGAATATTCATATCATTACCTTAACTGGTGATATTGCAAGTGGAAAAGGTGTAGTTTCACACATACTACAAGCTAAATTAAATTATGAGATATATAAAAATGGTGAGTATTTTAGAGAACTTGCAAGGCAGCATAATATGTCAATTAAAGATTTTAATATATATGTTGAGTCTCATAAAGAAATTGATTTACAAATTGAAAAAAGTGCTGAGTTATATGCAAAAGAGCATGATAATTTAATTGTAGATGCAAGGCTTGGATGGTACGCTATACCACATTCTTTTAAAGTATACTTGACTGTAGATTTAGAAGTAGCGGCTCATAGGGTATTTAATGATAGTAATAGAGGTAAAGTAGAAGAATATACGGATTTAGAGCATGCAGCAAGTGAAATAGCAGAGAGATTTAAATTAGAGAATGACAGATATTTTAAAATATATAATATAAGAAAAGATGATATGTCAAATTATGATTATGTATTAAATACTACTAATATTTCACCCGAGGAAGCTGCTCAAAATATTTTAACAGAATATTTTAAATGGTTAAAAAAGCAGGAAAACTAATTATATAAAAGTAGTAATAAAATTACTACTTTATTTTTTTAAGGAGAGTATAAATATGAAATTTATAAAAGAAATTGATGAAAGTATATTTAGAGGTTATGATATAAGGGGAATCTATAATAAGAATCTTAATGAAGATGTAAGTTATACGATAGGTAGATCTTATGGAACAATTTTGAAACAAAAGTATAGTGCAGATAAATGTATAGTTGGTGAAGATGCTAGAAGTTCTTCTCCAATTTTGTGTAAAGCGCTTATACAAGGAATAAATGATTCAGGTGTTAATGTTATTTATCTTGGAGTTGTGACTTCACCAATGTTATATTATGCGAATGAAATTTTAAACATACATGCAGGTGTTGTTGTAACAGCAAGTCATAATCCAAAAGAATATAATGGTTTTAAAATAGCTTATGATATAAAGGGTGAAATTTGTGGAGAAGAGATTGTAGATTTCAAAAACTTTACACTTGGAGGTAACTTTATATCTGGAGAAGGAAAAGTTACAAATTATGATATTAGAAATGAATATATAAATATGTTAGTATCTAAATTTAACTTTAAGAACAGATTAAAAGTTGTTGTTGATTCAGGTAATGGTACAGCTTCAATAATTGTTCATGATGTTTTTGATAAATTAAATTTGGATGTAACTTATATATATTGTGAATCAAATCCAGATTTTCCAAATCACCATCCAGATCCAGCAGAAGCTGAGAATCTAGTAGATTTACAAAAAAAAGTATTAGAAGTTGGTGCAGATATTGGTATAGCATTTGATGGAGATTGTGATAGAGTAGGATGTGTAGATAATAAAGGGAGAATAATATCTAGTGATTACTATATGGCTATAATATCTAAATATATTTTACCAAATTTAGAAAATAAATCTGTTATATTTGACGTTAGTTGTTCAAAAACTCTATCTGAAGAGATTAGAAAAGTTGGTGGAAATCCTATAGTATACAAAACAGGAAATTCATATATAAAAAGAGAAATGTTAAAGCAAGGAATGTTATTCGGTGGAGAGATTTCAGGACATACATTTTTTAAAGATAAATTTTATGGTTTTGATGACGGTATTTATGCTGGACTTAGGATGGTAGAAATTGTAGATAATGAGATAATTACTTTAAGCGATGTTGTAGATACTTTGAAAAAATACTATTCAACTCCTGTACTTAAAATTACTGCTACTGATGAAAAGAAAGCCTTTATAGTAGAAAAAGTAGTTGAATATTGTAAAAGCAAGGGTTATAACACAAATACAGTTGATGGTGCAAGACCAGAATTTGAAGATTCATTTGCAATAATTAGAATGTCAAATACAACACCAAAACTTACTGTAAGATTTGAAGCAGAAACAGAAAAAAGATTGGAAGAACTTAAAGAAGAGTTTTTACCATTAGTAAATGATCTTATATCTAAATATTGTTAGTAGGTGATAATTAGTGATAGTAAAAGTACTTATAAACACATCTGTTAAAAAACTTAATAAGGTTTATGATTATTCTGTTAAAGAAACTATGATACCAGATATATCTATTGGTAAAAGAGTTAAAGTAAACTTTGGTAGAGGTATCAATAGATTTGAAGAAGGCATAATAGTTAAAATAGAAGATGATGAATATAATCCAAAATTTAAGTTAAAAGATATTGATGAAATTTTAGATGAAATATCTTATATAGATAATGCTAAGCTCAAACTATCTAAATGGATGGCATATATGTATTTTTGCAATGTATACGATACTTTAAAACTAATGCTTCCACCTGGAACTAATAATATAAAGTCAAGTAAAACTCTAAAAGCTAAGCAAGAAATTGTGATTAATTTAAATAAGGATTCTTCAGAAATATTAAACGATATAGAAGAAGGAAAAATAAAAAGTGCAAAACATATTCAGTTATATAAATTTTTAATAGATAATGAATATGTTACTCTTCAAGATATTACAGATGGTTTAGGCATTAGTAGAGCTATCGTTTCTACAGCTGAAAAAAATGAATATATTACTTTAGAAAAAGTAGATATAAAAAGGGATGCTTTAGTAGATTTAAATGTTGAAAGAACAGAAAAACTATTACCAACTAATGAGCAAAAAGTTGCCATAGATGGTATTATAAAGCTTGTTAAGTCAAATGAACATAATCAATGTTTGCTATTTGGTGTAACTGGTAGTGGAAAAACTGAGGTATATCTTCAAGTGATTGAAGAAGTTTTAAAAGGTAATAAAACGGTTATTGTACTTGTTCCAGAAATTTCACTTACACATCAAACATTGACGCGTTTTGTATCTAGATTTGGTAATATAGTTTCGGTGTTACATAGTAGGATGACAATATCTGAGCGAAAAGAAGAATATAGAAAAATAAAAATAGGTGAAAGTAAGATAGTTGTAGGGGCAAGATCTGCAATATTTGCACCATTAGATAATATTGGACTTGTGATAGTTGATGAAGAACATGATTCAAGTTATTATTCTCAAACAACACCCAAATATTCGGTTAAGGAAGTTGCAGCATATATTTGTGCAGAAAATAATGCAACACTTTTACTAGGTAGTGCAACTCCTGAAGTATCAACATATTATAAAACTACAGTAGATAAAATTAAATTATTTGAACTTAAGAATAGACCAAACGGTGCAGATATGCCTGAAGTTATTATGGTAGATAGAAAAACGGAAAATTTAAGTAATAATTCAGTTATTAGTAGAAGGTTAAAAGAAGAAATTATTAAAAATATTCAAAATAAAGAACAGACAATGATTTTTATAAATCGTAGGGGATATTCTTCATATTTAACATGTAGAACTTGTTCATACATATTTAGGTGTACAAGCTGTGATGTGGCTATGACGTATCACAAAAAAAGTAATTTGTTACTGTGTCATTATTGTAGTCATGCAGAAAGAAACGTAACTAATTGCCCTATATGTGGGAGCAATGACTTAAAAGAAAGTAGTTTCGGAACACAAAAAATCGAAGAAGAATTAAAAAAACAAATTTCAGGTATTTCTATACTAAGAATGGACAAGGATACAACAATTTTAAAAGATTCACACGCTAAAATATTAGAACAATTTAAAAATGAGAATATAGATGTTTTAATAGGTACACAAATGATAAGTAAAGGTCATGATATAGAAAATGTAACTTTAGTAGGTGTACTTGGTAGTGATTCAATGCTCAATATGAACGATTATTTAGCTTCTGAAAAGGCGTATTCAAATATATCTCAAGTAGCGGGTAGATCTGGTAGAGGAAATAAAAAAGGTAGAACAGTTATTGAAACCTCTGATACAGAAAATGCTGTACTAAACAGTGCAGTAAATCATGATTATTTAGAATTTTACAATACAGAAATAGCTTTTAGACAAGCTTTTAACTATCCACCTTTTTCAGATTTAATATTGTTACAACTTGCTAGTGTAAATAGTAATAGTGTTAAATTTGCATCAGATAAGTTATATAATATTATGCAAGATAGCGAAGATATGTATAAAATTTTTTCACCAAAATCTCCATACATAGAGAGAATTAATAATAAATATAGGATAAATATTTTAATAAAAACAAATATATCTAATTCTGTAATGAAAAAAATATATGATAACTTAAAAATATACGATTTAAATAAAGTTAAAGACGTATCTCTTGCCATAACTAGAAATCCAAGTATGATATAGAAGTACGGAATATTTAAAAATGAACGAGGATAATTAATTTATCTTCGTTTTTTATATATAACAGCTATATAAATGTATACTAAAAATATAATATTTGAATAAAAACGAAAAAATTAAATTATTTTCTTGATAAAATAATAAAAACATTATATAATTTTATCATAAAATGTAAAATTAGGTAATTAAAAGGTAAAAAAGGATGGGTGTTAAATATGTATTTGTATATTTTAGTAGGCGCGGTTTTTGTTACAATAATTTATATTCTTGTAACTTATAATATTTTTGTAAAATTAATTAATTTGGTAAAAGAGGCATTTGCTACAATGGATGTATATCTTAAAAAAAGGTGGGACGTGGTTCCAAATTTAGTTGAAACAGTAAAGGGTTATTCTGATTATGAAAAAAATACTTTAGAGGAGGTTACTAAATTAAGAAATAATGTTTATGATAATATGTCACTAAACGAAAAGATTAGCACAAATGAGCAGCTGACTAAAGGTATTTCAAAACTAATGATATTAGCTGAAAATTATCCAGATTTAAAGGCTAATCAAAATTTTTTAGATTTAAGCAAACAATTAATAAAGATAGAAGAAGATATAGCAAATTCACGTAAATATTATAATGCAGTTGTAAGAAATTTAAATACTAAGGTTGAAATGTTTCCTAGTAATCTAGTTGCAAAATTATTTAGTTTCAAATCTGCGAAAATGTTTGAGATCATAACTGACGAAAGAGAAAATATTGAAGTAAAACTTTAATTAATGGAGGTTAAAATGAAAGAAATTAAAAAATACTTAATTTTATCATTTATGTTCGTTTTTAATGTACTGTTTTTGACTACTATTAATGCTGCCAGCGTAACTTATACAAATAGTACGAATTATCAAAATAGTGGGTATGATTATCAAATTGATAATTATGATATAAAATTAGTTGTGAATGAAAATAATGTAATTGATATAACTGAAAATATTGGTGCTTATTTTAATATAAATAAGCATGGAATATTTAGAAAATTACCACTTAGAAATAAAGTTGAAAGATTAGATGGTACCACATCAAATAATAGAGTTAGAATTAGTGATGTATTTGTAAGTGAAAATTCTACAACATATAATGAAAATGGTTATAAGGTTATAAAAATTGGTGATCCAAATATTACATTAAATGGTCCGCAGGATTATGCAATTAAATATTCATATAATTTAGGTAAAGACACAGGAAAGGGATATGATGAATTGTATTTTAATTTAATTGGTAATGAATGGGATACAACAATCAATAATATTTCATTTACTATTGAAATGCCTAAGAAATTTAATAAAAATACTTTAGGATTTTCTTCTGGAGCAAAATATTTAACAAATAATAGTAATGTTAATTATAATGTTGTTGGTAATACAATAGTAGGTTCATACAACGGAACACTAAATCCAGGTGAAGCCTTGACAGTTAGATTGGAACTTCCAGA
The DNA here is from genome assembly GCA_029256705.1 of Clostridia bacterium. Lineage (GTDB taxonomy): Bacteria > Bacillota > Clostridia > TANB77 > CAG-465 > RGIG5057. Next base: position 7,971 of record JAQSXK010000010.1, read on the forward strand.
AGGTTACTTTATAGGTGCAAGTTTTAATTTTGATTATATTATTATAATTTCATTACTTTTACCAATTATTTTTGCTGTTATATCTTTATTACTATGGTTTAAGTATGGAAAAGATAACAAAGTTATAGAGACAGTAGAATTCTATCCACCTGAGGACTACAACAGTGCTGAAATTGGATATTTATATAAAGGTATTTCTACTTCAGAAGATGTTGTATCTTTATTAGTATATTTAGCAAATAAGGGTTACTTAAAAATAGTTGAGAGTGATGAAAAAGGACTATTTTTTAATACTAAAGATTTTAAAATAATTAAACTCAAAGAGTATGATGGAAATAATTCTAGTGAAAAAATATTTTTTGATGGATTATTTAAATTAAAAAATGAAGTTACTTCTGAAGATTTAAGAGATTATTTCTATATAACACTTGGTAGAATTACCGAAAGATTAAATGATGATGAAAACAAATATAGAATATTTGATAAAAAATCTTTTAGTAAAAATTTTATCATGGTAATTATGATAATAGCTACATTTTTTGTTATAACAGTAAAACCAGTAGTAGAATATTCTGGATTTGTTTCTTTAATATTTGCATTAGTATTTCCAGGTATAGGATTTACTGTATTATTTGCAGGTGTATTTGGGAAGATTCCTGGGATGCCTAAATTATTCGCATTAGTATGGGGATCTGGATTTGGTGGAATGCCTTGGGCATTTATGGTATTACCTGCTATTATGACAGATACAATGTATTTAGTTGCATACATTGTAGGTCTTATAAGTATATGTATAATGTGTATAGTTCTTCAAAACATGTCTAAAAGAACAAAATACGGAAATGAGATATTAGGGAAAATTAGAGGATTTAAAAATTTTTTAACAGTTGTAGAAAAGGAAAAATTAGAAGAGTTAGTAATGCAAGATCCAACATATTTTTATAACATTTTACCATATACTTATGTTCTGGGTGTTTCAGAAAAATGGATAAAAAAATTTGAGGTAATTGCAATTTCTCCTCCAAGTTGGTATGATGGAAGAGAAGCGTTTAGTTATGCTACATTTAGCAGTTTTATGTCTAATACAATGACTTCAGCAGTAAGCTCTATGTCATCTAGCCCTTCATCTTCTAGTGGTGGTTCATCAGGAGGAGGATCATCTGGTGGAGGTTCCGGCGGTGGTGGAGGGGGTTCTTGGTAAAGAACTACCTACTTTTATGTAGTTTATGAAGTATAAAAAAAAATTAATGTAATAAAACAAGGATAGACTATTCTATCTTTGTTTTATTATATAATTAATGGAATATTACTTTTGTTTAATTTAACTAGATATTGTTTTTTATCTTCTTGTATGATATAATAATTGCTATATAAATAAGTGATAAGTAAGGAGTAGCTATATGTTTATTAAAAATGATGAATCTTTCATATGCAATCATTGCGGAAAAAAGGTTGAAAAATTAGAGTATACGTCAAGAGATCATTGTAATAACTGTTTATATTCTATACATGTAGATGTAAATCCTGGCGATAGGTTAAACGAGTGTAAGGGCTCATTAAAACCATTTAATATAGAAGTTAGTAATAAGATAAAGAGTGAGGTCGTAGTGTATAAATGCCTTAAATGTGGAAGCATAATAAGAAACAAAATAGCTACTGATGATAATAAAAGTGAAATATATAAAATAGTTGAAAACTATGCAAAAAATGGAGGAAATTAATATGAATGAAATAAAAAAATATATAGCTGAAGAGTTACATAAAGTATTAACAAATAAATATAACTTCGAAATGACAGTAGAAGAAATAGTTGATACCTTAGAAAAACCAAAAGACGATAGTATGGGAGATATAGCCCTACCATGTTTTAAGTTTGCAAAAATTCTTAAAAATTCTCCTATAAATATAGCTAAAGAAATAAGTGAAAGTTTAGAAATTGATGATAGAATATCTAAAAAGGAAGTAGTAGGTGGATATATAAACTTTTATACTAATTCTGAAATGTTATGTGAAAATATTTTAGAGAATATTATTCATAAAGGAAATAAATACGGATTTGTAAATATAGGTAATGGGCAAAATGTTACAATAGATTATTCATCGCCAAATATTGCTAAGCCATTTCATTTAGGTCATTTTAGAACTACAATTATTGGTAGAGCATTATATAATTTACATAATGAATTAGGTTACAATTCTATAGGTATTAATCACCTAGGGGATTGGGGAAGACAATTTGGACTTTTAATCGTAGGATACGAAAGATTTAAAGACGAATATGACATAGAAAAGGATCCACTTCATACATTAACAGATATATACGTAAGAATCAATAAACTTGCAAAAGAAGATGAAAGTATATTTGATTTAGCTAGAGATAATTTTAAAAAGTTAGAAGAAGGGGATAAAGATATATTAGCATTATGGCAATATTTTAAAGATGTTAGTATGAAAGAATATGAAAGAATATACAAAATATTAGGTTGTAAATTTGATTCATACAACGGAGAAGCTTTCTATAATGATAAGATGGAAGAAGTAGTAAAAATATTAGATGAAAAAGGTGTACTTGTAGAAAGTGAGGGAGCTAAAGTTGTTAAATTAGGTGAAAATGAACCTCCTTGTATAATACTTAAATCTAATGGTTCTACTATTTATGCTACTAGAGATTTAGCTGCTGTATTATATAGATCTAGAACTTATAATTACGCAAAATCTATATATGTAACCTCATATGAACAAATACATCATTTTAAACAAATTTTTGAAGTTTCTAAATATCTAGTAGATGAAAAATATACTAAAAAATTAGTTCATGTACCATATGGTATGGTGAGACTTAAAACTGGCAAAATGTCTACTAGAGAAGGTACAGTAATTTATCTTCAAGATTTGATTGAGGATGCAATAACTAAATCTAAAAAAATAATTGAAGATAAAGGTGCAGAAGTAGATGACATAGATTTACTTGCTAAACAAATAGGAGTAGGAGCTTTAGTATTCAATGATTTAAAACATAATAAAATTAAAGATATTGTTTTTGATTTGGATGAAGTATTAAGATTTGACGGTGAAACAGGTCCATATGTACAATATACATATGTTAGGATTTGTAGTTTACTTAATAAATCTGGTATAGATGTAAATAATATAAAGAAAATAAATTATACATATAATGAAGATGAGATAAAATTAATAAAACTTTTAGATAGATTTGAAAGTGCTATATATGAATCAGCTGAAAGTTATGAACCATCTATACTTGCAAGATATATAATTGATGTGGCAAGTAGTTTCTCGGTGTTTTATAATAACAATTCAATACTTGTAGAAGACAATAGTGTTAAAGAGGCAAGATTGTTACTAGTAAACAGTACTGGAATAGTAATAAAAAAAGGATTAAATTTACTTGGAATAGAAACTCCAATTAAAATGTAAATAATAATATTAATATAATACATAAAGGAATATATTTTCAGATATTAATTGACATAATGTATTATTAGGGTGTATAATATTTTACAAATAAATTAATTAGGAGGGATATAATGAAATTTCATTGTATAAGTTTAAAAGATCGGATTAAATATTTAATTGTTGATGTTTTAGAACGTTTATCTATATTATTCTGTTTTTTTATGGTTTTTGTAATAGCGTGTGTATTTTTACCGATAAGATTATTATCTTTTGATGCAGACTGTGTTTTTAGATTACAAAAAAAACTAATAAATTATTTTTTATCAAAACTACTGTCTATAATTTATTTTGATAAATATAAGTTTTAGAATATTTTTTGTTAAAACAACCCCAGCTTCGATAAATTCAAAACTGGGGTTGTTTTTATACATTTAATTAATTTAATTCTTCTTTAGTTACATTTTTATTCCAACCATCTATATTAGATCTTTGTATAGCGCCAAAAATATGTGATCTAACTTTAGGTATATCTTTTTTAAGACTTTTTAATAAATCCGTCATATAATCTCTCTTGGTAAATCCATCAGCTGGGCAACATTTTCCCATGACTGGATAATTCTTTTCCCTAGCTATTGCTCGTATAATTTTTTCTTCTACATAGATAAATGGGCGAATAGTTTTAACTTTACTTCTGCTTAAATACGTTACAGGAGAAAAAGTGTGTATTTTACCATTAAGTAGTAAACTCATTAAAAAAGTTTCCATAACATCATCTGCATGATGTCCAAGAGCTATTTTACTACAACCATTTTCTACAGCTAAACTATTTAATATACCTCTACGCATGTTTGCACATAATGAACAAGGATTTTTTTCTTTACGTATATTAAATACAATATCTGCAATATCTGATTTATATACTATATATTCTATACCTAATTCTTTGCACAATTCTTCTAATTTTTCTGTTTTAAAAGTTTCACTTCCTGGATGAATTGTTATTGCCATTAAAGTAAACTTTTTATGATAAAATTTTTGTAAATAGAATAAAGAATAAAGTAGTGTAATACTATCCTTACCACCAGATAATCCAACAGCTATTTTATCTCCTTCATCTATCATATTAAAATCTTCTATTGCACGTTTTGCTTTCCCTATAACTCCTTGTAACATATTATTTTCTCCTTTAAACTAATAAATATATTATATCACAGCTAATATTACTTAGCAAGAGTTAATCTACTAACTTAAATAAGAACATAATGAATGAGTATCATAAAGAAAAATAAAATAAGTAATAACATCAGTAATAATATAATTTTCTAATATTACCGATGTTATTATATAATTATAACATTTTATGCTAGATTAAATTCTTTTAAGGTATCTTTTAAAGTTTGTATATTTTTATCACTCATTTTTGAAAGGGGTAACCTTGTTCCTCCAACATTATACCCCAAAATATTCATACATTCTTTTATTGGTATAGGATTAACTTCAATAAATAAGCTTTTAATTAATTTTAAATATCTTAGTTGTAATAATTTAGCTTGCTCTGTATTATTATCAAAATACAACTGACATAAGTTATTTGTTTCTTTTGGAAGTATGTTACTAAGTACTGAAATTACACCTTTACCACCTAAAGATAAAATAGGAAGAATTTGATCATCATTACCTGAATATACATCAAAACTTTCATCAACTTTAGATAGAATATCTGCTATTTGAGATAAATCTGAACTTGCTTCTTTTATTCCAATTATATTAGGTACCTTAGACAATTTAACTACAGTATCTACAGAAATATTTACTGAAGTTCTAGATGGAACGTTATATACTATTATAGGCAAATTTACAGATTTTGCAATCTCACAAAAATGCATATATAAACCATCTTGTGTACATTTATTATAATATGGTGTAACAAGTAATAAACCATCAACATTAACTTTTTCGGCATATTTAGATAATTCTATTGAGTATGCTGTATTATTTGTTCCTGTGCCGGCTATGACAGGGACTCTTTTATTTACTACTTGAACAGTATAACGTATTAGTTCTCTTTTTTCCGTATCTGTAAGAGTAGAAGACTCTCCTGTTGTACCACATACAACTATTGCTTTAATTCCATTTGAAATTTGAAATTCAATCAATTCTTTTAGTTTGGCATAATTTACATTTAAATTATCATCAAATGGAGTAACAATAGCGGTAGCCGCACCTTTAAATATCATTTAATCACCTCCTGCTAAATTATATGAATAAGGTTATATAAATATGAAAGAGATGACAAATAAATGTCACCTCCCATATCTTATTTTAGTATCATAACTATTAATGTGATTACTCCAATAGTAAATATTGAAATAAAGGCAAGCATAGATCCTTCAAAATACCTATCACATTCCACCACAATTTTTCCTTCACTAGTATATATATTAACATATACAGATTTGTCATATTCATGAAGGAAGAAGAACTCTAAAAATTCGAACAGTTCATTATCTCTGAGCTTTATTGGAAATTTTAGTTTATCAATTTCAAATTCCCATAAATCTTGTTCAATTTCTTGAATGTTATCAATAATTATTTGACGTAGCTCTTCGTAAGTAGATCCTTCTTTCAATATTATTTTTTCAATAACTTTTGGATACTCCATATTAATACCTCCTTTTTTAGTTAAATAAGGATTAACTTTTTTACACAGACTAATTATATCATACATATTATGTAAAATCAAATAAATTTAGTATAACATACAAAACCAGCCACAAAATTGTGACTGGTTTTATAGTTTAAAAATTATATGTTATACTAGTTACAGCAGCAACAAATTAATATAAGTACTACAACAATTATTATACAACAGCAAGAATTTCCGCCGCCGAATAATCCTCCGCCGAATCCGCATCCAGTGTTACATCCGCAACCTGTATTGCATCCACATCTTTCATCCATCATTATATATTTCCCCCCTTTGTGTTATAATAACCCTCCGTGAGAAAGGGTTTGAACCATCTACCCCGAAAAAGGTATCAAAGTTCAATGGTGTAGAGTATCTATCCTTACTACAAATTAGAAATATAAAAGCAAGAGTTATAAGTAAGACGAATAATTGATTTCTGGATATCATATAATTTTCACTCCCTTTAAGTTTAAGATATGTTATGTAAGTTAGTGTAATTATCTTTAACTTAATATACTATATTCTTTTAAAACAAAAATGTTACTATATTATCTATTGACTAACAGATTTTTTTTTGGTACAATATAACTGTTAAAAAGGAGAGAGATATTGAAAAAGAACGATGTATTAACTGTAGATATAGTCGACAATGGAATTAATTTTGAAGGTATAGCTAAGGTAGATAAAATGATTATATTTGTACCTGGAGGTATTAAAGGCGAAAATATTGATGTACGTATAATTAAAATTACTTCTAGTTATGCTATTGGTAAAATTGAGCAGATAAACAAAAAGGCTGATAGTAGAATTGAAGATACCATATGTCCCGTATTTAAAACATGTGGCGGTTGTGAATCTCAACATATTAAGTATGACTTTCAATTAAGTCTTAAAACTAATATTGTTAAAAATACTCTTAATAGACAAGGTGTAGAATTTGGCACATTAAATAACATTGTTGGTATGGGACTTCCATATTACTATAGAAATAAAGTGCAATATCCAGTTAGAAGTATAAATGGAGAAAATAGGATAGGATTTTATTCAAAAAGAACACATAATATTGTAGAGAATAATTGTTGTTATATACAAAATAGGGTAATAGATATTTTATCTAAAGTTGTATTTGAAAAACTTATGGAATATGATTTTTCTGGTTATAATGAAATAGATTTTAGTGGAGATATTAGACATATAGTTATAAAAAGAGGATATCATACTAGTGAAATAATGATAGTAATTGTAGTAAATAATAGGCAATTATTAAAAGATGTTAGATTTCAAAAGGTTGTAAGTGAGTTAAATAAAGAAAATATAAAAGGTATCTTTTTAAATTTAAATGAAAGTAAAACAAATGAGATATTAGGAGATGAAACTATTCAAATATATGGTGAAAAATATATAACAGATATAATTGGAAACCATTGTTTTTACATATCACCTAAATCTTTTTTTCAAGTAAATACAGTTCAAGTAGAAGTATTGTATAATGTGCTAAAAGAAGGATTGAACTTAAGCCATAATGATATTTTATTTGATTTATATAGTGGAGTAGGTACAATAGGGATATTTCTAAGTGATTACGTGAAAAAAGTTTACGGTATAGAAATTGAAAAAGAAGCTGTAGAAATGGCTAATAAAAATATACTATTAAACGAAAATAAAAACTGTGAGTATATAGCAGGTAGTGTGGAGGATAAAATAGAAATATTTAAAAATAGCAATATAATTCCAACTGTGATAGTAGTCGATCCTCCTAGAAAAGGGCTTGATGAAAAAAGTATACAATATATACTAGATTTTAATCCAGAAAAAATAGGTTATGTCAGTTGTAATCCTGCTACTTTAGCAAGGGATTTAAAGTTATTAAGTAGTAAATATACAGTAACTGGTATAACACCTGTAGATATGTTTCCACAAACTGCTCATGTAGAGTGTGTTGCTATTCTAATAAGAAAGTAGTATTTTTATATAATATATATTTTAAGAAAGAAGGTCTTTAAATGACAAACCAAGAGTCAGATAAATTTGATGTAAAAGAAAGTTATGGAATTGATTGTATTTTACCCAAAGAAGAGTTTATATCAAAGTACAAAATTAATGTTGAAGGGTTAAGCGAAGAAGAGTCTATAAAAAATAAAGAGCAGTATGGTAAAAATGAGATTAAGCAATCTAAACCAAAAAAATGGTATAACTATTTTTTGGCTAGTCTTATTAGTCCTTTTAATGTTATATTACTTGGAATAACAGGAGTTTTATTTTATACAGATGTAATACTTCAAGAAGTTCCTAGTTATACTAATATAATAGTTATAGTCGTATTAGTTTTAATAAGTACATTACTAGAATTTAGTCAAGAATACAAGTCTAATAAAGCTGCGGAAAAACTAAAAGAATTAGTATCTACAACTACAACAGTTTTAAGGAACAATGAAAAATTTAAAGTTTTTGTAAAGGATCTTACTGTAAATGATATAGTTATTCTTTCAGCTGGTGATATGGTATCAGCTGATTTAAGAATTATTGAATCAAATGATCTATATTTAGGACAGTCATCTTTAACAGGAGAATCAGATGCAGTTAGAAAATTTACAGATACTCAAACTAAATCTATAGATGAGATTTCTGGTATTTCAGATTTAGATACAATTTGTTTAATGGGTACTAATGTTATTAGTGGTTCAGCTAAATGTGCTGTTATGAAAATTGGAGACAATACTTATTTTGGAAAAGTTGCAGATACTTTAATCCAAGGTAAACCTAAAACAGGTTTTAGAAAAGAAATAGAAAATATAAGTAATTTATTAATAAAGTTTATGCTTATTATGATACCAATTACTTTCTTTATTAATGTATGGAAACATGATATGTTAACCACTTTTACATTTGCAGTTGCAATAGCTATTGGAATAACACCACTATTACTTCCGGTTATATTATCTTCAACTTTATCTAAAGGTGCTATTAAAATGTCTAAGAAAAAAACTATTGTTAAAAAATTAGACTCAATTCAAAGTTTCGGAGCTATGAATATTTTATGTACAGATAAAACAGGAACGTTAACAGAAGATAAAATTGTTCTAGAAAAATATTTAGATATTCATGGAAATGAAAATATAGGAGTTTTAAAATATGCATTCCTAAATTCATTTTTTCAAACTGGTTTAAAAGGTAGTATAGATGAAGCTGTAATAAATAGAGGTCTACAAAACGATTTAAGTCAGCTAACAGAAAAATATAAAAAAGTAGATGAAATACCATTTGATTTTATGAGACGAAGACTTTCAATTGCTGTTAAAGATGATAATCAAATTATATTAGTAACTAAAGGCGCAGTTGAAGAAATTTTAAATATTTGTTCTTTTGTAGAACACGATGATAGAGTTTTTGATATAACAGATCAAATTAAAGATAATGCAAAAGGTATAGCTGAAAAATTAAATGAAGATGGTATGAGAGTAATTGCAGTATGCAAAAAATCAAATACCAACGGCATGGAAGATTTCGAAATAAAAGATGAAAAAGATATGATTCTTGTTGGTTTTATTGGTTTCTTAGATCCACCTAAAGCCAGTGCAAAAGATTCAATAAAAAAATTAAATGATGCTGGAATAAGAGTAATAGTACTTACAGGAGATAATGTCGCTGTTACTAAATCAATTTGTAATCAAGTAGATATTAATACTTCAAAAGTTATTACAGGAAATCAGATAGATAATTTACCTGATGCAGGTGTAATACATTTATTAAAAGATGTTAATGTGTTTGCAAAACTTTCTCCTATACAAAAAGCTAGAATTGTAAGATTATTAAAAGATAAAGGTAATGTAGTGGGTTATATGGGTGATGGTATAAATGATGCACCATCACTTACAAACTCTGACGTAGGAATTTCTGTTGATACAGCGGTAGATATTGCTAAAGAAACAGCAGATATTATCTTACTAGAAAAAGATTTAAATGTTTTAATAGATGGTGTTTTTGAAGGTAGAGCAACATTTACGAACCTTATGAAATATATTAAAGTAGCTGCAAGTATGAATTTTGGCGAAGTATTTTCAGTAGTAATTGCAAGTATTATATTACCTTTTTTCCCAATTACACCGATACAATTGCTTGTTCAAAGTTTAATTTATGATATGGGACAATTGTCTATACCTTTTGATAATGTAGATAGCGATAATTTACAAAGACCTAGAAAATTAAATATATCTAGTTTAAAGAGATTTATGATTTTTATGGGACCTTTAAGTTCATGTTTTGATTTAATTGTTTTTGCTACATTATGGTTTGGTTTTGATTTAAGAGCGCCAGATAGTGCATTATTTCAAACAATTTGGTTCTCATATGGTATAGTTTCCAACTTAGTTGGATTACATGTTATAAGAACGGCTAAAATGCCTTTTGTGGAGAGTAATGCATCAAAATCTGTATACTTTTCTTCAATATTATTTAGTATAATTTCAATACTAGTACCTTTCACAATATTAGGTAACTTTATAGGATTAGTAGCAATTCCACTTAAGTACATTGCGGTAATTCTTGTAGTGCCAATATTATATTGTATAGTTGCTTTATTTGCTAAGAAAATATATATTAAAAAATATAATGAATGGATATAAAATATAAATTGAATGGAGAAAAAAATTAAATGAATCAAAATTGGAAAAAAAACATAATACTATTTTTAGCAAGTCAAACAATATCACTATTTGGATCATCGCTGGTTCAATATGCAATTATGTGGTATATTACTTTAAAGACACAGTCTGGTCTAATGATGACAATATCAATTATATGTGGATTTTTACCTACTTTCTTTATATCCCCATTTGCTGGAGTTTGGGCAGATCGTTATAATAGAAAGATACTTATCGTTTTATCTGACTCTATGATTGCAATATCTACACTAATTATGGCTATATTATTTTTCATGGGATATGATGCGTTATGGTTACTTTTTGTAATTTCTGCTGTGCGTTCGTTAGGTTCAGGAGTTCAAACACCAGCAATAGGAGCTATTTTACCACAACTTGTTCCAGAAGATAAGCTTACTAAAGTTAATGCAATAAATGGAAGCATTCAGTCGTTAGTTATGCTTGCTTCACCTATGCTTAGCGGAGCGCTACTTACAATGACAAAAATAGAAATAATATTTTTTATAGATGTTGTTACTGCTATTATTGGCGTTTTAACAATGATTACACTTGTAAAAGTAGTTACTCACGCAAAAGCAAATGAAAAGAGAGAAATAAGTTATTTAAGTGATTTTAAAAATGGAATTAAATACATAAAAAGTCATGCATATGTCAAAAGATTTTTCTTGTTTTGTGCATTATTCTTTTTTCTTGCTACACCTGTAGCATTTTTAACTCCCTTACAAGTAACACGTAGCTTTGGTAATGATGTATGGAGATTGACTTTAATAGAGATCACTTTTTCTATCGGTATGATGATAGGTGGTATATTAATGTCATCATGGGGCGGTTTTAAAAACAAGGTACACACAATGGTATTATCCGGTATTGCAATGGGAGTATGTACATTTGCACTTGGAATAGTGCCTGTTTTCACATTATATGTTATTTTTATGGCTATATTTGGAATTTTTATGCCTATGTTTAACACTCCATCTACTGTATTGCTACAAGAAAAAGTAGAAGAAGATTATTTAGGAAGAGTATTTGGAGTATATGGGATGATAGCTAGTGCCATTATGCCGATTGGAATGATTATCTTTGGACCACTATCAGATATGTTTAAAATTGAATGGTTACTTCTTGGAACAGGAGTTTTGATACTTGTTATTAGTTTATTCTTACTTAAAAATGATGTACTAATAGAGGCGGGAAAGCCTAAAGAAGAAGTTTCTTAATTTGAAATAAAAGAGCACAATAAATGGTAACATTGTAAATTCATCATATAATGTTTATATAAAGGAGGGTATTATTTATGATAGAAAAAATTGAAAATGTAGTTAAAAAATTAAATATACCAGATGAATATATAGATTATTATGGAAAATATAAAGCCAAAATTTATAGTGATTATTATGAATGTATTAAAGGAAATAAGTCTGGAAAATTGATACTTGTTACTGCTGTAAATCCCACACCACATGGGGAAGGAAAGACAACACAATCAATAGGACTTACAATGGCCTTAAACAAAATAGGTAAAAGTTCTATAGCTGTCTTGAGGGAACCGTCTTTAGGACCAGTTTTTGGTGTTAAAGGAGGAGCAATTGGTGGAGGAATGGCAAAGCTTTTACCATCTCAAGATATTGATTTACATTTTACAGGTGATTTTCATGCTATTACATCAGCAAATAATTTATTGTGCGCAGTTATAGATAATAGCATCCTACACGGGAATGTTTCAAATATTGATCCTGAAAGAATATGTATAAAAAGAGCTATCGATATGAACGACAGATGTTTAAAAGAAATAACTACAAATAATGGTATGCATACGGGTTTTGAAATTACAGCAGCTTGTGAACTTATGGCTATATGTTGTTTAGCAGAAGATGTAGAAGATTTAAAATATAAAATTGGTAATATACTTATAGGATATACTTTTAATGATGAACCGGTATATGCTAGAAGTTTAAACGTCGTTAATGCAATGATGGCGCTACTTAAAGAAGCAATGAATCCTAACTTAGTTCAAACTACAGAAAATACTCCATGTATTGTACATTTAGGTCCATTTGCTAATATTGCTCATGGATGCAATTCTGTTATTTCCACAAAAATGGGTTTAAAACTTGCTGACTATTGCATAACTGAAGCTGGTTTTGGAGCAGATTTAGGGGCTGAAAAATTCTTCGATATTAAATGCAGAAAAGCTAATTTAGTTCCAGATATATCTATACTTGTTGTAACTGTAAAAGCGTTAAAATATAATGGCGGAGATACTGAAGAAAATTTATCTAACGAAAATATACAAACTCTCGAAAAAGGTATTGTTAATCTAAAGAAACATATTGAAAATATAAAAAAATACGGAGTTCCTTTAATAGTTTGTATTAATAGATTTAATACAGATACAGAAAATGAAATTAACCATATTAAAAATTATTGTAAAAATTTAGATGTACAATGTGAAATATCTACAGTTTACGAAAATGGTTCAGACGGTGCTATTTCACTTGCTAGGCTTACAGTACAAACTTTAGAAAGTAACAATAATAATTTTAAATATATTTATAATGATGATGATAGTATTGAAGATAAAATATATAAAGTTTCCAGTGAAATATATGGCGCAAGTAATATCGAATATTTAGATAAAGCAAAAAAAGAACTTGAAAATGTTAAAAGATTAGGTTATGGTAAGCTACCAATATGCATTGCAAAAACTCCTTTTTCTTTATCAGATAATCCTAAACTGTTAGGATGTCCTAGTGATTTCACTATCACTGTAAAAAATATTAAAATAGATAGTGGGGCAGGATTTATTGTTAACACCACATGTAGCATTCAGCTATACTTGGTGTTTTTGTTGTTATATAAATATATGAATAAATATTCATATAACTGTTGACATATTATTAAATATATAGTATAATAAAAATATAATATATGAGCAATCATTCAGATATTAAAATAAAAATATATTGAAATGGGGTAATAATATGTATAATAAGTTACAAGAATGTGAAAAATGTGACGCTGATGTAATACATGAAGATATTGTAAGTCAAGTGAAAAATAAAATGCCACAAAAAGAAACTTTAAAAGATCTTACACAATTATTTAAAGTGTTTGGAGATTCAACAAGAATTAGAATACTATGGGCTTTGGATGAGTCTGAAATGTGTGTTTGTGATATAGCATATTTATTAAATATGACGCAATCTGCTATTTCACATCAGTTAATTGTACTAAAACAAGAAAGGTTAGTAAAAAATAGAAAAGAAGGTAAAATAGTTTATTATTCTTTAAATGATGAACATGTAAAACAAATATTTAATCAAGGTATAGTTCATATTAGAGAACAAAATGAGGAGCAAAATAACGTATAAAGGAGGAAGAAAATAGTGTTATCTACAAACAAAAAAGAATGGATATTAGAAGATTTAGATTGTGCTAATTGCGCAGCTAAAATAGAAAAAGAAATTAGTGAATTAAAATATATTAAAACAGCTTCAGTAGATTTTGTTTCAAAGAGACTTGTTATTGAAGCTGAAGAAAATACGAATTTAAACGAAATCAGCGAGCAAATTATAAAAATAATAAATAAGATAGAACCTGATGTCAGAGTTGTATCAAAGAACAAAGAGAAAACATTTATTAAAGAAGAAAGCAGTAAAAAAGAAATCATTATTATTGCTTTAGGTGCACTTTCGTTTACAATTGGATTAGTTTTAGATTTATCTAGTCAATTGGAATTTGCTATATTTTTAATAAGTTATATTATATTGGGCGGAGATATTGTTTTAAAAGCTCTTAAAAATTTATTAAGAGGAGTAATTTTTGATGAAAGTTTCCTTATGAGTATTGCCACAATTGGAGCGTTTGCTATTGGTAATTTTCCAGAAGGTGTAGCAGTTATGTTATTTTATAAAGTTGGAGAGTTATTTCAAGATTTAGCTGTTAATCGTTCAAGAAAGTCAATAAGTGAATTAATGGACATAAGACCAGATTTCGCTAATCTTAAAGTAGATAATAAATTAAAAGTTGTATCACCAGAGGATGTAAAAATAGGCGATATAATTGTTGTAAAACCTGGTGAAAAGGTTCCATTAGATGGTAAGGTTATTGATGGAAATTCAATGGCTGATACATGTGCTTTAACAGGTGAATCTATTCCACGAGAAGTGATAGTTGGAGACAATATATTAAGTGGTTTTATTAATATAAGTGGTATTTTAACTATAGAAGTTACTAAGGAATTTGGTGAATCTACAGTTTCTAAAATTTTAGATTTAGTACAAAATGCAAGTATTAAAAAAGCTACAACTGAAAATTTTATAACTAAATTTGCTAGATATTACACACCAGTAGTAGTAATTGCGGCTATTATTATAGCTTTAATTCCACCTCTTGTGATGCAAGGAGAAATATTTTCAGATTGGATATATAGAGCACTAGTATTTTTAGTTATATCTTGTCCATGTGCATTAGTTGTTTCAATACCACTTGGTTTTTTTGGTGGTATTGGTGGAGCATCAAGACAAGGAATATTGATAAAAGGAAGTAATTATCTTGAAGCTTTAAATAATGTTGAAACGGTAGTTTTCGACAAAACAGGCACCTTAACAATGGGTGTATTTAATGTAACTCAAATTAATTCACAAAATGGTTATACAAATGAAGAATTAATAGAATATGCTGCATATGCAGAAAGTTATTCAAATCATCCAATTGCTCTTTCTGTTTTAAAAAGTTATGGAAAGAAAATAGATCTAAATGAAATAGAGAGTTATGAAGAAATAGGCGGCCATGGTATAAAAGTTATTACTAACGGTAAAAAAATACTTGTAGGTAATTCTAAACTTATGATCAAAGAAAATATAGACTATTGTAAAGTTGAATCCTTTGGAACAGAAATACATGTATCATTAAATGATGTATATGTAGGATATATTGTAATATCTGACGAATTAAAAGATGATTCAAAAAATGTTATTAAAGCTCTAAAACATATGGGAATTAAAAAAACTGTTATGCTTACTGGTGACAATAAAAATGTTGGAGAAAAAATAGGAAATTCTATTGGAATAGATGAAGTGTATACAGAATTATTACCTGATCAAAAAGTTGAAAAACTTGAACTACTAAATAGGCAGAAAACTACTAAGGGAAATATTATTTTTATTGGAGATGGTATAAATGATGCTCCAGTACTTGCAAGAGCAGATGTAGGAATTGCTATGGGTGGTTTAGGATCAGATGCTGCTATAGAAGCATCTGACATAGTAATAATGACAGATGAACCAATAAAGATAGTAACCGCAATAAAAATAGCAAAAAGAACAAGAAAAATAGTATTACAAAATATATGTTTTGCAATAGGTATTAAAGTATTATTTTTAGGTTTTGGTGCTCTTGGAGTAGCTTCAATGTGGGAAGCAGTATTTGCTGATGTTGGTGTATCTATTATAGCGATAGTAAATGCTATGAGAGCTATAAAAGTAGATAACATATAATGTATATTAATAAATTTTAATTATTTAGTTGATTTGTTAGATAAGATTAGATATAATATATACATATTATTTTGATTAATATAGTTGTAAGGGAGAATTTTATATGAAATTAATTTCATGGAATGTTAATGGAATAAGAGCAGCACTTAATAAAGGATTTACAGAGTTTTTTAATGAAATAGATGCAGATATTTTTTGTGTGCAGGAAACAAAAATGCAGGAAGGTCAAATAGAAATATCTTTTGATGGATACAATCAATATTGGAATAGTGCTGAAAAAAAAGGATATTCTGGAACTGCGATATTTACAAAGGTTAAACCTATTAGTGTGAACTATGGTATTGGAATAGATGAACATGATAATGAAGGTAGAGTAATTACACTTGAATTTGATAATTTCTATATAGTTAATATTTATACACCTAATTCTAAAAGAGAATTAGAAAGATTAGAATATAGAATGATATGGGAACAGGAAATAAAAAAATATATTAAAAAGTTAGATCAAAATAAACCTGTTATAATGTGTGGTGATTTAAATGTTGCACATAATGAAATAGATATAAAAAATGCAAAATCTAACAGAAGAAGTGCTGGGTTTACAGATGAAGAAAGAGAAAAAATGACAGGACTTTTAAATGATGGATTTACAGATACTTTTAGGTATATATATCCAGATAAAAAAGATGCTTATTCTTGGTGGTCATATATGGGCAATGCAAGAGCAAAAAATGTTGGTTGGCGTATAGATTACTTTATTGTATCAAGTAGTATAAAAAATGAAATTAAAGATGCATATATATATCCAGAAATAATGGGTAGTGACCATTGTCCAGTAGGGCTTGAAATATTTTAGTTAATATGTTTAAAAATAATGTATAATGTTTTATACATTATTTTATTTTTTACAATAAGAATAAATGACTGTGATGTAATTAATAGTCAATTTTAAGAAAAAGCAAATTTTCAATTTGCTGATTATGTTTAAAAAAAGAAAAAATGAGCACAATATTTATATAATAAACATATACTTAACAGGTAAAATATACTAATTTGTAAATATTAACATAAAATAAACTTAAATTGTTGAAATATAAGTGTTTAAATGGTATAATACTATATTAGTGAAAAGAGGTTTATTTATGTTAAACAGATCTCAAATATTTAATTATTTAACGCTTATATTGGCTGTTTGTACAATACTTTCAGCTATACTTTCAATTCTTAATAAAATTAGCCCAATTTACGGTATTGTTTTAATGTGTATTATGCTAATATTTAGTCATATAAGTAGAAAAATAAATGAAGAAGAAACTATACTTACTGAGAAGCAAATTTCTGTTTTGAGTAATGTAAAAAATAAATCGGAGGAAAAATAAATGGCAAAAAAAGTTGTGGCAATAGTAGGAAGACCAAATGTAGGAAAGAGTACACTTTTTAATGCATTAGCTGGTCAAAAAATTTCAATAATTAGAGACTTCCCTGGTGTAACTAGAGATAGAATATATGCAGACTGTGCTTGGAGAGGAACTAAATTTCAAATAATTGATACTGGTGGTATTGAGCCAGATAGTGAAGATCCACTGTTAATGCAAATGAGAAGGCAAGCTATGCTTGCTATGGACATGGCAGATGTTATAGTATTTATAACTGATTTAAAAGTTGGAGTAACCCCTGATGATATAGAGGTTGCTAATATGCTTAGAAAAGCAAATAAACCTGTTATATTAGTTTGTAATAAATCTGATAGAGTTGGAGATGCGCCACCTGAAATCTATGAATTTTATAATTTAGGTTTAGGCGATCCTTTAGCTATTTCTGCTGGTAAAAAATTAGGTATTGGTGAATTACTTGATGAAATATATGGTAAGTTTGATAATGTTGAACCTGAAATTGAAGATGAAGAAACAATAAGAGTCGCTATAATAGGTAAGCCAAATGTTGGTAAGTCTTCTTTAGTTAATAAAATATTAAATGAAGAAAGAGTTATAGTAAGTGATATAGCTGGTACAACAAGAGACGCGATAGATTCATATTTTGAGAATAAACATGGAAAATACATATTTGTAGATACAGCTGGTATACGCAGAAAAAATAAAGTATACGATAAGTTAGAAAAATTTACAGTTATTAAAGCACAGTCTGCAATAGATAGAGCAAATGTATGTATATTAATGATTGATGCTACAGAAGGCGTTACAGAGCAAGATGAGAAAATCGCTGGATATGCTCATGAAGCAGGTAGAGCTATTATAATATGTATAAACAAATGGGATTTATTAGATAAAGAAACTGGAACATTAGAAGCATATAAAAAGCAAGTATATTATAAACTTGCATACTTATCTTATGCACCGATTATTTTTATATCTGCAGCAACTGGTCAAAGAGTTGAAAATTTATTTGAAATGATAAATGCAGTAAATAAAGCTAATAATTTAAGAGTTCCTACAGGAATGCTTAATGATGTGATATCTGAAGCTATTGCAATAACTCAACCACCTTCAGATAAAGGAAAAAGATTGAAAGTGTTTTATGTTACACAAGTTACGACTAGACCACCAACTTTTGTGGTTTTTGTAAATAATAAAGAGTTAATGCATTTTTCATATGTTAGATATTTGGAAAATCATATAAGAAAACAATTTGATATGGTTGGTACTCCAATACATATGATAACAAGAGAAAAAAGTAGAAGTAATG
Source organism: Clostridia bacterium (assembly GCA_029256705.1). Taxonomy (GTDB): domain Bacteria; phylum Bacillota; class Clostridia; order TANB77; family CAG-465; genus RGIG5057. Next base: position 26,936 of record JAQSXK010000010.1, read on the forward strand.
AAAAATAAGGAGTGATTTTATGGCAGAAATAAAATATGAAATTACTGAAGAGATAAAAATTTTATCAGAAAATTCTAATGGATGGACAAAAGAATTAAATTTAGTATCTTGGAATGGTTCTAAGCCAAAGTATGATATACGTGATTGGTCACCTGAGAAAGATAGAATGGCTAAAGGAATAACATTAACTGAAGAAGAAATGAAAATATTAGTTGAAACTATGAATAATAGAATATAATATTTATTGGAGGGAAACGTATGAAAAAAATTGCAATAATGACAGCAGGTGGAGATTGTCCTGGATTAAATAGCGTAATAAAAACTGTAGTTCTTTCTGCTAGAAAAAAAGGTATAACAGTTGTTGGTATTTTAGATGGATATATAGGTTTCGTAGAAAACAGATATATGGTACTGACTGAAAAAATAGTAGATAATATAGATACAATGGGTGGCACGATACTTGGTTCTTCAAACAAAGAGAATCCTTTTCATTATCCAAATAAAGAAGGTATTGCTAAATTTGAAGATAGAGTCGATGATAGTATAGAAGCATTAAGAAAATTAGATGTTGAAGGATTAATAGTAGTAGGAGGAGATGGGTCTTTGGACTCAGCTAGAGTTATTTATGAAAGAGGAATGCCTACAATAGGAATTCCTAAAACTATAGATAATGACATGAGTGCTAGCAATCCTACAATAGGATTTGAAACAGCTGTACAAAATGCTGTAGACTGCATTTCTAAACTAAAAACAACTGCATATTCACATAAAAGAGTTATGGTAGTTGAACTTATGGGTAGAACGTCAGGATATTTAACTTTATATGCTGGCTTTGCAGCATGTTCAGATATTATACTGCTTCCTGAAAAAGACTATAATTTAAATGGTGTTATAAATGAAGTAAAACGTGTAATGTCTAATGGTAAAAGATATTGTATTATAGCAATGTCTGAAGCTGCAAAAGAAAATGGTAAAGAAGAAACAATTGCTAGAGTTGTAAAAGATAGTTATGAAGCAAAAAGGTATGGTGGAGTATCTGCTAAACTCGCAAAGGATATAGAAGATGCAACAGGATATGAAGCTAGATCAATAATACTTGGATATTTACAAAGAGGTGGATCACCTTTTGCAACGGATATGATACTTGGTGCTAGACTTGGGGATTATGCCTTGAATTTATTAATTAATAATGAACTTGGATATATAGTTGGATCTGAAGATGGAAAATTAATAAAAACTAAATATCCTAAAACAAGAGTAGCAAGACTTTTAGACTTTGATAATAATGATTTAATTAAAACAGCTAAAAGTATGGGAATATACTTTGGTGAATAAATAATAAATATATAAAAACATCTGAATGAATTTCAGATGTTTTTTTGTCGTAATATTTCTGAAGTTTATTGCATATTTCAATAATATTACAAATGATATACTTAACAGTTAAAACGCATAATTTTGTTGACAAAAAGTTATATTTAATATATAATTTTAAATAAAAAACTATTTTTAAAATAGGGGGAAACTTTGATGAAAAATACAAGAAGGGGTATATCTTTAATTGTACTCGTAATAACAATAATTATAATTGCAATTCTTGCAGGTGGTGTTATTTTAACACTATCTACAAATAATCCAATAAATAGTGCTAATGAAGCAGCATTTAAGTCGGATTTAGATGCTATAGCTTCAGATTTAAATATGTATCAAACGAGTCAATATGCTAAAGCTAAAACATATAGTCCAAATAAACTAGATGCGAATGACTTATCTGCCGAATATGATGGTGTAGTTATTGAGGGTAAAACAATTAAAGATATAATACCTATCTTATCTAAAACAGATAAATATAACGGTCAATTTGAAATTACAGATGGTAAATTAGTATACTTAGGTACCAATAGAACACAAAAAAGATGGGCACAAGATGTTAATGTAGAGGTTATAGATGCGGATAGATTAGATGCAATAATTTCTACAGCAACAGCTTTGCCAATATCTGCTGGAACCGAGGTTGTAGCCATTATTAAAATTTCATCTAACGCTAGTATAAATAATATAAATATAACTAATAATTTAGAATTATTAGATCATAATAATTTACCTTTAACAATTCAACCGGTATTTGAAATTGGTGTACCAAGTGGTACTGATTTAGATGCATTAAGAACTGTAGAAGTAACAATAAAAACAGATGGACTTGCAGAGGGCATATATAAATTGAAACTCAAATCATATAGTATATCTAATATATATGATGTAACAAATTCAAAAGATATAGTATCAAGTAATTTATTTGAAATAGATAATACACCACCAACAAATCCAGAAATGTCAGCTACTCCAACAGCATGGACTAATTCAGATGTGACTGTGTCCATAACATATCCACCAGATAGTGTAACGAAAGAATATAGTTTGGATGGAACATCATGGGATGTATATACAAATTCAATAACTGTTAGTACAAATAATGAAACAATATATGCAAGAGCAATAGATATAGCTGGAAATCAAAGTGGACAAAGCACAATAACTGTTGCAAATATAGATAGAGAATTACCAACAGTTACCTTTGGGACAAACGGAGGAAATAATCTACAAGTTGCTAGTACTAAAGTAATATTAACTGATATAGGTGTAAGTGGATTAGATGTAGTTTCATTTAAGTATATATGGGACACACAAAATGTAGATGAACCAACAGGTCAGTGGAATACATTCGTAAATGATGAAGTAATAAATAAAGTAGATTCTAATGGCACATACTATTTATGGATAAAGGCATTAGATAATGCTGGAAATAGTCTAATAACTAAATCTAATGTATTTACTGTAGATAATATAGTTCCAGAAAATCCAACAATGTCAGCAAATCCAACAACATGGACAAATGGAAATGTAACAGTAACAATTACATATTCAGATGATACAGCAATAAAAGAATATAGCACAAATGGAACAACATGGAGTGCATATACAGCACCAGTTGTGGTTAGTACAAATAATACAACAGTATATGCAAGAGCTAGTGATGCTAGTGGAAATCAAAGTGGACAAAGTACAATAACTATTGCAAATATAGATAAAGTAATACCAACAGTAGCATATGCAACAAATGGAGGAACAAATTTACAAACAGCAAGTACAGTTGTTACAGCAAATGATTTAGGTGGAAGTAATATAGCTTCATTAGAATATATATGGGATACACAAAATGCTACAACTCCATCATCTGGATGGACAGCATTTACAACTGGTAGTACAATAACAAAATCATCAATTAACGGAACATATTATCTATGGATAAGAGTAATAGATAATGCAGAAAATAATTTTGTAACTAAATCTAATGCTTTTGTAGCAGATAATACACCACCAGTAAATCCAACAATGTCGGCATCGCCAACAGGATTTACAAATGGAAATGTAACAGTAACAATTATATATCCATCTGATGCAGCAATAAAAGAATATAGTACAAATGGAACAGCATGGAGTGCATATACAGTACCAGTTGTAGTAACTACAAATAATACAACAATTTATGCAAGAGGATCAGATGTAATTGGAAACCAAAGTGGACAAAGCACGATAACAATTGCGAATATAGATAAGGAAATACCTGTTATATCCGAAACTTTTAGTGGTGGTGCAATATATGATGATCCTACATTTTCAAACGGATATAATAATACTAATATATATAATAATTTAGGAAATGGATTAGTAACTAATACTAGGACTGTTATAAGTGATTCACCAGTAGGTTCACAATATGGCTTAGTTATAAAATCGACTGGTGCAGTAGTTCCAGGATATGGTGGATTTTATTTTGCAACTCAAACTGTAGCGAATAAGGTTTTTGTTACTAAAATAATAGCTAAAATACCTGTAGGATATAATATAAATTGGGCATCAAATGCTATAGGTACTGAAGGTGCAGCAACTTATTGGTTAACATCACAGGCGGGTACTGGAAATTGGCAAGAATATATTTTTGAGGTAAGATGTGGATCAACGGGACCATTTTCAACAACAAATTTCTATTATTTAACTGGTGAAACAGCACCTACAGTATCTTCACCTTTAGTGTGGACAGTCGCATATGCTAATGTATTTGATAAGGACAAATGGTCTACGTCAGATAGTGTTATGTTTAATTCAACAGATAATAAAGGAATAGTTGCTTATGGTATAAATCAAAGTTCTACTATTCAACCTACATTTACAAATTGCAGTTCTACTACAAACATAACTAAATTAATTGATAATATAACTGTTAATGGAACATATTATGTTTGGGTAAAAGATCAAGCTGGAAATGTTGTAAATAAAGCAATAACAATAAGTAATGTTGACACATTGGCACCACAAATATCGACTGATGTAAGAAGTGTTTTAAATACAACATTTTCAAATTGGACTTTAAGTGGTGGAGCATATATAGATGGAAGTGGTCAACTGGTATTACCAAATACAGGTTCTAGAGCAGATTCTCCATATTTACAAGTAGATGGAAATCCTTGGATACATGAATTGGATGCTACTACAAGTCAAAGTTCACCTTATTTTACTCCTGCTGGTGGCGTGCTTATTGGTAGTTCATACTTTGACTCATCGTACAATACTGCAGTATCAAATAATACATACAGTGGTAATGGCTATGCAGAAAAGATATTAATAAATGGAACCGCGCATGCGAGATGGGATGGATGGTCTGGATATGGTCCTAACGTAAAATATGTAAAAGTTTTAGTTACTGTGGATGCATATTATTCTAATGCACCAGTGACTTGCTATAATGTGATATTTACAAGTTCAAATGTTACAAGTCCTAGTAAGAAAGTAATAGTTACAGTTACAGATGATATAAGTGGAATAAAAACTAAAAAATGGCTTAGTGGTTCTAAAACCGTAAATGATTTTCAAAGTGCAGGAACAATATTTGATACTGAATTTACAGTAACTGTTAATGGAACATACACAATATATACAGAGGATAATGCAGGAAATAAAACAGTAAGACAAGTAATTATTACACAAATAGGATAAATAATTTTAATTTGTGAAATAAAAATTGTTTAATTGAAAAATATATATTGTGATATTAATTCAAATTTACTAAAAATATAGGAGGAAAATTGCATGATAAACAAAAGAGAAGGGATATCTTTAATTGTACTTGTTATAACAATAATAATTGTTATTATACTTGCAGGAGGTGTCATTTTGACACTTTCTGCAAACAACCCAATAAGCAGCGCAAATGAAGCTGTATTTAAGTCAGACTTAGATGCAATAGCTTCGGATTTAAATATGTATCAGAGTAGTCAATATTCTAAAGTTAAAGCATATAGTCCAGATAGACTAAATGCAAATGATTTAACCGCAGAATATGATGGAACAGTTATTGAAAATAAAACAATAAAAGATATAATACCAGTTTTATCTAAAACAGATAAATACAATGGACAGTTTGAGATTATAAATGGTAAATTAGTATATTTAGGTACAAATAGAACGCAAAAAAGATGGGCCCAAGATGTTAATGTAGAAGTTATAGATGCAGATAGATTAGATGCAATAATTTCTACAGCAACAACTTTGCCAATATCTGCGGGAACTGATGTTGTAGCAACAATAAAAATTTCATCTAATGCTAGTATAAATAATATAAAATTGACTAACAATTTAGAATTGTTAGATAACAATAATATAGCAGTTGCAACTCAACCAGTATTTGAAATTGGCACACCAACTGGTACAGAGTTGGATACATTAAGAACTGTAGAGGTAACAATAAAAACAGATGAACTTGCAGAGGGTATATATAAATTGAAACTTAAATCATATAGTATATCTAATATATATGATGTAACAAATTCAAAGGATATAGTAGCAGGAGAATTATTTGAAATCGATAATACACCACCAGCAAATCCAGAAATGTCAGTCACTTCGACAGGATGGACTAATTCAGATGTGATTGTATCAGTAACATATCCATCAGATAGTGTAAAGAAAGAATACAGTTTAGATGGAACTACTTGGAACACATATACAGATTCAATAACAGTTAATACAAATAATACGACAATATATTCAAGAGCAATAGATATAGCTGGAAACCAAAGTGGGCAAAGTACAATGACTATTGTAAATATAGATAAAGAATCACCAATTTCTTTATTTGGTACAAATGGAGGAAATAATCTACAAGTTGCTAGTACTAAAGTAACATTAACTGATGTAGGAGTAAGTGGATTAGATATAACCTCATTAAAGTATATATGGGATGCACAAAATGTAGATGAACCAACAGGTGAGTGGACTACATTTGTAAACAATGAAATTATAAGTAAAGCAGATTCAAATGGAACATATTACTTGTGGATAAAAGCTTTAGACAATGCAGGAAATAGCATAATAACAAAATCTAATGCATTTGTTGTAGATAATATAGTTCCAGAAAATCCAACATTGACAGCAATACCAACAGCCTGGACAAATACAAATGTAACTGTAACAATAACATACCCTTCAGATGCTTTTGTTAAAGAATATAGCATAGACGGTATAACTTGGAATGCATACACAGAGGTAGTATTAATAACTACAAATAATACAACAATTTATACAAGAGCAACAGATGCAAGTGGAAATCAAAGCGGACAGAGTACATTAACTGTGGCAAATATAGATAAAATAATGCCAACAGCTACATATGTAACAAATGGAGGAATAGATTTACAAACAGCAAGTACAGTAGTAACAGCAAGTGATTTAGGTGGAAGTAATATAATATCATTAGAATATATTTGGGATACACAAAATAGTGTGACACCTATTAATGGTTGGACATCATTTACTAGTGGTAGTACGATTACAAAGTCTGGAATGACAGGAACATATTACTTATGGATAAAAGTAGTAGATAATGCAGGAAATATTCTAGTAACAAAATCTAATGCTTTTGTAGCAGATAATACACCACCAGCTAATCCAACAATATCAGCCTCACCAACAGCATGGACAAATGGAAATGTAACAGTAACAATAACATATCCAGCTGATGCATCTGTAAAAGAATACAGTACAAATGGAACAACATGGAGTGTATATACAGCACCAGTCGTAATAATTACAAATAATACAACAGTTTATGCAAGAGCAGCAGATATGAGCGGAAACCAAAGTGGGCAAAGTACAATAACTGTAGCAAATATAGATAAAATATTACCTACCGTAACATATGGTACAAACGGAGGAACAAATCTAAAAACAGCTAGCACAACAGTAATAGCTAATGATTTAGGTGGAAGTAATATTAGTTCATCAGAATATATTTGGGATACACAAAATAGTGTAACTCCTTCATCTGGTTGGACAGTATTTACTAGTGGTAATACAATAACAAAATCTATGGTTACAGGATCATATTACTTATGGGTAAAAGTAGTAGATAATGCTGGTAACAATTTTGTTACAAAATCTAATGTATTTGTATTAGATAATACGCCACCAATAAATCCAGCAATGTCAGCATCTCCTACAGGATGGACAAATGGAAATGTAACAATAACAATCACATATCCAGTTGATATGTCTGTAAAAGAGTATAGTACAAATGGTACAACGTGGAGTGCATATACAGCGCCAGTTGTAGTAAGTACAAATAATACAACAGTTTACGCAAGAGGTAGTGATGCGAGTGGAAATCAAAGTGGACAGAGTACAATAACTGTAACAAATATTGAAAGGATAGCCCCATCGGTACCTACAGTAAACTTTAATGGATATACTCCAGGTACATGGACTTCAGCAGCAATAACACTTAATTTATCTTCTACTGATGCTAACTCAGGAATAAATAAATATCAATGGTCTAATAATGGAACAACATGGAATGATTTCCAAAGTTCTTGGATATACAATTATGATACAGCACAAACTCCTTGTTTTAGGTCAATAGATAATGCTGGTAATGTAAGTGCTGCAACTAGTTATTATAATATTTTAAGAGATGCAACTGCACCAACATATACAAGTTATAGTATAACTAATATTACAAGTGATACTTATGATGTATTCGTATATGGTGTATCTGATGCAGGAAGTGGAGTAAATAGAGTACAATTTCCAAATTGGACTGCACTTAATGGTCAAGACGATATGGTATCAAGTTTTGAAACAAATTCTACTATAACTGGACAAAACTTAGGTAGTGGAACTTGGAAATATACTGTAAAAAGATCTGATCATAATAATGAATATGGTGTTTATTTAACACATTTATATTTATATGATAATCTAGGAAATGTTGCAGGATTTGCATTAAACAATACAACTTTAGTTGATGCAAGTATAGTAGCAAAATTTACTTTAACTGCAGCACAAGAAATATTTAATGGTAGTACTTCATATTATACGGCTGGTGAAGTATCTAATAACTATACAATAGAATTTGATGCTCAGCCTTCAGATACAATAGATGTATTTTCAGAGAATAATACACTTATAGGTCATACAGGTTATAAACATAGATTTATTATTTTGGAATCACATGGAGGTGGAGTACCTAATGCTGGCCTTGGTGTAGATTTAGGAACAAATGGTATAGTTTTGGTTGCACATAGTAACGGATATTATCATTCATTACTTACTTACTACTCTAACCTTAATGCATGGAATCATTATAAAATAGTAGTAGAAAATAAAATTCCAAGACTATATATAAATGGAGCACTTATTAAAACAGGTTATCCGCCACTATCTTCATATACAAAATTGTATACATTATTTTCGATTGGAACAGGTGCATATGGTAATTATATAGGTAGAGCTAATAATTTTGTGTTTTATAATACTGTTAAATAATTTATATAAATAAAGAAAATAGTTGAAAAATTAAATAATTTAATTATCAACTATTTTCTGTTAATTTTTAATATATAATTAAATAAACACTTGATATTTCTTTTAATACATTATAAAATATAAACATGTAAAATGAATACATAAATAAATTTATAGGAGGATTTAAAATGAATAATAAAGGTCAAAATCAGATTAGGTTAGTAATTTTAGGGGTTGTTCTTGTTATTGCAATAATAGTTGTTATTGTAGCTATTAATAAAAACAACGCAAATTCAGTGAATGATGGAAATAAAACGGATAATACAAAAGTAAATTATACAGAAACAAATGATGGGACTAAGGTAAATACAAGCGAAGAAGTATCTCAAGATAAAAGCGTTAAAGGTGTATTATTAGAACAAAGTAAAATAGTATATACTAATGGAACATCTAAGTTAACATCAAAAGTAACAAATGATAGTATAGCAAAAGATAATTTAAGATTTAAAGTAAAATTTATAGCAAATGATGGAACTGTAATGGCAGAAGCTGTAGGATATGTAGGAAAAATAAAAGCGAATGAAACAAAATATATTGATTCATACATAACAATAGATACTTCTAATTCGAAAAATGTTACTTACGAAATAATGGAATAATATTAAATTAGAAAGTAATAAATATTAAGAGGTGAAGTTGTGAATTATAAATATAACAAAATAGGTATTTCATTAATTGTATTAGTGATAACAATTATAGTAATAATAATACTTGCAGGAGCTGTTATTTTGACACTATCTGCAAATAATCCAATAAATAGTGCAAATGAGGCGGTATTTAAGTCAGATTTAGATGCAATTGAATCGGACTTGAGTTTGTACGTATCTAGTGAGTATGCAAATACTACTATGTTTAGTCCAGATAATTTAAATGCAGATGATTTATCTGTAGAATATAATGGTACTGTTATTGTTGGCAAAACAATAAAAGATATAATACCTGCATTATCTACTACAAATAAATATAATGGGCAATTCGAAGTGGTAAACGGAAAGTTAGTTTATGTAGGAACAGATAGAACAAAAAAAAGATGGGCTCAAGATGTTAATGTAGAAGTTATAGATGCAGATAGATTAGATGCAATAATTTCTACAGCAACAACTTTACCAATATCTGCTGGAACAGATGTTGTGGCTACAATAAAAATTTCATCTAACGCTAGTATAAATAATATAAATTTAACGAGTAAACTAGAGTTATTAGATAAAAATAATGTGTTAGTTCCAGTTCAACCATTATTTGAAATTGGCACACCAACTGGGACTGGCTTAGATACATTAAGAACTGTAGATGTAACAATAAAAACAGATACACTTACAGAAGGTATATATAAATTAAAATTGAAAGCGTATAGTATATCTAATATATATGATGTGGTAATAGAAACTGATATAGTAACAAGTGAGTTATTTGAAATAGATAATACACCACCAACAAATCCAGAAATGTCAGTTACTCCAACTGGATGGACTAATTTAGAGGTATTTGTGTCAATTACATACCCATCAGATAGTGTAGTAAAAGAATATAGTTTAGATGGAATAATATGGAATGTATATACAAATTCAATAACAGTTAATACAAACAGTACAACAATATATGCAAGATCAACAGATATAGCTGGAAACCAAAGTGGACAAAGTACAATAACTATTGCGAATATAGATAGAGAATCACCAACAGTTGTATATGGAACTAATGGTGGAGATGATCTACAAGTGGCAAGTACTACAGTAATAGTAACTGATGTAGGGGTAAGCGGAGTAGATATGACATCATTGAATTATATTTGGGATACACAAAATACTGTAGAACCTGCTAATGGTTGGATAGTATTTGAAAATGGAAATAATATAACTAAATCTGGAATTACAGGTACATATTATTTATGGATAAAGGCTACAGACAATACAGGGAATAGTGTAATAACTAAGTCTAATGCTTTTATAGCAGATAATACTGCTCCGGAAAATCCAGTTATGTCAGCTTCATATACAGGTTGGACAAACGGAAATGTAAATGTAACAATAACATATTCTTCTGATGCAGCATTAAAAGAATATAGTACAGACGCTTCAACATGGAATACATACACAGCTCCAGTTGTAATAAGTACAAATAATACAACAGTATATGCAAGGGCAACAGATGCAAGCGGAAACCAAAGTGATCAAAGTACAATGACTATAGCAAATATAGATAAAACATTACCAACAGTAACATTTAGCCCAAGTAATATCGCTATGACAAATAATGATGTTTCAATATCTGTAAGTGCAGTAGATGCTGGCGGAAGCAATATGAAAAAATGGAGATATAGATTAAGTAGTAATAATGGATCTACATATGGTGATTGGCAAGGTGTAAATACTGGATATAATCCAACTCAGACTTATACACTTGGTGCTGGTATAACAGTTCCAGTTCTTGTAGGTTTACCTATGAATTTAAAACAAAATCAAAAATATATGCTAGAATTTGATTATAGTTGCTTAAGCGGTACTAATATATTTAATGTAGATTTGTGGCCAGATGATTTACCAGAGGCACATATAAATGCTACTACTGCTTTACAGCATTATATTTGGAATAATATAACTTCTAGTAGTATAAATATGAATACCGCAAATTTAAGAATTTTTAATGATATTATAAGACCAAACCCAACAGATGTATATATAAATAATATTAATCTATATCCAAAAGAAACTCATAGTATATTATTAAATAGTACTGGTGATTGGAAAATACAAATAGAAGCATATGACAATGCAAATAATAGTTCGATATTTACTTCAAATTTATTTAGTATAGATAAAATAGCACCAACAAATCCAACAATGGCAGCTTCACCTACAGGATGGACAAATGGAAACGTAGCAGTTACAATAACATATCCAGGGGATTCTGTAATTAAACAATATAGTTTTGATACAATAACTTGGAATACATATACATCAACTGTCACAGTATCTAATAATACAACAGTATATGCAAGAACTAGTGATGCTAGTGGAAACCAAAGTGGACAAAGTACACTAACAGTATCAAATATAGATAAAGTAGCGCCAACGGTAATAGCTACATATAAAAAAGCAGATACAACATCATACGTTTCAGATTCTTGGACTAATCAATCTGTAACTATTACAGCTGCAGGAAATGATGGAAGTGGAAGTGGTGTAAATAGGTACCAAATTACATATGATGGATCAACATATTATGATTTACCAAACGGGACAGTTACACTAAGTACTACTGGAAGAACTGGGGTTTGGGTGAGAGCTATAGATAATGTAGAAAATATAGGGCCTAATTCATCAACATACTTGGTTGCAATAGATAAATTAGCCCCAACCGTTTCATATAGCACTAATGGAGCAACAAATGTGCAAGTAGCAAGTACTCAAATAACTGTAAATGATGCTGCTAGTTTAAGTGGATTAAATACATCTAGTTTACAATATGTGTGGGATGTACAAAATGTAACTACTCCAACAGTTGGATGGGCAAATTTTACAAATGATTCTATTTTAACAAAATTAGGTGTAACTGGAATATATTATTTATGGATTAAAGCGTCAGATAATGCAGGTAACATTGTTGTTTCAAAATCAAATTCATTTTCGATTGTTTCATATTATGCATTTAGTTATACTGGAAATTATCAAACTTGGACAGCACCTTCGACTGGTAAAATAAAAATTGAAACTTGGGGTGCTATGGGTGGAACACCTATGGGGGATAATTACTATTCGGGTAAAGGTGGATACGCGTCAGGTGAATTAAATGTTAATGCAGGAGATTTATTATATCTATATGTAGGTGCATATGGTATTAACGGTGGTTGGAACGGTGGCGGTAAAAATAGTTATCAAGGTGGAAATAACAATTTTACCGGTGGTGGAGCTTCAGATGTTAGAAAAAACGGTATGGCACTATCAAATAGAATAATAGTTGCAGGTGGCGGAGGAGCCAGCGGTGGATGGCAATCAAGAGGAGGAGATGGTGGAGGTCTGACTGGTAATAGTGGAACTTCAATATCAACTTATACAGGAAATAGATTTGGTACAGGTGGAACGCAAGCATCTGGTGGAACTGGAGGAACAAGTACTACTTATTCAAACGGTAATAACGGAATATTAGGAATAGGTGGAGATGCTTATGCTGCTTCTGGCGGCGGAGGCGGAGGCTATTATGGCGGCGGAGGCGGTACAGGAATCAATGCTGATGATGGTGGCGGCGGAGGCGGCTCATCATATATTGGAGGTGTTCTTAATGGAACAACTAGTATAGGTGCTAATACCGATTTTAATGGTAAAATTTCAATAACATATATAATACCATAATTATTAAGCGATTTTATAGTAGAAAAAATTATATTTAATAATATATTTTTTCTACTTAGTTATATGTTTAAGTTTCTATATTATTTTTTAATATATTTAGCACTAAATTGAATAAACACTTGATATTTTTTTTAATACATTGTAAAATATAAACGTGTAAAATGAATACATAAATAAATTTATAGGAGGATTTAAAAATGAGTAATAAAGGTCAAAATCAAATGAGGTTAGTAATTTTAGGAGTTGTTCTTGTTATTGCAATAATAGTTGTTATTGTAGCTATTAATAAAAACAATGCAAATTCAGTGAATGAAGGAAATAAAACAGATAATACAAAAGTAAATTACACAGAAACAAATGATGGAACTAAGGTAAATACAAGTGAAGAAGTATCTCAAGATAAAAATGTTAAAGGTGTGCTATTAGAACAAAGTAAAATAGTATATACAAATGGAACATCTAAGTTAACATCTAAGGTAACAAACGATAGTACAGCAAAAGATAATTTAAGATTTAAAGTAAAATTTATAGCAAATGATGGAACTGTAATGGCAGAAGCTGTAGGATATGTAGGAAAAATAAAAGCAAATGAAACAAAATATATTGATTCATACATAACAATAGATACTTCTAATTCAAAAAATGTTACTTATGAAATAATGGAGTAGTCAATCAAAATGAACTTTAAGAGGTGAAGTTGTGAATTACAAATATAATAAAATAGGTATATCATTAATAGTATTGGTTATAACAATAATAGTTATTGTTATTCTTGCAGGTGCTGTTATTTTAACATTATCTGCAAATAATCCAATAAATAGTGCGAATGAGTCGGTATTTAAGTCAGATTTAGATGCAATTGAATCGGACTTAAGTTTGTATGTAGCTAGTGAGTATGCAAATACTACTTCGTTTAGTCCAGATAGTCTAAATGCAGACGATTTATCTGTAGATTATAATGGTAATGTTATTGTAGGTAAAACAATAAAAGATATAATACCTGCATTATCTACTACAAATAAATATAATGGGCAATTTGAAGTGGTAAACGGAAAATTAGTTTATGTAGGAACAGATAGAACAAAAAAAAGATGGGCACAGGAAACTAATGTGGATGTTATAGATGCAGATAGATTAGATGCAATAATTTCTACAACAACAACTTTGCCAATATCTGCAGGAACAGATGTTGTAACTACAATAAAAATTTCATCTAATGCTAGTATAAATAATATAAATTTAACAAGTAAACTAGAGTTATTAGATAAAAATAATGTATCAGTTACAGTTCAACCATTATTTGAAATTGGCAGTCCAACTGGAACTGGGTTAGATACATTAAGAACTGTAGAAGTGACAATAAAAACAGATGGGCTCGCAGAAGGTATATATAAATTAAAATTGAAACCATATAGCATATCTAATATATATGATGTAACAAACTCAATAGATATAATTAGTAGTGAATTATTTGAAATAGATAATACGCCACCAACAAATCCAGAAATGTCATCTACTCCAACAGGATGGACAGATTTAGATGTTTCAATATCCATAACATATCCATTAGATAGTGTAACAAAAGAATATAGTTTAGATGGTACATCATGGAATGTATATACAAATCCAATAACAGTTAATACAAATAATACAACAATATATGCAAGAGCGATAGATATAGCTGGAAATCAAAGTGGACAAAGTACAATAACTATTGCAAATATAGATAGAGAATCACCAACAGTTATATTCGGTACAAATGGGGGAAATAATCTACAAGTTGCTAGTACTAAAGTAACAGTAACTGATGTAGGTGTAAGTAATGTAGATATAACTTCATTAAAGTATATATGGGATACACAAAATGTAGATGAACCAACAGGTCAGTGGAATACATTTGTAAATGGTGAAGTAATAAATAAAGTAGATTCTAATGGCACATATTATTTATGGATAAAAGCATTAGATAATACAGGAAATAGTGTAACAACTAAATCTAACGCATTTGCTGTAGATAATATAATTCCTGTAAATCCAACAATGTCAGCAAGTCCTACAGGATGGACAAATGGAAATGTAACAGTAACAATTACATATTCAGCTGATGCAGTTGTTAAAGAATATAGTACAGATACTTTAACATGGAGTGCATATATAGCACCAGTTGTGATTAGTACAAATAATACAACAGTATATGCAAGAGCTAGTGATGCTAGTGGAAATCAAAGTGAGCAAAGTACTATGACTGTAGCAAATATAGATAAAGTAATACCAGTAATAACTGCTGAAAATGATGGCTCAACAACATCAAGTATAACAGTCAAAGCAACTGCGTCGGATTTAGGTGGAAGTGCACTTAATAACGGTTCATACCAATATTCAAAGGATAATGGTGTTACATGGACGGCACTTACTAATGTAACAAGTTATACATTTAGTTCACTAACAACAGGAGCATATCAATGTAAAGTAAAGGTATTGGATAACGCAGGTAACAGTGCTATATCTAATACATTAGGAATATCAACAGTAGCTGTTGGAACGATAACAATGTCAGCAAGTCCAACAACTTGGACAAATGGCAATGTAACTGTAACTATAGCATATCCAGCAGAAGTTGTAACAAAACAATATAGTTTGAATGGTACAACATGGTCTACATATACATCAGCAGTAATAGTTACAACAAATGGAACATTATATGCTAGGGGATATGATGCAGGAAATAATCAAACAACGCAGGCAACAATAACAATAGCTAATATAGATAAAACGTTACCAGTAGTTTCAAACTCTGTAAGTGGAGGTATGATATTTACAGATCAAAAGTTTCAAAATGGAATAAATAATACTTATGTATATAATAATCTTGGTAATGGTACAGTAACTAATACACGTATTGCAATGGCAGATTCACCTACAGGTTCTGGATATGGATTGGAAGTAAGAACAACAGGAACACCATCTCCAGGATGGGGAGGATTCTATTTTGCAAATATGGCATCTGCAAATAAGGTGTTTATTACGAAAATTATAGCAAGTATACCAGTAGGATATACAATAAATTGGGCTTCAAATGCATTTGGTGATGGTGGTACAATCACATGGTTAACATCTCAAGATGGAACAGGAACTTGGCAAGAATATGTATGTAAAGTTACTTGTGGTCCAACAGGAGCATTTAGTTCAACTAACTTTTATTACTTAACTGGAGGAGCAACACCAACATCATCCAATCCTTTAGTTTGGAGAGTTGCATACGCAACAGTATTTGATACAACATTATGGAAAACAACAAGTAATGCTATAGTGAGTGCAACAGATACATCTGGAATAGTAGGATATGGAATAAACCAAAGTAGTGTAACTGCACCTACATTTACAAATATAAGTGCAAGAGTAAACTTTGCAACAGTATTTGAAAATATTACTGTAAATGGAACATACTACGTATGGCTAAAAGATCAAGCTGGTAATGTAACAAATACTTCAATTTTAGTAAATTATATTGATAATATTGTACCAACTGTAACATATGGAACAAATGGTGGTACAGTAGTAACAGCAAGTACAACTGTTACAATAAATGATACAGGTGGAAGTAATTTAAATACAAGTACATTACAATATGTATGGGATATACAAAATGTAACAACACCAGTATCAGGATGGAATACATTTACCAATGGAACAACAATAACTAATTCTGGTACAGGAACTTATTATTTGTGGATAAAAGGATCAGATAATGCAGGAAACAATGTAATTACAAAATCTAATGCTTTTGTAACAGTACCTTCAGTAAACCAGACATTTGGTTATAATGGAAGTTATCAAACATGGACAGTACCTTATACTGGAACATATAAACTTGAAGTTTGGGGAGCACAAGGCGGAAACAATTGGAATATTGTTGGTGGTCTAGGTGCATATAGTAGTGGAAATATAAATTTAACTGCTGGAACTATTCTTTATGTATATGTTGGTGGCCAAAATGGTTATAATGGTGGAGGAACTGCTGGAACAGGAAGTGCTTGTGAAAATGGTGCAAACGGTGGTGGAGCAACTGACATAAGACTTTCTGGAACGGCTCTTGCTAATAGAATCATAGTAGCTGGCGGCGGAGGCGGTGCTAGTGGAGGTGGCTCAGGACATTACCAAAATGCTACAGGATATAATGGTGCTTATGGTGGTGGCGGAAGTGGAATTGGTATAGGAGCACCTGCTTTATATCACGGTGCCGGAGGATCTGCAGGAGGAACAGGTGCAGGAAATGGAGGATCTGCTTCAGGTGGAGATATAACTAGTATGTCAACATATGCAAAAGGATACAACGGAGGAAATGGATCACTAGGTCAAGGTGGATCTGGTGGAGGAGTATATGGAGATAGATTAGATTACTATGGCCCAGGCTCTGGCGGCGGAGGCGGAGGCGGCTACTACGGTGGTGGTGGCGGCGGCGGCGGTGCCGGCTGGTGGGGTTCTAACGGTGGTGCTGGTGGTGGCGGTTCTTGCTATATTGGTGGTGTAACATCAGGTCAAACAATAGCTGGAAATGCTACAATGCCAGGTACAGCTGGTGGTTCAATAGTTGGAAATAGTGGTAATGGTTATGTTAAAATAACTAATGCACCATAATTTAAATTAAAGTAAAAGAGTACAGGTTTTTTGAACTTGTACTCTTTTAAATAAAATAATAAATACTTTTTATTTTATTTAATGTTGACAAACCAAAATTATACTGTTATAATAATAACTGCGTTTTAAAAAGAGATTCCATAAATAATTATTTAGGAGGTTGTCATGAAAAAATTTTTATCTGGTATTTTATTTATAATTATATTTACAACTTTGGTAGTATCTACGGTGGTTTGTATATACATGGTTGGTACATATAAAAAAGGTGTTGATATAAGTAATATAGAGTTAAATGCCATTCCACATATATATGACAGTAAAGGTAATGAAATTTCTGTTATATATGATAATGAAACAAGGGTTTATACAAAGCTTTCGGAAGTTCCTAAGTATGTTTATACTAGTTTTATAGCTATTGAAGATAAACGGTTTTATGAACATCATGGCTTTGATGTTAAACGATTTAGCGGTGCGGTTATTAATTATGTATTTAATAAAAATTTAGTTGGGCGTGGTGGTGGTAGTACCATAACTCAGCAATTAGCTAGAAACATAACAGAAGATAATGAAGATACACCAAAGCGTAAGATGAGAGAAATTGCTAGAGCAATATATTTAGAAAAAAATATGAGTAAAGATGAAATACTTGAAAACTATATTAACTACATTTACTTTGGTCAAGGTGCCTATGGAATAAATGCTGCAAGTTTAGTCTTTTTTGGTAAAATCCCATCAAAATTAAGTGTTGCAGAATCTGCAGCTATTGCAGCTATGGCATATTCACCAGAAGGAAATAATCCATATTCTAGTGATGATTCTAAGAAAAGGTTATTAGACAGACAAAAACTTGTTTTAAAAGAAATGAAAGAGCAGGGGTATATATCTAAATCTGAATATGATGAAGCTTTGAAACAAGATATTGTATTTAAAACTATTAAGGATACTGCAGTTAATCAATATGTTCGTATTGCAATAAAAGAAGCAAAAGAAATGTTGATTAGTAGTGGGTTAAGAGAAGATGAGGCAGAAATAGAGAAAAGTATATTAAATGGTAATATACAAATTTATACTAATCTTAATGTAGATTACCAAAATGAACTATACAAAACCATGAAATCATATTTTAAAGATGATATTGAGGCTTCCTTTATAATAACTACTAAGGATGGAAAAATTATATCTGCAATATCTTCGCGAACTAATAGTCAGTACGATAGAATTAAAATTATGACTAGACAACCAGGTTCTACTATGAAACCAATTGCTGTGTATGCACCTGCTTTTGATATGGGTATTCTAACTCCTAATTCAATTGTAACTGATTCTAAAGTTGTAATTAAATCTGGTAATAATACGTGGTCACCATCCAACTGGTATGAAGGCTATCGAGGTGATTTTAGAGTTTATGATGCAATAGGACAGTCAATAAATACAATTGCTGTTAAAACATTAGATTTGGTTGGTATATCTAAATCTATGACTTATCTTAAGAACTTTGGTATAACATCTCTTACTAAACAAGATGCAGTATATCCGCTTGCAATAGGTGGTATTACTAATGGAATTTCTCCTTTTGAGATGGTAAGAGCGTATAATGTATTTAATAATGAAGGGATGTTTAGAAATATTTCGTTTATAGATAAAATAATTGTAGACGGTAAAACAATAAAGATTAGTCAAGATAAATATAAAGTAATATCTGAGGATGCAAATGATATGATTGATGATACTTTACGTTATGTTGTTACAAATGGTACTGCAAGTAAAGCTAATATATCTGGATTAGAAGTACGTGCTAAAACTGGTACAACAGACGATAAAAAAGATTTCTGGCTGTGTGGTTATACGGATGATGTAACAGCGACACTTTGGGTTGGATATGATAAACCAAAATCAATGAACTTTTCATCTGGTGAAGTAGCTACTTTATGGAGTAAATTGGTATCTAAATATTACAAATAACTGCAAAAAACACTTAAATAATAATTTTATTTAGGTGTTTTTTATTATGTGAAATGTTTTTATATAAAATTCAAACTTTTGTTTGACAAACAATAGTTTCTATGATATAATGAAAATATAGTTTTGAGGAGGTTGAAATGAATAAATCAGATTTAAATGAAAAAGAACAAAAAGTTTTAGATTTTATTATATCACAAATAAAAGATACGGGTTATCCACCATCAGTTAGAGAAATATGCAAATCAGTTGGTTTTAAGTCAACATGTTCTGCACATCAATATATAAAAAGACTTGCAGATAAAGGTTACTTAGAAAAATCAGATCTTAAAATGAGAGCGCTTAAAGTTGTGGAAGATGAAAAAGAAGATACAATATCTCTTCCAATAATAGGAAAAGTTGCAGCAGGTGAACCTATACTTGCTACAGAAAATATTGAAGATTATTTTTCAATTGGAGAAAGTTTCTTTAACAAGGATTCATTAAAAAATGATAATTTTGTACTTAGAGTTCAAGGACAAAGTATGATAAACGTTGGTATAAATAATGGAGATTTTATTGTTGTTTCCAAACAAAGTACTGCACGAAATGGTGAAATAATAGTAGCTATGATTGATGGAGATGCAACTGTTAAAACATACTATAAAGAAAAAAGTTATATAAGGCTTCAACCTGAGAACGATACAATGGATCCTATAATTTCAGATAAAGTAGAAATTGTAGGTAAGGTAATAGGATTATTTAGAAAAATTAGTTAATTTAAAGTGGGACTTGAAATTTTTAAGTCTCACTTTTATTGCCTCTATAACATAATATATTGTATATAGGGGGTGTTAAAAAATGGAACTCAAAGATAAAAAAGTAGGACTAGGCATTACCGGGTCTTTTTGTAATTTCAATAGAATACAAGAAATAATACAAAATTTAAAAAATGAAGGGGCTACAGTTATACCAATAATTACAGAGACTGTTAGAGATACTACTACTAAATTCTATGAAAAAGAGGATTTTATAAAAATGTTACAAGACAACACGGGAAATGTTTTAATAGATACAATAACTAAAGCTGAGCCTATAGGACCTAAAAATATGTTAGATATTTTACTTATTTGTCCATGTACAGGAAATACTGCCGCTAAACTTGCAAATGGAATAACAGACTCAGCTGTTTTAATGGCTGCAAAGAGTCACATAAGAAATAATAAACCAATTGTAATTGGTATATCAACAAATGATGGTTTAGGTCATAACTTAAAAAATATAGCAGAATTATTAAATAGTAAAAATACATATTTTGTGCCATTTAATCAAGATGATTATAATATCAAGCCAAAATCACTTGTATTGAATTATGATCAAATTATAGATACTTTAAAATATGCTTTAGATCATAAACAAATTCAACCCATTATAAGTTTAAGATGAAATATAAGAAATGTAGAAAAAGATTTTACATTTCTTTTTCTTTATTTTAAAAATTATGTTAAATTTGTAATAATAAATTAAATATTTAATATAATATATAGATGAAAGTCTATATATTATATTTATTTTCTTGACAAAATAAATTATTTATCATATAATACATATATAAATATGTATATATCGAGGTGATTAAATTGGATAAAAAATACGAAGAAAACGCAAAATTATTTAAAGTTCTATCTGATGAAAATAGAATAAGAATAATTGAAATGATATCTTGTGATGAAATATGTGCTTGTAATATATTAGAGAAATTAGATATAACACAACCAACTTTATCTCATCATATGAAAGTTCTAGAAGAAGTTAATTTAGTATCTAGTAGAAAAGATGGAACATGGACTTATTATAAATTAAATAGAAATAAAATAAGTAAAATACTAATGTTTATAATACAAATAACTTCAGATAACGAAAAATGTATATGTAAAGAATAATAGGAGGTATAATAAATGAGTAAAATTAAAATTTTTGATCCAGCTATGTGCTGTTCAACTGGTGTATGTGGACCGATTGTTAATCCACAGCTTTTAAGAGTTTCTACTGTTATAAATAATTTAAAAGGGCAAGGTATAATAATAGAAAGGTATTCATTAAATAATAACCCACAAGCTTTTGTAGATAATATGAATGTAAGTGAATTAATAAAAAGTCAAGGGATTAATGTATTACCTATAACTACTGTAGACAATGAAATAGTTAAAACAAAGGAATATTTGACAAATGAAGAATTTGCAAAGTATTTAAATATTAAACTAAGTAGTATTTTGAATAATAATAATAGACCAAATTTACGTAGAAAGTAGGTAATTTTATGTTTGAAAATTTTGACATTAATAATTTAAATCTAACTAAATATTTATTTTTTACCGGAAAAGGTGGAACAGGAAAAACATCAACTGCATGTAGTATAGCTGTAAATCTTGCAGATAGAGGTAATAAAGTATTTTTGGTAAGTACAGATCCAGCATCTAATTTACAAGATGTATTTGATATGAAACTTACAAATAAACCTAAAGAAATAATAGGAATACCTAATTTAAAAGTAGCTAACTTAGACCCAATTACATCTGCAAATGAATATAAAGATTCAGTTGTTGCACCATATAGAGGGATTTTACCAGATTCCGCAATAAAAAATATGGAAGAACAATTATCTGGCTCATGTACAGTAGAAATAGCATCATTTAACGAATTTTCACATATTATAACTGATATCAAAATTAGTGAAGAGTTCGATTATATAATTTTTGATACAGCACCAACTGGTCATACTTTAAGAATGTTAATGCTACCTTCAGCGTGGTCTGGATTCATAGATACAAACAAATTTGGAGCTTCATGTTTAGGACAATTATCTGGTTTAGGAGATAAGAAACAAATATATCATAATGCGATGGATATGTTAAAAGATAAGGAAAAGACTACAATTGTACTTTTAGCAAGACCAGAAGAAACGCCACTTAAAGAGGCATTAAGATCATTTAATGAACTGAAACAAATTGGGCTTAATAACCAAATGTTAATAATAAATGGTATTCTTATGAATTATGATGACGATACGTCAAAAGTTATCTATATAAAACAAAGAAATGCACTTAGCAATATTACTAAAGGTTTTAAAGATGTAAAAACATATATCTTACCACTTAGAGGATATAATATAATTGGTATAGACAATATTAGAGATTTCATTAACAAGGATAGTTATATTAATATAAATGAAAATATAAACATTTCAGACATTAATGGCTTAAAATTTGTTGTAGATGATATTGAAATGAGTAATAAAAAAGTTATATTTACAATGGGAAAAGGTGGAACTGGTAAAACAACAATTGCGTCTGCTATTGCTTTAGAATTAAGTAATAGAGGAAATAAAGTTGTGCTTGCATCTACAGATCCAGCAGATCATTTAAAGTATGTAATATCTAAAAACATTAATTTAGATATTATTAAAATAGATGAGCAAGAAGAACTAGAAAAGCACAAATCTCAAGTTATAAATAAAGCAATTGAAAATAATATAACCGATGAAGATTTAGAGTATATTAAAGAAGATTTAAGATCACCTTGTACACAAGAAATTGCAGTGTTTAAAGCATTTGCAAAAATAGTAGATAAGTCTGAAGATAGTATAGTTATAATAGATACGGCTCCAACAGGTCATACACTACTATTGTTAGATACTACGCAAAGTTATAATAAAGAAATAAAGAGAAGTCAAGGTGATGTACCACAAGAAGTTATTAAATTATTACCTAGATTAAAAAATGAAAAAGAAACAGAAGTTATTATTGTAACTCTTGCAGAAACAACCCCTGTATTTGAATCTATTAGATTATTGGAAGATTTAAAAAGAGCCGGAATATATAGTAAATGGTGGGTTGTAAACTCTAGTATATACCTAACAAATACTACAAACAAGGTTTTATTAAGTAGAGCAAATAATGAAATTAAATGGATAAATAAAGTTGCAGAAATATCAGATCATAATTTTGCTGTTATAAAGTGGATGGAAGAAGATTTAAAAGAAGATAATTTAAGAAAATTAATATACTAATATTAAAATGTATACATATTAACAAAATCCTCACTTTTTCATACTATATACTATGGAAAAGTGAGGTGAATTATAAAATGTTTGATGAATTTTCGAATGATTTTGGTTACATGAATTATCCATACATTCCGTATAATAGAAATTTGTATAAAAGTAATGATATACATAGAGTAACTCCTGCAATGCAAGTTCCTAGAGAAGTTTTGGAGTTAATAAAAGATTCAGTCGGATCTGAAAGAGAAGATGAACTTTTTTACGATTTCTTATTAACAGTAGCTACTAGTAAAGAGGATAAGGATATTATAGAAAGTATAAGAAATGATGAAAGACATCATAATCAACTATTTAGAAAAATATATCTTGAACTTACTGGAGTATCTCTTCCAAAAGCTAGTACTGATGTGCAGGAGCATGAATTTAACATGACATATTTGCAGGGTCTTGAAGTAGCACTTATGGGAGAATTATCCGCTGTAGAAAAATATAGAAAAATACTTGGTGAAATGACAGATAGACAAAGATATAACATGGTATTTGAAATATTAACAGATGAATTAAAGCATGCAGCAAAATACAATTATTTAATAACTAAAAATATGGTGAGTATGAATAGAGAAGAACAAAGTATATAATAAATTTAAGATTCAAGGCAATACTTGAGTCTTTTTTTGCTCAAAAAAACATAAATTTTACACAAATGACATATTACGACATTTTTTTGCTTTTCATTATGTTATAATTTGCTAAATTATAATAGAAAGGGGAAAAAACTATGGATAAATTGAAAATTTTACAAAAAGAATTAGATGAGATGGTAGAGGAAAATAAACCTTATGATGAAATAGTTAAAAAGAGTAAAGAACTGGATTATTATATAACAAAAGAAATGATTAAAATGCACAAAAATGCATTAAATGATCGAAGACGGAGTATCGAATATTTAACGGTTACTCTGTTTTTGCTTTTTTTTAATATATATCTATGCAATTATTGGAAAAATATAGAAAAATATACAAAAAAATAGTGAATTATTGACTATAATTATATTATATGGTAAAATTTAGTAAATTATGTGTTCTGATTATATTTATAAAATAAGATTTGTACTGCTATTAATGTTATAGTCAGATATAGTTTATTTATAAAATATATATTAGGAGGTAAAAATGTATGGAATATCTTAGTGGAAGAAAAGGTATATCTTTAATAAGTTTAGTTATAATTATTGTAATTATGATTATATTAGCAGGAGCAGTTATTTTGACATTATCAAATAACAATGCAATTAATAAAGCAACAGAAGCAGTTTTTAAAAGTATATTAAAAGATTATGAAAGTGAATTAACCATGTGGTTTTCAAATGAATATTTAGAAACTAATGGATTACTAAATGTAACTACTGTTAATGCTACAAAGGATAGTGGCACGTATATAAAAGGCGGAAACACACTTAAATTAAAAGACATAATAACAAGTGTAAAGAAAGAACATGAAAGCTTACTAGAAATAAAAAAAGGAAGACTTATATATACTGGAACAGATGAAAAACAAAAAGAATGGATGAATCAAATTGGAATATCTTTAGATATAACAACTGAAACTGGTGCAATACCTGTAGATATAGTAGCGGGGTGGACATTTACTGCTGCTTTAATGAGCGACGGAACAGTTAAAACATGGGGAAGTAATGGATATGGACAATTAGGTGATGGAACACTGATGAATAGAAGTTTGCCCACAACCATTTCTGGTTTAGAAAATGTAGTTCAAATAGCTGCAGGTGATGAATATATGCTAGCATTGTTAAATGATGGAACTGTAAAAGCATGGGGAAGTAACTGGGCAGGACAACTTGGTAACGGAACAACAGAAGATAAAAGTATACCTACAATTGTAACTGGATTAACAAATGTAAGTAAAATAGCGGCAGGTCAATATCTTTCACTTGCAATATTAAATGATGGAACAGTTAAGGGATGGGGATATAATGAATTTGGTCAACTAGGTGATGGTACATTGCAAAATAAAAGTGTACCTACAACAGTAACAGGACTTACTAATGTAAAACAATTAGCATCAGGATATGATCATACACTTGCATTATTAAATGATGGAACAGTAAAAGCTTGGGGTTGTAATAATTACGGAAAATTAGGAGATGGTACTACAAATGATACTACATCTCCAATAACAATTTCTGGTTTAAATAATGTTACACAAATTTCTGCAGGATACTATCACTCTGTAGCTTTACTAAGTGATGGAACAATAAAGACATGGGGAAGTAACTGGGCAGGACAACTTGGTAACGGATCAAATACTGATGTACATGTACCAACCCTTGTATCAGGATTAACTGGAGTAAAACAAATTTGTAAAAATTATGATCATACCGCTGTAATTATGAATGATGGAACAATAAAAATATGGGGCTACAATGAGTATGGACAATTAGCTAATGGAACAACAATAGACAGTAATGTACCAATTACAATAACAAACACACTAAATGTAAAACAAATTGCAATTGGTGGTAATCATACGGTAGCTATTTTAGCTGATGGAACAATAAAATCATGGGGTAACAATGATCATGGTCAATTAGGTGATGGAAAAACTTCTAATTATTACTTACCTAAAATATTAGAAGGCTTAACAAATGTAAAACAAGTATCCGCGGGATGGATGCACTCAGCTTTCCTATTAAATGATGGTACAGTTAAAATAATGGGAGATAACGAATATGGACAAATAGGTGATGGTACGAATATAGACAGTAACGTTCCAGTATCGGTTTTGGGTTTAAATAATGTAAACCAAATTACATCAGGAGATAATTTTATGTTAGCATTATTAAACGATGGGACAGTAAAAGCTTGGGGAGATAATATGTTCGGCCAGTTAGGTACTGGAACAACAATAGATAGTAATGTTCCAGTAACAATATCTGGACTTACAAACGTAGTACAAATAGCTTCAGGTGAATATCATGCAGCAGCTTTGCTAAATGATGGAACTGTAAAGATATGGGGAGCTAATTGGGCAGGAGAATTAGGAAATGGAACTAAAACAAATAGTAAAGTTCCAATAATAGTACCTGGACTTACAAATGTAAAAGAATTAGCACTAGGATATGATTATACTTTAGCATTACTAAATGATGGAACAGTAAAAGCTTGGGGTTGTAATAAATACGGTCAATTAGGAGACGCAACCAATACTGATAGCACTGTGCCAGTAACTGTGCCAGGACTTACAAATGTAAAACAATTAGTATCTGGATATGAACATGTATTAGCATTATTAAATGATGGAACAGTGAAATCTTGGGGAAGTAACTGGGCAGGACAACTTGGAGATGGTACAATAACAGACAGTAATATACCTGTAGTAGTATCTGCGGTATATAATGTAAAAGAGCTGTGTAAAGAGTATGATCATACATTAGTATTATTAAACGATGGAACAGTGAAATCTTGGGGATATAATGAATTTGGGCAGTTAGGTAACGGAACAAATGAAAATAATTATTATCCAACTATTATATCTGGACTGTCTAACGTAAAACAAGTAACAACAGGTGGTGATCATTCATTGGCACTACTAAATGATGGAACTGTAAAAGTATGGGGTAGCAATAGTCAAGGTCAAATAGGAAATTAAATATACTACATATTGCTTTTTTATGTAAATTATGATATAATATATGCGTTTTAAATATGTATATTTCAATAATTATTTGAAAGGTGTGTAAAAATTATATGAATAATTGCAAAGAATTAAATATTGGGTATGAATATGTAATAGAAAATTACATGGGGAATCGGCAATTAGAGTATTATACAAGTAGGGCTTTGATAAAAGGTCTATCAGAGACAGAGAAGGTTCTATTAAATTATTATTTTGAAAAGAATGATACTATTTTAGATGTAGGTACCGGTTGTGGTAGATTTGCTCTTGCCGCCTACGAAGAAAAATACACTGACATGTATGCAATAGACATGAATCCAAAATTTATTGAAAGGGCTATACAAATATCTGAGAGTAGGTCGTATAATATAAAATTTTCTGTTCAAAATGCTCAATTTACTACATTTAAAGATAAGACTTTTGAAAGTATAATTTTTACTTCAGATGGATTTTCACAAATACCAGGTAATGAAAATAAACTGGCTGTATTAAAAGAAATGTACAGAATCATGAAACCAGGTGGAGTATTTATATTAGCGGTAATTGATGAAAATCTTGTAAGAGAAAATGACCCGAATTATGCTGAGATAATTGATAGGTTCAGAGAAAGTGGGGCATGGAAAGATAGAGGATTTTATGATCAAAATGATGTTGTTATATATGACGGTGGTTATATGCATTTTGCCAGTGTTAGTGAAACAACTACCTTGATCAATAAATCTGGATTTAGTCATTTGTTTAATGTTACTGCTAAAGATATTCTTGGTGAAAATGATAAAAAGTCTTCCAACATATCTAGATTCTTTGTATTAAAAAAATAATTTTTTATAATCTTCTAAAAACAACTTCACAAATATGTGGAGTTGCTTTTTTTATATATTTTAATAAAATATTAAGTTTGGTTAATATTAATAAGTAAGATAAAGTTGCAAAGTACTAGAATATGCTAATATATACAGTATATTTATGAGATTATAATAGACAATGAGATAAATAAATGATATAATATAATGTATTAAATACAGAAATTGAGGAATTTAAATGATAAGATTAAATGAAATAAAGTTATCTATAGAAAGTAATGAGTCTGAGCTATATAAAATAGCATGCAATATGTTACATATACAAAAGAGTGAAATAAGGGATTTAATAATATATAAAAAGTCTATTGATGCAAGGGATAAAGAGAATATTAAATTTATTTACACCTTAGATTTAAATATTGAAAATGAATCTAGATTTAAAAGTAGAATAATAGCAAATAATGAAAAGTATGTTAAAGTAGAAGTTAAACGTAAAAGTAAAGAGAGACCAGTTATAGTTGGAGCAGGTCCAGCTGGACTTTTTGCAGCTTTGACTTTGGCTGAAGCTGGTTTAAACCCTATAATAC
Source organism: Clostridia bacterium (assembly GCA_029256705.1). GTDB lineage: Bacteria > Bacillota > Clostridia > TANB77 > CAG-465 > RGIG5057. Next base: position 55,929 of record JAQSXK010000010.1, read on the forward strand.
TTGAACAAGGTAAAAAAGTAGAAGATCGTAAAAAAGATGTTGATCTTTTTTGGGAAACTGGTGAATTAAATACAATGTCAAATGTACAATTTGGTGAAGGTGGAGCTGGTACATTTTCAGACGGGAAATTAACAACTCAAATAAATAATCCTTTATGTAGAAAAGTTTTAGAAGAGTTTGTATCTTGTAATGCACCTAAAGAAATTATGTATGATGCAAAACCACATATTGGTACAGATAAATTAATTGAAGTAGTAAAAAATCTAAGACAAAAAATTGAAAAGCTCGGTGGAGAATTTTTATTTAACGAAAAACTAACAGATATAACAATTGAAAATGGTAGTCTAGTAAGCGCTAAATGCAGTAAAACTATAAATACAGATGCTTTAATACTTGCAATAGGACATAGTAGTAGAGACACGTTTGAAATGATATATAACAAAGGGCTAAATTTGGCTAAAAAACCATTTTCTGTTGGAGTTAGAATTGAACATTTGCAAAGTATGATAAATAAATCTCAATATGGAGAATTTGCAAATAGTCCTAAACTAGGTGCAGCAGATTACAAATTAGTATATCACGGAGAAGACAATAGGTCTGCATATACATTTTGTATGTGCCCTGGTGGAACTGTTGTAGCAGCCGCTTCTGAAGAAAATACGGTTGTTACAAATGGTATGAGCGTATATAATAGGGATGGTATAAATTCTAACAGCGCACTTGTTGTAGGAGTTTTTCCAGAAGATTTTAAAGATGAATCTCCACTTGCTGGTATGTACTTTCAAAGAGAGTTAGAACAAAAAGCTTTTATAGCCGGTGGAAAAGAATATAAGGCTCCAGCTCAATTAGTAGGAGACTTTTTGAAAGGAAATATATCAACTAAATTAGGAGAAGTAAAACCTACATATACTCCTGGAATTACATTTAGTGATTTTAATAATATATTACCAGAATTTATAACTAAAACTATGAAAGAAGCTTTAGTATATTTAGATAAAAGATTGAAAGGTTTTGGTTCAAACGATAGCTTACTTACAGGAGTTGAGACACGTACATCTTCTCCTATAAGAATATTACGTGATGAAAAGTATTTAACAAATATATCTGGTATATATCCTTGTGGTGAAGGAGCAGGATATGCTGGTGGTATAATATCTGCTGCTGTTGATGGAATAAAGTGTGCAAATGCAATACTTACAAATGAATAACATTTATGCTAGTGGCAGATACTATAGTAGTTATTATGGAGCGTAAAAAATGAGTAAAGAATTAAGCAAAAATATACAAATTGCTAAAGAAATTGCACAAAAGATTAAAAACAAAAATGGTAGAATGTTTTATGTTGGTGGATATGTAAGAGATCTATTGATGGATAAAGAAAATAAAGATATAGATGTTGAAGTGTTTGGGTTATCTTTAGATGAATTAACAGAAATAATATCAGAATATGGAATAGTTGATCAAATTGGTATAAGTTTTGGTATACTTAAAGTACATGGATTGGATATAGATTTTGGTGTTCCAAGAAAAGAAAATAATATAGGTGTTAGGCATAGAGACTTTGAAATAAATTTTGATTCAAATATGAGCATATTAGAAGCATGTAGAAGAAGAGATTTTACAATTAATGCATTAATGCAAGATGTTCTTACCGATGAGATAATAGATAATTTTAATGGTATTCAAGATATAAAAAATAAGATTATTAGACATATTGATGAAACTACATTTGTTCAAGATGAATTAAGAGTGCTAAGGGCTTGCTCTTTTGCCGCTAGATTAGATTTTAATATATCTAATGATACACTTATTTTATGTAAAAAATTAGATTGTACAAATTTAACTAAAGAAAGAATATATACTGAAGTAGAGAAAGCATTATTAAAAGCGGATAAGCCTTCAATATTTTTCGAATATGTAAGGGAAATTGGATTACTTAAAAAAATATTTTCTCCTATGGATAAATTAATTGGAGTTCAGCAAAATCCCAAATACCATCCAGAAGGTGATGTTTGGACACATACAATGATGGTAATTGATGAATGTGCTAAACTTAGGGAAAAGTCTAGTTATCCAATTGCACTTATGCTTGCAGCTGTGTGTCATGATTTAGGTAAGATAACGACTACAAGACTTCTGCATGGAAAAATAATTTCATATAATCATGAAAATGAACTTCATTTAACTAAAAAGTTTTTAAAAAATATAACTAACAATAACGATCTTACTTATTCAGTCATGTTACTTGTTAAAAATCATATGAGACCTAACATTTTAGCAAAAAATAACTCTAGTGATAAAGCAATTAGAAAATTAATAATAGATACAAGTAGTAAAATAGTCAATATACAGGATGCATTATTACTTTCAAAAGCAGATAGGTTAGGTAGAAATAATGATGACTTAGAAACATATAATATCGATGATTGGTGGAAAGAAAAATTATTGACTGTGAATGAAAATAAAACGAAGATAGTTCCATTGATAACTGGAAAAGATCTAATAGAACTTGGATACGCCCAAGGTGAAGAATTAGGAAAAGCTTTAAAATATGCTTTTGATTTGCAAATAACTGGATTATATAAAGAAGAAATAATTAATAAAATTAAAAGTAGTAAAAAAGAAATAAGTAAATTAAAACTACAAGGTAAGACAAATAATTGTAAGGATAAATTATAAAATAATAAATTTGAAGGAGTGTGATCATAATGGGTTCAATAAATAGAGGCAGTTTTAAAAATACTAAAGCATCAACTAGATCAAAAGTTAGTAATAGTGCATATAATAGAAATGCAGCGTCAAAATATGGTAGTAATAAATTTGGATTTAAAGAGGCGCCAAAAACTTCTAGCAGCAATATTAAAATTAATAATGAAACTGAAAGTAAATAATAAAATATAACCACCTAATATGGTGGTTATATTTTTTAATTAAAAAATAATATATAACTTATAGATTTAATTCTTTTAAATTATAATTAATTTGAAGGATAACCTTCAAAAATTTTAGGAGGAATTCGTATGAAAAAAATACTACCTAAGTTTAACTTAATTATAACCTTTATAATTCTTTTAGGAATTAGTTATGTTATAAAGTTAATAGGTGTGTACAGTCAAGGAAAGGCATTTATATATCTAATGGGAGTACTTATATTTTGCACTTCATTCAAAATAGTATTAGAAGTACTTACTAATTATTCTGAAAATTCTAAACTATTTTTAATTTTGATTATGAGTGGAATGTACATTTTAATTTTATTAACATCTTGGATTGCAATAAAAATGTTAAATGTAGATTTAGAAACTGCATTTTTGTTAATATCATTTGGAATCGCTATACCAAATGTTACAAAGCTGAAGGAAAAGAAAGAAAGCAATTCATCATAAGATATATTCAAAAAAGACTTACAATAATATTGTGAGTCTTTACTCTTTTAGCATATAATCATTTTAAGTGTAACATGTAACCTTTAATGGACATACTATATTATTAAATGACTGAATATATTATAAGGGGGTGAAAAGATGGAAGAGATGAATAGTGACAATTCACAATATAAGTATGAAGATATAGATAGACCATATGGTTATGGAAAAAATTATCCGTATGGCTGGAAAAAACCATGTCCATATGGAAAATGTTCGTATGGACAAAAATGGCCAAATTGGTATGGACCATATTTCCCAGGCGGATATTACGGTGGAGGATTTGGGTTCCCTTGGTTTTTACTTGCATTAAAATCATTAAGTCCAAGAGATGCAATTAGATTAATAGATGAAATGGAAAATATGGAATTTTAATATGCAAAGTATTAATAGTACAAATACATAATTTAATTAAAAAAGGTAATTCTATACGTAGAATTGCTTTTTTTAATTTTTATATAAAAATTAACTTTACAAATTTATTAATAAATGATATTATATAAGTATAAGGTTTTTAAATAAATATTTAATATATATTGTAAAAACTCGAAAGGAATTAATTATGACAAATAAGTTAAGAATAAATATATTTGATTTGTTAATGTGCTTTTCCGATGCTTTGGATCTAATTAGTCCATTAGTGACAGGTCATCAAATTAGGGTAGCATATATCTCCTTAAAACTTGCACAAGAATATAAATTGCCAAAAGAGCAAATTAAAAAACTTGTAATAGCAGCATGTATCCATGATATAGGAGCAACTACAGTAAAAGAAAGAAATGAAATAATAAAAGCAGATTTTGAAAGTGACGGTAGACATGAAAAAGTAGGATCTAAATATATTGAAGGCAGTATTTTTCATGATGTTTCAAAAATAGTGGGACATCATCATAAAAAATGGAATAACGGTTTAGGAGCTGCGGTTAAAGGTGAAGAAATCCCAATTGAATGTCATCTATTGCATTTGGCAGACAGAATAGATACTTTAATAGATAAAGAATCTTATGTATTACATCAAAGGAAGAATATAACAGAAGAAATTATTCAAAAATCCGGAGAATGGTTTATGCCAGAATTAGTAGAAGCGTTTGTAAAATTATCTGTTAATGAATCTTTTTGGCTGTATACAGTTTCAAAGAATGTATCCAAAATATTACGTAAAGATGCGAAACTTTCAAAAGTATATTTAAATACTGATGAACTTTATGAGGTAACTAAATGGTTTAGTAATATAATAGATTTTAGAAGTAGATTTACATCAGTACATTCAAGGGGTGTGTCTGCGAGTGCTGGAGCAATAGCAACTGTTATGAGAATGGATGAAGATTATATAAAAATAATGGAAATTTCCGGGTTTATACACGACTTAGGAAAATTAGCTGTATCAAATACCATATTAGAGAAAAATGGTAAATTGACTGTTGAGGAATATAACATAATTAAATCACATACATTCCATACATATAATGTATTAAGTAGAATAAAAAGTTTAAAAACAATAAGTGAGTATGGGTCATACCATCACGAAAAACTTGATGGAACTGGTTATCCATTTCATATAAAAGGCAGAAGTATGAAACTTGGTTCTAGGATTCTTGCTGTTGCTGATATATTTACAGCTATTGCAGAAGATAGGCCATATAGAGTAGCTATGAGTAAAGATGAAGTTATTAGATTAATCTCTTCTAAAGGTGATGATAAAGCATTAGATTCTAAGATAGTAAAAGTTTTTCTTGAAAACTATGATGTAATTGATGAAACAAGAAAAAAAGCCCAATCTATTGCAAGCCAAGAATATGAGAAATTTTGGCAAGAGGTATAACAATAGTTTTGCATAGAATAACTAAAAGTCAAAAAAACCGTCCATATTATTAAATATGGACGGTTTTAAAACATAATACTTATTAAACTGGAACTTCAATGTTTAGTATCGTAATTGTAAACTTATTTGAATTTACCATATACGGTACAACATCTCCGATATGAGTCTTATGTATATTTTTACCTATGGGGCTGTCTAATGAAACTTCATCAGTATTGTACTTAGAATGGTTTACTAATTTTAAAGTATAAATATCCGTTTCATTTGTCTCATGCTCAAGTAAACTAAAAGTAATTATATTTCCTATGATTGCTTCTTTTAAAATATTATCATTTATTATTATTTGAATTTTCATATATAGAGTTCAAAAATTATTTAATTATTTGATTATTTTTTAGCGTTGTATAATTTTAACATTTTTGTTACAAAAAGTCAAGTAAAAATGCAAAAAATTACAATTAAATACATAATACTACAAAAATCATAATGAATTATTAATGATTTTCTGGTGATAATAAATAGATGATATAACAATATCATATTTGGAAGGTATAAAAATGAAAAAAATATTAATAAGTATTATGAAAATTGTTGGTATTATTATAATAGTAATAATTGTATTATTGTTTGTATTAACAATAGTAAATAATATATTAACTATTAGTGAAAAAGAAAAATACATAAATGTAGGTAAATATGTAATAATAGATGGAAAAAGAATGAATATATATTCAAAAATTAATGATAATAAAAAAGATACAATAATATTACTTAGTGGATATGGAAACAGTTCACCAGTTTTAGATTTTATGCCACTTACTAATGAATTAAGTAAAAACTATAACGTAGCTATAGTTGAGTATTTTGGATATGGTTGGAGTGATAAGACAGACAAAGAGAGAACATCTAATAATATAATAGAGGAAACTAGAGCTGCCTTAAAGCAAAGTGGAATTAATCCGCCATATATATTAATGCCACATTCAATTTCTGGAATATATAGTTTATATTATGCAAATAAATATCCTGATGAAGTAAAGGCTATTATAGGAATAGATCCAAGTGTTCCAGCTCAAATGTACTATGTAGATTTAATAAAAAAGAAAAGTAAATTAGAAAAATTAGTTACAACAACAGGTATTGTAAGAGCTATAACTAAAATTAATCCTTCAATAGTCCAACCAAAATCATTAGAAGGTGTGTATTCTAGTGAAGATTTAAATTTAATAAGGATTATGTATTGTTGGAATAATTCTAATGAATCATTAATTAATGAGTACAATAATATGTTAAAAAATATGCAAGAAACTGAAAATTATAGATTTCAAAGTAACATACCCGTGTTATTTTTTCTATCTAAACAAAGTATTAATGTAGACACTGAAATAGGCAAGAATTGGATAAAAATTCATGAGAATTTAATATCTAATATAATTTATAAAAAAATTACTATTCTTAATGGACCACATCATTTGTATTGGACAGATTTTAAACAGATATCTGAGGAAACATATCAATTTCTAAATAGAGACGATAAATGATAAATATAACAAAATAAAAAAGTACTTTGAAAAATTCAAAGTACTTTTAATTTGGTAGCGGCAGTAGGAGTCGAACCTACGACCTTTCGGGTATGAACCGAACGCTCTAGCCAACTAAGCTATGCCGCCATAAAAAAATGCTATAATTAACTTAGCAAATTAATTATAACATAATTGTCCTTATATGTCAATCAATAAATTGAAAAAAATAAAATAATTTATAAAAATATATACTAACTTACTTTTGTAAAATATGATATTATAAGTGCATAAAAAATGTTATTTCTTTTTTGTAAACGTACATTGAGGACTTTTGATTTTTAAATTTTCATAAGGTATAGCGAATGTAACAATTCCGCTAGAATATGGAGCAATATCATATTGCTGATAATAAAAATTAATTGTTTTTTGAGTAAGATAGAAATTATTTTCATTAAAGTTTTCCGATATTAATGCTTTATAATTATCAAAATATATACCAGGATTTTCAGCTAAATTTTTATCTGCCTGAATTTGTATTTCCTTTATAATCATATTTTTGTAATCTGGATTTTCCTTGAATAAGTCTTTAAGCTTTATAATATTTCCATTTTGTAAGTTAAAAGTATCTGATGATCGTATTGTCATTCCATGCGCCCCACCAGTATATTCATATTGATCATAATATGTACTTAGAGTGCAGTTATCATTTAATGTGAGTGTATACTTCATAAACGCTTCATATGGATTAAATGGGTAATCTTGCTTAATTGAAGCTTCATATTGTTCTATAGCATTTGGAAGAAGTGTATTTAATGCATAATTATAAAATTCATTTGCTACTTTTATAAAGTGTATATTAATTTTCTTTTGAACATTAGGATCTTTTGCTAAAGTAATTATAGGATATTCGATATTGACATTGACCATTATTTTTTCTTTGTGTGTAAAACTTTTTTTAATACTTTTTGTTGTTACATTAGCGCTATTATTAATAATGTTTCTCGTTTTAAATCACCTCCTATAACATAATATGCAATATCATTATTATAGTTATCTCAGAAACTTTGAATTTTAATATATACATTAAATAAAAAGATATATAATTTCTTTGGTATTAGTTGACTAAAATAAGGAGTAGTGATATAATTTTTGTATTAAATCATATATAAAAATATATACGTAAAGGAGATAATAAAAATGAACGTAATTGAAATTAAAAATTTAACTAAGTATTACAATAAATCTAGAGGTATAATTGATGTTAGTTTTGATGTTAAAGAAGGTGAAATATTCGGGTTTATTGGACCGAATGGTTCTGGTAAAAGTACTACAATTAGAACTTTACTTGGTTTAATACATCCTACAAATGGTGAAGCTAAAATATTTGGTATGGATTGCGCTAGTAATTCGCCTAAAATAATGAAAGAAGTAGGGTATCTTCCTTCAGAAGTATTTTATTATGATGGAATGAAAGTTATAGATTTACTTAATTATTCAGCTTCTTTCTATAAAAAAGATTGTTCAAAAAGAATAGAAGAACTTTCAAAAATAATGGATTTGGATTTAAATAGAAAAATAGATGAGTTATCTTATGGTAATAAAAAGAAAGTAGGTATTGTTCAGGCATTACTTCATGAACCAAAACTTATTATTTTAGATGAACCAACTGGTGGACTTGATCCTCTGATGCAACAAAAGTTTTTTGATTTATTAAAAGAAGAAAATAAAAAAGGTGCAACTATTTTCTTCTCATCACATGTTTTAAGTGAAGTACAAAGGATATGTGATAAAGTTGCTATAATTAAGGAAGGTAAAATTGTTAAATTAGAGAAGATGAGTGAAATTAATGATAGTAATTATAAAAGATTTAAAATAGAGACTAAAGATAAAGTAGAAGATAGTTATTTTCAAATTGATGGAGTTAATGAATTAAAAATAGAAGAAAATACTCATAGTTTCATGTTTAAAGGTGATGTAAATGATATACTAAAAAAAATAGCAACTATACAAGTAAATAACATATGGATAGATGAATTAGATCTTGAAGAAATATTTCTACATTATTATAATAAGGGGGAGTAAGAAATGAATATTTACTTACATGAATTAAAATCTAATATGAAATTTGCTTTCATCTGGATTATAGTATTGATTATGTTAGCTGCAATTATGGTATTAATGTATACTAGTATTAGTCAAGATATAGATGTTTTTAAATCTATGTTAAATAATTTTCCTGAAAACTTGAGAATTGTATTTGGAATTAGTATTGAAAGAATAGGTTCAATACTAGGATATTATTCATCTTTTGTACTGACGATTATACTTGTATCTTGCTCAGTAGAAGCGATGATTCTAGGAGTTTCTATTCTATCTAAAGAGACAAGAGAAAAGACAGCAGATTTTCTATACACAAAACCTATTTCAAGAAACAAAATTATTACATCCAAATTACTTGCTTCATTTACTTTACTATGTATATCTAACATTATTTATACATTAAGTTTGTTTTTTGCACTATCGAGCGTTTCTGGTGTAAGTTTTAACTTAAACACATTTTTTTTAATAGCATTTATACCTTTTATTGTTCAACTTATATTTTTTACTTTAGGTATATTTGTATCTGCAATATTTAGTAAAATAAAAGCTGTACTTCCAATATCTATGGGTATTGTATTTGCCTTTTATTTATTAAGCTCTTTTGCTGATGAGAAACTTAGAGTATTAATGCCATTTAAATATTTTGACACAAATTATATATTAAATAATTCAAAATATGAATTAAGTTATACCATTCTTACATTTGCAATAATTGCTATATTGACAATCTTAACATATGCAATATATAATAAAAAAGATATACAATCAGTATAGAGGGGTGAATATATGAATATTTATTTAAGAGAATTAAATGCTAATAAAAAAGCGTTAATAATTTGGTCAATATGTATGATACTATTTGTTATGATGGGAATGCAAAAGTATGAAGCACTTACAAGTGGTGGGACAAATATGACAGCATTTAATGAGATGGTAGATGCAATGCCTAAAGTAATTCAAACAATGTGGGGGATATCTGAGATAGATATTACAAAACCTATTGGATATTTTGCAGTTTTGTTTCCATTTTTATTAGTAATGGGAGGAATACATGCGAGTATGATAGGTTCTAATATAATTTCTAAAGAAGAAAGAGATAAAACTGTTGAATTTTTGATGACTAAACCAGTGTCAAGAAAAAAGATTATTACTGTAAAACTTATTGCTTCTTTAACAAATATATTGATTTTTAATGTAGTTATATTCATAACCTCATTAATTACTTTAAATAGTTTAACTAGTGAACCAATATTAACTCAAATAATATTATCTGCAATTGCTATGCTCTTTGTACAACTATTATTTATGGTTATTGGACTTGGTATGGCAACTATGAGTAAAAATTATAAAAAATCTGGAAGTATAACTGTTTCAATATTACTTAGTACATACTTTTTATCTTTAATAATAGATATGACAGATAAATTAGAAATATTTAATTTGTTAACACCATTTAAATATTTTGATGCAAAAGAATTTCTTACAACTAATAAATTAAATATATGGTACATAATTTTAACTATTGTTATTATGATGGCAATTCTTATACCTTCATATAGAAAATATAATAGTAGAGATTTAAATATGTAATATGATTTTATTTTATAAATTTTAAATTATTGATACATGGTAGTGGAGTCTAATACTTCTATATCTGTCGTACTACCAAAAACGTTTTTGTCTATTTCGGCTAGTAAATGCCACATTGCCATATCTGCGGTACCAATTTCAGCTATATCTCTTTTTAAAAATATGTCTATTCTGTTAAAAGCTTTATCTTTTGTAATTCTATCTATTTTATTTGTATTAGATCCACTAGATTCTTGAATATTAACAATAACTAATACATTATTATTAAAATAACTTTCACTATACTTCTCAAAGGATGAATATAATGTTTCATCATTATACTTTACTTTGTATTTTTTTAGGTCAGATAATGATTTAATTATATCTACCGAGGGACTATTGAAGTTGTCGATATAAATATGTGTCTGTATACTTTTTGAACTAAATGTTATAGGTACAGGAGTTGGTGAAATCCCTTGAAGTATATCTTTATCAAAAGGATTATTAAACTGCATAAAATAAGTTCCTATTTTGTATAATTCTTTATTGTTTTCCAAATCTACATACTTTATAACCTTGTAGCCAAATCCAATATATTCACTGCTACCACCATCTTCATATGATTTTACTTGTATACAAAGAATAGGAGATTTATTATTATCTACTCTAATAAAATCAATTGCAAATAATATCATTCCAAATATAATTAATATTCCTAAAACAACTATAATTTTTGTACTTGTTTTCATATATCTATACCTCCATAAAATAACATACTTTAATATATAAAATTAGTATATACAATTTTTTAAAAAATGTCAATTAAATTTTAAAATTAATAGATTATTTTTTTGTTTTGTGATAAAATATAAATATATTATTATTAAGTATAATTTAGGAGGTAAATATATGAGTACAAATAGAATAATATTAAATGAAACTTCATATTTTGGTAGAGGTTCAAGAGAAGTATTAACTAATGAAATAAAACAAAGAGGATTTTCAAATGTCCTTGTTGTTACAGATAAGGCATTACTTAATGCTGGTGTTACAGATAAAGTAACAAGTATATTAGATAAAGAAAATATAACATATAACGTATTTTCTAATTTAAAACCTAACCCAACAATAGACAACGTAAAAGATGGGGTTCAAGTTTGTAAGTTATATAACTCAGATTGTATAGTTGCCGTAGGTGGTGGATCTGCGATAGATACTGCTAAAGCTATAGCAATTATTATTAAAAACCCAGAATTTTCTGATGTAAAATCTTTAGATGGAGTAGCAAATACAAAAAATAAATGTCTTCCAATAATTGCATTTCCAACAACTGCAGGAACTGCTGCGGAAGTAACTATAAACTATGTTATAACAGATGAACAAAATGTTAAAAAAATGGTATGTGTTGACCCTCACGATATACCTGTTGTTGCAATAATCGATTCTGAACTTATGGAATCAATGCCAAAAGTGCTTGCAGCGGCTACTGGAATGGACGCTTTAACACATGCTATGGAAGGATATATAACAAAAGCTGCTTGGTCAATGACAGATATGTTCCATATAAGAGCAATAAAACTTATATTCGATAACCTAGAAAAAGCAGTTATACAAAAAGATATAGTATCAATAGAAAATATGGCACTTGCACAATATACTGCAGGTCAAGGGTTTTCAAATGTTGGACTTGGTATAGTTCATTCTATGGCTCATCAATTAGGAGCAGTTTATGATACTCCTCATGGAATAGCAAATGCATTACTTTTACCTTATGTAATGAAATATAACGGAGAAGTATGTGAAGAAAGATTTAGAGAAATATTAAAAGCATTAGAAGTAAATACAAGTAATATGAATAAAGAACAAGTAGTAGAAACACTAGTGGGTAAAATAACGAATCTTTCTATTTCTCTAGGTATACCACAAAAATTAAATGAGATTAATGTTAAAGATACTGATATACAAATGCTTGCAGAGAAAGCATACAATGATATTTGTACAGGTGGAAATCCAAGAACAACTTCAGTAGAAGATATAGCTAAAATATATAAAGAGGCATATTAAATTAAATAATAAATCAATAAAAAATGTACTTAGAAATAGGTACATTTTTTTATATAAATATAATATAATAAAATTTTTATTTAAATATGTTTAATTTTAATTAATATTGTGATATAATTTCTATAATTGGAATATTTAGGAATAACTGAATATATATTTTCCTAAATTTAGATGGACAAAAAAGTACGTAGAGGAGAAATTGATGAGTAAAATTATTAAGCTAATAATATTTTTTGTATTTGTTATAATAATATTTTCTGTTTTATTAACACTAGATAAATTTAATATGCTTCCAAAAGAAATCTTTTACGCAAACGATTTTAATATACAAGTAATTAAAAGTAATAAAGATGCAGATTATGACGGTATAGAGGATTATGCAGATATATTACAAGGAGCAAAAATTGAGGCTAGTAACAAACCAAAATATAAAAGTGAGTATTATAGAGGAGGTTATCCACCAGAGGGTGAAGGCGTATGTACAGATGTTGTATGGAGATCTTTAAAAAATGCCGGATATAATTTGAAAGAACTAATAGATTTAGATATAAAAGAAAATTTAAAACTATACAAAGCTATAGATGTACCAGATCCAAATATAGATTTTCGTAGAGTTAGAAATTTAAAAGTGTTTTTTGATAATCACTATACCATCCTTACAAACGATCCATATGATATTACTGAATGGATGCCCGGAGATATAGTCATATTTGGAACTACACATATAGCTGTAATTTCAGATAGACGAAATAAAGAGGGACTTCCATATATAATACATAACGCAAGTCAACCTAATAGAGATGAAGACGCGATTATATATTGGTATAGCACTAGGGGTATAACAGGGCATTATCGTATTTGAATTTAAAATCACATACGTTAAATTCATATAAAGTAGGTATATTTATATACTTAAGTATACATTAGAAAGAAGGAAAAAATATGAAATTATCTAAAAATAAAATAATAATTATAACTGTAGTAGTATTACTTTTAATAACTGTATCAGTACTAATATATACATTAAATGTATCATCTAATCCACCAGAATTATATGTTAAAACAAATAATGTATTAGAAACTAAATGCATTAAAGGTGGATTTAAATGGAACTATTTAGGAGGAAGTAGTGTGGCAGATGCCTTATCACCAACTAAAATGGAGTATACCGAGGAAAATACAATATATGTTAATCCTAGCGAAACTTTAATATTTAGTAATTCAAGTAATTATAAAATGTATAATGAAGATATTAGATATTATGATGAAGAACTTAAAGAACAAATAATAACATCAGATATAGCATCAGCCACTACAGAATCAAAAACAGTATCTTTTGATGCGCCAAAGCAATTAGGTACATATATACTTTCAATTACTATTAATTATTATGATAAAGGCAGTGTACAATATGGTGTAAAAGTAGTAGTAACTTATGATGTATCATCACTAGAACAATATGCAAATACGTATGTAGGAGATGCTTCAAAAGTATCTGCAATATTAAATTTATTACCATATGGTAATTATAAAAATGGAATAGAGCTTATTACATCAAAAGAGCCATATGGAATTATAACAAATTACTCAAATAAAGATTTATCAAAATCAGAATTAGAATTTAATACATTAGCACTATTTACTTTAGTACAAAATGTAGATAATATAACATATAACATAAAAAGCGGGGATAATATAAAAACTTATACTGTAACAAGAAATGAGCTAAAAGGAAAATATAATTTAACTATTGAAGGACTAAAAAATTATATTAGTAAGAAAGATAAAGAGTATGTTCAATTAGAAAACTTAAGCAAAGAATATACATTAAAAAATGCAATTGAAGATAATTGTTTTGTATGGAATATACAAGAAGAATATAATAGAGAAGTTTTAGAAAATTTTGTGAGCAAAGTAAATAATAAACAAAACGCTTTTATTCGTATAGCTAAAGTAACAATTGAAGGTGAATAAAAATAACTACTGGATCAGATAATGATATATCAAGTGTTATACTTCATAATGGTAATAGCGAAATGCATGAGGTTACGGAAACATATATTATATATACTAACGGTTATTAATTAAAATATAATAAAAAAATGCACCTAATTTTGGTACATTTTTTGTTTCCATGAAATTAAATTGACACATAAAATATAAAATCTGTTTTTGTACAAAGAAATGACATAAAATATTAATATACGCCATATTTCGACAAAAAGTTATAAATTTATGTGATAAAATTCAACCAATAGAATAATTATATGAAATTTTTCTAGAATTGATTAAAAATATTGGGAGGAATTATCATGAAGAAAAGAATAGGAGTAATATTTTTTACATTAATTGTTTGTTCTTTACTTATTACACTGTTAAATGAAAATAATGATCTAATAGGAATAGGACAAGTTGAAACATCACAAGCAGAGCAAACAGAAGAATTAACAGTAAAATACAAGACAACTAATAGTATCGCAATATCATGGGAAGATATGCAGATACCAGAAACAGTTGTAAAATATAATATATATAAAAACGAACAATTTATAACAACAATAACAGATAAATCTTATATATATGCTAGTCTTATTAGTGATACGGCATATAATTTTAAGGTTGATTTTTTAACTGCGGAAGATAGTATTGTTATGTCAAAATCAATAAATAATATTATGCCAGCTAAAACAATATCAACATTTAATCAAAACATGATTTTAGAAAAAGACACATATTATATAACTGCAACCACTATACCAGCTGGTATAACAATTGATGTAGCTGCTGGAAGTATAATTAAATTTTATTCAGGATCAACACTAACAATAAATGGAACATTAAAATTAAATGGAACAGATTTAGAAAAGGTAATATTTACATCAATTGCAGACATAGGGAATGGATGTGATGCAAATTATTATTGGAAACAAGTTATAGTAAATTCTACTGGAGTATTTGAGACAAATAATGCAATTATTAGATATGGTGGTATAAATACAGATTGGTATTTAAATAGTTATGGAATAATAAATTTTGAAAATACACAAGTAAGCGATTTGAGATCATATGGCACATCCCTAAATTCGGGAAGTATTGAAATAATAAATAGCAATATACAAAACACAAATAATTTTAATAATTTAACAAATATAGATATACAAAATAGCACACTTTATGAAATTAAAATAACGTATAATAATTCAATACAGGAGAATAACACTAAAATATTAAATAATAGTATAACCAGAGGCATGACATATACACCTAATATGTACTCTACATCAATAATACAAAATAATATAACAACCGGTGGAGCTGGTTCATCACTAAGAATATATTTAGCAAATGCTAATAAAAATATAATAAAAGATTTTTCAAATAATGCAAATAGTGAAGTGTTTCAATATGGAGAAATACAAATACTATCAATGCCTACTGTTTCAGATATGATTTTTCCAAAGGCAATATATTATGTAGATAGTATTACAATACCAGAAGGTATAACCATGGATATCCCAGCAGGAAGTATGATTAAAATAGGTGATAGTAGAAGATTAACAATAAATGGAACATTAAAACTAAATGGAAACGAAGAAAAGAAAGTAATAATTACATCAATAAGAGATGTAGGATATGGAGCTGTTTATTATTTCGATCAAATTCTAGTAGGATATACTGGAAATTTTGAAGCGACTGATGCGATTATAAGATATGGAGGTACATATAATTATAAGTATTTAGATAGTTATGGAACAGTTAAATTTAGAAATACACAAATAAATAATACATATGCTGGATCAACATTCAATTCAGGAAATGTAGAAATAATTAATAGTAACATAGAAAAACTTATTAACTTTAATAATTTAACGAATATAAATATACAAAGCAGTTTAATATTCGATGCTAGTATAGTATACAATAATCAAACGCAACAAAATAATATTAATATTTTAAGTAATACCATAACAAATGGAATTAAGTTTACACCTAATATATTGTCACAACCTAATATAAAGGATAATATAACTACATCATATTATTATCCGATAAATTTTACATGTACAAATAGTAACGCTAATATTTTTAAAAATATTAGTAATAATAGAAATCTAAATTATATATTTTATGAAAGTATTAATTTAAATGGTACAATCAATAATTTAAAGTTAACAAATAATAATGAATATATGTTAGGAAATATTATTATACCTGTTGATAAATTATTAGAGATAGAATCAAAAACAAAATGTAAGTTAGAACAATATTCACTGATTACAGTCGATGGTAAGTTAGTTATTAATGGGACAAATCAAGATAATGTTTTATTAACTAATATAACAGATAATACATCATCGCGTAATTATAGAGGAATTAAAATTAATAGTACAGGTGTTGCACTTATTAATAATATGGTAATGAGATATTGTGGATATAATGGTTATCCGTCATCTCCTGGAATAGAAAATAATGGACAGTTATATTTAGTAAATAGTAGTATAACAAATATTCAAAGTTACAATGCATTAGTGTATAATACAAGTGTAACAGATCAGATATTAAAATATAACTATATTGGTGGATCAACAACAACTAATATCCCTTTAGAAGCTTCATATAACTATTGGGGTGCAGCTAATGGACCTAGGAGATATAATCCTGTAACAAAAAATTATGAAGGTAGCGGTAGTTCAGTAGATACTAATACAACTTGGAATCCATATAATACAACTTTTTTAAAAGCAGAGATAATATTAGATACCCATATAAATGATACATTAAATATGGAAAGACAGCATTTTGGTGAGGCTGGTATAAATGGTTATACTGGAAATTATTCAAAAACATATGATGATTTGAATATAGTTATACCAAATATAGATTTAAAATTCACAAGAACATATAATTCTAAAAATACTGGTTCAGATATAATAGGTAAAGGTTGGACATTTGGCTTTAGCTCAAAGGTTGAAGTTAATCTATTAGATAGTAATATAGTATACGTATATTTACCTAATGGTAGTATAAATACATTTACTAAACAAGGTGATGGTACATTTATATCAAATGATTCTAGAAATATACTTAGTATTGAAAGTGGAAGATATGTTTTAACAACTAAAGAACAAACAAAATATAGATTCAATGATAATAAATATTTGTATAGCATATTAGATAAGTATGGGAATAATACTAGTATTACTGTTGATACAACAGGAAAAATAACTAATATATATGATTATTCTGGTAGAGTATATACAATTGCTTATACAAATAATAAGGTTAGTAGTATAACAGATCCTATAAACAGAAAAATTACTTATAACTATAATGCACAAGGTTTGTTATATGAAGTTATAGGGGTAAATGGAAAATCTACTTATTACGAATATAATGAAAATAGTTATATGACATGTATAAAAGAAGCTAATGATGCAAATCAAATAATAACAGTGCAAACTATGACATATATAGAAGATAGTGTAAGCGGATATAGAGTAGCCACTTTAAAAGATGAATCAGGAAAGATAGATACATATTCATATAATACAATTGAAAAATCTACAACTATAACAGATCAAAATAATAGGATAACAAAAAAGTATTTCGATACAAATGGGTACACTATAAAAATAGTAGAACCTAGTAATTTAGAAACTTTAATTACATATGATACTTTAAATGGTATTAATAAATATGGAGAGGTAAAATCTAAAACTGAAATAACAGGGCAAATTACTACTTATGATAGAGATTCTAATGGTAATGTTATAAAACAAACTAATTCTGATGGTAGTTATAAGACTTATGAATATAACACAAAAAATAGTTTAACTAAGGAAATAGATGAAAATCAAAACATAACACAAAATTTTTATTCTGTAGATGGTACTACTTTAATGTATAAAATATTACCTAATAATGCCATGATTAATTTTGAGTATTATTATGATGGAATAAAAGGACGTGTATATAGAAAAACAGATGAATTATGGAAATATACAACATATGAATATGATAATTATGGATATTTAAAAAAGGTGACTGATGCACTAGGAAATAGTGAGACATATACATATAATTCTATAGGTTGGTTATTAAATAAAACTTCACCTGAATGGAATTATGACTATTATTTATATGATAATTCTGGTAATAATACAACAACAGTACTAAACTATACATCTACTACTACAAATGAATATAATTATAAAAATAATATAACTAAAACAATTGATGCAAATAATAATGTATTAACATATGAATATGATAATGCACAAAATGTTCTAAAGAAAACAGATCAAGAAGGAAATATTACATTATGTGAATATGATATATACAAAAATGTTACTAAAGAAAATAAACCAAATGGAGCAGTTTATACATATGCATATGATAATTTAAATAGAAATACTAAAACTTCTATCATCTTAAATAATGTAGAAACTACAGTAGAAGAAAAATCTTATGCATATAATTCTGGAAATAAAACAATAACTACTAAACAATATTCTAATGCTACAGAGTATACAACAAATATAAAAACAACTAATTATTTAGATAAAATTGTTAATGATAGTACAGAATCCGCGACAAAAACAAATACATATCTTCCTAATGGATTGGTATCATGTGAACAAAATGAAATCGGCAGAAAAATATACTATTATTACAATTCATTAAACAAAATATCAACAAAATATGAAGAAATAGATACAGATAGATATAAAAGAACTAATTATGATTATGATACAGCAGGAAATATAGTTAAAGAAGAAACTTCTCAAGAGAAAGTGTTACTAGAGGGAACACCTACATCATATATTACAACAAATTATACATATGATGACGTATCAAATCCTATATAAATAGAAGATGGTAAATACAAGACTACTGAATATGGTTATAACTATGCAAAGAAAGTATCATATAAATTAGAACATATAGAAAAAGGTTCATTATATCCAAATTCAATTGATGATACAGAAATTATTAAATTAGTAACTTTCTATCAATATGATGGTATGTTGAATTTAACGAATGAAATGTCAAGAATTGAAGCTTCAATGTATGATGAAAGTCCAGAAGTATTAGTTACAAATCACTATTTTGATAAACTAAATAGAGAAATAAAAAATGAAGTTATAAAAGAAGATAAAACAATTACACAAACTGCAACATATTTATATGATAGTAAAGATAAAGTAATAAGTAAAACAGATAGAAATGGTAATACAACAACATATGAATATGATATATTTGAAAATGTATTGAAAGAGATAAAACCAAATAATACAATTACAACATATGAAAATAACTTCTTTGGTAATCCTACTAAAGAAACATTACCAAACAATTTAGAAAATACAGAAAATAATATAACATATACATATGATAAATATGGTAATGTAATAACAAAAACAAGAAACTATATTGAAGATAATAATTCAAAACAAATAGTCACTAGTTATGAATATGATCTACTAAACAATCTTACTAAAGAAACTGCAGCTAATGTTAGTAAAAGTACTACATATAACAAATCAGGTAAAGTTACATCTAAAACAGATGGAAATGATAATACAACAACTTATGAATACGATAGCAAATTAAATATTACGAAAGAAACTAATCAGAAAGGAATTATAACTAATAATTACTATGATGAAAGAAATAACTTAACTAAAAAGACTATAGATAATGTAATACAAGAAGAGAATACATATGATTTAGTAAATAACAAAATAACTGAAAAAGATGAACTAGGACTTGTTATAACTAATACTTATGATATAGATGGTAATTTAGTAAAACAAGTAAATAATGAAACCGGTTATACAGTTAGAAACCAATATAATTTATCTAAAAAAATAGCAAAATATATAGATAATTATAACAAAATATTATTGTATAAATATGATGTTTTAAATAATGTTATAGAAGAGACTGAAAAACAATCTGATGAAACACAAATTATAACAACAAAAACAAAATATGATAATCTATCTAATAAAATAGAAACAACTGATGGAAACGGTAACATTACAACATATGAATATGACGCTAACAATAATTTGGTAAAAGAAACTAATTCAAAAGGACAAGCAACAACATATACATATGATAAGAATGGAAATCAATTAACAGAAACAGATTATTTAAATAATACATTAACAAACACTTACGATAATTTAGATAGAGTAACTGAAAAATTTGATCAATATAACAACAGAATCGAAAAATTAGTTTATGATGATTTAGGAAGACAAATAAAATCGATAGACGCAAATGATAATATAGTGGAATATACATTTGATAATAACAACAATATCTTAACTAAAAAAGATCAAGAACAAAAAGTGGAAACATATGAATATGATAGTAATAATAATAAAACAAAATACACAGATAAAAACAATAATATAACTATATATGAATATAACAATAAAAACAAGTTAATAAAAGTTACAAATGCATTAAATGAAGTTAATACATATACATATGATAATAAAGGAAATATGTTAACACAAAAAGATGCAGCAAATAATGTAACAGAATTTGTATATGACAAGAGCTCAAATGAAATAAAAAAAATAGATCAATTGGGTAATGAAGATAGTAAAACATATTATCCAAATGGAAAACAAAAAACATTTACAACAAATAACGGAGATGTATTTACATATACATATGATATACATGGTAGACTAATAAACGAAAATTTAGGACAAGAAGATACAGTATATGAATATGATAATAATGATAATAAAACAAAAATAGGTAATATAATGAAAACATATGATAACTTAAATAGATTACTAACAAATACAGATAATGGTCAAACAGTAACATATACATATGATGATACATTAAAAACAGTAACAATAACTGATCCAAAAGATAATGTAACAACAGAAGAATATGATAAAGCAAACAGATTACTTAAAGTTACAAATAACAGTAAAGTGACAGAATATGTATATAACACAGATGGAAGTGTTCAAAAACAAATTAATGAGGCTACAACATCAATTTATGAATATTATCCAGATAAAAAATTAAAACGCTTGACTACAAAAGATGTAAATGATATACTAATAGAGGAAAATTATTATGAGTATGATAGCAATAATAATATAATAAAAGATAACGATAAAATCTATAAATATGATGCACTAAACAGAATTAAAACAAGTGATGGTACAGAGTATGATTATGATTCAGCTGGTAATATATTAACAAAATCATTACTAGAAGGAAATACTATAAAAACAATAGGGTACTCATATAATGCGAAGAATCAATTACTAAGTACAGCAACATTAGAAAATGCAGTAGTTATATCTGAAAGTACATTTACTTATGATGATAACGGAAATCAACTAACAGAAATAACAGATGGACAAACAACAACAAATACATATAACCCAAGAAATGAATTAATACAAGTAA
>JAQSXK010000011.1 GCA_029256705.1 Clostridia bacterium
GGACAAACAACAACAAATACATATAACCCAAGAAATGAATTAATACAAGTAAATGATGGACAAGTATCAGAATATAAATATAATGCAGAAGGAAAAAGAGTACAAAAAATAACTGATACAACAACAAATTTTGTATATGATGGAGATAATATACTACTAGAATTAGATGATCAAAACAACCAAGTAGCAACTAATACATATGGATTATCTCTAATAAAAAGAACAACAGACAAAGAAGGATATTATCTATACAATGGACATGGTGATGTTACAAAAATAGTAGATAATACAAATAATATACTAAATTCATATGTATATGACGAATTTGGCAAAATATTATCTGAAACAGAAACATTTAATAATCCATACAAATATGCAGGATATTATTACGATAAAGAGACAAAAACATATTATTTACAAAGCAGATATTATAATCCAGAGATACAAAGGTTTATATCCGAAGATGCATTCAGAGGTAATATAGATGATCCACTTAGTTTAAATCTATATACTTATTGTAGTAATAATCCATTGATATATGTAGATCCAAGTGGGCATTTTTGGGAAGAGATAGCGGCAGGATTTAAATATGTAGGAGAAAGAACAGTAGCTACTGTTCATGCTGGAGCAGAATTTGCATATGACACAGTTAAAGGAACTGCAGAACTTGCATGGAATTTGGGTGAAACTTTAGGAAATGAAATTGGGTTTATTGGAAATGAAGTTGGATATAACTTCGGACTAATGGGACGAGAACAGTATTTAAATAATAGAGAACAACGCTTAAATATTATAAGTAAAAATATGGATATGTATATACAAATGCCTGGAAACATGGTAACAGGAATTGTAGATAACTTTAAAACCACATTTGATAAAGAAAATTTCTTAAATTACTGGAACCCAAATACATCGTACTCAGAATTAAAAGATTATTCAAAGTCGGTTATTCAGACAGGCGTAACAATATATGGTGGAGTTAAAATAGGACAAGCAGCATATAACAAAGTTACTAGTATTGTTAAAAATATACAAAATTCAAAATTAGTTACTAGTACGGTTAACCCTCTTTCTAAAATAGATGATTATGTTGATTTAACAGGACATAGAAAAGCACATATACTTAATCGTCATAGAGCAGGTGTTGGAAAATCAGGTAAAACTGAATTTCCATCTAGTTGGAGTGATAATCGTATACTGAATAATATTTCTGATGTTGCAACAGATCCAAAATCAATCACAGGAATAGGTAAGTATAATTCTCCATATTCTATGGGAATAAGAGATGGTATTCAAATAAGGGTAGATTTTTATCCTTCTGGTCATCCTACATATTCAGGTATGATATCAACTGCTTACCCAATCAACGTTCCTACAAATCCTTTTTAATTAATAGAATTGAGGTGTAACATGAAAACAGATTATGAAGAAGTGCTTTGGGAATTCATTAGTTTATCAGAAAAATTATTAAATAATAATAATTTAGTAGAAGTTAAACACTTTTATAAACATGATGAATATGAAATGGCCTTAGAAGGATTATTAATTGAAATTATCGGTTCAAGAATCTCCTCTAACAATTTCGATTTAAAAAAAATGAAAAACTTAGTCATTCATTACGGTCTGAATAAAGAATTTAATTTCGATGAATTAATTTGGAATAAATTCTTAAATTGGGCAAATGGATAGTAAATTTTAATAATTCTAATATAAATATATAACCCAGCAAACCCTTACACTGGTAATTGCTGGGTTTCTTTTTATAGATTGATTTATTTTATTAGATTTACTAAGAATTAATTAAATAGACATAGGAGTGATAGATATGGATATGAAAAAAATATTAAAAATTGCAGAGAAAGTAAAAATTGCTGAAAAAGATATTGAATCAATAACTGAATACTTAAAATATGATGAATGGGGAATAGCATTTGAAATTTTATGTAGTGCTATAATATCTGATAGTATTAATGTTTCTAATCAAGAATATGTAGAAATAAAAGAAATTGGAGAATATATGAAAATGGATAAATAATTATGGGAGTGCATTAGAATATAATTAAATAAATCTTATAACTAGTCAAATTTCGACAAAATAAATTGATATTAGTGATATACTAATATAAATGTTAGTATAAAGGAGATAATATGAAAAAAATTGAAAAAGTTTATATTAAAACTGTAAAATTTGCTTTGTTTTTTGCTTTTGTAGTTATTGTATATTTGTATTCTAGTAGATATTTAAATTTGTTAATAATTTTACCGGTAACAGAGGAGATTCTTTTTGTTGGCGCTGTACTATTTTTATATTGTGCGTTATTTTCTGTTATTTATTGTGTAAAAATAATTATTTTTACCATATCCAAAAAAGATAAATATAATAAAGAAGAAAAGTCTAGAGATGTTAAGTTAGTAATAGGTTCAATTATTGCTATATTAATTATTTTAACTTTATTTTATATAAATAGAGGGACAGTAATAGGAGAACAACCGCTTGCAAAACCAGTTATATATTTATATCCTGAATCGGTTACTGAGGTAAATGTTAAACTTAATAACTATAATAATTTAACACATACATATCCAAAATATATTGATGGTTGGAATATTATTGCAAATCCAAATGGTAATATTATAGATAAAAACACTGGTAGGAATTTATACTGTTTATATTGGGAAGGTAAGGATGACTCTATAATTGATGAGTCAGAAGGATTTGTTATACAAGGAAAAGATGTAGCTAATTTTCTAGAAGAAAAATTATTAACTCTTGGATTAAATGAAAGAGAAGCAAATGAGTTTATAATTTACTGGTTACCTAAAATGGAAAACAACAAATATAATTATATTAGATTTAGAAATAATGAAGAAATTAATAATTACATGAGATTAGATATTTCTCCTAAACCAGATAGTTTAATAAGAGTTGTAATGGATTTTAAACCATTAGATAAGTATATAACTGTTAAGGAACAAAAGTTAACAACTCCAGATCGTACTGGATTCGTTGCTGTTGAATGGGGCGGAAGAGAATTAAAATAAATATATATAATATATGAGGTGATTTAATATGAAAAATAACAAAAAGGTTTCCATAATATTTGCTTTAATATCTTTAATTTGTATTATAATTCTACTTATATACTTTATTAATACAAATAGTATTATACAAGATGAGTATAAAGAAATTTTAAAGATAAGTAAGTATAATAATCCTTTAGTACCAACCGGTTTTAAAAAAGTTGAAAGTGAAATAGCAAGCTGGGAAATAGCAAGTGGTGTTCCTAAAGGTTGGAGTAAAGGCTTAGTTATAGAAGATGAAATAGGAAACCAGTTTGTATGGATACCAATAAATATTGATAAATCTGAATATATAGTAAAATTATCTGAAAACATTTGGGATGATAGTCTACCTAGTGGAATTAATGATGAATATAATCAAATTAAAAGAAATGGTGGATTTTATATTTCAAGATATGAAGCTGGAGTATCTAATGAAATGCAGTTAAAATCAACTGAAATAAATAATATATCTAATAATGTTATTGGAAGGCCAGTAAGTAAACCTGGAGTTAGACCATGGAATTATATTAGTTATAAACAGGCAAAAGAGAATGCTCAAAGTATGTATTCAAATGAATATATACAAAGCGGACTTATGACATATAGCCAGTGGAATTGTATTAACTTATGGTTAGATAGTTGGGGTTATTCTAAAGGTGGAACTGTGCAAGATTGGGGATATTTTAAATATGGTAATTTTTTAGGTAAAGATACTGGATTTACAGGATTATATTCAATAGATAATGGAATTAGTTATCTGTATGGAGATAATATGGCTGAAAAGCCTTATCGAGCTATATTATCTAGTGGAGCTTCTCAAAAATACTTCACAAATAACATTTATGATATATACGGAAACTTATCTGAACTTACAACAAGGTATGGAAAAGGGTATTGCACCGTAACAGGTGGAGATTATAACAATGTCTCTAATGACTGGATAACGCAGTACGTTGAGCCTAGTTCAAGAATAGGTTTTAGAGTAGTAATATATTTGAAATAGTAACTAATTGTGTACTGAAATAAAAAATAAAGTGGTAAAATTTTTAGGTCTTACCACTTTATTTTTTATTTTAATTTATTTTTTGATTTCTTTTGAAGCATTTATTGACAGACCACCAATCAAAAATGGAATTGAAGATAAATCATAGAATATTCCTCTTATTCCCATAGCAATTATAACGTTTTTCCAGATAATAATATTTTCTTCTTTTTTTATTTTACAATACGCAATAAATTCTAATATAATGAATATT
The DNA here is from genome assembly GCA_029256705.1 of Clostridia bacterium. GTDB lineage: Bacteria > Bacillota > Clostridia > TANB77 > CAG-465 > RGIG5057. Next base: position 4,320 of record JAQSXK010000011.1, read on the forward strand.
GTGTTAAATGCAATATATAGAATTGTTAGTACAAAAACTGAAAATATAACGTAATTTATAAATTCTCCTGAATATAACATTGATTGTAACATTTGAAAAAATGATGATGATTGCATTTGTTTATTTATAACATAACGATTCATGATTGTAAAATCATCAAATCTCATATATAAATTTAAAAATGTTATTAGTATTATAACATACTCAAATAAATTTAGTATAATACCTGCTTTTATAAATTGTAAAGATTTTTTGTTTTCCATAATTTATTCCTCCTCTTTAGTTAGAACTGCGCCTTTAGCATTACCGGCTAAGACGTTTTTCCAAACTATTTTATTAGTATCTTTTCCGTATAAAGATATTTTAATTTTCATTCCATTACGTATTCCTGTTTCTAGTAATGTAATACTTCCATCTGATGATTGATCTTGAATTGTATATGTCATTTGACCACATCTTTTTTCTTCTCCATCGGCATATATACTATAAAACACGATACTACTTTGTGATATTTCAACTTTGCTGTATGCACCATTATTTATATTGCCTCGCCATGTTCCATATAGTAAATCGATTTTATTATAACCAGATTTGTTTAATAAATCTGGATTAATTATGTTAGTTATATATATTCCTATGACACAAACTACAACTATAAATATAACTGCTATGATCATATTTTTTATTAACGTTTTTGTCATGTTTTCTCCTTTCATTATTATATATAATTATATTTATTAAATTATATCACAAGTTATATAAAAATAAAATGACATTAATGAATATAACACATATTTGTTTATACTATAATATTGAAGTAATAACTTAATAGAATATCTCATAGAATTTATTATATATTTTAAATAAGAAAAAGGAGTGAATATATGGCATTAGCAAATACAAATTATGAAGGATTACAAAAGAATTATCTGTTTTCTGAAGTTACAAAAAGAATGCGTGAATACAAGTCATCTAATCCAAATATAAACGTAATAAGTTTGGGTGTTGGAGATGTAACATTACCATTGCCATCATCGGTAATAAATGCTATGCATAATTCAGTAGATGAAATGAGTAGTATTGAAACTTTTCGTGGTTATGGTCCTGAAACTGGTTATGAATTTTTAATTAATGAAATAATTTCAAATGAATACAGAGCAAGAGGAATAAATTTTGAGATAGATGAGGTTTTCATAAGTGATGGTACTAATCCTGATGTAGCTAATTTTCAAGAACTATTTGAAAAAGAAAATATTGTGGCTATTACTGATCCAGTATACCCTGTTTATTTAGATACTAATATAATGGCAGGAAGAGCAGGAGTGTATAATAAAGATACTGGCAAATGGTCTAAAATTGTATATTTACCTTGCACTAGTGAAAATAACTTTATACCAGAACTTCCTAAGCAAAAAGTGGATTTAATATATTTGTGTTTCCCAAATAATCCTACTGGGACTGCATTAAATGAACAGGAACTTAAAAAGTGGGTTGATTACGCAATAGAGAATAACTCTATAATTCTTTATGATGGAGCATATGAGGCATATATAACTGATGAAAATATACCACACAGTATTTATGAAATTGAAGGTGCTAAAATGGTAGCTGTTGAATTTAGAAGTTTTTCTAAAACTGCTGGTTTTACAGGAGTAAGATGTGCATATACTGTTGTCCCAAAAGAAATTAATTTAGATACTGATTCCGGAAGGATTAACTTAAATGCTATGTGGAATAGAAGACAAACAACTAAATTTAACGGAGTATCATATATTACTCAAAAAGCAGCTGAAGCTGTTTATACTCCTGAAGGAAAGAAACAGATAAAAAATAATATAGGTTATTATATGAGAAATGCTAAAATTATTACTGAGACATTAGATTCAATTGGTATTGAACATTATGGTGGAATAAATTCTCCATATATTTGGTTTAAAATACCAAAAGACATGGATTCATGGGATTTTTTTGATAAATTATTAAAAGAAGCAAATGTTGTAGGAACACCTGGAATTGGATTTGGTCCAAGTGGCAAAGGATATTTTAGATTAACTGCATTTGCTAGTTATGAAAATACTGTAGAAGCAATGACTAGGATTAGACGACTAAAGTTTTGACATTAATTAGTTTAAATTACAAAACTAGTTTTAAAAGAATATAATAGGAATATTAAGTTTTTTTATTGTATAAAACATATGTAGAAATATAACTGTAACTGTAATTATATTATAAATTGTATACTAAAAATTATTCATTATCTAACCAACGTGCTATAATGGGTGCTGGTGGATGTGTAATTATACTTTATGATGAAGATACACTATGGTTCATTATAATTAATTAATTAATTCGAAATACATTTAGTATCTAAATTTTATTATTATATTGATGCTGTTATTAATATACATAAATAAAAAAGTATAAAGCAGATCAATTTTGATTTGCTTTATACTTTTAGTACTTATTTTATTATTCGATTAGTTTTGCCGCAATGATTTCATGGTTTTCTTTTGAGGTTGCATAGAGTATATTCATCGGTGTTTCCCCAATATATATTCCAAGTTCATCAGCAATTTTTCGTATTTCATCCCCACGATGTAAAAAATTACCGTTAAAGTAAAATTCACCGTTTAGCTCGCAGAATTTTTCGTAGGTTACATAATGATGCCAGCCTTCGATTTTTTTAGATATAATGTACTGAATGACTTTGTTAAAATCTTCTTCAGAAGTTACAAATGGATATACATCATCATAATCAAATTTTATTCCTAATTTTGAGGCTGCGCCTGCAGCAGCGGACATTTGACATAAGTCACCTTTAAATTTGAACTTTTTTTCCTCATAAGATGAAACTTTCCCGGCGTGTGATAACAATCCTAAAACTCCACTACTAATAGTCATATTCATTTTGTTTTCTCCTTTTTCTACTAAATTAATTAATTTTAGAACCTAGATTAATAATATCAATATTATAACATATGTTGGATGGATTTTCAATGATTTATGTAAACTTTATGTTGAATACATCAATAAATGGTAATATATAATATATTTTAAAAAAGAAAAAATATATTAATGTAGTTTTCATAATAATATTGAGAAGACAAAAATGGTTAATATAAAAGATGATCATATTTTATATGCAAACGGTTATACGTTATAGCTAAGAAGTAGCGTCTGAACTTTGGTCTTTAATTTTTTATAGTTGCTGTGCCGGTAATTGAAACTATGATCTTAGGGTTATGAGGATTATATTTGTAAGTAACAAAACGGGGACAAGTAGAATATATTTAAAGTAGAGGGTGTTTTTATGGATAATATTTATTACGAAGGGCTAACTGGCGAAATCATAACGCCATGTAATGAACAATATGAAGAAGCTAGACAAGTCTGGAATAGATCAATACAAAAATTTCCTAATATAATAGTGTATTGTAGTAATAAGAGTGATGTTGTTAACGCGATTTCTTGGGCACAAGAAAAATGCATGCAAATTAGAATTAGAACAGGTGGTCATAATTATGAAGGATATTCAGTTGGTAATAAAGTTATAGTAATAGACATAAGCAGAATGAATAAATTAAAATTAGATAAAAAAAGAAATGTACTAAAGATTGAAGGTGGAGTAGTTAATTCACAAATATACGAACTTTTAGGTAATGAAGGATATCCTTTTCCTAGTGGAACATGTCCAACAGTTGGTGCTGCAGGACTTACTTTAGGCGGCGGATGGGGGCTTTCGTGTAGATATTTTGGACTAACTTGTGACAGTTTATTAAGTTTAGAAATTATAGATTATACAGGTAATATAATAATCGCTAATGAAAATAATAATTCAGATTTGTTTTGGGCTTGTAGAGGTGCTGGAGGTGGAAATTTTGGTGTAGTTGTTTCTATGACTTTTAGACTTCCTAGTAAAGTTGCTAAAGTGTCATTAATAGAATTCTATTGCTTAAATGCTACACAAGAAATGATGAATGAATTCATGGATATATGGCAAAATTGGCTAATAGATCTTGACGAGAGAATAACACTTGTTTCAAGATTACACAATACAGAGGAAGAAGGGAAAGAGATATATGGTAGAGGAATCTTTTACGGTTTACCTGAAGAAGCAAATGAAATTTTAAAACCGTTCAGATATATAGAAGGAATGAAAATATATATTGAATATCTAACATTTACCCAAGCTATAGAAGATATAGAGGGATCATATCCGGATTTTGAAAAATTTAAATCTACAGGTAGATTTGTGTATAGAAATTATAATAGTGATGAAATAAATAATATTACAGATATAGTGCAATCTAGACCTGAAGGCTCTATAATTTCAGGATTATCATTATATGCCTTGGGTGGAAAAGTAAAAGATGTAAATAAAGATGAGACCGCATTTTATTATAGAAACGCTAAATATATAATGTTAATACAATCAGTATGGGAAGATTCTAGATATGCAAAGGACAACATTAATTGGGTTAAACACAATTTTAAATATATAAAATCTGTAACAAAAGGATCGTATGTTAATTTTCCTTATAGTGATTTGAAATGTTATGATAATGAATATTATGGGAAAAATGTATGTAGATTAAAAGAAATAAATGAGAAGTATGATCCTTATAATGTATTTAAATTTCCACAAAGTATAAATTAAGCATGTATAAATGCAGCATTTCATTTGATTATGAGATTCTGCATTTTTCATGCTTGAATAGAGCATATTACAAATATTAAAGTTTTAAAAATAATAAAAAATATTATTATTCGACAGGAAAAGACAAAAATGTATTTGATTATATGATATAACCTTTTTATAAAGGTGGTTTTATAATGAATAATACGAAAAAATGTAATTATTGTAAGGTTGAAATTAATAAGAAGAATAAGATTTGTCCTAATTGTAATAAAAAGCAAAAAATTTCAACTTGGTCAGTAACTCTAATTGTTATTATTATTTTGTTAATATTTGGAACAATAGTATCTGATAAAGATTATGCTAAAAATGAAAATTTAGAAAGTAATGCACTTGCTACTAATAGTTCAAATGTTAATACAAACGTTAAAATTAACACAAATACTAATGAAAGTTCTAATTTAAGTAAGAGCACTAGTACAACAACTAGTCCAAGTGGTGATAAAGTTACAAAAGCTGATGATATTCAATCAAATATTATATTAGATAATAATTCATATACAGTATATATAACTAAGACAGGTAAAAAATATCATAGTAGTGGATGTAGATACTTAAGTAAGAGTTGTATACCAATAAATTCAAATGAAGCTATTTCAGAAGGGTATGGTCCTTGCAGTGTTTGTGATCCATGAGATAATTAATTTGCAATTGTTACTATATATGAAGTATCACTATATTTTGACGTAAACTCTTTACAAGGTTTACATAATATGTTATAATATATATATGAATAAACAAAAATGGTGTTGAGTAATTAGTCGACATAGTATACTAAAAGCAATTGCTTGAACTGGTTGAAACGATATATACCACTAATCCAATTTCTTATACTATTAAGATTATTTACAACAAATACCAGAAAAGAGGATATCATGAAAAAGTTTTTACTTGTAATAATTTTACTTCCTTACATTGTTTTAGAAACTCTCTGGACAGTAATATTTGGATCCGGATTTGGTTCATATCGTTACAGTAACACATTGTTAGAAATTTATGAAAAGATGGGATTCGAAAGTTATGTTAGTTCTATCGCCAATTACGAAGAAGATACAGGAAGATGTAAACGATTCTATGGTATAGCTAGGAAATCATATCTTAATAAAAATCAAAACAAAAGGTTACAAGGTAGATACGGAAATCGTTTCTAACAAAGAGAGCTTAGTTCATTTGAACTGAGCTCTTTCCTTTTGTATTGTTAATTTATTAAATTCTTTATCAAATAAATTATAGTGTTGAAATAAATGTAGTTTTGTGATATATTAATATGTAAATATGGAGGGTAAAATCGTATGAAATTTGAACAATTAAATATAGACGAACTTAAAAGTATAGATGAAGTTTTAAAACCATATGTAAAGGAGTTATTTTCGTATATTTGTAAAGATAAAAAATATTACAGACAGGATATTTTAGATAAGGTTGCAGATGATTTATGTAGTGGTAAATTTGTAATATTAGTTCCAAATGATGTACCTGAAAATTATGCTCAAAAAGATGGTTTATCTGGTATCGATGAAAAAAAATATATAGAAGAAGGAATCATAGAGGGTAGAATAATTATATTTCCCGCGCAATTAAAAAAAGAAAAAAGAGAAATTTTAAAAACTTTGAGTCATGAATTTGAACATTATATTTGTCAAAGCAATGAAAATATAGCTAGAAACCTAGATTATCTTAAAAGTATAGAATTTAACATTGATAATATAGATAATAAATGTAATATTAGTGATTTACCTGAAATAGGCGGTTTTTGTGGTAATATAATTCAGCTTAAAAATCGGATTTAATTTTTATGAAGAAGCTTCTGCTGAAATTATTTCTAGTCAAGTTATCAATGAAAATCCTAAAACATATAGGAATAGGGTTGCCTTCTTAAAAGGTGCTTTATCTGCTTCAGGTAAAAGTGTAGATGATTTAAAAATAGCAAGAAGAAATGGAAATATAGATTTTTTAATGGACATTATACCAAATAAGTTTTTAACTGAGATACCACTATTAGAAAAGAAACTTAGTAAAAATTTGAAGAATAAAACAGAATCTAAGAGAATAAAACAAGATTTTGATAAAAAGTTATTTGAGTATATAGATTATTTATATGATTCAAAACAATTATCTAAACACACAGATAAAGAGCAAAAAGATATTATAGAAAATATTATGGATGCATCTGTAATGGGTACAAGTTATGATAAAGCAATTTATCAAAAGAAAAACTTTGTCAGCAATTTAAGAGATATGGTTAATAATGAAACCATTACAGATAAAAATACTGAAGGTGTAAAAAAATATAATGTAAGAAACGATCGTAATATATAATAAAAATTTAAATTATAAAAAAACCAAGCATCTTGAGATATGCTTGGTTTTTATGGTTGCGGGGACTGGACTTGAACCAGTGACCTTCGGGTTATGAGCCCGACGAGCTGCCAACTGCTCTACCCCGCGATAAGTTATGTATTAAGTATAATACAAAAATAAGTGAATGTCAACCTTTTTGTATAAAAAAAATAAAATTTAGGTAATTTAACTAAAATTATATCTCTTCTATATAATAATATGCAGATTTAGATTATATATTCAATTGCTTTTTTTATTTATGTTTTATTAGTTGTTTTTTATGCTTTACTTGAAAAAAACATATAAATAATATATAATATAACAAGGTGAAAAATATGAAAATAACAGGTAAAGTTGTAGCTAAAATATTTCATAATGCAAGTAACGGTTATACGGTACTTGCTATTAAATCGGATAAAGATAATTTAACTGCTGTTGGTGAAACAAGTGAAATTGAAGTAGGAGATATGGTTGAACTTGAAGGCGTTTATGATAGTCATAAAGCATATGGAGATCAATTTAAGTTTTCTACATGTACTAAGGTTATGCCTAAAGATAGGACAGCTTTAGTTCAATATATATCAGATAATGTAAGAGGTGTAGGTAAAAAAACTGCTTCTAATTTAGTAAATATGTTTGAAGACGAAACAGTTGAAGTTATACGTATGCATCCAGATAGATTATCTGAAGTTTCTGGTTTAAACGAGGAAAAAATAGATAGTTTAAGAGATTTCTTTTTAAATGAATGGGAAAAATGGAATACTGTAGAATATCTATCTCAGTTTGGTATTTCTGTGTTAATAGCAAATAAAATCTATGAAACCTTAAAGGGAGATACTATAGCTGTAGTAAAAGAAGATCCATATAGTTTACTAGATTTTGTTAAAACTTTAGATTTTAAGACTATAGATAAAATAGGTTTAAATCAAGGAATTAGTCCAGATAATTTATCTAGAATATCTGCTGGTATATTATTTGCTTTATCTGAAATAACAGAATTTGGTCATACATGTATAGAAGAATCTATATTGGTTAATTATTCAGCTGAAGCTTTAGCTGTTCCTGAGGGTATTATTGAAAATGGATTAATTACTTTGAAAATGAATGAGAAAATATATATACAAAATATAGATGGAATAAGTTATGTTTTTGTTAAGACATATTATTTGGCTGAAAAAAATATAGCAAGTACAATAGTTGCTCATACAATTAATGGTAGTCCTAACAAAGAGTATAAAAAAGAAATAGAGAAAGTTAGTGAAAAATACGGCTTAGTTTTATCTGAAGAACAAATTACTGCAATATCTACTTGCCTAAACAATTCTATATCTGTTATTACTGGAGGACCAGGAACAGGTAAAACAACTATTATTAAGTGTATCATAGATATGTTAACTGATATGAAAAAAAGTTATGTTTTAGCGGCTCCTACAGGACGCGCTGCTAAGAGGATGACAGAGACTACAAATAAAGAAGCTAAAACATTACATAGATTACTGGAAATAACTAAATTAGATGATAGAGATTTAGAATTATTTTTAAATTATATTGTAAAGAATATAGAGGCTGATGTGGTTATAGTAGATGAAGCATCAATGATAGATACTTTAATGATGAATAATTTACTTAAAGCTGTTAAGGCTACAACTAAAATAATATTAGTTGGTGACGTTAACCAGCTTCCATCTGTTGGACCAGGTAGTGTACTAAAAGATATAATTGATTCTGAAATTGTACCAACAGTTTTCTTAAGAGAAATTTACAGACAAAGTAGTAAAAGTGATATAATAATGAATGCTCATAAGGTAAATAGAGGAGAGTTTCCTGAATTTAAATCTAAAGATACAGATTTGTTTTTTGTTAAAACAAATAGTATTGAAGAAACTGTATCTGAATTATCTTCACTTATAGCATATAGATTAGAAAATTTTGCAGAGTTAAATGTTATGACGGATTTACAAGTTTTAACTCCAACTAAGAAAAATGAACTTGGAACATATTCGCTGAATAAAACAATACAAAATATTCTTAATCCTAAAAGTAGTAAAAAACATTCAAAGGAATATAGAGGAAGAATATTTAGAGAAGATGATAAAGTTATGCAAATAGTAAATAATTATGATAGAGAGTATAACCAAAATGATGTCAGAGGCACAGGAGTATATAACGGTGATGTTGGATACATAAGTTCTATAGATAACTTTTTAGAATATATGATAGTAACTTTTGATGACGATAAAAAAGTTGAGTATAAATTCGATGAATTAGATGAACTTGAGCATGCATATGCTGTTACAATTCACAAGAGTCAAGGTAGTGAGTATAATTATGTTATTATTCCATTATTTAATGGATATCCAAAGTTGTTTACTCGTAATCTTTTATATACTGCAATGACGCGTGCAAAGAAAATGTTAATAATTATTGGTAATAGAAATATTATAAATTTTATGGTAGATAATATTGAAGAAAATAATAGAAAAACAGGTTTAAAAAACCAGATTATTAAGAAATAATTAAATAAAATACTTTACTTGTGTTTGGTAAAGTATTTTATTTATTGACAAATTATGTAAATTGTGATATAATGTACGTGTAAATAAAAAATGTTGCCAAATATAATTAGGAGGTAATTTCATGAATTATTATTATTGTTCAAAAATTCGAGAAATGATGAAATTATCTAAAGAAGAAAACAAAGCAAAAATATACACTGTGAATGATGATACTATATTTGTAAAGTATTGCGAAGAATTTGATGATTTTATGCTGCAATACTCTTGGATTATAGATGAGAAGGACGTAAGTTTAAATCAAGAAATTAACGATGTTTTAAGTAAATCGTTATCATATAATTCACAAATAGATTTAATACAAATAGGTATGTTTACTGTATATACTAATGATGAAGAAGATCTTTGTGGATTGATAGGAAGTTGTAAGAGTTATTTTTCAAAAGAAATTAATGACACCTGCTATATATTTTGTGGTAATAAGGTTCTGAGAATAATTCAATACTACGGAATGGTAAGATCACCATTAGAAAATTTAAATATAACCCTGAAATGGAATAACACAAGTATAGAGAGTAGTAAATCTTCATCTGGATTAAAAGGAATAAATTACAATTATTCTAAAGAAGAAAATAAAGTTACTTTCTCGGTTGGAAGTGAAAGTTCAAAAACAACTTTTGTAGAGAATATGAACCGAACTGAACCTCAAGTTATTTGTATAGATACTTTTTTAGGTATATTAGAATACTATATAATAAGTAAAATAGAGTAGTTATAACAAAACAGCTGGCAATAAATTTTGTCAGCTGTTTTGTTATTTTAAATATAAATTTTAACAAGTATATGTTTTTTAGTGAATTATATAACAATAAAGTTGACATAATTACATTAAAGTGATATAATTAATGCATATTGTTTTAAGGTTTCCAATTTTAATAAGGAGGAAAAAAGGTGCGAGATGATTTTTTAAAACATATCAATTTTAAAGATGTGAGAACAATCTTAACTAAAGAAGATCCAGATTTAGAGGAGTGGAAAAAATGTATTGAGATACCATTTAGATTACTTGATAGTACTGAAAACTATTCTATTACATATTTTGTGGCTACAAATTACAAAAATTATGGTTACTCATTAGGTGGTAATATAGAGAGTTTGTATAATCGGGTACTTGAAAAGATTAATGATGCAAGTATGGTATTTATTATAATTACAAATAAGGATAAAAAAAAGGAGTATTGGTTAATTAGCAAAAAGACTGATACAGAAAAGGGTTCATAGAATTTATGACCCCTTTATTTTTTATTTAATTTTTTATCCAGTTATATATATCATCCATTATTACATCTAAATCTTTTTCGTTCGGTATGAAGTGAGATGTTCTTTTGTAATAACTAATACCTTTTTTTACTGATGAAATATTATCATATACAAATTTTCCACTCATAGGATTTGCTACATAATCATGTAGAGATTGTATTACATATGTATCTGTTTTTATTTTAGATATATTATCTATTGTAAAACGTCTTAGTCTACTAAGTTCTAGATTATTTCTTATTACTCTATATCTAATTGATCTAAGTAAAGTTCTAGTATGAAATAATCTTCTTCTTTTTATATCATCACCAAACCAAAATCTAAAACTATCAAAATCCCATATATGAATAGGTGGATTTAAAACAATTAATTTATATATTTTTATATTAATTGAAACACACATACAAAGTAGTGCTCCCATAGAATAACCAATAAGAACTATTTTATCATAGCTTTTAGATATTTTGGCAATATAATTCTGTAAGTGTTCTATCATTTGTGTGAATTTAATTCCAAAAACAAATCCTCTTTTTTTTATGCTATGACCATATAGTAATGGCAAATATATATCATTTTTATTAATTTCATATTTTAATAAATTATCTTTAATACTATAAACATCTGATGGATTGCCTCCGAATCCATGTACAATTATATATGCAGTATTCATATTTTGCCCCATTTCTAAAAATAATTTTATCATAAATTATTTTGATTTTCAATTGTTTTAAAATAAAATTTATATAATTTATAAAAACATTTGATAATTTTTTTTGTTTATGATAAAATATAAATAATTTGAGGTGGAGTGTAATGGAAGAGTTAATTGAATGTATATGTGATTATGTTAAAAAACCATATACTGATTACGCAGTAATGCTAAATGGTGAATGGGGAAGCGGTAAGACTTATTTTTGGAATAACAAGTTAAGATCTAGATTAGAATCTATAAATGTTAATGGAAAAAAGTATAAAACAATATATATGTCTTTATATGGAATAAATAGCTTAGAAGAAATTAGTAAAAAAATATTTATTGAGACTAATCCTAAAATAAGTAAAACATTAAAAAAATTTGTAGATACTAGAGAAGGAAATTTAATACCAGAGTATGTTAAAACAGGACTTGATATGGCTAATTTATTTGGTTCAATGTCATTTAATAGTGAAAAGGTTGATTTTTCAACTGTATTTTCTATAGACGATAAGATATTATGTTTTGATGATTTGGAAAGAGCTAATGTAGATGTTATAGATATACTTGGATATATTAATAACTTTGTTGAGCATGATGGTATAAAAACAATCGTAATATGTAATGAAAAAGAGCTTGCTACTAAATTTAAAAATACAAATGTTGAATTTAAAACTTTAATTGCAACATATATACTAGATAAAGAAGATAAATTAAAAACTGAGAAAAAATCTAAACTTAAACTTGGTGAGAAAGGTGAAACGGTAGTTCCACTTGGAAATTTAATTGAAGATAAGATATCTGAGATATTTGATAAAGCAAATGCTTATGAAAGAATAAAAGAAAAATTGATTGGTGAAACTTTTGAATATATTCCAGAGTATTCATATATTTTAAGTGGTATGATAATGAAGTATTCATATAATGAAAGTTTATCTGATTTTTATAAACGTAATACTGCACTAATAATTGCTGCATTTAATAAATCTGAAACTAGAAATTTAAGGATATTAAAACATGCATTAACAGATTTTGAAAGAATATATGATAATATAATGAAAGATTTTCCAGATACACCTATTAATGTTCTAAAAAATTTACTTACTTTTACAATAGCGGTGTCTTTTGAAATAAAGGCTGGTAATATTTCTAAAGAGAAATTAAAAGAAGTTAATAATAATTCTGAGTATAACTCAGTTGTATTTACATCTAAGATACTTAATGATAAGAGTCAATTTTATTTAAGAGAATTTGATAATAAATACTTCTTAAATAATAATTCTAGTTTTAAATTCTTTAAATTTGCCGAGGTATATATAAGAACAAGATTCTTTGATGAAAAATTATTTAGAGATAATATTAAAGAGGCAACTAATTTTATTGATAATTCTAAATTATCTAATAGTAAAAAATATCATACGATTTTAGATGGAGAATATTTAAAAAGTTCTGATTTTGATTTTAATATATTAGTTAGAGAAGCTTTAGAAGAAATAAAGCGTGGTCAAGTTGTGTTTAATGAACATATACGATTGTTTTCAATATATAAATATTTTGTTACAACAGAATTGTTAGATATTTCAATGTCAGATTTAAAAGAATCATTTACGTTAGGAATGCAGCTTTCATCAGCAGAGTTTATTAATAGTGGTGAATATGATTCTGAAGATATAGATTTTGAAACAGATGATAAAGATATTATTGAAATAAAAAATTTATATAAAAAGATAAAGGCACAAATAGTTGAAGACTTATCGCTTAAAAAAGCTGTTGAATTATTTAAGAATTTACCAACAAATATGCAGCAGTTTTATAAAGATATAATTGGAGATTACCAAAACTTACCTGTATTTTCTAAATACGATATGGAAGATTTATATTCTAAGTTAGAAGTAACTCCTAATTACGATTTATATAATTTAGTTAATATGTTTTCTGTTAGATATAAAGATAAAGCAGAGTTATTCAAACAAGACTCTAAAAATCTTAAGAGATTATGTGAAATTATACATAAAAACAAACATAGTAAAGAAAAAACAATTAAAACTGTACTTTTAGATAATATTGCTGAAGTAATTGAAAAATTTGATGATGAGAATTAAATATAAATAATATAAAAAGCACTGTATAAATTTAGTTTAAACAGTGCTTTTTATATGTTAAGTTTTAATAATTAAAAATTAACTAGTTGCTATTTACTATTCTTATACATTTAGGTAACACTTCACATTTTAGTTTTTTAGTATAAAATACTTCGCCGTCAATATTAACAGGAAATTGCTTGTTAGATACTATACTTATTTTATTTGTTTTCTCCATTTTAATCTGTTTAAGTCCAATATGTTTGCATGATTTATATTTAGGAAGTAATATAATTTTTGTAAGTAATGAGGTATTATCTATTTCACATATATCTAATAGACCGTCATCTACAATTGCATCTGGAGAAGGACATACACCTCCACCATAAAATTTACCATTAGATATTGCAACTAAAGTAAAATCCTTTTTTATAGTTTTATTATTTAAACGTAATTTAAATCTAAAGTTTTTATTTTGAAATAATGTATATATTATAGATAGATTGTATTTTAATGTTCCAGATATCATTGGTAACCATCTGAATTTATCTATATTTTTTCCAACCATAGCATCAAAACCTGCACTTAATATATTTATACAATATTTATTATTATTTAATTTCATAATATCTATTGGTGTAGAATCTAAATTTATTGAATTTGTTATAATTTTTCTCATACTTTTATATTTAGAAACTGTTCTTACGAAATCATTTCCAGTTCCACATGCTGTAACTACTATTTCAGAATCTGTTCCTATAGTACCTTGCATAATTTCATTTAGTGTGCCATCACCGCCAACACTATAAAATCTACATTTGTTTCTAGAAGAAAATTCTTTTGCCAGTTTAGTCAAATGTTCAGGGTATTTTGATACATGAATAGAAGAAGTAATGTTATTCTTTTCTAATAACTTTTGTATTCTGATTCCATACTTTTCACCTTTTTTTCTTCCAGCAATAGGATTTACTAATATTATGTGTTCCAATATAATACCCCCTTAATACTATATAGTTTAACACTAAAAAAGTAAAAATACAACATATATTCTGGTTATATTGAAAAAAATAATATATATGTTATAATTTATGTGAGGTGTTTTATTAATGTATAATTTTAAAGAAAAAATTATTGATGTATTAATAGAAAGTAATATAAGAATAAAAAATATTAAGACAAAAGTATTAAATAGCGATAAAGATATTGTTACAAACGGTAATGTTGAAATTGGAAAATTTATTGCTCATTCTTTTTTATCTATAAAAGATATTAATATATTGGTTGAAACGGAAGAACATCATAAACAAAGAAATTTTACAAATGGGGTAGAAGAGTTTTATGTTGTTATAGATGATATAGATGGAACAGATAATTATTATAGGGGTAATAATATGCTTCCTTATTGCTCCTTAATAGTTATTTTTGAAAATAATAGCTATGAAAAAGATTATAATTATACATTTTCAAATATTATTTTTGCAGGATGTATTGAGCATACAAGCGGAAAAATTTGGTACTGTGAAAAAGGATTAGGTAAAATAGAGATATATGATTTAAATAAAAAAATAGTTTTTCTAGATGTACCACAAAAAACATATAATGATGTTAGTAAACCAGTAATACTTACAGATATTGTTTCAACAGATGTTTCTAAATTTATATACATATTTGAAAAATATTGGGTTAAAGATTTTGGATGTAGCGCAGCTGCATATTGTTATATAGGTTCTAAATTATTTGATGCTTATATATCTTCAAATAAAAAATCTCATGAATTAGGTTTGCTATATTTATTTTGTAGTGAAACAAACCAGATTTTATGTAATTTTAATTATGAACCATATAATAATATGTTATATAATTTTGAAAGAAATGATTATGATGTAATTGCTGGAGATAAAAAAGTAGTAGAAGAATTAACTTCTAAAATAGGTATGTAATAAAAAGTTTTATTATTCATAAATAGTATTAAATTTTATATAATTGATTCTTTTTATTGTAAAAAAGCATATTCTATGATATAATGGGTTACAAATTAAAATTTAATATTAAAATATGACTATTATTTTATGAAAGGGGAAATTACTATGCTTACTAGTTCAAATGTAAAGTTTTATGATTGCTGCTGGAAAATGTCTATACAATTTGAAATATGTAACCTAAGTAGTGCCATACGGGATTCTATTTTAGGCGGTGATACAGAAGTTAAGATCAATAGTGATAAACTTTATCTTGTTAATCCGGAAGATATAAAACTGACAACATTACTATACAATGTTGAATTGATTGATGCACGTGTAGGCTGGCTTCTTAGAAAGATGTGTATAACATCTGATGAACTAGGTTTTGTTATTTCACCAATGGCTAGATGGTATAGAGATAGAATAATAGAATGCTATAAAGCAATTAAAGGAGATAAGTACAAAGCATATTTAAATCTCGATGAAATAGACAAGGGGATTGTATATTTAGTTATAGATTGGAGAGATTTTTTTAACAACTAGTAAATGATTAAAAGTATTTTCCTTTAATGTAAAATCTTGCAACATATTTTAATAATGTGTTGCATTTTTTTTTTATATGGTGTATAATTTAGGAGATCAATATAAGCAAATTTTGTATTATAAAATTATGCATTAAAATATAAAAAAACGAGAGGATGGAAAATTTTGAAAAATAGGTTATACCAAATATTTAAAGAAGTAGAAAATAATTATTCTACTATTACAGATACATATAAAATACTTGAAAAGACATATGAAATGGGACTTTTAATTCATCCAGCAGGACAATGGTTACTAGATAATATGTATATAATAAATCAAGAGTATTCAGATATATTAGAACATAAAAATAGTGTAATAAGAAAAAAGTTACCAACAATTAAAACAAGAGATGGTTCTAAACATACAAGTATATATTATATAGCTCATGAACTTATAGAAAAAAACAAGGGATATACAGATCAAAATTTTATTTCAGATACTTTAAGACATCATCAAAAAGTTGCATATTTAACATCAGAAGAATTAAATCTATTTCCTTTGATGCTTCGTATTTCTATTATTAAATTTATATCTGGAATATGTTTAAATATTGCCAATTCACAAATACAGAAAATAGAAGTGGAAAAAATATTATCTACAGATTTAAAAGATTATGATACTAAAAAAATGAAAAGTATTATATATCGTGATTTAAAAATGTTTAAAGAAGATATTTCAAACGCAGAGAAATTAAAAGATACTAATACTTCATTTGTTGAATATTTAGCTTCCAGATTAAAAGGATATGGAGAAGGCGGAGAAAAGTTTTTCAAAATTTTAAATGATGAAGCTGAAAAAATAGGTTTTACCGTTGAAGAGGCTATTGTAAAAGAGCATATGGAAATGGCTAAAACGACAGACTTTATGGGTAAGGCCATACTTGGACTTAAACAATTACAAGGTTTAAATTTTAGAGAAATATTTGAGAGTGTAAATAAAATAGATGATACTTTAAAACAAGATTATACTAATGAATTTATAAAATGTGATTACAAGACAAAAGCTAGATATAGAAATAGAGTAATTAAATTATCTAAACAATATAATTTGTCTGAAACATATGTAGCAAAAAAAGCCGTGGATTGTTCAATTAAATATAAGAAACATGTAGGTTTCTTTTTATCTGGAGATGAAAAATATCTTTTGAAAAAAGAACTTGGAAAATCATATACAATTGACAATATACGTAATAACATAGTTAAGCCAATGAAATCATATATTTATGTCTTTTCAATTTTAATTTTTGCATTATTAATTACTATATTTTCAAAGGATTTGTTTAATATAGATAATCCTTTATATCAATGGTTATATTATATATTTACATATATATTTGCCGTAGAAATAGTAGAAAAATTAATGAGCTATATTATTAGAAAAGTATTGCCACCTAAGATATTACCTAGATTTGATTTTGCTAAAACAATAGATAAAGAATATTCTACATATATAGTAATGCCTACTGTAATATCTTCTTATAGTAAAATTGATACTATGATTAGAAAAATGGAAGTAACATATCTTGCTAATAGATCAGAAAATATGTACTATATGCTACTTGGTGACTGTATACCTGCAGATAAGCAAATAATTGAACAAGATGAAAAATTCTTCAAATATGCAAAAGAAAAATTAGACATTTTAAATAAAAAATATATATCCGAGCATCCTTTATTTAATTTTATATATAGAAAGCGTGTATTCTCTAAATCAGAAGATTCATATATGGGTTGGGAAAGAAAAAGAGGGGCACTTAAACATTTTAATGAATTAGTTCTTGGAACTATGTCAAAAGAAAGAATAAATGAGACTATGTATTTAGCTTATGATGATGTTGTAACAACTAAATATGGAATAACTATTGATGAAGATACAGAACTTTCTTTAAATACTGCAAAAGATTTAGTTGCTATTATTGCACATCCACTTAATACTCCAAAACTTTCTAAAAACGGAAAAGTAGTTAAAAGCGGTCATGGATTAATACAACCAGCAGTTGGGTTAGACATTGAAGCGGCAAATAAAAGCATATTTTCAAAGATATTTGGTGGTTTTGGAGGACTAGATATATACACAACAGCTGTGTCTAATACATACCAAGATTTATTTAATGAAGCAATATTTTGTGGAAAAGGGATATATGATATTGAACTATTTGAAAAATTGTTATCTAATGAGATACCAGATAATTTAGTTTTAAGTCATGATCTATTAGAAGGATCATATATGAGAGCTGGACTTGCATCAGATATACAAGTTCAAGATGGATTTCCAAACAACTATGTTGCATATATGAAAAGAAACCATAGATGGTATAGAGGAGATATACAAATAGTTAAATGGCTATTTAGTCCTAAATCTCCACTTAATTTTCTATCAAAATGGAAGATACTTGACAATATAAGAAGACCCATGAATGATGTGTTGGCGATATTAATGATTATAATATCTTTATTTTTATCACAAGAAGTATTTGTTAGATCAGTATTAGTAACATTTTGTGTAATGAATTTTGGATATATATTGTCTTTAATAGATACATTTATATATGGAAGAACAAAACATACAAAAGAACAACTGTATATACCAATAATCCATGGTGTAAGTGCGACAATACTTACTATGACATTTGACTTTTTAACGCTTCCGTATAGAGCATATACATCTATACATGCATTTACTACATCATTATTTAGAATGTTTATTTCGAAAAAACATCTACTTGAATGGACAACAGCAGAAATGTTAGAAAAATCAGCTAAAAGTAAATTAGCATATTACTATTACAACATGATACCTAATTTAATAGTAGCTGCAATAATATTATATAATGTTATGGTTTCAAATAATATATTATTTATAGCTCAGTTTAAATTATATATTGCAATTTTCTTTATAATTTCTCCTTTACTAGCATATTTATTAGGAAAAAGCCATTTATTTGGAAGAAAACAAAGACTAAATAAAATGCAAGATAATGAAATATTAGATATTGCAAAGAGAACATGGTATTTCTTTGATTTAATGATGTCACCAGTTAATAATTATTTGCCAACAGACAATTATCAAGAAAATAGAAGATATAAACTTGTGAACAGAACGTCTTCTACGAACATTGGATTTGGTATTTTAGCTATAATTAATGCTTATGATCTTAAATTTATAAAATTATCTGATTGTATAGAGAAAATAATTAATATAATGGGTACAATAAATAAATTAGAAAAATGGAATGGTCATTTGCTAAATTGGTATAATATAAAAACACTTGAACCACTTAGACCAAGATTTGTATCTACTGTAGATAGTGGAAACTTTTTAGCATGTATATATATTTTAAAAGAGTTTTTAATAGAATTAAAAAAATCTAATAATTTTAGTAAAGAAAAGCATGAAATATTAGATAATCTTATAAATAATTGTAATGAAATAATTGAAAATACAGATTTTACTAAATTATACGATATGTCAAGAAATTTATTTACAATTGGATATGCACAAGACGAAGGAAAAATAGTAGACAGTTACTATGATATGCTTATGTCAGAAAATAGAATATCTAGTTTACTTGCAATAGCTTCAAGACAAATAACTTCTAAGCATTGGTTTGCCTTATCTAGAAACTTAATAAATGTAGACGGATATAAAGGTTTAGTATCATGGAGTGGAACAGCTTTTGAATATTTTATGCCATATCTATTTAACAAATCATACGAACATACATTAGTTGACCAATCATTATTTTTTGCTAAGTATTGTCAGAAGAAACATGCAAAATCAAATAATATTCCTTGGGGAATTTCTGAATCAGCATTTGCTGTTAAAGATAATTATTTAAACTATCAATATCAAGCTTTTGGTATACCAGGACTTGGACTTAAAAGAGGTTTGAAAGATTATTTAGTTGTATCACCTTATGCATCATTATTGATGCTTGAGTATTCGCCTGATGAAGTATATAGAAATATTGGAAAACTGAAAAAGATAGGTGCATATGGTTCGTTTGGATTTTATGAATCTATAGATTTTACAAAAGCGCATTTAGATGATAAGGAATATGAAGTAGTAAAAACATATATGGCTCATCACCAAGGTATGATTTTAACATCAATTAATAATTATATAAATTCCGGAATAATTAAAAATCGTTTTCATGAAAATCCTAATATAGAAGCTTGTGAAATTTTACTTAAGGAAAGAGAAAAAATAAAGGCTAATCTTAAAAAAGATAATACAATATCTGATGAAGCGTTTAAACAAAAGAATTTAGATAAATACACGATGTATCTATCTAGTAAATATTCTACAAAAAAGGATATTATTCCAAATACAGATATGCAAATTGCTATTCTTAAAGGTAAAAGTTTATCTACAATTTTAACAAGTTGTGGAGCAAGTTATATAAAGTATAGAGATAGAATAGTAAATAGACAAAAATACAAAGATCTATATTCTAGTGGAAACTATATATTCTTAACTGATGAACTTACTGGTAGAACTTTCTCAACATCAGATACAGATATTTTAAATGATCCAAACAGTTATATACAAAAAACAAACTTTTCTTCAACACTAAGTAGTGCTGAATATTATATTGAATGTGGAGAACTAGAATCAACAACAACAGTTTTCTTATCTCCTGAACATAATATCGAGGTTAGAAAAGTTAGTGTATATAACAATAGCAATATAAAAAGAGAAGTTAGAATTAATACATACACTGAACCAGCAATGACAGATTATATGACAAATGTTGTACATCCATCATTTAATAGTTTACAAATTGAAACATACTATGACGAAACTTTAGATATATTGGTTGCAAGTAAAAGACTTAAAAAAGAAGATGATCAAGAAATGTACGTATATTCTAAATTAATAGGAATAGATTTAACAAAAGATGTTGAAACTGAAAAATCTAAAATAGATTTTTCAAGTTCATCTGCAGTTAATGCTTTTGATAATAATGTTTCTAAATATCCATTATGGCCAGTACTTTCATTTAGAGCTAAAATCATATTAACAGAACATGAAAGACAAGACTTCTATTATATTTTAGGTGCTACTGATTCTAAATACAAAATGTCAAATGCAGTTATTAATTTAACTCCGGATAGTTTAGAAAAACAATTTAAATTATCTGCTGAATTAAATACAGTTGTATCTAGGTATTTAAAATTAGTACCCGGAAAAGCATATTCATATAATAAAATAATAAGGGAATTAATATTTGATAAAAAAGAAACTGATGTTAAATATTGGAATGCTAGTATAAATCAATCAATGCTTTGGAAATATTCAATATCTGGTGATTTACCTATAATGATTGTAGATATAAATAATATTGAAAGCGCAATTATTATTGACGAAGTTATAGATTTTATGGATTATGTTAAAAATAGAAAAATAGATATAGATATAGTAGTTTTTGTAAACAATGATAAATATAGTGATAAAACATATGAGTATATTAAAGCTCAAATAAATAAAGCTACTTATATGGATTATACAAAAGGAAATATATATTTATTTAATATAGATAATATTGATAAAAAAGATATAGAGTTATTTAGATTTATATGCAAAAAAGAAATATCAAGTATTGATCCTTTCTTGAGCTCACAACAAAAACCTATAGAAACAGATGAAGACGATGAATTAATAGTAGAGGTGTAAAAGAGTATGAAAAATAAAAAGAACGTTGAAGATTTTGGACTAATTGCTTTTAATTCATATGGTGGATTTACAAGTGATGGGAATGAATATCATATACTTAATGTAAAAACGCCTCTGCCATGGTGTAATGTACTAGCAAATGAAAATTTTGGAACAATAATTTCAAATCATGGAACAATATATACATACTTTAAAAATAGTAGAGAATATAAATTAACAAATTGGTGTAACGATTGGACTAATACTGTACCAGGTGAAAAATTTGATGGTATATTCGACATTGGATATAATCTACACTATGGTTTTGGATATGTTAAAGTAAATCAAATAGATGATAATGTAAGAAAAGATATGACTATTGTAGTTCCTATAGAGGATAATCTAAAAGTACAATATATTGAACTTCAAAACTTATCTAATATTGTAAAATTTGTTTCTATTAGATATACTTTATCTCCGGTTTTAGGTGTAAGTAGTGAAATTGATTCGGAAAATGTAATTGTAAAACAAGACTATGATTCTTTACTTTTAAAGAATCCGTATAGTAAAGATTTTTCTAATATAGTATCATATGTTACTGTCTTAAATAACTCAGATAATGAAAATATAGAAGTACAATATGATACAATAAATTACATGACTGTTATTGACGTTAAAATTAATCCAAACGAAAAAGTTGATTTAAGTGTATTATTAGGAAGTTATGAAGAAGATAAAGAAGATGCAGATTATATTTTAAAAGTAAAAGAAAAATATAGTAATAAGAAAAACTTAAATCAAGTATTTGAAAATACATTTTCATATTGGAAATCTAAAGTAAAAAGGAATATAGATACAGGAGACGAATATTTAAATATAATGGCAAATGGTTGGCTTCTATATCAAACTATATGCTGTAGATTGTTCTCTAAAAGTGGCTTTTATCAATCTGGTGGAGCAATTGGTTATAGGGATCAACTTCAAGATACAATGGCGTTGATTTCATCATGGCCAGAGAAAACAAGAAGTCAAATTATACTTCATTCAAGTAAACAATTTGAAAAAGGTGATGTACTTCATTGGTGGCATAGTCATACCAACGCAGGGATAAAAACATATTTTAGTGATGATTATTTATGGCTTGCTTATGTACTTTGTGAGTATGTATCTAAAACTTCTGATATATCTATTTTAGATGTTGAAACGACATATTTACAAAATAAAGAAATGGGAAACCAAAGAGAGCTATATGAAATATTTGAATCATCAGAAATAAAAGATACAGTATATAATCATGCTAAAAAAAGTATAACTTATGGATTATCTAGAATAAACGAAAAAAATGGTCTTTTAGATATTGGTGATGGTGATTGGAATGATGGATTTAGTAATATAAGAGGGCAATCTGTGTGGCTTACATTATTTATGGTAGACATACTTGCTAAGTTTATTGCCCTTGCAACTATCAAAGAAGATAATGAAATGATTCAAACATGTGAAAAGTATAGACATATATTAAAAAATAGTATTGTTGCTAATGCATGGGAAGGTGAACATTTTGTTAGAGCTTTCTTCGAAAATGGTGAAGTGTTGGGTTCTTCAATAAATAAGGAATGTAAAATAGATCTTATATCTCAAGCTTGGGCAGCTATTGCTTTAAAAGAATATCCAGATATGAAAGATGAAATAAAAATAGCTTTAGATAGTGCAGATAAATATTTAGTGGATAGAAAACATCAAATAGTAAAACTTTTATATCCACCTTTTGATAAACCAAAAAACAATCCTGGATATATAAAAGCATATGTTCCGGGTACAAGAGAAAATGGTGGTCAATATACACATGCTTCTACTTGGCTTGCTAAAGCATACTTTGAAATAAATGAAGATCAGAAAGCAATGGAAATATTAAAATATATAAATCCAATATATCATTCAGATACTAAAGAAAAAGCAGATCTATATATGGTTGAACCTTTTGTAATGGCTGCTGATGTATATTCAAACGAAGAGCATGCAGGTAGAGGTGGTTGGACTTGGTATACGGGTTCATCGGCTTGGACATATAAAGTAATTGAAGATAAATTTGGATATAAAAATGACAATGTAATAATAGATAAAAAAATAATTGAATAGTAAATAATAATATTAAAAAGAATTAAACTTACATAATTAAGTTTAATTCTTTTTAATATTTCATAAATATTTCAACTTTAAAAAATGATAAGGTTTAACATTACAAAATCTCTAAAACGTTATAAAATTATTGACAAAAAAATGAGTATAATATATAATATTATAACTATTTTGAGTTCATTCATGATAGTAATTTTATTTATGTAAAAATATGTTAAAAAAATCATTGTTATGACAATAATAGTACATAATATAAAATACGGAGGTACATATGAGAAAAAAAGGTATATCACTAATAATTTTAGTTATAACAATAATAGTTGTAATAATTATAGCAACTGCAGTTATACTCACAATGGGTAATAATAATATTTTAGATAAATCAAAAAAAGCAAAATTTATGAGTGATTATACAAATGTACAAGAAGGTGTGAATTTGTACTCACTTGGCAAATATAACGCAGATACAACGGATTTTGAATTACCACTAAAAGGATATTTATCATCTGAAGATAAAACATATATATCTGAAAATCTGCCTACATTAAAGACTAAAATAGAAGAATTAAGTGGTAGTATAGATGGTGTAAATTTAGCTTGGATAAGCAGTGAAAATATTGGAGCAAAACTATCTAAAGAAAAAGTAGAAAAGGGATATATAATAGATGTAGATTCATGGCAAATATATGACTATAATGGAGATTATTTTGAAGGTAAAATGTGGCACACATTAGATGGTGGGGTAGTAAGTGATAAAGTTGAAACTCCAAAAGGACCTATAGTTGAAGAATTATGGGATGGATGGATAAAATTAACATTGTATTATCCATCTAGTTCGACAGAAAGAAAATGGAGATTAGGGACTGAGGGGGAACTTAGAGTAGATCCAATGTTAATGTGGCAAAATTATACTGGTCCAATAACTATACCTTTAGATAGAGTTAAAGATGTTTGGATAAAGTATATTCTAGATAATAAAGAGGTTGTAATACCACCAGCCGGAACATTATTAGTAGATATTACGCCAGATAAAACAGGATATACAAAAGTGCCTGGTGTAAAGGTAAATATAAGTTTTGATGAAACAGCAACAGTGAAAGAATATAGAGTAGGAGATAGTGGCTGGATTACATATAATGGGGAATTTACTGTTACAGAAAATTGTATAATAGAAGCAAGAGCAAAGAAAACTGAAACTATATATAGTGCAGATGGATCGTTACTTGCTACCAGAGATATTGCAGGAAGAGATTTGGTATATATTGGAAATATAGGTATAGAAGAAACTGAATTACCAGCTCCAATAATAACGAGATTAACTCCACTAGGAACAGAAAAAGCAAGAGTAAAGGTAACATACCCAGCTGAGGCAACCAGAAAAATATATAAAGTAAATTATGGAATGGAAGAAAATTATACTACTGAAATTAATGTGGGAAACTACGGAACATATATAATAGCATATTATTATGATGCAAGTGGTAAAAGATCAAAAGCATCATCAATTAGAATAAACGATACGACTAATGATATACAACCAGAAGATCCAGAAGCATACAACCCACTTCCACCACATAATCCGGGGGATCCGACACCTCCATATAACCCGGGTACTTTTGGAATAAATGTACCAGCACCACAAATAGATGTGGATCCTACTTCTGTTGCAGAAGAGGTTCAAGTAAGTATTAATGTTCCTACTGATGCAGATAATGTATATATAAAATTAGGTAGATATAGTGAATATCAATTATATACATCTCCAATAACTGTAAGAGAAAATATGCAGATATATGCGTATTATAGAACTTATTCAGGAGAAAGGTCAGATACAGGATATGGAGTAGTAAATAATATTAAGAAAAATAATATGCCATATGTAAGTATAGATGCAAATCCATATCCTTGGAGCTGGAGTTATGGGGCAAGTCAAGTAACTGTAACTGTAAATTATAGTGATGCAAATATAATAGAATATAGTGAAGACGGAATAGTATATGTTCCATATACTGCACCATTTGTAATAAAAGAAAATAAAAAAATATATGCGAGAGCAACAAATGCATATGGAGTAGAAGAAGCAAGTTTAAATATAACAAATATAGGGAAAATAACTCCACCTGCAACAGTTCAAAATTTATATGTTGGAATAAGTGTAAATCCAGAACCATTACTTTCTACATCTAGGGTTATGAAAGTAAATGTAACAATAGATTATGACAGTAAGGCAACAGAAAAATATTATAGCATAGGAAAATATGGAACTTTAAAACCGTATAATGGAAGTTTTGAAATTACAAATAATTGTACAATATATGCCTATGCAAAAGGTTCAAATGCAAAAGGTCAAACATCTAAAATTATAGATAATTTATCTGGTGGAATATCTCAGCCTATAATATCAGCTGTACCAGGTAATAGTGAGCAAGCAAGTAAAGTATCTATAAATATAGAATATGATAAGTATGCAACAATTAAAAGATATAGTATAAATGGAGGAACTTTAAGAGATTATATAGGAGAATTTGAAATAACAACTAATGAATCAGTAATATATGCATACAGCGAAAATGAACTTGGCCAAAAGTCTGAATCTAGCTATACAATAAATAATATAGTGGCTAATCCACCTGTTTTATTACTTGATAAAGGTGCATATTATTTATTGAAATTAAATTATCCAGATACTGCAAAAAACAAAGAATACAAGTGGAAAGTTAATGGTGTTTGGAATCAATATAAAGATGCTGGAATACTACTAATAAAACCACAATTTAAAGATCAATTATTACAAAATGGTGTTTTAGTTAAAATAGAAGATGAAAATGGAAATTTAATTACTTTCACGGGCGATTATTATTTAATAGATGTCCCAATAAGTGAATTATTTGAAAACCTATTTATGAGGTGGGATAGGGTACCACCCGGAATCCCACAGATTGTATTGAATACAACTGAACCGGCAAAAGAAGTAACAGTTACTATTGTATATGATGCTACAATAATTAAAAAACAGTATAAAATAATAAATCCAGATGGAAGCGTAAATACAGATTGGGCAGATTATACAAAACCAATTAAAGTAGACAGAAATAATACAATAATTTACGCAAGAGGTATGGATGAAGCTGAAGTTTGGTCTTCTGAAGGAATAAAAAAGATAACTAATATTGATGAAAATCCTCCTGTTATAAATTTAACTGCAGACTTAAATACTGCAACTAGAAAAGTTGCAGTAAAAATAAATGTAACGGATGACGTTGGAGTTGGAAAAATAAAATGGGCTGCAGGAATTCAAGGTGAAAGCTACTTTACAAGCTATGGTACTGAAATAGAAAATAATAGTATAGTAAATATTACAAGTAATGGATACTATACATTCTTTGCAGAAGATAAAGTTGGTAACAAGCAAGTTTATACATTAAATGTTACTAATGTTGATTTAGTACCACCACTTATAGATATATCTGTAAGTCCAGAAAATGTTATAGGATTGACAACAAATATAACTATAGATTATGGAGATTCAACAATAAAGCAATATAAAGTAGGAACAAGTAATGCAACTTGGAGTACATATACTAATACATTTGCAATATCTTCGTATACAGTACTAGCAAATAACTGGCAAAATGCAGATGGAACAGTAACTATATATGCAAAAGGTAAGGATAGTGCTGGAAATGAAATAATAGTCACAAAAAAAATAATGAATTTAGATTTAGATATTTTAGTTAAACCAATAATAGTATCTAGTATTGGGTATCCAATATTGACTGAGTATGGAGTTAAAATTGATAGTTCTGTAAACATTACTTATGATACGAGAACGGATATTAATAATTACTACAGCATAGATAATGGTGTAACTTGGAATTTATATACAGGAACATTGTTTTTAGATACAGGAAACATAATAGCTAAAAGCGTTAAGAAAGATACAGGTTTAGAAGTTTCAGTAAGTAAGACAATAGCTATAACTGCTGATTCTATAACGTCACTTGCTTATGATAATAATGACACTACATATATGACAAACGTAACTAACAAATATATGCAAGTAGATATTACAATGCAAAATAAATTAGTTAGAATTAGGGTATATGATACAACTAATAGTACTTCTACAATAATAAGGTTTATGAACGAAAGTAGACAAGAAATAAGTAATTTTGTTGTTAGTAATACAACATATGATGGTTTAGTTACAGTGCCATTAAATACAAAATGGATAAGATATGATGGTGCTACAACAAGTGGTACATCAAGATTATATGAAATACAACCATCAAATGAACCTAAATTTAGTGCAGTAAATGGATATATGTTATTACATTCAGATACTACAAAGGCTATAAAATCTCCATATCAAATGGTAACAGTTAACTACTTTCCAACAAGTGTACAAAAACTATACAGAATTGGTACAACAGGGGATTGGTATAATTATACAGATCAAGCAGTGAGGGTATTACAAGGCCAAACAATTTATTCAAAAGGTATAGATAAAAACGGAATTGAAACAAGAATAGTATCAAGTTACACAGTAAATGTAACTGATGCAATTACTTCAGTAGCTTTTGATAATAATGATACTACATATATGACTAATACAACAGGTAGATATATGGAAGTAGATAATAGTATGCAAGGTAAAAATGTAAGAATTAAGGCCTATGATGGAATAAATAGCACTAGTGTGTTAATAAGCTTTTTAGACAAAGATAAAAAAACATTAAGTTCATTTTATGTAAGTAATCCATCAGGAACAACTATAACTTATGATAATATTCATTTAGTGCCATTAAATACAAAATGGATAAAATATGATGGTGCAACAACAGACAGTACATCTAGGTTATATGAAGTGCAACCTTCGAATGAACCTACAATATCTATAGCAAATGTATATATGTTATTACATGAAGATTATACAAAACGTATAACGGATCCATACCAAATGATTACTTTAACATATTTTCCAACTAGTATCCAAAGGTTATATAGAATTGGAACTTCTGGTAACTGGTTAAATTATGCAGATCAACCAGTGCGAGTAAATCAAGGTCAAACAATTTATGCAAAAGGTATAGATAAATACGGTAATGACACTAGAATAATATCTAGTTACACATCTAGTATGCCAGATGCAATAAAAAAAGAAGCCTTTGATGGAGATGTGTCAACATATGTATATAATGTTTCAGGACAGTATATGTCAGTAGATGCTAGCATGCAGGGTAAAAATGTAAGAATTAAAGCGTATGATGGAATAAATGGTGTTAGCGTAGTGATTAACTTCTTAAATGAAAGTAAAGCGGTTATAAGTTCACTAGTTATAGGAAATCCATCAGGAACAACTATAACATATGATAATATATATAAAATACCATTAAATACAAAGTGGATAACTTATTCAGGTGCTACATCAAGTAATACTTCAAGATTATATGAAATACAACCTGTTGATTTAAGTACTAGTTTAATGGGATATATTCCAAAAATGACAACCAATATAGCACCATCCCCATTTGTAATTACTGCAAGTTCAATATATAATACTACTACAGCAAATTCATTTACTTCGTTTGATAGAACAGTAACAGAAACCTATGGTTGGATTAGTTTAGCAAATGATATAAATGATGGTAATGCTTGGCTTAGTTTTAAATTAGATAAACCGATACATGTGAGTAAATATTATATTATATCTAGAAATGATTCTGGACTAGAACAATCGCCAAAAAATTGGCAATTACAAGGAAGTATTGATGGAACTAATTGGATTAATGTAGATGAAAGAACAGACCAAATTAATTGGAAGTTTGGTGAAGTAAGATGGTTTACGACTAGTTATTCTGGTGAATATCAATATTATAGAATATATATTACAGCTAATAATGGTTTAAGTTCAGGAATAAACTATGTTACAATAGATGAAATGAATATATTTGAATAGTTAATATAATAAAATATGATGTGAATTAAAAAAATCACATCATATTTTATCATATATGTGTGATAATTTAAATTTGTAATTTGTCGAAATATATACAGATGTATTGACAAAATAATGTTTATATAATAGAATTATATAAACAAAGCTTATATAACAAGGAGAAACATATGAAAAAAAGAGGAATATCACTAATAGTTTTAATCATAACAATAATAGTTGTAATTATAATAGCAACAGCTGTTATAATTACAATGAGTAATAATAATGTGGTAGATAGTTCAAAAAAGGCAAGATTCATGAGCGATTATACAAATGTACAAGATGGAGTTAATCTGTATTCGCTTGGTAAATATAACGCTCAAACAAGCAAATTTGAGCTTCCTTTAAAGGGATATTTAACGTCTTCAGATAAGACATATATATCTGAAAGTAATCCTACGCTAAAAACTAAAATAGAAGAGTTA
>JAQSXK010000004.1 GCA_029256705.1 Clostridia bacterium
AGCATGCGGCTGTTAACCGCAGGGTCATAGGTTCGAGTCCTATTTGAGGAGCCAAAGTAGCATTACAAGCATTTATGTTTTGTAGTGCTTTTTTGTTATTTATATTAAAAATACATATTTTAAATATAAAATATTGTCATTTTTATTTCATAAAATAGTAGATATAACACAAATTTAGCAAATTATTAAAAATTTGGTATATTGTATTGAATAAATTTACTTATTATAATATAATTATTATAATAAAATCTAAAAACTAATAAGTGAAAACTATAGTTAGAAACTATTTTTGAATAGATTAAGAGGTATGATATGAAGAAAGTATTTATAGTATTTATAATATGTCTAATAGCAATTTTTTCGACATTTTTAATAACAAGTAATAAAATAGATTTATCTGCTATTACGGATAATTTAAATGAGATATCTTCTAAATTAATTGGGAATTCTACTCCAGAATATTCCCAGGATTTCATTGTAAATAGATTGCAAATGAGAAATGCAACATATAATTTTAATAAATTGAATGATACTCAAAAAATAATGTATTCGGTTATTGCAAATGCAGTTAAGAATTTAAATCTCACAGCAGAAATGGATAATTATGCTTCAGACGATATGGATAAAATTTCTGAAGATGCAAAGGTTGTTATGACGGCTTTTTTTGCAGATCATCCTGAAGTTTTTTATCTTAATTTAACTTATAAATTATATGTTTCAAAGTCTTTAATACAGGATAAAATTAAAATTGAGTTATCTTATTCTGTTAAAGATGAAAATGAATTAGAATTAAAATTGAATCAGATTGAAAGTGTAATGGAATCATACATTGTTGGTTTGGATGGAAAAAGTGATTTTGATAAAGAATTATACATTCACGATAATATTGCTAAAGATGTAAAGTATTACAATGAAATAACAAATATTGAAGATGTCCCAGAAAAATATCATACAATTTATGGAACTTTCATTGAGAAGCAAGCTGTATGTGACGGTTTTGCTAAAGCTATGCAGATTTTACTTGATAAAGTTAATATAGAAAACATTTTTATAACAGGTAATATTGATGAAACTCCACACGCATGGAATATGGTAAAATTTGATTTTGAATGGTACCATTTGGACTTAACTTCTGATAAATATGTAAAAGAGGATGATGGTACTACTAAGATAGTAGTCCATACATATTTTAATGTGACCGATGAGGTTATATTGAAATCCCATGTTATAGATAATAAAGAACAGAATCCCGTTGCTAAATCTACTGATTTTAATTTTTATATAAAAACCAATAGTTATATTAGTTCGGTTCAAGATTTTAATGCTAGAATCAGAGAAATAGTCAGTGCTCAAACAAATAATAATTCTCTAGAATTTGCTACTGATATTAATGATGTACCAAACAAATTACTTAATGTATTGTATGAATTAAACTTCAATGGATATAGAAATAGTGGAACAAGCGTAAAGATGAAATATTATAATGAATATAACACTTATATAGTTAAAAAGCAGTAATAAATAGTAAATTAGATAAAAAGAACAACTTGATTAATAAATCAAGTTGTTTGTCCGTTTACACGGATATTCTGTTTACTTCTTACACGTTGCATTCTCTTACGAAATCTTCTTATTTTCATAGTTATGTATGAATACCATATATAGCAAAAAAAAGCAGATAACGCTAAAAGAGAAAAACCAACGATAAGTTGAGTAACAGTGTTTGCGGTTGATATCCATCTTGTATAGGGATTTGACGAGTTATATATTGCTTCCCGGACTTTCATGTTGCTTTCATAAACTGAATTTGCGGCTGCAATTCCTTGAGAATTAATTCTCCAGGTCTCTGAATTGGAGTTTTGCTCACTAATTAAAGCAAGGTCTAAACCAATAACGATAGTGTGTATTGTAATTCCTATAATCAAAACAGATAATGCTAAAATAATTGTCCGAACAATTGCTCGATTCGTTTTTTTCGTAGTCATAGTAATGACCTCCTCAGATTTATTTTACTATATATATTATACCATATATTATGATAAAAGTCAAGTTATGTTAACTTTATAAAATAATAAAATAATTTTTAAATAAATGGCAATAATAATATACATAAAATGATGTATATATTATGTAAATTTAATCTTTTTTATTGACTTTTACCTATAAATTTAGTATAATATATATGTTATTCTACCTTATTTAGGATGAATAAAATAAATTTATAGGGGAGGTGAACTTAAAGTGCCTACATTTAGCCAATTAGTTAGAAAAGGTAGAGAAGATAAATCAACAAAATCTAAGTCTCCAGCATTGCAAAGAGGATATAATTCTAGAAAAAAACTTGGAACTGATATTTCTTCTCCACAAAAAAGAGGTGTTTGTACAGTTGTAAAAACTCAAACTCCTAAAAAACCTAACTCAGCTCTAAGAAAAGTAGCCAGAGTTAGACTAACAAATACAATGGAAGTAACAGCTTATATTCCTGGAATAGGACACAACCTACAAGAACATAGTGTTGTTCTTATAAGAGGAGGTAGAGTAAAAGATCTACCAGGTGTTAGATATCACATTGTTAGAGGCGTATTAGATACAGCTGGTGTTGCAAATAGAATACAATCAAAATCTAAATACGGAGCTAAAAGAGCTAAGAAAAAATAATCTTTTATTTAGGTGCTTAAGTTTAATTATATAAGCACTTACAGAAATTGATATTTTTGAGTACCTTAAAACTGTTTAGTTTTAAATTATATGAAAGGGGGAAGAACAGTGCCAAGAAAAGGACATATTGCAAAAAGAGATATTATGCCAGATCCAATGTATAATTCAAAAGTTATTACTAAGTTAATAAACAAAATTATGTGGGATGGTAAAAAAGTTACTGCACAAAAAATAGTTTACGGTGCATTTGAAATGGTAGCACAAAAGACTGGTAGAGAAGCATTAGATGCTTTTGAACAAGCTTTAACAAATATAACACCAATGCTTGAAGTAAAAGCAAGAAGAGTTGGTGGAGCTACATATCAAGTACCTATGGAAATTAGAGCAGAAAGAAAGCAAGCACTAGCTATTAGATGGTTAGTTGAATATGCTAGAAAAAGAAATGAACATAGCATGGAAGAAAAATTAGCAAACGAAATAATGGATGCTATAAATAATCAAGGAAGTGCGTTCAAGAAAAAAGAAGATACACATAGAATGGCAGAAGCTAATAAAGCATTTGCACATTATAGATGGTAGAATCTAATAGATAGGAGGAAGTAAAGTATGCCAAGAGAATATCCTCTAGAGAGGACTAGAAATATTGGTATCATGGCACATATTGATGCTGGTAAAACAACAACAACGGAAAGAATTCTATTTTATACTGGTAAAACACATAAAATAGGAGAAGTGCATGAGGGAGCAGCTACTATGGACTGGATGGCTCAAGAACAAGAAAGAGGTATAACAATTACTTCTGCAGCAACAACTTGTTTTTGGAAGAACAACAGAATAAACATAATAGATACACCTGGACACGTTGACTTTACTATTGAAGTTGAAAGATCTCTTAGAGTTTTAGATGGTTCAGTTACTGTACTTTGTGCAAAAGGTGGAGTTCAACCTCAATCTGAAACTGTTTGGAGACAAGCAAATAAATATAACGTACCAAGAATGGTATATGTTAACAAAATGGATACGACTGGAGCAAATTTCTTCAATTGTGTTAAACAATTAAAAGAAAGATTACATGCAAATGCCTATCCAATAGCATTACCAATTGGAAAAGAAGAAGATTTCAAGGGAATTGTAGATTTACTTGAAATGAAAGCCAAAGTTCATTATGATGATTTAGGAAAAGATGTTAGAACAGAAGAAATTCCTGAAGATTTAAAAGAAATGGCTGCAAAATATAGAGCTGAATTAATAGAAGCTGTAGCTGATCAAGATGAAGAATTAATGATGAAATATTTAGATGGTGAAGAACTATCTATTGAAGAAATCAGAAAAGCGATTAGATTAGCAACAGTAAATGGAAAATTAGTTCCAGTTACTTGTGGAAGCTCATATAAAAACAAAGGCGTTCAAGAATTACTTGACTATATTGTTGATTATATGCCAGCTCCAACAGATGTACCACATATTACAGGTGTTCTAGATGATGGAACAGAAGAAGAAAGACAATCATCAGACGATCAACCATTTGCTGCTTTAGCATTTAAAATAATGACTGATCCGTATGTTGGAAAATTAACTTTCTTTAGAGTTTATTCAGGAACATTAGATAGTGGTTCATATGTATTGAATGCAAACAAGGGTAAAAAAGAAAGAATAGGAAGACTTATTCAAATGCATGCAAATAACAGACAAGATATAGATAAAGTTTACGCTGGAGATATAGCTTGTGCAGTTGGATTAAAAGATGTTTACACAGGAGATACTCTTTGTGATGAAGATCATCCGATCATTCTTGAATCAATAGAATTTCCAGATCCTGTTATTTCTATTGCTATTGAACCAAAATCAAAAGCAGATCAAGAAAAAATGGGTCTTGCATTATCTAAACTTGCTGAAGAAGATCCTTCATTCAGAACATATACTAATCAAGAAACTGGCCAAACAATTATAGCTGGTATGGGTGAATTACATCTTGATATCATAGTAGATAGAATGAAAAGAGAATTTAAAGTTGAAGCTAATGTTGGTAAACCACAAGTTGCTTACAAAGAAACAATCAAAAAACCAGTTAGAGTTGAAGGTAAATTTATACGTCAATCAGGTGGCCGTGGACAATATGGTCATGTATGGTTAGAAGTTGAACCTAATGAAGCTGGTAAAGGTTATGTATTTGAATCAAAAGTTGTTGGTGGATCTGTTCCTAAAGAATATGTTAAACCAACTGACGAAGGTATACAAGAAGCAATGAAATCTGGAATACTTGCAGGATATCCTGTTGTAGATGTTAAAGTTGCATTAGTTGATGGTTCATACCATGATGTTGATTCATCTGAAATGGCCTTCAAAGTAGCGGGATCTATGGCATTTAAAGAAGCTTGCCGTCAAGGTGGAGCATCATTATTAGAACCAGTAATGAAAGTTGAAATTGTTGTTCCAGAGGAATACATGGGAGACGTTATTGGAGACATAAACTCAAGAAGAGGTGTAATGCAAGGAATGACTGCAGAGTCAGGAACTCAAATAATTGATGCATTTGTACCACTTTCTGAAATGTCTGGTTATGCTACTGATTTAAGATCTAAAACACAAGGTAGAGGAGTATACTCTATGGAACCAAGTCATTATGAAGAAGTTCCAAAATCAGTTTTAGAGGCTATAGTTTCTACAAGAACGAAGAAAGAGGACTAATTTTAGCATTTTTACACTATTTATTAAAAAAGTATTGCAAAGTGCATAAAAATATAGTAGAATAATATAAATTAAATGTATATAAGTACATTAGAAATAATAAATATTTAAGGAGGAATTTAAAATGGCAAAAGCTAAATTTGAAAGAAATAAGCCACACGCAAACATTGGTACTATTGGTCACGTTGATCATGGTAAAACAACACTTACAGCTGCAATAACTAAATATTGTAGTTTAGTTGGAGGAGCATCATTTAAAGATTACGCTCAAATCGATTCAGCTCCAGAAGAAAAAGCAAGAGGTATTACTATTAATACATCTCACGTAGAATACGAAACAGCAAATAGACATTATGCACACGTTGACTGTCCAGGACACGCAGACTATGTTAAAAACATGATAACAGGTGCTGCACAAATGGATGGAGCAATACTAGTTGTATCTGCTGCTGATGGTCCTATGCCTCAAACAAGAGAACATATATTACTTGCAAGACAAGTTGGTGTTCCAAGTATAGTTGTATTTATGAATAAATGTGATATGGTTGATGATCCAGAATTATTAGAATTAGTTGAAATGGATATAAGAGATCTATTAAACAAATATGAATTCCCTGGAGACACTACACCAGTAATACAAGGATCTGCTTTAAAAGTATTAGAAAGTACTTCTAAAGAACAATCAGCTCCAGAATATAAATGTATAGCTGATTTATTAGAAGCTGTTGATTCATTTATACCAACACCTACTAGAGATACAGATAAACCTTTCTTAATGCCAGTTGAAGATGTTTTCACTATAACAGGTAGAGGAACAGTTGCAACAGGAAGAATCGAAAAAGGAACTTTAAAAGTTGGTGAAGAAGTTGAAATAGTTGGTCTTAATACTGCACCTAAGAAAACAGTAGTAACAGGTATAGAAATGTTCAGAAAAGAACTTGCTTCTGCAGACGCTGGAGATAATGCTGGTGTACTTTTAAGAGGTGTTCAAAGAAGTGATATAGAAAGAGGTCAAGTTATTGCAAAACCTGGTTCTATTAAACCTCATACTGAATTCGAAGCTGAAGTTTATATATTAACTAAAGAAGAGGGTGGTAGACATACTCCATTCTTCCAAGGATATAGACCACAATTCTATTTCAGAACAACTGACGTTACAGGTGTTATTGAATTACCAAAAGAAAAAGAAATGGTAATGCCAGGAGACAACGTAACTATGAAAATAAAACTTATTACTCCAATCGCTATAGAAAAAGGATTAAAATTTGCTATACGTGAAGGTGGAAGAACAGTTGGTTCTGGTTCAGTTTCTAACGTAATTGCTTAATTTAAAGGTTAAACTTTAATATTATAAAAAAATAGTAGTATGAAAATTACTACTATTTTTTTATATAAATGGAGTATTCACTAGTCATTTTTATTTATATTTTGAATATATATTTGTATGTACAATGATAAATATATATTCAAATACAATATTTGTGTAAAATTTATTAAATTTATGGGTATACTATTGACAAATTGTAATAAATATAGGATAATACTATTATAGTTAAGATGGAGGTGCAAATTATGGAAGCAATCTTAGAAAGAGTAAAAGAAGTTATATCTGAGCAATTGGGTATAGAAGATGTTGAAACAATAACAATGGATACAACTTTTATAGATGATTTGGGTGCAGATTCTTTAGATATAGTTGAGCTTATAATGGCCTTAGAGGAAGAGTTCGATATGGAAATACCTGAAGCAGAAGCTGAAAAAATAATATCAGTTGGTGATGTTGTTGAATATATTCAAAAAGCAGAATAAACTAGATTATATAGTTTATACAGTAAATGTATAAACTTTTTTTATGTTTAAAGTAAATATTATGTAAACCAGCATTGCAATTTTCAACTTAAAATGCTACAATATATATAGATTAATTATGAAAAAATTTTGACGATTGGGGGAATTTTAATGAACACTGTAAAAAGAGTTCAAATAATTAGTAACCGGAAGAAAATTAGTATAGACACAAAGAATGAAATTGAGAATATTGGTCGTAATTTTGGATATGAGATTGTTGATTTTGACCCGGATATTGTAATAGCTGTAGGAGGAGATGGAACATTTATATCTGCAGTTCATAAATCAAAGTTCAATGCTAATGCTAGATATTTAGGTATTAATACTGGACATTTTGGCTTTTTGCAAGATATTAACAAAAGTGACATACAAAATTTATTTAAATACTTAAACTCTGAGAAAGTATCTATTAGTAAGATTAATGTACTTACTATAGACATATGCAATAGGAAAAATTTTCATTATTCTAGAAAAGCATTAAATGAGATTGTAGTAAAAAATAAGCAATTGAAAACATTGAAATGTGACTTATTTTTAAATTATGAACATCTTGAGACATCTCGAGGAGATGGTTTTATTGTTTCAACAGCAACTGGATCGACCGCATATTCTATGAGCAGCGGTGGAGCAATAATATTAGGTGATTTACCGGTATTACAGATAATACCCTGTGCTCCTATTTCAAATGGTGCATATAATTGCATAAAAAACCCTATAATTTTTGATAAAATAGTATCAATTAGACCAGAGGGAAATATACTACTAACAATTGATGGTAGGCTCTCTGAAATTAAGGATATAAAGGAGATTACAATAAATATAGGACAATATACTATAACAAGATTAAATTTAGGTGATATGTCATCTGTTAAGCGGTTGAAGAATAAGTTTTTAAAATAGTTAGTTTTATAAGCAAGCAATGTATAATTTACGTTGTTTGCTTTTTATATATAGATTATATATAGTAGGAAAAGTAAAAGTTTATGTAAAACTATTGACTTAAAATTGCAGTATTGATATAATATATGTAGAAATGACGGTGAATTTTATGACAATAAACGAAAAGTTGGCTATACTTCAAAAAGACCTAGGATATGAATTTAAAAATAATAAATTATTGAGAGTTTCTCTTACTCACAAATCATACGCATATGAATTAAAAAATACTGATAAAAATGCATATAATGAAAGATTAGAGTACTTAGGCGATGCTGTTTTAGAGCATATTATTTCGGATTTTTTATTTAATATAAAACCAGCGATTAGTGAAGGTGATATGACCAAAAAGAGAGCTGAGATAGTTTGTGAAAAATCTTTAAGTGAAGCTTTTAAGAGTATTGGTGGGGAAAATTATATATTTTTAGGTAAATGCGAAATAAGTACAAATGGAAAAGCTAAAGATGCAATAATTGCAGATGCTTTTGAATCATTACTAGCCGCAATATATCTAGATAGTAATTTTGATAATGTTAAGGAAATCGCAATTAGACTGTTAGAAAAACAAATATCTGATTCATTAAAAGGAAAAACAAAAGTTACAGATTATAAAACATTATTGCAGGAAAAATTACAAAAGAATGGAACAGTAAATATACTATATAACGTATTAGATGAAACAGGACCAGATCACGATAAAAGCTTCTTTGTTGAAGTTTTGTTGGAAGGCAGTAGAATTGGAACTGGTTTAGGAAAGAGTAGAAAACAAGCAGAACAAAAGGCAGCTGAGGTAGCTTATGCAAAGTATAAGTAAAATACATGTTGATTTAACAGAAGAATTAAAAAATATAATAAATAAAGATGATCAATACACAATTCCTGTATTTATACCACATTTAGGATGTAACAATGAATGTGTATTTTGCAATCAAAGAAAAATAAGTGGAAATAAAAAAATTAAGAATTTAGAAAAAATAAGGGAAGATATAGATAGGCATATAGAATTTTTAGATAGGAACAAAAAAATTCAAATCGCATTTTTTGGTGGTAGCTTTACTGGAATTCCAATAACACAACAGATACAATATTTAAAACTTGCTAATGAGTACATTAGGGATGGAAAAGCAGATAGTATACGTATTTCAACAAGACCGGATTATATTACTATACCTATAGTTAAAATGCTAAAGAGATATAAAGTTAAAACAATTGAACTTGGAGTTCAATCTATGGACGAATTAGTTTTAGAATCATCTAAGAGAGGACATACATCTTTGGATGTTATAAAAGCAGCAACAATTATAAATTTACTTAATGTTGAACTTGGTTTTCAAATTATGATTGGACTTCCAAATAGTAATCTAAAGTCTGAAATTATGACTATTTCGAAATTGTTAAAATTTAAGCCAAAACAATTAAGAATTTATCCTGTTTATGTGTTGGAAAAAAGCCAATTATTTGATATGTATTTGCAAAATAAATATAAACCCTTAACTTTAGAAGATGCTTCGAATAGGGCGTCCGAAGTTATAAAAGTATGTAAGAATAGTAATGTCCAAATTATACGTATAGGGCTGCAATCCACAGAAGAAATAGCTGCAAGTAATTATAAAATAATTGGTCCGGTTTCAGATAATTTTGCGGAATATGCATTATCTAAGATTGTACTTGAAAAATTAGAAAAAGAAATTTTAAACATTAAGTACGTTGACAGTGTTGATAACACAAAGCGAAAAATAGAAATGTATGTGGATAAAAAATATATATCTATTATTGTCGGGCCAAAGAAAATAAATAAAAATTATTTACAGGATAAATATAATATTATCATATCAGTTAAAGGAGAATAATATATGAAGAAAGTGATGTTTGTATCTAGTAGTGGAGGTCATTTAACAGAATTACTTAAACTTCAAAGTTTGTTTACCAACTTTGATTACATGATAGTTACAGAAGAAACAAAAATTACAAAGAAATTAAGTGAGAAATTTAATGTTAAGTATATGAAATATGGATCGAGACAATATATTTTTTCATATTTATTTATATTTCTTTTTAATATGTTTAGAAGTATTGAGTTAATGATTACATTTAATCCAAAAGTAGTTATTACAACTGGTGCACATACTGGTGGAATTGTTTGTTTTATTGCAAAATTATTTGGAAAAAAGGTAATATATATAGAGTCAATGGCAAAAGTAAATACATTGTCTATGACAGGTAAATTTGTTTATTTATTCGCTGATAAGTTTTATGTTCAATGGGAAGAATTAGCAGATAAATATGCAAAATCTGAATATTTAGGGAGATTGATATAATGGTTTTTGTAACATTAGGAACTCAAAATCAAAGTTTTGAAAGATTACTAAAAGAAATTGAAAGTTGTAAAGTTTTAAATAAAGAGGAGATAATTGCACAAGTTGGACATACTAAATTTGTTAGTGAAAAAATAAAAACTATAGATTTTTTGGATGAAGAAGAATTCAATAGATATATTGAAAAATGTGAGTTCGTTATTACACATGGTGGAGTGGGATCCATTTTTTCTTCTTTACTAAAAGGTAAAAAAGTTATAGCTATGCCAAGAATAAAAAAATATGGTGAACATGTTGACGATCATCAGATTGAAATATGTGAAAAGTTAGCGAGTTTAGATTATATAGTCTATTATAATCCAGATAAATTTGAAAGTGAAGAAAGTCCTCCTACTTTAGAACAAAAGATTAATTTTTTGAGAAGTAATGTCTTTCAACCATATATAGAAGATACTTCATATTTAACTAAGTTAGATAAATGCATTGAAAATTTTCTTGTTGATTAGATACATTATAAAAAACTACACATAATATTAACAAGGTGATACTAAATTGAAAAATAGAATATATAAAGTAATAATAGATACCATATTAATTATAATAGGAACCTTTGTAATGGCAGTTAGTATTAATTTTTTTCTTTTACCAAATAGGATAACTACTGGTGGCGCAAGTGGTGTTGCTACTATACTATATTATAAATTCAATATTAATATGGGACTTTCTATACTTTTGATTAATATTCCACTTTTTGCAATGTCAATAAAAAAATTTGGATTTCGATTTAGTTTGAAAAGTATTATCACTACATTACTATTTACTTCCTTTGTAGAGATAATTAATTTTAATAGTTATGTACTTCATAATAGAACAGATATGTTTATATCATCAATATATGGAGGAATATTACTTGGGTTTGGAATGTCACTTATTTTTAAAGCGGGGTCAAGTTCTGGCGGTTCTGATATGTTAGCACAGATTTTGCAAAGAAAAGGTGGTACATTTAATTTAAGTAAAATAATAATGTTTGTAGATTTCATAATAATATTAGCATTAATGATTCAATTTAATGATATAAATTTAGGATTATATTCAATTATTGCTATATTTATTTCAAGCAAAATTATAGATATTGTGTTTGAAGGGATTAATTATACAAAGGTTGTAACTATAGTGACAAAGAATGATGATGCCATTACAAATAAAATTATAGATGTCTTAAAAAGAGGTGCTACAGTAACAAAATGTATAGGAGCATATTCTAGAGAAGAATATATCAGTATTATTTGTGTTGTGACTATTAGAGAAATATCAAAAGTTAAAAAAATAGCATATGAGATTGATCCAGATGCTTTTATGTATATATCTAATACAAATGAGGTATTAGGAAAAGGATTTAAAAAATTCTAGGAGGTAGGAATGAAAAACTTAAATAAGATAGCTAATGAATTAAGAATAGATATTATCGATATGATATATAATGCAAAATCTGGTCATCCAGGTGGAAGTCTATCTGTAATAGATATACTTACAGTTTTATATCATAAAGAAATGAATCTAAGCCTTGATA
The DNA here is from genome assembly GCA_029256705.1 of Clostridia bacterium. Taxonomy (GTDB): domain Bacteria; phylum Bacillota; class Clostridia; order TANB77; family CAG-465; genus RGIG5057. The sequence goes on from JAQSXK010000004.1 coordinate 12,016, forward strand.
GTAGTGGAAATAGAGTAGATAAGTGTATACTATCTAAAGGACATGCGGCACCTGCATTATATGCTACACTTGCCTCAGTAGGGATTTTAGATAAGGATTTATTAAAGACACTTAGAAAATATGATGGGGTTTTAGAGGGGCATCCAAGTATTAAGATTCCAGGAATTGATGTTTCAAGCGGATCTTTAGGACAAGGGTTATCCATTGCAAACGGTATGGCATTAGCTAAAAAAATTGATTCCAAAGAAGGATATGTATATGTTATACTGGGTGATGGAGAACTAGAAGAAGGTCAAGTTTGGGAAGCTTTAATGACGACTAATAAATATAATTTAGATAATATTATAATATTTGTAGATTATAATGGACTTCAAATAGATGGAAGTATAAATGATGTAAAGAAGTTAAATGACATAGATAAAAAAATTTCTTCATTCGGTTTAAATTTACTTAAGTGTAATGGTAACAATATAGAAGAATTGCAAGAAACTATTCAATTAGCAAAAAAATCTAATAAACCTACTTGTATAATCGCAAAAACGGTTAAGGGAAAAGGTGTTAGTTTTATGGAAAATGAAGCAAGCTGGCATGGAAAATCACTTACTGATGACGAATATATAAAAGCAAAAAGTGAATTAGAATCTAAAATATAATTTTGAAAAGAGGTTAATTTATGAAATCAACAAGAAAAGCATATGGGGAATTTTTAGTTGAGCTTGGTAGAAAGGATCAAAATGTAATAGTGTTTGATGCCGATTTGGCTAAGGCTACTTGTACAGATATGTTTAAAAAGGAATTTCCAAATAGACATTTTGATATTGGAATATCTGAGCAGGATTTAGTTGGAACAGCCTGTGGGGCAGCCCTTAGTGGCAAAACAGTTTTCGCTTCTACATTTGCCATGTTTTTATCTGGAAGGGCTTATGAACAAGTTAGAAATACTGCTGGATATTCACACGTAAATGTTAATTTATGTGCAACTCATAGTGGTCTTGCTGTCGGAGAAGATGGTCCTACACATCAGTGTATAGAAGATATTTCTCTTATGAGAGTTATACCAGGAATGACAGTTTTATCTCCAGCAGATGATATATCAACTAAAAAAATATTATCTGAGTGTTTAAATATTAATGGACCTAAATATATAAGATTAGGTAGAAGTGATACAATGGATATATATTCTGAAGAGGATGTCTTCGAAATTGGTAAAAGTAAGACTTTTGGAAATGGATATAATGGGACAATATTTGCAACTGGAAACACGCTAAGTATTGCATTAGAAGCAAAGGAAGAGTTAGCAAAGAATAATGTCAACGTAAGGGTAGTAGATTTATATAGCATTAAACCAGTAGATAAAGAAAATATAATAAAATGTGCTAAAGAAACAGAATTATTAGTATCTATTGAAGATCATAGTATAATTGGTGGAATAGGTAGCTTGGTAGCCGATGTCTTATCTCAATATTATCCAAAGAAACTTATAAAAATAGGCGTTAATGATAAATTCGGTAAGTCAGGTAATGCTAAAAAAGTATATGAATTATTTGGGATTACAAAGGAAAATATTATAAGTAAATTCATTTAAGGAGGTAGAGATGGAACCTTTAGCGTATAGAATGAAGCCAAGAAGTTTGGAAGAATTTTTTGGACAAGAACATATTATAGGTAAAGATAGATTATTATATAGGTTGATTAAAGCGGACAAGCTAACTTCTGCAATTTTTTGGGGTCCTCCAGGTACTGGAAAAACTTCTCTGGCAAGAGTAATTGCAAATACAACAAAATATAATTTTGTCGAGTTAAATGCAACAAATGCTGGAGTGGGAGATATAAAAAAAATCGCTGAAGAATCTAAAAATATATTTACTAATCCTAAGGGGAAGACAATTCTTTTTATAGATGAAATTCATAGATTTAATAAACTTCAGCAAGATGCACTTCTTCCTTATGTAGAAAAAGGTATAATTATTTTAATAGGAGCAACTACAGAAAATCCATATTTTGAAGTAAATAAAGCATTGGTATCTAGGTCCACAATTTTTAAGTTTAAGGAATTAGAAACTGAGGATATTAAAAAAATATTAAAGTTTGCAATTGGAGATAAAGAAAGAGGAATAGGATCATATAATTTAGATATCAAAGATGATGTAATAGATTTTTTATCTGAAATATCTAATGGTGATGTACGAACTGTTCTAAATGCATTAGAAATAGCTGTTTTAACGACGGATATGAATAGCGAGGGCACAATAGTTATAGATAAGGATGTAATAATAAATTGTACCCAAAGTAAAAAGAGTATGTATGACAAATCAAATGAATCACATTATGATACAATAAGTGCATTTATAAAATCCATGAGGGGTAGTGATCCTCAAGCAACAGTACATTATCTAGCTAGAATGATAGAAGCAGGAGAAGATCCTATGTTTATTGCAAGAAGAATTGTAGTAGCTGCTTCTGAAGACGTTGGTCTTGCAAATAATGAAGCTTTATTAGTAGCTACATCAGCGATGCAGGCAGTACATCAAATAGGAATGCCAGAGGCTAGAATTATACTTTCTCATGCTGCATTATGTGTTGCAACAAGTAAGAAATCTAATAGTTCCTATTTAGCGATTAATAGTGCAATTGAGGATGTGCAAAATACAGATACTGGAGTAATACCTATGCATGTGAGAAATGCCCCAATAGTAGATATGAAGCAAGAAGGATATGGTATAGGATACAAATACCCACACGATTATGGTGATTCATGGGTTGAACAACAATATTTACCTGATAAAATTATAGACAAAGAATATTATATACCTAAAAAATGGGAGAAAAAAATATGAAAAGAAAGATAAATTTATCAGTTAATAAGCAAATACTTAAAAATATCAAGCATGGGGCTGAAGATAATATAAATAAAGGTATAAATATATTAAACGATTATAAAGAAAAGAAAAAAGTAGAACGAAATAGTAGAATCTATCATGTTGATAAAGAGGATTCTCCAAGGAAAAATATCAAACCAATTATATTATCTTTTGTAGTTATTATATTGTTTTTCGCAATATATACATTCCTTGAGTATGCTCCAATATGGGGGTTTAATATATTTAATAATACTAAACCTAACACTATAATTGAAAGTCTTTCTGAAGAAGCAAATATATATAAGAATTATAATAACGAACTATTAATATATTCAAATCGTGTTCTTTCAACATATGATGCAAATGGTAAAAAAACGTGGGAATATAAAATAAATGAAAATGCAAATGCCGATATTTATATTAATGAATTTTACATGGTACTTGCAAACAAATTAAGTGGAAATATCTATGTTTTCTCTGGAAAAAGTGAATTAACTAATAAAAAAATTGATGGAGCTATTGATGATGTATATTTGGATGAAAAGGGTAATGTGGCCGTTGAATATTCAAGTAGTGGATATAAAAAAATAATTACTGTATTTGATAAGTATGGAAAAAATAAATATAGTGCATATATAAGCTCGTCATCAATATTAGATATTAAACTTATAGATAATGCTAAGAAGCTTTTATTAATACAAACTGATTCATCTTCTCTTACAATTGGAACTAAAATAAGCATTATAGATTCAGATAAAATCGAAAGTATAAAAGAAGTTTTAAAACTGGAAAATACATTAGTATATAATTCTAAGATTATTAATGATGAGGTTATTTTGGTTACCAATAATAGTATTGAAAAGTACAATTTGAATACAAATACTCTTTCTAATATTCATAGTTTAGATTCAAATCAAACTAATTATATCACATTATCAGATAATTATTTTGCGGCAATTGAAACAAACAAAGAAAAATTTAGTTTTATAACAAGCAAATTTGATAATACAAATATAGCAGCCATAGAATTAGGGACACTTCCTAAATATATTAAAAATAGCGGATTATTAACGTATGTTGTATCTGAAAACGATATATCGATTATTAATAAATGGGGAATAGTTATAAAGAAAATAGACATTAAATTACCTCCAAGAGATATTGTTATATTTAATAAAGAAAAAAGTGTAGCTTTAATATATTCTAATAGAATAGAAATAGTAAAATTATAATAAAATGATTGTAGAAATTAATTTTAAATGATATAATATAAAAAAGGGTGGTAAATATGATTTTAGATGGTGTAGTTATTATATTTCTTATTGTTAGTGCTTTTGCAGGATATAAGAAGGGATTAACAACGATTCTTATAAGTTTGATAGGTTTTGTTATAGCAATTATACTTGCTTTTACATTTAAATCAAGCCTAGTTGATTTAGCTACGAGTAAAACTGATGTAGATGAAACTATGAAAAAAACTATTAGTTCAGGTATAGCTAAAGCTATTGAATCAAAAACAACTAACGAAAATGGTACTAATTCGTTTTATTCAGCAATAGTAAAAAATATGGCAACAGGTGAAACAGCAGAGGAGCTTACAAATAAAGTAGTTGAATTCATACTAGGAACAGTGGCATTTATATTGATATTCTTAGCAGTAAATATGTGTGCATATATACTACAAATGATGCTTAATATTGTATTTGATTTACCTATATTAAGTAGTATTAATAATATAGGCGGATTTGGTATTGGAATAGTAATGGCACTATTTAAAGTTTGGATAGTACTTGCTATAGTATCAATAATTGTCCCTATGTTTGGAGGATTAAAAGGACTTATAGATTCTTCAATATTAACTAAAATGTTATATAATACCAATATTTTAGTTAAATTGTTATCATCTGGTTTGAAATTTTAATATAAAGGGGAAAATAATGAATATTAGTGAATCTATAAAAGATATTTCAATTAAAGGGAAAAAAGGATTACATTTTATAATTGCATCTATAATAATTTGGTCAGCAGTGCTAATAATATGGATATTACCAATTAAAGATGTTTTAACAAGAAATCTGTTAACATTTTGTGTTACAACACCACTTATGCCATTGGCATATATTATTTCAAAAATAATAAAAGCAGATTTTTCAACTAAAAATAATCCATTGAATAAATTGGGTATTTTATTTTCTTGCAATCAATTATTGTATTTGTTGATTGCAATGTGGGTATATAGAGTTGTTCCAGATAAGATGGTAATGATACTAGCAATAATTTTTGGAGCACATTTATTTCCTTTTGGATGGTTATATAATTCAAAAGCATACTTGAACATGTCGATTATTATTTCGTTAACCATGATTATAGTAGGAATTATGTATAGCGCAGTTATCGTATCTATTATTATGATAATATTTGAAATTATATTTTCTATATGGTTAATATTTGAAATTAGGACTTTAAATTTAGAGTCATAACTTGACAAACAATAAAAAAAATAGTAAAATAGAAACATTATTAGAAATTGATATAACAAGGAGAAAAAATGAATAAAAAAAACAAAAAAGTTAAGGAAAAGAAAAACATATTTAATATTTTTACAAAAGTATTTATAGTTTTAACAGTGGTAGGTATAATTGCTTGGGGCTGCGTTTATGCAGCAAACTATGTTATCGGTGAAGAAGAAGAAACACCAAATACTGGTGAAAAAGAAGTTGTATCTGTGACTAAAAAAGAGGTTATAAACGCTCTTGTTTGCGGAATAAGTGAAAATAATACAGATACTATGATATATGTTAGATACGACGTTAAAACAGGTAAACTTGCATTTATGTCGATACCTAGGGACACATATATAACAAACGATTATGCTTGGGGACATAAATTAAACTCAATATACAGAGGTGTAAATACTGAACCATTAGTTAAACAAATAGAAGAGTTATTAGATGTGAATATAGATTATTATTTAATAGTTGACAATAAAATTGTTAGAGAAGTTGTAGATGTTCTTGGTGGGGTTGAAATTAATGTTCCATTTAGAATGAAATATGATGATCCAACTCAAAATCTACATATAGACTTACAACCAGGAGTTCAAGTTTTAAATGGAGCTAAGGCAGAGCAATTTATTAGGTTTAGACACAATAACGATATGACAGTTGGATATGCTAGTGGAGATATAGGGAGAACTAAAGCACAGCAGGATTTTATAAGAGCATTTATCAAAGAGGTTTTATCACCTGCCAATATATTTAAAATACCAGAATTGATAAAGACTGCACTTAAAAATACAGATACTAATGTTACAGTTAGAGAAGCATTAAGATATGTAACAGATATTCCAAATTTGAAATTAGATAGTATATATTCTTGTACAGCAGTTGGAACTACTCCATATATAGATAACATATCATATTTTAAAATGGATTTAATAGAAACTAGACGTATTATTAAAGAAAAATTTATTAATTCAGACAATTCCACTTCTACCGAGACAAATGAAACAAAAACCAACTAATAAAAAGTACAAATAAAAATAAACAACATATAACAATTTAAATTGTTATATGTTGTTTAAAATTAATATCTTTTTTTTCTTAACTTTTCCTCATTTTTTAGATATTTTTTCTTTTTATTTAATAATAAAATAAGTAGTAAGAACATAGCAATTAATGTGTACAAAGTATAGTTATTTGATTTTATAAAAATATTTTCAAAACTTTGTGTATCATTTAACTTCAATTCATAAGTATTATTAAATGTCCAATTATTATTTTTGGCAGTTATATTTATTTTTCCAGATACAATATCGTTAGTTATATTGATATCAGAAAGATTATAGTTTAAAGTATAGTTATTTTGATCAGTTAAACAATATATATTATCAGATATCCCAACAATATAATTTTTATTGGTTTTTTTATCGAAATATGAAATTTTAATTTGGTCTTTGTCTAGTATTTTATTTTTGAAAAAGTCTTTAAAAGAATTATCAAGTAACATTTTTGTGTCAATAAATCTATTTTTTTTATTTTGTATATTTCTATCACCATCGAAAACTCCACATATAACTTTTTTTTCATTAAGATTAGAATAACAAATAAAAACATTTCCGGCTTCTTCGGTATACCCTGTTTTTCCACCTAACATGTAATTAACTTTTGTTAAAAGTAAAAGATTTGTATTTTCCAAAGTTCTCTCGGTTTTAGTTTTGTTAGTAGGTGCGATAAGATATTTTTGTGTTTCGCATATAGTTCTAAAAGTTTCATTTTTTGATGCGTATTTCATTATAATTGCCATATCATATGCAGTTGAATAATGATTGTTATCATGAAAACCGTGTGGATTAGTAAAATGAGAATTTAAGCAATTAAGTTGTATTAACTTGTCATTCATTAATTTCATGAAATTAGGAATACTACCACTTACAGCATTTCCTAAAACAATAGCTGCATCGCTCCCAGAAGAAAGTAGTAGTCCATATAACAACTCTCTTACAGTCAATATTTCACCAGGTTTTAAGTACATTATAGAGCTTCCTAAAGGAACAGTATCAATTGCAGTTTTGCTAACTGTAATATTAGAATCTAAGTCTAAATTTTCTATTACTAAAATAGCAGTTAAAATTTTAGTGGTACTTGCTGGAAATATTTTTTTATTAATGTTTTTACTATATATTATTGAAGAACTTTCTGCATCCAATACAATAGCAGAACCTTCAGAAATATCATTGAAATTCCCATATATAAAATTGTAATTTAATATAAATAATGTTATAAATAAAAACGAAAGTATAATATATTTGCGCAAAAAAATCACCCAAATATATTATACAATAAAAACCGATTAAAAGAAAGGATTAAATATGAAAGAATTTAAAAAAATCATAAGAAATATAAATAAATGCAATATGGTGAAAATAACTATATTAACAGTAATAATTATTTCAAGTTGTTCTATATCAATATACATACAAAGTTTAGAAAAAAAACATATAAAAATAAATGAAAAAGAATTTGTAAATGAAGAAGGAAAAATCTCTGTATATATTAGTGGAGCAATAAATAATTATGGTATATATAGTTTTAATGAGGGTACAAGATTAGAAGAAGCGTTAAACTTAATTGGAGGAATAAAGTCAGATGCAGATATATCAAAAATAAATTTATCCAAAACTTTGTATGATTCTGAAAAAATCGTTATACCATATATACAAAAGGAAGAAGCATCTATTGAAAATGAAGATAAAAACGAAGAAAATATTAGCGATACAGATAAAATAAATATAAACGAAGCAAACGAAAGTGAATTACAAGGTTTGATTGGAATAGGAGAAGCGACCGCTAAGAAGATAGTAGAATATAGAAAAAATGGAGATTTTGAGTCAATAGAAGATATAAAGAAAGTATCTGGTATTGGAGACAGCAAATTTGAAAAAATTAAAGATAAAATAACTGTAGAATAATATAATAAAATATTATACATAAAATGTATAGAGGTAAATAATATGAGATACTATTTATACTTAGATAAAGAATTTCTAAAATCTTTATTTGCATCAATCTCTGAGGTTGATTTTGATATCGAAATAATGGAATTTTCAATTCAAAAGGGTGAAACCTTTACAAAAGATATAAATATAGCGCCAAATGCTAATGAAATGGTTGGAGATGCAAGTTGGCAAAAAAAAGATAAAGATGCTTGTGATAAGGATGATAAACATGAATATAGAAAACAAGTAACAGGTGGAGTTACCTTTTTTGCTGGTGAAAAAAGTAGTTATAATACAATTGTTGAAAGAAGATATATAAATATTGAAGATGTATCTGGAATAAAAAATTTAGCTTTTTACAATAAATTAGTAAATAAGCTAGAGGAGATAGGCAATAAAGAAAATAACTTGTGTATTGAAAGTGGAAAAATTTGTCCGTGTAAACTAAAAAACTTATATAAAGAAATAGATGATAGAGAATATCCAAAAAACAATCAGTTTTTTTATATAAATGATAAGTATATATGGATAGATAGCAACAATTTAGTGACTGATTTGTTTTTTTTAAGTACAATAACATCAGATGTTAAAATCATAGGATTTACAATAAATAAAATTAATAACATTCAAATTATAAAGGCAATAGCAATATTTATAGAATAAAAATAGAGGATATAATCCTCTATATATTTGTTATGACAAATGTATTAATATTTTCTTTTACTAGGTTTAAAAACTTTTCTGTTAAATCTTTATCTAGTTGAGTGCCCATAACTCTTTTTAATTCGTCTATAGCATACTCAATTGTGTAAACCTCTTTATATGACCTTTTTGTTGTAATTGCATCAAAAGAATCGCAAATTGAAAGAATCTTAGATAAATATGGTATTTTGTCTCCTGCCATATTGTAAGGGTAGCCTTTACCATCAATTCTCTCGTGGTGACATTTTATTATTTCATGTACATCTTTAAATATATCTGCAACTGATAAAATATTAGCACCTATTGTAGGATGGAACTTTATTGTCTCATATTCATCATCTGTAAGTTTATCGTTTTTAGTTAGAATGTTATCAGGTATACCGATTTTACCTATATCATGAAATAGACCAGCAAGTTTTAATGTTTCTCTTTCTTTTGTAGATAAGCTTAAAATATTCGCAAATCTTAACGCATATTCACAAACTCTTTTTGAATGTGCAGCAGTATAATTATCTTTCGCATCAACTGTATTAAGCAGAACATTTGCAAAATCTACTACGTATTTTTCAAGTTGTATGTTCATACTTCTTATGTTTCTTAATTGATTTGTATATTTAATACCACTTTGAATAGTAAGTATGAGTTGATCAAATCTTGAACTTTTTTCAAAATATGATTGTATATCTAGATTTCGCATAGCATCAATAGAAGGGGCTAAATCCTTATTAACAGACATCATAATAATATATATTTCTTTGTTAAATTCTCTAACAAGTTCTACAATTCTATCACCGTTTACAGGGGACATTAGATAATTTACAATTAATATATCGAATGAGTCAGATTTTAAAGCTTCAATAGCTGAAACAGGCTCTGTAAAAGGAACCACTTTATGTTTATATTTAGAAAGTATTATTGATAACATATCCATCATATTGATATCATCATCAATAACCATTATTTTTGCGCTTTCAATTGAACTGCTTTCCATAATTGTCACCTCATATACAAAAATTATATCAAATAAAAATAAAAAAAACAATACTTTATTTAAATAAAACATTAAATACAATCATTATCTATTTGAAAATGATACTATTACAGGCTTGTAGAATTTTGTCGATGTGATATATTTTGTTTGTGTACAATGATGTATAAAAAAAAGATTTGAACAAAAAATATACTTATGGTGATTATATGATAAACAAAGGCTTATATTTTTTTATAATTGGTTCATTTATAGGATGGATTTTAGAAATTGTTTTTAAGATTATTTCTAAAGAAGAGGTGGTAAGAGCTGGTATGGCAAATGGACCTTTTTGTATTTTATATGGCATGGGTACTTTTGTTTTAGCAATGATCATATCTAAGTATACAAAAAATGTGTTTTTAATATTTATTTTTAGTTCAATTATACTCACTAGCCTTGAGTATGCAACTGGTCTACTATTGGATAAAGTATATGAAGTTGAATTATGGGATTACAGTAAATTAAAATTTGGTATAAACAAGTATATTTCATTTGAGTTTATGCTGATTTGGGGTGTTCTAGGAGTAATATTTATTAACTACATTTTACCTAATTTAAATAAAATTTATATCTATTTAGATGGACCAATATTAATTACTATGATATATATCGTTGCAATATATATTCTTATAGATTACATATATACTAGTATTAGGATATTAAGTATGAAATAACATTATGTTTTAAAAGATTAGGTTACTAATTTTTTAGAATTATTTGTCGTACGATTCATAGTATCAAACCATTGACTTTTGCAATTTACTATGTTATATTATTAACAATCCATTAAGGGGGTGATTACATTTATGTTTTAATACTTTTACTTTTTTCAATTTTTTTATCTTATTATATAGTTTTGAATTACTTAACATTTTCAAAATCCAAATATATTATTTCTAATAAATATCTTAAGTTTTTAAATTCAAATTTTAAAATTCTAAAATCAGGTTTGCTGAAATCCAATAATACATTAAATAATTTAGGAAGTCCATATGGTATAGACATATTAAAATATAAGTTAATTAAATATGTTATTTCACCAATACTTTTTATTCTTATGTTTTCCAGAACTCATAATATATTTTTATCAATAGTATACTTTTTTATTTTCTTTTACATTCCAAATTTTATTATTTATATATATGTAAAAAACGAATCTTTGAAAATAATAAATGATATATCTGAAATTTCTAATAGTTTAAAATTAGCGCTCTCATCTAATATTCCACTATATGAATCCTTGAAGTACGTAAAAGATAATATTGAGTATAAAAGATTTAGAGATAATTTTGATATATTTATTAATGATTATTTAATGTACAATTTTAGTATGATTAAAGCCACAGATAATTTTAAGTTAAAATTTAATTCATATGAATTTAACATGTTTTTAAATATACTTTTGCAAGGGGAAAAAGAAGGTAAAATGGTTGAATCCTTAACAGTTTTTTCTGAAATGTTAGATTTATCATATTTTAAATATCTAAAATATAAAGAAACTAAAAGAATAATGTTTGTTGTTATAGCATCTGTAATTTCACTAATAAATATAACAGTATTGGCAATTTATCCTATAATTATACAAGTATCAGAAAATTTACAAGACATATTTAAATAGAAAGGGAGTGTTTATGAATGAGTAAACTTAAATTAAAATTAATGACAAAGAAAGCACTTAAATTAAAACATAAAAGAGGAGCAGAACTTGTAGAAAGTATATTAATTATTGGAATAACGATAACACTTATTGTAGTTATATTTTATCCACAAATAATGAGTATAATGACAGTAGGATTTAATAGTATACAGACTTGGTTTTCTGGTGCTTTAAGTAAAATAGGACAACCTTTAATATAGTGAGATTTCAAAGAAATATATATATCTTTATAATAGCAATAATTATATATTTTATTTTAATATTTATTTATAAAAAGATTACAGTAAACAATAATTGTACTTTTGTATATTCTCTCATAAAAGATGTATCAAAAGGTGATAAAATTTTAGAATCAGATCTTAAAATAATTAAAATTTTTGATGATTCTAATGAAAAGTATATGAGTCTATATAATGAAGAAAATTGCTATAAAAATGATTATTGCCATGGTACTATAATGTTAAAAAATATGGTCATATCTAACGAAGAAAACTTAAAGGCTAAAGTAAATAACGAAATAATTTCAATTAAATTGAATTTACCTGAAGATTCAGCTTCATATCAAATCGAAAAAGATAGTATAGTAAATATATTTTACTCGGCTAAATTATCTGATGTTGAGAATATGTTTAAAACTTTGAATAAATCCAGTGTTATGAGTAATGATTTTGAAAATGCATATGTAACTATTAAACTATTAGAGAATATAAAAATAATAAACTGTTTTGACAAATTAGGCAATATAATTAAAAAAGGAAATTGTATTGAAACTATATTAGTGGAGGTTTCTAAAGAAGAAAGTATAAAAATAAGTAATTTAAAAAACTATGGAAAATTTAGTATTAGTATAATAAAGTGAGGAGAAATTATGAATATTCTTTTTATATATGAATTAGAAAATGAAGAACTAAAAAATATAACTTTGAAAATTGAGGAAAAGATTAAAATATTAATTAAGGACAAAACTATTAATGTATTAAGAAAAAACAAAGTTAATCAAAGAGTTAAAGCTGATATATATGTTATATTATCAGACAATTATGAAGAAGTAGATCTTTACTTTGAAAGAATAAAAGATAAGAATAAATCTATTGTATTAACTAATAATATAGCATCTTCAAACATTTTAAATTTAATAAAAAATACTAAAAACGTTTGTTATGCGAAAAATGATGTTGATGTATTGGCTAAAAAAATATATAATGTATATTTAGAAAGTATAGAAAATTATGTATAAGAGAATATTTATAGTTGTAATTCTATTAATAATTAGTTTAGCATTTATATTGTTTAATGTTAATTACAATAAGCATAAGGTAGATATTAATGTAAAAAAAATAGCGGCAAGTATTGATTATTATAATAAGAATGTTCTTACAAATAAGGATAAATTCGCTAATTGTTTTAATGATAGATACATTATCATAAATGATGAATGTTTGAGTATAGGAAAAAACAAGAATGAGCTAGATAATGGTTATTATGATATAAATTTGAAGGTGAAAGAAAAGTATATAGAAATATATGTTAATAAACTTTTTAAAGAGTTTGATAAAAACAACATATGCGATGAAAATTATGTTAAAGAGTTAGTAGAATATATTATAAATGTAACTAATTTGCAAATTGATAAACCTAAACTTTGCCAGATAATAATAGAGAGTTATGATAAAATAAGGGATATGGACAGAAGTAGTGTAATTAATATTGACAAATCAATAGAAATTAATCATGTTTATATTAAAATTACTGAATTTGAAAATATGCTTATGATCAAACTGGGTGATAATAATGAATAATAAACTTATAATAAAAGTGTTAGCTATAATAACCTTTCTATTTAATTTGAAAAGTAATATATATGGTATATCAGATAATTTTAAATTTATAATAGATACAATTGGTGTGCCAAGATATAATGTTTATTATGAGGAAATAAACGAAGAAATATATAATACTTACAATGTATTTGCATATTCAAATCCACAAGGATTGTTATGGCATAATCAGCAAAGATTTAAAAATGAAAATAATTTTGGGAGATGGACAAGATATAATGGAAAATATAATGGATTTGGAGAAAGAGGAGAGTATTATTTGCTTGGAACAAGTTATAGTGGAACGGTTGTTAGCAATGTACATTTTCCAGCTGATTTTCTGCCAGAAACAACCCCTGATAGATGGGAGTATGTTGTTACAAATGGTGCATACGAATCATGGCATGACAAGGGGAAATATAAATATGAAGAGCAATTAGAATATATGAGAACGACTGACCTGCTTTTTGATAAGATAAACTATAATGCAGGAACTATTAACTCATATGACTTAGTCTCATATAATATATCGGCAAACAAGGTTGGATTAAATAAAGCTGTTTTAAACACTTCATCTACTTGGAAAACTAACGGTGTTGTAACAGCGAGAAGAATTAATAATGCGGCAAGAATACGTAATGCAATATTTGCAACTGCGCCAATGGAGGCAGATGCGAAAGTATTATCAAAACTTAATGTTGAAGATAACTTTATATTGGAAGCAACTGAAGATAAAATAATAATACCGATAAAAATTTCTGCGGAAGCAATTGACTTAAGTGATAATGCAAATGAGAAATATATAAAAGAAATTGTATCTGTTTTATATATAAATAATCAAGAAATAGCAAGAGTAAGTGGCAGTAAAACTGTAAAGGTGGACAAATCATTATTATTTACAGTATCTAGAGAAGATTATAAGATTCCAAATACTTATCCCATAGATGTAAAGGTGAAAAGTTATCTTTATACAGAGTTTAGCGTTGATGGCTTGATGCAACATAACATACAAAAAATTGTTAATGTTAAAATATTAGAAAAAGAAGTAATTCCAATAAATAACATGAAAATAGCAGCGCTGGAAAAATATAATAACATTTTAGTTATAAGGCCACTTGTCCAAACTTTAAACACACAAAAAGAAAATTCTGAGGGTATTATTGAAGCGGGTAGACATTTAATAGTTGGTTTAGAAAAGAATTTAAATGAATTAGATTATGAATGTTATATTAATGATGAAAAAGTAAATTATGAAAAAATTTATGAAAATGGTAACAATGTAGCCTTAAAAATAAACATTAATGAAAAATTTAATAGTACTATTAAGAGTTGGAACTATTTGAGAGATGAAATTAAAAATTATTTCGAAGTTGATTTTTCTAAAATTGGAGAAAGAATTTCAGATCCAAATATACTTAAGATAGTTTGTAATAAAAAATATTTTAAAATTATAAAATTTGATAGTATTGAAAAATATAGTAATAATATTAATTATATATTTAAAAATAATGTCTTAAATATTAATGAGATTGAGAAAAATATAGAAATAGGTGATTGGATAATAAATGAAAAATAGAAGAGGAAGTATTGAAATAGTTGTCTTGACTTTGGTAATAATATTCATATTTATAATTCTTACTGCAATATTCTTATTACATATTCAAATAAATTCATGTATATATAATGTAAAAAGTGATCTGTTTTATATAGCACAAAATGCATATATAGCAGCAAATTACAATGAACTGTCTTATGCAAATTATGAGTTTGATAATATTTTATTAAATGAAAAAATTGTATATTTGTTGAAACTCAACCACCCAAACTATAAATTTACTATAAATGAAATTAAATATGAATATAAAGAAAAAAGTGTTTTAATAGATATAAATATATTGGTTGAACCAATAATTTTGAATAATTTAATAGGAAATATAAACTTAAATATTAGAGACAATTTCAAGCTTAAGTTAATGGAGGTTAAGAATGGAATATAAAAGAGGAAATAGTATAATTGCAGTACCGTTTTTACTGGTAATATCTATTTTTATGATTATAATTATAGGAACATATATAATAAATTCGATAATTCCTTTTATCTACCATCAAAAGTTAATAACAATAGCAAATAAGTATATGTTTGTTATAGAAAAGTCTGGATATCTTACGGATAACGAAAAAGAACAATTAAATAAAGAGTTACTTGATTCTGGATTTGAAGTATCTAAGATGAAATTAAAATATCCAAATGAAATAAAACAATACGGGGAATTTATTGAATTTGAAATGGAATATATTTTAGTGCTAAAAACTCCAATAATAGTTAAGGGTAAATATGATTTAATAGCAAAAGAAACTATTCTAAAAGTAAGAAAGAATAGTTTCTCAAAAATATAATATTAAAGTTTTGCTAATGATTGAAGTGCTTTATTTGAAATTATAAGCTGTGACTTTTCTTTTAAAGAAATTTCATATAACTCTGATTCGTAGTTATTTAAGCAAAATTCATTTATAATCGAATATGTTTTTAGAAATTTTGTGTTTTTTATTGAATATTTACTAAATATTAAAAAATATTTGCTATCTAGTTTATATAAGCTGTTTTTACCAAGGAATGATTTAGTTCCTTTTAGTATATCACACATATCCAAAATATTGTCCAATGATTCAAATGAAAATATGTTAGAGTTGATAGGACTCATTAATTTAGTAGAGGATTTTTTTTCGTTTTTTTTACTAAAACCTTCATCAAGTAAATTATATTTAGTAAGATCAGGAAAATCATCTATTTTAGTTATTGTTACTGTAAAAAAATCATTACTGTCAGTAGCTGCTTCAACGAATAATTGTGCGTGTTCAAAAATAAAGGATGATTCTAAATTAGATTCCTCTATTAATTCTAAAAATAATTTTTTAGCCTTTACTGTATCTTTTTCAAGATCATTCAAAGAGATATCCCTTTGTGCTAATTCGTCTATACTTAAAGTTATTCTAACTTTATTTTCATTAATTTTCTCTACTTTCAAAAGGTTACCTCCTTTGTGTTTAAATATAAAATTTAAGCATCTTAATACTGTAAGTATATGTATTATATATCTAAAACGTTACTCTGTCAAGACTTTAAAGAAATTTGTGTATCAAAAATGTGTAAAATAGAAAAAATACTAAATATAATTAATTTGGTTATATTATTTGTTATAAAAATAAAAAAATACTGAAAATTGATTAAAATAAATCAATTTTGCAGAGAATTTGTTAAAAAGTTGATTTGTTTGCAAAAATGTGATATAATAGTTACGTTAATTTCCTTACTCTATACATTATGTATAGGGTCAGATGTCCAGAAGGGAGGAGTAAGTAATGAACAATTATGAAGCAGTAATAATACTTTCACAAACAATTGCTGATGAAGCAAAAGTTGCTTTTGCAGAAAAAATGAAAGAATTAATCGTATCAAATGGTGAACTTACAAACGTAGATGAATGGGGTAAAAAAACTTTAGCTTATGAAATAAAGAAGCAAAAAGAAGGATTTTACATACTATTTATATTTACGGCTAAGCCAGAATCTATTCTAGAAATGGATAGAGTTTTAGGTTTAGATGAATCAGTTCTAAAACACATGATAATAAAAAAATAGTAAAATAGAAAATTAAAATCAAGGAGGATTTATTATGAATAAATTTCAATTTATGGGGAGATTAACAAAAGACCCAGAGGTAAGAAATACAACAACAGGAACACAAGTTACATCATTTTCTTTAGCTGTAAATAGAAAATTTGCTGGTCAAAATGGAGAAAGACAAACAGACTTTTTCAATTTAACTGCATTTGGAAAAACAGCTGAGTTTTGTAGTAAATATTTTAGAAAAGGTGCACAAGTTTTAGTTGAAGGAAGAATTCAAAATAGAACTTGGGAAGATACAACTGGAGCAAAAAGATATGCAACTGATTTTATAGTTGAAGATACATATTTTGCAGATTCTAAAAGAGAAGGTTCTGGGGCAAACGGAGCAATAAATTCTGATATACCAAGTGATGGTGAGTACATAACAATAGATGATACAGCAGATTTACCATTTTAATTTAAACGCAAAAGGAGGTAAAAATTAATGCTAGATAAGAGAAATAAAAAAGGAACTAAAGGGGATAAACCTTTTAGAAAACCTAGAAAAAAAGTATGTGCTTTATGTGTAGATAAACAAGATGAATTAGACTATAAAGATATAGAAAAAGTAAAGAAATTTGTAAGTGATAAGGGTAAAATATTACCAAGAAGAGTTACAGGAACTTGTGCAAAACATCAAAGAAAAGTTGTTGAAGCAATTTCTAGAGCTAGACATATCGCTTTAATACCATATAGTGTTCAATAATAAATTAAAAAACAGATGCAACTGAGCATCTGTTTTTTTTTCAATTTAATAAGATAAGTATAATATATTTTAAAAAGCACTTGCAATTATTACACATTTTGTAGTATAATAAAACAAGTATAATTATGAATAAAAAATGTATAATATATAAAAAAGGGGAGAAATATGAGGAAAGGCTATATGGACATTGAAACAGGTAATGTTAATGTTGAGATGAAAAAGAATAAAAATAAAAAA
The DNA here is from genome assembly GCA_029256705.1 of Clostridia bacterium. Lineage (GTDB taxonomy): Bacteria > Bacillota > Clostridia > TANB77 > CAG-465 > RGIG5057. The sequence continues at coordinate 30,189 of JAQSXK010000004.1, forward strand.
GATATAATAAAATTTGTTATATGGGCTGTAGTATGTGTGTTTATTTACTATCAAATATATGTGTTAGTATCATATACACTAGGTAAAAGGGATAGAGTAGGTATGTGGTTGTATAATGGTGTAAACAAAGTTATTACAACTATAATACCAAAAGCTAAAGAGACCACTCAAGAAAATACTTTAAAATTATTAGCACTTGGAGATATATATGCTTCTAACAATATATTAAAAGGTGCAAAAAATGGATCTGAATATAACTTTTTGGATTCTTATACTCAGACCAAAGATGTATTAGCAAAATATGATGTGGTTCTTGCAAGTTTAAACACACCGGTAGTAGGCTCTACTTATGGATATAGTACAAAAACAGTATACAATGCACCAAATGATCTACTTACAGCAATAAAGTCTTTGGGAATTAGTGTGCTGGCAACAGCCGGAAATCATTCGATGGATAAAGGTGAAAAGGCTATAGATGCAACGATTAATCAGCTTAAATCGAATTCTATAAATCAAATTGGATTAAATTCATCTGATGATAGAAATAAACCGTATATAGTGGATAAAAATAATATAAAAATTGCAATATTATCATATATGACGACTTCTAAAGTTAAAATTGCCAAAGGAAAAGAATATTTAATAAATCTACTTACTGAGGAAAATATAAAAAAAGATATGGAATATGTTAAAAGTCAGAATGTAGATTATGTTGTTTGTTATTTAAATATACCTAATGAAGATGCTACTAGAGTTAATTCAGACCAAAAAAATAGTGTTGAAATGTTATTTGAGAATGGAGTAGACGTTGTACTTGGAACTGGTTCTAAAGTGGTGCAAGAGAATTCAGAAGAACTATTTGAACTTTCAAATGGAACTAGTAATCATGTTTACGCAATATACTCTTTAGGAGATTTTATAGGTGATATGGATACTGATGATAGAAAAGTATCTATAGCGGCAGACATTACATTTTCTAAAAATATAACTAAAGATAAAAATGGTAATATAATAGAAGAAAAAACAAAAAGTAATATGTTGATAAATGATAGTTTATCATTTTATACGAAAGTAAGCTCTTCATATAAAACAATCAATTATCCAATAGATATAACTTTAGATTTATATAATCAAGATAAAATTAGTTTAGATGCCAAGGATTACAATGCTATGAAAGCAGCACAAGATAGTTTTAAAGAGAGTATACAATAAAATAAAGCATATAAAACAAAGAATTGTTAAAGAAATACTTGGCAATTCTTTGTTTTTGTTGTATAATATTTTTATAAGAAGGGAAAATGGTGATCAGTATGAATTTTTATGATAAAATACATGAACTAGTTAAAAGTTTTAAAGATACAAATGAATACAAGGATTTTATGAAATTAAAAGAGAGTATACTTAAAGACGAAAAAACATATGCAATGTTAAAAGATTTTAAAGAAAAACAAAAGTCTCATCAGATAGAATATATAAATACAGGTAAAATGAATGAAGTATCCCAAAAAGAGCTTCAAAACTTATATTCGATTCTGATTCAAAACGAAGAAGCAAGAAAATTATTAGAATGTGAAATGAGATTAGATATACTACTTGCAGATATGCAAAAAATAGTTGGCGAAGGCATAAAAGATATAGTTGAGTTTTAGGTTTAATATATGATTAGGTGTTTTGAAAAAAGGACTAAATCAAAGAAAAAACTGCTAGAAATATCTGATAAATTTAGTAGTAATTTCATAGTATGTAAACAAATTTTAGAATTAATAAAAAATAATAGTACACAGGTAAAATTAGATAAAGATATTAAAAATAGTTATTATGTATTCCTAAATGATACAATATATATTTCTGATATAGCGAAAAATACAAATGGGTATCAGAGGATATGTGTTATTGCACATGAATGTGTGCATTCTATACAAAACAAAAGGATTCAAATTATCAATTTTATATTATCAAATATGGAATTGATGTCATTTGTAATATCTATAATATGTATAATATTCAAATATTATGCGGATATAGTATCTAGTGTCTATTTAATTTTAAATGTTATATCGATGATTCCTAGATTGATACTGGAGATAGATGCAACTATAAAATCTATTAGCTTATCCAGAAAATATGTAGAAAATAAACTGGATGAATTCGATACAAATATTTTAATTAATGCTTACAAATCTAAAATAAAGTTATTTTCCGCAATATTCATATTATATTTGATACTTGGTAAGCTTTTAAGATTATTAGCCGTGTATTTCTTGAGTTACATAGCAAAATGACATTTTATAAATTTGTATATAATTTACTTAGGTATAATATTTTAAATAAATTGTTATATAAATCTTTTTATATAATATACATATAAATATAAGGTGATTATTTTATGTTTAATATTTATAAAAAGAGAATTGTATATGTGCTAATGACATTATCTATATGTCTTGTATATGTCTCAGTAGGTAATTTAAAAGATGAAAAAAAAGAAAGAATAATTGATGTTAATAGTACTCCAATAACAAATAAGATAATTATATTGGATGCAGGTCATGGATTACCTGATGAGGGTGCCGTGGGATTCTATGCAACTAGTGAGCAAGCTATAAATTTAAGTGTAACACTTAAATTGCAGAAACTAATTGAACAAAGTGGCGCGAAGGTATTACTTACTAGAAGTGATGAAAATGGAATATATTCTACAGATAGCAACAGTATAAGAAATAAAAAGGTAAGTGATATAAAAAATAGAGTAAAACTTGGTAACGAATCAAGTGCAGATATATTTGTTTCATTGCATTTAAATAAATTCCCCCCATCTGGTGCATATAGAGGATGGCAAACTTTTTATCAAGGTAGAAATATAAAAAGTAAATGTTTATCAGAATGTATTCAGAATAATATAAATAAAAATATAGATTATAATAATGATAATAGAATTCCTCATCAAATTTCTGGAGTATATATAATGGATAAAGTTGAAATACCTACTGTAATTGTTGAATGCGGATTTTTGTCAAATCAAGAAGAAACGGCACTTTTAAAAACGGAAGAATATCAAAATAAATTGGCATGGGGAATATTTGTGGGAATACAAAACTATTTTGAACAGGAAGGAAAAATTATTAATGAATAAATTTATGAGGGCAGCTTTAAACGAGGCAAAAAAAGCATATTCTAAAAGAGAAGTTCCTGTTGGAGCAATAATTGTTAAAGATGATGTTATTATAGCAAAAGCACATAATTTAAGAGAGCATAAAAATACTAGTTTGGCTCATGCCGAAATTTTAGCAATAGAAAAAGCATGTAAAAGATTAAAAAGCTGGCGACTAGATGGATGCACAATGTATGTTACATTAGAACCTTGTTTAATGTGCGCTGGTGCAATAACACAATCTAGAATAAAAAATGTTGTAATAGGTGCATTAGATGAAAAAAATGGTGTAATAGAATCTATAGCTAATGTGTTTGATATAAAAACTACTACAAAGGTTGAATATGAAATAGAAAATACGGAGGAATGTTCAAAAATAATAAGTACTTTTTTTAAGGAGTTAAGAAATTATAAAAAATTAGAAAAATAATATAGAAGAAGAGGATATTTTCATATTCTCTTCTTCTATATATGGTGTACCTAGAGGGATTCGAACCCCCGGTCTTTTGGTTCGTAGCCAAATGCTTTATCCAGCTAAGCTATAGGTACAATATAAATATTATACACTAATTTTGCTAGGATTTCAATAAAAGATTAAAAATATAATATAAATAATTAAAATATATAAGTTACATTATTTTATCCTAATGAAGATATTTATAAAGTTTTTTATTAGGAAAATATTTTTTGTAATGTTTAATAATTTTTTAATACAGATATATTACAATGTACAAAATAATTACTTGATATATAAGGAGTTTTGTGATATAATAAATTTATATTAAAGTTTAAGTTTTTATTATTAAATAGTTTTCTATGTTAAATCAGAAGGGGTATGATTGGTTTGAAAATATATATAGCACATTCTTGTATAATAAACTTTATAGATGATTTATATAATCCAATTATCAATTCACAGAAATTAAAAGATTATACATTCTATTTTCCTCATAATGATAATACTAAAGAAACAAATAATAACTATAACTTTTATAAACAATTCGATTTAATAATAGCAGAGGTTTCTCATCCTTCTACAGGTCTTGGAATAGAACTGGGGTGGACAAATATTCTACAAATACCAATTCTATGTATTTATAAAAAGGGATCAAAAATAACGAGTTCTTTAAATACAGTTACAAATCAGTATATTGAGTATATAAATAATGAAGATCTAGTAGATAAAATACATGAATTTTTAAGTAAATAATAAAATGATAGGAAAGAGGTATATTATGAAAATTGGAATTGATATAGATGATACAATTGCTTACACAGTAAAATCAATGATAAAATATGCGGATAAATACGATATAGAGGTTCTAGGTAAACAGGGTACTAATGGTAACATGGGATTGATTAAGGATAGATATTATTTAAAAGTGCTGTATGGTTGGACTGATGAACAGAAGTTCAATTTTTTTGATTTGTATTATAAGAATATTTTAGAGGATTGTATAGTTATGCCCGATGCCGCTGAAATAATAAATAAATTGAAACAAGAGGGGCACGAAATATATTTTGCTACTGCCAGATTAGATAATATAGCTGGATGTGATACTTATAAAATAACATATGATTGGTTAGTGCATAATAACATTAATTTTGATTATCTTATAGTAAACGCAAAAAATAAATTATCTATATGTAATGAACAAAAATTAGATATATTTATTGAGGATAGTTTTGTAACATGCCAGGAAATTTCTAATAATGGTATTAAAAGCATTTTAATGACAACAATGATGAACCAAAATATTGATTCTGGAGATATAAAACGAGTTTCGAATTGGCATGAAATCTATGATTATATTAATAAGATAAAATAAAATAATATTTAAATCTTTTCTTTAACGCTAAAATCATAACTATCATTAAAAAATTCAAAGATATTTTTTAATGATATATATGCTTCTGTAGCTCAGTGGATAGAGCAGCAACCTCCTAAGTTGTTGGTCGGACGTTCGATTCGTCTCAGGAGCACCAAATAGGAACTTATATGTATTTAAATATAAGTTCCTGTTTTTTTATAAAATATTTGAAAAAAAAACAAAATATGATATAATATCAACATGAATTTATTTACAACATAACTATTAAATAATAAAATATATAAATTATTAAATCTATGTCTGTAAATTGGTGTATTTGAAAGGAAAAACATCATGTCAAAAAACATAAAGTTGTATTCGTTATATAGGATATTTTCGTATGATATATTTTTTTATTATGTCATTTACTTTTTCTTTTACATTAATGTAAAACATTTAGACATTTCACAAGTATTATTTTTGGAAGCTCTATATCCTATGTATGGTATTTTATTTCAAATTCCATTTAGTGGTTTGGCACAAAAATTAGGGACTAAAAAAAGTCTTGTACTTGGAAATCTATTATGGGTAATTGGTTTTATAGGCTATATGGTCGCACCTGGAATAATATTTATTATTATAGCTGATGCAATATTTGCAATAGGAAATGTATTAAAGCAAGTAACTGAACCAGCAATTTTACTTCATTCACTTAAAGAAGAAAAAATGGAAGATAAATTTAATAAATTAGAAGGAGAAGGTGTAGGAAGATATTATTATATAGAGACAATAACTTCAATATCAGCAGGTTTCTTGTTTATAATAAATCCATATATACCGTTTATATTAGGAACACTAATGTCAATAGTATCATTAATAATAGCATGCCATTTTGATGATGTTAAGGCAACAATTGAAAAAGATTATGCATCATTTAAAGAATATATATTGAGTCTAAAAGATAGTATAAAAGATGTAATGAGTAAAAAAAGGCTACAGGCACTTATACTTTATTCATCGGTGTTTTCAGGTATTATTGTTACAAGTATATGCTACTATAAAAACTTTCTTAATAATTTAGGTATGGATACAGGACAATTTGGAATGGTTTTTGCTTTACTTACGATTATTCAAGGAATAGCGTGTCAAAGACAATATATAGTTGAAAGAAAAACTAAGAATAGAACATTAACTTGGACAGCATTATCTCATACATTAATATTTATAATAATCGGACTATTTGGGATTTCAGGATTACAAGTTGCTCCATTAATAGCTGTAGTGGTAATTTTATTGGTTCTTCAAAAAATAATAGAAGGAACATACCAAATATCTATAAAGAAATATTCAGTGAATTTCACAACACCTCGAACAATCACTAATGTACTTACTGCAAGTAATTTATTTAATAATATCGGCACATCACTTATAGTTTTATTTAGTGCATATTTATTAGATAATTTAGATATGAATTATGGTTATATAGTATTTGGGATAATAGCATTTATAACAATGTCATTGATTTTATTATTTATGAGAAAAAGAGTTGGATTAAAGCCAGAGGAATATAAAGAATATTCTTGTGATGAGGTACAAAACTAAAATTTTATAATATATAAAAAGTATTATAAAAATAAAGAGATGCAAATATTTTATATGTGCATCTCTTTTATATATTATTTAAAACTAACTGGTTGCATTAAAAAATTCAAAGCTGAGTCGTATTCTTTTTCAAATAGTTGCCATTCTCTTTTCCAAAAACTTGATGTTTCAGCTTTTTCAACTATTTCATCAGATGATGGTTTTAACATTAAACTATCGTCTTTTTTACTTGAAAAAGTTACTGGTTGCATTAGAAAATTTATTGCAGCATCAACTTCACTTGTAAACATATCCCATTCGTTTTTCCAAAAACTATTCATACTATATCCCTCCTCATTAGTAAAAATATATTATATTATTTGCTATTACAAGTATATTTTACTAGATTTTTTATATAAAGTCAACTACATAAATATTACATTTATGTTACAATTTTATTACAAATGTCCATAAATCCATATATAGCAACGAATTATATAACTTAACTGCAGAAATGTAATTAAAAAATCTTTAATAAAAATAGGGAAATTTTATTAAAATCATGATATTTATAGTATTGTTGTAAAGTTTAGATTAAAAAGGGATCAATTTGTTGTTAACACTTGCTTTTTTGTATAAACTAGTATATAATAATTTTAGATAATATAAAGTGTATATAAGTGCGCAAGCTTAATAGGGAATTAAGTTAAAACTTAAACTGTCCCAGCAACCGTGATAATGACGAAATGACGAAAAAATCACTGCTATATAAATATAGTGGGAAGATGTCAAAGTAGGATGAATTTTAGTCGGTAGACCTGCTTATATATTTGATTCTTCTGGGGTTTAAGATATGCTAAAATATATAATAGGAAAATAGGCTATAGCTCATTTTCTAAATATAATGGTATTTTAAACTATTTTTCAGAGTGAAGAGTAGTTTAATTTTTTTTTAGAAGAATTTCTAATTATTATCAAATTTATATTTAAGAAGGAGAATATTTATGAAAAAGAAAATTTATTTAATTGTATCACTAATAGTGATTGTAGTATCAGTTGTTTTTGCAGTAATGTATTTTACTAGTTCAAAAGTTGTGAGTGAGAAAAATCCATTGGTTTTAATGGATACTTCAAACAAAGAAGTAACTTTTACAAAATTACCAGAGAAAATCGTATCATTAATACCAGCAGCTACAGAAACTATTTATGACTTAAATTCTCAGGATAAGTTAATTGCTGTAGATAGTTACTCAAATTATCCTGAAGAAACAAAAAGCTTAACTAAATTAGAAACTAGCACAAGTTTAAATGTAGAAGCAATTGCTTCATTAAGTCCAGATGTTGTATTTATGAGTAAAATGGGACAAACTGTAGATCAATATAATAATTTAACAAACGCTGGAGTAAAAGTTATAATGGTTGATGCTAGTTCCATAGAAGAAACTTATGCTATGATTAATTTAATAGGTAAAGTATTAGGTAAAGAGAAAGAATCAAATAGCATTGTTAATCAAATGAGATTAGATTTTGTGGAATTGAAAAATAGTGTAAAAGGTAAAGAAACAAAAGAAATATATTATGAAATTTCACCACTACAATATGGATTATGGACAAGTGGAAATAATACATTTGAAAATGAAATCATGCAGATGTTGAATGTAAAAAATGTGTTTTCAGATGTGAGTGGTTGGTCACAAGTATCTGAAGAACAAGTTCTAATAAAAAATCCAGATTATATAATAACTACAAATTTTGGAGCTAACGAAGCAGTGCAAGAAATATTAAATAGAAAGAATTGGAGTAATGTGGAAGCTGTTAAGTCTAAGAATGTATATAGTATAGATTCAGATATAATGAGCAGACCCACAAAAAGATTAGTAGATGGAGCAAAAGAACTTAAAAAATTAATTTATGGAGAATAAAATGTTAAAAAAAATTAAAGTTGGTAAATATGTATTTATAATAGGCATAATCATATATCTTGTTTTATTTATATTATCCATATCTGTGGGTAGCGTTAAAATATCTTTTGAACAAACAATAAGAGTTATATTAAATATGATATTTAATATAGGAGATATTACAGATATACCTGAAACAATAGTAACCATAATAACAAGTATAAGATTACCAAGAGTTATAATGGCTTCAATAGTTGGAAGCTCTCTTAGTTTAGCTGGAGCTGTAATGCAGGGATTATTAAAAAATCCACTTGCTGATGGATCGAGTTTAGGTGTCGCAAGTGGTGCTAGTATTGGTGCAACACTTGCCATAGCACTCGGAATAACTCTACCAATATTAAGTGAATTTTCAGTTATTGTAACAAGTATAATATTTGCTTTTGCATCACTATTTCTTGTGCTATTTGTAGTCAAAAAAATAGATTCCAAAATGTCCACTAATACAGTTGTGCTTGCTGGAGTAATATTTTCTATGTTTGCAAGTAGTGTATCAAGTTTAATACTTGCAATATTTTCTAATGATACTAAAAAAATAATTTTTTGGACATTAGGATCTTTGGCATCAAGTAATCTATCAAAAGTACTAATAATATTACCAATATTTTTAATATGTGTATTATATATTTTATCTAAAACTTCAGAATTAAATGTATTTCAAATTGGTGAAGATGGGGCTAAATATTTAGGAGTAAATACAAAAAAAGTAAAAGTAGGATTATTTATATTTTCTTCAGCACTTGTTGGAATGTCAGTTGCGATGACTGGAAACATCGGTTTTGTTGGATTAATAATACCTGCAATAGTAAGAATGGTAGTAAAAACAGATTATAAACTAATATTACCGTTTTCAATGATGTTTGGAGCTAGTTTTTTGTGTTTGACAGATTTAATAAGTAGAACAATTATATCTCCATCTGAACTTCCAATTGGTACTGTTACATCATTGTTAGGAGCTATCATTTTTGTTTGTATTTTGTATAATTTTAAAAAAAGAAAAGAAGTGTGATGTATATGCTAAAAGTAGAGAAATTATCTACAAAAATAGATAATAAAGTTATATTAGATAATATTTCGTTTGAATTAGAAAAAAATGATATGCTTACGATAATAGGACCTAATGGTAGCGGAAAAACAACTATTGTAAAATCAATAATGGGAGATATAAAATATACTGGGAATATATATCTAAATGAGAAAAATATAAAAAAAATATATATATCTGATATTTCGAAATATGTTGGAGTACTTATGCAAAATCATAATTTAGAATTTGATAATACAGTTTACGATATAGTAAGCTTAGGTAGGTATACTTATATTAAAGATATGTTTGGAAATTTAAATGATATAGACAGAAAAAAAATTGATGATGCAATGAAGCTTGCAGACATTGAAAATTTAAAAAGTTCCAGTATAAATAATATTTCTGGCGGAGAGTTGCAAAGAGTTTTTTTAGCTTTAGTACTAGCACAAGATCCTGATATACTAATTTTAGATGAACCAACAAACCATTTGGATTTAAAACATCAAATAGATATATTTGATATACTTAAAAAATGGAGTCTACAAGAAGGTAAGTCGATAATTGCTATTATACATGATCTAAATTTAGCACATAAGTATGCTACTAAAGCATTATTAATAAAAGAAGGTAAAAGTATATCATGTGGAGATGTAAAAAGCAGTTTAACTAGAGAAACTTTAAAAGAAACATATGATATAGACATATTTGAATGGATGCAAGCATTATTACAAAATTGGAAATAGATTTATGTAAATACTTTATGTAAAATTAAATATTAATAATTATAATAAAAAAACATTAATAATACGTATAAGCCTTGATATATAGAGCTTATACGTATTATTTCATATTTGTTTCAAATGAGACTTTTTTCGATAAAATACTATAAATTACTTGAGGTGAGTTTTAAATTGTGATATAATAATTTCATAAAGCAAGAGGAAAAAAACTTACCTCTAAATACAAAAGATTACGTTGCATATAAATAGCAAAAGATGTTACATTAGCTATAGGCTAAAGAGGGAGAGGGTTCATATGTCATTTACAAATGTTATAAGCGAACAAATTTGGAAAGATAGGTATTCAAAAAACGGTGAAACTTATGAAGAGCAATTAGAGAGAATAGCAAAGGGATGTGCTATTGACGGAGAAAGAGAATACAGAGAATTTTATAGAATTTTAGATAAAGGATTATTTTTTCCAGCTGGAAGAATAATGTCTAATTTGGGACTTGGAAAAGATAAACTTACATTAAATAATTGTTTTACACTTAATTCAATTCCTGATGATATGGAAGGAATATTTGAAACTGTTAAATGTGGGGCTTTGGTACATAAAGGTGGTGGTGGATCAGGATATGACGCTAGTATGCTTAGACCAAATGGTACACCTACAAATAACGATGCAATTGCTTCAGGTCCTATAAGTTTTCTAAAAGTATTTGATACTCAAACTGCAACAGTTAACCAAGGTAGTCGTAGAGGGGCTAATATGGGTGTATTAAATATATATCATCCTGATATAGAAGAATTTATACAAGCAAAATCTAAAGATCCTAATGTGCTTAAATACTTCAATCTTTCAGTTATGGTTGATGATGATTTTATGAAAGCAAAAAATAACAATGAGGATATCTATCTACATTATCCTGTTTATGATGAAGCTGGTAAAATACTAAAAGATGAAAGTAAATGGATAATAAAAACTAAAATAAATGCGGCAGATTTATGGAATCAAATAATGAAGCTTGCATACAATAACGGTGAACCAGGAATATTATTTTATGATAATTTAAATAAATTAAGTCCTACAAATTATATGGAAAATATAATTTGTACAAACCCTTGTGGTGAGTATGTATCAGGTGTTCTTTATGGAGAAAAAATTGAGGATCCAGCAGAATATTGGGGTGCTTGTAATTTAGGGAGTTTAGTTGTATATAATTTTGTTGAAAATGCATATACAGATCAAGCTAGAATAAATTGGGATTTATTAGAAGATGCTTCGTATTGGGGTACAAGATTCTTAGATAACATTATAGATATTAATTACTATCCAGTATATAAATTTAAAAAATATCAAGAAAACATGAGGGTTATTGGATTAGGAGTTATGGGACTTGCTACAATGTATACAATGTTGGGTCTAAAATATGGTTCAGATGAATGCATTGAATTTACAGAAAAATTGATGAATTTTATTAGTAAATCTATATATAAAGCTTCTATTAGACTTGCTAGAGAAAAAGGAGCTGCTCCATTCCTAGACAAAGAAAAATATGTAAATACAGAATTTATGAACAAAATGATTTCATATGATAGAGAATGGGAAGCTATAAAGAATGGTATATTAGAATATGGTATTCGTAACTTAAGACATATGTCAATTGCTCCTAATGGAACAATAAGTTTAGTTTATGGTAATAATTGCTCTTCAGGCTTAGAACCAATATTTTCTTTAGAATATGATAGAAAAGTTAAAATTGGTGGTCAAGATGATGAGAATATTCAAATAGTTACAATGAGAGATTTTGGATATCAAAAATGGATTAATACACCAAATAAAACAGTTAAAGAAGATGTATTTGTAACAGCATTAGAACTACCAGTTGAATCTCATCTAAAAGTACTTAAAGCTGTAACTACATTTGTAAATATGAGTGCAAGTAAAACTATTAATATACCAGAAGAATTTTCATTTGAAGAAACAAAAAATGTATATGATTACTGCCATAAAAATGGTATCAAAGGATGTACAATATTTAGACCAAATGAAGTAAGACAAGGTATATTAATAGCAAAAAAAGAAGAGAAAAAAGAGGAAGAAAAAGAAGTAGTAGAAGTCCAAGTAAAAGAAGATGTTACACAGGAAGTGAATTCTTCTAAAGTTGATGCTGAATACATGTTCGATTATATTGTTCCAGTTGAAAGAGAATATTTTGGAACAACACTTGGAACAACAAATAAATACAAAACTGCATGTGGATCTTTATGGATAACTGTTAATCGTAATCAAGAAGGAGATATAATAGAGTTGTTTGTTAATACTTCTAAAGCAGGAATATGCAAATCTAATATAGATGCAATAGGCAGACTTATATCTGCTGGTTTAAGAGCTGGTATTAAAGTAGAAGTTCTATCTGAGCAAGTTCGTGGTATTCAATGCCAAGCATGCAGAGGGGAAATCGCTAAAGGTAACAAGTTAGATGGATTATCTTGCCCAGACATAGTTAGTAAAGCATTAACTCAAGAATATGCTAGAGAAGAGTTAGTTATACGTAAAAGTAGAAGAGTTTTTAAATTAGAAAATGATGAAACTCCAATAAAGGTAAAATTAGCACCAGAGAAACAATTTAAAAAAGTAGAACCAACTGAAACTCAAATACAATATAATGTAGATAAAAGAAATTGTCCGGAATGTGGTAAAGAGTTAGTATCACAAGGTGGATGTGTTACATGTATTACTGGGTGTGGATGGAGTAAATGTAACTAAAAAGAGGTGATTAAAAGTGAGTGATTGTAAATATTATAAGTGTCATGATATACCAGATGAAGAATATGATTGTTCACTTTGTTACTGTCCATTTTATGAAATGTGTAAAGAAACCAAAAAATATGAACTGTTTGGAGGATATATATTAAGTAATAAACTTTTAGCATGTGAAAAGTGTGTATACTTTCACTTAAAAAGTAACGTTGCTGTGTATAACAAATTTAAAAAAGAAAATAAAACAGATAGTGAAATATTCAAATATTTTGTTGAGTTAGAAGAAAGTAAACAAAAAATAAAATAAATAGTAGAAACATATGAATGTTATATTCATGTGTTTTTTATTAAAAATAAATTCACTTCTTTTTTAAAACCTATTTTTTTATGGTATAGTTTGTGATATAATTGACATCATAATATAAATATGTTAATTTAAAAGTAAAGGAGATAGATACAATGGAAATTAGTTTAAATGTGTACATAAATGATTTTGAAACCAATATACAATTTGATGATAGTATTATTGAGATATTGAATGCAAATAATTTTAAGATAAGTAAGTCTACATTATATTTTTTACTAAAAGATAATGTAGTTAGTTATATAGGACAGGGAAAAAATAATTTTTCCCAAGAGGATCAAAAATTTGATAAAGTTATAAAAGTTGAAGTTCCTTCATATGTCGATTTAGAATATTTAGAGTATATTTTTATTGAAGAAGCGATACAAAAGAAAATTGAACTAATAAACAAACAAAAATCTAGTGAACCTAAAATTTGGAAAAGTCAAAAAAGTGATGTCGATGCTTATAAAGATAAAGTATTATTTATTCTTAAAAACTTTGAGTTAGACATATTTAAATCACAAAATAATACTAAATCATCAAGTAAAGAAAACTTTTCAAAGCCTAGACATAAATGGACCAAGGAAATAAGTCAAATTTTGTTCACCGCAAAATCAATAGGTGGTGAGGGAAAAGCTATTTGGAGAAGTAAAGATGAATTGGTATTGCTTTCTGGGGCAAAGTTAACTGTAAATCCTCAGATGAATAAAGATGGGAGTATGAATTATTCAGCTCAATTTGCGCAAAAGCTTAGAACTGACCATTTAGATAAAATTGTTGATAATTATACTACAGTAGATATAGTATTTAAAAGTCCAAATCAATTAGGGATGTTTTTATTTTTTGGTGGCCAAAATACATGGGCAGAGTTAAAAGACAGTAATGGAAAATCGTTAGATGATTGGAGCAGAATTGATTGATAATAAAAAAGATGATAAGTTTTTATACCTATCATCTTTTTTGTTTAATTATTACATTAAACCCACTTTTAAAAAAGTATAAGTTCATGTAATGCTATATTGGTGACCCGTTTAAGCCAAGTAGAGCAAATCTTTTACTTCAACTATGATTTCTATTATTTTTCTTCCCTACTTTTTATGGCATTGTCTACAATTTTTTGAGTAGCTGCTTCCATATAAATTTCAGCATATGTTTTAGAATCTTTAACTAAATCATCACAGAATAGCCCGACATCTTCGCCAGTTACTTCTAATACTTTTTTTCCAGAAGCAACTCCATCTTCAAAGAGTTCAACAATTCCTGTTAACAAACCAATTCCTTCGGTTAATTCTACTGGTCCAATTTTAAATAAATATTTTTGGATTTCTCTATATACAATTTGGTAATCTGCTGGTAGTTTTTCCACACGTGCCATAAAGGCTCTCCATCTTCTTTTTTCCTCCAATATATCTTTTATACTCATTTTAAACCTCCTAACTTTTTGGCAATATTTTTGTTTAGATTATCACGCCACTTATCTCTATATGATTTTGCCCCTTCTTCGCTCGCTAGAGATGAACAAAATCCTTTAATATCACCACCAAAGACTTCTTCTATTTGTTGTTCGTCAGCAGAAGATATTTCAAGTAATCCTACTACACCTTCCAAAATTGACATTAAATTACGACCTGAAAAGTTTGAATATATCCAAATATTGCTCTTAATTTCTTCCCATGCCTTTTGATAATCTGTTGGTAACCTTTTAACACGTGCCTCATAAGTTTTAAATTCTTTAGTCATGTCACTACCTGTGATTTTTTCCAAAAAATTCATTATTTTTCCTCCTTTAATTCTTTTAATTTTGATGAAACAAAGTTCCATTTTTCCCAAAATTTTGTTAGTTCTTCTTTTCCTTTGTTATTCAAAGTGTAAAATTTTCTAGGTGGCCCTACGGCAGAAGCTTTTTTTTCTATATTAACTAAGTTATTTTTTTCTAGTCTAATAAGGATTGTATATATTGTACCTTCTACAACATCATCAAAACCAATTTCATTTAGTATTTTTGTAATTTCATAACCATATGTTTCTTTTTTGTCTATTATCTCTAGTACACATCCTTCTAATACTCCTTTTAACAATTCAGTTAAATTGTCCATAAAACGCCTCCTTTCTAGTAAGTATTACTTACTACCGCTATATTGTATCACTTACTAGAATGAATGTCAATAGTTTTACTAAAATTTTTAAACTTTTGTTATTAAAAGTATTTATTAACATTTATTATTTCATCGTTTTAACCTTTAAAATAAAAAAATAGATTGCTCACTCAAAGAACAATCTATTTTTTATTATTTTCTATATTATATCTGGTGACCCATACGGGAATCGAACCCATGATTCAGCCTTGAGAGGGCTACGTCTTAACCGCTTGACCAATGGGCCATGTCACTAAGATATATTGTATCATATTTCAATAATTATTTCAATAGTTTTTATTAAATACTATTATACATTATATAAATAAGTCTTAATGAAATATAAAATGTTGAAATAATGTTATAATTAGTGTATAATAAAAGTGAAATAAATTTTAAGTATTGAATAAAATTTATTGGCTAGTAAATACTATAAAAGGAGTGATAACTATTAATAAAAATAATAAAAAAATAAAAAAGCCTCATATAGTTAAAAATATTATGGCTTTAATTATAATAGGAGTTTTTTTAATAATAGGTTATACCGTAAGTAGGATTTATTCCCAAATGTCTAAAGTAGAATTTGAACAAATTAATAAGGAAGACTTAGCTGTAAATAGTGATATATTTGATGAAGTATCGGATACATTATCTAAATCCGAATTTAGTGATGTGAAGACAGTTGTTTTTTTTGGTGTAGATTCAAGAGAGACAGAAGGGGAATTTTCAGGTAGAAGTGATACAATTATGATTGCTTCAATTAATCCTAAGAATAAAGGAATTAGTTTAATTAGTATTCCAAGAGATACATACGTTACAATTCCTGAGCATGGCAAAGATAAGATAAATCATGCATATTCTTATGGAAAAGAACAACTTGCTATAAAGACAATAAACCAAAACTTTGGATTAAATTTAACAGAGTATGTTACAATAGATTTTTCTGGTTTAATAAATGTAATTAACGAAATTGGTGGAATAGAGTTAGAAATAACAGATGCAGAGATGCAATATATAAATGGACGTTCGGCAGAAGATTATGCCATAAGTAAGAATGAAGTTAAAAAATTAACTTCATCTGGAAAAGTAAGATTAGATGGGGAACAAGCATTAACACATTCTAGAAACAGAACTATTGGAGATGACTTTGTAAGAGCTAGTAGACAAAGAAAAGTATTAGAAGCTCTAATCACAAAAATTTCTTCCTTAAATCCTGCTGAAATATTAAATGTTTCAGATACCGTTTTAGAAGAAGTAAAGACTAATATAAACATTGCTGGGTATATAGGGAGTTTATTAAATGTTGTTTCTAATAAAAATGAATATTTAAAAAACATGGTATCTGCACAAATACCTGCAGCAGAATATAGTGAAGGAAAAACGATAAGAGGGGTATATTATTTTACAACTGATTATATTGACGCAAAAAATGATTTTATTAAAAATATATATGGTAAATAAGAAAATAAACGATTCATAAAGTGAATCGTTTATTTTCTTATAATAATATTAAATTATAATTCAATTTCAATTTTTTTATTTTTCTTTATATATGGAACATATTCTACTCCAGCCATGTCTAACATTATTTTTGAAGCTTTTGTACTATCTTTATCTGCATGTTTATCATTATAATAAACTACTTTTCCTATACCAGATTGTATAATAGCTTTTGCACATTCATTACACGGAAATAACGAAACATATAATATAGATCCAACTAAATTATTATTTCTATTATTAAGTATTGCGTTAAGCTCCGCATGACACACATAGAAGTATTTTGTATCCATAGGTGAGCCAATCTTCTCCCAAGATATTTTATCGTCTGAAATACCATTTGGAAGCCCATTATAACCTATAGATAATATTCTGTTTTCCTTGTTTACTATACATGCTCCGACTTGTCTAGTCGGATCTTTACTTCTTTCCTCGGAAAGCTTTGCTATACCCATGAAATATTCATCCCAAGAAATATAATCGTTTCTTTTTCCCATAATATATTCATCCCCTTTTTTATAATAAAATATTTTTAATTGTGTCCCAATTATCCACTCTTTTAACATTTAAGCTGTTTAAATATTCGTCTGTGAAGTTTTTATTATGGTAAGCTGTAAATAATAGTTTTGTTTTTGCATTTCCCTCTAAATTAGACAACTTGTCATCTATTTTAATATCAAAATCTATAAATTCTTTGTGATCTGTAAATATATAATTTTTTTGAGATATAAATGGAAGATTTGTTTGCAGCCATTCAAATTTATCTTTAAGTAGTCTTCCGGATATTGAAGGTTTATCTTTAATTATATATGCAGTTACAATAAACAATTCATATTCTTTATTTAATTTTTCTATGATTTCACGGGCATTACCAATAAAATAAGCTTTTTCATACATATTATTATTTGCAAAAAATTCAAGCCATTTTTCTTTGTTTTCATCAGGTATTATATCCTGCATATAGTAATTAGCAAAATCTTCTATTACATAATTTTTGTTTGTAAATTTATTTACAAGATATAGAAATCCGCCATGACATATAACATCATCCATGTCAATCATTAATCGTTTTTTCATACTTATTTACCAGTACTTCCTATTCCACCTTGGCGTGTACCATCAGCATTATCATCATCTGCTATTAAGAACTTTTGAAAGTATGCTTGTCCAATTCTATCACCTTTTTTTATATGTAAGTCAGCTGGAAAAAAGTTATAATATTGGTATATTATATTTCCGTCATTAGATGGATTATTGTAATAATCACATTCAAATATACCAAGTGAATTTGCCATTACAAGACCAACTTTTGATGGGCCAGAACTTCTATTTGCGATAATCATAACTTCATCTTCACCAAAATAAGCTTTAACACCAGTATAAATTTTTGTAGGCACAATATCCAAGTATTCAGTATTTCCACTAAAGAACCTTTTTGCATTTTCAAATACAATTTTCCAAATTGATGGTACTATTATATCCTCAGGTGCTTGTAAGTCATATGCAACAGAATGTTTAGTACTTCTAACTGGTAAAACAATATTCTTATCTTCGTAACCTTTACAAATTTCAAAACCTCTTGTTCTCATTTAAAATCCTCCTTAAAAAAATAACGTATGTTATTTATAAACATACGTTATTATATCATATTACTGTATATTTTGCAAGCGTTCAATTCTCTTTTCTAAAGGTGGATGTGTCGAAAATAAATTAGCAACATCCTTTCCTTTAAATGGGTTTACTATATACATATGCGCAGTCGATTTATTAGCTGTTTCTAATGGTTCTATGTCTAAAGTAAGTTTTGTTAAAGCAGATTTTAAACCCTCTGGATTTCTAGTAAGCTCGATTGCTGAACTATCTGCTAAATATTCTCTTTTTCTAGATATAGCAAGTTGCATTAAAGTAGCAAATATAGGAGAAAGTATTAGAAAAATTATAGCAATTATAGCAACTACTCCAGAGTTTTTATCATCACTATTTCTCGAACGACCAAATGCGAATCTTGAAATACTATCAGATAATATAACTACAAAGCCTACAAAAACTGTGACAACCGTTGAAAGTAATATGTCGTAATTTTTGATATGTGATAATTCATGTGCCATAACACCTTCAAGTTCATATTTGTCCATTTTTTCTATTAATCCTGTAGTGAAACAAATAACAGCATGTTCTGGGTTTCTTCCTGTTGCAAAAGCGTTAGGAGCAGAATCCTCAATAACATAAAGTTTAGGTCTTGGAAGACCAGCAGCAATACATAGATTATCTAAAATAGTACTAATTAATTTATCTTGCTCTTCAGTTGCAGGTCTTGCTCCGTTTAATGTTAGTATAATTTTATCACTGTTGTAATAGGATATAAATGCTGTTATGGATGCAACAAAAAGTGCAATTACTGCAGAAATTGGCCCAAAATCGAAATATATACAAGTATAATATACCCCTATCATTATTACAATTATGAAAATTGATACTATAAAAAACGATTCTATCTTATTTTTTCTAACATCTCTAAGTATCATACAAAATTACCTTTTAGAACTGTACTTTTACAGCTTCTCTTTCTTTTGAATCAGCTATTTCAAAGAAACTTTCTTCTTTAAAATTAAACATTCCAGCAAAAATATTGCTTGGGAAAGTCATGATTGCTGTATTGTACATTTGAACTGTATCATTGTAAAATTGTCTTGAATAAGCTACTTTATCTTCTGTTGATGCAAGTTCAACTTGAAGAGAAGCAAAGTTTTCATTAGCTTTTAATTCTGGATAGCTTTCAGCTAAAGCAAATATAGATTTTAAACTATCAGTTAACATATTATTTGCTTGTGATTTGTCAGATACTGATTGAGCACTTGTAAATGAATTTCTAGCTTCAACTATTTTTTCAAATGTTGATTGCTCATGTGTAGCATATCCTTTAACTGTTTCAACTAAATTTGGTATTAAATCAAATCTTCTTTTAAGTTGGGTATCGATTTGAGCCCAAGCGTTTCTTACACGCATTTTAAGACTTACAAGATTGTTGTATATAAATATGCACATTAAAACAAGTATAACAACAACGCCGAGAATTATATAACCTATCATATTAAAACCTCCCTATATTCTAGATTTATGCATACATTATATCATAAATGATTTTATTAATCAATATCTTTTATATAATAATAAATTATAATAAAAATATGTGGTAAAAAGTCATATTTTGGGTATGAAAATAGAATATATATTATTAGCATATATAATTTAACAAAACATAACATACGAATTGAAAATAATAAAATATATAATATAATTTTATTAGGGGAAGTAATATGATAGAAAAAATGAGCCAATATATAGTAAGAAATATACTTCTTACGGACGAGCAGTCAAGTGATGATGAAAAAGAGATTATACTTTTCGGAGTTACAAGAATATTAGAAGATGTGCCTAAGTTTATTGCCATATTTTTAATGTGTTATTTATTAGACATATTGAAAGAATTATCAGTAGTTTTTGCTATAACAATAAGTTATAAAACATTCGTTGGGGGAGCTCACGCAAGAACTAATTGGGGTTGCTTTATAATATCATCTATATACTTTATATTGCCTATTATATTCGCTAAATATTTTAATTACAGTGTATATTTATTAGATATATTATTTGTATTAGTTATAATATTTTCTCTATATATAATAGTAAAAATGGCCCCTGCAGATACTGAAGAAGTACCAATCATAAGTAAGAAAAAGAGAAATCAATTAAAAGTTTTTGGTGGAATATCTATAACTGTTATTACTTTTTCTATAATTATGTTGATTAAAGATATAACATACATAAAAATAATATTGTATACAGTATTTTTAATAGACTTGTTTGCTACACCACTTGCTTATAAATTACTGAAATGTAAATTAGGAATTGAAGCCGAAGAGTTTAAAGATCTTTACTAAAAATGAATATAATTTTAATGTTTTGTTAGATTTTATTAAATTTATAATATGTTTAAAAAAATCTTATCTAATAGTACAATCAAAAAGACAAGACATTAAAATTTATATATAAATGAAGGAGGGATATATATGAAAAAGTTATTTAAGAAATTTGTTGAGCTATACGCAAAATCTTCTACTAACAGCTGCTTATGGGTAGTATTTCATCAACCTAAGACTCCAAGATGCTTAATCCAAAAATAAAGTCTTGCGAAAGCAAAAAGAAGAGATAAAATCTCTTCTTTTTTATTATTTTATGTATTCTCTATAATTATATTTTGAACAAATTTATCGTTTTCAATTGTTGCATACATTTGTGCATGTTTATACCTTGAAATTATATTGCAAGCTTCCCAAAGTCCTAGACCAGATTTTACTTTTTTACTTGAATATCCTTTTCTATATATACAACTTAAATCAATTTTTATTGATTGATCAAAAGTATTGAGTATTCTGATAACAGTTGCATTCTTTTTACTTACATGTTTTATCTCTAATCGTATATATTTATTCTCACATGCGGTAGTAGCCTCTATTGCATTATCTAATAGAACTCCAAATATTCTAGAAAGTTCAGCCATTGGAAAATTAATTTCCTTAAAACTAACTGTTACATCTAAATCCATAGTAATATTACTTTCAGTAGCAATAAAATATTTTGAACCAATTACACCATAATTAGCGGGATCATCAAATATTGTTTTATTTATTATAGAAAGAGTATTTACAATATTACATTCTTTCATTACTTTTAAAATATATTGTTCTAACTGATCATATTGTTTAGAACATATATAACCATTTATAGCTTGAAAGATATTGTTAAAGTCATGCTTTATTGTTCTAACACCATCAACCATTCCACCAAGTGTCTTATTATCCATTTCTAATGTTCTTACTTGCTCTTGTATTTTTTCTTTTTCTAAAAAGTTAGAAATATACCAAAATAAGAATATAGTTATAAACAGTAATTGTACAAAATTAATTAATAAAAACAATGGGCTATAGTTATACAAATTCATTGGTATTAAAACTGCTTGTGGAACTATTGTAAATAGTAATAAGTAAAGAACAATTTTTAAATAATTTCTGTTGAAAAGAGAAAAAAAATCTCTAATTTTTTGTTTGTTAATTAGTATTTTGCTAAATATTAATATTCCTAAAAATAAGAATATAGATATACAAGCGTTGACTGCAAATTTAATTGAAGTACTTGCTATCATTTCTGATGCAGGAATATTGAGTGCTATTGTAAATATAGTTACAACCAAAATTTCAGATATTATCAAAAATATAGGAAGGATAATTGAAATAATAGCAGCTTTAGATTTTCTTAATTTTAATACAAAAGATAAGAATAAAAATGCAATTAACATCATAACTAATGAATTAATTGGAAATTTACCTAATAAAAATATCCCTGACAAGGTCGTGGCAATAGCACACAAAAGAATATATATTTTATCAATAAAATCGTACTTTGTGTTCTGTACTGTTTGCGACAATGTAAGTATATAGTAGTAAAATAGCAAGAATTGTAAAGCATAAGATATGATATCTAAAGCGACGTTCGACATAAATTATTCCTCCAGTTTAAAATGTGAATTGATTGGGCATTTTAACCCGTTTTCAAAAATGATAGTATTTCTTTTGTTATCGATAGTAGATATTAAATTTTTATTTGCTATATAAGATCGATAGCATTTTACAAAGTTATTTGGTAAATTGTCTAACAATTTATCAAGAGTTATGGTGCTAGAATATGTATCTGTCAATGTGTGTATATAACTTTTATTTCTAATTTTTTCAATATAAACAATGCTGTCTATTTTAACAACTAGTCCTTTATTTAAATGTAAAAATTTTGTGTTCTTAATTGAAAATTCATCAATTAGTCTATCAACAAAACTGTCCATTAAATTTTTACTTATAGGTTTTACTAAGAAATCGAAAGTTTTACTGACAAATGAAAGATGCATATATCTTATATGAGCAGATAAAAACACAAGGCAAAAATCCTTATTTATTTTTCGTAACTCATTTGCAAAATCAATACCATTTTTTTCGGCATTTTTAAAAACAATATCTAAAATTAAAATATCAATTTCATTTTTTTCTATTGCTTTGTAGATTATATCTTGCTTATCTGTAACAATTGTTACTTTTGCGTTGAAAGACTTTTGAGTAAACTGGTTCTCTAAAATTTTAGCGATACCATACGCACAATCGATTTCATCATCACATACAGCGACTTTATACATCGACAAATCCCCCCAATAACATAATACAGAATATATTATATCCCAAATTTTTTAATATGTCAACATATTTAAAAAATAATTAAAAATATGTAAAAAAATGTAAAACTATGTAGAACAAATAATTTAGAATAAAAATTGTTCAATATAATATAATTGAAAGAGAGGTGCTTTAACTTGAAAATGAACAAAAAAGATAAGAAAAAATGGTTTAAAGAGGTTATAAACAAAGATAGAGTAAAAGAAGTATCCTCAAAATTTAGGGAAGTTTTTTCTGAAATGGTAGATATACCAGATGATGTAACGTATAATTCAAGTAAAATAACTATGATTGATAATAAAAATGTTCTGATAGAGGGTTATAAAAACGTTGTAGACTATCATTTACACTATATTAAGATTAGGGGTAATAATATAGAAATCGTTATTGATGGCAAAAATTTAGATATAAAAGAAATAACAGATGAAGATCTTGTTATAACAGGAATAATATATAGCGTAAATTTTAAGTAATAAGGTGGTGCAAAAATGAAATTAAGTGATAAAGCAAAGAATACAACGGGTATAGTTGTAGTAGAGGTTGAAGGTTTTTTTACAGAGAGATTTATTAATTTATGTAAAATAAATAATATAAAAATTTGGGATATAAGAAATATTGTAAGTGGTGTTGTTAGGTTTAGTATACACATTTCTAATTTCAAAAAGCTTAGAAGTATAGCTAGAAAAACAAAATGTAAGGTAAAAATAAAAGAAAAAAAAGGTATATATTTTAAATTATTTAAGTATAGAAAAAGAAAAATATTGGTATATTTGACAATGGCACTAATATTACTTTTTATACTTTCTACTTGTTTCATTTGGAATGTAAATGTTAGTGGTAATAGCAAAGTATCAACAGAGGTAATAAAAGAAAAGTTAAAAGAGTCTGGTATATATGTAGGTAAATTTAAAATTGGAATGAACAAAAGTGAAGTTTTAAAGGATATAAGATCTTCACTTCCAGAAATCACTTGGGTTGGATTAGAAATAAGAGGAACAGATATTGAGATAAAGGTTGTAGAAAAAGTTATACTTGAAGATAAAGATATACAAGATAATAGAATTGGAGATATAATAGCTACTCGTGAAGGTATTATAACAAGAATAATAGCTGAAAATGGCACATCTGCATTAAAAGAGGGAAGCTATGTTCAAAATGGAAGTTTGCTAATTGAAGGGAAAATATATAGTAAATTTTTAGGTGAAGAATTAGTTCATGCAAAGGGAATTATAAAATTAAATACTCAATATATATTTGAGAAAGAGTATAAATTTACAAATACAGTAAAAGAATATACGGATGAAAATAAACATACGATAGGTTTTTCTATTAATTCAAAAGAAATTTATATTAATTATTTGAATAATAGTAAAAAATATGATAAACTTAAAACAAGTAAAAGTTTTAATATATTTGGTAATAATATTTCATTTGACTGGTATAAGTTTAGTGAATATAATGAAAAAGATGTTGTGAGTAGTAAAGAGGATATCTTGATATTGGCAAACGCAGAATCCAAAACATATATTGATGATATTATTAAAACTGTAGATTCTGGAATTTTAATAGATGAAAAAGAAGAGATGATTGAAACAACAGAATCAATAAAATACAAAAAAATATTTACCGTAAACGAAAGAATAGGTAAGTTTGTAGAGAGGGTGCAGTAGGCAATGGTACATTTAAATCTTGACGATAAACTTTTAGAAGCAGCTGAAGATGTAGATAAAAAAACTATGGGCGAATATGTAAATAAAATTATAGAGGTAGCCTTGAAACAAGAAAATATAATGGATAAAGAAATACATGTTTCAATTGGATGTGCTAATAGAATTGAGATTAGAGAATTAAATAAAGAATATAGAAAAGTAGACAAAGAAACTGATGTATTGTCCTTTCCCATATTTACTAAAGACGAATTGGAAAATATAAAGTTTGATCAAATAGAACTTGGGGATATAGTAATATGCCTGGATGTTGTAAGGAATCAATCCATTGAATATGATACAGGTATGAAAAGAGAACTATTATATATGATAACACATGGTATATGTCATTTACTTCGGATATGATCATGAAATTGATGAAGATAAATTGTTAATGAGAAAAAAAGAGGAAGATATATTAAATATGATAGGAGTTTCGAAATGAAAAAAAGTGAAGAGGAAAAGGAATTTATTAAGGAAGAACGTTTAGAGAAGTTAAAAAACAAGAAAAATAAGAACTTCTTTACTGCCATGGGACATGCAGTGGATGGTGTTATTTGTGCATTTAAAACTGAGAGAAATTTAAGAATAGACTATATAATTGGATTATTTGTTTTAATTTCCAGTTTGTTTTTTGATTTT
Source organism: Clostridia bacterium (assembly GCA_029256705.1). GTDB lineage: Bacteria > Bacillota > Clostridia > TANB77 > CAG-465 > RGIG5057. The sequence continues at coordinate 55,810 of JAQSXK010000004.1, forward strand.
ACTAAGACGGAATTTGCATGTTTATGTTTAACGATAGGATTTGTTATATTTGCAGAAATGATAAATTCTACTGTAGAATATGTTGTGGATCTAATAACAGATAAATTTGATGATAGAGCAAAGGCAGCAAAAGACATAGCAGCTGGAGGCGTATTTGTATCTTCAATTGTTGCAGTAGTTGTTGCATACTTCTTGTTTGTGGATAAAATATATATGGCAACAAATACGGTTCTTAGTACAATACTTAGCTCGAAATTATACATATTATTTACAATATTATTCGCTACAATTATATTAACCGTAATATTAAAGGGAATATTTAGTAAAAGAAAAGATTATATAGTTTCCTATCCTAGCGCTAGGGTTACATTAGCATTTGCTATGACAACGTATGTATATTTAATTACTAAGAGCATTTTTGTTGGTGCAATATCATTTTTACTAAGTTTAATAATAGCTCAAATAAAAGTTGAAAATGAAAAAACAAAACCGATATATATGATATTTAGTGCATTACTTGGTGTATTATTAGTTTTAATAATATACCAGATAGTATTACTTAAACCATATTTAATAAATATTTTATAAAGGGTAATTATAATAAAATCACCAATACATGAATATAATGTATTGGTGATTTTATATGTTGTATAAATTAAAAAATAAAACTAAAAATAAGATAGTTATTAAAATTAGCATATTTGTTATAATGCTTAGCATAGGGATTTGTAAAATTATATATGATGTAAATGCAAATAATGTAATAGATGCTAGAGAAGAATACCAGTATATAAGTGAAACTATGTCACTTGATGTAATAGCTAATGAAGAAGATTATGCGGTACAAAGAATAAACGAAAAGTATAAAAATTCTAACATAGATGTGTATTATCCGGCAACTAAATATGAATTACTAAATACTGAAATGAAAAATATTATAGATATTAAGATTGCAAAATTTAAAGCTAATGTAAAAGAGAATACTGAATATTCATTGTTTACAAATTTTGATATGTATAAATACAATAACTATATTAGTTTTGTGTTCCATGTTCTAGAAGATTTTATGGGGGCTCATCCAAATACATATATATTTACAGTAAATTATAATATTAAAGATAATTCTATAGTAAATATTGATACATTAATTGGTAAAAGCAATAATATTTTAGATCAAATTTCTAAATATGCATATAAAAATTTATCTAATGATAAAAAAATAAAAGAAATAAATTTGCCAAGTATGTTAGTAAACGGTACAAAACCTACAAAAACAAATTTTGAAGATTTTATTTTTACAGATGAAGGATTAACAATTTTTTTTGAAAAATATAAAGTTGCACCATATGCAAGTGGTGAATTTGTAGTAACTATTCCATATATTGAGTTAAGTTTAAAAATTACTGATTAAAATATGAAAAAAAGCAAATAATATTACTGGTGGTAATATGTTCCAAATAATTATAGGGATAATTGTATTCTTTATTTTATTTTTGTTTGTATTTAAAATAAAAATAGAAGTAACTATGGAAGAAGAATTATATATAGATGCTTATATTTTTAAGTACATAAGAATAAAAAGGTTTAGGTTTAATGAAGATGAATTAAAGCAAATAGAGACAAAGAGTCAAATATTAGCAAAGGACGAAGTGGAGAACTATTTAAAAGATGTAAAATTCAGTGATGCTAAAATGTTTATAATGTATATTAAACAACTTCTAAATAAAGTAAGATTCGAAAAAATTGACTTTAGACTAAATATAAATGTTAATGATTATATATTAAATTCATATATAGTAGTTATAGTAAATACTGTCATATCAATGCTTATTAGTAAAAATATTGAAAAAATAAACACAGATAATTTATTTTACGTTGTTACCTCAAATGAAAAAAAAGTTAAATTGAATTTAAAATGTATAATGTATGGTAAAATTGCAGATATTATGTTTGTATTAATAAAGATAGTACGCTATGCTTTTAAATTGAAAAAGAGAGGTAATGAAAAACATGGAAAAGGAACATCCTATAGAAAGTCTAATGGTAACAGCAATGACGTCGCTAGAGTCAATGGTTGATGTCAATACGATAGTTGGAGATATAGTAACAACTACAGATGGAACTGTTATAATACCTGTATCCAAAGTATGTTTTGGATTTGCAGCAGGTGGAAGTGAATTTAACACAAATAAACTAAATAAATACTCTGAAAGTGCAAAACTACCATTTGGAGGTGGAAGTGGAGCTGGAGTAAATATATCTCCAATGGCTTTTTTAGTTATTAAAGATGGATATACAAATCTACTTACGTTAAATAATACTACACCTTTAGATAAATTAATCGAATTAGTACCAGATTTAATGAACAAAATCAACGATTTTATAAACAAAACGTATGATAAAAAACCAAAGGATATAGAAACAGAAGAATAACTTTTAATATGATAAAGTTAGATAAAAGGATAAAAATTTAAAAATAATAAAATGCAGGTAAAATTTCACCTGCATTTTTCTATATACCTAAACTTCTCTATCGTTATTTGCATTATTCTTTTTAATTTTTATCCTTTTAGAAGGTACATGTAAAACTCCTAAGAAAGATAAAATACTCATAATTGAGTTAACTATTATACTTATTGTGTTATCTGTAATTTTAATTATATTAAATCCAGATAATATTAAAAAAAATGTGGATAATAAGCTACTAATAAGAATAGGGTTTTTAAGCTTATCAATGATTTTTTTCATTTTTTTACCTTTTTTATTAACTTTTCCCTAATAAAATAAGTAGAATCTGTGAATATTCCAATTAATATGATTATAAAAGCTATAATTTTGAAAACAAACATGGAATCTACTATTTCAGAATTAATAGATAAGCAAGAAAAGTGGTACATGAATAATATTGAAGCAATGCAAGAAATAATAAATGGTATACAAAAAAACTTGAATATCCTTTTCAATTTTATTCCACCTTTTCTAAGATACAAAGGGTATCTTGTTATATTATATGAATATACATAAATCTTGGTTAACTGAAAGTAAGTTCATAGGACAACCTCTTTTTATATATACACAAATATTTAAATATATCATAAACTATATGTAGGAGGTTTAATTATGAATGAAGAAAGAATAGAAACAATGGATGATATAGCAAAGGAGGTTGAAGAATAATGAAATATATAACAAAACTACCATTTGAAGGTGTGTTTAAAATAACATATCCTTATGGTATACTAGATAATAGATATGCAAGCGGAAGACACGATGGGTTAGATATGGGAAACTCAGTAAATCCAAGTGTATATAGCATTTGTTATGGAACGGTTTCATATGCAGGATGGGAGAATATAAATAATAAAAAACAGGGATTCGGATTATATGTATCAATAAAATTTGATATTAATAATAATGGATATAAAAAAGTATTTCTTGCGCATTTAGATAGTATAAATGTATTGGTTGGTCAAAACGTTAACCCAGCAACTATAATTGGAACTATGGGATCAACAGGTATGTCAACTGGACCTCATACACATGTTGAAATAAGAGAATATGATTCAAACAATAATCTAATAAAGAAACTAAACCCAGCAACTTATATGGGAATTCCTAACACAATTGGAACCTATGACAGTAGTAATTATAGAACTATAATACAGCCAGATATTAAAGTATATCAAATTGGCAGATATAAAGTAAACACACCTAATGGAGTAAATGTTAGAAAAGGACCAGGTACAAATTATGAAATAAAGAAAATAAATGAGTTATCTGCAGATGCAAGAAGTAAAGGTGGATATGTCAATGGTACTATTTTTGATGTTTTTGAAATAAACGGTAGTTGGGGTAAAACACCAAGTGGATGGGTATCTTTAGAATATGCAGTTAAAATTTAAAGTAAAACTTGGATAATTATTGAAATAACGACATTTTCATTGACATAATTCGACAAAAGTGATATAATATATATACAACTTTAATTGTTTCCAAAAAATAATTTTTTAGGAGGATAAGAGAATGAAAAATTCAAAGTTAAAAAGTATCAATGTTAGAATCTTTATGATTATTCTAGGAACTATCGTGATCATGGGTTCAACTAGTTTATTTATAGCAAGTTGGAGCCTGAAAGAAAGTTTGTATGAAAGAGTCAATGAACAACTCAATGACAATGCCAGAACAGGACTTAATCTTGTTGATAAGATGTATCCGGGTGATTGGAAATTGGAAGGTGAAAAATTATACAAAGGTGAAAAATTAATAAATGATTCATCAGAAATAGTAGATTCTATTCATGAAGCAATTAAAATTCCAGTAACAATATTTGCAAATGACACAAGAGTATCAACTAATATTAAAGAAAATGGTCAACGGATTTTAGGAACCAAAGCTTTAGAGAAAGTTATCGACGAAGTTATAAATAAAGGTAATGAGTATATAGGTTCTGTAAATGTCATGAATGAAGATTATGAAGCAGTATATATTCCGCTTAAGGACAATACTGGAAAAGTAGTTGGAATGTTCTTTGCTGGTGAAGAAAGTAAATTTATTAATGAAGAACTTGCAGATCACATGAAATCTCTTATTATTCTCATCTTAGTTATTGCAGTTGTAATTACAATAAGCTCTACAATATTAACACGCAAAATTACAAAAAGAATAAAGGTTGTTGTAGATTCAATGATAACTATAGGTAGTGGAGATTTTACTATTCGTACTAATATGACTTCTGGTGATGAGACACAATTACTTGCAGATGCCCAAAATAAGATGGCTGAAAACTTAAGTAATCTTGTTCTAAAAATTAGAAGTATTTGTACAGAATTATCAATTTCAGCAGACACACTTGCAGCAACTTCAGAAGAAACAACAGCAACAGGTGAAGAGGTTGCAAGGGCTTTAACAGAAATATCTGATGCAACAGTTGTTCAATCTCAAGATGCGGAAAACGGATTAAGCAAAACAATGGATTTATCTGCAAATATACAGAAAATATCTGAATCAATATATGATATTATTTCTATGTTTAGCAATGCATCTGTTTTAAACGCTAAAGGATTGAAGATTGTAGAATTACTTTCAGAAAAGAATAAAGAAAGCAATGCTGCATCGCAAAGAGTTAGTAATGCTATTAGTGAAGTAGATATAAGTTCAAAAGCAATTAATGTTATAATGAATACAATTACACAAATTGCAAGTCAAACAAATCTTCTTTCACTTAATGCATCCATTGAGGCAGCAAGAGCTGGTGAAGCGGGTCTTGGATTTTCAGTTGTAGCAACAGAAATAAGAAAGTTAGCAGAACAATCTGCTAATGCTGCAAAAGAAATCAGTAATATTATTCAAGACATTCAACTCAATTCTAAGAAAGCTGTTTCTGAAATGGACAATACAAAGGTTGCAATAATTCAGCAAGATAATGCAGTAAATGAAACAAAAGAAATTTTTGGAGAAATCTCAAATACTATTTCAAATTTAAAGAACGAGGTAGACAAAATCAACGAAATGAATGAACAGATGGTTTCCAAGAAAAATGATATTGTTAGTGTTATGCAAGAAATGTCAGCATCATCACAGCAAGCTTCTGCTGCAACAGAAGAAATATCGGCTTCATCCCAGGAACAAGTAGCGGGTATGGAAGATGTTGCTAAAACAGCAGAACAGCTAAATTTTATTGCTCAAAACTTAACTCAGGAAATTGGAAAATTTAAAATCTAACGTTTGAAACTAAAAAACAAAGCAAGGTAGTAAATTCTACCTTGCTTTGTTTTAATTATTTATATTGTAAATTTATTTATTTTTTAATTCTTTTATAAAAGTAATAACATCTCTGCTATAAACTCTACTTGTATATTCTTTTCCATTTAATATATTAATGAATGAATCCCAATCACCAAATTGATTAGTTCCTGAAAATTTCCATTCATATTTGTGTTTGTTTTTAATTATATATGTTTTTTCAACTAAAATGTTTTTTGTATCAATTGCAATATAATCATAATCTATACCACCTATTGTTACATTTTCAAATTCTTTTATCATTATTAATTCCCCTTTTTGCTACTAAAAGCATAATTATATTTTTATTATATCATTAATAATATAACTTATCAATAATTTAAACAAGAATCTTGTACAAATTAATATATTTTTATTCGTATATTTTTTAAATTTCTTTTATATTCGTCGTAATCTAATCCGTATCCATATATAAAAACATCTTCTACGTCAAAAGCTTTAAAATCTGGTAAATGTTGTTTGTTAGGAATTAGTTTATTAACTAACACACACGTTTTAATCGAAAGTGGGGTATCTTCAGACAATTTATTAACTACAGAATTCAATGTAATACCACTATCACAAATATCATCTAATACTATAACATGATGATTTTTAACACTTGTAATATTCATATCAATAGTTAAGTCCCCTCTTTTATTATTAAGATAACTACTTGCCTTTATAAATGCTAATTTATGATCTGACTCTAATTTTCTGGTTAAATCACTAACAAAATGAATACAACCAGTAAGTAAACCAATAACTATAACTTTATTTTGTTCATCTTTTGGTAGAATAGATATATACATATCTATTCTTTTAGCAAGTATGTCTAAATTATCATTAATTTCTTTTTCTGTAAAAAGTATTTTTTCATTCATTTACAACACCTCAATATAATTTTAAAAATTATATCACATCAAATAAAGCTTTGCAACATTTTAATTTAATAAATACAATATAATTTAAATACTAACAAATATTGACAAGCGTGATATAATATTTATAAATTTTTTAAAATTACTTATCAATAATTTGAAAGGAGTATGTATGATAATTAATTATTCAAATCAAGCGGTAATAAAAGGGAAACAATCAATTTTTCTAGCTGGTCCAACACCTAGAAGTGAAAAAGTGATGTCATGGAGACCATCGGCAATAAATAAGTTAAAGCAATTAGGATTTGATGGAATAATCTATGTTCCAGAATATGAAGGATTACAGGGAAAGGATGATTATACGGATCAAGCAATGTGGGAAAGAGAAGCACTTACAGAAGCTACCATTATAGTATTTTGGATTCCTAGAGACTTACAAGATATGCCAGCTTATACAACTAATGTTGAATTTGGATATTGGATAAAATCAAAAGGTAACCAAATAATATATGGCAGACCGGTAAATGCACCCAAAATGAAATATTTGGATTGGCTATATGATGTAGAACTTGGTAAAAAGCCAATAGATAATTTAGACGAATTATTATTACAAGCAATTAAGATGTGTTAAACAAAAAATAATATTGATATATACCGTAATGGATGTATCAATATTATTTTTTATCTATGAAAAAAATGATAAAATATTCTTATTCAAAACCATTGAATTCATATATAATCCTATTATAGAACTTATAATAGTTAAAACTAAACCAACAATATTTAGTATTAAAGCATTATAAGCTCTTTTTGTTCCAGTTTCTTTGATTTCTAAAATTGAAAATACTAATCCAGCTATTGAAACTGGATAACCGACGAAAGGAATTATCCAAGCTATTAGACTAATCATTCCTAATTTCATACTTGTTTTTTTTCTTTCCAAATCTTCCACCACCATTCATATATTATAAATTTTACCTTAAGTATAATATGTAATTAAGAAAATTATATATTATATTGTTTTAATTGTCAAGATGTTTGTTAGACCTTAAATATAATAAAAATGTTGACTAAAAAAATATTATATGGTAAAATTTCATTGTTGTAGCATAATAATATTTTAAGAAAGAGGGGGTATAATATGAGTTTATCACAAACATATGTTATTAAAAAATACGAGTTAGAGGAAAGCTTTAAAACAAATCAATTTATTGCTATTTTAGTGTTGTCGGTAGTGTGTCCATTGTTTTTTCCAACATTACTGAGTTATTTTGGTATTAAGTCAGCAATTATATCTCAACTTGTTGTTGGTGGTGTAGTTAATGGCGCATTAATTTATTCTGCTCTTAATGTAACAAAACTTAAGAATATTTTGACTTTAATAATTTTGCCAAGTATTGTTACTTTAAGTACTGGTATGATTTTTGGAACAAGTAATAAAAATATTCTATATATGACTTTTTTTATTTTGTTAGGTAATATAGCCCTTATAACATTTATAAAATTACTACATTTAGCTAAAAATTTAAGATTTGAATTATCATTAGTTATAGCTGCAATAGTAAAAGCTATAATAATATACTTAGGTTTTCTAACATTTTTAAATTTCAATATAATTACAGGAACTCAGAAGTTTATAGAAAACTTCTCTTTTTCAATGGGAATATTGCAATTTATTACATGTATAATTGGGGGATCATTATTAATACCTTTAATTTATTTATATGATAAATTATTTGCTAGAAATAATTAGTTTTATGTTTAAAAATTTAACTTTCAATAGCAAGACTTAAAAGATAAAATCTTAAATATGAATAAAATCTAAAAATAGCCAAAAATTTACACAATAATTTTTGGCTATTTTATTTACTTATTATAAAAGAAGTGATATAATATAATTAGTTAGATATAATGAGCTTATATGAAAAAACTACAATTAAACGATAGGGAATCAGGAATATTGTATCCGGTGTTGAATGCTCTTTTTTATATGAGAGAATCCTAAAAGATACAACAAGATGCCCACCTTAACAAAAAGGTTTTATCGTTATGGCCATTATATCTAACTTTTATTATTTTTAAATTAAATAATTTTAGTAAAATAAAAATCAGCGGACTTGATAAAAGTTATGCTGATTTTATCTTTATATAAATAAATATAAAAATAACGTAAATTAATAAAAATTTATTGTAAAACGATAAATTATGTGATATAATAAAATAAACAATTAATAAGTGAGGTGATTTTATGAAACAAGGTTCAACACTATTTTTAAGAATATCTATTTTTTTTATTGCAATTCCAGTTATTACTTTGTGCATATTGGGTTTACCTTGGTTAGCTAATAATCCAGTAAATCCGGATTATGCATATATGCTATATCCTATTTGTATAGGTATGTATTTATCAGTGATACCATTTTTTATTGCATTGTATCAATCTTTTAAACTTTTAAATTATATAGATAATAATCAGGGTTTCTCTGAATTGTCGGTTAAAGCTTTAAATAATATTAAAATATGTGCAATAATTATAAGTGCTTTGTATGTGACGATTATGCCATTTGTTTATCTACTAGCAGATTTAGATGATGCACCCGGTCTTATCATAATCGGTATAGTACCTGCTTTTGCCTCAATGGTGATTTCAGTGTTTACTGCTGTTTTACAAAAGTTATTTAGAAATGCAATAGATATAAAATCAGAAAATGATTTAACGATATGAGGTGAAGTAACATGGCAATTATAATAAATATTGACGTTATGCTAGCAAAAAGGAAAATGAGCGTAACAGAGCTTTCAGAAAAGGTTGGAATAACAATAGCTAACCTTTCTATATTGAAAAAGGGTAAGGCAAAAGCCATTAGATTATCCACTCTAGAAGGTATCTGTAAAGCTTTAGAATGTCAACCAGGAGATATTTTAGAATATAGAAATGATTAATAAAAAAATAGCAAGGATATAAGTCCTAGCTATTTTTTTGAGTGATTCATTATTATTTACAATAAGATAATATAGTTGAAATAATATTTACAAAAATAGAATATTTTATTATTTGAGAAAACATATAAAAAAACAACAGTATAAACATTATATATATCCCAATAATCAAGGGATAATATGATGTTTATACTGTTAAGGTATTTTTAAAATAAATCAGTTTTTTAGGAAATAAATTATCTTTTAACATACCAATTTCTATAATAGCAAAATTCTTGTCCGCGTTCGTGGTATGTTGCTACTATAGTTGTTGCTGTATTATTCTGCCATCCACTAAGAATCATATTACAATGAATAGCCGGTTTATCAGAATTTTGAATATCAATAGGCATATAAGAATCTTCAACTGTCTTTCCTTGAGTTAAGAGTTCCATACATTCCAAACAAGCAACAATAATAGATCCATTGTAATTAATTTTATCATCATCTTGGAATGCATCATCAATCATTTCTGACCAACAGTTAATTAATTCTTTTTTCACAACCGCGGCTCCTCTACTTTTGAATTCGTCTATTCTTTGGAGTATCGATTGTGAATTTGTAATTTTTATCTTTTTATACTCATCAGTGGTATCTACATCTAAAAGAATACCATTATTATGAGTTATTACTAAACCTCCAATTGTTTCTTTAAAAATTTGATTTTCCATTTAATTACCTCCTCTTTTAACGGAGGTTACCACCCCCGAATATTATTCGAGAGTTATTTTAAAACTCATCATGTTAATTATAACATATAGATAAAGTTATGTCAAGTATATTGCGCCATGGAACATAATCTAAAGGAGTTTGAATATTTATGCTTTTTTCATCATAGTAAATAAAAATGTTTTAAAAATCAAAAGAACAGATTTTACTCTGTTCTTTTGATTTTGTTTAATATAATAGTACTATTTACATTGTTCTATAATAGGTGTATATTTTCTAATATGGCTTAATAAAGTTTCTTTGGTTGAATTTTGTTCTAGTAAATTAAAAAAAGTTTCTTTGTATTTCCATCCGCTATCTTTTGCACCTATTGCATTAATAATTATTCCTATTATTTTTTTTGGATCAATCTGCAAAAGAATATTATTGAAATCTAAGTGTTTGTCATTTTCTTGAGTTAGACAAAATGCTTTAGTTTTAACCTCACTTAAAATTTGTATGGAATCCGTAATTTTTAGGTATTTCATAATCATTAAAACAACTTCATCTATTGCTAGTAAATTTTCAATAGCATATACACCTAAACAATATATACCATCATTTTCTAAAACTTGCCTTTGACTAAAATTCAAACCATCACCATCTACGATACCGTAGAACATATTTGATTTTTTCCTAAGACCTTTTGTTTTATTAATCACATCCATATTACCATTTGATGGCAGTATTAGTGCGGTTGGATATACCTTAGAGTATATAAGATAATCAAAGCTGGTTTTGCTGCCTTCACACAATATAATAACTTTCACTTTATTATATTTCTTTACTACGTAATCTGGCAAGCCATAACTTTCGCATAGTTCCTGTATATATTCCTTGTTTAATTGCACATTCCGCTTTTTTTTACCCATAAAAAGAAAACTCCTCTCATAATATTATTAGATAATTCTAAAATACGATAAATAAAAGAAAATCAAATTTTCTTAATGAAATAATTGCTAATTTTTACTTTTGCAGGGATTATTATTTTATGCAAATCTAAGCGCAGTAAGTCCTCCTAAAAATTATTTTTGGTCATGGTTCATATTAATTATTTGTAATTATATCATATTTTATGTTAATTTTCAAGTTGATTTACAGTTATGCACAAAGGATGTTGTGGACACTATGGAAAAATATTATAAAAATCTAATATATTTATATTGATTTGAATAAATTCTTTAATCATTCAAATTTACTGACTACAAAAAAATAGTTAATATAACTTTAGATATATTTTATGAAAAACATTAATTGTGATTTAGTGTTACTAGTTAATTTATATTGTTTAGAACAGAAATTTTTTAAAAGCAACTGTATGGTACGATTTACTTTAACTGAGATAAAATAATAATTAAGTTTTAAAATAAAAATAGCCATCATAAACTCCTTAAAATCTAAGGTATAATATGATGGCTATATTTCAAATGTGTTTAAAGGTATTTTTAAGTTAATTGATCTTTCCAGTTACCTTTAGGCATGAATTCCAAAACACATTTGTTTTCCTTTCTTGCTATTTGAAAAGCGTTCCATTGCTCATTAGTAAGAACATTTTTAAAGTGATTATTATAGAATGTATACCAAGTATTGTATTTTGAGGTTCTGGGAATGTGCTTGTCTATCTCTGGCTCTGGTAAATCGTCAACACCGAATTTTTTTGTTTGATATACGCAGAACTCCATTGCATATTGTTCTTCTGTTAAATCAGCAGGCTGAGTGTCTCGTTTAGTTGCATGCCAAGCAGAAAACATTATTCCTCCTAACGTTTCAATCATGAAATACAAGTCGATCTCAGACATGTTTTTTATTTTTTCAGGATCTTTGATATAACCGGGATCAATACCGTAAATTCTAGCATTTGCGATTCTGTCTGCCTTTGCTTTGTCATCTTCAACATAGCTTGAAATTTCTCTGTTACCAAATAATATTAAATTATGCAATTTAGCACCATCCGAAAATGCCCTGCCGTTGACTACTTCTTTTATTCTATTTTCGGGGTCTTCAAAGTCCCACTCAATAGTTGGCATTGCTTGATTTTCCTCAAGACCAGCGCTTTGCAAAGAATAACTACAAATTGGCTGCTCTCCCATAGCATCATTTAAAATCGGTTCAATTTCTTTCAATAAATCGGTATCTGTTTTAGCGATGGATATTAAAAGATACGCTTTCCGCTTAAATGTGATGTTGAATTTTTGACCTTTGTAAGTTCCACATACTTTTCCCATTAGTATTGCCATACTATCAATGTCTACATCATCGCCTAACTTAGATCTTAATAAATCTGCAAGTTCAAAATGATTTGATACTAAGGTATTATTCATGTAAATCCTCCTTTTTATTTTCGGAGGCTACCCTCCGAAATAGTTATTCGAAGAGTTCATAATTGACTCATAGTGGATATTATACATTTTTTTCATTCAAATGTCAAGGTTATGTTAACTTTTTGTATTGGTAACGTTAAAGATTATAGCTATTGTTAGTTAATTAATATATAGAATATTATAGCTTTTCTAATTTACCAAAAATAATAAATTGAATACAATAATAAATGTAACGGTAGAAATTTTGAAAAAGTTGAGAATGCAAGAAATTTAGTGCATGGGTAAATGTAAAAAAATAAAGGCTATGAAAAGCCTTTAAAATGGTCGGGAAGTAAAGGGGATTTCAAAATTTTTATTCCTGCTAACCCTTTCTTTTTAGTTATTATTGTTATAACTATAAAAACTACTTTTAATAGTTTATTAAATCTTTATTAGAAGTATTTAACCAATCAATATAAGTAATTAAATTGTCGTAATGCAAAATCTTTATATCATTTGATTTTCTAAATTCCATGCGTAAATCATATGTTTTTTGAGTATAATCCGTTCTTCTTCCTGAGATAACAACATAATGTATTCTATTAGAATTATAAGCACTTAACTCATTTGGCAATGCCACATTATTAAGTTTATATTTATTAAATGTTTCTCTAAAATTCTGATAATTTGCTTCAATCCAAGTTTTCCATTCCCTAACTTGATCTATTCCTTTATTAATTGAAATAGAAAAATTTCCGTCCTTAGTTGTTATCTGACCATTAATTGATTCTAATTCCACAAATACTAAATGATGCCCTTCTGAAGAATCTCCAATTAACAAATAGTCTGCTTGATGGGTTGTTCCTAAAGGAAATTCTTTAAACAAATATGTTCCATGATGTCCAAAATGATAATCTTTTAATATGGAACCTATTATTGGATAATATTTATTATTATTAATAAAATTCAGTACATCTCTTTCTGTAGACTTGTTATTGTTAATTACTTCTTCAAATTTTTTTTGCATTATTAATAGATTTTCAACATTTCTTATATCACAAATATCTAAAAAATTATTTGGAAATAAACTATTATAATGTCTTGCTGCCTTTGGATATTCAAAATATAAATTTTTTCTTATAACTAAATTAGGCTTAATTTCATTAACTATTTCTTTTTTCAACAATTCATTATATTCTTTTTCTTCATCTTCGGTAAGACCTTCAAGATAATCTCTATTATATAATCCTTTCATGAATACACCCCACAATAATATATTTTACATTTTTTATGAACTAAGTCAATATAAATCAAATATATTCATCAAATAACTCTAAATATAATGTTTTAGGCTTTTCTATAGCTCTTGTAGGAACTATATTTATTATTTTAAATAAATTATCATTATAATAATACTTTTTTAACTGAAAGTTCTTTTACTAAAATATTTCATTTCTTTCACTCATTATTTTAGCAAAACAAAAACCGTGAGAATTCCTTAATTCCCAACGGTTTCATATATGTGCCACTCTGATTTATTTGAGTGATTTTTATAATGATCGGAGTGACAGGACTTGAATGTGTTTCTTAGAATATTACATAATATCATAGGTTGTCGTAAGTGCTTATCTAGTAGCTATTGTAAGTATTTAGCTTATTATATTTTATCGTATATTATCATATGTTTGTGTAAGTTTTAACTACAAATTAACTACAAATTAACTACAAAGATACTCATTTGAAAAATGTAACGTTAAAGAGTTGGCAAGAACCATCTCTTTTTTTATGCACTTGAAAAAACTATTGACATATAGTGAAAAATATTATAATATTGAATAAATTGCAAGTAAGAGTAGTATTAAGTGATATCTGATAGCAATATACATTGATAATAATTGTTATATTCAATTTTGATACAAAATTGGTAAAAATTGTTGAATTATAAAAAATAGTGTAGTATAATATAATCAAATGGTGTATAAATTAATTAACAGAATGAGTGAATTAAATTTTTACCTAAAGGAGATGTATATTATGAATGAAAATATTTTAGTTGAGGAAAGTACTAATACAGTAGTTAGTTGTCCAAAATGTAAGAAAGATATGCTTAAAGGATCAACCATTTGTCCTAATTGTGGAAAGACGATAAATACTAATAAAAAAAAGATAAAGTTTAAATTTATAATCATCATATCAATAGTTTTGATAGTATTATTCGCATTGGTGGGGTTTGTTGTATATAAGAAGGTTTCTTATGACAGATACTTAAAAGAATATTCTGCAAACTTTGAACTAATAAATTATTTAATGTTATCGAATGCTTCTGAATCAGAGAAATGTATGAATTTAATATCAAAGGTTTGGTACAATACAATATATGAAAAATCCGATAATGAAACTGACAAGTATACGAAATATTCAGTAGACTATAGTACTATAGGATTAGGTATAGATTACTATTTTTATGATGATTTTAATAAGTCAATTGAAAAATTATATTTAAATAAAGAATTTAGTGATAAAATAAGTAATATAAGAGATTCAAAAGAATTAATTTCAGACATGATGAAGAAAATTCAAAATCCACCGGAATCTTATGGAAGCGCTTATGATACATTATTAGAATTATTTAGCGTATACCAAGAAATAATTAGTTTAACAGTGAATCCTAATGGTAGTTTGACAGCTTTTAATAGTAATAAAAACCAGAAAATAGAAAAATTTAGTTCTTTGTATGAAAAAATAAAAATTCAAATTCCTTCAAAAAAATAATTATCTATTGTAAAAGAAATTAATAAATGAGTATAAATATATTTTGTCAACAAATGTATACACCTTTTGATAATGTTATACAAAACCATATGTTGTATAATCAAATTATCAAGAGGTGTATTGTATGATTGCAGATAAAATAAAAGAATTAAGGGAAAGAGTAAATTTATCCCAAACAGCATTAGCAAAGAAATTGCAAGTATCGCGTTCGACTGTAAATGCATGGGAAATGTCTATATCACAACCAACTATAAAATATGTTATTGAAATGTCAAATATATTTAATGTTTCAACTGATAATATTTTAGAAATGGATAATTCAAATAATCTAAGTTTAAAAGGGCTAAATGATAAGCAAATTGAAGCAATAATAAAAGTTGTGGACTGCTTTAAACATTAATGAAAAGGTACTTACATAAGTTAATTATGAAGTACCTTTTAAATTTAATTCTTCTTTATCAAATTATTAATAATCTTATAAGTATTTTTATTATCAGGATCACTTATGGTTATAATAATTTTTGAAGTATTAGCGTCAAAAATTTCATTAAAAATTATTTCCTCAGAATCTTCTATCTGTTTTACTATACTTTTAAAAACTTTTGTTTTATTCATTTATTTACTCCTTTCGCAATGCAGACTTTAAAAAATCCCGGGAGGCTTCCCTTGCTCTATTTGAGGGTATACCCCCCGTATCTTGATTATTCGAATTGTACTAGATTATAACATATGATATTTAAATCTTGTGCTATTCTCACACAATGTGTTGCTCTTATTCCTAATTCATGATGCATATGATAGCTATGGCAGTATGGACAAAAGAAATAACTTCTATTTTTATAGTCAGTTAATACCGCTTTAAATGTTAATAATTTATTTATAACTTTTGGCTTTTTCTCTTGTAAGCGTATTAGTTGCTTTAATTCTTTGTTACTTAATTTTTGTTTTTGGGTTATTCTATATAAACTTAATTCCATAAATATTTACTCCTTTCAATTTCTAAATTAGTGTGACATATGTGACATTGCGGGTTGTATGTCACACATGTCACATATTATTTAATATATATTGGGATTTACTAAAAATTCTTTTGAGTTTGTGTTATAAAATATATATTTTCGCTTTTCTAATTCGCGCAGACCGCCCAACATTTCCTCTATGTTATTAAATTTTCTGCGTTTTCTGAGTAATTCTCTTGTAGATATATTAAAAACTCTATTATTTTTTATATAATCTAATATATATATTGCATCTTTTATATCAGGACTTGTGTTATTATCAATAAATACATGTTTTGCGTGTTCTAAAAAATAATTTCCGATGTTAATAGCATTGGCTACCGATTTCTTTGAAATTACTAGTGGATCAGTGTTGGTTGTAAGCTCCAAAATTCCTGCTATTCTAGCAATTACACCCTCTAGTTTCTTAGACCAATCAGCCAGTTTATATAATTCATTAATTAACTTGGGTTCTAAATCGTTGTGAAAAATTTCCATTAAATTAAGAGCTTCATCACTAAATTGTATGTTTTTAATAATTGGAGGATTGAGATTAAGTAATTTATCTATTAGTTCATTGTAATTTTCTTGGGTAATTGTATTTATTTTTTCTGAGTTGAAACTTCTTTTTCCTACTTTTGAAGTAGGGATAGAAAATAGAAATCTAGCTAATAATCCACGACCACAAAATTCATAATTTTTAAGAATCTTATTTAAAACGTTAGGCTGAATAGCTAAAAGTATAGTAAGAGCAGGATCTAAAATATATTCTGCCTCTCTGTTTAATCTATCAACTTTTATTAAATCGCCTGCATGACCTTTCAAAAAAACGTCAATGTTTATGTTTTTTGAGTACATACCAGACATAATGTCGAATATTCCGCCCTCTGCGGATATAATTGCTATTTTTCCGTCATTTTCATACATTAAGTTTGATAGTTTTTCGGGCGTGACGCTATCTACAAATAGTTTTATAGGTTTTAATTCATTAAATTGTGATATTTTATCAGACAAGTCTGAAATTTTACCGTGATCGGTTTCTTTTCCTTTTGAAAATTTATCTTCCAGTACTATTTTTTCCTTTTCTAATATTGACTTTTCTATTTTATTTTGTTCTAATTTGGGTTTTAATTTTTCATTTTCATTCAATTCAAATTTTATAACAGGCATAATAAAATATTTTATTACTCCAGATTTTCTCTCTCCGGGAGGAGCTATAAAAGTTAAAAATAAATTTAAGGGCTCAACCCAGTCACTGGTAACATTAACTTGAAATTTTTTTTGTAAGCAAATTGAAAGTACTGCTAAAACGCAAGTGGCACCCATGTCATGAGAAGTTTGAGTAGATGTTGCAACTTCATCTACAAATTTTCTAATTGTTTCTGGTAATGAATTTATTGGGAATTCAGGTAATATAGTTGTGTGAAATTCATCTATTTCGAATTCTATATTGTTATATATATGATGGATTCTGTGTATATTTATAAACTTCATATATTCTATATAAGTATTTAAATCAAAAAGCTTCATTCTATTTTCTAATTTGCACTTTAATTTTTTATCTGTAGATTCGAGTAGATATTCAAGAATTAAATTAGAAGTATCTAAGTTTTGCAAGTCATATTTTATTTCTGTATCTGATAAATTGTCTATATGTTTTAGTTCAATATTTGTTGAGTACATAATATTCCTCCTATTTTAGACTTATTATTACTTCTTGATTTACGGTGTTTATTTTTCTGTTTTCATTTTCCATATTTAAAATCCAGTTTTCTAAAGTCTGTTTACGAAAATAGTACCTATTTCCTATCATAAAATAATTAATTTCTTTTAATCTAACTAGCTTTCTTAAAGTTGTTAATCCACAACCTAAAAATATTGCAGATTCTTTTAAGTTTAAAATTTGATCATTCATTTTTACTCTTTCTCCTTTTTTAATTTTTTAATTGTTTCTAAAATCTTGTTTTTTTCATCAATTGTCATTTCATTTCTTAATTTTCTTGAAAATGATTCTTCTCTTATTTTTAGAGCATGTGCGATTTGGTATTTTTTGAATCCGTTATCTTCAATTGATTGTCTAATTTCTAGATTGTTCATTTTTTTCTCCTCCTTTTTTATAAATATGATTAAAAAGTATTGACTTTTTAATATATAGTGTTAAAATATTGTTAATAAATATTGTTAACTATAATTACATTATAACACTAAAAAACTCATTAAATTTACTATGTTAATAGATTTATACAATAATGTTTTAAAATATTAAATGTTAAAAATATTTACATGGAGGTATAATATGAAAGAAAACGAAAAAAATGAATATCAAAACAATATAGGGAAAAGATTAAAAAAATTAAGAGAGGAATATGAGGAAGAATATGAAAGGAAAAAACATAAATTATTGACTGATGCCGAATTTGAAAAGAGACTTAATGTAACAAGGCAAACATATAAAAATTATGAAAATGGAAAGAATCCAATGCCTTTCAATATAGTTATAGATTTATCGAATTTCTATAAAGTTCCTAGTGACTATATACTCTGCAGGACAAATGTTAAAAATATTGCTATGAATAATATAAATAAAACAACTGGACTTGATGATATAGCTATTAAGGCATTAAACAAGAATAAAGATGATGTAATATTATTAAATACAATTAATTTTTTACTAAAAAATTTAGAGATGAATATTGATAAAAATTTGAGAACAAAAGAGGGCTATTCGAGAGAGTCAATTATAAGATTAATATCATTTTATCTAAATTCAGAAGAAAGCGATAAAGAATTTGCTTTAACTGACAAAGATCATTTGAAGGTGGATATGGATAAGGGTAAATTTTATGGAGATATAAGCTTGCCATATAATGTTAAAATGTCAGAAATAAATAAAATAAAACTTTTAGAGTTAGAATCTGAATTAATGCAACTAAAAAAAGAGAGTAGAGGTAAAATAAAATGAGTATAAAGCAGAGAGGTAAAAACATTTGGCTTATACAGGTGTATAGAGGTAAAAATAAAAATGGAACTTATGAACGCACATACGAGACATTTCATGGCTTAAAGAAAGAGGCAGAAGCTCGTGAAGCTGAAATGCTAGCACAAATAAACAATAACACTTTTGTTAACAAAAATAAAATGACGGTTGAAGAATTAGCTGATGAGTATTTAGAAAATATCAAAAGTAAAATAGCACTCAAAACTTATTATACATATAATTTATATAGTAAAAATATTAAGAGAGTAATAGGACATATTAAACTACAAAATTTAAATACTAAAATATTAGAGGATTTTTATACAGAGTTGAAAACAAATACAAAATTTGCCCCTAAAACTATCAAACATCATTATACTATAGTTAATAGTATGTTAAATAAGGCGGTATTATGGGGCTATATATCAGTTAATTCTAATAGTAAGTGCGATAAAATAAAAGTACCTAAAAAAGAAATGAAGTACTATAATCCAGAACAAGTACAAAATTTAGTTAAAGCATTATCTAGTGAGTCTCTAAAATATCAAGCACTTATCTTACTTGCTATCGACAGTGGATGTAGAAGAGGAGAATTAACAGGTTTAGAATGGTCAGATATTGATTTTAATGAATCTAAAATAATAATTAATAAAGAAACACAGTATGTATCAAACGTAGGAATCATCGAAAAAGAGACTAAGACAGAGTCTAGTAATCGTAATATATATGTAGCACCTACAACTTTAAATACATTAAAAAAGTATGAAAAAGAGCAGCTGACTCTAAGATTAAAGTTAGGAAGTAAATGGGAGTCTAGTAATAAAATATTCACAACAGATTTTGGAGGAAAAATGCATCCTAATACACCATCTGCCATATTATCTAAGATTCTGAAAAAACATAATTTGCCATATATAAACTTCCATGGGTTGAGACATACAAGCATATCATTACAAATAGCTAGCGGAATACAAGCCCAAATAATATCAAAGAGAGCTGGCCATAGTAATCTAGCAACAACTCATAATATATATTCACATTTCTTTGATGAGAGTTTTAGAGAAACTGCAGATAAAATGGAAAATTTTTTAAATGTACAATAAATGTTTTAATGTAATAAAATATTGCAATATTTATTATAATATATTATAAATTTACATTATTCGACAAAATATACAAAAAAATATAGTATAATAAATAAAAAAGATTGTGAGATATTCTCAAAATCAATTTTGTAAAGATTTTAAGGGGTAAAAACATGGATATAAATTATTCTTTGCTAGAAAACGGGCTTGATTTTTTAATATCATCAATAAATAATATTAATTATTCGAAAGAATGTGATGAGTCACTAAGAAAGAGGTATTTAAAATATTCCGTTCTTAATTTATCATCTGGTATTGAATTAGTATTTAAATATAAATTAGTAAATGAACATTGGACATATATTTTTGCGGATATGAATAAGGCTAATAAAAGAGAACTAGAAGAAGGCGATATAAAAAGTGTTGATAGTATTTCAAATATTGAAAGACTTAAAAGATTTTGTAATGTGTGTTTTTCAACTGAGGATGAAAGAATACTTGAAAATCTTCGTAAGAGAAGAAATAAAATGGAACATTTTAAGATAAAAGAATCAATAGAAGCAGTTGAAACTATAATGTATGACTCATTATCATTAGTAATTAAATTTATTGCTGAATATATAAATATTACTAATATATCTGATGATGAAAAAGAATTATTATTTAGCATACAAAAGGAAACACAAAATTTAAAAGAAATAATTAATGCAAGAGAAAAAATAATTGAAGCAACTGCTAAACAAGATGGAGTATTTGACGAACTTGTTACTTGTCCCAATTGTTTTAAAAAATTTCTTTCTATTGATTGTGGCAATAATGAATGCTTATTTTGTTATTACACAGATGACTCTCATAACATAGCAGATTTATATATATCGAATGTACTTGGAATTTCTTCGTATGAATGTATTAAAGATGGCGGTATATATCCATTATGTAATTGTACTGAATGTGGAGAAAATAGTATGGTTCTCGATTATAATGAAAATATTGCGTTTTGTTTTTATTGCAAATTTAAAACCAAATTAGAAGATATTAGGTTGTGTTGTAATTGTGGACAACCATTTAATTCGATTGATAATGATATAATGATTTGTGAAGAATGCCTTAATTATGAAATTTCTAAAGATGATTGAAAACATTTAAGGAGGAAAAATGAGAATAAAAAAAATTGATATAAAAAATGTAAAAGGAATAGATCATTTATGTCTTGATTTAGATTTAATTCCAAATAAGCCAAATATTTTCGTTGCCCCAAATGGTTTTGGAAAAAGTTCTTTTAGTATTGCATTTAAATCTCTGAACAATAGCAGACTAAAACTTGATAAAATTGATTTACACGATGGAAATGAAGAAAATAAACCGGAATTAAAAATCATAATAGATGAAGATAATGTGGAGAAAATTTTAATTGCCAATGATACAAAAAATGACATTAATAAAGAGATAGATGTTTTTGTTATAAATAACCAGTTAGTCGCAAAATCAACATTATTTAATATTAGTGGGAGAAGTATTGCAAAAGCTTCTTTAGAGATATTGCCAAATGTTATTGTTCAAAGTATACCTGAAAGATATATTATTAAGTATTCATATTTAGAAGAGAAAAAAAAGTTTGGAGAAAACGGGAAAATATTACCAAATATAAAAGAAATATTTGAGAATAGAAATATTTTATTCATATTGGAAAAAGATGTAGATTTTAATAAATTTACTCAAATAAGAACTTTGAGAAAAATAGAAGAATTTAAAAATAGAATAAATAGTTATAAAGGTTCAACAGCAGAAATAAGAGAAAAAATAATGAATAATGGAATTCTCGAATTAGAAGAAATTGATGAAATGAAAAAAATCACAAATATAATAAACCAATATGAATTTGAATCAATAAGCGATGTTCTGGATTCTTATTTGTGTGCAATTCAATTAGTAGGAATTTTAAAAATTAATAAGAATATAAAACGATTTCTTGATTATCAGCATTACTTAAATGTTAAAGAGAAATATATAGAATTATTGAGTAACATAGACACAACACGTTTTAATAAGAAACCCAAAGAAGATAGTAAAAAAGGATTAATTATGGAGTGGCCTAAGGCATATGAGATATCTAATGGTCAAAGAGATATTCTATCATTTATATCTTCACTAGTTACAGCAGAAAACATTATGAATAGAAAGAAATGCATTTTAATTATCGATGAGGTTTTTGATTATTTAGATGATGCAAATTTAATTTCGTGCCAATACTTTATAACTAAATATATAGAAAAAATGAAAAAAGAGGGAAGAGAATTTTTTCCTATTATTATGACTCATCTTGATCCAAATGTTTTCAATCATTTTTGTTTTAATAAACATAAAACTAAAATTAAATATATGAAAGAGATTTCTGATAATGTTAGTAATAATTTAATTAAACTAATTCGTAATAGAGGAAACGAATTAATTGATGATGAAATTAGTAAATGTTATTTTCATTTTTATCCGAATAAACTTGATATATCAGAATATATTGGAAATTTAAATTTAAGTAACGAATGGAAGAATTCGGAAGGCTTTTGCAAATATATAGATATGCAAACCAATAAATATGTGCATAATTTAGATGATTATGATTCTTTGGCAGTGTGTATTGGGTTACGCATGCATATAGAAAAATATTTGTACAGAAGATTATCTTCAGAAGAATTAAAAGAAAAATTTTTATGCATTCACGGTACTAAGAAAAAAATAGAAAATTGTTTAAGTGTAGGGATAGATGTTCCGGATTTGTTTTGCTTGCTTGGAATAATATATAATGCAAATTTACATATAAAAAACAATGAAGATATAGTTACTCCATTAAAATATAAACTTGAAAATATAACAATAAGAAAAATGATAAATTCGGTATTAGAATATCAGTAAAAGGAGGGATTAAGTTGGAAGATGGTGGATATTATGCCATAAAAGGATTTAGTTTCCAATTTATAAAATCAATTCAGAGTATTCTGGATTCAAAAACACTAGAACAAAAATTTACACTGGAAAATAAACAAGATTTTAATAGTGATACAATAGTATATCAAATGAAATATAAAGAAAAATCAAAATATTTACCTAGTAATTTGAAAGAACCTGTTATAAAAATTCTGAATGATTATAAAAAGGAAAAGTGTAAATACGTATTATATGCTTATTTTTATGATAGACAGAATGAACAAATATCCTTTGATAGCGTGTATGAATTAGATAAAATATTACTAAACTGTAAAATAGGGAATGTATTTTATAAATTTGAAAATGAATTGAAAGAGTCATTTATAAAAGATTTTAAAATTGTATTATCAAAAGAGTATATTCTCGAAATGAAGGAAGCTATAGATAAAATAGGAGATACGCTTAACTGCGATTTTGAAGTTGCAGAAATATATTACCCTCAAGTGATTGGGTTATTTATTAATATTATAACACAAAATAGTCCTGTTAATAGAGTTATAACAAAAAAGGAAATAATTGAATATTTAAAATTAAACAGAGATACAATTATACATGATTTTTATATTAGAAATAAAAAAAATAAAGAGTATATCAAATTCATAAAAGATAATTTTTTTAAAGAAAGAACATTGAATAATCATGAAAGATTTTTTATTTTTAATTTTAGTAATTATAGTAAAGTTGAAATTCAAAGTGTAATATATTCTATATCAAAAAAATACTACAAATTACAGAGAATAAATAAAGATAAATATATGCTAATATCTCCACCTCCATATATATATATACAAAACATAGATGAAAATTTATTAAAAGAAATAAAAAGAGAGATGTATGGAAGTTGTTTAAAGTTTAATGATGGATATCCATTTAAAGGCGCTATATTTGATGTAGAAAATATTGTAAAAGCAAATTCTCGACAGGATGATATATGTTTTAAAATTATTGATAATATTAATGATTTAAAATCAGTATTAACTAAGCTATCAAATAAAGTTAAGAAAGTATATAATTTTTATAGTGATACTAAATTAGATATTAATATTGAAGATTTGAACTACGTTAAAATTGATAATATAAGAAATGTTATTGATATAATGAGTTAGAAGGAGAAAGATTATGGAAAATTTATGTGCTCAAGTAATATCGGTGGATCCAGATAAAGTTAAAATTCTAGTTAATGATATGGATGATTGGAAAACTGCAGAATGTAAATTAAAAATTGGTTCGTATTTAGAAATAAAAAGTGATGATGACAGTTTTGTAGTAATAGCTATAATAGAGAATTTTAAGATAGATTTAATTGAAATCACAAAAATAGATGAAAGTGGTAGATCTTATACAGAAATGGAAAGAAAATATGTTATTGATGCAACTCCATTGGGAATTATTCAAGATAATATATTTAGAAGAGGTGGGGATACATTATCTATACCACCAAAAACGGTAAATATTGCTGAAGATAATACCGTTAATAAAATATTTACTGATAGTATTTCCGAAAATGAAAGATTTTGTTTTGCAACTCTATCTAATAACGCGAATGTAAAAATAAGTGTTAATGGTAACAAATTTTTTAATAAACATATAGCTATTGTAGGTTCAAGTGGATCTGGTAAATCTAATACTACTGCTAAAATAATACAAAATGCAATAAACGTAAAAAAACAGGGATATAATGGACTTAACAATTCTCATATTGTAATATTTGATATACATTCAGAATATCAAACAGCTTTTCCAGATGCAAATAAAATTAATATAGAAAATTTAGTGTTACCATACTGGTTATTAAGTGGGGATGAATTAGAAGAAATTTTTTTAGATACTGGAGATAATAATAATTATAATCAATCATCACTTTTAAGAAATGTAATAACTATTAATAAGCAGGTTACGTGTGGTGATAACAGAAGTTTAAATTTTGACTCTCCCACTAAATTTAATGTTAAAGAAATATACAACGCCTTAAAAAATTTTAAGATTGAGACACATGAATATTACAATGATTTAGATGTAAAATATAAAAATAGAGAAGAAAAGAAGTACTGTAACATTTATGATAAAATGAAAGACTATTTTAAAGAGGAATATGAATTTCAGGCCTCTAAGACAAATGCTATAAAAAAAGGTCCTTATGCTGATGGTACAATAGACAAATTTATAAATAGGTTTCATAATAAAATTACCGACAATAGATTGGATTTTTTATTTGGTGAAAGGTCAAAAAATATAACTTTTATAGAGGCAATACAGCAATTTATAGGATATAGAGAGGATAACAAATCAAATGTAACAATAATAGATCTTAGTGGAGTGCCTTTTGATGTTCTAAGTATAACGGTATCTTTGATATCAAGAATTTTATTTGATTTTGCTTATTCTAGCAGAAAAAATAATTCTCTAAACAGCATACCGCTTTTGCTAGTTTTTGAAGAAGCACACAAATATGTTCCAAAGAGTGAATTATTAAAATACAAATCATCAAGAAATTCAATCGAAAGAATTGCTAAAGAAGGCAGAAAATATGGCATAACATTGGTGATTGTTAGTCAAAGACCATCTGAAGTTTCTGAAACGATATTTTCTCAATGTAATACTTTCGTGGCAATGAGATTGACAAATCCAGATGATCAAAACTATGTAAAAAGGCTATTGCCAGATACGTTTGGAAAATTAACAGCTGTGTTAAGTACATTGTCATCAGGAGAGGCGTTGTTAATTGGAGAATCTATAATAATACCATCAATAATAAAGGTAGACAAATGTGAGCTAGAACCATCTTCTAGTGATATAATGTATTTAGATGAGTGGAGAAAAGAATGGTTAGATATAGATTTTCAATCAGTTACAGATAATTGGAAAAAATAAATAACTACAAATTAACTACATTCTAATAAAATAAAAAATAGCAAGAGTATTAAAACCCTTGCTATTTCTATATACTACCATATATAATTATGGTCGGAGTGACAGGACTTGAACCTGCAACCCCATGGTCCCAAACCACGTACGCTACCAATTGCGCTACACCCCGAAATATAATACCTAAATATTATAGCATTGAAAAAGTTAAAAATCAATAGTTTTATATAAATATTATAAAAATTATTGACATTTTTTTAAAAACATTATAGAATTATTATATGTATAGGGGGGATTTTATGTCACTAAGTGCTAAATATCAATACACACATTTTATATATCCTTTTATAATTGAAAAAGATAAATATTCTAGTTTTATAAATAACTTATTAGAACAGGACAAAAATTGGAAATTAAAGATACATGAGATTAGAGAGGATGAAGAGGCATATAATTTTTTTCTTCCATATATGAGAAAATTTTTGTTTCCTACACTTTTTTGGAGTAATGATTTTATTAAAAAATATAAGTCTATGGCTAATCCAAAGAAAGCAAATATTTTAAAAAGATCTTCCTGTGTTACATTTGATTTTAATTTAGATAATATTAAAGTTGGTACTGTAAATAAGAAAAGATATGGTATTATAGATTTTAATATTATAAGTATAAAAGTTATATGTTTTGAACCAGGAGTATGTTTTTTAGATATTAAAACAGAAGTTGAAGATGATAATGAGAATATAGATTTTGATAAAATTTTAGATTTTAATAGTATATTTAGAGGTGTATCACCAAGAAACGATAGTAAGGACAAACTAAATATAAAGGCAAAAGGAATAGATAATATAAATGATATTACTATATTTATTAAATCAATAATTTCAGGATTTGAAAGTAATGATTTAAATAAAATTTATTATGATAAAATGTTCACATATTCGTATGTTTGTTTAGACAAAGAAGATTGGAACGAGAATACTAATTTTGAAAATCTAAAAAATGATTTTTATAAATTTCAGTATGTAACAGATAGTAAAAGTAGTGCTATTTTTAATAATGATTGTAAAAAGTTAGAGGAAAATACATATTCAAGATGGAAATATTCTATGTTTGGATTTTCTAGAGAAAGCGGTGTTGTTCTTGTTTCTGAAAAGGAAAAATACAACATTACTAAAATGCCACATAGTTTTGAAAAAGATTATTTATACATGTTATTACTTGCGTTTTACCAAAGAATGTCTTTAATAAATTTTTTACAGAATTTATTAAAAAGAGATAAAACAATGATACCAAAATTAAATAATGAATTAACTAAATTTACACATTTTAGTTGGTTTAGTCAAATAACAAACTCTGAACACGGTATGGATATTTGGAAAAGATGGCAAAGCGCTTTTGAATTATCTGAATTATATGACGAAGTTCATAAAGAGTATGTAGAGTACTATAACACTGTTGTAACTTCTGGTCAAAGCAAAATTAATATAATTTTGATTATAATGTACACTGCGAGTTTAATATTTTCTGGATTACAGATTCTATCGCAGATGTATTCTTTAGAAAGAACATGGGTGGAGCCATTTTTAATTTATTCAATGATTATAGTTGCTCTTAGTTATCCAACATTTATAATTGTGAGGTGGATAAAACACAAATTAGAAAGACACCTTGGAGGTAGTATTTAATGTATTGTGGAACAGATATAATTGAAGTTGAAAGAATTAAGGAAGCTATTGAGAAAAACGAAATGTTTAAATATAAGGTTTTTACTGAAAAAGAGATTCAAGATATAGATAAGATTACAAGTGATACCAAATACCAAAGATATGCAGGAAGATATGCGGCAAAAGAGGCAATATATAAAGCAATATCTAAGATATTAATAGATAACGATATAACAATTGAATTTAATAATATTGAAGTAGAGAATGTTGAGGATTTTAAAAGAAGACCAAAAGTTAATATATTAGATAATAAAGCAAATAAATTAATCGCTAATTATGACATAGATATAAGTATATCACATGTAAAAGAAACAGCAATTGCTATGTGCATAGTTTCTTTAAAGAGGTTATAATATGAATAAGA
The DNA here is from genome assembly GCA_029256705.1 of Clostridia bacterium. Lineage (GTDB taxonomy): Bacteria > Bacillota > Clostridia > TANB77 > CAG-465 > RGIG5057. Next base: position 84,226 of record JAQSXK010000004.1, read on the forward strand.
AATTAATAATATTTTCTGTAGGATATACTTTGGCTATTTTAATAATGTATTTAATACCAATTCTAATAATATATCCTAATATTGTTAGTACAATAGGTATAAACAATGAACAATCAAAAACAAATAGTGAATATTCTATAGCGGTAGAAAAAATACAAAATGCTAACTTAAGTGGTGAACTAAACGTATTTAAAGATACAATAACATCGTCATTAAAAAGTCAAGTTAATATTAGAAACTATATTATACTGTTTTATGCAGTGATGCTTTTTATAGCATTGTTTGTTATAGCTTTATTTTGTATAAAGAAAGGTAATATGCTAAAATATATAGGAAAAGGGATTATGTGTGGAAATTTTGTGGGTGCTGCTGGATTTACAGCAACAGTAATATTTAGTTCATCATATTTTATTCTTTAAAATTGCAACTAAACAGGATAATGTGCTTTCTGTTTAGTTGTTTCATATATATAATTGTTTTTATTTAAATTTATAATATGTTACTGTAATTTTATTGTAATATATTATATTCTATGGTATAATATAAATATTTGAAAGTAGGAGAAAAATTATGCAAAATAATAAATTTTATATAACTACACCGATATATTATCCTAGTGGAAATTTTCATGTTGGGCACTGTTACTGTACGGTTGTGGCCGATGTTATAGCAAGATATAATAGATTGATAGGAAAAGATGTGTTCTTTTTAACTGGAACAGATGAACACGGACAAAAAATAGAGAGAAAAGCAAAAGATTTAAACATGGAACCCAAGGATTATGTTGATGGAATAGTAAAAAATTCTAAAGAATTGTGGAAAACTTTAGATATATCATATGATAGGTTTATACGTACGACAGATGAAGATCACAAAAAATGTGTACAAAAAATATTTGAAAAATTATATAATCAAGGAGATATATATAAGAGCGAATATGAAGGAAAGTATTGCACACCATGTGAATCTTTTTTTACAGAATCTCAATTAGTTGATGGAAAGTGTCCAGATTGTGGTAGAGATGTTGAAGTAGTAAAAGAAGAAAGTTATTTCTTTAAATTATCTAAATATCAGGATAGACTTAAAAATTTTTTTGAAGAAAATCCATTGTTTTTAGAACCTGAATCACGTAAAAACGAGATGTTTTCTAGTTTTATAGATAAAGGGTTAGAAGATTTATGTGTATCAAGAACAACATTTAAATGGGGAATCGAAGTTCCTTTTGATAACAAACATATTGTATATGTATGGATTGATGCTTTATCTAACTATATTTCTGCGCTTGGGTACCTAAGCGAAGATGATAACTTAATGAAAAAGTTTTGGCCAGCGGATTTACATTTGGTTGGCAAGGAAATAACACGTTTTCACAGCATAATATGGCCAGCGCTATTAATGGCATTAGATTTGCCATTACCTAAAAAGATTTTTGGGCATGGATGGCTTATAGTTGATGGAAAGAAAATATCTAAATCTTTAGGTAATTATAAAGATCCAAGAGAATATATAAAGTATTCAAGTGTAGATGCCCTTAGATATTACTTGCTAAAGGAAGTTAAACTTGGAACAGATGGTAATTTTGATGAAGAAATGTATATACAAAAAATCAACTCTGATCTTTCAAATGATTTAGGAAACTTAGTTAGTAGAGTAGTTGCAATGACTGAAAAATATAATAATGGTGTATTATCCAAAGATGCATTTTTAAATATAGAAAATACTGAATCAGATGTATCTATTTTAAATCTAATTAAGTATAACATGGATGATTATAAAATAAACATGGATGGTTTAAGACCAGATATTGCGTTAGATAAAGTAATGGAAATCGTTAGTTATTCTAATAAATATATAGATTTAAATGAGCCATGGAAATTAGCAAAAGATGAAGATTTAAAAGAAAGATTGAATAAAGTTCTATATGTATTAGCTGAAAGTGTAAGAGTTGTATCAGTAATGTTGAAACCATTTATGGTTACAATTCCTAATAAAATAATTGGTCAAATTGGATGCTCAGAATTGAAAAATAGTTGGGAAGATATACAAGAGTTTGGACAAATTCCAAATGGTACAGTATGTAAGAAAACTGAAAATTTATTTCCAAGAATAGATAAAAATTTAATATTAAAGGAAGATGAAGTTAAAATGGAAGAAAATAAAGAAATAAAATCTATAAAAGAAGAAAAAGTGGAAGAAGTTAATGAAAAGGGATACATCACAATTGATGATTTAGATAAAGTTAGTTTAAAAGTTGGACAAATAAAAACAGTTGAAAGAGTTGAAAAATCAGATAAATTATACAAGTTAACAGTGGATTTAGGAACTGAAACAAGAACTATAGTATCTGGAATTGTACCATATTACAAAGAAGAAGAATTAATTAATAAAAAAATAGTTGTAGTAGCTAATTTGAAACCAGTAAAATTAAGAGGAGTAGAATCTAATGGAATGTTACTTGCTGCAGGAGATAAGGATGTTGTAAAACTACTTACTTTAGACGGGGATATTGCAAACGGAGAAAATATTCACTAATTAAAGAGGGAGATTGTTAAATTGGATAAAAAATGGTCTAAAGAAAAAATCAAAAAAGAAATAATTGAATGGGCATTTTGTTTTATTGTAGCATACTTATTATATTTATTATTAAATTACTTTGTAGGTACAATATCTGGTGTTAAACAGATATCTATGAAACCAACAGCGAATGAAGGTGAAAAGGTATTAATACAAAGAACTATATTTGGTAAAAAAGATTTAAAGCATGGAGATATTGTAACATTTATAGCACCTTCTGCAAATGTTAATAAAACGGAAATAGAACCTGGTAAAGTTTTAGAAGGAAACGAAGCAATAGCAAATTATGATGAACACTTAGGAGTAGAAGCTTTTACATATAATTTTATGGGAATAAATAAAAAAAGTTATATAAAACGTGTTATTGGAATTGCTGGAGATCACATCGTAATAAATGAAGATGGTACAGTATATAGAAATAATGAAAAATTAGAAGAATCATATTTAAAGGATGGTACAACAAGCAGAAATGGGGCATATGTAGATATTATTGTGCCAGATGACTCAGTATTTGCAATGGGAGATAATAGATTACAAAGTATGGATTCAAGGTTTTTTGGGTGTATACCATTATCTAAAATTGATGGTTATGTAATTTCACGTATATGGCCGCTTAATAAAATTGGTGAAATAAAGTAGGTGCTAAATAATGTTTGAAAATATATTGGGACATGGGAATGAGAAAAATATATTAAAAGATTCTATTTCGCAAGGTAAAGTCTCTCATTCTTACTTGTTTACTGGGCCCTCAGGAATTGGTAAATTATTAGTTGCAAAAGAATTTGCTAAAGCAATTCTTAATGTTAGTAATTTGAATAGTTGTCCAGATTATAAATACATTTGTAAAAAAGAAGATAAGAAAAATATATTGGTAGAACAGATTAGAGATAATATAGTTAATGATATATATGTTTCGCCGGCTACTGGAGATATGAAAGTATACATTATTGATGGCGCAGAGTATTTGAATGACGCCTCACAAAATGCACTTTTAAAAACATTAGAAGAGCCGCCAAAACATGCTGTCATAATTTTAATAGCTTCGAGTAGTTCAAATCTTCTTCCAACAGTTATTTCTAGAGTATATAAAATTAACTTTAATAAATTAAGTACTGAAATAGTAGATAAATATATAAGTGAGAATTTTGATACTAATTTAGATAAAAATATTATAGAATTTGCAGATGGTTCAATTGGGTTTATGCTAGAAATAATAAATGAAAAGCTTACTGATGAATTAAATAAAATAAATGAATTATATAAAAGTATTGTTACAAAAGATGTTATAAAATGTTTGAAAGAATCTGAAGGTATCGACTTTACAAAAAAACATACGCTAGATTATTTACAGCATGTGCTTTTTAGTAGTAACAAGTATTTATGTACAGAAATAATCGAAAAGGCAAAAGAAAGATTGAAATATAACGGAAATTATGATATAGTTATAGACAATATGATACTTAAATGTATCGAAAATATTTAAAATAAAATATTGATTAATATATAAAGGAGGGAAAATGGAAGTTATTTTAGGAGTAAGATTTAGAAAAACCGGCAAGTTAGTATACATGAATCCACTTAAATATGGATTTAGAGTAGGAGATACTGTTATAGCCGAAACAGATAAAGGACAAGAAATAGGTAGAGTTGTAAAAATACTTAAATCAGATGAATTACCTAAAGATGCACAGGTTCAAGATATAATAAAACCTGCAACAAAATTTGACCTAAAAGTTCAAAAAGATAATGATATTGAGGCAATAGAAGTTTTAGAATTTGCAAAAAAAGAGGCATTAAAACTTAAGCTTAACATGAAATTTCTACTTGCAGAATATACTTTTGATAAGTCTAAAATCACTATGTTTTTTACTGCTGAAGAGAGAGTAGACTTTAGAGATTTAGTGAGAATATTGGCTGCTCAAGTTAAAACCAGAATTGAACTTAGACAAATAGGTCCAAGAGATGAAATAAAAGTATATCCTAATTTAGGAATGTGTGGAAGAGAAGTTTGTTGTAGAACTCATTTACAAGATTTTAAATCGGTTACAATAAAAGACGCAAAAGATCAAGGACTTCAAATTAATATGTCAAAATTATCCGGAGCTTGTGGTAGACTTATGTGTTGTATTAAATTTGAAGAAAATGAGTATAAAGAGAACTTGAAAAAATTACCTAAGTATGGGGAATTAGTTAAAGTAAAATCAACAAATGAGTCTGGTAAAGTTGCAAATGTAGATATATTAAATTTAAAAGTAAGAGTTAAATTTGGTGATTCAAGAGAAAATGAAAAATATGAGACTTATGACGCTGAAGAATTAACTTGGAATGTGAAATAGAAATAATAGGGGGTGATCTTAATGTCATATAGAATATCAGATGCTTGCATTAAATGTGGAGCTTGCGAACCTGAATGTCCAGTAAATGCAATATCAGAGGGAGACGAAAAATATATAATAGATCCTGAACTTTGCATAGATTGTGGTGCTTGTGCATCAGTTTGTCCAGTAAATGCTCCAGAACAAGAGTAAGAGATATATTTGAAATAAGTAATAAAAAACAACTAATAATTTATTATTAGTTGTTTTTTTATTACTGTATGTTTTAAAAAAGAAATTTTGGGTAGTATAAAAAAGATAAAATAGTTGACTATTTAGCAAAAAAGATGTATAATATCTAAACCAAAAAATTAATTTTAATTTTATTGAGAAGGGGAGAATAGTGTGATACAATATAAATATAATTTTTCAATAATAATGTCTATATATGACGTAGAAGAATATCTACAGGAGGCTATTGATTCGATAATACAGCAATCATTAGATTTCGAAGAAAATGTACAACTAATATTTGTTAATGATGGTTCAACTGATGAATCTGGTGAAATTTGCAAAAAATATGCAAATCAATATCCAGACAATATTGAGTATCATGAAAAATCTAATGGTGGATTATCTTCTGCTAGAAATTTTGGATTGAATTTTGTTCGTGGAAGATATGTAAACTTTTTTGATCCAGATGATATACTAAGTAAAGATGCACTTAAATCTGTATATAATTTTTTTGAACAAAATAGTGATATAAATTTAGCAGGTTTAGTTGTTGAATATTTTGAAGGTAAAACTGGGGTACATCCAAGATACGAAAAATTTGGTAAAGAAACTACAGTTGTTAATTTAGATGAGAGCCCACAAAACTATATATTATCATCTGCTGCTACTTTTTATAAAAGTAATATATTTGATAATATAAAGTTTGATACGAATTTAGAAGTTGCTGAAGATTTATTTGCAAATTGTCAAATATATTTTGATAATAGGCATGTAGGAATAATAGGACATGATGAAGCTGTATATAATTATAGAATAAGAAAAGAAGCAAGTTCTTTATCTGGAAAAACAAAATATAATATAGACTCATTTATTGCAAATACTAGATATTTATATGAAAATTTTTGTAGAATATTAAATGAAAAAAATATGGAGATGCCTGAATTTTTAAAGTATATATTACTTGGCGAAATTAAAAAAAGAAATAAAGCTTTAAACGGTGAAAAAAGTGAAAAAATACTTATATTTCATGAACTTTGTAAAGATATATTGAGTAAAATTGAAGATAAATATATTGTAAACTTTTATGATAAAAACCATATGATTAAAATAGCTTTTTTTACTCTTAAATATGGGTTTGATTCAAAGTCAATTGAATTTAAAATTCATGATCACATTTTATATGCAAATTCTGTTAAAATTGGGACAGTTAATGAATGTAAAATAATTTTAAGTAATTATGAAGTAACAGATAATGTTATTAAATTTATTGGAGTATATAATGATGTATTACCTATTAATGTTAATGGAAGTGTTAAATTCAAAGATAAAAGAGGTAAAACTTATAATATTATTTTAAATAAAAGTGAAAATAAATTTTTCTTGAATAAAGTTTTAGGTATGGAGTTTAATACTACATATAAATTTGAGACAGAATTGCCAATTGATAATTTGACTTCATATAGACCGATTTTAAAAGTAGCAGGAATTGAAATACCAATAAAATTTGTTAACATGGATAAAAATTATGTAGTTGAAGATTATTTAAGAAAAGAAGAAGAATATAGTTTTATCAATAAAACTAGAGTAATCGCATTTACTAATAAGGGCATAGATATTAAAAAAAGAAGTTTTTTATCTAAAATAATATATGAGATTAAAAGAATAGGATATATAAAGCAATTTTTTAATGTAAATTGGGTTTACAGATTATTTGCAAGAACCACTAAGAGATATGTTTTATTTAACGACCGACCACTGGTTGGAAATGATAATGCACAAGCACTTTTTGAATATGTTTGTAAAAATGAGAAGAAATTTGCAAGAAATTCTTATTTCGTAATTTCTAAAGATTCAAAAAATATAAAAGAAATTAAAAAAATTGGGAAAGTAATTATTAAAGATAGCTTTATACATAAGATTATGTTTTTAAATGCTAAAATTATTATATCTTCTCATGCAAATTTTTATAATCCATTTAGCATAACCGAAACAGAATGTTTTGAAGATTTATTTGCATATAAATTTGTTTTTTTACAACATGGTGTTATTATGAATGATGTGCATCGTCCGTTAAATAAATGCAAATCTAAGATAGATATGTTCGTAACAAGTACAAAAAAAGAGTATGAAGAAATAAATACCAATAAATATATGTTTGATAAAGAAGTGGTTTTAACAGGATTACCTAGATTTGATAAGTTAAATGATAAAAAAGAAAAAATGATTTTGATTGCTCCTACATGGAGAACTTATTTGTCAGGTCCTATAAATAGTGAAGGATTTCATGATATAAAAGATGACTTTGATAATTCAGAATATTATAAAAGATATAGTAATTTACTTAGTAATGAAAAAATGTTAAAAGAATTAAAAAATAAAGGATTTAAAATATTATTTTTACTTCATCCAGGATTTAAACTATACGAGAGTTTCTTTAAAAGATTAGAAAATGATATAGTTGAAATAAAAAATGTTGAAAATATTAAGTATTCGGAAATTTTTGAAAAACTTTCATTACTTATAACAGATTATTCAAGTATAATATTTGATGTTGCTTACCTAAAAAAACCAATGTTTTTATATCAATTTGATAGTGAAGATTATTTTACAAAGCATTATAAACCAGGTTATTTTTCATATGAGAATGATGGATTTGGAAAAATCATAAAAGATGAAGATGAACTAGTAAAAAGTATAATTAAACAAGTAAATAGTGATGAAAAAATGGAAAATATATATTTAGAAAGAATAAATAATACATTCTTAAATATTGACAAAAATAATTCCAAAAGGGTATTTGAAAAAATTAAAGAAATTATAATAAAATAAAAAAGAAGATGAAACTTACATATAGTTCGTAAGTTTTATCTTCTTTTTTTAAAATAAATTTGATTTAAACATTTATAAATGATTAAATCAAAGTAAAAATATATTAATAATATAAGTGTATATTTAATTAAAATATATTATAAACATTGACAATTAGCAGTATTTTTGATATTATATATGTAATGAAAATAAATGGAGAATAAATATGAAAAGTATAATAATATGTATAGCGCTTGTAATATTACTTATTTCAGTAATATGTATATATGGTGCAAGAGGTATAGTCAGAAACAAAGTAGAAATAGAAAAAGAGAATCAAGTGGTACTAGGTATGAAGGTAGTATGCTGCATATTAGCTGTAATTTCTTTATTCATACTTTATTATTTTAAATAAAAGGGGTGCAATTAAAATGGAAAATAAATTTATGCCATTAAATATAGAAGAAAAAATGTATAAAAACTGGGAAGAAAAAGGTTATTTTAAATGTAAAATAGATAAAAATAAAAAACCTTTTACTATAGTTATGCCACCACCAAATGTAACAGGTAAGTTACATATGGGGCATGCTTTAGATCAAACAGTTCAAGATATATTTATTAGATATAATAGACTAAAAGGTGTTCCAACATTATGGATACCAGGAACAGATCATGCGAGTATAGCTACTGAAGTAAAGGTAGTTGAAAAACTAAAAAAAAGCGGTATAACTAAAGATATGATAGGTAGAGAAGGATTTCTAGAAGAAGCTTGGAATTGGAAAAATGAATACGGAAATGAAATAAAAAATCAAATAAGAAAAATAGGATCATCATGTGATTGGGAAAAAGAGCGATTTACAATGGATAAAATGTGCAGTGAAGCTGTACTTGAAGTTTTTGAAAAATTATACAATAAAGGATATATCTACAGAGGAGAGCGTATTGTAAACTGGTGTCCACATTGTAAAACGTCTATATCTGAAACTGAAGTTGATTTCGAGGAATCTGCTTCAAAACTTTGGCATATTAAGTACCAAATAGAAGGTACTAACGACTATTTAATTGTTGCGACTACAAGACCAGAAACAATATTGGGTGATACGGCAGTTGCAGTTAATCCTAGAGATGAAAGATATAAAGGTTTAGTAGGAAAAAATGTAATATTACCACTAGTTAATAAAAAAATACCTGTAATAGCAGATGATTATGTGGAACTAGATTTTGGAACTGGAGTTGTAAAAATAACACCTGCTCATGATCCTAATGATTTTCTTGTTGGAGAAAGACATAATTTAGAAAGAATAAATATACTTAATGAAGATGGTACTCTTAATGATAGAAGTGGCAAATATGCAGGTCAAGATAGATATGAAGCAAGGGAAAATATATTAGAAGATTTAAGTAAAATTAATCAAATAGATAAGATAGAAGATTATACACATAATGTAGGAAGTTGCTATAGATGTCATACAACTATAGAACCATACTTGTCATTACAATGGTTTGTTAAAATGGATGAATTAGTTAAACCAGCTTTAGAGGCTGTTAGAACTGGGGATATAACTTTCGTACCAAAAAGATTTGAAAAAACATACTTTAATTGGATGGAAAATATTCAAGATTGGTGTATATCAAGACAGCTTTGGTGGGGACATAGAGTTCCGGCATATTATTGTGACAAATGTGATAAGATTACAATTTCTAAAGTTAATGTAACTAAGTGTGAATGCGGAGGTAATTTAAAACAAGATGAAGATACTTTGGACACTTGGTTTAGTTCAGCATTATGGCCTTTTTCAACACTTGGCTGGCCAAATAAAACAGAAGATTTTGAGTATTTTTATCCAACATCTACTTTAGTTACCGCTTATGATATAATAACTTTCTGGGTTAGTAAGATGATATTTAGTGGTCTTGAATTTACAGGAAAGAAGCCATTTAGCCATGTATATATTCACGGAATAGTAAGAGATAGCATAGGAAGAAAAATGTCTAAATCGTTAGGAAATGGAATAGATCCGCTTGAAGTAATAGATACATATGGTGCAGATGCTCTTAGATTCTCACTTATACAGAATACCTCTCCTGGAAATGATGTTAGATATATACCTGATAAGATAGAATCATCTAGAAATTTTGTTAATAAATTGTGGAACGCTGCTAGATTTGTAAATATGTATTTGGAAGATAATAACATAGATAAATTAAAAGACATAGATTTCAAACCAGAAGATAAATGGATTATAACTAAATTAAATGATTTAATTCATAACGTAACTGAAAATACAGATAAATTTGAAATTGGTGTAGCTTTAGGTAGTATTTACACATTTATATGGTCAGATTTTTGTGATTGGTACATAGAAATGGTAAAACCAAGATTATATAAAAAAGAAGGTTCTACTTTTGATTCAGCGGTATTTACATTAAATTATGTACTTAGTGAAACAGTAAAAATGTTACATCCATATATGCCGTTTGTTACAGAAGAAATATACTTAAATTTAAAGCATAGTGATGAATCTATAATGGTAGCGAAGTATCCAGAAGTACAATATATATTTGGTGATGAATATAAAGTTGTAGAAAATATAATGGAGTATATAAAACAAGTTAGAAATTATAGAGCAGAAAAGAATATTCCTAATTCTAAAAAAGTAGATAGTAAAATACTACTTAAAGATGACATTCACGAAGATATATTAATTAAAAGCGAAGAATATATAAAAAAATTGGCATTTATAGAAGATATAAATTATATTTCGAATAATAAAGGTTATGAAGAATATTCAGCATTTCATTTGGAATTTTTTGATAGTTTCTTAGATTTTTCATCTGCGGTTGACAAAGATGAAGAAATTAAAAAATTAAATGAAGAATTAAAGAAAATAACCAGTGAATTAAATAGAGCAAAAGGGATGCTTGCAAATGAAAAGTTTTTAAGTAAAGCCCCAGAAAGCTTAATTCAAGTAGAAAAAGATAAAATTTCTAAATATACAGAAATGCTAGAAAAGGTACAAGAAAGATTAAATAAAATAATTTAATTTATTTAGAAAATGTTTAGGTGTAATTACTTTTTACCTAAACATTTTTTATTGATATAAGTATGAAATATGTAATTGTCGAAATAAGTCGTAAAAACATTGACAACAATATAGATATATATTATAATAGATTGTATAAAAGGAGAGACTGTTATGATTAAAGAGATTGCAATGTTTTTAATGGGTTTAATTATATTTATAATTACCTTTTCTACAATATCTAATTATAGAATGAAAAATGAAATGGTTAATAATGATTCAAACGATAAAAAGGAAATAAATAACGAAGAAACTCAAGAATCAGATATTAATGAATTTGTATAAAAACATATAAAAATTATTAAGTTACATATGTATTATATAAAAAAACATAAAAAAATCAACAGATGTAAATAATTATCATAGAAATATATATTTCTCAAATAATAAATATAAATAAAGGAGAAACATATGAGAAAAAAAGGTATATCATTGCTAGTTTTAATAATTACAGTAATAATTATAATTATTTTAGCAGGAACTGTTATACTCAGTTTAAGTAATAATAGAATATTAGATAAGTCTAGAAAAGCAAGATTCATGAGTGATTTTACTAATGTGCAAGATGGAGTAAATTTATATTCTCTTGGTAAATATAATGCAGAAACTAATGAATTTGAACTACCGCTTAAAGGATATCTAACAAATGAAGATAAAGCAAACATAGTAGAAAATAATCCAACTTTAAAAACTAAAATAGAAGAGCTGAGTGGAAGTATAGATACTACTAATTTGGCATGGATAAGTAGTGAAGATATAGGGGCAAAATTATCTAAAGAAAAAACCGAAAAAGGATACGTAATAGATGTAACTAATGGACAAATCTATGATTACGTTGGTGATGTATTTGAAGGTAAAAGATGGCATACTTTAGATGGGGGTGTGTTAATTGGGGATACACTTCCACCTACATATGAAGAACTATGGGATGGTTGGATTAAATTAACTTTGTATTATCCGGCAGGATCAACTGAGAAAAAATGGAGACTAGGAACTGAAGGGGAACTAAGGGCAGATCCTATGCTTATGTGGCAAAACTATTTAGGACCAATAACAATACCATTAGATAGAGTGAAAGACGTCTGGATAAAATATATATTAAATAATAAGGAAGTAGTAATACCACCAACTGGAACACTATTAGTAGATATAGTACCAGATAAGACAGGATATACAAAGGTACCTGGTGTAAAAGTACATATAAACTTTGATGAAACTGCTACAACAAAAGAATATAGAGTTGGAGATAGCGGTTGGATTACATATAACGGAGAATTTAATGTAACAGAAAACTGTATAGTAGAAGCAAGAGCAAAGAAAACTGAAACTATATATAACACAGATGGAACAGTACTTGCAATTAGAAATATAGCTGGAAGAGACTTAGTATATATAGGAAATATAGGAATAGAAGAAACAGAATTACCGGCTCCTATAATAACAAGATTGGCTCCAGTAGGCACAGAAAAAGCAAGAGTTAAAGTAACGTATCCAGCTGAAGCGGATAAAAAAATATATAAAGTAAATTATGGAATAGAGGAAAATTATACTACGGAAATAAACGTAGAAAATTATGGAACATATATAATAGCATATTATTATGATGCAAGTGGCAAAAGATCAAAATCATCAAGTATAAGAATAAATGATACAAGTTCAGGAGGAGCAGAACCATCACAACCATATGATCCGAATCCAATCAATCCTGTTCCTAAAAATGATATACCAGCACCAATAGTAAGTTTAAATCCTGATACATTAGTAGAGGAAGTGCAAGTAAGTTTATCTGCACCTGCAAATGCAGATAAGTTATATATAAAATTGGGAAGGTATGCAGATTATGTGTTATATACATCTCCAATAATAGTAAGACAAAATATGGAGATATATGCATATTACAGAACATACGAAGGGGAAAAATCCGGGATAGGTTACGGATTGGTAGGAAATATAAAGCAAACTAATAAACCGTATGTAAATATAACTGCAAATCCATATCCATGGAGCTGGAGTTATGGAGCAAATGAAGTTGCGGTAACAATAAATTATAGCGATGCAACGGTAAAAGAATATAGTGAAGATGGAATAATATATGTTCCATATATCGCACCATTTGTAGTAACAGAAAACAAAAGAATATATGCTAGAGGTACAAATTCATATGGAGTAACAGAAACAAGTTTGAATATAACAAACATAGGTAAAATGGAAGTTCCAACACCAGTTGAAAATTTATCTGTTGGAATAAATGTAAATCCAGAACCAACGGTTTCTACAACAAGATTTACAAAAGTAAATGTAACAATAGATTATGATAGTAAAGCAACAGAAAAATATTATTCTATTGGTAGATATGGAGAACTTAAAACATATAATGGTGTATTTGAAGTAACAAGTAATTGTACAATATATGCATATGCAAAAGGAGTAAATGCACAGGGTCAAAATTTTAAAAAGATAGATAATTTATCTAATGGAATATCTCAGCCAATAATAACATCTGCACCAGCAAATAATGAACAAGCTAGTAAAGTTATTGTATCTATCGAATTTGATAAATATTCAAAACTAAAAAGATATAGTATAGACGGAACTTCACTTAGAGATTATGCAGGAGCATTTGAAGTAACTAAGAATGGCTCAGTAATATATGCATATAGTGAAAATGAATTAGGACAAAAATCTGAAGCAAGTTATACAGTGTTAAATATTGTACCAGAGCCACCAATTCTTACTTTAGATAAGGGACAATACTATATACTTAAATTAAATTATCCAGAAACTTCAAAAAATAGAGAATATAAATGGAAAGTTAATGGAGAGTGGAAAAGTTATAAAGAAGCAGGAATACTTCTTCTAAAACCACAATATAAAGATCAATTAATTCAGAATGGAACATTAGTTAAAATAGAAGATGAAAACGGTAATTTAGTAACATTTACAGGAGATTATTATTTCATAGATGTTCCAATAAGTGAACTATTTGAAAATTTGTTTATGAGATGGGATAGAGAACCACTTGGTGCTCCACAAATTGTAATTACACCAACAGAACCAGCAATAAGTGTAACTGCAAATATATTATATAATCCTAACCTTGTAACAAAATTATATAAAGTGGTAAATTCAGACGGAAGTGTATTAAAAGATTGGACTAATTATACAGGCTCAATTGCAATAGATAGAAATAATACAATAGTGTATGCAAAAGGTATGGACGATACTGAAGTATGGACTGCAGAGGTAATGAAAAAAGTAGTTAATATAGATGAAAACCAACCTGTGATAAAATTAACAGCAGACTTAGATACTGCGCAACAAAAAGTAGCAGTTAAAGTAAATGTAACTGATGATGTTGGGGTGAAAAAAGTAAAATGGGCAGCAGGAGTGCAAGGTGAAAGTTACTTTACAAACTCTGGAACTGAAATAGCAAATGATAGTATAGTAAATATAGCAAGTAATGGATACTATACATTCTACGCAGAAGATCAAGTTGGGAACAAACAAGTATATACGTTAAATGTAACTAATGTAGATTTAACATCTCCGGTTATAGATATACAAGTTATTCCCGAAACCACAGTAGGTTTAACTGCAAATGTAACAATAAATTATGGTGATTCAACAATAAAACAATATAAATTAGGAACAAACAATGCAACTTGGACTAATTATACTGTACCATTTGCAATATCTTCATATACAATACTAGCAAATAGCTGGCAAAATGCAGATGGAACAGTAACAATATATGCAAAAGGAAAAGATACAGCAGGAAATGAAATAACTGTTCAAAAGAAAGTTGTAAGCTTAGATTTAGATAAACCTAATGCTCCAATAATTAATTCTAATTCAAGTTATGCAACTATAACTTTATATGGAGTCATTTTTGATAAAACTACGACAATAACATATGATGCTAGAACGGATATAGATAATTACTATAGTATAGATAATGGAGCAACGTGGTTACTATATACTGGACAGTTTGATATGTTAAGTGGAACAGTAATAGCAAAGAGTATCAAAAAAGCAACTGGACTTGAAGTTTCTGCAAGTAAAACTGTAGCAATGCCTCCTGATGCATTAGGAGCATTAGCATATGATGGTAATGAAGCAACTTATTATTCAATGGGATCATTGGCTATACGATATGTTTTTGTAGATTCTAGTATGGGTGGTAAAACTATAAGAGTAAAAGCAGATACAAGTGCTTTAACACTTACTGTGAGTTTCTTAAATTCATCGGGAAGTATAATAACAAGTTACTCTAACATTAGTAGTCCAGGTGTAACAAAACTTTATGACGTAAATTATATAATACCAGAAGGAACTCAAAAAATTAAGTTTAGCAACAGTGCTAACAGTAATAATGTATATGTAAGAATATATGAAATTGAGTCTCAAAATGAACCAACATTTAATGCCACTAATGGTTATATGCTTTTAAATGCAGATTCTACGAAATCAATAAAAATCCCATATCAGATGGTAACAATAAATTATTTCCCGACGAGTGTACAGAGATTATACAGAATAGGTGATACAGGTAATTGGATTAATTATTCAGAACAAGCTGTAAAAGTAAATCAAGGAGAAATAATTTATGCAAAAGGCATTGATAAGTATGGAAATGAAACAAGATTGATATCAAACTATACGGTTAATGTAACAGATGCAATAGATGGTTTTGCATACGATAATAATGAATCAACATATTATTCAATGGGATCACTAGCTGTAAGATATATGTATGTAGATTCTAGTATGGGTGGAAAAAGTATAAGAGTAAAAGCAGATACAAGTGCATTGACACTTACAGTTAGTTTCTTAAACTCATCTGGAAGTACTTTAGCGAGTTATTCCAATATTACTAGTCCAGGTGCAACAAGACTTTATGATGTAAATTATATTGTGCCGGTAGGAACCCAAAAGATTAGGTTTAGTAATAGTTCTAATAATAATAATGTATATGTAAGAATATACGAAATTGAAGCCCAAAATGAGCCAACATTTAGTGCAACTAATGGTTATATGCTTTTACACGCTGATCCTACAAAATCAATAAAAAATCCATATCAGATGGTAACAATAAACTATTTTCCAACAAGTGTACAAAGATTATATAGAATAGGTAGTACTGGTGATTGGATGAATTATTTAGAACAATCGGTAAAAGTTAATAATGGAGAAACATTATATGCAAAGGGTATTGATAATTATGGTAATGAAACAAGAGTAATATCAAGTTATACTGCTAACGTAGTAGATGCAATAGGAAATTTTGCATATGATAATGATGAAGCAACAAGTTTTTCAATGGGATCAGCAACAGTAAAATATCTATTTGTAGATTCTAGTATGGGTGGAAAAAGTATAAGAGTAAAGGCAGATACAACAGCATTAACACTTACTGTAAGTTTTTTAAATTCGTCTGGAGGTACACTATCGAGTTATTCAAATATTACTAGCCCAGGCATTACAAAGCTTTATGATGTGAATTATGTGATTCCAATTGGAACTCAAAAAATTAAATTTAGCAATAGTACTAACAACAATAATGTATATGTCCGAATATATGAAATTTGGAGTTTGATATAAAATATTTATAGAATTTTGAATGAAGCATTTATAATTCCCTAAAAAAATCCTGTCAAGTATGTTTTTATATACTTGACAGGATTTTTTTACAATTATAATACAACTAATATTATTTTAATTTATCTTCAAAAACTTTTATGTTCTCTTGAACTCTAAATTTAACAATTTTACTTATTAATTCATAAGGAATTGGTTTATTTATAGGAAATTGTACAGATCCTTTTGCTCCTTTGTAATCAGACAATTCATTTTTAAATGCATCAATTCCGCTAGGACTTGGATAAAACCCAATATGGTTTTTATATGCAGCAAAATGCACTAGATTACCATATAGAAAAAATGTAGGCATTTGCCAACTTATTTTTTCTTCCGCATTTGGTGCGGACTCTTTAATAACTTTCTTTAGATTTTTAAGTATTTCTTGTACTTCAATTGGAAATTGTAAAATATACTCATCAATTGTTTTAAAAGTATTCTTTTCCATAATAACTTCCCTTCTAACTTTAAATAAAAATTATTGATTTTCAAGTAATACAATACACTCGATGTGACTAGTTTGTGGAAACATATCTACTGGTTGTATTTCTACTACTTTGTATTTATTAGATATTAAATAGTTAATATCTCTTTCTAATGTAACTGGATTACAAGATATGTAAATCACTTTTTTAGGCATAAGTGAAGTTAAAGATGACAAGAATTTTTCGTCACTTCCATTACGTGGAGGATCTAAGAAAACAATATCAATGTTTTCTTTTTTTGTAGCAAGGTCAGCCATAAAATCACTAGAATCTGAATTGTAAAAGTTAACATTTGTAATATTGTTTCTTTTTGCGTTTTGAATAGCATCTCTTACTGCATCTTTATTTAATTCTACACCTAAAACTTTTTTAGTTTTTTTGCTTAAAATTAATGAGATCGTTCCTATACCACAATATGTATCTATTACAGTTTCATTTCCACTTAAATTAGCCATTTTCATTGCTTGGTTATATAATATCTCAGTTTGAATAGGATTTATCTGATAGAAGGATTTTGGTGATATTTGAAAAGTACATCCACATAATTTATCTTCAATGAATCCTTTTCCGTATAAAACTTTTTCATAATCACCAAGTATCATACTTGTATTTCTGTCATTTATGTTTTGTACAACTGTAGTTATTTCCGGATGTTTTTTCAGTAATGCTTTGATGAAGTTATTTTTAGATGGGAATATAGGTGTTGCAGTTACAATTACAACCATAATCTGTTTACTAGCAAAACCAACTTTTATTAATACGTGCCTAATTAAACCAACACCAGTATCTTCATCAAATGGTTTTATTTTAAAACTCTTCAACATTTCACGAATAGATGTAATAATGTTATCTGCTCTTGAATCTTGTATAATACATTTATCTATATTTATAACTTCATGTGTACTCTCAGCGTAGAAACCAGAAATTATCTTCCCTTTTTTATTAGTAGCAAATGTAGAATGAACTTTATTGCGATAACTGTATGGATTATCCATACCTAGTATTTTGTTTACACTACAATATTTGCTTAACAAATTATTTACAATAGTCTGCTTAAAATTACATTGACCTTCATATGACATATGTTGTATTTGGCAACCACCACATTGAAAGAAATATGGACATTTTGGAAATACTCTATATTTAGATTTTTCTTCAACTTTTATTAATCTAGCATTTAAAGATTTTTTTGTATGAAATACATCTATATTTGCAATTTCTCCATCTATTAAATACGGAATATAAAATTTATTGTTATTTACTTTTACAATTCCTTTTCCGTCTTCATTAATTTCGCTACATTTTAACTTTAATTGTTCTCCGTTCATATTTTATCCTTTTCTAAGTATATAATTACTTTAATATATTCGTAAATATGATATCATTAAATATCTTAAATTACAAGTTAGTATGTGTTTTTTGCATAAAAAAATCAAGTAAAATCGAAATTTACTTGAATTAGTATGAAACTTGGAGCTGAAACTCAGAATCGAACTGAGGACCTACGGTTTACAAGACCGTTGCTCTACCAGCTGAGCTATTCCAGCATAGTTTTATATTGGTGACCCGTACGAGAATCGAACTCGTGACCCCGCCGTGAAAGGGCGATATCTTAACCGCTTGACCAACGGGCCGATTTTATGGTGAGCTATCCGCGATTCGAACGCGGGACAACTTGATTAAAAGTCAAGTGCTCTGCCAGCTGAGCTAATAGCCCATAAAATGTATTGCCTATATATGATACTATATTTTAAGTAAAAAGTCAACACTTTATGCAAAAAAAAATAAAATAATTGAAAAAAATATAAAAGTGCATATTATTATAAGTGCACAAAGTGGAAAAAATAGTTAATTTTATTTAATATTAATTTTTTTGGAATAGTTGAAATAAGTGCATAATATAATGATATTGTGGTGATATAAATGAAAATTAAAATTGGAATTGTAGGTTACGGTAATATAGCGAAAGGTGTCGAAAAAGAAATTGTAAAAAATAAGGATATGGAGTTAGTAGCGATATTTACTAGAAGAAATTTGAACGAAATAACTAGTGATAATAAAGTTTATAGTTTAAGTGATATTCAAAAATTTGTTGGTAAAATCGATGTTATGATTTTGTGTTTAGGCTCTGCTACTGATTTACCTAAATATGCACATGTAATATGTAGAAACTTTAATACGGTGGATAGTTTTGACACTCATGCTAAAATAAGTGATTATTATAAACATATTAACAAAGTAAATAAAAAATCAAATACGGTAAGTTTGGTTTCTGCAGGTTGGGATCCGCGGAATTTTCTCTTTAGCTAGATTAATGTTTGAAACTATCCTTTCAGGAAGTAATACCTATACATTTTGGGGTGATGGTGTAAGTCAGGGACATTCTGAAGCAATAAGACGATTATATGGGGTTAAGTATGCGATTCAATATACACATCCAAAAATAGATGCTATGAATAAAGTTAGAGAAGGAACATTACCAAAATTTAAAGTAAGAGATAAACACACAAGAGAATGTTTCGTTGTACTTGAAGAAGATAATGCAGAAAGCAGAAAGAGTATTGAAAAACAAATAAAGACAATGCCAAATTATTTTTCGGAATACGATACTACAGTTAATTATATAACCGAAGAAGAATTTCAAAATAATCATATAAAGATGCCACATGGTGGTTTCGTTATATGCTCCGCTAATACTGGAGATAATAATAAGCAAACAGCTGAACTATCACTTAAACTTGAGAGTAATCCAGAATTTACAGCTTGTATATTAATAGCATATGCAAGAGCTGTGTATAGATTATCTACTGAAAAGCGTTATTCTGCATATACAATATATGATATACCATTATCATATATATCTAACAAAAATGGTGCAGATTTAATTAAAAAACTCTTGTAGAATAAATATAAAATGTCATATAAAGTAAAATTATAACATAAATCTATAGTAAGGTTAAATTTATTAAAAAAAATTGACTTTACTATTTTTCTATGCTAAAATTTCGTAGGTGATTTATTCAAAATGTTTTTATTTCTTGAGTTTTTTATATATCTATTTTTTTTATTCTTTAAGTTATATTCTCTTTTAGATAAAATGTATTTTTTTTCAAATCAAGGAAGCAAGCTTGATAATTACGTTAAAAGAAAAAATCTAACAAATATAACGGACACCTTTGTAAAGCATAGTAATGAATTTTTACCCAATTTTAAATCACCTATATGGTGCAAGCACATGATATATTCATTGCTTGTATCAGCAAATATAATAGCTATTAAAATAGCAATTACATATAATTTTTTGTCCTGTAACTTTTATTATATAAATATTTTTAATAAGCAAATTGATTTAGTTTCTTCTTTTGGAATATATTTTAATATTTTTAAATCTTTATATTATCTTTCTTTCTCATTCTTTGTATTTTATTTATCCTATCGCTTTATATCCAGAGATTCTAAATGTAATAAAGAAGTAAACATAGATAAATCTAATAATATGTACATTGGGTTTGATGAAGAAAAAGCATCTGTATATTTAGATAAGGAGGGTCTATATCAAAACATATTGATTACAGGAAGTATAGGAAGTGGAAAAACCAGTAGTGGCATTACAAATATTTTAGATTATTTCATTAAAACAGATATTTATGGGCTTTTATTAGATGTTAAGGGGAATTATATCAATATGGTAAAAGAAGTAGCAGAAAAATATTCTAAACATAATAACATAATAGAAATATCTTTATATAGTAAATTTAATTATAACCCTTTAGATAAACCAGAGATTAAGCCTTTAGAACTTGCACATATGATCAAAAAAGTTTTAATTTTAATTTCAGATAATAACAGTTCGGATTCTTATTGGCTAGATAAGGTTGAATCATACATTAAAGATTTTATAACATTAATTAGAGTTTATAATGAATATGTTAGTTTTATTGAAATACATAAACTTGTTATAGATAAAGAGTATTTAATTAATAGAATAAATGATATAGGTAAAGTAATTTTAAATAATGTATTTAGTGATGAGAAACTTTTTGAAATTAACTCTAGTTTATCTAATATTAAAAATGAATATCTTAAATTAGATGAAAGGACTGGGAGCATAATACGTTCAGAGATAACTAGAATAACAGATGTATTTACAAGTGATTATAACATAAGTCAAAAGTTTTGTTCAAAATCAGATAAATTAAGTTTTAATTCGAATAATATATATGTTTTATCAATTAACATAGCAGATAATAAAAAACTTGCTAAAGTTATTTCTACATATTTAAAGTTGGATTTTCAAAGGCAAATTTTAAATTTTAATTCTAAAACAGTTTTTTTCATATGTGATGAATATCAAGAATTTTCAAATGTAGAGGATGCTAACTTTTTTTCTTTGTCTAGAGAATTTAATTGTATAAATGTTATAAGTATGCAAAGTTATACTTCACTAATTAATAGTTTAAATAATATAAACTCGGCAAAAGTTATAATACAAAATTTAGTAAATAAAATATGGTTTAGAAATGATGATATTAATACAGTTGAAGAAATTATTAAACAAATAGGTAAAGAAGAAAAAGAAAGATTATCCTTAAATTTAAGTGAAGCATCGAAAGAAACAAAATATAGTATATTTTCAAATAAGTTTAAAAATGTAAAGTCTAATTTGTCTCAAGGATATACAGTAACTAAAAACTTTGAAAATGTGTTAGACGCCGGTTATATAACTACTAATTTAAAAACTTTTGAGGCAGTTTGCTTTTTCTCAAATGGGACAGACAGTAAGTTATACAAAAAAGTTAAATTAAACAGATGGATAAAGTGATAGGAGGAAAATGAAATGAAAAATATAATTAATATACTAAAGATTAAAGTAATGAGTAGAAAACATATTAAAATTTTTACATTGATAATTATTATAGCTTTAATTATAACTTTTACTTCTGCAATATATGGTGCAACAGATCCAACTCTAGTTACAAAATTAAATGGTGCATTTAAAAAAATACAAGGATACTTAGTTAAATTAGCAGTTCCAGCTGCAGGTGTTGCTATAGCAACAGGTGTTATGATTAGAAAATTAAGCTTTGGAGATGAAGAAAAAATGGCTGTAGGAAAAAAGGTTATAATTAATGCAATAGTTTGTTATGGTATAATAGTGTCTATTGATTTAATTATAAAGTTTGTTGATGTAGTGTTAAAATGAACATAAACGACATAATAAGCAGTTTAAATCTTATATCTGAGAAATTATTCAAATCAGTAGAGGGGGAGGTTTATACTACATTAGATAAAATAGTAAACATCTCACCAAAAATCTTAAAATCTGAACCACTTAATAATATATTTTTGGAAAATAAAATAAATGGTATTATACTTATTGCAAATTCATTAATTATGTTTTATATAACTTATTATATATTTACACAATTAATATCTTTGTATAATGGAAATACTGCTGAAAATATATATGTTTTTATTATAAAGTTGGTTTTAATATCAATAATTGTTAACAATAGTTATTTTATTTGTGAATTGATGTTAAATATTACTGATGAACTTACAAAAACTATAGAAATTTATGGGAGAGATATTTCTAATCAAGATATAACATTTGAGAATCTTAAAGAAAAAATATTATCTATAAAAGACTTTATGAAAAACGATTTATTATCTCTAGATGGAATAATTAAAGGTGTAATATCATTTGGTGCAATAACCATTTTAATTAATTTTTCAATAAGATATGTAACTGCAATATTTTTGATAATAATATTTCCATTATCTTTGGTAACTCTAATTAGTAATATTACTTCTGGAATTTTCAAATCATATTTTAAGTTTTTAACAGTAACATTACTAACTCAAATAATAGTAAAATTAGTTATATTAATACCACTTATGTATAAAGACATAGATAGTATAATGTACAAAATTATTTTAGTGGGAAGCATATATATAATATATAAAATTAATACATTCGTAAAAGAGCTGTTTGTTAAAATCACAGAGGAAGGTAAATATACAAATATATTTAAAAGGTAATATGAACGAAAAAGAAATGTATATGAATTACAAAAGAAATAATAAATGGCTTGGAATTATAGATTATAAGTCACTTTCATTTTTGATTTTTTACTTAGTTTTAATTTGGAATGTAGTAGATTTCTTTGAAATTACACTAGAATACAAAATATATATATTTGTTTGTTTAAGTATACCAGTTATTGTTTTGTTGTGTATAAACATAAATAGTGAAAGCGCAATAGATGTAATGATAACTATAATAAGGTTTATGTTAAAAAATAAAATATATGTTAGTAACTATTTGTATGTTGAAGATGTGAATAAAACTAGCAAAATTTTTCTCAAAAACGTTAAAAAAAATTAAAAAGATTGTAAATATGTTAAAGTAATGGTATAATTATATCAACATAAAGAGAGTAATTTAATAAAGGAGAAAAGTAATGAAGTTTGTATCTAAATCAAAATTGGAATTATCAGATACGTTACTACCAGATTTATTTATTGTAAATCATATGAATTCACTGGAACTAGTAGATTTAAAAGTATATATATATATACTTTATTTAGAAAAATCAGGTGATGAAATAGATGCGGTTAGTATGGCTAAAAAGTTGAACATATCAGAGCAGGATATATCATACTCTTTAGATAGATTACAGTCTGAAGAATTAATAAACAAAACTGCAAATGGATTTAATATTGTTAACCTTAAAGAAGTGGAAATAAATAAATTATATGTACCTAAAATGGAACCTAAAAAAACAAAAGTGTTTGTTGAACAAGAACAAGCTAGAACTTTAGCAGCAAGTGCAATAAGCGAAAGCTTCTTTAATGGATTAATGTCATTTAGTTGGTATACCGATATTGGTATATTATTTGATAAATACAAATTTTGTGAAGAGGTAATGATAGCACTTTTTCATTACTGTGATGAAAGAAAAGCACTTAATAAAAAGTATGTATATGCAGTAGCTGAAAATTGGTATAAGGGTGGAGTAAAAACTTTTGAACAATTAGAAGAATACTTAGATAAAATAACTAAATTTCAAATTGTAATACAAAAGATATCCAAATCACTTAGATTAAGTAGAAATTTAACTAAATATGAAGAAGCGTATGTTAATAAATGGATATATGAATATAAATATGATTTTGATATGATAGAAGAAGCATTGAAAAGAACAGTTAGTAAGTCTAATCCTAGTATAAACTATGTAAATGGAATACTAAGTAATTGGTATAAAAAAGGATATGTTAAGGTTTCGGATATACAAAATGAAACAAGAGTATCTACAACGATTAAAAATGCAAATGTTAATAATAAAGTTAAGTATAAAGATTATGGACAAAGAGAATATGACAATTTGGAAACATATTATGATAATATGTAAGTGAGGTGATTCATGTGGATACAATAGTACTTAGAGATTTACTTAAAGAGTATAGCTTGAAAAAACAAAGAGCTGAAGATGAAAGTAAAAATTTTAAAAAAGAGATATTTTTAAAACTACCCGAAGTTGCTGCTTTACAAGACGAATTGGCCAAAACATCCATAAAATCACTAAAAAATAATATGATACAGGATAAGATGTCTAGGGAAATAGAAACACAGAATTTAGAAATAAAAATCAATCAGATAAATGATAAAATAAGTAAATCACTAAAAAGAAATGGTTATGCAGTTGAAATGTTTAATCCAAAGTATGAGTGTAGCATTTGTGAAGATACAGGTTATTCAAATGGTAAACAATGTTCTTGCTTAAAGCAAAGGTTGATTAATATTGCATATAAACAATCAAATGCACTTAAGTTAGAAGAGGAAAATTTTGAAACATTTGATACATGTTATTATTCTAATAAAGTAGATCAAAAGTATGGATCAAATAAATCACCTCTTGAAAATATAGAAGATATTAGAAAAGTGTCAATAAATTTTTGCAATAACATTTCAGATAAGGATCAAAAAAACTTGTTATTTATTGGTGAGACAGGCCTAGGTAAAACTTTTTTATCGAATTGTATAGCATCAGAGGTTATAAAAAATGGTTATACAGCAATATATCAAACAGCTTCTATATTAATGGATACAGTTATTGAACATAAATTAACATATGGAAAAAATGATAGTAACAAAGATAGATATAACCAAATTTTTGACGCAGATTTATTAATAATAGATGATTTAGGTACTGAGACAATGAATAATATAAAATTTACAGAATTATTTAACATTATAAATACAAGACTATTAAATAATAAAAAGATGATAATATCTACAAATTTAACAATTAATAAATTATATGAAACATATGACGAAAGAGTAGCTTCTAGATTAATTGGTAATTTTGTTATCTGTAAATTTATTGGTGAAGATATAAGATTAAAAAAGAAAAAAATAAAGTAATTTTATTTAATATAAAAAATAAGTATGGGTTAAAAATTCTCATACTTTTTTTATATGTATATTATCAATAATACGATTCTATGAATAAAATATATAAATAATTATTATATATATTATAGGTGATTGTTATGAAAAAAATGGTTATAGATTCGCATTGTGACACTGCATTAAAATTGCTAAATGGAAAAAGTATTAATAGTTTGGAAAATCAGTTCACTTTAGATAATGCCTTGAAATACGAAAAATATATACAGTTTTTTGCAATGTATATAGAGCCGGAATATGTAAAAAATCGGTGAATATGATTTGTGTTTGAGAATGATTGATTCATTAAATAAGCAAATTGAGGAAAATAGGCAGTTTATTCAATTAATATTAAACAAAAAAGATTTAAATGCATATTTGAATTGTAAAGAGAAAAAACTGGGTATAATACTTACAGTAGAAGATGCTATTTGTTTAGAGAAAAAAATAGAGAATATTCAAAAATTATATGATATGGGTATAAGAGCTATAGGACTTACGTGGAATGGTAAAAATCAATTGGCCTCTGGTGCTAGTTGTATGAAAGATGAAGGGTTGTCTAAATTTGGTGAAGAAGTAGTAAAAAAAATGAATGAAATTGGTATAATAATAGACGTATCACATTTATCGGAAAAATCATTTTTTGATGTAATGAATATAACCAAAAAACCTGTTATTGCGTCTCATTCTTGTTCGAAATACATTTGCAATCATAGAAGAAATTTAAGTGATGAACAAATTAAGCTGATTTCTAAAAATTCTGGTATGATTTGTTTAAATTTTTATAAAGAATTTGTAAATGTAGATCCTAATAAGGCAGATTTAAAAAGTTTTGTGAATCATATAAAACATATATATTCTATCGCAGGAAAACAATGTATAGGAATAGGATCAGATTATGATGGTATTAAAAAAAAGGATACTATTACTTTACTTGAAGATAATTCTAAATTAGTAAATTTAATGAATTTTTTAAAAAAGGAAAAATTTACTGACGAAGAAATTGATGGAATATTATGGAGAAATCAATTAAATTTCTTAAAGAAAAATTTGAAATAGTTATATTAAATTTGTATATGTATTATATATTGTTGAATTTCGTATGAAAACATGGTAGAATATATTTAAAGGAGAATGATTTTATTATGGACGCTAGTATGAATGTTATAAAAAATACATCAGAAAATAAATCATTTGCCAAAGGTTTGAATTTTTTTAAACTATTCTGGATATTTTATATAGGTTGCTTTGCAGGAGTAATAATTGAAACAATATGGTGTATAGTAACCAATGGAGTTTTAGAAAGCAGGACAGCGCTTATTATATTACCGCTAAACCCAGTATATGGATTTGGTGCTTTACTTATGTCCATATGCTTCTTTAAATTTAGTAACAAAAATAATGGAATAATTTTCATAGGTTGTATGATATTAGGTGGAGCATTTGAATATTTATGTAGTTTATTTCAAGAATTAGTTTTTGGAACTGTATCTTGGTCATATTCGACGGATTCTTTAGGAATATTTGAAAGAACCAGTCTAGTATATTGTGTATTTTGGGGAGTATTAGGATTAGCCTGGATAAGGGGAATATGTCCATATTTATCTAATTTGATAGAAAAAATTCCTAATAGAGTTGGGATAGCATTAACTTATGTGCTTTTAACAGTAACAATTATAGATATTACTTTTTCATCTCTTGCGTTATTTAGACAGCTTGAAAGAAGAGAAGGAATACCAGCAACAAATATTATACAACAATTTTATGATAATAATTTAGACGATAATACATTAAAAAAAATATACCCTAATATGGTACCGGTGAAATAAAAAGTAGTAGATATAATTTAAATTATCTACTACTTTTTCTGTTTTCTAATTTTAATAATTGTTCATATAAATTTTCTTCCCTTTCAGAAATATCATCAGGTATATCTATATTTATGTGTAAAAGTAAATTACCTCTTACTCCGGTTTCTGAAATATATCCATTACCCGGAGAAGATATGTATTCATTATTTTTTATGTATTTTGGAAGATCAACATATACAATGTCATCAAATACATCTAATTTATATCTCATTCCTAAGACTGCAGTAGCCGGAGATATTGTGATTTCTTTTATTAAATCAGTACCTTTTATTTTAAATACAGGATGGGGAGTTATTTTTACATTTATTATTAAATCTCCATTTTTTCCACCATTTTTACCTGGAAATCCAAGTGCAGCTAGACGTATTTTATCTCCATCTTTTATTCCTATTGGTACGTTTACACTAAATGTTTTTATTCCACCCTTATAACCTTTTATTGCTATTTTCTTCTCGGTACCTATTAAACCTTCTTCTAAAGTTATTTCTAAATTAGAAGTGATATCTTTTCCACGTTCTGGCTTTTGTTTAACTTCACTTGTAGAATCTTGCGTTTCAGTGAAATGGCTAGTATTTGTATCTTTTTTAAAACCAAGTATAGTTGTAAGTAAATCGCCAATCATACCACTTCCGGCTTTAAATTCATATCTTATGTTTGAAAGTGGAGTTTCATTAACTATAAACCCATATCCATATCTCGCAACTTGTCTATCATATTTTTTTCTTTTCTCTTCGTTCATTAGAGTGTCATATGCTTCATTTATATCTTTAAAAATAGCATCTGAAGTATTGTCATCTTTATTAGCATCTGGATGATATTTTTTTGCTAATTTTCTAAAAGAAAGCTTTATTTCTTCTTTAGAATTTTTTCTATTTACACCTAGTATTTCATAATAATTTTTGTACTTCATGGTGACCTCCTAAATTTATTTAATTATATCACAATTTTTCTAAAATTCAACTATTTTACTTGCTTTTTCTATATTTTTCTTGTATAATTATAGGGTAAATATTAATTAGGGGGCAAATTATGGACGAAAATTTTTTAGACACACAACATATAGTGCCAGTAAACATAGAGAGTGAAATGAAAAAATCATATATCGACTATGCAATGAGCGTTATTGTAGCACGTGCACTTCCGGATGTAAGAGATGGTTTAAAACCTGTTCACAGAAGAATATTATATGTAATGAGTGAACTTGCATTATGGCCAGAAAAAGCATATAGAAAATGTGCTAGTATTGTCGGAGATGTTATGGGTAACTATCATCCTCATGGTGACGCTGCAATATATGATGCTTTAGTTCGTTTATCTCAAGATTTTTCTCTTAGATATCCGCTTGTTAATGGTCATGGTAACTTTGGATCTGTAGATAATGATCCACCTGCTGCTATGAGGTATACAGAAGCAAAACTACATAAGATAGCATTAGAAATGCTTACAGATATAGATAAAAATACAGTAAATTTTACACCAAACTATGATGAAAGACTAAATGAGCCAAGCGTACTTCCTGCTAGATTACCTAATTTATTAATTAACGGTGCATATGGTATAGCTGTTGGTATGGCATGTAATATACCACCACACAATATAACTGAAGTAATCAATGGGACATGCGCAATGATAGATAATCCAGATATAACAGATGAAGAATTAATTGAATATATTTCTGGACCAGATTTTCCAACAGGTGGAATAATAGTTGGTAGAGATGGTATTAAAGATGGATATTTAACTGGTAGAGGTAAAGTTTGTTTAAGGGCAAAAGCTGAAATTGAAGAAGATGAAAAAGGAAGATTCAAAATAATTGTACATGAAATTCCTTACCAAGTAAATAAAGCTGCTTTAATTGAAAATATAGCAAAACTTGTACAACTTAAAACAATAGAGGGGATATCTGACTTAAGAGACGAATCAGATAGAGAAGGTCTTAGAATTGTTATAGAACTTAAGAGAGATGCAAATCCAAATGTTGTTCTTAATTTGCTATATAAACATACACAACTTCAAACAACTGTTAGTATGTTAATGCTTGCATTAGTGGATAACGAGCCAAAAGTATTAAGATTAAGTGAAATATTGAAATATTATATAAAACATAGAAAAGAAATAATTATAAGAAGAACACAATTTGATCTTGAAAAAGCATTAGCGAGACTACATATATTAGAAGGACTTAGAATAGCTTTAGATCATATAGATGAAATAATAGCTTTAATACGTGCTTCATATAATGATGCACAAGAAAGACTTATGGAAAAGTTTGGTTTATCTGATATTCAAGCAACGGCGATACTTGAAATGAAACTTAGAACACTTCAAGGTCTTCAAAGAGAAAAAATAGAAGACGAGTACAACAGTTTAGTTGAATTAGTTGCTCATTTAAGAGACATTTTAGCAAATATGCAATTAGTTATGCAAATAATAAAAACAGAATTATTAGAA
This sequence comes from Clostridia bacterium, assembly GCA_029256705.1. GTDB lineage: Bacteria > Bacillota > Clostridia > TANB77 > CAG-465 > RGIG5057. Next base: position 114,136 of record JAQSXK010000004.1, read on the forward strand.
ATAAAAGCTTCATATGGTGATGAAAGAAAAACTTCTATTATTCACGGTGAGGGAGATATAAACATTGAAAGCTTAATTAAAGAAGAAACAAATGTTGTAACTATGACTCATCTTGGATATATAAAAAGAATTGCAGTAGATAGCTATAGAAGTCAAAAGCGTGGTGGTAAGGGTCTTACTGCTATGAATACAAGAGATGAAGACTTTGTTGAAAATCTATTTGTTACTTCAACTCATAATTATATCATGTTCTTTACAAGTACAGGTAGAGCGTTTAGATTAAAATGTTATGAACTTCCTGAATCAAGTAGAGTTGCAAAAGGAACAGCAATAGTTAATTTACTTCAACTTGCGCAAGGTGAAAAAATAGCTGCTGTAATTCCAGTAGAATCTTATGAAGGTGAACAATACGTGTTGATGGCTACTAGAAATGGATTAATTAAGAAAACTAAGCTTGATGAGTATAATAATATAAGAAAATCTGGAATACAAGGAATAACTCTTAAAGAAGATGATGAGCTTATAGATGTTAGACTTACAGATGGTAAAAATGATGTTGTAATGGTAACTAGAAGTGGTTTATCAATAAGATTTGATGAAGACGATGTAAGAGCCGTTGGAAGAACATCAATGGGTGTTAAAGGAATCAATTTAGGTAAAGATGATAAAGTAGTTGGTATGGAACCAATAACTAGTGATAAGGGTTATATTTTAGCTATTACTGAAAATGGTTTTGGTAAGAGAACTGAAATAGAAGAATACAGAAAACAAACTAGAGCTGGTAAGGGTGTATTAACGTATAAAACTACAAATAAAACAGGACATATTATTGGCGTAAAAATAGTTAATGATTTAGATGATATTATGATAATAACAGATACTGGAATTATCATAAGAATCAATGTAGAAGATATAAGTATACTAGGCAGAAATACTCAAGGTGTAACTCTTATGAGAACTTCAGAAGGTGGAAAAGTAATTTGTATTGCAAAACTTCCAAAAGATGAAGAAGGAAATGAAGAGTAAAGGGAGTAGTGAATAAACTAAAATATAAAAGGGGATAATAGAAAATGTTATCTCCTTTTATATTTCAATAATATTACATTAACGAATATATAAATATAAGGAATAGCATTGACAAAATAATATATATATAATAAAATTATATATATATTATTTAACAAGGAGAAACATATGAAAAAAAGAGGATTATCATTAATAGTTTTAATTGTAACAATAATAGTTGTAATTATAATTGCAAGTGCGGTAATAATTACCCTAGTGGATAACAATATATTAGATAGTTCTA
>JAQSXK010000012.1 GCA_029256705.1 Clostridia bacterium
TTTTCTCTGTTGCCCCACTTGGATAGTATAGCGTTAATTTTATCCAACCATCCCACAGCTCTTCTGTTGTTGGCTCCTCTACTGTTGTTCCATCACTTTCAACTCCGCCATCTAAAGTGTGCCACCTTTTTCCTTCAAAGTAGTCTCCTACATAATCATATATTTGACCATTATCCACATCTATTATATATCCTTTTTCCTGTTTTTCACTAGATAGCTGTGCTCCTATATTTTCATTACTTATCCATGCTAAATTAACTGTATCTACTGTTCCACTTAATTGTTCTATTTTAGTGTTAAGTGTTGGCATACTATCTTGTATATACGACTTGTCTGCTTCTGTCAAGTATCCTTTTAGAGGTAGTTCAAATTCACTAGTTTGTGAATTATATTTACCAAGTGAATATATGGTTACTCCTTCTTGTACATTTGTAAAGTCGCTCATAAATCTTGCTTTTTTAGATTTATCTAGCACACCACTATTACTCAGAGTTAGTATAACCCCTCCTGCTATTATAATTACAACTATTATTGTTATAACTAAAACTATTAGCGATATACCACTTTTTTTCATATAAATTCCCCCAATTATTACTACTTAAAAACATACTATAATATCATACTCATAAACAAAATCTATACATATCTGTGATATCGTATAGATTTAAATAATTATATATATTTTACCATATATGGTATTTTTGTCAACAGAATATTTCATATTTCGACATTTCATATATGATTTAATTTATTATGTTACTTTTTGTAATATTGCTGTAACAAAAATATATATTTTAGTTAATTACAAAGTAAAATAAAATACTGTAGAATCAAATAAATACTTATTTTTAATTATAGTAGTTTTTTATCTTAAAAAGGTTGACATAATTATAAAAAATATGGTATAATTAAATATACAAATTAAGAAAGGAGGGGTTAACTAATGTTATCCCACTATCCAGGAGATAAGAGTGTAAAAACTAAAAAAGAAAGAGTTATGAATCAGCGGAAAGTAAAATTATTTGTATTTACATTTTTTACAGCCGTAATTTTAGCGGTACTACTTAATTTTACAATCAATTTTATTAGAGAAAAACAAGCTGAAGACATAATTGTTTCTGCCCAGGAAGAAGCTAATCAGATTTTATCTGAAGCTAAAAATGATGCATCTATTGTTAAACAAAATGCAAAAAAGGATGCACATGAGCAAGCTACTAATATAACAGAAGCTGCTAAGATTGAAGCCGAAAATATCACAGAAAGTGCTGAAGTAAAAGCTGATGAAATCATTGATAAAGCTATCAACACTGAAATTGATGAAGTACAAACATTATTAGCTATTACTGAAGCAGAAGCTGGCGGTCAATCAATTAAAGGTAAAGCTGCTGTTGCTGCAACGATTAAAAATCGTGTAAAAAGCGATGAGTTCGATGCAGATTCAATTAAAGAAGTAGTTTACTCGCCTGGACAGTTTGATCCTGTATCAAATGGAAAAATTAAAAGTGTTAAACCTAGTCCTTCTACTTTTGAAGGAGTTAAACTTTGCCTTCAAGGTAAGGATTACTCCAATGGTGCATTGTATTTTTACAATCCTTCCGCAAGTGGAAATGAAAGTAAAAAATGGTTTAATACATTGCAAACAACTGCTATTATAGACGATCACGTCTTTAAAAAGTAGTAGAAAATATAACAACTAAACACATGAATATGTGTTTAGTTGTTTGCATTTTTATATTACTTTTTTTTCATATTACGTATTATATCTTTAGTTTCGTTATCTACCCTATTTGATTCAAGAATTTTTTGCAATGTTTTATTATATGTAAAGTTGTCTAAATTATTTGAATTTAAATAATTCATGGTTTTATCTTTAGATTTGATAAAGCAATCACATAAAGTCCAAGCTATTGCCATTTTAACATAATATCCATTGTGTTTTATATCATCCAAAATACTTAATACAGTATCTATCTGATAATCTATATATACAGTTTTTAACATTACTATAGAAAAACGTATATAATACTCATTGTTACTTTTAATGCACTCTTTTAAGAAATTCAAAAATTCTTCTTTATTGTTTTTTATTGCACTAAATTTCTTACAAAAGCTATCACAAATAGCCCAGTTATTTATATATGGTAAAAAACTTCTTATTAATATTAATGTATTCTCATAATCCGTTTTAACATACCCTATTACCAATCCACGTAACATAATTTCTTCATAATATTCATTTTTTGCTAAACTTAAATATTCGTTATAGTTACCTTTTGCTATTTCTCTAGCTATAGCACGTAATTTAGGAATTTGTATACCTATAATATTATGAATACCAGGAACCAAATTTTTATGAAATTCCTTATATTTTTTGTCTCCTATTTCTTTAAGGTAACAAATCAATTCATCATATTCTTTTGTAGTCCAGTTTATATTATTTAACATAATCCTCATATCCTCCTTAAAATTATAATTATTTTCTATATAATTAATATTATATCACATATTTTAAGTAGTTTCATATTATATTTGTATTAGAGGTGAATTTATGTATAATTATTTTAGAAACGATATTTGTTTTCCAAATATTCCATTTTGGGCTAATAGATTTATGCAAGAGCCAAATTTAGAAGTACCTTTTGACATTGCTTATCCTTACATAGGTGGATATGATTCAATTAATATACCGCAAAATTCTGTTTACGCCAAACAATATATTCCTTACAAAAAAGTAAACAAAAACATTTTAAATTTAAATAATCATATGCGTAAACTCTGGGAAGAACATGCTATTTGGACTAAACTAGTTATAATGAGTATAGCTAGTGGCTCTCCAGATATACAATTAGTTTCACAAAGATTACTTAAAAATCCAGATGATTTCAAAAATTTATTTATGAATTTTTATGGTTCAACGGCTTCACAAAAATTTAGTGATTTATTAAAAGACCATCTACTTATCGCTGCAGATTTGGTTAACGCAGCTAAAAAGAAAGATAATGCTTCTGTGAATTTACTTGACACTAAGTGGCATAAAAATGCTGATGAAATAGCCAATTTTCTTAGTAGTATAAATCCTTATTGGAGCAGAGAAAATATCCGAAATATGATGAATGAGCATTTAACACTTGTAAAATCCGAGGCTGTTTCGCTACTTACCAACAAATATGAAGATAGTATATCACTGTTTGATAAGATTGAAGAGCAAGTACTTATGATGGCAGATTTCTTTACAGAAGGTATAATTAAACAATTTCCTAATAAGTTTTAATTAAATATAAAAAAGAAGGTAATAAACGCCTTCTTTTTTTGTCTAATAACCCCAAAAATATAAAAATAATTTTATTTTGTAATATTTGAAAATATTATATGCCATCTTTATTGCTTCCATAAAAATATTTCCCCTATCTTACTTTAATATTCATTGATAAATTCAATTAATTCTTTATTTAATTTATCTTTTTCTTCCCAAAATAATCCGTGTCCACTATTTTCAAATAAAATAAGTTTTGAATTCCTTATTTCTTTTTTTAACGTTTCACCAAATTGAATAGGGCAAACTTTATCATGAACACCTTGACATATTAGAGTTGGTACATTTACTTTTCCAACATCGTTAAATAAATTTTCATTTCCAAGTGAAGACATAAGTCCCATAGTTGAATAACCTGCCGCTTCTAATCCTAGATTCAATATCCAATGAGAAAAAGAATCCGTTATATACTTATTAAATAGTATATCTGTAAATCCTTGTAACATTTTTGGCCTATCATTATATGTATCTAAAATAATCTTTTCTACATCTTCTTTTGAGCTTCCATATGGAAAATTATATTGTTTTACAAAACTTGGTGCGGCTGCTCCGAGAAGAACTAATTTGTTTATTCCAAAACCATTATGACGTGACATATATCTTATAGATATAGCGCCACCAACTGAATGTCCCACTAAAGTAATATTTTCAATTTTTAAAAAATCTATAACCATTCTAATATCATCTGCTATACGATCATATGTATAATTTGAATATGGTCTATCTGATTTACCAAATCCTCTAATATCTATACCAATACACCTATATCCCTCTTTTGCAAGTTCATTATATTGATACTCAAACATATTATTATTAAGTGGCCAACCATGTATAAATAATATTACTCTATCACTTTCAGGATTTATATCATTAACAAATATATTAACATCTGACTGGACTTTTACATAATATTGCATAAAAAACACCTCCATATGATGTAGTATATTCCAATATCTTTATATTTGTGTTATGCTACTTTTATATATTAAAATATTAATTTTTATTTAACTTGTAAATTGCATATACTAATACTGTTAATACTATAGGAGGTATATATGAATTACCAATATACAAATAAACTTATAAATGAAAAGTCACCTTACCTATTACAACATGCACATAACCCAGTAAATTGGTATCCATGGTGTAATGAAGCTTTTTCTAAAGCAAAAAGTGAAAATAAACCAATTTTTTTATCTATAGGATACTCTACATGCCATTGGTGTCATGTTATGGAAAAAGAATCATTTGAGGATATAGAAGTTGCTAATATACTAAATGATAATTTCATATCTATTAAAGTGGACAAAGAAGAAAGACCAGATATAGATTCGATATATATGACAGCTTGTCAATCAATAACTGGTAGCGGTGGCTGGCCTTTAACTGTATTTCTAGATTGTAACCAAAAGCCATTTTTTGCTGGTACTTATTTTCCTAAAAATTCTACTTTTCATAATTTTGGTTTACTAGATTTATTAGAAAAAGTTAAAAACAACTGGTTAAACAATAAAGAAAAAATACTAAACACAAGTAATTATCTTACAGATGTTATAAGTAGTTTATCTAATAATGAAACAATTCAAGATGTAAATCCTAATGTATGTGATATAGTTTATACCCAGTTCTTACACTCTTTCGATACAACTTTTGGTGGTTTTGGAAATTCTACAAAGTTTCCACTACCTATAAATCTATTTTTTTTATTAAGATATTATAACAAAATCAAAGATGATAAAGCACTACTCATGGTTACTCACACTCTTGAATGTATGTATAGAGGTGGTATATATGATCATATTGGATTTGGATTTTCAAGATATTCTACAGATAAGAAATGGTTAGTACCACATTTTGAAAAAATGTTATACGATAATGCACTTTTAACTTTAATATATACTGAAACATTTCAAATTACCAAAAATAAATTGTTTTCACAAATTGCAAACGATACATTAACGTATTTAATTAGAGACATGATGTCAGCAGGTGGAGGATTCTACTCTGCTGAAGACGCAGATTCAGAAGGGAAAGAGGGTAAATTTTATGTTTGGGAATATGATGAAATACTTGAAGTATTAGGTGAAACTGAAGGCAAAAAGTTTTGTATTCAATATAATATCACAAAAAAAGGTAATTTTGAAAGAAAAAACATTCTAAATCTAATAGGAAGTACTAATATAGTTATTAATAATGACAATATACTTAATTTATTTGAATATAGAAATAAAAGAGTACATCCTCACAAAGACGATAAGATTTTAACTGGATGGAACCGGACTTATGATTGCTGCTTTATCTGTTGCTGGAAAAATTTTTCATGATGAAAAATATATACAAACAGCAATAAAAACTGTGGATTTTATATACAAAAATCTTATTGATTCAGATGGTAGATTACTTGCAAGATTTAGGGACGGTCATGCTTCAATTTTAGCTTATGCCGAAGATTATTCTTTTTTAATTTTTGGATTAATAGAATTATATGAATCTACATTTGATAGCGTTTATCTAAAAAAAGCAATAGATTTAAATAAAAAATTAATCGAATACTTTTGGGACGAAAAAAATGGTGGCTTATTTTTATATGGCAGAGATTCAGATAACTTAATTGTAAGACCGAAAGAAATATATGATAATGTTACCCCTTCTGCTAATTCAATTTCAACACTAAACTGGATTAAACTTTCCAAATTAACAAGTGACCCTAAACTAGAAGAATTAACTAATAAACAATTTAAAACATTTGGAAGTAATATTAATTCAAATCCGTATTCTTGCACATATATGTTATGTGCATACTTATTACAGATTTCTAATAGCAAAGAAATAATTATAGTTGGTGATAAAAAAAGCAGCAGAACAAAAGAAATGATTGACATACTAAATGATAAATTTAATCCTAATATAACAATACTATTTAAAAATATACCTGAAGATAATTTACTTGAAATACTACCCCATCTAGCTAATTACAATGAAGTTGAAAATATAACAACTGCATATGTATGTAGCAATAATACTTGTTCACTACCAATAACTGCTATAAATGAATTTAAGGATATACTTTAGAGTATATCCTTAAATATTTTATTTAATATTATGAAGTAGTAAAATCTCCACCGTTAACATGAAGTATCTGTCCAGTAACATATGTAGAATCTACAGATGCTAAATAAACATATGTAGGTGCTAATTCTACTGGTTGACCTGCCCTTTTCATTGGTGTTTTTGATCCAGCAGTTGTAATCTGATCTGCAGTAGCACTTGCTGGTTGAAGTGGCGTCCAAATTGGTCCAGGAGCAACTCCATTTACGCGAATTCCTTTATTAATAAGAGATAGTGCTAATGATCTAGTAAAACTTACAATTGCTCCTTTAGTAGCAGAGTAATCTATTAGAGTCTCACTTCCTTTATATGCTGTTATAGATGTTGTATTAATAATGCTACTACCTTCCTTTAGATTAGGTATAGCTGCTTTTGTAAGATAAAAGAATGAAAATACATTTACTGTAAAAGTATCTATAAGTTGCTCCGTTGTTATATCTTCAATGCTGTTTTGTGGATAATGAATAGCAGCATTATTTACCAAAATATCTAAATGACCAAACGTGTTTATGGTTTGGTTAATTATACTTTTACAAAATTCCTCATTTTTTAAATCACCAGAAATAAGTAAACACTTTCTACCCAAATTTTCTATATACTGTTTAGTCTCATTTGCATCTTGATGTTCATTAAGATAAACTATTACAATATCTGCACCCTCTTTAGCATAAAATACAGATACAGCTCTACCAATACCACTATCCCCTCCTGTTATTATTGCAACTTTATCTTTAAGTTTATTAGTTCCAACATAATTTGGATTATCAAATATAGGTCTAGGTGTCATAACACATTCTACCCCTGGCTGAACATCTTGATGTTGAGGTGGAAAATTTATTGGGATATTTTCTTTTTCTTGTTTATTACCAAGCGGTGGATAAAATAATTTTTCGTCCATATTAATTCTCCTTTCTATTAATATTCTGATCAAGTGCCTCTTTATTAAATCCCACAATTATATTTCCATCTATATCAATTACAGGGACACTTCTTTGACCAGACTTATTTATCATTTCTACTGCTTTTTCAGAGTCTACTTCAACGTCATATTCTTCATACTCAAGCCCTTTACTTTTAAAATATTCTTTTGCAATTTTACACCAATGGCAAGTACTAGTTGTATAAATTTTAATGTTCATATTTTTTCTCCTTACTTAATTTTAACATTATTAGATATTTTACACATGAATGCCCAGCTACAGCTCCACTACCAACGGCGGTTGAGACCTGCTTGAAATTATTTATAATATCACCACATGCAAAAACACCATCAATATTTGTAATATTGTTTTCATCCACTTTTATCCTATTATTTTCTGTTATAATTCCTAAGCCATTAGACAAATCATCAATATTAGGAGTATCATTTGCAATAAATATACCATCTATCCCTAATTTTTCATCTTCACCAAATATAACATGTGAAAGAAATTCATCACCAAATATAGATTGTATCTTTCTATTATCTATATCAAATTTTTTTAAAGAACTAATATACTTTTCACTAATATTCATTTCCATTCCATTAGTATATATTGTTACATTATCTGTGTAATTCTTTAAATTTAATGCTTCCTCAACCGCATATTCACTATTACCTATTACACCTATATTTTTATTTTTATAAAAATATCCATCACATGAAGCACAATAACTCACACCTTTACCTATAAATTTATCTATATTCTTTATTTTAACGTCCGATTTCTTAATGCCAAGTGCTAGCACAATAGTTTTTGAACTATATTCAGATATGTTTGTTTTAACATAAAATACCTCATCATTTTTTAATATTTTTAATACTTTTTCATTCTTTATTTCAGCACCAGCATCTATAACTTGATCTATTGACCTTTTTATAAATTCACTTCCAGATATAGATTCTATTCCTATATAATTATTTAATTCTTTACATTTTTCTAAAATACTTTCTTTTCCTAAAACTAAAACTTTATATCCGTCACGTCCTAAATATAGCGCAGCAGAAAGTCCTGATGGACCTTTTCCAATTATTATGGCATCATACACAATTTACACCTCAATTTTTAAATATTTCTTTTACTCTATTTTAACCAATAATACATTTATTATACTTTGTATATAAAACAAAAAAAACTTGGTATATATTCTTTTAAAGAATACATACCAAGTTAAATATTATATTTTTTATACATATTAATTGAAAATTCTAAAATTATGTTCTCCTACTCTTTAATTCCTGCAATATTAATTTTGCATAATATTTTTTTGAGAAAGTTAATTCCTCATCCTCATTTTTTATCATTTTTTCTAATTCATCTAAAGTTATATATTTTAGTTCACATACTTCTTCGTCTTGCATTTTAAACTCATTAATTTTTTTATTAGTTCTAATTAAATAAGTATATTTAAAATTGTTATTACCTTCTTCTTCATTTACATACATATCTATAAACTCTATATTGCCAATTGTTTCACTTAATCCGATTTCTTCTTTTAATTCTCTTAAAGCAGCTAATATAACTTCTTCATTTGCATCTATATGTCCTGCACACACAGAATATTTATTAGGATGTTGCTTTTTTTGTGGACTTCTTCTTTGTAATAAAACTTCATTTTTATCATTCATAACCCATATTGCAACTTGTCTATGCCATAAACTATTTTTATGTACTATATCCCTATCTTCTTCCATTATTTTTTTTGTATTTTCTCTATTGAAAACATCTAATAGTTCCATTTTAACTCCTATCTTGATTTATTTTTTAGTATGTTTTTGTCTCACAACTTCATACATACTTATAGCAGCGGATACAGAAGCATTTAATGATTCTATATTTCCAGTCATTGGTATTTTAATTATAACATCACAATTATCTCTAACTAATCTAGATATTCCTTCACCTTCATTACCAACTACAAGTCCAATAGCACCGTCTAATTTTGTAGAATATATATCTGTTGCTCCTTCCATATCTAAACCGTATATCCATAATCCTTTTTCTTTTAAATACCTTATACTTTCAGTTATATTAGTTACTCTAGCAACTTTAACATAGCTAGTAGCTCCTGCTGCAACCTTTTCTACTGTATCTGTTACTTGACATGCATTACGCTTTTGTATTATACATCCATGTGCACCAAAACAATCTATACTTCTTATTATTGCGCCTAAGTTATGTGGATCTTCAATTTTATCTAATATTATTATAAATGGTTTTTCACCTTTTTTCTCAGCTTCTGCTAATAAATCATCTATTTCAGAATATTCAAAATCTGTAACTGATGCAACAATACCTTGTGAATTTTTAAGTTTTTCATCATCTGCAGTTATCATTTTATCTAATTTTGGTCTATCTGCAAGTACAGTTACTATCTTCTTTTCTTGAGCCATTTTTATTAAATCATAAACTTCTTTATTTCCGTTTTGAAAATATATTTTATTAATTGTTTTACCTGATACAATAGCTTCTGTAACAGGATTTATACCATATATTAAACCCATAAACTCTCCTTAATCATCTAACTTTAAAACGCTCATAAATGCGTCTTGTGGAAGTTCTACACTTCCGACCTGTCTCATTCTTTTTTTACCTTCTTTTTGTTTCTCTAATAGTTTTTTCTTTCTAGTTATATCTCCACCATAACATTTGGCAAGTACATCTTTTCTCATAGCCTTAACAGTTTCTCTAGCAACAACTTTACCACCTATAGCTGCTTGAATAGGTACTTCAAACATCTGCCTTGGTATAATATCTTTTAATTTTTCTGCTATTTTACGTCCTCTTGTCTCAGCTTTAGATTTGTGAACTATAAAAGACAATGCATCAACAACTTCACCGTTTAGTAATATATCCAATTTTGAAAGATCTGCTTTCTCATATTTAGTTATTTCATAATCAAAAGAAGCATATCCTCTAGTTCTAGATTTCAAACTATTAAAAAAATCATATATTATTTCATTAAGAGGTAAATAGTATTCTAAATTAACTCTATTTACATCTATATATTTCATATTAATAAAATCTCCACGTCTTTCAGTAGCAAGTTCCATTACATTTCCAACATATTCCTTTGGAACAATAATTTCTGTTTTAGCTATTGGTTCCTCCATATAACTAATTTGTTGTGAATTTGGAAGTTCTGAAGGATTATACAGTTCTAATACTTCTCCATTTGTTTTATATACTTTATATATAACTGAAGGAGCTGTGGTAATTAAGTTTAAATCGTATTCTCTTTCTAATCTTTCTTCAATTATTTCCATGTGTAATAACCCTAAAAATCCACATCTAAATCCATGTCCTAGTGCTGCTGAAGATTCTAATTCATAGTTTAAAGATGCATCGTTTAACTTCAATTTTTCTAATGCTTCTTTTAAATCTTCATAGTCACTTCCATCCGCTGGATATATACCACAATACACCATTGATTGAACTTTTTTATATCCTTTTAAAGGAGCCTCACAAGGATGCTTTTTATTTGTTATTGTATCTCCAACATGTATATCTGAAATTTTGCGAATACTTGCGGTAATATATCCAACTTCTCCAGCCTCTAATATATCACATTCAATATAACTACCAGGTCTAAAATATCCAACCTCAACTATTTCATATTCCCTATTATTTGACATAGTAATAACAGTATCACCTTTTTTTATACTACCATCAAAAACTCTTACATACGCCATAGCACCTTTATAATTATCATATACACAATCAAATATAAGAGCTGAAGTTGGCTTATTTCTATCACCTTTTGGAGATGGTATTTTTTGTACTATTGCTTCTAATACTTCTTCCATATTAAGTCCTGTTTTAGCAGAAACTTCAGGAGCATTCATAGCTTCTAAACCTATTATATCTTCTATCTCATGTTTTACTTCAATTGGTCTTGCTGAAGGTAAGTCTACTTTATTTATTACTGGAATAACTTCTAAGTTATTTTCTAATGCCAAATAAACGTTAGCTAAAGTCTGTGCTTCAACCCCTTGAGCTGCATCAACTACTAATATTGCTCCTTCACAGGCAGCAAGAGACCTAGACACTTCATAATTAAAATCTACGTGCCCTGGTGTATCTATTAAATTTAAAATATATTCTATTCCGTCTTTTGCTGTATATTTCATTCTTACAGCTTGAGATTTTATAGTTATACCTCTTTCTCTTTCTATATCCATATTATCTAGCAATTGTTCTTGCATTTTTCTAACTTCTATACTACCTGTCATTTGTAATAATCTGTCTGCAAGAGTAGATTTACCATGATCAATATGCGCTATTATACTAAAATTTCTTATATACTTTTGATTATCCATATGTTATCCTTTCAGTTTGCCTAATTAATTATATCAATTTTTAGGACTACATTCAAGTAATATCTCCAAAATGTCTTTAAAAGAACACAAAAAATATCCCATCTAACTAAAATAGAAAATGATTCCAGCATATAATATGCATAAATTTTATTTTCTATCCTATCAGGGATATTTTATTTATATTTAAAGATTTTAAAATCATTTAAATTTCTGATAATTTATTTGTTCATTAAATGTTTAATAATCTATTATCCTATTGGTGGAGTTGAGTCATACCAATCAACTACTACTGAACCTTGAGCACTTTGATTTCCTGCTGCATCTTTTCCTCTTGCATACACTGTACAGTTATCTGTTACTTGTACTGAAGTTATATATATGTTCCAATTCACTCCATCTGTACTATATTCTTTAATTACTGTATCTGCAGAATATGTTATACTTACAGTTATTACCTGCCCTGGATTATATGAACCTGTAGCACTAGTAATAACAGGTGTTGGAGCTATAGGCGCTGTATTATCAATCAAAAATGCATTTGATTTAGTTATTACACTATTTCCAATACTATCTTCTGCCTTTATCCACAGATAATATGTTCCTGTTACGCTTCCTTTTGTTAATATTGCGTCATTTGTAAATGATGCCCATCCACTTACAGGAGTTACAGAATTTTGTGTATCCCATACATATTGTAAAGTAGACGAATTTATTCCACTTTCATCACTTAGTGTTACTGCTGTAGTTGCTGTTTGTATATTTGCTACACCATTTGTACTGTATAGTACTGTAGGAGCTGTAGTATCTGATATGCTCCCTGAGACAATACCGATCTCTATAAGCCAATCTTTCTCTATCTGATCATTTCCCACATATACTAATTTTCCAGCTTGTATTTGAAACTTTGCGCCATCTTCTTTTGTTATACTTTTTATATACTCCTTTATTGTTCCACTTATATTAGCAGAACCATCCCAAATATTTGCATCAAATGAACTATAAACAAAATAATTATCTTCCAAATATTTATTAGATATTGCCATTGCAAGTTCTGAATTATATGTCCCAACATTAGATTTAAATACCGCTTCATTCGCTTGTTCAATTGGATTGTTATTTGATAAACTCAATATTACTGCTCCTGCTAATATTATTATAACTATTATTGTTATAACTAATACTATTAATGATATACCCTTTTTCATAAAAATTCCTCCATACTATATGTAAAAATATAATTATACTATATGTTTACCAACGGTAAAATTATATGATATATGTATTTTTTTGTCAACAATATTAAATATTATTCGACATTATCTTCATGAATTGTTATATGTTTTTAATATTGTTGTAATATATTTGAAATATACTTTAATATTATTTTTAGATTTTAAATATATTAAATGAGTTAGTATTCTATTTATAACTATTTTATGTTATAATATATTAACAAAATTATTTTAGGAGGACAGAATGCTAAAGATTGGAGATTATGTTAGAATAAAAAATACTAACTTAGTTGGAAATATAATTAGAATTAACAGCAATACATATATTGTATCTATAAATTGTAAATTGGTGACAGTATTAAAAGATTTGGTTGAAAGAGAAAATAATATAGTGCAACTAAATAACAGATCTAAAATTACATATAATTTAAATTTAGATTTAAATTTTAAAAATGAAATAATGCTTAGACATAAAACAAAAGAAGAAGCAATATATGAATTAGATAAGTTTATAGATAGTGCAATTATAAATAAAGTAACTGTTATAAGAATAATACATGGAAAAAATGGTGGAATATTAAGAGAAGCTGTTCATGATTATTTAAAAAACAATAAAAGAGTTGAAAGTTATAAATTAGCCGGGTATTTTGAAGGTCAATTTGGAGTAACTATTGCAAATTTAAAATGAGGTAGTATTAAATTATACTACCTCATTTTATATTAAATATTGAACTCTGCAAATACAGGATAATGATCCGATATCTCTACGTCCAATCTTTTTATCTTAGTTAATTGTATTTCACCGCTGTGAAGTATTTTATCAATATCTGCTACTGGATTACCTGTCGGCCATGTGTCTACATTAAAATTAGGGCAACTAAATATTTTTTTTATATTTTCATATTCAATATATGAATCTTGTTTTTCCACATTATATCTGTGATTTCCAAGTGGAATTACTCCTAAATTAAGATCACCACCTAATATCATATCGCCAGATATACTATTTCTTTTCATCATGTTTATTATTGACTCTGTAAGAACTATTCTTTCTTTATCATATACTGGTAAATGGGTATTAAATACATTAATATATTTTCCATTTATATTTATTTCAGCATGAAGCATACCCTTAGGTTCTTTTGAATATTCCGTTCCATTACTTAAATAGTTTTCCGAAGACACAATTGGATACCTAGATAATATAGCATTGCCATACCATCCCTCTTTATAAGGTATATTCGAACCAAAACAACTAAACTCAAAACCAATATTCTTCTTGAATTCATATAGCTGATTTTTGTATCCACTACGTGATGTGCAAATATCTACTTCTTGAAGCATTATTAAATCCGCATCAAACTCCTTTATAACGTTTGATTGATTTAAAACATCTATTATACCATTATTATTATCTCCATGGCACATATTAAAGGTTATAACTCTATATTTCATGAAAAATCATCCCCTTTTATAAAATAAATTGTATACTAATTATATCACAATTTAGCGATATGTGCAACAAATTATATAAATTGATATATTTTTTAATAGCAAACAAACTAATTTTGAGTTATAAGTTGATTAAAACAGCAAAAAGGACTATCAAAATTCTGATAATCCTATTTTTTAACTATTCTTTCAAAACAATGTATACAAGTTTCATAGTTTTTTCTACTTTTATACCTCTTGGAAACCTTCTCATAACATTTTCAACTGTAATTATCATACTCTCAATTCCATTTACAGATGCAAGAACGTTATGAAGTGCTAAACATAAATCACCTTTAAATTTATTTGACTCAAGTTCGTCGCCAAAATACCTTTTACAAGACAAAGTAAACTCACTGCTTTTAAAGATACTAATGTCCTGAATTATGCCTTTAGTAATGGTTTCCCGCCAATTTTTATCATCTTTGGTTACCATTATTATTCTAGGCACTGCTTCTACATCTGTTTGATTTAACATAGCAAGTAGCTCGTTTAATTTATTTTTTGAATTATCTGTTAACATATTACTTCCTCCCAAAAATTATTTTGTGAAAATTATTACTTATAGCAAACAATATTATATCATAAAAAGCATACATTGTCAATATTTATGTTAACTTTAATGCATCAAATACTCTTCAGTTAAATTATTATGGTATAATATAAATAAAAATAAAAAATAGAAATTAATCTATTTTTTATCATTTCACTTTTATTATTTATTCTTTTTTTCATTAGATTTTATATTCTTTTTCTTACCAATTTTATATATTTTATTATAATAACTTCTCCACATTTTAGTAACATTTTCTTCACTATAAAATTTACTACAAAGTCCAGCTTTTTGTGAAGCTTTATTATAATACGTTTCATCAGTTTTTAATTTTAATATTTCATTTTTAAATTCTTCGACATTTGTACCTTTTATATAGTAACCATCTAGTATTCCCTTGTATAAATCTATATCTCTAAGTAAAATAGGTATCTTACAATTTGCTGATTCTAATATTGTCATTGGAAAAAGCTCTTCAAAAGACGCTAGAAACATAACATCTGACATATTATATATATTATTCATATCTTCTCTTGGAACAATACCTAAAAATTTAACATTTTTAGGAGGGTTGTCTACTATAGCTTTTATCTCTTCATACCCATCAGATATTTTTTTAAATGAAAATCCACCAGCCCATACAAACTCTATATCTGGCAAAGATTTTGCAACCTCAATAAAATCAAAGAAACCTTTTCTAAGTTGCAGTTGTCCAACACAAAGTACTACGAATTTATCCTGATCTATACCATATTTAGTTCTTATTTTATGTCTTTCTGTTCTATCTATTTTAAAAAATCTTTTTGAAGATACATAATTAGGTATATATGTTACCTTTTCTCTTGGAATTCCATAATCAACTAACTTATCTATAAAATATGGATTTACTGTTATTAAATAATCCATACTTTTATAAAACTCAATAACATACTTATAGAATATTTTCTTAAATAATTTTGGAAGTTTAATACTATTTTCTAAAGTTTCCGGTAAAAAATGTACATATCCAACATGTGCAGCCTTTATTTTAGTAAATGGAAGTGTTAAAAAATACTCCAAATTAATTGTGTGATAGTGCATTATATCTGCATATTTTATTTTATTGATTGTTACACTATATTGATCATTAAGGTTATTTTGAACTAAACTAACCTGTTCCTCGTATGCTGACAAAACCCCTTGTCCTTTTACTTTATGTGCGCTTGACAACATATTTATTGTTCTTGACATAATATAATTTCCCCCTTTAAAATACAACACCATTTTCTACTACATTTTCTTTTTTCTCATTTAATTTATCTTCTTTATCTATTTTAAAATATTCATCCATTATTGGTCTAACAACATTAGCAGTATATGTACCTTCACCGCCATGTTCTATTATAGCTACAATAGCTATCTTTGGTTTATCATATGGCGCAAATCCTACAAATATACCATTACTAGAACCAGAAGATACTTCAGCAGTACCAGTTTTACCAGCAACTTCAATACCTAAGTCTTTAAATGTATTATATGAAGTTCCACCTCTATCATTTGTAACAGATAACATTCCTTGTTTAATTGCATTAATATTTTCTTCTTTTAAATTCAAACTTCTACTTTCAAAATTAACACCTGTGAACTCTGCCCCATATTTATTTAGTTCATCTAAATTAACGTAGTTATTCTCGGAATCTTGAATAGATTTTATTACTGTAACTTTGTTAAGTGTTCCACCATTTGCTATAGTTGAAATATAATTTGTAAGTTGGATTGGTGTATATGAGTTATATGATTGACCAATTGCAGCAGATAGTGTTTCTCCTAAATACCAATCCCCTGTATAATTATCTCCAGCTATTTGACCTTTTTTCTCACCTGCTATTTCCACACCTGTTTTTTCACCAAGACCAAATAACTTTGCATAGGATACAATATCTGAGATTCCTACTCTTCTTCCAACTTCATAAAAATAACAATTACAAGAAACTTTTATAGCCTCTGACACATTAATATTTCCATGTGTTCGTTTATACATTTCATAAATCCAACATTTAGGATTATGACCAAATGGATATATTCCAGGGTCATTAATTTTTTCGGTAGGTGTTATTTTACCAGCATTAAGCCCTGCTAAACCAACAAGCATTTTGTAAGTTGACCCAGGAGAATAAAGTCCAGATATTGATCTATTAACCATTGGTGTTAAAGCTGAAGTATTAAGTATATTCCACTCTTTATAATTTATTCCATCCACAAAACTATTAATATCAAAAGAAGGATAACTTACCATAGCTAAAATTTCGCCTGTTACTGTATCTAAAACGACAACACTACCAGCTGATGCATCTTCATGTTTTTTCATTGTAGGTGTTCCAACTTTTATTTCGTTTATAACCTTAATCAAAGATTCTTCTGCAACCTTTTGTAGTCTATAATCTATAGTCAAGGTAACATTTTGTCCAGTAATAGATTTTGTAGTATCATTTTCACTAGATACTGTCCCGTAAGAATCTACTTCTACTTTTCTTACACCATCAATTCCTTTTAAATATTTTTCATAGGTTTGCTCAATACCCATTTTACCAATATTACTATTTTGTGTATATCCTGAATCTTTAAGTTTAGTGTATTCTTCACTACTTATTCTACTTACATAGCCAATAGTATGTGCTGCAAGCAAGCCTTCTGGATAATACCTCTTAGGAACAGATATTGTATCTAACCCGAATAATTTAAATTTTTCTTCCTCTAGCATTGCCAAAGATTTTTCTGATATATCTTTAGCAATCGTAGCTGGTTTAAATAATGAGTACCCCATTAAACTAGCTTCATAGCGAACCATAATAATCTTTATTGCATATTCTCTTTTATAAGGGGTTAATTTATACTTATCGATATAATAATCTATAGTTTGATCAAAATTATATTCTTTTTTAATATTCATTTCACTTTTCCACTTTGTTAATTCTTCTTCAGTTGAAAAACTAAAACCATTTTTTTCATCATTTATTGGAAAAGTTGAATATATTTTATCACCGTTTGATTCTAATATTTGAATAGTATTAAATATTGCAGTGTTCTGTTCTTCATTTGTTGACTTTACCTTATATAGTATTAAATCAAAAGATAATTTATTAGTTGCAAGTATTACACCATTTCTATCTGTTATTTCGCCCCTTGCAGCTATTATTGTTTCATTACGTAACATTTTCTTTTCAGATTTTTCTCTATATTCTTTTCCATTAATAACTTGAATGTTAAATAATGTTACTATATATATACCTCCAATTAAAACAGTTATAATAGCAAGTATAATATTTCTATTGGAAAAGAAGTTAGAAATTTTTTCTATTATTTTTTTCAAGTTATTTTTCACCCCTATTTTTAATAATATGAATTTGTACTTTCTGCATATTCAGATATTTTTGAAAATGTACTATAAAGTATAAATGCAAGTATTACATTAAGTATACTACTTATTATTATTTGAATAATTAAATGAAATATATTTGAACTACCACTATTTAAAAATAAATAAATAACAAATTGAGTAAACTCAAATATACATGTTCCAAATATAGTAAGATATAAAAGTGATACTTTATTTTCTCTTCTATAATTATAATTTAAATAACCAATTACTAGTCCAACAATTATATATGAAAGAGTAAATATACCAAAACTGTTTCCAAACATAATATCTGTTGTAATACCTATAAAAAAGCTATATATTGTACCTGTATATAATCCATACCACAAACTCATAACTATAACTGAAATAAGTATTAAATTAGGTTTAACTCCAAATAATTCTCTACTGTCTATAACATATATTTGAAATAGAAATATACAGATTAATACAAGGAATATTATAAAATATGAAAAAATTCTTTTTGCCATAATTACCTCTATTCTATAATAACTGATACTTCAGATATTGATCTTATATTTACGCAAGGTTCTGCTATAGCATACCTATCACTATCATTTTTATTATTTACCACCTTTGTAACCTTACCTACTGGTAAAGAAGATGGAAACATCGAACCGAAGTCCTGAACTATATAACATATCGCCGATTGAAATTTCTGCATCAATTGGTATGTATTCAAGTTTTAAATTATTATTAGATTTAAGTTCTAAATTGCCTTTTAAAATTGCGGGTTCATTTATTGTTGAAATCGTTACACTAACTGAAGCTCTAGGGTCCATTATAGTTGTAACATTACTTGTATTATCACTGACACTTGATATATATCCTACTAATCCTTCTTTATGTATAACTGCCTGATTTAATTTGATTCCATCTTTTAACCCTACATCAATTACAAATGTTTGACTAAAATTATCGTGTTGCCTTATAATAATTTTTCCACTCTTTAATTTAAAATGTTGAAACGTAGAATTAATATCTAATAATTTTTTTAGTGATTCATTATCATCTAAGATTCTTTTAGATTCTAATAATTCTAGTTCTAATTTATTAATTTGCTTTTTTAGTTCAATATTTTCCTCTTTTACTTGCACTATATTACCAAAATACATACTAATAGATGAAAACACATTTTGCATGTTAGTTCCAATAATTTTAAAAGGTGCAATTATAACATTAGATGAAGTCCTTATTATAAATATTTGACTGTTTCTAAAGAAAAATGATGAAACTATTAATGCTATAATTAATGCTATTGTTACAAAAATAATTCTTTTTTTCTTTTCTTTTCTTTTGTCAGTAAAGTCATAGTTATATTTCAATAGTATATCCTCACTTTCTTTTATATTATCAGTAATTAAGAAATTTTTATTATCTTTTTTTAGTTTTAACAGCTTTTTTTAACACTGTTATACTGTCTAAAGTAGCTCCTAAACCTTTTATCACACAATCTAAAGGATTTTCAGCTATATGAACTGGTATACCAATTTCTCCACTTATATATCTATCTAAATTTTTTATTGAAGCACTTCCTCCTGTAATAATAATTCCGCGTTCCATTATATCTGCTGAAAGTTCAGGTGGTGTCTGTTCAAGAGTTGCTTTTATTGCTTTAACAATCTTTTCTATAGATCCCATAATTGCTTCTTGTACATCTTTTGTAGTAAGTACTACATTTTCTGGAAGACCAGTATTTAAATTTCTCCCTTTTACTGTATACTTCTCTTCTGTCATAGTTGCAAATACAGAACCTATTTGTTTTTTTACTTCTTCAGCGTCCGCTTCTGAAGTTATGCAATTAAATTTATTTTTAACATACTCAACTATGTCTTTATCAAATTTTTCTCCAGCTATTCTTAATGAATTAGATACAACAATTCCACCTAAAGATAAAACTGCCATTTCACTAGTTCCGCCACCTATATCTACTATCATGGAACCTTCAGCACGTTCTACTTTTACTTTAGAACCAAATGATGCTGCCATTATTTCCTCTATCAAGTATACAACTTTTGCTCCTGCCTTATATGCAACTCCCTCAACAGCTCTTTCTTCAACATCTGTTATACCATATGGTATTGAAATAACTAATCTTGGTTTAGAAAATAAACTCTTTGGAATAACTTTACTTATAAAAGTCTCCAGCATTAATGCTGTAGAATCAAAATCTGCAATTACTCCATCTTTTAAAGGCTTTACAGCTATTATATTATCAGGTGTTCTTCCTAACATTTCTTTAGCAGCATTTCCAACAGCTAAAACCTCTCCAGTAATTCTATTTATTGCTACGACAGAAGGTTCATTTAAAACTACACCTCTTCCTTTTACAAATATCCTTACATTAGAAGTTCCCAAATCTATTCCTATATCTCTAGACATTATTCCCATGCTTTATTTCACCCTTTCTTTTTAAAAGTATCCTTTTTCTTTTAAACTTATATATTCATTTTTTCCAATTATTATATGGTCTAATAATTTAATTTCAAATGTTTCTCCATATTCATTAATATTTTTAGTAAATTTAATGTCACTTTTACTAGGAATCAAATTACCACTTGGATGGTTATGTATTAATATAATACCGCTAGCCATCTGTTTTATAGGTTCACTAAATATTTCTTTTATACCAATTTGAACAGAAGAAGTCTTTCCTATTCCATTTGTTATTATAGATAATACTTTATTTGAATTATCTAATAATATTGTTTTAACAACTTCTTGCTTTTTTCCTATATATGACTCATTTACTAAATTAAATATATCCATTGGACTTGTTATTTTTGTTTTATTATTTACGTTAGTTTTAGAAATCCTTTTAGAAAGTTCTAAAACAGCTTTTATTTGAATAGATTTAACTCTACCAACACCTTTAAACTTTCTTAAATTATTTATTGACATATTAGATAAGTACTCTAAATCCGAAATGTTTTCTATATCTTTATTACTCATTAAAATATCTCTAGATATATCTAAACAATTTTTATCTCTAGTACCTGTTTTTATAATAATAGCTAAAAGTTCTGAATTAGTTAAATTTTCAGATCCGAAGTAATTCCAATTTTTCATAAGGTCTATCATTTAATGGTAATTTAATTAGACTTTCAGCCACTTAAATACCTTATCAGATATAAATGCAAATAAAATTAAACATAGTATCCCTGCTATATTTATTTTACACCAAATTCCAAAAGTAAACTGTAAAAAAGATAAGTCTATTAGTAGTGGATTTCTAAACCCAACTTCCCCTCCAATGGCAAGCCATTTTAGAGCATCTATATTAATACATAGATTACCTAATGCACATCCTATTACACCGCCTAGTACTACAAATATTATTATAAATATTTTTTTCATAAATCCCTCCATAAATTATGTATATTATACAACTTTTTATTAGAAAAATCAATTAAAATGCTTTAATATATACAAAAAGCAAAAGAAATGATTTTAAATTTTGTTTCAATTTCATAAAAAACTATTATTTTACATATATTACTAATTTAAAACATAAAAAATACTTCTACAAAATTATTTTCATGTAGTATATAAAACTACACTTTTAATTTCATAGAAGTATTTTAATTAATAACCTGTTTTTAAAAATCTATAACTATTTTATTATCTAAAATCTTAGAATTTAAAGCATTCTCTTCATTCCATCTATTTATTTGAATATTAAATGCTAATGCAAGTTCATTATTATATTCATGAAAAGGCACTACCTCTTTTTTGTCCTTAATATATATAGGAAACATTTCTAAAGATTTTATTTTATTTTCTTTATTTATATTTATGTCAAATATATATGATTGTTTAGCAAGTTCACTATCCGAATCTGTCATAATGTACCCAGTAGAATAAATTATTGGAACATTTTTGTATGTTATAATAGGATAAATGCCAAGTGCATGGGAACCCATAATTAAATCAGCACCACTATCAATTGCACTATATGCTATTTTTTTCATTTCGTCAGTTACTCCATATATGTATTCTCTACCCCAATGAATATCTACAATAACAACATCTGCATTTTGACTTGCTACTGTTATATCATTCTTCATAACATTTTCATAATACGAATTTATCCCATAATCATTGTAATTATTCTTTGTTCCTATAAATACGTTATTTGCAGCAACAATTGCAATCTTTTTATTATTTTTTTCCAAGTATAATATAGAGTTATTAAGACCAGCAATATATGTATTGTTCTCTTTAAGAATATTTAATGTATTATTAAATATTTCTTTAGGAAAATCTAACATATGATCAGATCCTATATTTACAGCATCTACTCCAAGTGAAACAAGAGCGGATTTTACTTCTTTTGTAACTAAATATTTACTTTTAGCATCATCTATTTTATCTAGATTTGTTATATTAGTAGAAAAATTAGTATATGTGAAGTCTGAATTTCTAGTAAAAGTAAATATCTTTTTAAATGCAGAGCTATATAAGTAGCTAGTATTAGTAGTAACACTCCCACCCATCATCATTTCACCTAAAATTGTAAATTTAAGTTCTTCATTATTTGGAGTTGTAACTTCACCTTTTTCAGTAGTTTCAGTTTCATTTTTTACTTCAGTATTAGTGTTTTCATTGCTTACAGCATTCTCTGCATTATTTGAAATAACACCTTGCACTTCATTATCTGCTACCGAAATAACAGTTTTATCACGATTTATATTAATTCCTACAGCAATTGAAAGAAATATCACAGCGGTAACTGAAGTAAAAATAATAATACTTTTATTTATTTTACTGTTCCTAAAATTAAATCTTTTTCTAATGAGATTAATTCTAATTCTTGAATTTTTCCCCATAAATTTTTATCTCCTTTTACTTTTACTTTAATATAATTAGAAGTATATCCATATAAATATCCGTCCTTATATTCTTCAAGTAAAACTTTTTCTTTTTTATTAATATGTTTATTTAAAAATTGTAATCTGCAATTTTTTCCTAAATTAATAAGTGATTCACTTCTACTTATTGAAACATTTGGATCAACAGTAGTTGTTAAAGAATATGCTCTTGTATGTTCCCTTTTGGAAAATTTAAATACATGCATATCGCTAAAATGTATTTTTTCTGCACCATAAATTGTTTCATTAAATTCATCATCAGTTTCATCAATATATCCCACAATTATATCACAAGTAAGTGAAACATCTTTAAAATTTTTTCTCAACTTGTCTACCACATCAAAAAGATACTCAGTAGTATACTTTCTATTCATTCTTTTTAACACTGTATTACTTAAACTTTGAACAGACAAATGAAAATGCCTACATAACTTATCTACTTTACTCATTCTAAGTATATTTTCATCAGTAAGCCATCTAGGTTCAATTGATCCGTAGTCTTATTCTCTGTATTCCTTCTATATTATTTACTCTTTCAATTACCTCAATTAATGATATATCATTTTCCAAATCTTTACCATATGAAGCTATTTCAATACCAACAAGAACAATCTCTTTAGTACCATTTTTGGCCAAACTTTCTATCTCACTTATAATATCGTCAATATTTCTACTTCTTACTCTTCCACGCGTATAGGGTATTATACAATAAGAGCAAAAGTTATTACATCCATCCTCTATTTTTACACTTTCTCTTAATATATTTACACCTTTTTCTAATTTATCTGATTGAACATATCTTTTTACTTTATCTATATCTGCAACTTTAATTAACTTCTTTTCTTTAACAATTTTACCACTATTCATAAAATTATTCAAATGTTTTATTATATCCTTCTTCTCTTCATTTCCTAACACTATATCAAATATATCATTGTTTAAACTTTTACTATCACTTAGCTTTATTTCTTCAGCATAACAACCTACTAAAATCACAATAGCGTCACTATTTGACTTCTTTGCTCTACTAAGTATTTGCCTTGTTTTCCTCGTAGATAAGTTAGTTACACTACATGAATTCACAACAAATATATCTGGCTTATTTTCAAATTTAACTACCTTAAAATTATTATCTTCAAACTGCTTTATCATTAAATTAGTTTCATATTGATTAACCTTACATCCTAATGTATAAAATGCTACTGTCATTTTTCACCACTCTCTTCAAACTATATTATATCAAATAATAATATAATAATCAATTGATTTTATTAAATATATTATTTTTAAATATGATTAACAATACAACCAGATTTACATAACTCTGTATATGATACATGTTCTTCAACTGTAGGCCCCACTTTCAATAGAATTGGGAATATGAAAAAATGTTTTAGGAAGATTTGCAAAAGAATATTAAAAGATATAAATTTAAAGCAAAGAACAGGTGTAATTTACCTGTTCTTTATTTATACATTTCTATTTTTATAACTAAATTATTATTTTTCGTCTTTTTTACTATATTATTATATTTAAATTTACCACATTTTCTAAAAGAAACAATATCATTTTCTTTAAGTAAATGAGTTTTATTTACAATACACTTTGAATTTATATATAAATCATTTCTAAGTATTTTATCTTCCACTTCACTTCTACTTAATTTATATACATGAGCCAAAACAGTATCTATTCTATTCGATGGAACAATTACATTTACATCTTCAAAATTATGTATTATGTTATCTAGTTCATTTATATTAACAACTTCTATTTCAACATTTGAATTACCTACTTTTGTATAGTTAAGAAGTGTAAATTCTAAAACTTTAGTCATTAAAAATATATATGCAAAATTTTCAAATACAATTATATCCCCTATCATATCTTCATTAATACCCATATTATATATACTTCCCATATAATCTTTATGAAGTAATTTAGAATTTTTATTTGGTGATACTTTTATACAAGATAAACAAGAAAAATCGTAATCATCATTATAATCAGTAAGTATTGCTATACATCTTCTTTCTAATGTATCATTTAAAGAAAAAACTGTATATTTAACTTTATATTTGTTAAGTAATTGAGTCGCAATTTTAAACTCATTAATATCTAAAAAGTTAGTTGTCATTAAACTGCCTAACTTCTCATATTTATTTATTTTACCCAAAATATTTGAAACAAAAATCTTTTCATCTTTATCTTTATATTTATTTAATACGTCTTGTTTATTTATCATAAAGTGCATCCTTAACTATTTGTTTCATTTCTTCTATACTCTCAGATTTATTTATCATATCTCTGCATTTAGATCCATTTTCTATACCTTTTAAATACCAAGCAATATGTTTTCTAAGTTTCAATCTACTAATTTTTTCTCCTTCATACTCACACGCTAAATCAATATGGTTTAATATAATAGATAACTTTTCTAGATTACTAGGTATGTATTCTTTGTTTTCTAATATACTCTTAAAAACCCATGGATTTCCCAAACTTCCTCTTGCTATCATAATTCCATCACATCCAGTATATTCAAACATTTTAATGGCACTTTCAATATCAGTTACGTCACCATTACCTATTACGGGAATATTGACACTTTCTTTAACACTTTTTATAATATCTAAATCAGAAGTTCCAGAATAATATTCTTCTCTAGTTCTTCCATGAATAGTAATCATTTTAACGCCTGCTTCTTCAGCAATACGGGCTAATTTAACAGCAGTAATTATATCATTATTGAAACCTTTTCTAGTCTTAACAGTTATAGGTTTTTTAGATACTTTTACTGCAGTTTCCAAAATAGTTTTAACGTTGTCTAAATTAAGTAGTAATCCCGCACCATCACCATTTTTAACTAATTTAGGAGCTGGACATCCCATATTTATATCTATTATATCGATTCTATCATCTTCATTTAATTTAAGTATCATATTTTTTATAGTCTCAGGATCACTACCAAATATTTGTACGACAGATGGTCTCTCATCATCTAAAATATTTAATAATTTTTCTGTTTTTAAGCTACCAAATTCCATTGCTTTACTACTTGCCATTTCTGTAAAAGTAAGACCTGGTCCATAATTTCTAACAATTCTTCTAAATGCTAAATCTGTAACTCCAGCCATTGGAGCCAAAAACACATTGTTATTTATTTCAACATCGCCTATATTTAATTTATGTATATATTTTTCTAACTTATTAATTTCCATAATAAACTTGCCCTTTATATTTATATCCTTTTAAATAATATACGTTATGAGAATTTTCAGCAACTAAAAACACATCTTTATTTGCAACGTTACCTTTTCCTTTTTTTATTGTTTCGTTATTAAGCAAAGATGCATTTATTACAAATAATCTATTATTTTCATCTTCATTTTGTACAATGTTATTATAGAATTCTGTCCCTAACGAATTATTTGAAATCACCTCGTTTGTTATTGGTAGTGCTTTATTTTCTAAGTAATATACATTTACATTATCTTGTACTCTAGATAAACTTGCCTTATATTCTTCAAAATTAGCTGAAGAAATTGATCCAGCACCTATAACTGATGCCGATGTTATAATTATCATCATGATTACTGATGCAGTTATTAATATAATTAACGTTATACCTCTTTTATTGCCCATGCTTTTCCTCCTAATATATCAAACTAATATATATAATTATAACCTTATTTTAATAATTATTCAATAGAAATATTTAAAAAATACCGTGTTTAACTAATTTTAATATTTACACTTAGACATTCATTGACAAATAGATTAAAATTTTATATAATTATATAAGAAAAGGAAGTAATTATATGATAATTTTACCTAATTTGCCAGATAAGCTAAATGAACTAGCAGATCTTTCTAATACTATAGTAGAAGATGAAGTTATATCTAATTATAGTATATATAATCAAATTATAAATAGTCTTAGTATTAGTAATATTGAAATAACCAACTCAAAAATAAAAAATGTAAAATTCATTTCTTGTAATTTTGAAAAATCATACTTTTCAAACGTTATATTTGAAAATTGTGATTTATCCAATATAAACTTATCCTCAAGTACTTTTAAAAAAGTAATGTTTAACGACTGTAAACTACAAGGTTCAAATTTAAATAAATCATATTTAGAAAACGTATATATGAATAATTGTAATACTAAAAACATTTATGCAGATGAATCAAAACTTTTAAATTCAAACTTTAAAGAATGTAATTTTAAAGATGCTTGTTTATCTGCAATAAGCTTTAAAAATATTTCGTTTGATAACTGCGATTTTACATGTGTTAATCTATCTAAAACAAAACTTAAAGATGTAGACTTTACAACTTCAAATATTGATGGAATAACAGTATATCCCGAAGATTTAAAAGGTTGCATATTAACTAAATTACAAGCTTTAGAATTTATAAAAATACTTGGTATAGTGTTAAGATAACTATCAACTCATAAACAATTAAATAAAAACTCTAGAAAATTTAATTCTAGAGTTTTTATTTAATTGTTATAAATTATGGATTTATTACATTTAATTCATATAAATTGTTTCCACCTGTAGCCTGATATCTTATCCACCTTGTATTAATTGGTATATTGTATTGATCGTCATATGTTCCATAATTTCTTGTTACAAAACTTATTTCATTTTTATTAGAATCTAAAAATCTTATATACATTGGATCTCCATTACTATATGTACTTGAATACCACCTTACTCTAAGTTTTTTTCCTTCTGAACTACTATCTACTTGAACAAAGTAATTTCCTGACCCTGCCATTGATGTTGCATCGTTTCCATCATATGATTCTTTTTTTATTGCATCAGCTACATTAGATGTATAACTAGAGATTATTCTTGTTTCAACACCATTAACATCTATACCTTTTGCATATATTGTTAACCCATGATTAACTTTTACAGCTTCATTATTATAATTTAGCCATTCTCCAACTGTCCCTATTCTATAAAGTTTTTGCACACTTGTTGGAAAATAATTTATAACAATCATTTGATAGGGCTCTCTTATAGCATTTGCTATATTAGCATGTAGCAACATATATCCGTTTGTAGGTGTAAATGTAGGCTCATTACTTGGTTGTATCTCATACAAATTATTACCTCCAGTTGCCTGATATTTTATCCACTTAGTATTGCTAGGAATTGTATATATATCATCAAATGTTCCGTAATTTCTTGTAACATAACTTATTTCGTTTTTATTAGAATCTAAAAATCTTATGTACATTGGATCTCCATTACTATATGTACTTGAATACCATCTTACTCTTATTCTTCTTCCTACCATACTGCTATCTACTTCCATATAATAAATTCCTGAGCCTGCCATATTTGTTATATCATTATTATCATATGATTCTTTCTTTATAGCATCTGGTGTATTTGATGTATAACTAGATATTACTCTACTTTCATTTCCATACTGATCTATACCTTTCGCATATATAATTTCACCATTATTAACAATTATCGGCTGATTATTATAGTTCTGCCAAGTACCACTCGCGCCTATTCTATAAAGTTTAATAACACTTGTTGGAAAATAATTAATTGTTACATTTTGATATGGTTGCCTTATTGCTTTAGTAGGATCTGCTGTAAGTAACATATATCCATTAGTTGCGCTAAATGTTGGTTCATTACCAACTTGTATTTCGTATAAATAATTAGCACTACTTGTTGATTCATATTTTATTCTTTTTGTATTTGCTGGTATCGTATAAATGTCATCAAAATTTCCATAATTTCGTGTTACAAATGAAATTTGTTGATTATTTTGATCCATAAATCTAAGATAAACCGGAAAACCATTACTATATGCTTGCGAATACCATTTAACTCTTATTTTACTACCAACAACACTTGTATCTACGTCTATATAGTAAGTTCCAGAACCAGGCATTCCTGTAGCATCGTTATTATCAAAAGATTCTTTCTTTACAGCATCTAATACATTTACAGTATAACTAGACACTATTCTAGTCTCATTTCCATATTGATCTATTCCTTTTGCATAAATTGTCTGACCGTGATTTACTTTAACTGGTTGATCATTATAATTTAACCAGTTACCCGTTGTACCTATCCTATACAATCTCTGCACGCTTGTTGAAAAATACCCTATTGTTACATTTTGGTATGGTTCTTTAATAGACTTTGTTGGATCAGCAGTCACTAATATATAACCATTTACAGCAGTAAATGTAGGTTCATTACTTGGTTGTATTTCATATAAATAATTTGCACTACTTGTTGATTCATATTTTATTTTTTTTGTATTTGCTGGTATTGTATAAATGTCATCATATGTTCCATAGTTTCTTGTTACAAACGAAATTTGTTGATTACTCTGATCCATGAATCTAAGATAAACAGGAAAACCATTACTATATTCTCGTGAATACCATTTCACTCTTATCTTACTACCTATCATACTACTATCTACTTCTAAATAATAGCTTCCAGAACCCGGCATTCCAGTAGTATCATTTCCATCATATGCCTGTGTAGTTACTGCATCCACTGGCATTCCTATTGTTCTACTTACAACAGTTTCTAATCCTGTAGTTTTTTTAATACTTTTTGCTATTATCGTACCACTCGGATAAGTGAACATTCCCGTATATGACTTCCAAGTAGAACCATTATCTATGCTGTAATAATTATCTATATCAGTTCTATTATCATATACTATTGTAGTTTCCGCATTGAATTTTACTCCATTGGAAGTAAGGGTTGCATATCCAGCATTTGAATTAATTACTGGTACTTTGGGTCTATCTAAATCTAAACTTACAACTTTCTTTTGTACTATAACTTCATTTCCTGCTGTATCTTTTCCTTTTGCATATATTGTTATTGTTCCATCTGCATTTTGCCAGTTATTTGTTAGTATTGTATATGAAGATATTGCAAACGTATTTGTATATGTACTCCAAGTTGCATTACTTGTTCCTACTTTGTATTGCTTTATTGTAGAATCTCCATAATTTATTGTTACATTTGCTGTAAGTCCTACAGTAGTTTCTGGGCTAACTTGTATATCTATAACTGGAGCTGTTAAGTCTACATTTGTTACATTTAATGTATATACTTGTTTGTTTCCAACTTGGTCTTCTGCGTAAAATGTATAATAACCATTACTTGTTATATTTACTATGCTATCATTTGCTATTTCAGTTCCAGAGTTTGTAAAGTAACTTTCACCTTGAGTGCCTGCTGCCCATTTTACTTTACCTACCCCTACATCATCTGTTACACTTACTTTTACAGCTACTTTTTGTTGTGCAGTA
>JAQSXK010000005.1 GCA_029256705.1 Clostridia bacterium
TACAATACTAGCAAATAACTGGCAAAATGCAGATGGAACAGTAACAATATACGCAAAAGGAAAAGATAGTGCAGGAAATGAAATAACTGTTCAAAAGAAGGTTGTAAGTTTAGATTTAGATAAACCTAAAGTACCAGTAATTAATTCAAATGCAGGATATCCAATCTTATATGAATATGGTGTAAATTTAGATTCAACAACTTCAATAATTTATGATAATAGAACAGATATAGATAATTATTATAGTTTAGATAATGGAGTAACGTGGCTAAAGTATACAGGACAGTTTAATTTAGCAAGTGGAAATATAATTGCTAAAAGCGTTAAAAAGACGTCTGGTCTTGAAAGTATAGTAAGTATAACAATATCTATGCCTGCTGATGCAATAACACCACCTGCTTACGATGGTAATGAAATAACTAGAACAGCAGATAATGCGGTTAATAAATATATAAAAGTAAATAATACCTTAGGTGGAAAAAAAGTAAGAATAAAGATGTATGCAGGTTGGTATCCACGAGTGAAATGCTTAAATGAATCTGGAAATATATTAAGTTCAACCGACATAAATGGTTATCCAGCTCATGATTCAGATATTATAATTACAATTCCTTTAGGAACTAATAAAATAACGTTTACAAATGAATTACATGGATCTTCCTATGTTTATCCATATGAAATTGGTGTAAGTAATGAACCAGGATTTACAGCAACAAATGGATATATGTTAATAACTGCAGATCCAACTAAAGAAATAAAGAGTCCTTATCAAATGGTAAGTATATCATATTTTTCGACGAGTGTTAACAGACTTTATAGAATAGGAACAACGGGTGAATGGTTAAATTACAATGATCAACCTATAAAAGTTATTCATGGTCAGACAATATATGCAAAAGGTATAGATCAATATGGAATCGAAACTAGATTAATAACAAGCTATACTTCAGATGTTAGTAATGCAATAACATACCTTGCATTTGATGGAAATGAAGCTACAAAAACAGCAGATAATGCGGTTAATAAATATATAAATATAGATAGTAGTTTAGGTGGTAAAAAGCTTAGAGTAAAAGTGTATGCTGGATGGGCACCAAGAATTAAATGTTTAAATGAAGCAGGAACCGCTCTATACTCACAAGATATAAGTGCACCAAGTGCTAGAGATGTAGATATAATTATTACTGTTCCTATTGGAACTAATAGAATAACATTTACAAATGAATTGAATGGATCTTCATATGTTTATCCATATGAATTTCAAGTTAGTAACGAACCTGTATTTACAGCGACAGATGGATATATGTTACTACATTTAGATTCAATGAAAATGATAAAGAATCCTTATCAGATGGTAAGTATATCATACTTTCCAACAAATGTACAAAAATTATATAGAATAGGTACTACAGGTGATTGGATAACATATAATGAACAACCTATAAAAATTATTCAAGGTCAGACAATATATGCAAAAGGAATAGATCAATATGGAATAGAAACCAGAATAATATCTAGCTATACTTCAAATGTTACTAATGCAATAACATCTCTTGCTTTAGATGGTAATGAAACTACTAGAACAGCAGATAATGCGGTTAATAAATACATAAATATAGATAGTGGTTTAGGAGGTAAAAAACTTAGAGTAAAAATGTATGCCGGATGGGCACCAAGAATTAAATGTTTAAATGAAGCAGGAACTGTTTTATATTCACAAGATATAAGCGCACCAAGTGCTATAGATGTAGATATAATAATTACTGTTCCGGTAGGAACAAATAGAATTACATTTACGAATGAATTAAATGGATCTTCATATGTTTATCCATATGAATTTCAAATAGTGAATGAACCAACATATACTGCAACAAACGGATATATATTACTTAATGCAGATCCTACAAAATCAATTAAAGTACCATATCAAATGGTAACAGTTAACTACTTTCCAACAAGTTCACAAAGATTGTATAGAATAGGAACAATAGGGGCTTGGTTAAATTATAATGATCAGGCAATAAAAGTAGATCAAGGTCAGACAATATATGCAAAAGGAATAGATCAATATGGAAATGAGACAAGAATCACTTCAAGTTACAATGTAAATGTTGCAAATGCGATAAAAGCTAATGCATATGATGCAAACAATACCACATATATGACTGATGTAAAAGGTAGTTATATATTAGAAATAGATCCAAGTTTAGGCGGAAAAAATATTACTATTAGATATAGTATAAGTTCACTAAGAGGAATTGTATTTAAATTTCTTGATGGTAATGGTGTAGTGCTCAATACATTCACAAAACTTGCTGGTACTTATAATGAGACTTATATTATTCCAATTGGAACTAAAACATTAGAATTAACTCCATATTGTACATGGGGGGACAGTTATCAAGTAATAGATTTATGGTTCTTATATGAAATAACTGTATAAAATATAAAGTTTAAAAATAGACTTTAACTGAAGAGGATAAAAGTAAATAAAAACTTTTATCCTCTTCTTTTTATGTATGCAATATACTAAATGACTGTATATATTATAATAGTCAATCAAAAGGAAAAGCGAATCTTCGATTTCGCTTAATAAATTTTAAAAAAGATATTATCTTATACTATTTATATTAAAATGAACATATATATACACATGAGGTTAAATCGAGTGCTAAATTTTCACTCTAAATAGTACTATTTTTTCTTAAAACATTGAAAAAGTAAAAGTTTATGGTATAATAATATAGTATAAATTTTTGAAAAATATGGAGGAATTAGAATGAACGTAAAAGTAGAAAGAAAAGAAAATTCAAAAGTTGAATTAGAATTCAACTTAACTAAAGAAGAGTTTAATGAAAGATTAGATAAAGTATTTGTTAAAAATGCAAAGCACTTTAATATACCTGGATTTAGACCTGGTAAAGCACCAAGAAATATTGTTGAAAAAACATATGGTGAAGAAAGTTTAAATTATTCTGTAATAGAAGATACAGTAGATGAAGATTTCAAAAAAGCTGTTGAAGAAAATAATTTAGAGATAGTATCTAGACCAGAACTAAATGTTGTTCAAATAGGTAGAGATAAAGATACTATATATACAGTTACTGTTTTTGTTAAACCAGAAGCTGTAGTTAAAAAATATAAAGGTTTAGAAGTTGCTAAATTTGATAAAAAAGTTACTGAAGAAGATATAGACAAAGATATTGAAGCAACAAGAGAAAAAAGTGCTAGATCTGTAACAGTTGATGATAGAGCTTTAGAAAATGGAGACATTTCAAATATAGATTTTGAAGGTTTTGAAAGTGGAGTAGCATTTGAAGGCGGAAAAGGTGAAAAATTCGATTTAACTATTGGTGGTGGTCAATTTATACCAGGATTTGAAGAAAAATTAATTGGTATGAAAATAGGCGAAACTAGAGATATTGAAGTATCTTTCCCAGCAGATTATCATATGGAGTCTTTAGCAGGAAAACCAGTTGTATTTAAAGTTACATTGAATTCTATATCTAAAAAAGAATTACCAGTTTTAGATGATGAATTTGTAAAAGATATTTCTGAGTTTGAAACTTTAAAAGATTATAGACAATCAGTAAAAGAGAAATTAGAAAAAAGAATTGCGGCTGAAAATAAAGCAGCAAAAGAAACAGCAGTATTTGATAAATTATTAGAAAATACAGAAGTTGTTATTCCAGAATCAATGATTGAAGAACAAGCACATAGTTTAGAAGAACAAACAGAACATGAATTATCTCATCAAGGTATGACATTAGATATGTATTGTCAATATTTAGGTTTAGATAAAAACGTTATGCAAGCTAATTTTAAAGTTCAAGCAGAAAAAGATGTTAAACTTAGACTAGCTTTAGAAGCTGTAGCTAAAGTTGAAAATATTGAAGTAACTGATGAAGATATAAATACAAAAATAGATGAATTAGTTAAACAATATGGAAAAGAAGAAGAAAATAATTTTAAAAATAACGAAAATATAAAAAACTATTTAACTGAACAATTAAAACAAGAAAAATTAATTACTTTAATGGTTGATAACGCAATTGAAAAATAGTTTTGTATATATTAGTTAAATATAAGGGGGTAAAATATTATGTATAATAGTTTAGTACCGATGGTAATAGAACAAACAAGTAAAGGTGAAAGATCTTACGATATTTATTCAAGACTTTTAAAAGAAAGAATAATATTCTTATCTGATGAAGTAAATGATGTTACTGCTTCTTTAGTAATAGCACAATTACTATTCTTAGATGCAGAAGATCCAGGAAAAGATATATTTTTATATATAAACAGTCCTGGTGGAAGTGTTTCAGCTGGTATGGGTATATTTGATACAATGAATTATATAAAATCAGATGTATGTACAATTTGTGTTGGTATGGCAGCTAGTATGGGAGCATTTTTACTTGCAGCGGGAGCTAAGGGTAAAAGATACGCACTTCCAAATTCTACAATAATGATACACCAACCACTAGGGGGAACTCAAGGTCAAGCTAGTGATATAAAAATACATGCAGAGCACATCATAAAAACAAGAGCAACATTAAATAGAATTTTAAGCGAAAGAACAGGAAAACCATTAGAACAAGTCGAAAAAGATACGGATAGAGATAATTTCTTAGATGCTTATGAATCAAAAAATTATGGTCTAGTGGATGAAGTAATGAGTAATATCAATGAAATAACTAAGGAGAAATAATATGGCAAGAAAGAAAAATGGTGGTAGTGATTACTATGATGATGATATGGTATTTTGCTCATTTTGTGGCAAATTAAAGCAAGAAGCTAAAAAGTTAATTGCAGGTCCAGATGGACTTTTAATATGCGATGAATGTGTAGAATTATGCCATAAGATAATAGTAGAAAATGAAGAGAGTGAATATTTAGAAGAAAATGATAAAACAATGTCATCTCTTAAAACAGATAAATTACCTTCACCAGAAAATATAAAGCAAGTATTAGATGAATATGTAATAGGACAGGAATCAGCAAAGAAAGTTTTATCTGTTGCTGTATATAATCATTATAAAAGAATACAAAATTTATCTAAAATAGATGATGTAGAAATACAAAAAAGTAATGTACTTCTTTTAGGTCCTACTGGTTGTGGTAAAACATTACTTGCTCAAACACTTGCTAAAGTATTGCATGTACCGTTTGCAATAGCAGATGCTACAACTCTTACTGAAGCTGGATATGTTGGGGAAGATGTAGAAAACATTTTACTTAGACTAATACAAGCTGCAGATTATGATATAGCAAAAGCTGAAAAAGGTATAATATACATAGATGAACTAGATAAAATATCTAGAAAGTCTGAAAACACATCAATAACACGTGATGTAAGTGGTGAGGGTGTACAGCAAGCACTACTTAAAATAATAGAAGGAACAGTTTCTAATGTTCCTCCACAAGGTGGTAGAAAACATCCTCAACAAGAATTCATTAAAATAGATACAACTAATATTTTATTTATTTGTGCTGGAGCTTTTGAAGGATTAGAAAAAATTATAATAGATAGAATTGGTACAAAATCTATGGGGTTTGGTGCTAAAATTGAGAATAAAAAAGATATTGATATCGGTAAAATTTATTCACAAGTACAATCTCACGATATTATTAAATTTGGTTTAATTCCTGAATTAGTAGGTCGTATACCTGTTATAACACATGTAAGTCAATTAGATAGGGCCTCTTTAATAGATATACTATCTAAACCAAAGAATGCATTACTTAAACAGTATACTAAACTATTAAAAATGGACAAAGTTGATCTTACTTTTGATAGAGAAGCCTTAGAACTTATCGTAGATAAAGCTATAGAAAGAAAAACTGGTGCTAGAGGACTTCGTTCTATAATAGAAGATGTTTTAATAGATACAATGTTTAAATTGCCATCTAATCCTACAATAAAAGGTTGTCATATAACAAAAGATGTTGTAGAGAAAAAAGCAGAACCAATTTATGAATATAGAAAATCATAATTATTAATACTAAAAATTGGAGTGAAAATATAATTAACACTCCAATTTTTCTATATTATAAAACAATATAGTTTGCAAAAACTGGTAAAATAAATTAAAATATTTACATTATTTTCATATTTATGTTGACATATAATATTATACGTGCTATAATATTCGAGTTATAAGTATAAAAATAAATATATATGAATAGAATAATAAAATGTATTATATATCGTGTTTAATCGTTGTTTTTATACAAGATATTACATTTGTAATATCTTGTTTAGAGAATTGTCACTATACAATCATAAATAATTGATATATAATTGTATAGTTAATAATTAATAAGTTATTTAAGGGAGGTTTATTAATGTTACTTGAATTAAAAAAAGTAAAAAAAAGTTTTAAGCTAAGTAAAAAGCAAGAATTTGTTGCATTAGATGATGTTAACTTATCTTTTGAAAAAGGTGAGTTTGTTTCTATAGTGGGACCATCAGGTAGTGGAAAATCTACACTACTTAATTTGATTGCTGGTCTTGATTTTCCTACAAGTGGGGAACTTGTTATAGGAGAAAAAACATCAAAAAAATTTAAGAAGAAAGATTGGGATTTGTATAGAAAAAATAATGTTGGATTTATATTTCAAAACTTTAATCTAATTGAGCATTTGACTGCTCTTGAAAATGTTGAAATAGTAATGAATCTAATAGGATTAAGTTATTCTAAAAGACGTGAAAGAGCTATAGAATTATTAAAAAAAGTTGGTCTTGAAAATCACATAAATCATAGACCGTCTGAATTATCTGGTGGTCAAAAGCAAAGAGTTGCTTGTGCAAGAGCTTTAGCTAACGATCCAGACATAATATTAGCAGATGAACCTACTGGTGCATTAGATAAAAAAACTGGTAAACAAATAATGGAGTTAATAAAATCTATTGCTAAAGATAAGCTTATAATAATGGTTACACATAATAACGAGTTAGCTGAAGAATATTCTAGTAGAATAGTAAGAGTTATGGACGGTAGAATTGAAAGTGACACAGTACTTAAAAAAGAAAACATAAATAATATTGAATCTACTTTAAAAAAGAAAGATAAATCAATGTCATTTTTTGAAGCATTCAAATTATCTCTTAGAAATATGGGTAAGAAAAAAGGTAGAGTACTAATTACAACCATTGCAGGTTGTATAGGCATAATAGGGTTTACTCTTATAACTGGTTTGGGAAATGGAGCTAATATATACATAGATAAGCAACTTAACAAATTTGCATCAGCAAATGTTATTATTTTAGAAAAGGCTACAAAACAAACAAACCTGCAAGGTAAAGAAGAAATTTCCACAACTAAAAATAATGAAGATTACAATAAAATTTTAAATGATGAATATATTAAATCTAAAGTATCTAGTACAAGAAAATTTATGATACTAAATACAGCGACAATAAGGGTTAAACAAGAAAACGAAAATACTACTCAAACTAAAAAAGAAGAGCACAGTGGATTTAATATATATTCTTTAGCAGATGAAAATCATCTAGAATTTTTAAAAGAAAATTTAGATGGAAAAATACCTGTAGAAGGTAAAAATGAAGTATTAATAAACCAATCTACTGCAAGAAAGTTATTAAAAGATCTTGAATTAGACGATAAAGATCTTAAAAATGCTATAGGAAAAACTATAGTATTAACACTTAACATGTCAAATACAAATTTGAAATTTGAAAAGGAATTTATTGTTTCTGGAGTTGTAAATGAATTAGACTTAGGAATGGCTAATGTATATTATAATTATAATGATGTTACAAAATGGACACAAGGTGTAGATATACAAGGAAAAACTTTATATACTTTCCTTACAGAAACTGTTTATGTATATGAATTAGTAGTTTCAGATGTAAATGAAACTAAAGCAGTATCTGATTATATATCATCAGAAGAACATGGTGGAGCAGGAAAAATATCTATCATGAATTCTGGTACTCAAAAAGAAGGTTTTAGTGCTAACAATATAGCATTAGTTGTAAAACAAATATTTGCACAACTAATAATGATGGCACAAATAGTAATAAGTATATTTATAATTGTAGCTCTTATAGTTTCTTCAATTATGACTTCAATAGTACTTTATTCAAGTGTAATTGAAAGAAAAACAGAGATAGGTATTATAAAGGCTGTTGGTGGTAGAAATAAAGATGTTATAAGAATATTTGAAAGTGAAGCAATACTTATGGGTATGTTTTCAGGAGTACTAGGTCTTGTTATATCTTTCATAACTGCACCGCTTTTAGAAAAATTAATATCTAACGTCTTAAATATAGATTTACCTGGTATAGTTACAATACCTATATCTAAAATACCATTTACTGATATAACATTTCCTTTTGCAACAATAATATCAATTATTGCTTTCAGTAGTTTGATTTCTGCTATTGCAGGATACCTACCTTCTAAAAAAGCAACTAAGATGCATGTTATAGATGCATTAAGAGATGAATAGGGGGCTAATATGTTAAAAGTAGATATTAAATCAAAAATATATAAAATGAAAAATGAAGATTTTAAAGCATTAGATAATGTAAAATTTGAAACTCCAGACACAGGTATAGTATGTATACTAGGACCATCTGG
The DNA here is from genome assembly GCA_029256705.1 of Clostridia bacterium. GTDB lineage: Bacteria > Bacillota > Clostridia > TANB77 > CAG-465 > RGIG5057. The sequence continues at coordinate 8,610 of JAQSXK010000005.1, forward strand.
AAGTGGAAAAACAACCTTAATGAACATAATAGGTGCATTAGACAGTGACTTTGAAGGTGACGTAATAATAAATAATAAGTCTATAAAAGAATTTAAAAATAAAGACTTAGATAGTTATAGAAAAAACACAATAGGATTTATATTTCAGCAATTTTACTTGATAAATAAGTTTACAGCTTATGATAATGTAAAAGTAGCTTTAAATCTATCTAATGTAAAAGATAAGAAAAATAAAGTGTTAGATTTATTAAAAGAAGTTGAAATGGATAAGTTTTCAAAAAGAAAAGTTAATGTACTTTCTGGTGGACAAAAGCAAAGAATAGCTATTGCTAGAGCTTTAGCAAATGATCCAGATATAATATTAGCAGATGAGCCAACAGGCGCATTAGATAGTAAAATGAGTAGCGAAATAATGAAACTTTTAAAAGAACTTTCAAAAACAAAACTTATATTAATCATAACTCACTCTAATGAACTTGCTGAAGAATATGCAGATACCATAATAAAAATGGAAGATGGTAAAGTTATAAGCTTAGAAAATACTGCAGAAAATACTGTAAATAAAGAAAATATTAATACAGTTAATGAGTCAAAATCAGGCATGTCATTTTTTAGAGCATTTAAATATTCTCTTAAAAACTTAGCATCTAGGAAATCTAGAGTATTTGCTACATCTATTGGTATGTCTATTGGTATAGTTGGAATAGGCCTTGCACTAGCACTGTCTAACGGAACTATGAATATGGCTAAATCACAAGTAGAAAGTATGATGCCAACTAACATGATTACTGTAACTGTTAAAGGCCCAGATGAAGATAAACCGGTTAAAGCTATGATGAGTGGTGATGATAGTAAGGCATTTAAATTTTCAGACTTGGTAGATATAAAAAATTTAAATACTAATATATCTCACTATTGGGCAGTACCAACAAATGTATATGAAGAATTTTTTAGTGAAATTTCAATAAGTAAAAATAATGCGCAGTCAGTAGCTGTTGAACCCACATCTTTTTCTACTATGAATGGTTTTGAACCATATGAGAATATAACAGGCAATTTAACTTTAGGAAGAAATCCTGAAAATAAAAATGAAACAGTAATATCTTTAAATACAGCTGAATATTTGATAGCAGGAGATAGTTCATTGAAAATTGCAGACCTTATAAATAAAGATTTATATGTAAAATTTGGGCCAATGGCTTCTTATGGAAAAGAAGATGAAAAAAACAAAATATTATCATTTAAAATCGTTGGAATAACAACTATAAATACAATGGGATATTCAATTTACCAAAATTCAATGGATACATTAAATTTATATGAAACTTTATATGATACTAAAAAAGAAGACATGAAATTTTATGAAGCATATATATACTTAAATAAAGATTTAAACGCTGATGAAATTAAAAATGTAATAAGTGATATTAATTTAAAGCAAAACAAATTTAAATTTAGTGGTGCAGCTGATTCTACACTTTCTGGTGTTGAGACAGTACTTAATGTTATAAGAAATGTACTTATTGGATTTTCAAGTATATCTGTTGTAGTAGCTATACTTATGATTGGAATAGTTATATATATATCAGTTATAGAAAGAATATCTGAAATAGGTATTTTAAGAGCTATAGGAGCTAGGAAAAAGGATATAAGAAACATATTTTTATCTGAATCTGTTATAATAGGGCTTATGGCTGGAATAATAGGTGTATTAGTTACAAATGTAGTATGTATGATAATAAACAATGTAATAGTTACAATTTTAAATACATATGGTATGAATATGGGTAATGTGCAAATTGCAAATTTAAGCAATTTTGCTGCAATATCTTTAATTGTAGTTTGTGTTATACTATCTGCAATTGCTGGAATTATACCATCTCTTAAAGCTGCTAAAATGGATCCAATTGTTGCATTAAGAAGAAGTTAATATATAATATATAAAAATAAGAAATAAGTTTAAATATACTTATTTCTTATTTTTTATTACATTGATATTCTTTACATTGTTTTGTATATATAGTATAATATCTTTGGTGATACAACGTGAATACAGATAAATACATATTAACAAGTAATATAACTAATAGTGAATACAATGAAATTTCTTCTGGATATTTTCAAATTAAAAAATCTAAATTTTATTCATACATATTTAATGTAAAATGTAATGAAGAAGTTGAAGATTATATAAAAAAATTAAAAAAGGATCATAAGAAAGCAAGGCATATAGTTTATGCTTATGAATATTATAAAGATAATGTAAAATATTCAAAATTTTCAAATGATAATGAACCACAAGGAACTGGAGTAAATGCTGTTATTTCTACTATGGAACATGAAAACGTAACCAATTATTTAGTTATAATAGTAAGATATTTTGGTGGTACTTTATTACGGAGCAGGACCATTACTTAGAAGCTATTTAGCTAGTTTTAAAGAGGCATTTTCTAAATGTAATAAACAAAATATGTAAAAAACAAACAAATATTCATTTTTTTGAATTTTTTTTAATAAAAGTATTGACAAACACTTGTTCATATTATATAATATTATCAAAGAAACAAACATATGTTTTTGGGAGGTAATATTATGGAATATGTATATAGTAGTAGAACTGGTACAATAAATGGTTTAAAAAGAGGTAATAAACATAGAAAAAATAGTGCAAAAAGAATATTTCAAAATATTGTTATATTAGTTATTATATTTATAACAATTAGTATGTTTTTAAATATAAGTTTAGGTAAAGATAAACTTACAACAAAAACTTTTATCGTTGATTCAGGAACTACTTTGTGGAATATTGCAAATAAAATTTGTGATAACAATCCAAGCTTAAATGTTCAAAATGTAATACTACAAATAAAAAATTTAAATAATTTGGAAAGTAGTATGATATATGAAGGACAAAAGTTATTAATATATGAATATTAATTAAAAATATTATGCATAAAATAATTTTTGTAGCATATAATATAAGTGATAGAATGAAGTACTAATTTCTTTTAGGTACTTCATTCTATTTTTTAAAAATAAAATATTTCAAATACTTATAATATTTTTGTATAAATGAAATTTTGATGCATATAATATAAGTAATAGGGTGAGTTATTATTTTTCTTTAATAACTCACTCTATTTTTTTATATATTTCTAAAGTCCGAATATTCTTCCTAGACGCACGAGGATAGCTTGGTATTTAGGTGCAGTATATCTAAATTTAACTTTTTTATCTTCAACAGCTTTTACATATTTATTTATTATTGAGTCAAAATTTTTTAGCTCAGTTATATTCCAAAATTTATCTTCAATATTTTTTAATTTTTCCCAGTTATATTTAAAATATGAATTGTTTTTCATCCAAATATATTTCTTTTCATAATTTATTCTATTAAAACCAGTCGCATATGCTCCAGGTTCAATTATACAGACTTCAATATTGGGTGACGATACTTGTCTCATCTCAAATTTTAAACACTGTATAAACGATTCTAAAGCAAATTTAGATGAACAGTATGGAGATAAAAATGGTAGTGGTATTCTACCACATAATGAAGATAAAAATATTAGTCTACCATTTATATTGTTATTTATCATTTTTCGTATAATAATTTGAGCTAGCAGTATATTACAAAATACATTTGTTTCAAAAACATTTTTTATTTTGTTAATATCTATTTCAGCTACTGAACCGGAGTCACCAATTGCTGCATTTGCAATATAGGTGTCTATATCAATATCTAATACTTTATTTCTATCTACTTCAAGTAGTATATCTAATTTAAATGCTATTAAATTAAGTTTGTTTTCTTTTGCATAATTGTTTAAGTATTCTACCTCTTCTACGTAATGGGTTGTAGCATATACTTGATGTCCTCGTTTTGCTAAAAAAATCGCAGCCTCTTTACCTAGACCAGAACCACTACCTGTTATTAATATTTTTTTCATAAATTCACCACAAATATATTATTTACATAAAAATATATATAATTACAATAGTGTAGTATAAAATATCTAAATTTGTCATAACTATATAATTAGAGGTGATATATTTTGTGTGGAATAACAGGATTCACAAATTTTAAAAAGAATATAAAAAATTCCAATGAACTGTTAAAAAAAATGACAGAGAAACTATCTAAAAGAGGAGAAAACGAAATAGGATACTATACAACAGACAATGTATACTTAGGACATAGAAGATTAAGCATAATAGATATAACTCAGCGGTAGTCAGCCAATGACATTTACCAAAGATGGCAAAACTTATACTATTGTATATAATGGTGAGATATATAATTATACTGAAGTGAGGGATATTCTGACTAATAAAGATATAGAGCTTGTAACCAAATGTGATACGGAAATGGTATTGAAATTATATATGCTCTATGGGAATAAGTGTTTAAAATATCTTAATGGAATATTTGCTTTTTGTGTATATGAAGAAAGTGAAGAAAAACTATTTTTTGCAAGAGATCATATAGGAGTTAAACCATTATTCTATACTATATATGATAACGAGATATTCTTTGCTTCTGAAATGAAAAGTATATTTGAATACGAAAAAATACCTAAAGTTATAGACAAAGATGGCATATGCCAATTATTTGGTCTAGGACCAGCAAGGTCTCTAGGTAGTGGTGTTTTTAAAGATATATACGAAGTAAAACCTGGACATTGTGGTACATTTAAAGACGGAGAAATTAAACTTCATCAATATTTTAAAATTAGAAGTTACAAACATACAGATGATTTAGACACGACAATAAATAAAGTACGTAATTTATTAGAAAAAAGTATTAAAAGGCAATTAATAGCTGATGTAAATGTTGGAGCATTTTTATCTGGTGGAATAGATTCAAGTATTGTAACTTCTGTTATATCTAACAGCTTAGAGGACAATGATAAACTAAAAACATTCTCTGTAGATTATGTAGATAATGATAAAAACTTTAAAAAGTCGGACTTTTCTCCAACTAGAGATAATGACTTTATAGAAATGATGAAAGAAAAATATAACTTAAATCATAGATATATAGTCATAGAAAGTAGTAAGTTATATGATGAGTTATATAATGCTATGATTGCAAGAGACTTACCTTCAATGGCAGATATAGATAGTTCATTACTTCTACTATGTAAATATGTTAAAGAAGATGTTACAGTAGCTCTTAGTGGAGAATTCGCAGATGAAATATTTTGCGGTTATCCATGGTTCTATAGAAAAGATACATCGTCTTGTAATACTTTCCCTTGGTCAATCAGTTTAGATTTAAGAAAAGATATATTAAATAAAAATATTTCTAGTAAAATAGACATACAAGAATATGTAGATGCTAAGTATAAAGAAGCAATTGAAGATATACCACTAGATGCTACATCTGCTAAAGAAGACATCCAAATGAAAAAATATTCATATCTAACTATGTTTTACTTTGGACTTAATTTATTAGATAGATCAGATAGAATGAGTATGCAATATAGTTTAGAAATAAGGGTACCCTTTACAGATTATGAATTAGTAGAATATGTATATAACATACCCTGGGAAATGAAAAATTATATGAATCAAGAAAAAGGAATTTTAAGAGCAGCATTTAAAGATTTACTTCCAGAAGCAATACTTAATAGAAAGAAGAGTCCTTATCCTAAAACATATGACCCAAAATATACTAATTTAGTAACTGATACTTTAAAAGAAATACTTGCAAACAAAGATAATAGGATACAAGAATTGGTAGATATAGAATTTGTAAACTATATTATAAATTCAAGTGAAGAAGAATTTGAAAGACCATGGTTTGGTCAACTTATGCGTAGAACACAACTTATGGCTTATTTGATACAACTTGAAATGTGGCTTATAAAATATGATGTTGAAATAGAATTGTAAGGTATAAATTATAAATAAAAAATAAAGAGGAAGTAGATATTGCCTCTTTATTTTTATTAATTTTTACTAAAAGCGTAATTACTTGTAATATATCAATTTCTATGGTATAATGTATACATAATTTTAGTTTTGTTTTATCAATAATTTAGATAAAAAGGAGAATACTTATGGAAAACGGCAGTAAAGATTTTTTTTCTTTGATTTCAGAGATTACAAAACTGGAGGCGGAGTACGAAGAACTTGATGAAGAACGTAAACACTTGGAATATCTATTATACAACTTTTGTAAGGACAATAGTAATAGACTGTATACACTTGCTAATGACATCAGAACAAAAAAATACTTAATTGACGATACAACTAAAAAAATTTTAGAAATTGAGTTGGACAGTATAATGAAAAACTATTATGATCTATATAAAGAAAAAGCAGTACTTGTTAAAAAGTATTGGAATTTAAAAGCTGAATCAGGATATATAGACTCTGCGTTCATATTTGGTAATTCAGGTGATGAAAATTCAAATAATAAGTCTGTAGTAAAGCGTAAAGAATTAGGTGAAAAACAAATATCAATAGAAAGTGAAATAAAGGTTATTGATATTAAAATGAGTATATTACACACTAGTTAATATCTATAAAATAAAGAGGCAATGAATATTGTCTCTTTGCTTTTTATACTATATAGTTTTTATATGTCATATAATGTTGTATAGTATATATAGGAGTGGTTTTAAAATGAAAATTGTATCATCAAAAAAAGCTACATCAACAGTGTTTTTAACTATCATAACACTATTACTAATTATTTTAATATTTACTATTTTTGTCAACTTTATAGATATCGAATATGTGGCTACAGCATTAAATATAAACAAATATGAAATACGAAGTGATTTATTAATAACTGCAATGGATAATTTAGGAGTTTTTAAACCAGAAGATGCTGCTAGTATATGGTCTAATGGTTTAAAAATGAGAAGTGCAGCAATGCAATATTCAGTAATGAATAGTAAGCTTAAAGTAGAGTATAAAAATCAATTAGAAGAAAACTTTCCAAATTGGGTAACCCGGTATGTCTAGTCCATGGGTAGATAGTTATAAGATAACCAAAATTGAAAAACCTAATCAAAATACTTGTATATTTAATATAACTTATTTAACAAAAACTTCTACAGGTCCTGCAGGTAGTTATAATGCTAAATTAACTATAGTTAAAGAAAAAGATTTTTGGCGTATATCTAATATAACTATGGATAATGAACTATATCCATATACAGGATTTAATCTATAAACTTTAAATTGTATATATTTAGGTTAAAAGACATATAGATAGAATCTATACGTCTTTTGTTTAGAATGTAATATAAATCCATAAATAGCTATAGTATGTTAAATATGTTTTAATACATAATATTTAGTTGTTTTATGTATATATTGGTGATATACTACTAATTAGTAATAATTAGGAAATAATATTAAATATAAGTTAGGAGAAAGTTATGAGTACATTTATTGATTTTTCGGATATAAAGAAAACATATAAATTGGGGGATATTGAAATTCATGCTGTAAATGGTGTTAATTTTTCAATTGAAAAAGGAGAATTTGCAATAATAGCTGGAGCTAGTGGTGCTGGTAAAAGTACAGTTTTAAATATTTTAGGTGGAATGGATACTGCAGATGGTGGGAAATTCTATGTTGACGGAATAGAAATTAGTAAATTTAATCAAAAAGAACTTACCACATATCGTAGAAATGATATAGGTTTTGTTTTTCAATTTTATAATTTAGTTCCCAATCTAAATTCTTTAGAAAATGTTGAACTTGCAACTGAAATTTGTAAAAACTCTTTTGATCCCAAAATAATATTAGAACAAGTTGGACTATCAGATAGATTATATAACTTTCCATCTCAACTATCTGGTGGTGAACAGCAACGTGTCTCGATAGCTAGAGCTCTTGCTAAGAACCCAAAATTATTGTTGTGTGATGAACCTACTGGTGCATTAGACGATATTACAGGTAAAGCAATATTAAAACTTTTGCAAGATACATGTCGTAGTACTGGTATGACAGTTATAGTTATAACTCACAATTTAGCTATAACACCAATGGCAGACAAAGTTATAAAAATGAAAAACGGTAAAGTTGAAAGTATTACTATAAATGAAACTCCAACTCCTGTTGAAAGGATCGAATGGTGATGGGTAAGACTTTATTTAAAGATATATTTAGGGAAATAAAAAAATCCTTCAGTAGATTTTTGGCTATATTAGCTATAATAGCAATTAGCATAGCTTTTTTTGTTGGTATAAATATGACATGTCCTGATATGAAGATTACAGCAGATAAATACTATAAAGATAACAAACTTATGGATTTCCATCTTGTATCCAGTGTTGGATTTAATAAAGATGATATTGATAGCATAAAGAAAGTTAGTGGAATTAGTGGTATTATGCCATCATATTCTATTGATGCTATGATATATTCTGAAGATACGAGCTATGTTGTTAAAGTCCATTCATTACCAAATATAATTAATGAAAATTATATAAATAGAGTATCGTTATTATCTGGGAGATTACCAGAAAAATCAGGAGAATGTGTTATTGAAAAAAATAACTTGGAAAATATAAATTTACTAATAGGAACTAAAATAAAACTTACTTCAGGTAATAGTAGTAATATTTTAGATAATATTACTACTAATGAATTTATAGTTGTAGGAATAGTACAGTCACCTTTATATATTTCTAAAGAAAAAGGTACAAGTGCCATAGGTAACGGTAAAGTTTCTACATATATGTTTATTCCAGAATCAGATTTTAAATTACCTGTATATAATGGAATTTATATAACATCAAGTGATGTGCAAGAATCTTTTGCATTCACTAATGATTATGATCTTAAAATAGATTCGCTAAGAAAATCTTTAGAAAATGTAGCCATTGAAAGATCAAATATTAGGTATAATGAAATAAAATCTGAGTCTATAAAGCTACTTCAAATTAAAGAAAATGAATTTAAAAAAATGCAGGAAAGTTTCAATGCTTCAGCTAAATATCTAACAAATGATCAAAAAAAAGATATTTTATTAAATTTTACTAATGCAGAAAAAGTGATACAGGATGCAAAAAATGAAATTAACTCTATACCAAAAGTTATATGGCATGTTTTGGATAGAAATACAAATATAGGATATGTAGATTATGGTAATGCAGCAGATAGAATGGATGCAATATCTAAAGTTTTTCCTATAATATTTGTTATAGTTGCAATTTTAGTTTGTTTTACAAGTATAGGAAGGCTTGTTGATGAACAACGTTCATATATTGGAATAATGAAAGCATTAGGATATAGCAAGCGATTTATAGTGCTTAAGTATTTAATATACGCTTCACTTGCAAGTTTAACAGGAGGAATAATTGGTATTTTAATTGGATTTACTTTATTCCCTAGTTTTTTAGCAAACGCCTATTCTGCGTTATATACATTACCTAAATTAATATTAAAAGTTGATAGTACATTTGCTATATTAGTTATGATAGTAGCTGTTTTAGTTACATCTAGTTCAGCAGTTATTGTTTGTTATGAAACTCTTATGCAAAATGCATCTAGTCTAATGATTGCAAAGGCTCCAAAACCTGGTAAAACTATTTTATTAGAACGTATACCTTTCATTTGGCGTAGATTAAAGTTTACTCATAAAGTCACAGCTCGTAATTTATTTAGATATAAGAGTAGATTTTTCATGACTGTTATTGGTATTGCTGGATGTAGTGCATTACTACTCGTAGGATTTGCGCTTAAAGATTCAATTGGAACTATTGGAATAAAACAATTTGGAGAAATATATAAGTATCAAATGACAATTAATATTAATGACAATTTGTCTAAAGATGAAAATGTAAATATTGCAAATACAATTTCAAACATTCCTAATTATGAATCAAAATTAAACTTATTATCAAAGAGTATAAATATAAGATTAGGATCAAAAGAGAGTAACTGTAATATTATAGTACCTGAAGATATAAATGCAATAAATAGTTATATAGCACTGCATGATCGTGTATCACAAAAGGAATATGAGCTTACAGATGTTGGAGTAATATTAACAGAAAAATTATCTAATAAAATAGGGGCAAAAATTGGAGATGAAATATATATAAAAAATGGAGAAAGTGAAGAATATAAAGTTAAATTAATTGGAATAACTGAAAATTATTTACTTCATTATCTATATATGTCTCCAAGTTTATACGAAAAACTGTATAAAATTAAACCAGCGTATAATCAAATAGATGTAAAATTGACTAATTTAGAAAATGATAAAAAATATAGTATTTCGAAGAATATAGTATCTTCTAAGGGTGTGGCATCTGTATCTTTTAGTGATGATATGTTAGAAAAGTTTTCTGAAACTATTGATAGCGTAAATTCAGCAGTTTTAATTTTAATTGTTTCAGCGGCACTATTATCTTTTATAGTGTTATATACATTAACAAACATAAATATAAGCGAAAGAATGAGAGAAATTGCAACAATTAAAGTTTTAGGCTTCTATGAAAAAGAGGTTTCAAATTATGTCTATAGAGAAAATTTAATACTGACATTAATAGGTTCATTGTTTGGTTTATTACTTGGATTTTATTTAGCAAAATTTGTGATAATTACCTCTGAAGTTGAAATACTAATGTTTGGAAGAGATATTTATTTAATTAGCTATATAATTTCAGTCATATTAACATTAATATTTTCTTGGTTTGTAAATATAGTATTATTAAAAAAAATAAAAAACATTAATATGGTCGAAGCACTTAAAACAGTAGAGTAAAAGATTATAAATTTTAAATCCATACAATTACTATTATTGTATGGATTTGTTATATCAAACTATTTCTACTGTAGTACCTATCGAAACAAGTTCATAAAGTTTAATTGCATCTTCGTTGTGTAGCCTAATACATCCATTGGATATATCTTTACCTATCGAATCTGGTTTGTTTGTACCATGAATTCCATAGCGACGTTTAGATAATCCCATCCATCTGGCACCAAATGGTCCACCAGGGTTAATAGATTTATTAATTATCTTAAAACTTCCTTTAGGAGTTGGAGTACGTGGTTTACCAACTGCTATTGGATAAGTATTGTATAATTCATAATCTTTATACAATGATAAAATATGATTTGCTGTATCTATAATAATTATATAATAAGGTTGCATAATTTTATTCCTCCAATTAATTTAATATATTCATAATTATATAATTTAGACTTTGTAAAATATGTAGAGTATAAGTTTTGTTGACATAAATATAAAACTGTGTTATAATATTTAAATGTTAGATTATATTGTTTTAAAAAATATTTTTTTTAAGGAGAGACAGTATGTTAATACCACAAACAATTCATTTAGGAGATGGAGGATATGAATCTCCTTTTCGGTTCTGGTTAAATACAGGATGTGAAAAATATGTTTTGTTTAAATATGATGGAATTAATTTTACAGCATTAAGTTTTCCATCAATACGTAAAGAAAATTTAGACCAGGATGTTTACGTAAAAACCTCCAATATTCTAATAAGGGATGAAGTATACTTTTTTGATCCTAACTATTTAAGAGAATATGAGAAAATTACAGAACCACTATATTACTTATCTAAAGAAAATCCAAATATGTTTATATTTTCTGGCATATATGAATGTAGAGTACATCCTGATCAAAAAACAATTGAAAGAGCTATACAATATTTTAATGACGTTGTTCAAAAGATGATATCAAGAAAAAAATTTGATAAGGAATTTAGTACTCGTACAAAAGACAATATTTCTTCACTTTTTATTTCTTTTTTAAAGGAAGACTTAAAGAGGCTGGAAGGTGAGTACGCTATTTTGTATTGCTATATTGAAAATAATTATAGATTTACTGGAATTATTATTGATAAAACAAAAATATTGCCACATAAACATTCTGTAACGATAAAAGTAGCAAAACCATTTTTTAAGGAAATAATTGGCTGTGAAAATAGCAATATAAAACGATTAGAAAAAGAACTTGGTTTGAAACATATTAAAGTGAAAAAATAATTTACTGATTAAGGTAAGTAAAACCCTAGTATATAATAATACTAGGGTTTTACTTTGTATATTAAGTTATTAATTGAAATGACCAAATCTTGCTAATTTTTCATATTGTATTTCTCTTAACTTCAAATCTTTTATAATATTGGCCGGTTTGCAATCTTCATATAACTGATTAGATGGTTCAATTGTTCCTTCATTACTATCTAGATATATTGCTAAGGGATGATCTATACCAATTGCATAACTTATCTGAACTTCACACCATTTTAAATCGTTATCTTTTAATACTTGCTTTGCTATTTGCCTTGCTTTATATGCGCCGCTTCTATCTACTTTACTTGGATCTTTACCACTAAAAGCACCACCACCAACATTAGCAAATGATTGATAACTGTCTACAACTATTTTTCTACCAGTAAGTCCAGCATCTCCTTCAAATCCACCAATTTCAAATTTACCTGTTGGATTAATAAGGTATTCATTAACTTTTATATTATATTTACTAGCTATATTGTTTATAATTTCTTTCAGTATAGTATCTGTTTCATTTCTTTCTAGTTCAGTATTTTGATAACAAACAGTAAATGTTTTTATTTCTATTAACTTAAAATTACTGTCATACATCCCTGTTATTTGACATTTACCATCTGGTTTAAATCTATGATCTGTTTTTCTTAATTCATCATATTTTTTAGATAATTCTTGTAAAATAACCATAGCGGTAGGGAGTGATTGCTCTGTATCATTACAAGCATAACCAAACATCATACCATTATCTCCAGCACCACCAATATCTACTCCTTGTGCTATTTCATTACTTTGTTTACCTAGGTTGTTTATAACCTCATAATTAGTGTCGTAACCTATGTCAGATAATACACGTTTTGCAATACATTCTATATCAATAATAGCGTTAGTTGTTACTTCTCCGGTAATAAAGATTTTTCCTTTTCCACCAACAACTTCAATGCCACATCTACTGTATTTATCCTGCTGCAGACATGCATCTAATATTGCATCACTTATTTGATCACATACCTTATCTGGGTGACCTCTAAATACTATTTCATTACTATATAACTTCATATCTAATACCTCCTGTTATACGTTCGTGGCAAATATAATTATATCATAAAATATATTTGTTGTATATATTTAATACATTATTACAAAAAATAAAATAATAATATGTATTTATATTATTTTGCCTCTTTACTGAAGTAAGAATATTTTAGTATTGAATTATTGAGATAATATGATATAATATACAAATATTATATTAAATGGTAAGGAGATATTATGATAGATATAAATAACCCTAAGATAAATGAAAAAGGTCACCTTGTAATAGGTCAAATAGATACTGTAGAATTAGTAAAACAATATGGTAGTCCTCTTTATGTTGTAGATGAAGAAACATTTATAGAAAATATGAGAAAATTTAAAAATTCTATCGATTCATTTTATAATAAACATGGACGTGTTCTTTATGCAAGTAAAACCTTTTGTAATAAAGAGGTAATTAGAATTGTAAGTAAAGAAGGGCTAGGTTTAGATGTTGTTTCTGGCGGTGAGTTATATACAGCTGTAAAAGCCGGATTTGATACATCAAAGATAGTTTTTCATGGTAATAATAAAAGTATAGCAGAACTGGAAATGGCTATAGATAATAAGGTAGGAAGAATAGTTGTAGATAGCATGTATGAATTATGTACTCTTAATAATATAGCTCAAAAGAAAAATACAAAAGTAGATATAATGTTTAGAATAAAACCTGGTATTGATGTTCATACACATAATTATATTAAAACAGGTCAAGTTGATTCTAAATTCGGTCTTACCCTGCATAATGGTGAAGCAGAATTAGTTATTAAAGAGGCAATTAAAATGCAATACGTGAACTTAGTAGGATTACATTGCCATATTGGATCACAAATATTTGATGTTGAACCTTTTGAAGATGCTGCTAAAATAATGTTAAATTTTATTGCAGATATTAAAAGTAAATATAATTATGAAATATTAGAATTAAATTTAGGTGGCGGGTTTGGTATAATGTATACTAGTAAAGACGATCCTATACCTTACGAAAATTATATGGAAAGAGTATCTAAAGTTGTTATAGAAACTAGCCATAAACTTAATATACAAATTCCATATATATATATTGAACCAGGTAGATCAATAGCTGGGCCAGCAGGTATCACTTTATATACTGTTGGAACAATTAAAGAAATACCTAATGTTAGAAAGTATGTATCAATTGATGGTGGAATGACAGATAATCTAAGGTACGCCCTATATCAAGCTAAATATACAGCAAGAGTTGCAAATAAAATGAATGAACCAATAGATGATGTTGTAACACTTGCAGGCAAATGCTGTGAAAGTGGTGATTTAATTGGGGAGAATATGAATATACAACAAACTCAATCAGGAGATATTATAGCTGTATATTCAACAGGAGCATATAACTATTCTATGTCATCTAATTATAATAGAATCCCAAAGCCACCAGTTATAATGGTTAATGGCAAAGAATCTAGAATAATTGTAAAAGGTGAAACATTTGAAGATATTATTAAAAATGATATTTAACTAAATAAGAAACTCAAAGTAAATATAATTAAATATCTACTTGAGTTTCTTTTCTAATATATGTTTATTTGGAAAATATTATTTAGGAAATATTTTAGAAATAAATTATTGATAGAATAACCGTGTTGGAGGTGAACAACTTGAAAAAAATATTACTTGTAGATGATGATATAAAAATATGTGATATAACAAGAAAATATCTTATTCATGCAGGTTATGAAGTAAATATTGCATATAACGGTAGTCAGGCTAAAAAATTATTAGAGACAGAAAGATTTTGTTTCATTATATTTGATGTTATGTTACCAGATACTACAGGTTTTGATTTACTTACTAATTTAAAAGATGGGATGTTTATGACATCGTCTTCTTCTACAGATAAAGATACACCAGTAATTATGCTTACTGCACTTGGACAAACTCAAAATGTTTTAAGAGGGTTAAGAAATGGTGCGGATGATTACATTACAAAACCATTTGAACCTGCAGAACTAATTGAAAGAATTAATGTAATTTTAAAAAGATCTGGAGTATGTTCATCAAATGAAATTTTAATTGGTAATGTTATAATTGATTTATCTAAAAGCGAAGTTAAGTGTAATAATTCTAAAATAATATTTCAAAGAAGAGAATACGATCTTCTAGTTTTTCTATGTAAAAATAAAAATAAAGTATTTTCAAGGGAAGAATTATTAAATAAAGTATGGACATATGAATACGATTGTAGTGATAGGGCAGTAGATATTTGTATTCAAAGAGTACGCTCTAAATTAAACGAAGCAAATTCAAAAGTAAATATAAAAACAATTTGGGGTGTTGGATATAAATTGGAGTGTGAATTAAATGAAAAGACAGACATTATATAAAAAAATAGTTATTAGCACATTATGTATACTTGTATTAAATGTTTTATCAATACTTTTAATTACCACTTTTCAACTTGAAAAAGTTTCTACGGATATTTATAAAAATGAGATTGATTCAAACTCAGATTATGCATATAAATTATTCTCAAAAACCATATATTTACCAAATTCTTCAGAAGTTATAAATGATGTTATTGCAGATTATGAAAAACAATTTCCATATAAGATTGGTGTTTTGATGAATGGTAAAATTATATACGGAAATTTTGCAACTCAAACCGAGTTAGATAATATGGATCTAGGATATATTAGAAGCGAAAGTGGTAAATATTATGCTAAAACATATGATATAACTAGATATGATACACTAGGATATGTAAAGGAGTATGTACAAGTACTTGAAACAAATTATCAACTTGTAATAGCTAAAAAAATACAACCATTAAATACACAAATGTTAAAAATAATAACAATATCATTCTACGTAACATTTTTAATAACTTCTATAGCATTAGCAATATTGTTGTTTATTTTTAAAAAAGTTACTGAACCAATTATAAAAATTAGAAATGTGGCTGAACAAGTCGCTGATGGAAATTACAATGAAAAGGTTTATGTAAATTCAAAAGATGAAATAGAAGATCTAGCAAATGCTATAAATAATATGACAAATAAGTTGAAACAAAATGAAATTTCAAGAGATACGTTTTTAGCTAGTATATCTCATGAACTTAGAACACCACTTGCGACATTAAAAGCAAATACAAAAGGAATGCTAGATGGAGTTATACAGAAAAATGAAGTTGATAAATATCTCAAATCTAACGTAGAAGAAATAGATAGACTTATTATTATGGTCAATGATTTAATTATGGTTTCTACTTTTGAACAAAATAAAAAATTAATTAAAGAACAAGTAGATATTAGTTTATTAATGTTAAGTGTTATAGAACAAATGGATATAGTAGCAAAAAACAAACAAATTCAAATAGTTAGTAATATAAAAGATAGTATATTAAAAGATGTAGATAAGCTAAAAATGAAAGAAGTTTTTATCAATGTTATAGATAATGCTATAAAATATTCACCATGTGAATCTACTATTAAAATTGAACTAGAATTAGTAGAAAGTAAGGTTAATATCAATATTATAGATCAAGGAACAGGATTTAAAATTGAAGATCTTGTTAATGTATTTGAACGTTTTAATAAAGGTGATAAAAGTTCTGGTTTAGGATTAGGATTATATATAGCTAAAGAGATAATTATAGCACATAATGGTACAATACAAGCGTTTAATAATATAAACTCTTTAGGAGCAACAATAAAAATTATTATATAATTTACATTTTGAAATAATTTAGAAACATTTTAGTGGTAAATTTATATTGTAAAATATTAAATGGGGGGAATTTTATGAATTTTATGAAAAGAGGTTTTACAAGTATTATTAGAAGACCAGGTAAAACAATAATTTTATTAATTGTGGTTTTTATATTAGGTAATCTAATTGCTGGTGCAATATCTGTTAAAGAATCTGTTAAAAACACGCAAAAAGTTTTACGAGATAAAATAGGTGCAGTACTATCTATTGAGGTAGATTATGAAAAAATAAATAACTCAGGTAATTATGATGTACAAATGAAATCAATTCCAGTTGAAACTATTGATTCAATTGGAAAATCTGAGTATGTAAAATATTATGATTATATTTCAAGAACTTGGCTTAATAGTTCAACATTAAAAGAATATCGTGATAATAGTCAAGGTGATGGAGAAGTAGGAATTTTTAAAACAAAAATAGCAGCAGGAAGTACTTCTTCTGTTAGTGGTATAGCAGAGCTAGCTAATTTCAAAATTACGGGTGGTCAAAACCCTAAAATTTCGGATATAGTTCAAGGAAATATAACACTATATACTGGACGTACTTTTAATGATGACGAAATTAAAAATAGTAAAACAGCAATATTAATTTCAAAGAATCTTGCTGAACTAAATAATTTAAGTGTAGGTCAAACAATAAAATTGAAAAAGGAAATATATAAATATATATCAGACACAAATAAAGTGCTTGAGCCTACAATAGCTGAAGTAAAAGAGTTCGAATTTAATATTATAGGAATTTTTGAACCTGTAAAAAAAGCTAATGTAGATCAAAATGGTGCAGTAACATATGCAATCAATAATTATGACAATATGATATATACAACAAATGCAGCAGTAAATGCTATAAATCAAAGTGTTAATGATGCTGAAAGAAATGCAAATGGTGAAAGTGGAGTATCATATAATACTATAACTCCAATATTTGTACTTAAGGAACCTTTAAAAATAGAAGATTTTAAAACAGAAATGACATATCTTTTACCAGAAAACTATAAATTTACAGATAATAGTAGTAGTTTTAATAATATAGCTGCTCCAATGGAGAATATGGACTGGATTGCATCTATTGTATTATACGTGTCAATTGGTTCAACTTTAATAATTTTAAGTTTATTAATAACATTATTTTTACGCGATAGAAAACATGAAATTGGAATATACTTATCGCTAGGTGAAAAAAGAAAAAATGTAATATTGCAAATGGTTATGGAAGTTATTTGTATATCTTTTGTTGCTATTACACTTTCGATTTTCTCAGGAAACGTAATATCAAGTATAATGTCACAGCAAATGTTAGAAAATCAAATAATATCTGATAATCAAAATAATATAGAACCTTTATATAAGAATTTAATAATGCAAGTACCATCAGAAATTGAAATGCTAGGATTTTCTGCTACACTTACTAATGATGATCTAATGGAAGCATATTCAGTAAAATTAGGTTTAAATACAATATTATTATTTTATTTAGTAGGAATGGGTTCAATACTATTGTCAACACTTGTTCCAATAATATATGTTACAAGATTAAATCCCAAAAAAATTATGATGTAAGGAGTGAATTAGATGTCAATTATTAAAGTAGATAATATTAGTTATTTTTACCAAGATGGAGATAGTAGAAGATATATATTAAAAGATATCTCATGTGAGTTTGAAAAAGGAACGTTTTACACTATTTTAGGGGAATCTGGATCAGGAAAAACAACTTTTCTTTCTTTATTAAGTGCGTTAGATGAACCTAAGTCAGGAAATATATATTATGAAAATACAGATATTAAAACAATAGGTTATGAAGCATATAGAAGAAATAAAATAGGTATAATTTTTCAAAGTTATAACTTAATTCCATACATGACAGCAGTAGAAAATATAATGGTTGCTATGAGTATTACAGATAATGAATTACCTAAAGATATTGAAGAAGTTGCATATAATTTATTAGACTACATAGGTATAAGTAAATCTAAAGCTAATAGAACGGTAAATAAATTATCTGGAGGTGAGCAGCAAAGAGTAGCTATAGCTAGAGCTTTAGCTACTAATGTGGATGTAATACTTGCTGATGAACCAACTGGTAATCTTGACGAAGATATGGAAAATGAAATTGTAGAGATATTTAAAAAATTAGCACATGAACATAAAAAATGTGTTATAATGGTTACACATTCTAAAGAAATTTCAATTCAAGCAGATAAGACTTTAAGATTACGTAAAGGAGGATTTGTATCAAATGAATGATTTCTTAAGTCAATTTGAAAATGAAAACTATAAAACAGATAAAAAAAATCAAATTACTAATACAAATTCTAAAAAAGAAACCTCAGGTATTAAGTCCGATGAACATGAGATAGTTATAGATACTAACTATAATAAAAATAAAACTATAAGATATATAGTTGTAGGAGTTGTAATATTAGTAATTTGTATAATGATATTTATAGCATTTCAAATAATTAATAGTGTAAAAGTATTAAATTTTGTAGATAAAGATATATCAGAAGCTAAAACATGGGCGTTAAAAAATAAAATTGAATTAGATATACAATATGTATTTAATACAAATAAATCAATTAATATGATAATATCACAGGATGTAGAACAAAATACTTCTATACAAAAAGGTAATATAATAACTGTGACTGTTAGTAAAGGTGCAGATCCAGATGAAAAAATTCAATTACCAGACTTTTCGACAATGTCAACTCTAGAAATAAGAAACTGGATCGAAGAAAATAAAATTTATAATACTAGTGTTATACAAGAATTTAGTAATGATATTGAGCTAAATAAATATATAAAAAAAGAATATAGAGATATTGCTGTAGATGACAGTAACTTCAAAAGAAAAGATTATTTATTGATATATACTTCAAAAGGAAAAGAAGTTGCACAAAAAAATATAACAGTCCCAGATTTTATAAACAAATCAAAAACTGAAGTTGAAACTTGGGCAAATACAAATAGTATAAATGTTGTATTTACTGAAGTGACATCTACCACAGTAGCTGAAGGTTTAATAATTTCTCAAGATATTTTAAAAGATACATTAATATCAAAAAATGATAATATGAAATTTAAAATCTCAATAGGAAAAAGTATCAAAGTTCCGGATTTTACAAGTATAACTAAAGATTCAGCTACTACTGCTGCTCCAGAATTAACTGTTAAAGTACTTTCGAAATATAGTGACACTATACCTTATGGTAAATTAATATCACAATCAGTAAAAGCGAATACATATCTTTCTGGTAAAACTAAAGATGTTACTGTTACATATTCTGAAGGGAGACCATTTATAGATAATTTAGTGGGAAGATTAGAAAAGGATATTGCTCAATACTTTTATGATTTTAGTCAAAAAGGTGCAAATATTACTTATACTGTCAAATATATTGATTCAAGTAAAGATAAAGGTTCTATAGTATGGTTATCCATATATAATGAATTTGTACCTCTTACTACAAGCATTGAAATACATATTAGTAAAGGTAATTTAACATCTGAAACTACTAAACCATAATACGTAAATAGGTAGATATATAGAAAACATATATCTACCTATTATTTAGATTTTCATTAAATACTGTCTTTTTGTTGAAAAATGTCGCATTTTATGGTATTATTAATATATGGTATTTAAAATAATTATATGACTAAATAGTTATATATGTAGTATATAAAATAATTTCAATATAAGGAGGCTAAAGCATGAATATAAAAAAATATATACATATAGTTTTATCTACAATGGTAATACTATTATATATAGTTTTATTTATAGGTCATGAATATATATTTTCTAATGATCTACATGAAAAACAAATTAATAAATATTCTATAGAGCAAATTAATAAGGAAGATTTAAAAATTCATTTCATTAATGTTGGTCAAGCAGATTGCATATTAATTGAGAAAGGCTATAATTCAATGATTATAGATGCAGGAAATGATGAAGATTCTAATTTAGTATTCCGGTATTTAAAAAGACAAAACATCGATAAATTTGATTACGTTATTGGTACACATGCACACCAAGATCATATAGGTGGTCTCGATGATGTTATAAACAGTTATGATATAGATAACGTTATATTTCCAAAGCAAGTTCATAAAACTAATGTATACAAGTCTTTTATTAAAGCTGTAAACGCTAAAGGAATACAATTGCACTCACCAAATGTAGGTGAAACATTTAAATTTGGCAAGGCAACCTTTGAAATTATGGCTCCTAATTCAATAAAATACGAAAAGTCTAATGATTATTCCATAGTTATTAAATTAACATATGGAGACAATACTTTCTTATTTGCCGGTGATGCTGAATATGTGTCTGAGTACGAAATGTTAGATAATGAATTAGATATAACTGCAGATTTAATAAAAATTGGGCATCATGGTGGTAGTACTTCTACAAGCAAAGATTTTATAAATAAGGTAAATCCAAAATATGCAGTTGTTACTTCAGTTAGTAATAAACATGGATATCCCAGTTATAAAATAATATCTAGATTAAGAAATATGGGTATAGAAATATATAGAACTAGTGAATATGGCAATATAGTAGTAGCAAGTGATGGCAGAAATATAACTTTTTATACTAATAATAATTAGGTTATATAGTGTTATATATTAAAGGTTACATTTTTAAAAAATAAAGAGGCATTAATATTGCCTCTTTGTTTTTTATTCTAATCAATTAATTATATATTATTTAATGGATTATTATCTATTGCATTTTTAACCTCATCACTATCAATGTGTGTGTAAATTTGTGTTGTAGCTATCGTTTCATGGCCTAATACTTGTTGCAGTGCTCGTATGTCTACATGACCATATTTATGCATTAAAGTGGCAGCTGTGTGCCTTAGCTTATGTGGAGAAAATTTCTTTGGATCTAGTCCTGCTAACTCGACATATTTCTTAACAATATATTCTACCATACGTCTTCCAATTCTTTCGCCTCTTTCAGATAAGAATAAGGCTTCATGATCCTTTATATTATCTTTTGGTCTTACTGATACATATTTAGCAATAGAAGAGAGGCATACCTTATTTAAATGAACCATACGCTCTTTATTACCTTTACCGATAACATTTAATCTATCTTCTTTAATATGCTTAAAATCTATGTTTATGAGCTCTGAAAGTCTAAGTCCACAATTTAAAAATAATGTTAAAATACATAAATCTCTTTCACCAAACTTTTGTTCATTAAATTTAACAGAGTGGAGGAGAGATACAGATTCTTCTAATGTTAAATATTTAGGAATTCTTTTTTCAAGTTGTGGAGTTTCAAATCCAACTACAGGATTTAAATCTAATTTTTTTCTAACATTTGCTAAATAGTTGAAAAATGATTTTAAAGATGCAACTTTACGAGCTCTTGTTGAAGGTTTATTTTTAAATTCTCGATTTAAATATGCTATATAAGTTGTTAAATTTTCTGTTGTTAAAGTTTTAAAAAATTCTATATTTAAATCTGTAATATCTAAATTTTCAAATTCAGTTACGTCTAATTTATCTTTATATAATTTAAGCCATCTAAATGAATGTCTTAAATCATAATGATATTCTTTTATGGTATTTTGCGATCTATTTTTGATTCCTGATAGATAATCTAGAAATTCATTGACTAATTCTGGCACATCATCAAACATTGAAAAACCTCCTAAATTGTGACGCTCTAGAATCGATTTTAAGCCATTATAGCTAAATAGGTGGTGTAGTTACATGTCGTAAAAAACAGTCTAAAATCGATTTATATAATGAAGGGTAAAATTTATATAATTTTAAATAATAAAATAACAAATTCAAAAAAAATAAAAAATCTAAATATAAAATTAGTAATAAAGGATAATCATATGTATAAATATTTATTTTTAAATTTAACTGAATTTATATATATGTATAAACTAATTAAATACATGAATTCGACTAATCATACATATATAGTATCATAAAGAGCTTATTTTGTCAATAGGACTTACCCAAATTGCACAAAAATTCTATTTTGCGCAATCATCTGTCGAATTAAAAGAGGCTCTTACCTCTATCTTCTTGTCGATTTTTTTATTTTGCATATTTCTTTACCTTGATGTTTTTTATTTATATTTTATATATCTTCTATCTTAGGTTTATTTTAATTATATTCTTATATAATTTTTCGATTTTATATTACTAAATTTTATTTTTTCAATTATTCTTATATTTTACAAATTTTATGAATTTAATGATTTTTATTATTTTTATATATTCTATCATATACTCCCTTGCATTTTAATATAAAAAATGGCCCCTACTTTCGTAGAGGCGATTATAAGAGGTTGATATATGAAAAACTAAGGGTATAACACCTTAGCTCGGCATGCTTACTTGTTCCAAATTCCTAAGGAATTTTCTCTTGCATATGCTTGTGCACTTGCTAATTCGCTATTTAATTTAATATTTTTTCTTTCTGTTTTTAAAGTAACTAATCCAGTTTTAAGTAATTCTGCATTGTATAATGTTTTACCATTAAATACGTATGCAAAAGTTTTACCATCAGCTGATCTTAATTCATCGAAAGCTATTTTAACTTTTTTATTCAATAAGTCTGTTTTCATTTTTTCTTTTGCAGAATCATTTGAATAACTAAAATCTATGCCTATTAAAGTAATTTCTAATTTATCTCCATCTACTTCAATATTTATACTTCCTGAAGTATTAACATTTACTACATTAACTTCTTTAGATTTTTCTAAAGCTGCTAAATTATCGAAATACTTAACAATTTCTGTACTTGTCTTTGTTTCATCTACAAGTGCATTATTTTCTACAACTGGAACTTCTACTTTTACTGGTTCTTCAACTTTTTCTATAGTTGGAGTTAAATTGTTTGTATTTTCTTGAGTATTAGTATTTGCTGCATTTGTATTTATTGTTTGTGCTATTTCTTTATCTTTAGCAAAAGGATTCACCACACCTGCTGATTTTAAATATATAAATATACCAGAACCTATAAGAACAAGTGAAACTACACTTATTATAATAGCTGGGCCATATTGTTTCATATAAAATGCTTTTTTATTATCATAATACATATATTGGTACCTCCTAATTAATCTTCAAAGTAATAACTTTATATTGTAAATTATAGCATAAAAAATGTCGTAAGTCAATGCTTTATTAAAAATATGTTACATTTTTATGTAAATTAATAGTTTGCATTGTGCCATATATTCTGGACATCATCATTTTCTTCAAGTTTATCCAAAAATATTTGCAACTTATTTTCTTCATCTTCTGTTAAATCTTTTTTCATATCTGGAATCATTTTTATTTCTGCTTCCATAAATGTATATCCTTTATTTTCTAAATATTCTTTCAATGAATAGAAATCTTCTGGATTAGTATTAATTTCATAGTACTCTTCTTCTACTGTAAAATCGTCAGCCCCATTTTCAAGCACTTCCATCATTAAATCATCCTCTGATATTTTATTATCTTTTTCAATAATTATGATACCTTTTTTCTTAAACATATAAGAAACTGATCCAGATTGCCCCATATTACCGCCTGCTCTATCAAATATACAACGTATATCTGCAGCAGCTCTATTTCTATTATCTGTCATTGCTTCTACAATTACTGACACACCTGCTGGTCCAAATCCTTCGTAAGTTACTTCCTCATAATGAGCACCAGTAGTATCACCTGCAGCTTTTTGTATGCATCTTGTTATATTATCATTAGGCATATTATTTGCCTTTGCTTTTGATATTACATCACGTAATTTATTATTTGTTGCAGGATCGCTACTGCCACCATTTCTTACAGCCACTGTCAATTCTTTTCCTATTTTAGAAAAAATATTTGCTCTTTTAGCGTCTGTAGATTCTTTTTTTCTTTTAATATTTGCCCATTTAGAATGTCCACTCATAATATTCACCCTTTCATAAGAATTAATATTATACCACAATATTAATTATTTGTACATATATTTATACAAAAAAGTATAGTTTAACATTTAAAAACGGGTATATTTTTTTAAATATACCCGTTTTAATAGCCTCTTTACTATAAATTATATAAAAACTTATACATGTTATATGTTGTAATGACTTTTCTTAAGTAATCTTTAGTTTCTTTAAATGGTATCTCTGGTACGATGTATTCATCTAGATCTTTAGGTATAATACCTTTACTAATCCAACTGTTTACGTTTCCCATACCCCCATTATATGCTAATAATGCAATATAATAATTACCATAGTATTTGTTCAATAATTTTTTAAAATATGCTACACCTATTTTTATATTTATCTCTGGATCATATATATCTGAATTGTCATATCTACTTGTAAACATATCTGATACTTCAGAATAAGTACTATCTCTGATTTGCATAAGACCTTTTGCCTCTTTAGAAGATATTGCAGTAGGTTTAAATCCACTTTCAACTTTAATTATAGATAATATAAGATATGGATCTATACTGCTCCCAGAACAACTTTTCTCAATATAATTTAAATATGTCGTTTTATATATAAATGTTTTAGCATAAAAATACAAAGCAACGCACGATATAATAATTATTATAAATATCTTTAGTAATACTTTCAGTTTTCCCATCATATTCTCCTTACTTGGCATCATACCAGTTTTTAGCTATATGCATATCAACGTCAAGAGGTACTTTTAAAGTAGCTACATTTTCCATCGAATCTTTCATAATATTAGATACTATTTCGTGTTCATCACTACTTACTTCTATTATAAGTTCATCATGTACTTGCATAATTAATCTAGACTTTAAGTTCATTTCTTTTATTTTTTTATATATAATATTCATTGCAATTTTAATTATATCTGCTGCAGTTCCTTGAACTGGAGTATTCATTGCAATACGTTCACCAAACTTAACAATATTTTTATTAGAACTATTAATTTCATTTATATATCTTCTTCTACCATATAAAGTAGATACATATCCTTTTTCTTTTGCCTCTTTAATTGTATTTTCCATAAAAGATTTTACACTGCTATACTTATCTAAATAACTTTTTATATATATACCCGCTTCTACTCTACTAGTATCTATATTCTTAGCTAAACCAAAATCACTTATTCCATAAACTATACCAAAATTAACAGCTTTAGCTTTTGATCTCATATCATGAGTTACTTCATTAAGAGGTATATCAAATACCTGTGAAGCAGTAACTTTATGTATATCTTCGCCCTCTTTAAAAGCATTTATCATTACAGTATCATTAGACATATCTGCAAGTACTCTAAGTTCTATTTGGCTATAGTCACTATCTAATAACATATTATCTTTTTCACCTATAAAGAAAGATCGTATTTTACTACCTAATTCTAAACGTATAGGTATGTTTTGTAAATTAGGTTCTGTAGAAGATAATCTACCTGTAGAAGCTACAGTTTGCATAAATGTAGTATGTATTCTACCATCACTTGCAATTGTACTTCTTAAACCATCTACATAAGTAGATTTAAGTTTGGCAATTTGTCGATACTCTAATATAAGAGGTACTATTTCATGCCTATCTTCTAGTTCTTCTAAAACTTCTTTATCTGTTGAATATCCAGTTTTATTTTTTCTAACTGTAGGTAAATGTAATTTATCAAAAAGAACTTCACCTAGTTGCTTAGGAGAATTTATATTAAATTCATTACCTGCTTGTGTATATATTTGAGATTCTAGAATTGACATTTTTTCTGTTATTTCTTTATCAAATACATTTAATTTATCTAAATCAATATACATACCTGTATGTTCCATATTAGCTAAAGTTTCCACAAGCGGCATTTCAATATTTTCAAATAAAGTTATCATCTCTAATTTCTTTATTTTGTCTATAACTATATCATATGAATAATGAATAGCTTTTAGATATATATTTAAATTATATATACTACTTTCAGATAGATAATTTACAGTTTCATTATTAGCTTCTTCAAATAAAGACATCTGCATTGGTTTAAGCTCATCTTCTTTAAATGCAATACTGAATAGGTCACCTATTAAATTTTCTATTAAATAGGTTGTTTTGTTCGAATTCATAAGGTAATATGCTATCATTATATCATAAACAAAATTATTTATCTTAGAAATACCTAAATCAAAAAAGTATCTTAAATCTTGTTTGATGTTATATCCATATTTATTACAAGAAGAAGTAGCAAATTTATTTAATACGTCAAATTTAAAGTCTTTATCTTCTATATTAATTATATATGTATTGTCATTATTATATATTGCTAAAAACTCTTTACTTAATTTAAGTACATTAGTTATATAATCTATATCACATACATTTAAATAATAAGATACATTACCAGTAGAAAGAATACTATCTAAAATATTTATATTATTTCTATTTATATATGTTATTTTAGATAATTTTGTTATTTCACTAGATAAATTACTAGAATTAGATTCTTCTATACTTTCATTTATATCTGAAAAGTCAAACTTACTTAAAAACTTATTAAAATTTAGTCTTTTAAATATTTTATATAACTCATCTTTTTTTACATCAGACTTTTTACATATATCATAATCTATATTAACAGGTACATCTCTGTTTATAGTAGCTAATGTATAACTAAGTTTAGCCATTTCTTTATCTACAATT
The DNA here is from genome assembly GCA_029256705.1 of Clostridia bacterium. Taxonomy (GTDB): domain Bacteria; phylum Bacillota; class Clostridia; order TANB77; family CAG-465; genus RGIG5057. The sequence goes on from JAQSXK010000005.1 coordinate 36,097, forward strand.
AATTTTTCTTTTATTTTATCTGAAGCATCTAATGTATCTATGTTTTCGTATATATTATCTAGTGTAGTATATTTTTCTATTAAAGTATATGCAGTTTTTTCTCCAATACCTTTTACACCTGGTATATTATCTGAACTATCTCCCATAAGTGACTTTATATCTACTATTTGGTATGGATCAATATTTAATTTTTCTTTTAGTAGTTCTGGAGTGTAAATTGTATAGTCTGTTTTTCCCATTTTTGTTGTAGGTATAATAATTGATGTTGTGGGTGATATTAGTTGAAATGAATCTTTATCTCCAGTAAGTACATATGTAAATATTCCTTTTGACTCATTATTCTTAGCTACGGTACCTAGCACATCATCAGCTTCATATGTTTCTAGTTCTATTATAGGTACATTCATCGCAGTTAATACTTCTTTTATAACTGGCATTTGTGGTCTAAGTTCATCTGGCATACCTTTTCTAGTTCCTTTATATTCACTATATAGCTCATGCCTAAATGTTGGTGCTCTTAAATCAAAAGATACAGCAGTATAATCTGGATTTATCATATTTTCTATCATCCAATATATATTCAAAAAACCATATATTGCGTTTGTAGATATTCCGTCAGCTGTCATCATAGTTCTTGCTGAAATACCGTAAAAAGCTCTATTCATTATACTGTTTCCATCTATTATTAAAAATTTTTCCATTTCATTCTCCCTTTTATATTACTCTAATATTTTTAACTAGCTTAAATTAGTATTTTAGATATTACCTCATTATTTGTTTATATATATTTAATAAAGAGGCATACTTATATTCTTTTCTTTATTTAGTAATATTATTATACTATTTAATTAATTTTAAGTCAATTAATACAGTTAAATATATATAAAAATGTTACTAAAAAACTAGTTTCTAGTAACATGCCTGTTATATGAATTCTTCCCATACAATATTTGCTATATCTTTACCTTTATCTGTTAGGTAAACATTTGTTTTATTCATCTCTAATAGCTTATTTTTTATCATTTTATTAATTTCTTCATTAAATATATCTAATAACTTAACTTTAAATCTTAAATAAAAATCATTAATACTTACCCCTGTATTTAATCTTAAATTTAAAATAATATATTCCTTCATTAAATCAAGTTTAGTCAAATCTTCTTTTTCTTCTATAACAGATACACTTTTATTGTTATTTAAATAGTGCTCTATATAATCGTCCATAGTTTTAGTATTTGTATACCTGCTACCTGCAAAGAAACTAGAAGCTGCTACTCCAAATCCTAAATATATGCCTTGTTTCCAATAATTAATATTATGAACAGATTCATATCCTTCTTCAGAATAGTTAGATATTTCATATCTATGTAATCCATTTGATTCAAGTTTGTTTTTTATATTTTCTTTCATATCATATTCTTCATCTTCATCAATTAAGCTTAAGAAGTTTTCTTTAAGTAAAAAGTCTAACTTAGTATTTTCATGTACTTCTAAATTGTATATAGATATATGGTGAATATTATATTCTTTTCTTATAGATAAAACCAAATCTAAAGTTTCATCCAGTAGTTTATATGTAAGTCCTGGTAGTGGATATATTAGGTCAATACTTACATTATTTATATCATATTTTTTTATTATTTTAAGTGCATTTATAAAATCATTGTAAGTATGTTTTCTACCAATACTTTTTAGTATTTCATCATGTGTAGATTGTAGCCCCATACTTATTCTATTTATTCCAATTTCTTTATACTCTCTTACCTTATCTTCACTAACACTATTTGGATTTACTTCAATTGTAATTGAAATATCATCTGAAATTATGAATATTTTAAGCACATTTATTATTTTAGCAATGTACTTACTATCTATATACGAAGGTGTTCCCCCACCTATGTATATACTTGTTATATTATATTCACATAGTATTTCACTGTTGTTTATGATTTCATTACATAAAGAATCAATATACTGTGAAATATATTGATCCCTATTAGAATATGAAGTAAAGTCACAGTAATAGCACTTACTGCAGCAAAAAGGTATATGTATGTATATTCCTATATCTTTATTCATCTTTATTACCCTTATTTTCTTTACATTTTTATTTTGAATTATTATATATTGGCTGGGGTAGTAGGATTCGAACCCACGGAATATCGGAGTCAGAGACCGACGCCTTACCACTTGGCCATACCCCATTAATTATGTAGTTATTATATCATAATATTTAGTATATTGTCAATATAATAACTACTATTTATATGCTATATTTCTTCTGCAATTTTTATTATCTTATCTAACCTATGCTTTAAACCAGACTTTGTTATTTTTAGTATGTTAGCTAATGTTTCTAAACTTTCTTCTTTATTATCTTCTCTTAAAGAGGCAACTTCTTTTAGTTTATCATCTAGTGAATCATATTTATTATTTTGCCTTATTTTTTTTATTGCTTCTAATTGAATTACTGCAGCTTTTATTGTTTTAGATAAATTAGCAGTTTCGCAGTTTATAGTTCTATTTATATTGTTTTTTACTTCTTTTTCTACTCTAATTTGTTCAAATTTAAGTAAAGATACTGCCGCACCTATAATAGATAAAAATAACGATATTTGATCTGCCTCTTTAATATATATAACATATACATGACTTTTTCCTATATTCCTTTTTAATAGTTTAGGAGAAAAATCTAGTACAGATAATAAATTAAAATAATACTCAGATAATGATTTATTTTTAAATAATATTTCCAAATGATAATCATTGTTTGGATTTGTTATGCAACCACTACTTAAAAAACTACCGACTAATATTGATTTTATACAGCACTCATCTAGTTTAGGGATATCTAGAAATTTTTGATACTCTAAACTTATATCTGACTTTATGCTTTCAGTAGTTATATATTCTCCAAATGTTTCAGCTTCCTTACAACATTTTTTTGTTATTTTATCTATTTTGTTTAATAACTCTACTTTTATATCTGATGAAAATGACATACTATCACCCTATCTTTTAATCCCAAATCCTGAATACATTCAATATATTCATAATTAGGATAATTACTTATTAAATTTATAATATCTTGTTTTTGGTCATATCCTATTTCAAGGATTATATAACCATTGTTTATTAATATATCTTGTACCTCTTTAAATATTCTTTCATAAATATCTAAACCACTTTTACCACCATTTAGTGCAATCATTGGTTCTTTCTTAACGTAGTTAGATAAGTTCATTAATTCTTCAGCCTTTATGTACGGTGGGTTTGTTACTATTATATCATACTTAATGTCTTCTGGTAATGTTTTAAACAAATCAGACTTTATAGAGCTACATTTATTTACTACATTATTTTTTACTATATTTTTATTTGTTACAATTAGAGCCCTATCTGAGATATCTACTAATAACATATTATCTATATCACTATTTTTAGCTATTGATATGCCTATTGCTCCACTACCAGTACACATGTCTATACCTGTTTTGAAATTATTCTGTTTTATATATTTTATAGCTGTTTCCACTAATATTTCACTGTCTGCTCTTGGTATTAATACATCATGATTTACAATATATTCTTCGTTATAAAATGATTGAATTCCTAATATATATTGAAGAGGTTCATAATCTATGTAATATCTATCTAATAGTTTTTTTATTTTTATCTGTTCAGGTATTCCTATATGTATATTATCTAGATTAACAAATAAATTATTCTTATCTATATTTAATGCATAAGATACAATTCTTAATATATCGTTTTGGTTTACTTCAAATTTCTTTAAATATTTATTTATGTATTGTTTTATATAACCTTCTACTGTAATATGTTTAGTTGTAATTTCAAGTAGTGATGTTACGCCTATTAATAGTTTATCTTTAGATGGTTTTTTAGTTGTTATATTTTGTACATACATAAACGGTACTAAGATGAAGTTAAATTTCTTAGGAAGTAATGTAGATAAATTTAATGTTTCATAAGCTAGTCCCATTAATACCGGAAACGTAAATATTTCTATAATTATTTTAGTAACTATATCTGTTGAGGGTAATATGGCAGTAGTTAGCAAAGATAAGAATAACAGATGCATTATATAGTTAGATCCACATCTTCTATGGAACCTTGAATAACTAGCAACTTTATCTAAATTTATATCTAATATACTCTTTATATTATTTACCTCTTTAACATTATCTTCATAATAATTTACAGCTGTATGTTCTGCTCCGTGATACTCAAATAATTCATTTAAATATGATATCTTTTTTATTGTAGTTACGTATATAGCAAACATAAGCAATTTTACTGTTATTTGTATTATATATCTAAAGTCTGTATTAGGTAAAATTAAAGATGCAACCATTGGAACACTAACCCATAACAATGAAAATATAAAAAATGAAATTATGAATGAAACTAAAAGTTCAAATTTACTAATGACTATCTTTTCAGTTTTATCTTTTACTATATCATTTACTATATTCTCTGCAGATTCTACTATATATGGTATACCACTACTAATAGACGAAAATAATCCAGATATTCCTCTTAATATAGGTATTGCAGATATTAGTTTACTTGAACTAGTTTCACAAATATCTGTTTGTATATTATCATTTATTTGGCTAGTAACTACCTGCTTTGTATTTGACTTAAGAAGTACACCGTTAAAAGTAGCCATTCCACCTATTTTTAATTTATTTAATGTTTTTTTATTATTGTTTAGTTTTTTACTCATTTTTCCTCTTTCATTTTAATTATGTAAGATATATTGTATATTAGCAATACAAGCCCTTATATAACAATTAATATATTTTATCATAATAATTTATTATATACAATATTATTAATAAAAAGTATATTTAAATTATATAAAAAAAGAGTGCCTTTAGCACTCGAAAAAGATTTATTATTATTTTCCGTATTTTTCCATGAATTTAGCAGCTCTACCTTGGTTAGATATTGTTTGCTTTTGACCTGTAAAAAATGGATGACAACTGCTACAAGTATCAACTTTCATTGATTCTTTTGTAGATTTTGTTTCTATAACATTACCACATGCACATCTTATTTCTGCTTTAACATACTTTGGTTGTATTTCTGTTTTCATTAAAATCACCTTCCTATATTTAGTTTTGTATTTAATTTACCTATATATTTTAACATATATTCCTCTCAATTGCAAGGTTTTTATATAATAAAAATAAAAAAGTTAATAATTAGGTATAAAGTTTTAAAGAGGCAAAATGTAGCATATTATTCATATACTACATTTTACAATATATTATTATTTTTTATTTACTCTGTTATTTAAGATCCACGCCACCAAATATTGCTCTACTGTTTATATATATTGTTTTTTTACTATCATCATGCATTCCTTTAAACTTGTTGTCTGTTCCACCAAATAACGCGATAGATTCTCCCATCATTACATTATATTTTTCTGGTAATGTTATTTCAACTCCACCAAATAATGCACTAATATCTATTTGAACATTATCTGTTATTTCAATATCTCTTAAATCTAGTTCAACTCCACCAAATATAGCATTTGCTGTTAAACCCTTGAAGTCCTTAACAGATAATCTTTCTTCTACTCCACTAAATATACCATTATATACAAGTCCACCTGGATTAGTTTGTATATTCCCTGGTAATTTATTGAATAAATTTTTACCAAAAACTAGATTTGCTCCAACTATTATTAAAATAATAGGCCAAATTAAAGAGAATATTGATCCAGAAATTATACCAACCTCATTTAATGCATTCCATACACCAACGAAAATTAATATTGATGGTACTGTTGTTACCTTTTTATCATTTATCATCATAACTAAACCTATGAAAGATAAAAATGACCACCCAATTACACTATAATCTAATTGAATTCCAAAATCTAAGGTTTCTAAACCAATAAGAACTCCAATTACAAGTAAAAATAGACCGATTATTACATTTAAATTTAATTTTTTCATTTTTTTCATTCCTTTCAACTTATCTTTATATAGTATATATTATTTAATTCTAAATTTCAATACTTATATGGATAAATATGGTGAATTAATACTAAAATTTTAACAAAATCAAGTATTTTTGTGCCTTTACTTGAAAAATAACACATTCTAATATATAATATATAGTATAATTTTTTTAAGGAGTGATAGATTATGTTAGATATAAAGTATATTAGAGAAAATAGTGATAAGGTTAAAAAAGCTGCACAAGATAAGTTTGTAAAAGTGGATATAGATAGATTATTATCCATTGATGAAAACATCATTAGAATTAATAAAGAACTAGATAGTATGAAAGAAGAAAGAAATACTCTATCTTCTACTATAACTAAATTAAGTGATGATGAAAAACAAAAAACAGTTGAGTATGTTAGAAATTTAAAAGAGAAAATCACTAAACTTGAAGATGAATTATCTCCTTTAAAAAATGAATACACAGAATTAATGTACTTAGTACCTTCTGTCCCATTTGATGAAGTGCCTTATGGTAAAACTGATGAAGATAATGTTGAAATTAAAAGAGTTGGTGAAATACCTACATTTAATTTTGAAATAAAAGATCATGTTACTTTATCTGAAGAATTAGACTTAGTAGATATCCCAAGAGGTGTTAAAATTGCCGGTTCTAGATCATACTTTTTAAAAAATGATGCCCTTCTTTTAGAAATGTCACTTTGCAGATATGTAATAGACAAATTGATAAAAAAAGGATTTAATCCTATGAGTGTACCTCTTATGGTTAAAGAAGAAGCTATGTATGGCACTAGTTATTTTCCAGGTGGTAGAGATCAAACTTATACAATTACTGAAGATGAATTATATTTAGTTGGCACATCAGAAGTATCTTTAGTTTCTTACCACAGTTCAGAAACTTTTGAATCTCCAGATGCATTACCTAAACTATATTGTGGTTTATCTAGTTGTTTTAGAAGAGAAGCTGGTACCTACGGTAAAGACACTAGAGGTCTATATAGAGTACATCAATTTACAAAGATAGAACAAGTTATCATGTGTGAAGCAGATTACGATAAACAATATGAATTACATGATTTCTTATTAAATAATGCTGAAGAAATACTTCAAGATTTAAAAATTCCATATAGAGTTGTTAAAGTATGTACTGGTGATATGGGTAATGGTCAAGTTAGAAAACATGATATAGAAGCTTGGATGCCAAGTAGAAATAAATATAGTGAAACTCATTCTTGTTCTTCATTTAATGATTTCCAAGCAAGAAGAAGTAATATAAAATATAAAGACAAAGATGGAAATTTAAAATATTGCTATACATTAAATAACACTGCTATAGCTTCACCTAGAATATTAATACCATTACTTGAATTATATCAAAATGAAGATGGTTCTATTACAGTACCTGAAGTTTTGGTTCCATATATGAACAAAACTAAAATTGAGAGGAAAAAATAATATGTTAAAAAATATGACTTTTGAGACTTCTGTTTTTTCAAAAGATAAAATAATAATAACAGATAAAAAACAAATTGCGTTAGTTGGTAAATCAAACGTTGGTAAATCATCATTTATCAATGCTTTAGCTAATCAAAAACATTTAGCAAAAGTTGGTAATACTCCAGGTAAAACAAGATGTTTAAATTATTATAATGTAAATGATGAATATTATATTGTAGATTTACCTGGTTATGGTTACTCTAAAATGTCACAGGGAGAAAAATTAGCTACAACAAATTTAGTAGATAATTATCTTGCTTCTAGCATGGTATCTCATATATTCTTTTTAGTAGATATACGTCATAAAGCTACTAACGATGATAAAATAATGTATGACTATTTAGTTTCTTATGATATTCCATTTACTATTGTTGCTAATAAAGTAGATAAAATAGCCAAAACAAAAGTTGATGAACACTTATTAGAAGTAACAAAGTCACTATTTGCAAAAGAAAGAATTATTCCATTTTCATCTGAAAGCAAACATAATTTAGATGTAATTTTAGATGAAATTCAAAAAATAGTAAGTATATAAAAAGAAAGAACATACATTAATTATATAAATGTATGTTCTTTTATTTGTGTGAAATTCTATGTATGAAAAGCTTGTTAGCTTTTCATTTTTTTATATTATCCTATTTTTTCGATGATTACATTTGGATTTGTAAATGTTTCAGTACCAGCTGTAGGATTAACTACTGTTAATACTGTACTAATAAATGGTGACACTTGAATTATAGCTTGAGTTGCTAAAGCTGCAGGTGTTGCAGCAATAACAGTTTCAGTAACTGTTGTTCCTGGAACTATAGCACCATTTACAGCAAGAGCTACACCTGCGGTAGTACCAACAGGAGTTACAGATCCTGTAAAAGTAACTCTATAAATTCCTGGTTTTATTAGATTGAAATCTGTTCCACCTGGAGTATGAATTATTCCGTTTCCAATTGCTACTAAATTAGTATCAAAAGGTACTGCGAGTCCAGCAGCTACAGTTTGTGGTACTAGAGAAACTGCTTGTAACACAGTTATTCTAGGACATCTTGGCTCAAAGTCATGACATTTAGGTTTTATTTCACAGCAATCTGGTTCAAATTCGCATTCATCAAAGCAAGGATTTTTAAAATTTGACATATTTATTTCTCCTTTCACATAAATAAGCGTTTTCTAATCGCTAATATATATTATGAAATTAGTATTATCCTTGTTACTTGTAACGAATAGCTAATAAAAAAAATACATTAAAATAATGTATTTACTTATATACAACTGTATATGTATGAAAAGCTTCACAGCTTTTCTTAAATTTAATAATATTTATTTGTTAATACATAATTACAAAAAGTAAATCCTTAGAATCCGTTGTATAAATCCGTTTCCTGGTATATTAGTACTAAATGGAATTGAACCACTAAGTCCTACAGTCTGCTGAGTTGTTGAAATTGATTGCAAATTAGTACCAAATCCTAGATCCTGTGTTAAAGTGCCTAGAGGTGAAACTACTATTCTCACCGGTATAACAGTCTGTGGAATTATAACATTTGCTTGTAATACAGTTGGAAAATTTGGCCTTCTACAGCAATTTCTAAATCTTGTTCTAGATTCATTTTCAGTATCAAACCAATAATCTCGATCGCAACTATTTCTGTCATCATACCTACAATGTGACATATTTATTCTCCTTTCATATATAATAGCGTTTTAAAATCGCTATTATATACTATGAGAAATAATAATTCTAGTTACTTTATAGAAATACACTCTTTATATACTTCATTTTTATTTACGCCTCTAATTTTAGCAACTTTTTTTATTGCGTCTTTTTTATCTAAACCAGACTGAATATATTCTTTTACTAGTTCTATATATGATTTATTTGCAAATAGTAAGTCAGTTTCTTCTTTTATCTCTTTTTCACTTTTACCTTCTACAATAATTACTATTTCACCTCTAAGAGGAGTTTCTTCTACCTTTTTTATTACTTCACTTAATTTATTATATATAAACTCTTCATGCATTTTTGTAAGTTCACGAGCAACACATATATTTCTATCACCTAAATATGTAAATAAATCTTTTAAAGTATATATTAACTTATGTGGAGCTTCATAAAATATAATTGTTCTTGTTTCATTAACTATTGATTCTAACCTTTCTTTTCTTTGTTTTTTATTAACAGATAAGAATCCTTCAAATGAAAATCTTGTAGAATCTATAGCACTCTTTACAATAGCTGTTGTAACAGCCGTAACCCCAGGTATAGTTTCTATTTTATAGTTATTTTCTACTAAATACTTAACTAAATCTTGTCCCGGGTCAGATATTATTGGCATACCAGCATCAGAAACTAAAGCCACATTTTTACCTTCATTTAATAAAGTTACTACTTGATTTATCTTATCATTTTCATTATGTCTATGATAACTAATCATTTGTTTCTTAATATTTAGATGATTTAATAATTTAATTGTTTGCCTTGTATCTTCTGCTAATATTATATCTACATTTTGCAATGCTTCAATAGCCCTTAAAGTAATATCTTTTAAATTTCCTATTGGTGTACCAACAATATATAATACTCCTTTATTTTCCATTCTTATTCTCCATTCCATATATTGTGTATATTTCATCAGTATAACTACCATCTTCATTATATTCAATAAGCGGTGGTAACATTAGCGTTTCACTACCTCCACCTTTAACATACTCTATTAAAACAATACTTGGCTTAACGTCTACTCTTGGATATACATATCTTATTTTCTTAGCTTCTAAATTATATTTTCTTGCTATTGCAAGTAAATCAACTATTCTTTCAGGTTTATGTACTAAATATAATTTTCCTTTAAATTCAAGTAATTTAGAAGAAGTAAAAAATATATCTTCTAACGTACACATTTCTTCATGTCTAGCTATATACTTTACATTATGTTCGTTTACAATTCCTCTACCTTTAGGCTTATATGGAGGATTTACAGTAATTATATTTACATTACTTTTTCCTGTTTCTTTAATTAACATTTGTCTTATGCTATTAAAATCTTTTATATCTCCATTAAATGAATAAATTTTTTCCTCGAGGTTATTTAACTGTATATTTCTTTGAAGTAAATCATACATTTCGTTTTGAAGTTCTACAGCGAATATTTTAGAATAATTATATTTAGCAGATATAATTATAGGGATTACCCCACCTCCACTACATAAATCTAATATAATATTATTTGAAGAATTACTAGTTATAAAATTACTAAGTAAAACACTATCTGTTCCAAAACAAAAATAATCTGTATTTTGTATTATTTTTAAATTATTTACTCCCAAATCATCTATTCTTTCTTTTTTCATATTTTTCTCCATTTTTATTTATATGTATATTATAACTTAATATAGCAAAATTTTCAAGAGTATTGACAGTATTGGTATAATATATATGTAATGTTTGAGGTGAATTAATTGAAATTAGAATACATAGTAAATAAACAAGATGAAAATGTCAAATTAAAATTTATATTAAAAAATAAATTATATATATCTACTGGGTTATTAACTAAACTAAAAAATAACAAATGTATTTATATAAACGATAAAATATCTATGGTAAATAGTATAGTAAAGGAAAATGATAAAATATTAATTAACTTAGATAATATAGACAAAGAAATTTCTAATTTAGTTCCATACGCTAAAAAAATAGATATTATTTATGAAGATGACTATCTACTTATTATAGATAAACCTAGTAATTTAGAGATTCATCCATCAGTTAATAATTTTGATAAGACTTTAGCAAATATGGTAATGAACTATTATATTGAAAAAAATTATAATATTCAAAAAGTACATATAATTACTAGGTTAGATAAAGATACATCTGGAATTTGTATAATTGCAAAAAATGAATATGTGCAAAACCTATTCTCTGCTAAATGCAATATAAAAAAAGAATACATTACAATTGTAAATGGAATAGTAGAAAAAAATCACGATATTATCGAAAAAAATATAACCAGAAAAAAAGATAGCATAATAATTAGGCAAGTTAGTGACAAAGGTGATTATTGTAAGACAGAATATTTTGTTATAAATAGAAATATAGGAAAAAATTATACTTGTGTTCGCGTATTACTACATACAGGAAGGACACATCAAATAAGAGTTCATATGGCATATTTAGGACATGTTATATTACGGTGATGAATTATATGGATTGGAGCATAAAACTCTTAATATACGTGATATAATCCAAAGACAGGCATTGCATGCGTATAAAGTAAGTTTTAATCATCCTATAACTAATGAATATATAGAATTTATTTCAAAACTTCCAGAGGATATGAACTTCTTTTTTAAAAATATTTAGGCGAAATCGTAGATTCGCCTTTTTTCTTTATTTGACTATTTCGTTATATAAAGTCATATATTCTAATTGTTAAAAGAAAAACACCAGTTAAATTATATAACTGGTGTTCTAAATCTATACTACTTCATATAAATATGCAGTATGACCTTCTTTCATATATCCTTTTTTGAAACCTAGACTTGTAACTAATTTAATTGAGATCTCATTACTATCTGAAACCAATGCTTCCAATTTTTTTACTTCAGTGAGCAATTCTCTATTTTGAAATAGTTGAATCATTGCTTGTTTTCCTATACCTTTAGACCGGTACTCCCAGTTTAAGGCAATAATCACCTTACAATAACCTTTCATCAAAGAGAATAATGGGTCATTTCTATTTGGACGTTCAAGTAATATATACCCTACCTCAATCTCTTGATTTAAAATTGAAATAATCTCATAATTCTTAATCCGATATATTATATCAGCTGGTATATAACTTTGAAAGCTTAAAACCTCCTTAAATTTTTTCATATCTAAAGAATCATTAACTTTTAATTGCACATTAGTGCTCATAATATTATCCCCCTAAATTTTTATTTTTGAGTTAGTAAAATTTAACATATATATATTATATCACATTTCTGAATATAATTCAATATTATGTAAACAACTAATCACTAACATACAAAATAAACCAGGTTATATATACTATTTCTGGGTCCTGTCATTCTAAGATCAGTTATATATGCCATCTTACCATTAATTATATCCTCATCTGCTCTAATAGATTATTTTGGTTATTATATGAGAAATATGTTGACTTTGTTTACATAATATGTTATAATTAAATTATGTCAATAATAATATGTTATATTTTTAATAAAATATATTGAAGCGGATTAATGTATATATTGCCCCTATTATAGTGATGAGCTATATTATACTAAGCGATATTTTACTACCGTAATAGTAACTTTATTGAAAATATTACCGGAGGTATATCATGAAGAAAATTACAGTAATAGTAACAATGGTAATGGTTTTAGTATTAAGTTTAAGTACAACAGCATTTGCTGGTAGCATGACAGAAAAAGATTACCTATCTCAAAAAAATCATGAGCAATATACCAAAAACATTGGTAAAACATATGGTATATTTAATGCTCCTGCTGCAGATGTCATTTGTGGAGTTTATGATTGGTCTAATTCGTCTGAAAATAAAAACAATTTAACTATTGAAGATTCTATTTTGGAAATTGTTTCTAATTTAGAAGATGCGGGTTATAGCGAACAAGCTAATGAAATTCTTTCTGCTGATACTCTAAAACAATCTATTTCAATTGCTGACCGAATAATTAAAATGCAACTTACAAAGAATATTGAAAATACAAAAGCAAACAACAGAAAAGGTTGGTTTATCACATACTTTGTAAAATCAGCACAAGAAGCAAATTATGGTTCTGATGTAATTGAACTATATATTCGTCTTCAATTACTTTTACCTGTTGGATCATAAAAGTGTAAAACAAAAAAATGTCTAGATATAATTTTCTAGACATTTTTTGTTTTTAAATTACTTTATACTTATTCTTTCAATCTTAATTGCAATACCCTTTAAATCATCTGTAGTTACTATAATACCGTTTAAAGTTGCATCATTGTCACTACATTCATACTTAGCATATGCACCTGTAGAAAAGCGTTTTAATGCTGTTTCTTTTTTAAGTCCAATTACACTATTTTTAGGTCCTGTCATTCCAACATCAGTTATATATGCCATCTTACAATTAATTATTTCTTCATCCGCAGTTTGTACATGTGTATGTGTTCCAAAAACACAAGTTACGTCGTTTTCTAAAAAATATCCCATTGCAATTTTTTCAGCGGTTGCCTCAGCATGAAAATCTAAAAATATGTATTTGGCTCCATCTGTTTTTAATTTATCTACTTCTTTTCTAGCAGTTTCAAACGGAGATAATACATTCTCTTGAGCTACTTCGCCAAGTCCAACTTTACCAAGTAAACTAAGCACTCCGATTTTAAAACCATTCTTTTCAACGATAACAGATCCATTCGCTTTTAGATTAGTAACATTAGCTGGAACAAGTAATCTAGGAAGTTTTATATATTCTTCTGCCATCTCTTTTCTGTAATATATATGATTGCCCATTGTTATTACATCAGTCCCAAGATTCATTATTTCATCGTATTCTTTTAACCTTAAACCTTTACCAGCTGCAGAATTTTCACCATTAATTATAACAAAATCAATACTGTTTTCTTGTACTAACTTGTTATATTCTTTTTTAAGTTTATTCATTCCACTATTTCCAACTATATCTCCAATTACTAAAAACTTCAAATCTTTCTCTCTCCTTATTTAGCGAGTTCAGTAACTCTCATTTCACGTATTAAACTAACTTTTATTTGTCCTGGATATGTCATTTCATTTTCTATTTGTTTAGCTACTTTTTTAGCCATTAGAATCATATTATCATCGCTAACAACTTCTGGTTTTACTATAAGTCTTATTTCTCTACCAGCTTGTATTGCAAAAGACTTTTCTACACCATTGTAGCTATTACATATTTCTTCTAATTTTTGTAATCTTTTTATATAAGTATCCACTGTCTCTCTTCTAGCACCTGGACGTGAAGCTGAAACTGCATCTGCTGCTTGTATTAAAACAGCTTCTATAGTTTTAGGTTCAACATCACCATGATGTGCTTCCATACCTTGAATAATTTTTTCATTTTCTTTAAATTTATTAAGTAATTCAATACCTAAACTTACATGAGTTCCTTCAACATCATGATCCATTGATTTACCTATATCATGTAATAATCCAGCTCTTTTAGCAATTGTAGGATCAATTCCAAGTTCACTTGCAAGTAAGCCTGCAATATGAGATACTTCAATAGAATGATTTAAAACATTTTGACCAAAACTTGTTCTAAATCTTAATTTACCTAATAATTTTATAAGTTCAGGATGAACATTTATTACACCAGTTTCATATAGTGCACGTTCTCCCTCTTCTTTAATTGTATTTTCAACTTCTATTTTTGCTTTTTCAATCATATCCTCAATTTTACCAGGATGAACTCTTCCATCTGCTATAAGTCTTTCAATTGCAATTCTTGCAACTTCTCTTCTTATTGGATCAAAACTTGAAAGTACAATAACGTCTGGTGTATCATCTATTATTAAATCTATACCAGTTAAAGTTTCAATTGTACGAATATTTCTACCTTCTCTACCAATTATTCTACCCTTTAAATCATCATTTGGTAAAGTTACTGTTGTAACAGTTGCTTCAGATGTATGATCTGCAGCACATCTTTGTATAGTTTGCACTAACAACTCTTTTGCTTTTTTATCTACATCATATTTTGCTTTTTCTACTTCTGTCTTAACGTATTCTGCCATTTCATGTGTCATATCATCTTCTAATTCTTTCATTAATGCTTTTTTTGCATCACCTTCAGACATCTTAGAAATTGCACTTAAAGCTTCTATTTCTCTTTGTTTTGTTTTGTCTAATTCTTCTTCTTTTTTAAGAAGTTCAGTATTTTTTTTAATAATATTATTTTCTTTTTCTTCAATTAATGTTGCACGTTTATCTACTAAGTCTTGTCTTTGATTTATTCTGTTTTCAATTTCTTGTAATTCTCTTTTTCTTTCTTTTGCTTCTTTTTCAATTTCATCCTTTTGTTTAAGCATTTCATCTTTAGCTTGGATAATAGCCTCTCTTTTTATACGTTCTGCATCTTTTTTTGAATCTTCAATTATTTTTTTAGATTCATTTTCAGCACTCTCAATCTTAGCTTCAGCTGTCTTTTTTCTATATACCACTCCTATGTAGAAAAAGGACACAGCAGAAAAAATTGCTGTAAGTACCGCTGTTATAATGTACTCCATTTATTCTATTCCTCCTTAAATATATGTTTTTTCAATGTTCAACATTTATATATATTAAAAGTATTTTTTATGTTTGTATATATATGTTATCTGTACCAATATGTACATGTATTGTTGATCATAGCATAGAAAAATAAATAACCATTCTATACTACATAAATTATACAATATTTTAAATCATATAGCAAGCATTTTAATTAAAAAATAATAAAAACGCTAAATATAATATAACGGTTATTTAAAAGAATAAATATATTAATAATAATAATTTATATAATAAAAAACACAAGAAGATTTATCAATCTTCCTGTGTTTTTAGCAATCAACATCCCCTTCAACAATGAAATTGTCAAAAAAACTTGAATATGCAATTATATCCTCTTCACTTAATGCAGTATAACCTATAACTGGCAATCCTAATATATTGTTAAATTTAGATAATAAATATACATTAGGGTCTAAGTCATAAACTATATAATCTGGTCTACCTCTATAAAACAGGCAAAAATTACAAATTGTAAGAATAACCTTGCGTAGCTTTTTAAGTCCATTTAAACTGTGGCCAACTTGTCCTCTAACTACGTGTTCGTATCTCGTCATAAAATACATATTAACAAGTGTATTAAATGATTGAACTGCAAACTCACCTTCGTAATTACAAAGTTCATTCATGATTTCATCTTCAAAACTTCTATCGAATAAGCTAAAATCCTTTATGTCAATTATTATTGGCACTTTACCATCTACTATAGACAATATTTCACCAAGAAGCAATGAATTCCTAATATCTGGTTTTTCAGAGATAGATTTTTTTTGACCTAACTTTTTGGTTATACCATCATCATGGTAACAAACAATCTTTCCTTCATACCTAATAACATCAAATTCAATTACTTTATTTAATTGAACACATTTCTCAAAAGCTTCCCGAGAATGTTCTTTTAGACTACTATCTGCAATACCCCTGTGCTGAATCTGATTTTTTTTACCATTATACTCAATAAGCCAATGATCAGATTTAACACGTGTTGTATACTTGTTACAAGTACTCCAAATCTTTTTAATAACAGTTTTTGCACTATCTTCAGCTTCAACAATAACATCATCGATAGCTGGGACAGAAACTACATTTTTGTAATCCTTACCCTTAACAAATTCAAATCTTTTTCTGCATGGGTTAAGAACATAGAAAACATTATCTTTCCATACCTTTTTTGCTTTAAAATATGTGATAATATTTTTAGTATGGAAAAAAACTTTTCCGCTATAATTTTCAAGTACATTCTCAAGTTCTTTTTGATATGCAGCGTTCATAAGTCCTTTAATTTCAATAAGAACAGATACCCTACCTTTTACCATTTTTAAAACATCTTCTAGTTTCGGAACCTTACAATTGCTATCTAAAACTTTATATTTTTTTATTTCTTTAAACGTTCTCCTGTTCATACGTCCAGGTACTGATAGCAATCTTTTCATATATCTGTCATGAAAACATATAATGGTGCCACATTTTAAAAACCGTACATCAACTTCAATTGCAAAATTTTGTTCTACTGCACGTGTAAATGCTTCTAAAGTGTTTTCTGGATACTTAAGATGAAAGCCTCTATGAGCAAATACTTCAGAATATACTTCGTGATTACAATGCTTCATTTAAGCATCTCCTTTCCAAAAGATTAAATATAATCTTCTTTGTTTATTTTAATAACGGTATATATTATATCAAATTTGTCGTTAAATGTCAAATAAAACTCAAAGAAAAAGAATGAAATCTTATTAACGATTCCATTCTTTTAGCAGTTTACCTCTATACTGAGATTTAGTTTTATATGGATTTATCCCAAAAAGCAACAATGATTTCGCCATCTTCTCCATTTGAAACTACAACAAGTTTGCCTGCATCTGTTGAATCAAATAGTATCTCAGGATCTTTAACTTTAACAACGTACTTTGCAACATTTACATCAGTACTATTTCCATTACGCGGTTGCTTTATCCAAATTGGTGAACCAGCAGCAAAGTCATATCTTCTTATAACCTCTTTTAGAACTTCATTTGCAAGATACCTAGTACCAAAAAACAATTTACTTGACTGTACTGAATACGAAGTATCTTTTGTGTCACATACCATGTATGGACCAACCAGTTCCCATAAAGCTCTCCGATAGGCTTTCTCAGCTTCTGAAAGTTCATTCCACACTTTTTCTTGCGAATTTACAATTTCATTATAAGGACAATATCCAAGGTTCTCAAACTTAGCCATTACAACTCCTCCAATAAAATTTTATTTTTGAACAACTTTCGTATAATCGACGAAAGCATATAAATATTATTACACTTATAATTATAACACAGTTTACATAAAAAGTCAATTGCTGTTAAAATAAAGAGTATAAACTCTTTATAGCTTATACTCTTTATAATTTAATTATTTTCTAGTTCCTCTTAATCTCTCAGAAGGATCTAATATTTTCTTTCTTAGTCTTATGTTAAGTGGTGTTATTTCTACTAGTTCATCATCAGATATAAATTCTATAGATTGCTCCAAAGATAATTCTTTATGAGGAACTAATTTAAGTGCATCATCTGCTCCAGATGATCTCATATTACTTAAATGTTTTTCTTTGCATACGTTAATAGTTAAATCTTCGCTTCTAGAATTTTCTCCAACTATCATTCCAACATATACTTCTACACCAGATCCTATAAATAAAGTAGCTCTCTCTTGTGCATTATATAATCCATATCCTGTTGATTTTCCTTTTTCGTGAGCTATAACAGTACCTCTTTGTCTTGTTACAAGTTCACCCTTATCTTTTTCATAACCAGCAAAAATATGGTTCATTATGCCATTACCTTTTGTATCTGTCATGAATTCGCCTCTGTATCCAATAAGTCCACGTGCAGGAATTTTAAATTCTAATCTTGAAAATCCAACTTGAGAAGTTGACATACTCATATTAGTCATTTCACCTTTTCTGTAACCCATTTTCTCCATTACTACTCCAACAAATTCTTCTGGTACATCTATTGTTAGGTATTCCATAGGTTCACATCTTACACCATCAACCATTTTATATATAACTGTAGGTCTAGATACTAGAAGTTCAAAACCTTCTCTTCTCATGTTTTCTATTAATATAGATAGGTGAAGTTCCCCTCTTCCAGATACTTTAAAACTATCTGCATAATCTGTATCTTCAACTCTTAGTGAAACATTTTTTTCAAGTTCTTTATATAGTCTTTCTCTTATTTGTCTAGAAGTTATTAATTTTCCTTCTTTACCAACAAAAGGACCATTATTTACACTAAATGTCATAGAGACTGTTGGTTCATCAATATCTACGAAATCAACTGCTTCTGGAGCTGTAGGATCTGCTATAGTTTCGCCTATATTTATACCTTCAACACCATTTACTGCAACTATATCTCCACATACTGCTTCATCTACTTCAACTCTAGAAAGACCAAAATATGTATATAATTTACCTATTTTTAAGTTTTGTACAGTTCCATCTTTTTTACAAAGAGCAACTTGTTGACCATTTTTTATAGTTCCTCTTTCAATTCTTCCTATACCTATTCTTCCTGTATATTCGTCATAATCTATATTAGTAACTAATAATTGTAATGGTGCATTTTTATCACCAGATGGTTCTGGAATTGTATTTACTATTGTTTCAAATAAAGGAATCATATTAGTAGATTCATCTTCTAAATCTATTTTAGCAAATCCATTTTTTCCAGATGCAAAAACCACTTTAAAATCTAATTGTTCATCAGTAGCATTAAGATCCATGAATAATTCTAAAACTTCATCTATAACTTCTGTAGGTCTTGCTCCAGGTCTATCTATTTTATTAACAACAACAATTGGCACTAAATCAAGTGCTAGTGCTTTACTAAGTACAAATCTAGTTTGTGGCATTGGTCCATCAAAAGCATCAACAACAAGTACAACACCGTCAACCATTTTAAGTACACGTTCAACTTCTCCACCAAAATCCGCATGTCCTGGTGTATCAACTATGTTTATTTTTATATCTTTATAATGTATAGCAGTATTTTTAGATAATATTGTTATACCTCTTTCTTTTTCAATATCATTTGAGTCCATAACTCTTTCAGCAACTTGCTCATTTTGTCTAAAAGTTCCACTTTGTCTAAGCATAGCATCAACAAGTGTTGTTTTACCATGATCAACGTGAGCTATTATTGCTACATTTCTTAAATTATTCATAATTTTAATCTCCTTAAACGATAAAAATATGTAACCTAAATTTTATTAGGTTACACCTATGTTATGTATACATTTTACACTATTTTTTGCTATTTGTCAAGATTTTTTCGACATAATTTTTAAAAACATATAAAATATTTTAGTTTTCTTTCAAACTATATATACTATCCATTAGTTTCTCACTTATTTCTTTTAGATACTCTTTATCTTTAATTCTTGTATTATCTAGGTATATTGGAGTATCATAAATTACTGTAACCCTTGTAAATAATGTTCTATTTGGATTCTTTTTAATAATTCTAACTGGAAGTATAGGAACCCCAGCTTTCATAGCCACATAAACTGCACCTACCTTAGCTGGTATCCTTCCACCATCTTTAACTCTTGTTCCCTCGGGAAAAATTAATAACTTATTAAACTTATTGTTTTTTAAAATATTAACTGAATGTATTATACTTTTTGCGTCTTTTTCTCCTCTGTGAATTGGAAATATACCAAAAAACAGAAAGAATCCTCCAATTAATTTATTTTTAAATAATTCTGCCTTTGCCATTATAGCTAATTTTCTGATATCTGCAAATAAAAATGCAGGATCCGCAAAAGAAATATGATTTGAGCAAACTACACATCTATCTACGTTTCTTTCTAAATTTTTATTTACATATCTTACACTAAATAGTATTCTACAAAATATTAAATATATTAATTTTTTAAATAAGTACATTCTAATTATCTCTCTTTCTAAACTATCTGTAGAAACAACCATTACCTATGAATTCACGCATAATTGAATCTACTGGTATATTTGCTGTCTCTATTGGCAAGAAATTGTTTAAATACTCATACAATCTTCTTGTTTCAGAATAATATTTACTTGTTTTTGGAAGTTGTAATAAAAGTGGTTGTGCAAATGTTTTTATTACCCCTGGTTCGTATATTAAACTCGAATTAAATACACAATCCGCTTCATCTACAAATGGGAATATATATTGTTTTTCACCTTTAACAACATTTTGCCATAAATCAAAAGTTCTCTCTACGCTATGACCACGTGTTACATAATCTCTTACCATACGTCTTAATAATCTCGTATCTGTTGATGAGACTTTAGTATAATCATCTATATTTAAAGTAGCAATTGGAGCAATATATATTTTGTATTTATGATTATTACTCGTAAATTCAGTAAGAACAGGATTCAAAGCATGAATTCCTTCTATTACTAACAAATCATTATCTTCAAGTCTAAGCTTTTTACCTTTATACTCTTTTTTACCTTCAATAAAATCAAACTCTGGTAATTCTACTTCTTTACCAGCTATAAGATCATTCATTTGTTTATTGAATAATTCTACATCTAATGCCTCTACACATTCAAAATTATATTTTCCATCAGGACCAAGTGGTGTATCTTTTCTTTCTTTAAAATAATTATCCATTGAAATTGTTATAGGATTATATCCAGTTAAAGTAAGCTGAACTCCAAGTTTTTGTGCAAATGTTGTTTTACCTGATGATGAAGGACCAGCAATAAGTATCATTTTTGTATCTTTTTTCTTTTCAATCTCTAAAACTATTTCAACAATTTTTCTTTGATGAATAGCTTCACTGCTTTGAATAATACCTTGAACTTTGCCATTTAAAACAGCTGTATTTAAATTACCTATATTAGATATACCTAGCATATCATTTAATTTATTAAATGATATAAAAGTATCATATAATCTAATATCTAATATTTCTTTTTTAAATTCATATCCTTTTGATAAATCATCTGGTATTATAAGTAAAGCCCCTTCTTTATATTTTATTAGGTCAAAACTTTTTATATAACCTGTAGATGGCGCAAGCATTCCATAGAAATAGTTGTATAGTCCATCACAAAAATACATAGTAGAATAAGATTTAATTCTGTTATCTATGTTATCTAATTTTGATTCATCACCTGAAGCTGTATATAGTACTTCTGCTTCTTCTAGAGGTACTACTTTTTTAACTATAGGATAATTTTTTTCAATTATCTCAATCATCTTTTCTTTTATTCTTTCAATTTTTTCTTTAGTTAAATCAATATTTTTAACTATAAAATATTGATCTTTATTAATTGTAGAAATAAATTGAACATCAGCATGTGAAAATAATTTTGTAAGTGACATATAAAGCACCATTTTTAGTGTTCTTGTATAAACTCTATATCCATCTTCTGAATTAAAATTAATATATTCGCATGTAGAATCAGTTACAAGTTCATAGTCAAATGATTTAACTTCATTATTAACTTTAATAGCTATTATATTATCTAAGCTTTTTTCTACCATTTTAATAGCTTCAACTACTTTAGTTTTGTATGGAACCGTTATTTTTTTTCCATCTTCAAATGTTACTGAAATTTTTCCTTTGTTTATCTCATTCATATTTTTTGCTCCTTTTTACTTCTTAGTATTCTCTAAAAATACTTTTACAAATTCTTCGTTTGATTTAGTTTTTGACATTATATTTATAACTTTTTCTATTACTTCCATATTAGATGAGTTATTATTATTAATTGACATTAATTTGTGAATATGTAAAGATACTTCCATTTCTTCTTTTGAAAGTAATAAATCATCTCTTCTTGTTCCAGATTTATATATATCTATTGAAGGATATATTCTCTTTTCGCTAAGCCTTCTATCTAAGTGAACTTCCATGTTACCTGTTCCCTTAAATTCTTCAAATATTATATCATCCATTCTACTACCAGTATCAGTAAGTGCAGTAGCTAGTATTGTTAAACTACCACCATTTTCAATATTTCTAGCAGCTCCAAAAAACTTTTTAGGAAAATGTAATGATGCAGGATCTAAGCCTCCACTAAGTGTTCTACCACTTGGGTCTACTTCTAAATTACTAGCTCTTGTAAGTCTTGTTAAACTATCTAACAATATTACAACATCTTTATTTTGTTCTACTAATCTTTTAGCTCTTTCTAAAACCATTTTTGAAACTTTTATATGGTTATCTGGTGATTCATCGAAAGTAGAATGAATAACTTCTGCATCTATACTTCTTTCTATATCTGTAACTTCTTCAGGTCTTTCATCTATCAAAAGAACCATTAAATGTACTTCTTTATTGTTTTTAAGTATACTATTAGCTATTTGTTTTAATATTGTTGTTTTACCTGCCTTAGGTTGAGCTACAATTAGTCCACGTTGTCCTTTTCCTATAGGGGCTAATAAATCTATTATTCTAGTAGAATATTCAGTGCGTATTCTCTCAAGTTTTAATTTTTCAGTAGGATATATAGGTATTAAACTTTCAAATACTCTTCTTTTTAATGCGATTTCTACTCTATCTTCATTTATACTTTCTACATATATCATCGATGGAAACTTATTTTGAGGCTCTGTTGTAAATCTCGCAATACCTTTTAATTTATCACCTGTAGATAGCTTAAATCTTCTAATTTGAACTTGTGATACGTAAATATCTTTATTGCCAGGTAGATAATTGTCACTTCTTAAAAATCCATAACCATCAGGCATAACTTCAAGTATTCCACTCGCAATATAGTCTGTTTCTGGATTTTCAATTTGTACATCTATTTTATCTTCTAATTTATTGCTATCTTCTAATTTTTTTATTATTTCTTCAACTAAATATTCTTTTTTTAGTCTTTCAAAACCATCTAGTTTAAGGTCTTTAGCAATTTTTCTTAATTCTTCTAATGTAGATGTTTTTAAACTCTCTCTTGTCATATTAATTCCTCCTTTTCATTCATTTAAAATTTAAATTTTTATTATTGCCTCTTTATATAGTTTCAGCAAATAAGTCATATTCTCCGTAATCTATTATTTTAACTTTTGCATATTCTCCTATTATTAGTTTGTTTGAACTGTTATTATCTATCCTTATTAATATTTTACCATCTACATCAGGTGCATCCATATATGATCTTGCTGTAAAATATTTTTCATCTTCAGATATATCTTCTACCAATACTTCTATTATATTACCAACCCTGTTTTTATTGTTACTTAAAGATATATCTTTTTGAATTGTAAGTAGTTTATTTAATCTTTCTATTTTAATATTTTCATCAATTTGATTATCCATTTTAAAAGCTTTTGTGTCTTCCTCTTTTGAATATGTAAAAGCTCCTAGTCTATCAAATTTCAAATCTTTAACTGCCTCTAATAATTCTTCAAACTCTTCATTTGTTTCACCAGGAAACCCTACAATCACGGTTGTTCTAAGTACAGCTTCTGGCATTAATCCTTTAATTTTACTAATTTTGTTATATATAAGTTCTTTAGTATCTTTCCTATTCATATCTTTTAAAACTTTATCATTTATATGTTGAATTGGAATGTCAAAATACTTACAGATTTTTTCATTATTCTTAATTTCAAATAACAATTCATCATTTAACTCATATAAATACATATATAATATTCTAATCCACTTAACACCTTCAACATTACTTATTTTATTAAGTAATTCTGCAAGTTTTAGTTTACCATATATATCTAATCCATATTTACTTGTATCTTGAGATATTATAACAAATTCTGTAATTCCTTGACTAGCTAAAAGCTGCACTTCTTGTAATATATCTTCCATAGTTCTGCTTTTAAACGAACCACGTATAAGTGGTATTGCACAGTAACTGCATCTATTATCACATCCATCAGATATACGTATATATGCCATTGGAAATCTTGAAGATATAATTCTATCTTTAAATTCTAGTTTTCCATCTAAATCTTCTTTAAAATAATCTGATAATATTTTGTCTATATTATTATATTCATCAACTCCAATTACTAAATCAACTTCTGGAATATTTTGAGTTATATCTTTTTTATATCTTTTGGCTAAACATCCAGTAACAATCAAATGTTTGCATTTGCCATTTTCCTTATACTCACTCATTTCAAGTATTGTATCTATAGCCTCTTTTTTGGCAGATTCAATAAATCCACATGTATTTACTATTATTATATCTGCTTCACTACTACTACTTACTATTTCGAATCCTTTTTCTTTAAAGAATCCTATAATCATTTCACTATCGACTTGGTTTTTAGTACAACCAAGTGTTATCAATCCTACGTTCATGCTCATCCCTTTTCCTTATTTACTAAAGTATTTACTACTTTGCTCTAAATTTAAAAAATTTAGCTGTCTCATTGCTTCATAAGCTACTATCGCTACACTGTTAGATAAATTAAGTGAACGTATATTATTACCCATAGGTATTCTAATAGAATGTTCAAATTCATCTAAAATATATGATTCTGGTATACCTCTAGATTCTGGTCCAAATATTAAGTAATCCTCATCTTTAAATTGCACATCAGTATAAATCTTTTTTGCTTTTGTCGTTAATAAATATATATTCTTACATAATGTTTTTTCTCTAAATTCATTTAGATTTTCATATGTAATTATTTCTACTTTATCCCAATAATCTAATCCAGCTCTTTTTACTGCTTTTTCAGACATATCAAAACCAAGTGGTTTTACTAAATGTAATCTTGCACCTATAACTGCACATGTTCTTGCTATATTACCAGTGTTTTGTGGTATTTCTGGTTCAATTAATACTATATTTAACATTGGAATCTCCTTTAGAATTTAAAGCTCGATATAACGCTTATGAATAAAACTTTTTAGATAATATATTTTACCATACTTCACATTTTTTTTCAAGTAATATCTTCAATATAATTTAAAAAAATGATTTTAGTTGAATTTTTAGTGAAATATGGTTAATTTTGGAAAGATATTGATTATTTCATAGTTTAATATTAACTTTATCTTTTCATACATAAAAATAATAGGTATAGAAAAACTATACCTATTATTTAATTAACATATTTATTGCTCCATCTGTTTACCTAAGAATATTGCTGCAGAATTAATTAATTTTAATTCCACTTCCGTTATTTTTTTTGCATAATCTAATGAAAATAATATTACACTTCCTATTATATCTCCATCAGACACAATTGGTGCTATGGCTTGTGAACCATATTTTGGAGTAGTTTCACTTTTTAATATTTTTATTGAACTATCATCCTTAGTTGACCAAGTTGTTCTTTCTTCCATAATTTTTAAAATATTTTCATTTATTTCTTTATCTAAATAATCTTTTTTAGCACATCCACTTACTGCAATTATTGTATCAGTATCTGTTATACAAACCGAAAACCCACTAGTAGCAAAAAGTGTATCTGCATATTGTTCAGATATTTTTAATAAATCTCCCATAGGAGCATATTTCTTAAGGATTATTTCCCCATTTTTTTCTACATATATTTCTAATGGATCTCCTACCCTTATCCTTAAACCTTTTCTTATTTCTTTAGGTATAACAATTCTACCTAAATCATCAATTTTTCTTACTATTCCAGTTGCTTTCATTTAATACCTCCAATATATATTTTTAATTATATTATTAACTAATTTTGCTTTTTTATACAAAAAAATCTTTTTTAACATATATATAAATAGTTTCTATAAATATACAATATTATTTTATGCAATTATAACATAAAATATAAAAAAAACAAAAAAAGTATATAATAATATCGATTATTATATACTTTTTTATTATAATTTTTTCTATTTACTATTTGTTTGTTGGTTTCATTGTTGGGAAGAATAATATATCTCTTATTGAAGCTGAATCAGTAAGTAACATTATTAATCTATCTACACCAATACCAAGTCCACCTGTAGGTGGCATTCCATATTCTAAAGCAGTCAAGAAATCATCATCTTGCATATTAGCTTCTTCATCACCAGCTTCTCTTTGAGCTACTTGTAAATCGAATCTAGATCTTTGATCAATTGGATCATTAAGTTCAGAATAAGCATTACCATATTCTCTACCACCAATAAACATTTCAAATCTCTCA
Organism: Clostridia bacterium; assembly: GCA_029256705.1. GTDB lineage: Bacteria > Bacillota > Clostridia > TANB77 > CAG-465 > RGIG5057. Next base: position 63,010 of record JAQSXK010000005.1, read on the forward strand.
ACTAATTCTGGTTGATCTTTCTTTCTTTTTGTAAGTGGAGATACTTCAACTGGATAATCCGTTATAAAAGTAGGCTGTATTAAAGTTTCTTCAACTTTTTCTTCAAAAGCTAAATTAATTACATCTCCTCTTTTATACGTATCATCAACTTCTAATTTCATTTTTTTACCTACAGCAATAGCTTCTTCATCAGTAAGTATAGTATTAAAATCTACTCCTGTAACTTCTTTTATAGAATCAATCATAGTTATCTTTTTCCATTTACCAGATAAATCTATTTCTTGACCTTGGTAAGTTATTTTTTGTGTTCCTAAAACTTCGTTTGCAATGTATTGTATCATTTCTTCAGTTACTTTCATCATATCGTTATAATCATCATATGCAGAATAAAGTTCCATATTAGTAAATTCAGGATTATGCTTTACAGAAATTCCTTCATTTCTAAAGTTCTTTCCTATTTCATATACTTTATCATAACCTCCAACAATTAATCTTTTTAAATATAATTCTGGTGATATTCTAAGGTATAATTGCATATCTAAAGCATTGTGATATGTTTCAAATGGTTTAGCTGCTGCTCCACCTGGAACAACATTTAACATAGGAGTATCTACTTCTAAATAACCATTACTTTCCAAATAATCTCTCATAGCTTTTATTATTTTACTTCTCTTTACAAAAGTATCTTTAACTTCTGTATTTACTATTAAATCTACAGATCTTTGTCTATATCTTAAATCAACATCTTTTAATCCATGCCATTTTTCAGGTAATGGTCTTAAAGATTTTGATACAAGTTGCACTTCTGATGCTTTAACTGATACTTCACCCATATGTGTTTTAAAAACTGTTCCGAAGATGTATACTATATCTCCCATATCGTACTTTTTAAAGTCTTCATATGATTCTATACCAATAATATCTGCTCTTACATATATTTGTATTCTTCCTTTACTATCTTGTATATCACAAAAAGAAGCTTTACCCATATCTCTTTTTGACATAATTCTTCCTGCTATTTTCACTTGTAATTCAGTATCATCAACAAAAGTATCTTTGATATCTTTGCTATAATTATCTATTACGCATTTTGTTATATAAAATGGGTCTTTATTATTTACTTGTAGTTCTTTTAATTTTTCTTTTCTCACCTCTACAAGCTTGTTAAAATCCTCTAACGTTATTTCTTGTTCATTGTTACTATTATCCACAATAATTCACATCCTTTTCCTACTAATTTTTATTCAAATTTAATTTAATATACTCTACTATTGTCTTACAATTGAAATTATTTTATATTTAGATATACCTTTTGGAGTTTCAACAAAAACATCTTGGTTTTTCTTTTTACCAATTAAAGCTCTACCTACTGGTGATTCATTAGATATTTTATTTTCTTCTAAATTAACTTCAGCTCCACCAACTATACAATATTCTAATTCTTCATCAAATTCATAGTCGTATACTTTAACTTTTACTCCAACACCAACTACTCTTGTAGATATATCATCATCATCTACTACTTTAGCTACTCTTAGTGTATTTTCTGTCTCCAATATTTTAGATTCTAGTAAAGCTTGTTCGTTCTTTGCTTCATCATATTCAGAGTTTTCAGATATATCTCCAAATTCTCTTGCAGTTTTTATTCTTTCAGCAACTTGCATTTTTCTAGGACCTTTAAGGTAAGCAAGTTCCTCTTCTAATTTTTTATATCCTTCTTCTGTAAGGACTATTTCTCTTTCACTCATATTAAAACTCTCCTTCATTTTAATTTAAATATTATACACTATCTGTCAAGTATTTACAAATCATTTTACCTAATCTTGTTTTACTATAGCTTTCTTTATTTAATATTTCATCAGAATATTTATTATATATTTTATATTCTTTACTATATATATCGTTATCTGATGATGTTAAATCTATATATTTGCTCTTTTTATTTAATATATATCCATTTAAATCTACATTATTAAATAATAAATATATGTCATACATAGTTAAATCACTAAAATTTACAAAAGATACCGTTGAACCATACTCCATATTGATATTATTTATATTTTTAATAAAATTATTATCCTTATTATTTACATATAAGATATCCACTATTTTAAATTTTTCTATAAATTTAAGTAATATAGTTATATCAAATTTTTCAGATATTATACACAATATTTTCGATTCTATGCTACAATTTTGCAAATATTTTATACTGTTTTTTTTTATCGTATCATCATTAATGACTTGAATAAATCTATTGTCTAACATATTCATAATTTTATCTTTTAAAATATTATTTTTATCTAATTCATATGATGTTATATATATATATTTTGATTCGCTAAATTTTTTGGAATTAAATATACCAGTTATATACTTTTCTAAAATTTTATTTTTAAGCTTATTTATTATATTATTATTATTAATAATATTTTCATTTATATATACATAAATACATTCTCCTAATGTATTTATATGCTTTTCTATTTTAATAGGTTTTTTGCTACTTTTTAATATATCTAATAAAATAATTTTCAAATTAATCACCTTATTAAATATATGATAACTAATTTATATTTATTATACCTTTTTTATATTTCTTATTCCCTTTATTGTACCAGGTTTAACTATTTTCCTATTCAAAATATCTTTTAAATGTTCCCCATCTAAATTTCTTTTTAACTTTCCATTCTCAGCTATTGAAATAATTCCTGTTTCTTCAGAAACAACTATAACTAATGCATCAGATATTTCAGTTATTCCTACAGCAGCTCTATGTCTTGTCCCAAGTTTTTTTTCAACATTGTTTTCGGATGCAAGTGGAAGTATACATTTTGCAGCTAATATTTGACTTTTGTCTATAATAACAGCACCATCATGAAGTGGAGTTCTTGGCATAAATATATTTTGTAGAAGTTCTGATGAAACTTTAGCAGATAAATTTATACCATCTTTTAATACTTCTGAGACTTTAGTATTTCCCTCAATAACAATGAGTACACCAATCTTTTTTAGTGCCATTATTTCAACAGCTTTTATTATTTCTGATATAGCATGTTTTATAACAATATTATCTTCTACTTCAAACATGTTAGATATTTTACTACTTCTTCCTATTTTTTCAAAAGCACTTCTAAGTTCCGGTTGAAATACTACTATTATTAATAAAACACCATATGTCATTAAGTTTGTAAGTAAAAATTTTAATATTACCATATCAAATATATTAGATAATACCATCAGTAGTAGTATTATCATTATACCTTTTACTATTTGCGCCGCTCTTGTCTGTTTTATTAATTTATAAAAATAATAAACAATAAAAACAACAATTGCAATATCAAACACTAATATAATAACTCTCAGCGGATTGTTCAAATGAAGTATATCTGAAAGCATATACATAAATTTTATAAACTCTGAAGAAATTGTTTGACCCATTCACATTCACCTCAAATTCATTCTAACCAGTAACTACTGCTGATATTAATGCTGCAAAAACTGAAAATATCATAGAAAATATTAATATGCCTATTACTGTATATTTTAAAATATTCTTTTTCAAAAAATCAACTCCTTACGCTAAATAATTTAATAAAGTTAGTTTATATTTCAAATTTATCTGAAAACCATTTTTCAAGTTCTTCTATTTTAACTCTTGTTTGTGTCATTGTATCTCTATCTCTTATTGTCACACAATTATCTTGTTCAGACTCAAAATCAAAAGTTAAACAGTATGGAACTCCTATTTCATCATATCTTCTATATCTTTTTCCAATACTACCAGCTTCATCAAAATCACACATATATTTCTTAGATAAATTGTGATATATTTCTGTTGCTTTATCACTCAATTTTTTAGATAAAGGTAATATACCTATTTTTATAGGAGCTAAGAAAGGATGAAGTTTTAAAACTATTCTAGAATCATCTTCAGCTATTTTTTCTTCTTCATATGCATTGCATAAAAAAGCAAGTAATGCTCTATCACAACCAAGTGATGGTTCTATACAATATGGAATATATCTTTCCCCACTTTCTGGATCTAAGTAATTCATATCTTCTTTTGAAAATTCCATATGTCTTTTTAAATCAAAATCTGTTCTATCTGCAATTCCCCATAATTCTCCAAAACCAAAAGGAAATCTAAATTCAATATCTGTTGTAGCATTACTATAATGAGATAATTCTTCCTTTTCATGATCTCTTAAACGTATATTTTCTGGTTTCATTCCTAAATTAAGTAGAAAATCTACAGCGTATTGTCTCCAATATTCAAACCACTTTAAATCTTCACCCGGCTTACAAAAAAATTCAAGTTCCATTTGTTCAAATTCACGTGTACGGAATATAAAGTTACCTGGTGTTATTTCATTTCTAAAAGATTTACCAACTTGAGCTATACCAAAAGGTATTTTTCTTCTTGAAGTTCTAGCTACATTTTTAAAATTAACAAATATTCCTTGTGCAGTTTCTGGCCTTAAATATACAGTACTAACAGAATCTTCAGTTACACCTTGAAATGTTTTAAACATCAAGTTAAATTTACGTATATCTGTATAATTTAATTTACCACATTTAGGACAAACGATTTTATACTCATAAAGTAATTTAACTAAGTCTTCATCACTAACGCCTTCAACTTTTATATTTATTTTATTTTCGAAAGCATATTCTTCTATTATTTTATCTGCCCTAAATCTAGATTTACATTCCTTACAATCTATAAGTGGATCAGAAAAACCTCCCAAATGTCCTGAAGCTTCCCATACTTTAGGATTCATTAATATTGCACTATCTAAGCCAACATTATATTTAGATTCTTGTACAAACTTTTTTATCCAAGCTTTTTTCACATTGTTTTTAAATTCTGTACCAAGTGGACCATAGTCCCAAGTATTTGAAAGTCCACCATATATTTCACTGCCAGCATATATATATCCTCTTGATTTACATAGACTAACAATCTTTTCCATTGAATCTACCATTTCATTCATTCCCTTCCAATTTATATTTCAATGTCTAGTATACTGTATTTTTTATCCACAAGTTCTTCTGGATTAAATATTAAATGAAACTTATTATCTTTAATATAGAAAGTTTCAAGACCAGTATATGAATAATTATATTCTGATTCTTTAACATTACAACTACTTGTAATATAACTTTTAATTTTATTCTTAATTTTATCTTTATATGTTGGTCCTAGTAAATCTAGTACAACATCTTCTTGTTTTAATATAGAACCATCTTTTTGATTTATGTTATATGTATATATTTTTTCCATTGAATTAATTTTAGCACTATCATCTATCATTCTCTCATATATAGTTAGAGAAATTATATTTTTATTAGCTACGATATTATCATATACTTTATATGTCACAGTATATGTAAAATTATTGTCTACTTTTTCCATTGTCTTTTTAAAGGTGTTATAAGTATCATTAAACTTATTGTATATCTCATCATTTATTGCTGTTAGCGCTTTATCCTCTATGAATATAATAGGTAATGTCATATCTGCCTTTATTTTTTTAACCGTTTTATCTGAAATAATTTTATTTGTTATTTTATATGACTCTGATGCATTTTTCAAAGGTTGATCACTATTAATTAAAGCATTACTTTCAACTAAATTAGACTTATCCTCAATATCTGATTGTGATTTTCCAAGTATAGTTGGTTCTTTTTCATTAGAGATTGCAAAGTATGTTATACCTACACCTATAAGTAAAAAAAACACAATTAAAAATATTTGTCCTTTATAACTACTCTTTTTTGTTTCTCTAAATCTCATGGTTTCCATAAATTTAATCACTCCTTATTTAGAAATACCTTTTATGTTTATATTTATGCTAAATATATTAATACCAGTTGCTCTATCAACTTCACGCACTATAATGTTCCTTAATCTATTACTTATACTAGGTATATTTGTCCCATATTTAATTTCGACATCTATGTCTATTTTAATTCCATCAATATATTTAGTAGACAATGCTTTATATACTCTTGTTACTCCAACTATTTTTGTAGCTGAATGTTCAATAATTTCATTAATTACCTTTTCAGCTATAAAATAATTGCCTAAATAACTATATGTTGGTCTAATTATTGTTTTTTCAGAATTTGGTCCTTCGTTTTTCACAAAAGAATTGAATATTCTAAGTGGATCTAAAAAATATCCAGAAAATTGTTCTTTTATTTCAAAAGTAGGAACTGGAACAACGTGTTTACCTTCTTCCATCCTAGACTTTCTTGCAATTTCAATATTTTCCTTTGTAGAAACATCTTCAATATATATTTTTTTATCTATTTTACCAAGTTCTAAATTTTCTGCTATTGTATCTACCATTTCATCTGAAGTTCCAAGTATCAGTAGTTTTTCTGGTTTTTCAATTCTAATTGCATTCATCATTTCATTTTTTTTGTCCTGATTTAAAAAAATTGCCGCCTTAACAGATGCAATTTTTGTATCTTCAGTCTTTGCTGATTTACCACAAATAACTTTATTATTTTTTATTAATATAGCATCATCAATTATATATTTTATATCGTATTTATGTGCAACATGAAGAGCATTATAGCTCTTCCCTGTTCCAGTTTTACCAACAAATGCATAAATTTGCACTAAACTACACCTCTTTATTTATTACTAAGTCATTTGCAATTAAACTAAATTTACCATTTTCTTTGTCTATATCAGTTACTTTAACCATAATACTATCGCCAAGATTTAAAGCATCTTCTACTTTATTTAATCTAGTCTTTGTTATTTTAGATATATGAAGAAGCCCCTCTTTACCAGGTAATACTTCAACTATAGCTCCACAATTTATTATTTTAGTTACTTTACCATTATAAACTGCATTAAGTTCAATATCTTTTGTTATACCTTCAATTATAGCAATAGCTCTATCTACGGCTGCAGAATCAACTCCAGCTATAAATATTTTTCCTGTATCTTCAATATCTATTTTAACTCCAGTTTCTTCTATTATCTTGTTAATAACTTTTCCGCCACTACCAATAACGTCACGTATTTTATCTGGATTAATTGAAATTGTAGTAATCTTAGGTGCATATTTAGAAATTTCTTTTCTTGCTTCAGGTAATTCTTTTAACATTACTTCATCTAAAATATAACATCTTGCTTTATATGTTTTTTCAAAAGCTTCAGAAATTACTTCGTAAGATAATCCATCAATTTTAATATCTACTTGAATAGCTGTTATACCTTTTTTAGTTCCAGCAACTTTAAAATCCATATCACCAAAGAAATCTTCAATACCTTGAATATCTGTTACCATTATATAGTCATCTACATTATCTTCTTTAGTAAATAATCCTGTAGATATTCCAGCTACTGGTGCTTTTATTGGAACACCTGCATCCATTAAAGCAAGTGTTGAAGCACATATACTTCCTTGTGATGTAGAGCCATTTGAACTTAATACTTCAGATACAACACGAATAGTGTATGGAAAATCTTCTTTTGAAGGAATCATTGGTTCTAAAGCTCTTTCTGCTAATGCACCATGTCCTATTTCTCTTCTACCAGGACCTCTTGAAGGTCTAGCTTCACCTACACTGTATGGTGGAAAGTTGTAATGATGAATATATGCTTTTGCAGTCTCTTCATCAAGACCATCTAAAGTTTGCTCCTCAGAAGTAGTTCCAAGTGTTACTACAGATAATACTTGAGTTTGACCTCTGCTAAACAAGGCACTACCATGTGTTCTTTCTAATATATGAGTTTCTGCGCTAAGAGGTCTTATTTCATCTAAACCTCTACCATCAGGTCTCATTCCTTTTTCTATAATTGCATTTCTAACTGCTTTTTTTTGTAACTTATACATAGCTTCGGCAATGATACTTTTGTTTTTTGAATATATCTCTTCGCTATGATTTTTTATATATTCTTCTTTTACAAATTGTTTTAAATTGTCTATATTTGAATCTCTAACAGTTTTATCTGTTGTACTTGCAGCACTAGATAGTTTATCTCCTACAATATCTTTTATTTCGTTCATAAGTTCTGTAGGTATTTCAAAAGATTTATATTCAGATTTTGGTTTTCCAATCTCTTTTCTTATATCTTCAATAAATAAACATAACTTTTTAATTTCTTCATGTCCAAGTTTTATTGCTTTAAGCATTGTTTCATTATCTACTTCGTTAGCTCCAGCCTCAATCATACAAACTTTATCGTATGTAGCAGCAACTGTCAAGTCTAAAATAGACTTTTCTCTTTCTTCTAAATTAGGATTTAATATAAGATTTCCATCAACTAATCCTACTTTTATACCTCCAACTATTTTATCAAAAGGTATATCTGATATATTTAATGCTATTGATGCACCAATCATTGCTGGTACTTCAGGAAGAACATTTGGATCTACACACATAGCTGTTATATGAATAGATGTATCATTTCTATAATCATGTGGAAATAAAGGTCTCATAGGTCTATCTATTACTCTAGATACAAGTATAGCCTTATCTGTTGGTCTTCCTTCTCTTTTCACGAAACCACCAGGTATCTTTCCAACTGCATATAATCTCTCTTCATAATCTACTGATAACGGAAGAAAATCTATTCCTTCTCTTGGTTCTTTTGACATTGTTGCATTAACAAGTACTGCTGTATCTTCATATCTTACAAGACATGAACCATTACTCAAACAAGCCATTTTTCCTGTTTCTATTACAAGTTTTTTGCCTGCAAAGTAAGTTTCAAATTTTTTAAACATAATTTATCCTCCAATTTTGATATAATTTAACATGCATATTATACCATTTATTTATATAATTTACAACAAAATTTAGAAAAAAGGATTAAATATCTTTTAAATACTTAACCTTTAATAAAAATATATTAATTTTGTTATTTTGTTGTAATATTATGCTATTTTTTAAGTAATATTTTTATACTATTTTCTTCTTTAATTAAATTTGCATTTTTTATAGATAAAACTATATTTTTAAGTAAATATAAGTCGTTATTACTTATCTTCTTTATTTGATCACTTTCTACTATAAAATACCAATCCATTTCATCTTCAGTTAATGTAAATGAAATAGCTGATTCATTTTCAGATACTTTGATAAGTTTAAATATTATTTCACAAATTATAAACACAATATCATTTACATTACCTGTTATATAACTATTTGTCCTAAGTGAAACTTTACTAGCAAATTTTATGCCTTTTTGCTTTAATTCATTTATTAATATTAGATTAATAACTTCAATTATTTCAGCATCTGACATAACTTCCTCGTTGCCAGAATTTGTTTCTTTTATTATAGCTGTAAGTACTTTGTCAATTTTTTCTAAACTTTCTTTATTAGTTTCGTAGAAACCTCCAAGTTTTGCAATGTTTTCTAGACCAACTTCACTTCTTGCTTCATTAATTATCATATTAGTTATTTCAAGTCCAGCACCTATAGACATTAAATTAGATTTTATATTTAGTACTATAGAACTGATTAATTTTCCAATTGCATTACTTTTGTATTTTGAAATAGCTATCTCGTTTTGTTGATTAAATATTTTAACAGCAGAAATTAATTCTAAATTTAACTTGTCCATTCCTTCTGTCTTATCGTGATAGTTTTGTATATTTAATCTTTGCATTGTATCAATAGGAGGTTTTTGCCCTGCAAAACCAGTTTGCATTATAATAACAACCTCTTGATTAAATTTACGAACCTCTACAACAACATCCTCACCAGATATGTCTGGCATAAAATAATCCAAAAGAACAATTTGATGTTTTTCTTGTTTTAATGTCTCAATTGCATCTTTTCCATTATTTACAACATCAATATTGTATCCTTTTGATTTTAAATACATACATGCAATATTTATAAAGTCCTCGTCATCATCAACAAGTAAAACATTTAAATTTTTTATTAACTCATCATACGTTATCATATAAAATCCCCCTTAACCTAAAAATACTTTTAATAGTACAATAATTGCTATAATTATTCTATAATAAGCAAATATGGCAAATCCCTTGTTCTTTATATAACCTAGTAAGAACTTTATCGCAATTATACCAACAATTGCTGCTGTAAGTATTCCTACAACAAGTTCTAAATTAAATCCTGTAATTAGTTCTTTAGCTTTTACTATTGCTGCTCCAAATATTATAGGAGCGGATAATAAAAAGGTAAATTTAGCAGATGCTTCTCTAGTTATTCCCATAAGTCTTGCAGTAAGTATTGTTGTTCCGGATCTAGAAAAACCAGGAATAACAGCTAATGCTTGAGATAAACCAATTATTGCAGTTTGTTTAAATGTTAATTCTTCAAATTTAGTTTGTTTTTTGTATTTTTTTTGCGCATATAAATCACCAATGTATATAAGTATACCCATTATAGCTAGTGTACTAGCTATAAGAACCATATTTGTTCTAAACATAGTTTCTATGGGTCCTTCTAATAGTAGACCAATTAAAGCTCCTGGAATTGTTGCAACTACTAGATACCAAAACATATTATTTTCAAAAGAAGATTTCTTATGTACTATCTTTTCAAAAACACCTTTAAGGTATATTATCCAATCCTTCCAAAATACCCACATTACTGCTATTAGTGTACCAAAATGAAGTGCTACATCAAAAGATACCTTCATTTCTGGAAAGTTAAATAAATATCTTACTATTATTAAATGTGCTGAACTAGATATAGGTAAAAACTCACCTAATCCTTGCACTATACCAAGTATGACAGCTCTAATTATTTCTTCCATTATATCCCCCCTATTACTTAGACAATTCTCTTGCTATAATTGTATTATCTTTAGTCTTTAAATATACTGTATTACTTTTAATAGATTCAAAAGTAACGTAATTTGAAAGTTTTATTAATCTTTTATTTGGTTCTTCAGATGATATGTTAATTATATATGTAGGATAAACTAAATATACATTAGTATTATCACTATATGTTTTAACAACATCTGTATCAGATAATTGAATTGTATCTACTATTTTGTTATTTAAAACCTTATAAACTTTATCTTTTCCCTTACTAGAAATGAAGTAGATATTGTCATCTAAATCTGTACCAATAAGGTCTACGCTCTCTTTAAATATATTTAAAACTCCACCCGAATAATATATACTTCCTTTATTATCTTCATAATAAAGTCTGTCTTTTTGTTTTAACATAGTGAGTTTAGATATAATTTTGCCAGATATAACCTGTGATATGCTACCAAATAAATCAACCCTATATATTGTGTTACTTTCTTTTAAACCATTTTTAGTTTCTACATTTATATATTTTACATTTATAACAGGAGAGCCTTCCAATTCTTTTATTTTAACAAAATTACTTACTGTAAAGTCATCATGTTTCATCTTATTTTTAGAACTAATTTCATAAGTTCTAATAGTTAATTTAGAACTTTTACCAATCTTTTTTTCAGTAAAATATATTACTAAATTTTTATCATATAGCAAATTATAAAAGCAAATAGGATCATCTTCTTGTATTGTACTTTCTATTTCTTGCTTTTCAGTATTATTTATATAAATTTTACCATCTTTTAAATAAAGATAATACTTATTATTATAAGCATACTGTACAAGAGACGCTCCACTATCAATTTTTATATTTTTACTAATATCTGTATCTTTTAAATTATCACTATTTTGAACAATAGCACTTGAATTATTAAGTGAATATATAAAATTATCTGCAAGTGTAAGTGCTATAGTTGTTATAAAAACACCGATAGTAGCAAATACAAACATGTATATTAATATTTTTTTCATTTTGTACCCCTTACTCTGCTTTCTTTTCTAAATTTGAATCAGAATTAGGTTTTGTAACTATAAATGCACATGGAACATATCTTTCACCCATAATATCACTTGGTTTATTTACAACAGCTGAATTATATACCATAGTACTAGAAGCACCACCATCTAAGTTATATGCATTATATGCTCCATATTCCATAAATATATCTTGCACATTTTTTAAAGTTGCACCTAAACTACCAGCTTGTCTTCCATCTATAACTAACATTAGTATTGTTCCATCTTTTCTTTGTCCTATAGCAGTTCTAGGTTGAACACCCCAACCACCATTACCACTTTTTATAGTTGGATTACCGTTTACAATAATTGTTGGTCCAAATGTAACGGCATCACGTATATTTTTACTTACCATTGTAGAATAAGTCATTGCATTTGATACTATCATTCTATTAGACTTATCAAGACCTACAACACTATAAGTACCACTAGGTTTGGTTGTTTTTAGTTCTCCATCAGAAATCAAAATTCCATCGGGTTTTCCACCAGTACCAAGCGCATCATCTTTAAAACCACCTGCATTTATACCAGCAACTCCATCATAATACTCAACAATTTGTGATGTAGTTGCACCAACTTTTCCAAGTCTTGGTGATGCTGCAAGTTTAACTCTTGAAGGGTCATTTACAATAAGTAAATAGCCCTTAAAAGTTTTTGAACTTACATCAACTAATTCTATTCCATCTGTAGCATTTGAAGTTACTTGTATATCTTCAACAGCCTGTTCTTCTATTATTTCTGCTGGTCTATTTTTCTCTAATATTTGTGCTATTTCAGCGTCACTTAAAAATAATGTTGCAAAATATTGATGTCTCATTGTTGTCATAGCAGTTGTTACTATCATTTCTTTTAAATTTGTAAATGGTCCATAATATATTAATATAATTGATAATATTGGTATAAATATCATTTGAAATAATATAAACATTACAAATATTTTAGTTTTTTTCATTAAATACTCCTCTAATTTATGTTATGGATTTATTGGATTACCATATATATCTACTTCATCTGGAGGTACTACTACAGGTGCCTTAGTATGAACTTTACAAGTTTCTGTAGGTATCATAAAGTTCCAGTCACTTGGTTTAACTCCAGGTACATAATCTCTAGTTATAAATGATTTAGTCACAGGAGTAGGACAAAACTCAGTAGCTAAAAGTCCTGTTTCACTACATATACTAACTGATTTATGTATATCACATGTTTTAGTAGGTACAGATCCTACTGCAAATATATCTGTTGCAGTTTGATCACCTCTTGGATCATTTCTACATGCATCAGTTGCAACAAGTCCAGAAACTTTACATACGGAAGCATTTACTATTGAAGCTGGTCTTTCAAACTGTTTTACTGTTTTTCCAGTATTTATTGCATTCATTACTGTATTGAATACTACCATTGATGTATAAGGATATGCTCCTACACCCGTTCTATAACCTATAGGTTTTGGATCATCATAACCATTCCAAGCTGCTATAGTATAATATGGCGAGAATCCTATAAACCATTGATCTTTATCATCATTTGTATTTCCTGTTTTACCACCTACTGGCATCTTTCCTGGTTTAATTATTCCAGCTCCGGTACCTGTTTTTACAACAGTTTGTAAAGAATCAATAAGCATATATGCTGTAGAATCTTTCATTACTCTTTTTGCTGTAGTGTCTTGTTTTAATATTTCTTTCCCATCTTTATCTAATACTTTTGTATATAATTTAGGTGTCATATATATTCCACCATTTGCTATAGTAGAATATGCATTTGCCATTTCAAGAACTGTAAGTCCTTTAGTTACGCCACCTAATGCAAGAGAAGCTGAGTTTTTATCTGCATCTACTAAATTTACAAGACCGGCATTTTTAGCAAATAAATATGCTGCGTCTACTCCTGCTCTTTGGTTTGCCCTAACAGCCGGTATATTCATAGATTTAGATATTGCAAGCCTTGCTGTAACATATCCATTAAAATATCCATAATAGTTTTTAGGTGTCCAATTACCAATTGTGAACTGACTATCGTCAAGTCCCATTCCTGGTGCTAATACTCCTTGCTCAAAAGCAGGCCCATATGCTCCAAGTGGCTTCATTGTAGAACCAGGTTGTCTGTACGCTTGTGTTGCTCTATTGAAAGTACGTGATGCTACTTTTTCATCTGCTCCACCAATTAATCCTACAACATTACCAGTTGATTGATCCATTACAACCATTGCAGATTGCATGAAATCTCCCTTTTTATCTGTGTAAAATAGTTTTGCATTCTTATAAGCATCATCAATTGCTTTTTGTACTGCTGAATCTTGTGTTGTATAAATTTTTAGACCCTGAGAATAAAGCATTTTAATTGCTTGACCCTTATCTAAATTTTTTTGCTCTTGTAAATCTGCAATAACTTGTTCCATTACAGCATCTACAAAATATGTTTGAACTCTTTCACTTACTGATACAGATTCTTTTCTGAAAACAACTTCATATTTAGAAGCTTCATCATATTGTTCTTGAGATATTTTACCCAATTTAAGCATTTGTTTTAATACTAAATCTTTTCTATCTAATAGTTTTTTCTTTGCTTCTTCACTCTTATATGGATTTGTTGCTTCAGGAGTTTGTATAGCAGCAGCAAGTATTGCAGACTCTGCTAAATTTATATCTTTAAGTGGTTTACCAAAATAATTTTGTGAAGCTATTTCAACACCATGGGCACCATCACCTAAATATATTGTATTTAAGTATGATTCCAATATTTGTTCTTTAGTAAGTATGTTTTCTAAAGAAATAGCTCTATACCATTCTCTTATTTTTCTAGTCCAAGAATATTCATCATCAGCTTTACTTACTTTAACTAATTGTTGAGTTATTGTACTACCGCCAGAAGTTGAATCACCTGAATTAATTACGTAACTTAATATAGCCCCTGCAGTTCTTTTAATATCTACACCACCATGACTAAAAAATCTCTCATCTTCAATAGATATAACCGCATCTACTAATGTTTTTGGTAAATCTTTATATTCAACTGATACTCTATTTTCACCATCATAGATACTTCCTATTTCAGTACCATCTTTATCATAAACAAATGATGTCAATTTAAGAAGTTGTAATTCTTCTAAATCTATTGCATCCGTTTTATCTATAATTCCAGATATTACGCCAAAAACAATACCTGTCCCAATAATACAAAGAGCAATCATTGTGAATAAGAAAATTTTAAATATTTTCCATCCCAATTTTTTGTTTTTTGCTTTTTGGTCAGCATCTGTAGTTTTATCTTTAACATTATTTTTCTTTTTAAATATACTTTTAAATTTAAATAATTGTTTCTTTTCTATTTTATTATCTTTCTGTATATCTTTACCTTTTCTCATTTTATTCACCCCAAAAATGTTTATCTTTAACGAAATTATTATATCATTAAAAATGTTTTTTTACAATACATATATTGCTTTTTTTACAAAAAGTAAGTAAATTCCAAAAATATATTACCACTCACCAAATAATTTTTCAAAATCGCATCTTAAGCTAAAACTTGTTTTTAGTGCTTCTTTAACTCTAAGCATAGTAACATCATCTAAAAAACCTATTTTTTCCCTTAATCTTGATTTATCTAAAGTTCTTATTTGCTCTGCTAAAATTATAGAATCTTTTTCTAAACCATATTTTTCACCATCTATTTTTATATGTGTTGGCAAATAATTTTTAACTCTTGAAGTAATTGCTAATGCTATTATTGTAGGACTATACTTATTTCCAATATCATTTTGTACTATTAAAACAGGTCTTATGCCATCTTGTTCACTCCCAACTACAGGACCTAAACTAGCATAAAATATATCTCCTCTTTTTACGTTCAATCTTATCAACCCCTAAAATTTAAATATATCAGTAGGTATTTCTTTATTTAACTCAAACTGTATATATTTAATATTAATATACACACTATTATCACTTGTATATACAACTATATCTACAGGTTTGTTGTCTTTTATATTTAAATCAACTTTAGACAATTTTAATCCATTAGAAAAGAAATCCGAATATTTGCAAATTCCATCTTTAATGCATGTGCTATCATGAACTTGTTTATCCAGTATTAATTCATATTTTTTAATATTTTCTTCTTCTGACACTTTTAAAGAAATACACTTCATATTATCTATATTATGAATTATATTTAAATAAGTTGCCAAACTAAACAAATTAGTTTTCTTAAAATTATTTGAATTAATAATATAACTGTTAATTTGTGATGCATTTTCTATTTTAATTCTATCATTAGAAACTATATATGAAACATCATTATTTAAAAAATCTTTATATCCAAATTTAAAATATTCCTTTTCTTCCTCTTTTTTATATGTCTCTTTCATAATATAAATATTTCTATTTTTATTGGATATTTCTGTAATTTCATATTCTGCTGTATATGAAGTTGGTGAAAATATATCTGAGTTTTTTAGTAAATCATCTATAGGTAATTTTATAACCATAGAAAATGAAAAATATATTAAAATACAAGCAATTATTATAGCTAAAATAATTATAACGTATAATTTATTCTTAACAAAAAAAGAAATGTTTAAAACATGCATAAAAAAACCCCTTTAACCTAAATCATATAACATTATATTTAAACTTTATATGTTATATTACTAAATTAAAGGGTTATTATTCTTTATTAATTATTTAACTTTGCTTTTTTTATACTATCTATTGCTTGTTGTATATCTGCGAGTTTTTCTCTAATTCCTTGTAAATCTTCATCTACAATACTATGCTTAATTTCAGATTTTACTATATTAGTTACATCATCAATATCTTGTTTTAAGAATGATAAATCTTCTAATATATCAAATCTCACACTATTATATGTAGTTTTAGTTTCAATTAATTTACCATCTAAAGTAAATGTCTCTTCAAGATTTGGAATAATTGCATTAATGCCAAATTTATTAAGTATCTCACTTCTAAATACCTGTTGACTTGCATATTCACCATGAACTAAGAATATATTCTTTGGCTTTTCTTTTATTTTATCTATCCAATTTAATAGTCCATTTTTATCCGCATGTCCTGAGAAAGCATCTAAATATCTAATTTCAGCATTAACTGCTATTTCTTCACCAAATATTTTAACTAATTTTTCACCTGACATTATTTTTTTACCAAGAGTACCTTCAGCTTGGAATCCCACAAATAAAACAGTAGACTCTGGTCTATATAAATTATGTTTTAAATGATGTTTTATTCTACCTACTTCGCACATTCCAGAAGCAGATATTATTATCTTAGGTATATGATCTTCATTAAGTGCTTTAGACTCTTCAGGAGAAACTATAAAATGTAAGTTTTCAAATTCTAAAGGATTATCTCCTTTAATTAAGTATTTTAAAGCATCTTCATCATAATATTCAGGATTATCTTCAAATATCTTTGTAGCATTGACAGCAAGTGGACTATCCACATAAACAGGTATTCTTTTAAGTTTTTCTTTTATACCTGGTAAATCTACATATTTATTTATTTCATATAATAGTTCTTGTGTTCTACCAACAGCAAAAGAAGGTATTATTAAGTTACCGCCTCTTTCTATTGTCTTTAATATTATATCTATAAATTCAGTAGATTGATCTTTTATTTCTCCATGTAATCTATTACCATAAGTAGATTCTATTACTAAATAATCTGCTCTATCTATGTATTCAGGGTCATTTAATATTGGCATATCTAAATTACCTAAATCTCCAGTAAATACTAATCTTTTAACTTCATTATTTTCTTTAATATCTAGTAAAACAATACTAGATCCAAGCATATGACCAGCATCTATTAATTTAAATGAAATATTTTCATCAATAGTAATTTTTTGATTATATTCTATACCTTTAAATAACTTTAACGAATCAGATCCATCTTGAGCAGTATATATCGGTTCAGATTCCTTTTTACCAGCTCTTCTTCTTTTCTTATTTACCCATTCGATTTCTTTTTCTTGTATATGACCGCTATCTGGCAGCATTATACTACATAAGTCTAATGTAGCGTTAGTTGCATATATTAACCCTGTATAGCCCTGTTTATATAATTTAGGTATTCTACCACTATGATCAATATGCGCATGTGTTAAAATAACAAAGTCTATTTCATTTATATTAAAAGGAAATTTTTCATAGTTTAACATTTGTTCAGTAAGTCTTCCTTGAAACATTCCACAATCGATTAAAAACTTTTTGCCACATGCTTCAACCATATGACATGATCCAGTAACTGTCTTAGCTGCTCCATAAAACGTTATATTCATATATTTAATCCCTCTTTCTTATGTATATTAATTTTTTTTAAAATCTTTTATAATAAATTGTATAGTTTTAGGATTAGTAAAAGTATTTATATTAATACTACCGACTATATCAATTTTATCACCTATTACAAGTTCATCTCTTCTATTTCCAAAAGAAAATGCTATTCCAACTATTAAAGTATTCATATCTCTAAGAGTCAATTTTAAATGTTTACCATCTTTTATAGTACTGATTGCTTGAACCTTTAATCCTTTATATATAAATACAGGTTCTTTATTTCCCTGTCCATAAGGTTTCATTGTAATAGTATCTTTAATTGTATTTACATTTAAATCTTCTTTTTTAATTTCAGCATCTATTTCTATAATTTCTTTGCTTTCACCAGGATTTATTTCAGTTACAACTTCATAAAATTTTTCTTTAAATTCCTCTATTTTACTTAATTCAATCGTCATACCAGCTGCAAGTTCATGACCTCCAAACTGAATTAATAGATCTTTACATTTTGTTAATGCTTCATATAATGAAAAGCCAACCTCACATCTACCTGAACCACGTATAATTCCATTTTCCCTTGTAAATAATATTACTGGTTTAAAATATATGTTTACAAGTTTAGATGCTACTATTCCAATTACACCATTATGCCATTTTTCATCATAAAGTATAATAGCACTCTTTTTATCTAATTCATTATCCTTTACCATAGCAAGGGCTTGATCAAATATATCCTTTTCTACTTCTTGCCTCAACTTATTTTGTTCATCAAGCTGAGATGCTATCTTAGCCGCTTCTTTAGGGTTTTTAGCAAGTAATAATTCAACTGCTAAACCTGCATTTCCCATTCTTCCACAAGCATTAATTCTTGGTGCTAAAGAAAATGAAACCATTATACTATCTATTTCATTTGAACCAACTAGTTTTAAAATAGCTGAAAGTCCTATATTTTTTGTTACTTTCATAGCTTCTAAACCAAATTTAGCTATTATTCTATTTTCCCCTGTTAGAGATACAATATCCGAGATTGTACCAAGTGCAACAATGTCTAAATATTTTAAATAACTATCTTTACTTAAATTATGCTTCATACTAAGTGCTGTTATACATTTAAATGCTACACCTACCCCCGCATGAAATTTGAATTCCGAGGTATCTCCAGCCTGCTTTGGGTTAATTATACATGTAGCTTCTGGTAAGATCAAACTGCATTCATGATGGTCAGTAATACATACATCTAAACCAATATCTCTAGCATACTTAATTTCATCTATTGCAGTAATTCCACAATCTACAGTTATAAGTAAGCTTGTCCCTTTACTTTTTATATCATCCAAAGCTTCTTTATTTAATCCGTATCCTTCAGACAATCTATCTGGAAGATAATAGCTAACTTTCGCACCCATTTCTTCTAGAAACTTGTACATGACTGTTATACTAGTAATTCCATCAACATCATAATCCCCATATATACAAATTTTTTCACCATGAATAACTGCATTTGAAACTCTTTCTACAAATTTATCCATATCTTTTATTAAATATGGGTCCTTTAAATTATCTAAGTTAGCTTTCAAAAAATTCTCAATTTCATTAAATTCAATATTATGAGATACTAGTAATTTACCCAATATTTCAGATATTTTATATTTGTTCATTATCTTAGAAATATATTCCTCATCATAATTTTTAACATTCCACAATTTTTGCATTTTTACCCCTTTCTTAAGTTTTTATATATCACAATTACATTTTACTATAAAAAAAGAAAAAAATAAAGAGAAAAATAAAAAATTGTTAACTTTTATCAAAATTAACAATTTTACATACATATTTCTTATTCTATTATACCTTTATTTTTTAATAATTCAATAACATAATCTGCAACTTCCTCAACACTTCTAAATGTTGTATCAATAAAAAAAGCATCATCAACTTTTTTAAGTGGCGAATTTTCTCTATTCATATCTTGAAAATCCCTTTTTTCAATATCTTTTTTAATTTCTTCTAAAGATAATTCTTGACCTGCTTTCAGTAAATCTTTTTTTCTTCTAACAGCTCTAACATCACAGTCTGCATCTAAATATACTTTAAGATCTGCATTTGGAAATACAACGCTACCTATGTCTCTTCCATCCATTACTAAAGAAACATTACTACCCATTTTTCTTTGCATGTCCACTAACTTCTCTCGAACATAACAAATTTTAGATATATCTGAAGCTCCCATAGACATTTCAGACGTTCTAATTTTATTAGTAATATCTTCACCATTTAAAATTACAACTATACTACCATCTATATAATTTAAATTAATATCTATTTTATCCATATATTTTTTTGCATTTTCTTCATTTATTTCAATATTATTTGTTATAAAGTAATACGCACAAGATCTATACATAGCACCAGTATCTACATAGATTATAGATAATTTCTTTGCTAGTAATTTTGCAGTACATGATTTACCGGTGGCACTTGGTCCATCTATAGCTATTATATAATTTTTATGTAGTTTTTCCACTTTTTTTCATTCTCTCCTTTATTTTTTATCTTAAATATGTTATCATATATATATGTAAAAGTAAAGAGAAGGTGATTATTTTGTTTAAAAACCTAGAAATTTTTGATAAACGAATTTTAGTACTATACATACTAGATATCGCTAATAAGCCATTAACAGTAAATCAAATAGTAAGTTTTTGTTCCGAATTTGATGATATTACATACTTTGATATATGTGAATATATACAGAATTTAAAAATTAATAACTATATTGAAGAATATCAAGAAGACGATATAACTTTATATAAATTAACAGATTCTGGAACAATTATCCTTAAAGAACTTTTAGAACTTATACCTGGACTTAATTTATACAAATTAAAAAAGATTTTATCTAAAAATATAGTAAGTGTAAAAACAGAATATTCTATTGGAAGTACAGTAATACCCATAAAATCTGATGAATACAAAATTTCATGTTATATTAAAGATGGAAATGATGAACTCGTTAATATAACAATATATGCTGGAAATAAAGATAATGTAAAAAATATATCTAAAAACTGGCAAGAAAATTCAGAAACTATATACTCCGAATTATTAAAAATGATGACAAAAGAATAATATCTTGTGTCATCATTTTTAATTTTAAATTTAAAACTTTTATTTCTTATTATATATATAATCTATAAGGCTAGATATAATTAGATCTGTTGTTTGATTTAATACTTCATCATTTAACTTTTTTTTATTAGATACTGCTAAAGAAAGTATTTTTATATAATTAGCAATTATTTTATAATCACAATTATTTCTTTCGCTATTATTTATATTATTTAAAATCATAAGAGCCATATCCTGATCAAAAGCCTTACTACTTGTAGCTTCAGGAACCTTTAATTCTAATGCAGCCATATCTTCATCATCTAAATAATTATATATGTTATTATCTCCAAATGTTAAATCGATAACAAATTTTTTTAAACTTTCTTTGTCTAAACTACTTTTTTCAAGCATAATTTGACTTAACATAGCCTTTATACATTTCCTTTTATATACAATAACCTCATATATAAATAACTCCTTTGATTCAAAGAAATTATAAAATGTTCCCTTAGCAATACCAGTAACTTTAGTTATATCCTCTACCAGAGTTTTTTTTATACCATGTTTCTTTATAAGATTATATCCATTTTCATACATAGTATTTTTTGCTCTTTCTCTACTTTCATTTTTAAAAATAATTGGCGACATCGAAGATTCGCTCCTTTCAATATTGACCACTTTATATTATTTGGTCATTTATTCTAATAATATGATATCATTTATTTAAATGTTTGTCAATAGATATTTTGAATTTATATAAAATTTTAAAAAAGAACGGCTGTACATATTATACAACCATTCTTTTATATTTTATTTAAATTTTTTATTTACTTTTCTAATGTTGTACAACGTACCCATTCAAATGCAGTTTCATAATCTGATTTTGAATATACACCATTTTTATCTACCCATTTTCCAAGTACTCCGCTATTGTTACTTCCTGTTGCCCATACTTGACCATTAGATAATTTAGCAATTACCATAGTACCATTTCCTATTATATCTGTTACTCCTGAAATATCTAATTTTATTGGAGATGTTATTGTTTCATCAGTAGTATTACCAATACCCAAATATTTCTTTACACCCCAACCATATAAGTTTCCAGATTCAGTTAATACTATTCTGCTACTAGAATTAACTATTTTTACAACTTTTTCATTATTAAAATTAAATGTATGTTTAACTAGATTATTACTATTAGACATACCTAAATTAGTAGATGTAGGATGCGATCCTGCGCTCCATAATTCTCCGTTTTTTGTTATAATATTTATATCATAACCTGAACTTATTATTTCTTTCATATTATTTACTAAACTAATATTCATAGTGATTTCTGTTGGCACGGATTTTGGAAGACCTAACGCATTATAATATACATCTCCCCATCCATATAGTTTTCCACTAGCTACTGCAAATCTTGATCTATAAGATAAATTATTTTCCTCTACATTTGTTAGTAATTGAACAAAATTATATCTATCACTAGTATCTCCCCATCCTGGAGCTCCACCATTTAAATCATATAACCCCGAATAATATAAATTACCATCGGTTGTTTTTACACTAATTAAATTATCCGCTTTTTGTACTTGCTGCGCTTTTCCATTTATATTACTATCATTTACTTTAACATAATTAGATACGCTTATTATATTTGCTTGACCAAGTCCCAAAGCTCTAGAATCAGGACCTGATACCCATAAATCATTATTGTTATCTATATAAGCTCCAGATGAAAAATATTTTACATTACTTGCTACTTTAGTCCAAGCATTTTGAAGTACTTTGTTATAATGTAATAGCATTGCATTACCAGTTGTGTATATTTTACCATCTTTTCCAGTTAACATTACAGTACCTGTTGTATTGCAAATATTAGGATATATATCTATAAAACTATTATTATATACAGTATCTATATTAGTTAAAGGTAACTTTATTACTGTTGTTGCTTTAGCTTTATTAGTACCAAGTCCAAGATAATTATTAACACCACTAGCATAGACGTTACCTGTATTTGAAATATAATATACGTTATTATAATTTGTTAATATTTCTTTTATTCCTTCATTTACGAGTTGTTGTGGTAAATCTAATTTGTAATAATTAGTTGAATTTAAAACAATATCATCTATTCCAACGTTATTGCAATTAGCTGGACTTACCCATACCTCTTGTATTCCATTTACTTCTCTAAGAATTACCCTTGCTGTGTATATTTGATATATATTTTTTACATTTGTACTATATGTAGTTGGAAGTTGGTTAAATTCTGCAAAATTACCAGTCATATCACCTCCACCAGCATAATACCTATATCCTGCTTGCCAGATAGTTCCATCTTTTTTTAATATTATAATACTCGCCATATCCGCTAATACTTTATCTACATCTTGATCTATATCTGCTATTCCGCTATTCCATATCTGTGTAAATGTTGTATATCTCTCACCAGACGTACCGTTACCTAATTGACCAAAAGTATTTGAACCAGAGTAATAAAATGTATTATCATTACAGTATATTAATGTCATACCATGAACATCAATGTATATTTCTTTTATTTTATCTACCTTATTAAAATCTATTTTGGTAAAACTACTTACTGTATTATTATGACCAAGCCCTAAACGATAATCATTATTATATCCTGTACAGTACAATAAATTATCTGCTGTTATTACAAAAGTATTAGCTGAGTATCCATATACTACTTTAACCTTTTTTCCATCAACATTAAGTTTTATTGGTTCTCTTCCTGTATAACTCACTTGTTGTATATCTGTTAGACCTAACTTATTATTATTATTACTTCCCCATGCCCATAATTCATCATTTCCATCAATTACATAAATTGTATTTGTTCCCGGAATAACCTTTTTAGGTGATGGTATAACACTTGGCACTGTAAACTCTTGCCATGTGCTTACATCTATTTTATCCATTTCTACAGAAGATGTATTTAATTCAGAACCTTTTATACCTCTTCCATAAACATCTCCATTTTCATATAATTTGAATACT
>JAQSXK010000006.1 GCA_029256705.1 Clostridia bacterium
CATGTCTTAAATGCGCCGCCAGCGTTCATCCTGAGCCAGAATCAAACTCTCGTTTAAAATTCTATTCTCATAACTTTATGCTATGCGAATTTACTTTTTGTTTGTACTTTTAGTTGTATTTAACTACAACCATTTTTAAGGTTTTAACTTTGTATTGTTTATTTTTCAATGTGCTCTTGTCGTTTTTTGCGACTGTATATATTTTAACATAGTTTCGACATCTTGTCAATACTTTTTGTTAAAAAAACATAAAAAAGTGAAAATATTATTGACCTTGTTTTGTCTATATATTTTCGCTGTTTAATGACACGTCTCAGCGACGTATTATATGATAACATTTTTATTTATGTTTGTCAACCATTTTTATATAATTTCTTTATTTTTTATTAAATTTCTACTAAAATTACATCTTCACCTATTTTTTTTATCTTATCCCAGGGAATTGTTACATTATTCTTACCAAATATATTTCCCAACAGTTTACCTGTTTGTGCTACTATTATAGAATTAATTTCACCATTTTGAAAATCAGCATTTACATCTACGACAAATCCAACTATCTTTCCATCGTTTATATTTATTACCTCTTTTTGTTTAAAATCTAATCCCCTAGACATGTATATCACCTTATATATAATATTAACTAATTAATTAAAATATGAATACTGTCTATTTTTTATTGTAAAATTCTTTTATCTCACTAATCATATTCCCAAATTTCATTGCATTAGAAGCTTTAAAATATATCAAATCATCTTTTTTTAATGTTTTATATATCTCATTAATCAAATCATCTTTTTTTTCAAATGTTTTCACGTTACATAAGTATTTACTCGCTTCTTTTGCTATTATTTTGGAATTTTCTCCTAATGTTAAAAGTATATCTACATGAATATCTTTAAATATATTTCCTACCTCATTATGTAATTTATCACTATATATTCCTAACTCTAGCATATCACCTAACACTACTATTTTTCTTTTTGCTTTCATTATTCCAATTGATTGCATCCCAGATTTCATCGAATCAATACTAGCATTATAAGTATCATCTATTAATTTTATTCCATTTTTCAATGTATTTTTTTCAAATCTACCAGATAGATTTTTATATTCTTCTATACCTTTTTTTATATTTTCAGTTTTTATATTATATATTTCAGCAACTTTTATACTTGATAAAACATTATATATATTATGCTCACCTATTTGATTCAATTTTATTTTTATTTCATTATTGTATATATCTGTTTCAAATAAAGTAGTAAATTCGTTAGTTTCAATTTTTTTTGCATCTTTAATATTATATTTTATTAAGTTAATATTATCGTTATTATATTCTTTTAAATACTTGTCATCACCGTTTAATATTAATGTACATTCTTTATTCATATTCTTTGCTATTTTGACTTTTTCTTTAAATATATTCTCTTGACTGCCTATAATTCCAATATGAGCCGTACCTATCATGGTAATTACCGCCACCTGAGGTCTTACAGCATCTGCCAGTTTATCCATTTCTCCAACCCAATCAATTCCCATTTCAAGTACTGCTAATTCTTGATTTTCTAGTCTAAGTAACATTAAAGATAAACCAATATATCCGTTATAATTCTTATACGTACTTAGAAGATCATACTCTTTGGAAAGTATACTTACTATCATTTCCCTTGTACTTGTCTTTCCAACACTACCAGTTATAGCTATAACTGGTATATTCATATGTAAATTTCTATTATATTTTCCTATTTCGTATAGTGCATCCTGAGAATTTGCAACTTCAATTATACATATATCTTTATTTATAAATTTACTTTTTTTAATTATTTCATCTTTGTATTTCTCTGTCGCCTCAATGAAATATCCGCATATTCCATTCTCTACACAATTTATAATATAACTATGGGCATTATTTTTATTACCAACAATAGGTACAAAAAAATCATCTTTCGTAACATTTCTACTATCCAATATATAGTTCTTAACTATATATTCTAAATTACCATTTATATGTTTTCCTTGAGTTGCCTCTAATATTTGTTCTAAATTTAACATTCCTAATCCTCCTGGACATAATAAAAATATATATAGATATATTATATCTATATATATTATACCAGTTTATGTGATTTTGTCAATATTTTATATCTCTTTAAATATGTATTTTTCTCCTTATCCTTTCAATTGCCGCCTTCTCTATTCTAGAAATTTGCGCTTGTGAAACCCCTAATTCATCTGCAAGTTCAGTTTGTGTTTTATCATTAAAATATCTCTTTTCAATTATATATCTCTCTTTTTCTGTTAATTTATCTAACATTTGGGATGTTGCAATTCTATTTGTTACAATTTCTGCCTCATCAGTTTCATCTCTTAACTTATCTAATACAAATATACAATCCCCCCCATCATTATATATAGTATCATTAAGTGACATTGGCTGAGTCATACTATCCAATGCTAATATTACTTCTTCTCTATCCTTTTCAGCAAGTTTGCAAAGTACATCAATGGTTGGTTCCTCATTTTTTGTTTTTATATAATCCTCTCTTATTTGTGAAAGTTTATATGCTAAATCTCTAATTGACCTTGTAACTCTAAAAGCACTATTATCTCTGAGATATCTTTTTATTTCGCCTATAATCATAGGGACTGCATAAGTTGAAAATTGCACATCTTGTGTTATATCAAAATTATCTATTGCCTTTATTAATCCAATTACTCCTATTTGAAATATATCATCTACACATTCTCCTCTATTATTGAATTTTTTTACTAAGCTTAAAACTAGCCTTAAATTCGAATTGATAAGTTCATCTTTTATTTCTATTTCACCTTTTTTATATCTTCTTAACATATCTAGTTGTTCTTTACTTGTAAGTTTAGGTAATTTTGACGTATCTACACATTTTATTTCTACTTTTATATTCATATGTACCTCCATATATTATCCTTTGTAATATTTTGGGCAATGTCGTGTAAATTTATCCCAATTACTTTGTAAAATTCTTTTTTAGATGGTTTATGACTTTTTTTTCAATTCTTGAAATATACGATTGAGATATTCCAAGTTTGTCTGCAACCTCCTTTTGAGTTAATTCATCTATCCCATTAAAACCATATCTCATCTGCATAATTACTTTTTCTCTTTCATTCAATTTTTTTATTGCGGTATTTAATACCTTCTTATTATCACTATCCTCAACGGATTTAAATATTACATCAATATCTGTACCTAAAATATCTGAAAGTGATAAATCATTACCTTCACTATCTATATTTATCGGCTCGTCAATAGATATTTCACTACGTATCTTATTATTCTTTCTAAGAAACATTAATATTTCATTTTCAATGCATCTAGAAGCATATGTAGCAAGCTTTATATTTTTATCTAACTTATAACTATTTACTCCTTTCATAAGTCCTATCGTTCCGATAGAAATTAAATCTTCTATATTTATTCCTGAATTTTCAAATTTCTTAGCTATATACACTACTAGCCTTAAATTTTTTTCCACCAAAGTATTTTTTGCATCATTATCTTTATTCATTAATTTTTCAAGCAATACCGCCTCTTCTTCTGGTGTTAATATTGTAGGTAATTTATCACTACCAGATATATAGAGAAGTGAATTTTCATCAATACCTATCATTTTTAAAAAATTGTAATAAATTTCTTTTATTTTTATCATACATTTCATATTATTGCCCCCTCTAGTTTTTCCAAATATGTATTATAACTAATTATACCGATCATGTTCATCGTTATTAATTTTTTCATCTATAAATACAATTATTGCTTTCTTAAGTTTTGTTTTCTCTATTCCCCCTTTTTTAATACTTATATCATCAAATATATAACCTTTTACTTTAGTTTTGCCCGTAGCTGTTATAACGTCTAGACTAACTAATTCTCCATTATTAGTACATATATATTTACCCTTAATTTTTGATTCATATATTTTACTGTTTAAAATTATTACATCCAAATTATTTAAATGATCATTAAGAGTATTTCCAGTATCTACAAAAACCTTAAATGTAATTTTATTTAAACTATTTATAACTATTTTATACGTTAAATTATTATATTTAATTTTATTTATCCAAATTTTCCACATGTATTTATTTATTATATATGTGATAATCATACTTACTATGTATAATAAAATTCTCATACTTATTTTACTTAAATTTATATTTAAAAATATAGAAGTAGATATAATTATTCCTATATACGTTATATAAATTGAATAATAGTATATTTGATATTTTAAATATTTTATTATTTTTTTAGGTAAAAACAATAAATATAGTACTATATTTATTGTTAGCATTTGAATTAAGATGTTATTGCAAATGTTAAGTATATTTATGATTGATATAACAGATAAAAATATCGATAATATAATTAGCTTTAATTTTTTAACTTTTACTTTCACAAAAATACTTGTCTGATATAGAACCGATATATTTACAATAAAATTTTCTATGAATACATAATCTAAATATACTTTCAATAAAAATCACCTCATAAGCATTATATACCTATTTATAAAAGAAAATTGTTGAAAAAAATTAATATTAAAATAATTTGATCTACAATAAAACAAAAAAAAAATCAAGAACACTTAATATTCTTGATTTTTATATAATTAATTATTATGATTTATACTATTCGCCCTTATTTCTTCTTAAGAAAGGAGGAACATCCCAATCTACTTTATATTCACTTGATGTAGTTGACATCTTAGTGTTATTATTTACAGCCGCTTTTATAGCGTCCCCAACAATGTTGTCTAATTTCATGTCTGTATTAAATGTTTTTTCAAATCCTGTTGCAATTACTGTTATTACTATTTCGTCTGTCATTGTTTCATTAATCACAGCACCAAATATTATATTAGCTTCTGGATCTACAGATTTTTGAACAAGTTCTGCTGCTTCATTTATTTCTAGTAATCCTAAATCTTTTCCACCAGTAACATTAATTAAAACTCCACCTGCACCCTCAATTGACGTTTCAAGTAAAGGACTG
Source organism: Clostridia bacterium (assembly GCA_029256705.1). Lineage (GTDB taxonomy): Bacteria > Bacillota > Clostridia > TANB77 > CAG-465 > RGIG5057. The sequence continues at coordinate 5,039 of JAQSXK010000006.1, forward strand.
TGTATTGCTTGTCTTGCAGCTTCTTGAGCTCTATGTTCTCCGCTTGCTCTACCTATTCCAATATGTGCAATACCTGCATCCTGCATTATAGTTTTTACATCAGAAAAATCTAAGTTTACAAGACCTGGAACTGTTATTAAATCTGATATACCTTGTACACCTTGTTTTAATACGTCATCAGCCATTTTAAATGCATCAGTTATAGAAGTGTTTTTTTCAACAACTTGTAATAGCTTTTCATTTGGTATCGTTATTAAGGTATCAACAGTTTCTTTTAACTCACCTATACCACTGTCAGCTTGATTCATTCTTCTTTTTCCTTCAAAAGGAAAAGGTTTTGTTACAACTGCTACTGTTAATATACCCATTTGTTTAGAAACTTCTGCAACTATAGGAGCTGCACCAGTACCTGTTCCTCCACCCATTCCAGATGTAACAAATACCATATCTGCACCTTTTAAAGCTTCAGCTATTTCAGCTCTTGATTCTTCTGCACTACATTTTCCTATTTCTGGATTTGCACCTGCACCTAATCCTCTAGTTAACTTTTCACCTATTTGAATTTTCTTTGAAGCTTTAGAAAGTTCTAGAGCTTGTTTATCTGTATTTATCGAAATAAACTCTACACCTTTAACTCCAGTTTCAATCATACGATTTACACCGCTATTTCCAGCTCCACCTACTCCAACTACTTTAATATTGGCCATTCCTGCTTGCATTTGTGATTCCATCTAAAATTCCTCCTTAATAACTATTAATCATCATTTTCATCATCTGTATCTATTTTCTTTGTTCTTTTAAATATATTTGTAAGTTTTTCTTTTGTTCCATTTAATATATCTAAAACTTTATCCTTAAATAAAGGTTCAGTTATTATTTCAACTTCACTATTTACGTGTTTACTAAGACCTAAACTTGATATATATCTAACCATACCAAATACAGTGGTATGTTGTGGTTTTATGACATTTACTAATTTTGGTGAGCAAATTCTAACTTGGTTCAATTTTAATATTAACATTGCAAGTTCTTCCGCACCAATTATATTACTAATACCTTGTCCAGTTAAAACCATACATTCTATCTTAGAATTTAATTTATTATCTGCTATTATTTTTTTTACTATTTGGTATATTTCTTTTACTCTTGCTTCTATAACTTGTACAATATCACTACATTTTACAATATTTTGTCCATCGCTAGTTGAAACAGAATTTAGTTTAACTTCATGATTATTCTTAATCATTGCCTGTATTGCTAAATTATATTGTCTTTTTAATTTATCTGCTTCTTCAGAAGATATATCAAAAGTTATAGCAATATCATTTGTTATATGATTACCACCTACTGGTAAAGTATCGTAGAATTGCAATTCAGAATCTTTATATACTGATATATCAGTATGTCCTGCACCAACATCTAGTAATAAAACTCCTAATTCTTTTTCTTCTGGCATCAATACAATATTAGATGTAGCCAATGTCTCTAGTATTACGCCATCTAACTTTATATCTGCAAGTTTAAGAGATTTTATCATTCCATCTAAATAATCCCCTTTTGCAATTACAACATCAGCTTTAACTTCAAACTTTTTACAAAAAGCGCCTAAAGGTTCTTGCTTATATATTTTATCATTAACTTTATATTCACAAGGTAAAATATCTATAATTTGCTCATCTTTTTCTAATTTAGTTGCTGCCTGCATTTTATAGAATAAATTATTAATGTCTGTTACGCTTAATCCATCATCTGGTTTTTCAGTTTCAGATTCTATTAACATTCTTTGTATTCTTACATTCATTCCTTTTGCATTAACATATGCTGAATTAATAGACAGTCCAGATATTTCTTCCGCTGCATTAATAGCATCTTTTATTGATCTAGCTGCTTCTTGTGAGTCTATTATTTTTCCTTTTTTTACACTTGTATTATTTGACATTCCGTATCCAATTACTTCAATTTCGCTGAATTTGTTTACTTGACCTACTAGTGAACAAGTTTTTGAAGCACCTATATCAAGTCCAACAATAATATCTCCAATAGCCACATTTACACCTCCAGATTTTAACTATATATATGATACTATTTTTTTTATTAAAAATCAAGTGTTTTTGTAAAAATTATGTAATATATATGTAATTTTAATGAAATAGATAGAAATTTAGGGTATTTTTATTAACCAAAAAAATTATTAATAAAAAATACCCTAAATTATAATTATACTAACCTATTCATTACTCTTATTTATCTTTAATACAAATACATATAAAGAAAATATAAGTAATGAAAAACTATAATATTCTTTTATTTGATATATAGAGATTATCACCAAAATAACTAGAAATATATTACATATATTATCTATGCTTTTATCAATTTTTTTACCTGGAAAGAAAATGTTTAATATATTTAAAATTATGTTATATCCATCAAGAGGAAATATAGGTAGTAAATTCAGTAATGCTAAAAATATATTTATTTCCCTTATCATTATATTGTTTTTAAATATATATGCTAATATCAAATTTGAAAATGGTCCTGATAAATAAATTATTATATTTTTAATATACACATATTTACTTTTTATATATTTATCTTTTTCAAAAGTTGCGCACACTCCAGAGATAGATAATTTAATTTTAATTAATTTTTTATTTAAAATATTTCCTACAAAAATATGCATTAACTCATGAAACAATATAAATAAATAACACGCAAAGAAATAATATAAAAATTTAAATGCTGTATTTGATATAATCGAAGTAAAAATTAAAAATATGAATATTATTTCTATTTCGACACGACAAAATTTTGTTTTAAGTATCATATACTAAAATTTTACTAATTCTTCAGGATTTACTGTTCTTCCATCTATTCTGATTTCAAAATGAAGATGTGGTCCGGTTGACATTCCTGTATTTCCCATAAATCCTATATTTTCATTTTGTTTTACAATATTGTTCAATTTTACACTTATACTATCTAGATGTGCATATTTAAATACAACTCCATTTTCTGTTATTTCCAAAAAATTTCCATAATATTTGTTATTATATTCAATTTTTGTAACGATTCCTTCTGTTGCACTTGAAATTTTTGTTCCTTTTTTATTTGCAATATCTATACCTGTATGATAAGGATCTACTCCTGTAAATACTACTTCCCTTATACCATATCTTGAAGTAATAACTCCAACTACAGGAGATATTATACTTATATTTTTGGATTTAATAACATTAACGTCATTTTCCATAATACTTATTGAACTTGTTGCCTCTTCTTTCTTTTCATCTAATGGTTCAGCTCCCCCAATTCCATTTAAAATTTCTTCTTTTTCTTTAGCAGCTATATAATCACTATTTGAGGATATTGATTCTATATTTTTATTTTCAATTATAACTTCCTTTTTATTACTATCTAAATTTACTAAATCTTTTAATGCTAATTTCAAATCAAACTCTAATATATATGGTTTTAAAAACGTGAAATATTTTTCTTTTAGATATTCTTTTATTTTATCAGGAAATATATTACCAATAGCTAAATCCATATTATAGAATCTATATTCAATTTTTTCTAATATGTTTGCTCTTGAAAAATCCATATTGTAATGATTATATAATTTTACAACTGTATCATTTTTCTTTATATTATCTAATAAAAATATTTTAGTTACCAAAACTGAAAACAAAATAACCGAACAAAAAAATAATTTGATTATCAATCTTGTCTTAAAATTAAATATTATATTATTTTCATTTTTGCTATTTGGTTTACTATATCCTTTTTCTTTATATATTCTTTCTTTATTTCCTTTATATGATTCGATATTTAAATCAACATCCCCAACACTATTTAACAAACTTTTTCTTAACCTTCTCGCAGAAATAACGTTCTCCATAATTTTCCTCCTATTTTGTATATCGCATTTATAATTACTTATTACAATATATATTATTTTCTTAAAATTATGAATAAAAAAATATAACAACTTTAACTAGCTGTTATATTTTTAAAATTAAACAATTTCAGCAGTTATATACCACAAATTGTTTTTTATTATTTTAACTCTTCTTATTTCACCAATATCTTTATCTTCCGCCTTGAAAATTACTATTTTATTAGTATTTGTTCTACCAGTATAATAATCTTCATTAGTCTTACTTTTACCTTCTACTAAAATATAATATTCTTTACCCAGCATATCTTCGTTAATTTCATATGTAATCTTTTCAAATAACTTTTTTAATCTTGTTATTCTAGAAACTTTTTCTTCATAAGGTGTTAAATCTTCCATAATAGCAGCTTTTGTTCCAGTCCTTTTAGAATAAATATACATAAATATTTGATCATATTTAACTTCATCAACAACATTAAAGGTTTCTAAAAAATCTTCCTCAGTTTCTCCAGGAAACCCAACAATTATGTCTGTTGAAAAAGTTACAATATCACATTTTTCTTTCATTTTATAAATTAATTTTAAATAATCATCTTTAGTATACTTTCTATTCATCAATTTTAATATTCTGTCACTTCCAGATTGTAACGGTAAATGTATTTGTTTAGATATTTTTATTGATTTTGATATAGTCTCAATTAAATCATTCGTAAAATCTTTTGGGTGTGGTGATACAAAACGTATTATTTCTATTCCATTAATTTTCTCAATCTCTTCAAGAAGTTTTGCAAATGTATCACCATTATTTAAATCCTTCCCATATGAATTAACATTTTGACCTAATAAAGTAATTTCTTTATATCCATCTTTTGCTAATTTTTTTATATCATTTAATATATCTTCTTTTAATCTACTTCTTTCTCTTCCGCGTACATAAGGAACAATACAATATGTACAAAAGTTATTACATCCATATATAATAGTTACTGTCGCTTTATATTTATCTTCAAAAACTATAGGAACATCTTCTACTACTTGTCCGTCAGATTGAATATACTCATATTTTTTTTCCTTTTTCATTATTGTGTTATAGAGTTTTTCTGGAAAACTCTGAATTCCATTAGTACCAAAAACAATATCTGTATATGGGTAAGATTCTTTGATTTTTTTAATTATATGTTCTTGTTGTGCCATACAACCAGCTACAACTAAATATGTATTATTCTCTGTTTTTCTCTTATTTTTTAATGCTCCCAATCTACCAAACAATGTATTTTCGGCATTTTCTCTTACGGTACACGTATTAAATAATATAAGATTTGATTCTATCTCGCTTTTCCCCTTAATAAAACCCATAGATTCTAAAATACCCGCATATTTATTAGAATCATTTTCATTCATTGCACATCCCATAGTATCTATAAAATATGTTAGTCCATTATTTGTTACGTAATCTTTAAGTTTTTCTATATAATTATTTTTAAATTTCAATAAATTCACCTACTTAAAAAAATATACCCTGCAATTTAATTCAGAGTATATCACATATATAATAGAATATTTTGATTATGCTCTTTCCATGTATTGGGAAGTTCTAGTATCTATTCTAATTACATTTCCTATTTCTATAAATATTGGAACATTAAATACTGCTCCTGTTTCTACAGTTGCTGGTTTAGTAGTACCTGTTGATGTACTTCCTTTTATTCCAGGTTCTGTATATGTTACTTCAAGTTCAACAAATGTAGGAGGTTCAATACCAAATATATTGCCTTTGTATGATAATACTTTAAAATTCATATTATCTTTTAAGAAAGGTAATGTATCTTCTATTTGTTCTTTAGAAAGTTCAACTTGCTCAAATGATGTTGTATCCATAAATGTATATCTTTCACCATCATTATATAGATATTGCATTTCTTGTATTGTTATTTGAGCTTCTTCAACTTTTTCAGTTGGATTAAAAGTTTTTTCTAATGTATTACCAGTTATAACATTTTTTAATCTTGTCCTTACAAAAGCTGCTCCTTTACCTGGTTTTACATGTTGAAAATCAACAACTCTATATACTGATGAATCCATCTCAAATGTTACACCATTTCTAAATTCTCCTGCTAAAATCATAAAACTCCCCGCTTTCTATCTTATTTTATTTTTTCTACTAATGCTGTAAATGCATTCGCATCGTTTACTGCCATTTCTGCAAGCATTTTTCTATTTATATTAATATTTGCTTTTTTTAGACCTGACATAAATTTGCTATAAGGCATTCCATTTAATCTTGCTGCTGCATTTATTCTTGCAATCCATAGTTGTCTAAAATTTCTCTTTTTTTGTTTTCTTCCAACATATGCATAATTTCCAGATTTCATAACAGCTTGAATAGCCATTCTAAATCTTACAGATTTTGCTCCAAAATATCCTTTTGCTCTTTTTAAAACTTTTTTATGTCTTGCTCTTGTTGTAACTGCTCCTTTTACTCTTGCCATTTTACTCTTCTCCCTTCTTAGCTATATGGTAATAATTTTTTAACTGCACTTTTATTTGCACTTTGTACATATGCAGATTGTTTTAATGATAATTTTCTCTTTGATGATTTACATGTTAGTTTATGTGCTCTGTTTGCTACTGTTTTTTTAATTTTACCAGACTTTGTTACTGATAATCTTTTTTTAGATGCACTATGTGTTTTCATTTTAGGCATAATATTTTCTCCCCTTCCAAATTCAACTATTTTTGTTTTGGTGCTAAAAACATTACAAGGTTCTTACCTTCCATTTTAGCTTCTTTTTCAACTTGACCTTCTGAAATCATTTCTTTGAAACTATTCATAATTTCTCTACCTTGATTTATAAAATTAAGTTGTCTACCTCTAAATCTCATTGTAATTTTAACCTTATCTCCTGATGTAATAAATTTAACTGCCATTTTAGCTTTTACTTCTAAATCATGTTTGTCAATATTTGGTGATAATCTTACTTCTTTAGTTTCAACTATTTTTTGTTTCTTTTTTGCTTCTTTAGCTTTTTTATTCATCTCAAATTTATACTTACTATAATCTAGCATTTTACATACTGGATTTTCAGCATTTGGAGAAACCAAAACTAAATCTAAATTTTTAGAATAAGCCATTTCAATAGCTTCTCTAGTCGAAATTTTACCTATTTTCTCGCCATTATCATCAATTACTTGAACTTGAGCTACTTTTATTTGCTCATTAATTAGAAAATCTTTTATACTAATACACCTCCACAAAAATATATAAAAAAGATTGCTCTAGTAAAAGGCAATCTTCTCAAAAACTATAAAAATTAATAATCTTATACTAATTTGTATGTTACCATTACGCAATAAATTGGCATGGTGAGAAGAAATCCTCTACTTGATAAATAGAATTATACACTATAAATTAGTATTTGTCAATAGTTTAATATTTTTTTCATGATTATTAATTGAAAATTAGATAATAAAAAGAGATTTACTAAAATTAAATAAATCTCCTTTTATATTTTTAATATATTATATATCTAAATTTTTAACATATTTAGCATTATCTTCTATAAATTGTCTTCTTGGTTCAACAGCCTCTCCCATTAAAACAGAAAATGTTTCATCTGCCATAGCAGCATCTTCTAATTCAACTTTAAGTAATGTTCTTGTTTCCGGATTCATTGTTGTTTCCCATAATTGCTCAGAATTCATTTCACCAAGACCTTTATATCTTTGCATATTTAAAGAATCTTTATTTATTCCTTTTTCTTCTAATTCTTTTATTTTTTTTTCTAAATCCTTCTCATTAAAACAATATATGTCTGTCATACCCTTCTTTGATAATTTAAATAAAGGCGGTTGTGCTATATATATATTACCATTTTCAACAAGAGGTCTCATATATCTAAAAAAGAACGTAAGTAATAATGTTCTTATGTGAGCACCATCAACGTCGGCATCAGCCATAAGTATTATTTTATGATATCTTAACTTATTTATATTAAAATCTGCTCCTATGCCAGCTCCAAGAGCTATTATAACTGGAGATAACTTTTCGTTATTATATATTTTATCTGCTCTAGTTTTTTCTACATTTATCATTTTTCCCCATAAGGGTAATATTGCTTGATATCTTCTATTTCTTCCTTGTTTAGCACTACCTCCAGCAGAATCTCCTTCAACAAGATATACTTCACACTTTGAAGCATCTTTTTCTTGACAATCAGCAAGTTTTCCTGGAAGTGTAGTAGATTCAAGTACACTTTTCCTTCTTACTAACTCTCTTGCTTTTCTTGCTGCTTCTCTTGCCCTTGATGCACTTAAAGTTTTTTCAAGTATAGCTTTTGCTACAACTGGATTTTCTTCTAAAAATGATGATATTTTATCTACCATTGCACTACTTACTATTCCTGTAACTTTACTATTTCCTAATTTTGTCTTAGTTTGTCCTTCAAATTCTGGTTCTATAACTCTTACACTTATAACAGCTGTAATACCTTCCCTTATATCTTCACCTTGTAAATTTGAATCTTTCTCTTTTAAAATATTAAATTTTCTAGCATAATCATTAAATACTTTTGTAAGTCCTCTTTTAAAACCATCAAGATGTGTACCACCTTCAATAGTATTTATATTATTTACAAAAGATGATAAATTTTCAGAATATGAAGTTGTATATTGTAATGCAACTTCTACTTCTATATCATTTTGTTCTGTTTCAAAATATATAACATTTGAATGAACTGGTTCTTTTGCTCTATTTAAATATTCAACAAAAGAAATTATTCCACCTTCATAATGAAAAGTAAATACTTCAGAATCATCATATCTTTTATCTTGAAGTGTTATTTTCAAACCTTTATTTAAAAATGCCATTTCTCTAAATCTTTGTGCTAATGTTTCTACACTATATTCTGTAACCTCAAAAATTTCTGAATCTGCTTTAAATGTTACTTTAGTACCTCTAACTTTTTCTTCTCTTATTTTATGTAGATCTACTACTTTTTTACCTTTTTCAAATGATATTCCATATAATCCATCACCATTTGAAACTTCAAGATCTACTCTTTCAGATAAAGCATTAACGACTGATGCACCAACACCATGTAATCCACCAGATACTTTATATCCAGATCCACCAAATTTGCCTCCAGCATGAAGCATTGTATAAACAACTTCTACAGCTGGTATATTCATTTTATGATGAATTCCAAGTGGTATTCCTCTACCATTATCTTTAACTGTTATTATATTCTCTGGTAATATTTCTACATTTATTTCAGTACAATAGCCAGCTAATGCTTCATCAACACTATTATCTACTATTTCATATACTAAATGATGAAGCCCTCTTTCTGAAGTACTTCCTATATACATACCTGGTCTTTTTCTTACTGCTTCCAATCCTTCTAATACTTGTATTTGATTTTCATCATAAATTTCTGTATTTGCCACGAGATAACACTCCTTTTCTTTTTTCAATCTACATTATATCACAGACAATACTAATTTTGCAAGTGTCCATTTAATATTTTATAAATTTTAATATTTTCTAAACTTTCTATAAAACCTTGTTCTGTAGTTGTAATTATAGATTGATAATTTTCTATATATTTAAGTAAAAACCTTATTCTTTTACTATCTAGTTCAGACATTATATCATCTAATAATAATATAGGCGTCTCATTCTTTATTTCTTTTAAAACCTCAAAATTTGATAATTTCAAAGTAAGTAAAGCTGTTCTATTTTGACCCTGTGATCCATACTTATTTACTTCAAATTTATTAATAAAAATTTCTATATCATCTCTTTGTAATCCTTTAGTACTTGTTTTTCGAAATATATCTATATTTATATTGCTATTTAGTATTTCAATAATTTGCTCTTTTTTCAAATCAATAAATTCAGAAATATATTTTATATCTATTTCTTCTTTATTATCTGTTATACTTAAATGTATTCTTTTTGCATGAATCAATATATTATTTAATATATTCTTTCTAATTTCTGTTATTTTTTCTATATTATTACCCATTTTTTCATGTAATATATATATATATTCTTTTGCTTCTTTGGTTATAATTTTTTTAAGTAAATTGTTTTTTATTTTTAAATATTTATTATATTCTTGTAAATTCATCATATAAGATTTAGAAATTTGACAGCATATCATATCTATAAACTTTCTTCTACTACTTGGCGAACCTTTTACAATATCTAAATCATCAGGTGAAAAAACAACTATTAAAATCTCACCAATTATTGAAGATATTTTTTTTATTTTAATATCATCATATTTAATTATCTTATTACCTAACCTATCTATAAAAACTTCTACATTGTTTTCAATATTATTTTTATTATATTTTAAACTTACACGTGAATAATCTTTATCAAAATTTACTAATTCAATATCTTTTATTGTTCTATATGATTTAGCGAATGCGGATAAATAAATAGCCTCTATAATATTAGTTTTTCCTTGAGCATTATCACCTATAATTAAATTTATTCCATTTATAAATAGAATTTTTTGATTATCATAATTTCTAAAACCTTCTAAATTTATTTGATCAATAAACATAATTTTGCCTTTTATTCTTGTCTTAATTTAACAGGTAGAACAATATATAAATAATCATTTCCTTGAAGTGGATAAATAACAGCTGGTGCAATATTAGATGTAAAATCAATATATATTTCTTGATCTTCTAATACTTTTAGGGTTTCAATGAAATATCTAGGATTAAATCCTATTTCTATATCTTTTCCTTCTAAAACAGCAGGTATACTTTCTTTTGCATCTCCGGTTTGACTGATGCAACTTAAAGTTAAACCATCTAACGATATATTCATTTTAACTGGAGATTTTTTATCTCTATCTGAACTTTCTTTTGCAAATAAAGCAACTCTTTCAAAAGCATCTAATATTTTTTTTGTTTTTACTCTTATTCTTGTTTCTTTATCTGATGGTATTATACTATTATAATTTAAAAATTCACCATCAATTATTCTACTTATTATAACACTATTACCTACCTCAAATAATGCTTGATTTCTATTTGTTCCTATTTTTATTACTTCTTCATCATTATCTGTTAATATTTTTAAAATTTCACTTAATACTCTTCCTGGTATTATAGCCTTAAAATTATTTATTTCAGTTTCATTTAAATATTTTTTAAGTGCTAACCTAAATCCATCTAATGCTACTAATGTTAATATATTATCTTCTACTTTAAGTAATGCTCCTGTATATACAGGTCTATTTTCATCTGTACTTACTGCAAATAATATTTTTCTTATCATATCTTTAAAAATTTTTTGTTTTATTTCTATATTATTATTTATAGTAAAAACAGGTAATTTAGGATATTCTAAAGGATCCATTACAGCTAATTTAAATATACCATTTATAGATTTAATAACAAATAATTTATCATCTGCTTCTATTGTTATCTGTTCAGCTTCTAATCTTCTCATTATTTCGTTCAACATTTTAATATCTACAACAGTACTTCCTTCTTCTTGTACATTACATATCATAGTATGTGTGCATCCCATTTCAAGATCATTTGTTGTTAATTTAATTTGATTATTATATGCTTCAATTAGCACTCCTTCAAGTATAGGCATTGTTGTTTTAGATGATGCTGTTTTAAATACTACATTAAGTGCATTTATTAATTCATTAGTTTGACAATTAATTTTCATTTTGATTCCTCCATTTAATAAAAAATTATTATTTTTAATATTTATATTTATAAGTTTATCTTAAGTTAACCACATAATGAACATATGAAAAAATCCTAACATATATATTATATTATTATATAGTTTTAGTAGTAGTAGTAGTAGGTACTGTGGAAACTGTGGATAAGTATCTACAACCATTACTACTAAAGAATTTATATCTGTGGATAAAACTGTGGAAAACATGTAAAGTTATTCACAGAACAAATGTTTAACTGTGGATAATTATAATAAAGTTAATTTATCCACAAGTTATCCACACCTCTATCCACAGTAAATTGTGGATAACTTTTATTTTTGTAATATTTTTGAAACAAAAGTGAAATATTTGAAATAATGTCTATTATTCTTCTATAGATAGGGATTTTTTCAATTCTTCTATTACGTTTTTCGTTTCCATATTTTTGTCATATTCTTCTTTTATTTTTCCATATGCATGTAAAACTGTTGAATGATCTCTTCCACCAAAATCTCTACCAATTGCAGGAAAAGATAAATTTGCTATTTCTCTACATAAAAACATTGCTATTTGTCTTGGATATGTTACACTATTTGATCTTTTTTCACTGGTTAAATCAGTAACTTTTATATTAAAAAATTTTGCAACCACTTGCATAATAAGTTTACTTGTTAGTACTTTAGTATTTTTAACTAATATTGATTCAATAGTATTATCAACTATTGAATCTGTTAAATCACTATTTGTAAATGAAGAATATGCAACTAATTTATTGAATACACCTTCTAATTCTCTAATATTTGATTTAACTTTACTAGCAATTTTTACTAGTACATCATCATTAATTATATATCTTTCATTTTGTGTTTTTTTTCTAAGAATAGCTAATCTAGTTTCATAATCTGGTGTTTGTATATCAACAGATAATCCCATTTCAAATCTTGTTTTTAATCTTTCTTCTAGCATCATTATTTCTTTTGGTGGTTTTTCAGAAGTTAATACAATTTGTTTACCACTTTGAAATAAAGTGTTGAAAGTATGGAAAAATTCTTCTTGGCATTTGTCCTTCCCCGCTAAAAATTGTACATCATCTATTAAAAGTAAATCAACATTTCTATATTTTTTTCTAAATTCTTCATTTTTATTTGTCATCAATGCAGTTACAAGTTCATTAGTAAATAATTCCCCCGTTGCATAAACAATTCTCATTTCAGGTTTTGTTTTAATTAATTCATTCCCTATTGCTTGCATTAAATGAGTTTTTCCTAATCCTACTCCACCATATATATAGAGAGGATTATATTTTTGACCAGGATTTTCTGATACTGCAGTTGCTGCTGCATGTGCAAATCTATTATTTGATCCTATAATATAATTATCAAAAGTATATTTTTGATTTAAATTTGAATTTAATTCTGTAATAAAACTTTTTGATGACATATTAATATTTTCATTTTCTTTTTCTTTTGTAAATTCAATTTCTAATGGTTCTTTTGTATCTTGTTCCAAATCTTTTTCATATTTATTATCTTCAGGAATTATTTCTTTTGATTCAAAAGTTATGATATAATCACGTTTAGTTAAAATTTGTAATGTATTTTGAATCAAATCTAAATATCTTTTTTTACAGATATCAATATGATAATTTGATGGAGCTAGTAAACATATAGTATGTTCATCTGCAATTCTTGGAATCATTACGTCAACATATGTTTTATAACCAACTGGAGATATTTCTTCTTTCAGTATTTCCAAGGCTTCAGACCATATACTCATAAAATTACTTTGCATAAAACCACCTTTCTAAAACCAATGTTTTCATAAAGTTATCCACAGAGTTATCAACAGGTGTGGATAACTTTTCGACAAATTAATACTAACAAGACAATCATTTTACATAATTTCTGTGGACTATTGTGAAATTTGTGAAAAATCGATTTAAAATTTATACATATAATATATCACTAATTTACTGAAAATTCAAGTTATTTTAGTAATTTTAACAAAAATAATCAAAATATCTTTTTAATTTTTTATTTGTAGAAATATGGAAAATTATTATTATTTTTTTATATATAAAATTATTAATATTTTTAATAAATCATATCTTAGTATTAAAAATGTTTTATTTTTTTATTAATCATGAGAAAAAATTATAAAAAAATTTGACAAAATGAACAAAATAGTGTATAATATTTTCATTAATATTAAAATAGCATAATTTGTGTTAGCTTTAATATAGATTTTATATATTAAAGTTTTTTAAAAATGTGTAAAATATATTAGCGAATAGGGAGGTGCCAATAGTGAATACAACATTTAATCCAAAAAAAATACAAAGATCAAAAGTTCATGGCTTTAGACAAAGAATGAAAACAGCAGCAGGAAGAGCAGTATTAAAGAGAAGAAGAGCAAAAGGAAGAAAAGTACTATGTGCTTAAAAATGTAAGTGGGTATGTTTTCATATCCACTTATTTGTATTAATTGGGGTGAACAAGTGAAATATACAAGTAGTATAAAGAAAAAGGGTACTTTTAAATATCTTATTAGTAAAGGTAAATATTCCAGAGAAAAGTATATAGTTGTATATTTAACAAAAAATAATAAACCAAATAATGTACTAGGTATATGTGTTTCGAAGAAAAATGGAATAAGTGTACATAGAAATAAAATGAAAAGATGGATAAGAGAAATATATAAAATAGAAGAGTCTAATTTACAAAAAGGTTTAAATTTAGTAGTTATGTATAAAAAGGACACTAAAATTGAAGATATTGATTATAATACGATAAAAGAAGATATTATAAATTCTTTTAAAAAATTAGATATATATGAGATTTAATATGATAAAATTAATAAAGAATATTGCATTCATACCGAGAAATATTGGAGTTCTTTTGATAAATTTTTATCAAAAATATATATCGAATTCTTTTGGGAAAAGATGCATTTTTTATCCAACTTGTTCTGAATACACAAAACAGGCAGTTTTAAAATATGGACTTATAAAAGGTAGTATAATAGGATTTATTAGAATTTTAAAATGTAATCCATTTTCTAAAGGTGGAGTAGATCATTTGAAATAGTATTAAAATATAGGAGAAAAATTTATGATAGAAATTATAGCAAATGTATTTGGTGCTATTATTAGGGTTATATATAATTTAACTCAAGATAATTATGCACTATCTATAATACTTTTCACAATACTTACAAAAGCTTTATTATTTCCACTTTCATTAAAACAAATGAAATCAAGTATGGAAATGCAAAAGATAAAACCAAAGTATGATGAAATAGTAAAAAAATATAAGAATGATAAATCAAAACAAGGTGAGGAGATAACTAAATTATATAGTGAACATAAAATTAATCCATTAGGAGGATGTTTACCACTTTTGATACAGTTACCACTTATACTTGGAATGTTTTATATAGTTAGACAACCTTTAACATATGTTGTCCAACTTCCACAAGAAGAAATTCAAATATACACTCAAAAATTACTAAATAAAGAAGAAGTAAACAGTGCTGAAATGAGTAATTCTGAAATAAAAATTGCAAATAGTAATAAATTGATTGATATGAATTTTGTAGGACTAAATTTAGGAGATGTACCTTCGGATATATTTTCTTCAGATGAATCAAAACGTGCAAATCCATATTCAATTCTAATACCAATATTAAGTGTATTATTTTCTATTTATCAAATAAAACAAATGCAAAAAACAAATCAAATGACAGAAGAACAAAAAGAAATGCAAAAATCTATGAACTTTATGATGCCTATGCTTTCAGGATTTATCGCTTTCACAATGCCACTTGCACTTGGTGTATATTGGTTAGTAGGCAGTATGTGTCAAATAGCTCAACAGTCTTTTATATCTAAATTAATTAAAGAACAAAAAAATGAAGAAAATAGTTTTTTATTAGAATCAGATAAAGGGGGAAAAGGGAATGAAAAGAACAACTGAACAAGTAGGTAAAACAATAGAAGAGGCAGTTAGAAAAGGGTTAGAAGAACTTAAAGTTGCAAGAGATGATGTTATTATTGATATATTAGAAGAACCTAAAGCAGGCGGTATATTAGGAATGCTTTCGCAAAAGTTAGCAAAAGTAAGATTAACTGTTGATAAGAAAATAACAGAAGATGTTCTTGTAGCAACACAAAAAAGAATAGATAATATATTGAAAGATATTTTTAAAATAACTGGAGAAGATAATATAAAACATACTTGTACAGGGGATAGTAAACAAGTTATCGTTAAATTAGAACTTGATAACCCTAAACATTTAATAGGATATAGAGGTAAAACAATAGAATCTTTACAATCTATACTTAATGCAATGTTGCAAAGAGAAGATGAAGAATACTCTAAAGTTTTCGTTGAAATAAACAATTATAAAAAAGAAAAAGAAGAAAAATTAAAGATATATGCTAATAAAATGGCAGATAATGTAGCTAAATTTAAAAAATCAATAAAATTAGAGCCTATGTCGGCATATGAAAGAATGATAGTTCATCAAGAATTATCTTCTAGAGATGATGTAGTAACAGAAAGTTTTGGCGAAGAACCAAGAAGAATTTTAGTTATAAAGAAAAAATACAACAATTAGAAAATAAAAAAATAGTGAAAAATCAGCAGTTATGCTGGTTTTTTAACGGAAAGGTAAAAATGTTATGTCAACAATAGCTGCAATAGGAACAGCGCTTGGATCAAGCGGAATAAATATAATAAGAATTAGTGGAGATAAAAGTAAAGATATAATTAAGAATATATTTAATAATTATTCTAAATTATCACCTAATACTATAGTTTATGGAAAAATAATAGATAATGAAGTGTTTTTAGATAATGTTTTAGTATCTTATTTTAAATCTCCTAATTCATTTACAGGTGAAGATATATGTGAAATAAATTGTCATGGAGGATCATATATAACTAAACAAATATTAGAAACAGTGATAAAAAATGGAGCTGAAATGGCATCTCCGGGAGAGTTCTCTAAGAGAGCATTTTTAAATGGTAAAATGGATCTTTCTGAAGCGGAAAGTATAATAGATTTAATAAATGCTAAAACAAAAATTGAGACCAAAATAGCTACTGAACAATTAAATGGACAATTATTTACTAAAATAGTTAAGTTAAGAGAAAAATTGGTTGAAATATTAGCACAAATAGAGGTTAGTATAGATTATCCGGAATATGATTATGAAGAAGTAGAAAATAGTAATGTAATAAAATTACTTGATTTAGAAATATCTGAGATAAATAAGTTATTAAACTCATATGAAGAGGGTAAATACATAAAGAATGGAATAAATGTAGCAATTTTAGGTAGACCAAACGTAGGTAAATCATCACTTTTAAATAACTTAGCTAAATATGAAAGAGCGATTGTTACAGATATAGCAGGTACGACTAGGGATGTTGTAGAAGAAACTATAAATATAGGAGATATTATTTTAAATATTTCAGATACAGCGGGTATAAGAGAAACTGAAGATGTAATTGAAAAAATAGGTGTTTCAAAAAGTATAAAAAAAATAGATGAAGTGGATTTAGTTATATATGTTTTAAACATTGAAAACAAGCTTTCAATTGAAGACATTAATATGCTCTCTAAAATTCAAAATAAAGGAATAAAATACATACCTGTGATAAATAAGATGGATGAGTATGAAAAAATGTTTTTTGATGCCTTTATGAGCGAATTAAATAAAAACAACATAACAACTACAATTAATATATCTGCTAAAGAAGATTTAGGAATTGATGAATTAAAAAGTAAAATTATGTCCATGTTTTTTGATGATACTATAAATAATACAAATGAGATAATTATAGTAAATGAAAGACATAAGAAATTATTAGAAGATTCAATTGAACATTTGAAAATTGCTAAAGAAGAAGTGGTTAAGTGTATGCCAGTAGACATAATATCTATAGAAATAAAGGAGAGTACTAGAAAATTAGGAGAAATAATTGGTACTGACGTTTCACAAGATATAATTAGTAAAATATTTGAAAAATTTTGTTTAGGAAAGTAGGGTATAATATGGAATATAATGCAGAGGAATACGATGTTATAATTGTAGGAGGGGGACATGCTGGATGTGAAGCAGCTTTAGCTTCAAGTAGATTAGGTAAAAAAACCGCTATGTTTATAATAAACATGGATACATTAGCTAATATGCCATGTAATCCTAATATAGGTGGAACATCTAAAGGTCATTTAGTAAGAGAAATTGATGCTTTAGGTGGAGAAATGGGAAAGGTAGCAGATAAAACATTTATACAATCAAAAATGTTAAATATGTCAAAAGGTCCAGCTGTACATTCACTTAGAATGCAGTCAGACAGAATGAAATATCATATAGTAATGAAAGAAACTCTAGAAAATCAGAAAAATCTAGATATTTATCAAGCAGAAATTGTAGATATAATTGTTAATGAAAAAAAAGATAAAATCCTTGGAGTTAAAACAAAAACAGGAGCAATATACAATACAAAGGCTATTGTTGTCGCTACAGGAACATATTTAAAGGGAAAAATAATTATCGGAGAAATTTCATATGAAAGCGGACCTGATGGAGTTTTCCCGGCTAATGATTTGTCACAAAGTTTAATGAATATAGGTGTTCAATTAAGAAGATTTAAAACAGGAACTCCTTCAAGGATTAATATAAATAAAATGGATTTATCTAAAATGGAAGTACAAAAAGGTGATAGTGAAATAAGTTTATTTTCATATGATAATGTTGACAATGAAAGTATGTTAAATAAAAAACAAGTTGATTGTTACCTCACTTATACAACTGAAAAGACACATAAACTAATATTAGATAATCTTCATAGATCGCCATTATATAGTGGTAAAATTGAAGGTGTTGGTCCAAGATATTGTCCTTCTATAGAAGATAAAATAGTTAGATTTAAAGATAAAGAAAGACATCAGATATTTGTGGAACCATTAGGCGAATATACATCTGAAATGTATATTCAAGGAATGTCAACATCGATGCCGGAAGATATACAAATAGCTATGTATAGAAGTATTCCTGGATTGGAAAATGCTACTCTTATGAGATCTGCTTATGCTATCGAATATGATGCAATTGATTCTACTAATTTGAATTTAAATCTCGAATATAAGGGGATTCAAGGATTATTTTTTGCTGGTCAGGTAAATGGTAGTTCTGGTTATGAAGAAGCAGCTGCACAAGGTATTATGGCTGGTATTAACGCTAGTTTAAAAATAGATAATAAAGAAAGTTTCATATTAGATAGATCGGAAGCATATATAGGAGTTTTAATAGATGATTTAGTTACAAAAGGAACTAATGAGCCATATAGAATGATGACATCTAGAGCTGAATATAGGCTTAACCTTAGACAAGACAATGCTGATATAAGGTTAAGAGAAAAAGGATATAATTTAGGATTGATTTCACAAGAAAAATATAATAAGTTTCTTATTAAAAAAGAAATGATTGAATTAGAAACAGAAAGACTGAAGAAATTGAATATATATCCAACTGATGAAACTAATGATTTACTTAAAGAACTTGGTAGTAGTGAAATAACTACATGCCATAAAGCTAGTGATTTATTGAAGAGAAGTGAAATTTCATACAAGGATTTAATTAAATTAAATCCTGAAAAGAATATTTTAAGAAAAGAAATTACTGAACAAGTCGAAATACAATTAAAGTATGATGGGTACATTAAACTACAGTTAGAACAAATTGAAGAATTTAAAAAACTTGAAAATAAAAAGTTATCAAAAGATATTAATTATTCTGAAATAAAAGGTTTATCTCTAGAGGCAAGGCAAAAACTAGATAAGCAAAAACCTTTATCTGTTGGTCAAGCTTCAAGAATATCAGGTGTTTCACCAGCAGACATATCGGTACTTTTAATTTATTTAAATCAAAGTCAAAAAAGATAGGGGAGTTTTCATATGAAAAATGAGGAAAATAATTCATTTATAGAAAAGTTAAATAAAGAAGCAAAAAAATATGGTTTTGAGCTTAATAACAGTATTCTTAATAAACTTGAAATATATAAAGATATGTTAATAGAGTGGAATGAAAAAATGAATTTGACATCTATTACTGATGAATATCAAATGATTATAAAACATTTTATTGATTGTTTAGAATGTACGAAATATATAAATGAAGCTGAAAATATAATAGATGTTGGTACGGGCGCAGGGTTTCCAGGTATAGTTGTAGCAATATATTTTGAAAACAAAATAAATATTACATTATTAGATGCTTTAAATAAAAGATTGATTTTTCTTGAGGAAGTTATAAAAAAGTTAGAATTAAAAAATATAAATATTGTTCATGGCAGAGCAGAAGATAAAGCAAATGATATCATATACAGAGAAAAATATGATATAGTTCTAGCAAGAGCAGTAGCGCCATTAAATATACTTTTAGAATATACTTCTCCATATATTAAGTTAAATGGTAAAGGTATATATATGAAAGGGGATAGTATTCAAGAAGAAATAAATAATTCAAAAAATGCATTTAAAATATTAAATGTTAAAGTATTAGATAAACATCAATATGACCTAGAACTTATAGAAAGTGATAAAAAAGAAATATTTAATAGAAGTATACTTGAGATAAAAAAGATTGATAGAACGCCAAAAAATTACCCAAGGAGTTATTCTAAAATAAAATCAATGCCACTATAATAAAACAAACGTTTGTAAAATAATTAATGAAAATAAATAAAAAAAAAGAGAAAATGATTGAAAAAATAACAAATTTCATAATTTCTCTTTTTTTTTGACTTCAAATGTATTATAATATGTATTGAGGTGACAGTAATGGCAAAGGTTATATCAATTGCTAATCAGAAGGGTGGAGTTGGAAAAACTACTACGGCTGTAAATTTAAGTGCATGTATTGCAGAAAAAGGAAAAAAGGTATTACTTGTAGATATAGATCCGCAAGGAAATGCGACTAGTGGTCTAGGTGTTGAGGCGCATCAGGACAAGTCAGTTTATAATGTACTTGTAGATAGTATATCTATGGAGGAGACAATTCAAGGAACTATGATAAAAAAATTAGATGTATGTCCAGCAAATATTAATTTGGCTGGTGCAGAAATAGAATTAGTTTCAATGGTTTCAAGAGAGAATAGATTAAAAAAGGCAATAGATGCAGTTAGAGAAAAATATGATTATGTTATAATAGATTGTCCACCATCATTAGGACTTATAACTTTAAATGCATTTACAGCTTCAGACAGTGTCCTTGTACCAATACAATGTGAGTATTATGCATTAGAAGGGTTAGGACAACTTATTAATACTATAAAATTAGTACAAATGCATCTAAATCAAGATTTAATAGTTGAAGGCGTCGTATTAACAATGTTTGACGCAAGAACTAATTTATCTAGTGAAGTAGCTATAGAAGTAGAAAAATATTTTGGTAATAAAGTTTTTCAAACAATTATACCTAGAAATATAAGGTTAAGTGAAGCACCAAGTCATGGGCTTCCAATAACTTTATATGATAAAGATTCTAAAGGCGCAGAAACATATAAAAAGTTAGCAAAGGAGTTACTTACTCTTAATGAGAAGGGGGTAAAATAGTATGTCAAAAGGTTTAGGTAGAGGTTTAAATGTTTTTTTTGGTGAGGACGGATTAGAATTAGAAAAAGTTACAACTGCTTCTAAAGAAAAAGGATATAAAGAACTTGATAAAGTTGTAGAACTTAATATTACAGAAGTTGAACCTACACTTAATCAACCAAGAAAAATATTTGATAAAGAAAAGTTGCAAGAACTTTCAGATTCAATAAAAGAAAATGGCGTATTACAGCCTATTTTAGTTGTAAAAGATGATACAGGATATACTATTGTTGCTGGTGAAAGAAGATGGAGAGCCGCTAAAATAGCAGGACTTAAAGCCATCCCAGCAATTATAAAAGATTATACAGATACTAAGAAAAAACAAGTTGCATTGATTGAAAACATACAAAGAGAAGATTTAAATATAGTTGAAATAGCTAAAGCCATTAAAGAATTAATGGATATAGATGGATATTCGCAATCAGAGGTAGCTAAAATAACAGGCAAGAATGTTTCAACTGTATCGAATATAATGAGACTTCTTAAATTACAAGATAAAATACTAGATTATCTAATGGAAGGTAAAATAGTTGAAGGACATGCAAGAGCGTTGCTTGCTGTAGACGATCATAATAAGCAACTAGAAATACTTGAAAAGATAGTTGAAAGAAAATTGACTGTAAGAGATGTTGAAAAGTTGATTTATGGCGCAGATGATTATGGTAGAAACAAAGAAAAGAAACAACCTAAGAATGTATATTACCAAAAAATAGAAAGTAGATTAAAAGAGTACTTTGGATATAAAGTAAAGTTAGAAACAACAAAATCTCATCAAAAACTTATTGTTGAGTACAATGATGAAGATGGATTAGAAAGTTTACTTTCTAAACTTAAAATAAGAATGTAATAAAAAAAACATAGTATTTTTATACTATGTTTTTTTCTTATTTTTTATTAAAATTATAAAAAAGTACTTGACAAATTATAAAAAACTGATATAATAATATAGTACCAAGTTTGGAGGAGTGTCCGAGTGGTTTATGGAGCTAGTCTTGAAAACTAGTGATATCGCAAGGTACCGTGGGTTCGAATCCTACCTCCTCCGCCAAATTTAAAGCGGGAATAATAAAATATTTCCGCTTTATGTATATATATAACCTTTGGAGAGTTACCCAAGTGGTTAAGGGGGCAGTTTGCTAAACTGTTAGGCGCCTTTTGGTGTGCGAGAGTTCGAACCTCTCACTCTCCGCCATAAAAAACCAAAAATATTTCTATTAATGGAACTAAAACTTACTTCTATAATATATGAAGTAAGTTTTTTGTTATATATTATTTAATAATAAAATTAACAAAACATTGATGTTTTATCAATTTTATGATAATATATTTATATAGTTTAATAAAGGTGATGTATTTGAAAAATGTTAATTTTCTAAGAGAACACTTAATTGCACATAGAGGCTTTCATAATAAAGAAAAAGGAATACCTGAAAATTCAATTGGAGCTTTTATTGAAGCAATTAAAAATAATTGTATAATAGAGCTAGATATTCATTTATTAAAGGATGGAAATATAGTTGTTTTTCATGATGATAATTTAATTAGAATGACAAATGTTAATAGAAACTTAAAAGATTGCACTTATGAAGAAATAAAAGATTTGAAATTATACGGAACTAATTATAATATTCCTTTATTTAAAGAAGTTTTAAAGTTAGTTAATAGTAAAGTTGCAATAGTAATAGAATTAAAAACAGATAAAAAGGTAGGAAAATTTGAAAAAAGACTAGTAGAGGAAATAATTGATTATACAGGAGAATATGCAGTTAAAAGCTTCGATCCTTTATCTGTTTTCTGGTTTAAAAATAATTATCCAAATATAGTGCGAGGTCAATTATCATATAATTATTATGATACTAAATTTTGTTTTTTTCGAAAAATTATTTTAAAAGAAATGCTATTAAATATTATTACAAAACCTGATTTTATATCTTATGGGATTAAATCTTTACCAAATAAAAGGGTTGAAAAAATTAGAAAAGAAAAGTTAATTTTAGGATGGACAATAAAAAATAATTCTGATTATGACTACGCCAAGAAGTATTGTGATAACTTTATATGTGAAAATATACAAAACTTAAATCATTAAAATTAATTATATGTAATTTAAATTAGAGAGGTTAAAAATGAAAGAAAAAAAGTTAATAATTATATTTGTTATATTAGTAATTTTAGCTGCAACATTATTTTATTTATATTATGAGAAATATTTAAAGTCTAATAATTTAAATGTTAATATTGCGGATGAGCAAACCAATGTAGATAATAATATTGTTCAGGAAATAAAGGAAGAAAAGAAGTTACAAATATATACAGGTTATGATAGACCTATAGCTGTTATGATAGATAACGAACAACCAGCCTGGCCACATTCAGGATTACAAGATGCTTATATGATATATGAAATGATAATTGAAGGTGGAGAAAGTAGAATGGTAGCTTTTTTCAAAAATGTTAATACTGCTAAAATTGGTCCTATAAGAAGTGCAAGACATTATTTTGTTCATTATGCAATGGAACATAGTGCAATATTTGCACATTTTGGATGGAGTCCTAAGGCACAGTCAACTATTGCAACAAATAATGTAAATAATATAAATGGTATATATGATAATTACTTTTGGCGTGTTGGAGGGGGATATCATAATGCATTTTCAAGTATTAAAAAAATAAAAGAAACTGCAAGTATTAAAAAATATATTGATTCAGGGAATGATACCCCAATATATAATTATAGTATTGATGAATATAATATTGAAGTAGGTCAAAAAATAACAGGACTTAAGATTAAATATTCGGATTTACATAATGTATCTTACAAATATGATGAAACAGACAAAGTATTTTATAGAAGTATGCGTGGAATAGCAGATAAGGATAGAGAAACAGGGAAACAATACTATGCAAAAAACATTGTTATAATGTACGTTAAAAATTACAACTTACCGGATATAGAAACTAAGGGAAGACAAGAACTAGAAAATTTAGGGACAGGAAATGGATATTATCTTACAAATGGTAAATATATAAATATCACATGGAAAAAGGATTCAGCAAAGTCAAGAACTTTATGGCTTGATGAAAATGGTAAAGAAATAGTTTTAAACGATGGAATTACATATGTACAACTTGCTCCTAGTGCATATAAAGTGAATTTTGATTTACTTGAAGAAGCACAGAGGGACATTCAATAATTGTCAAACATAAATAAATGAGTTATCTCCTGAATATATTATTTGAGAGGTGACTTTTTTATGGTATCTAGTGTTTTTTTTCTTGTCTTTACCGTAAGTGTAACAACTAGCATAGTTGGGCTTTTTTTAGGAAGTGGAATTAATTCTAAAAGAAAAAATGTAGTTGCTAGCTTATATGAAATTTCTGCTGGAATGATGACAGGAATAGTATGTTTTGAAATGATTCCGGAGGGAATAGAAGTGGCCAATATAAATTTAACACTCATTGGATGTATAATTGGAGCTCTATTCACACTTTTATTAGATATAGCAGTAAATAGATATAAAAATAAAAAAAACAAATTAATCAATTCATCTTCATTAATAATAATTATCTCTATGTCAGTTCATAATATAGTTGAGGGAATTGCTATTGGATCTGCCCTTGTTTATTCAATGTCGCTAGGTATATCAATTCTTATATCTAATGCCCTACATGATATACCTGAAGCAATGGTTGTGGGAATAGGAATTAATAAAGAAAGAAACAATATTATAAGAAAAATCTTAAAAGCAATTATTTTAGGTATTCCAACGGCGTTGGGTGCAATTATAGGAAATATAGTAGGTAGTGTATCAAATACATATATTGCCTTAAGTTTATCTCTTGCAGGAGGATGTATGCTTTATATAGTTGCTTGTGATTTGATTCCAAGTTCAAAAGAAATATCTAAGAGAAAAATAGTATCTCTAGTTTATATAATAGGAATATTATTTGGTTTGTACATAAGTACAGTTAAATAATTTTAAAGTATTGACAAATGTGATATAATATTATTAATAATATTTTTTAAAAATAGGGGGATTGTCTAATGAGAATTCAAGAGAATTACAATGGTATTGTAAATAGAATTGAAAGTATATGTCCCACCAATAATAACAAAACTAAACCAAATTTACCTGAAACTAAAAAAAGAAAAGAGAGTTTTAAGGCAAACAATTTTAAAAGTATGTTAGATGTAGAAATGAAAAAGTTAGTTTGAAATAAAACATAGTGTTGCAATTGCAACACTATGTTTTTGTTATTTAGATAATTCTTCAAAAGGGTTTATATTTTAAGGATAACTATTGATAATTAGTACTTATATTGGTATAATATATACAATGATAAGGAAGTGATTTTTTGAAAAAGATTATGTTTATATGTACAGGCAATGTTTGTAGAAGTCCGATGGCACATGCTTATATGGAAAAAAAGATAAAAGATCTAAAAAAAGAGAATGAATACATAATATCTTCTTGTGGAACTCATGCAATAAAAAATCAAAATGCTACAAATAACGCGATAGAGGTTATGAAAAAATATGGGGTTGATTTGAAAGAACATATGGCAACTCGTATAGAGGATTCAAATATAATTAATTTTGATTTGATTTTTGCGTTAACAGAAATTCATAAAAAAGAAATTTTAAAAATTTATCCTTCACTTAGTGGTAAAGTATTTACTTTAAAGGAATATGTAAATAAAAATGAAAAATATATAGATATAGATGATCCATGGGGATTAGATATTGTTGTATATGATGCAACTGCTAATGATATAGTAAGCAGTATAGATAAATTGATTGAAATGATATAAGGAAGTGAAATTATGATAATAATTGGAGCAGACCACGCTGGGTTTGATTTAAAAGATTTGATAATAGAATACTTTAAAGAAAGTAATATAGAGTATCAAGACGTTACTGATTATGATAGAAATGATAAGGATGATTACACTGATGTAGCAATTGATGTATGTAAAGGAGTTTTAAATGATAAAAATAACTTAGGGATTGCTATATGTGGAACTGGTTTGGGTATATGTATTGCTTGTAACAAAGTAAAGGGAATAATTGCCACTCCATGTTTTGATGTGTATACGGCAACAATGGCTAGGAAGCATAATGATTCTAATATTTTATGTTTAGGAGGAAGGTTAGAATATTCTAAAAGCAGAAAAGTTATTATAGATATAATAAGAGCATATCTAGAAACTAAGTTTGATGGAGAAAGACACTTAATAAGAGTAAATAAAATAAAACAAATGGAAGATAAATTTGGTGAGAAGTTATGCAAATAGTATATTTTATAATAATAATAACATTTGTTTTATCAATAATAATAACACCATTAACAATAAAATTTGCGAACAAATTTGGATTTGTTGATGTTCCGAAGGATAGTAGAAGGGTTCATGCTAAACCAATGCCTAGAATTGGTGGACTTGCCATTGTAATATCTATGCTTATTGGACTAGCAATATATTATTTAATAACTATGAATATACCCTCTATTACTCTAAATAACAAGTTTTTTGGATATGTATTGGGGGCGTTGATAATATCTTCTATGGGGCTTATTGATGATGTAATTAATATGAGAGCCAGATATAAATTTATATTTCAATTATTAGCAGCAACAGTTATATATTTTTTCGGTGTTTCTATTGAAGGAATTAAAATACCATTTATATATACTAATCTTATAGATTTTGGATTTTTATCATTTCCGATAACCTTGATTTGGGTAATTGGAATAACAAATGCGGTTAATTTAATTGATGGATTGGATGGTTTAGCTGCGGGTATATCAGCAATTTCAGCAACGGCATTACTTACTATATTTATTACTACATCTTCAAGTTTAGAGGCAATAGTAATAACTGCTGTGTTAGTTGGAGCGACACTAGGATTTTTACCTTTTAATTTTAATCCAGCAAAGACATTTATGGGCGATGTAGGATCTAATTTTCTAGGATTTACTTTAGCAACAGTTTCAATACTAGGTTTTGCAAAAGGATATACATTAATAGCTATTATTGCACCAATACTTACTTTAGGTGTTCCTATTTTCGATACTTTATTTGCTATGATAAGAAGATTTTTAGCAGGAAAACCTATGCTGAGTCCAGATGGTGGTCATGTTCACCATAGACTACTTAAAAGAGGATTTAACCAAAGACAAGCTGTATTGATGCTTTATACAGTAACAAGTTTACTATGTATAGTTGCTGTTACAATAATATCAGCAGATATATACAAATTAGTTTTACTTATATTTGCAACAATAACATTTGTTATACTTGGTTATGTAACAACTATAAAACATAAAAATATTAAACAATTAGATGAAAATATTGAAATTAAAAAGGATAAATAAATATAAAATAGATATAATATAATGGAAGGGATGTATTGAAATGAAGGAAATGTTATTAAATGAATTAAAAGAAGCTATGAGAGATAAAGATGAGCTTAGAAAAGACACTATTACAATGTTAAGAGCTTCAATATTACAAATAGAAAAAGATGAAAAAAAAGTACTTAATGATGATGATATTAAAATAGTTGTAGCAAAAGAAGTAAAAAAGAGAAAAGAGTCTATTCTTGAATTTGAAAAGGCGGAAAGATTAGATTTAGTAGAAGGTTTAAACAGAGAAATAGAAATTTTATCTAAATATTTGCCAGTACAATTAAGTGAAGATCAAATCAGAGAATTAGTTAAAGAGTCAATTTCTTTAACAGGATCTGTTTCATCAAAAGATATGGGTAAAGTAATGCAAGACTTAAGGTCTAAAACGAATGGGAAAGCAGATGGAAAGTTAGTTAGTGATATAGTTAAAGAATTGTTAAAATAAAGGAGCAATTAATGGAAAAAATATATAAAGTCAATGATAGTAAATTCAAAAGCATATATTTATCATATAATTTTACTTTTGAAACTAATAAAGAAGATATACCTAAGAATGTTATAACAAGTTTAATACTTTCCAAGGGATCTAAAAAATATAAAACTAGTAAGGAAATAGAAAAATATTTATCTAGTTTATATGGAACAAATTTTGATATAAATATGGAGAAAATAGGAGATTTATATAATATAGAGTTTAGATTAGAATGCGTAAATAAGAAATTTTTACCTAATAATGAAGATGTATTTAAAAATGCAATTAATTTTTTAAGTGAAATTATATATAATCCTAAAATAGAAAATAATGAATTTGATAAAATAATTTTTGAAAGAGAAAAAAGTTTTATTATTGATAAAATTAATAAGAAAAAAGACGAAAAATTAAGATATGCAGTGCTTAAAACTGAAGAAATTTTGTGTGAAAAAGAACCTTTTGGTATTTATATTTATGGAGATATTAAAGACGCAGAGAATGTTAAAATAAGTGATATATATGACGCGTATCAAAATATAATAAATAACTCTAATATTTCTATTATTGTATCTGGAAATTTAAGTGGATATGAGGATATAGATCAGTATCTAAAAGAAATTTTTATTAATAGATTCAATAACGATAATGAAATAGATAAAACATTAATTAATAAGTCTGTAAAAAGAAAATTTTGTGTTGAAGATGTAAAAGAAATAAAAGAAAAAATTCAGACAAATCAAGCTGTAATAACAATTGGTTTAAGAGTAGAAGATTTAGAACAAAATGACTTTTATGCGCTTAATGTTTATAATAGCATTTTAGGGGGAACACCAAGTTCTAAGTTGTTCCAAAATGTAAGAGAAAAAGAATCATTAGCATATACAACAAAATCTAGGTACTACAGATTTAAGGGTATTTTTATCATATACGCAGGTATAGAGGAAAGTAACTATGAGCGAGCTAAAAAGGTTATACTAGACCAAATAAGCGATATGGAGAACGGAAATATATCTGAATTAGAACTTAATTCGTCAAAACAGTCATTGGTAAATGATTTACTAGAATGGAATGACTCTAAAATTTCTTTGGCTAAGTTAGCCTATACAAACGCAATAAATAATGAAAAGATAACTATAGATGAGCTTATAACTAACATGAAGGCTGTTGAAATAGAGGATGTAGTAAGGGTTGCTAAAAAAGTAAAATTACAATTGATTTATATGCTGGGTGGTGAAGATAATGAAAAATAATATAGAGATTATTAACAATGATAATTTGAATGAATCTATTTATAAAAAAGTACTTGAAAATGGATTAGAAGTATACATTTGTGTAAAAAAAGGATTTACTAAAAAAATAGGAATGTTTGGAACTAAATATGGATCTATAAATAATGATTTTGTTGATTCTTCAACTGGTGAAAGAATCAATGTTCCAGACGGAGTAGCACATTTTTTAGAACATAAATTATTTGAACAAGAAGGTGCTAATGCATTAGATTTGTTTTCAAAGGAGGGTATATCTTCAAATGCGTATACATCTTTTGATCAAACAGTATATTATTTTGAAACAATTGATAAGTTTAAAATCGGTTTAGAGATGCTAATTAAGTTAGTTAAAACGCCATATTTTACTGAAGAGAATGTTCAAAAAGAACAAGGTATAATAGGTCAAGAAATTTCAATGTATGATGATGACCCGAACTTTAATGTTTATTTTAATACTCTTAGAGCAATGTATATTAAACATCCAATAAGAATAGACATTGCAGGAACAATTGATAGTATATCAAAGATAGATAAAGAAATCTTATATAAATGTTATAATACATTTTATAATTCTAATAATATGTTTATTGTAATTGTTGGAGATGTTGATGTAGAAAATACTATTGATATAATAAATGAAAACATTAAATTATATGAAAATGTTAACAATAAAGATAAAGTAATTAAATTTGGAGTAGATGAACCAAAAAATATATTACAAAAGAGAATAGAAAAAGATATGGGATTATATATGCCTCAAGTTTCTATAGGTTATAAATTAGAACCAGCTCAAAAGAATGATAGAATAAAAATTGAAATAATCGCAGATATAGTTTCGGATATGTATTTTTCTAAAAGTTCCAATTTTTTTGAAATTGAATATAATAAAGGTGCAGCAAATGATACTATAGATTTTTCATATGAGGGAAATAAGGATTTTGCACATATCATAATTTCTACAACATCTATAAATGTTAATGAAATTGAAAAGGATATTTTTGAATATATTGAAAAGATTAAAAGTGAAGAAATTGATACAGAACTATTTGAAAATACAAAAAGAAGAAAAATTGGTGAAAATATGGTAGCATCCGAAAATTTAAATAGTTCTTATAGGAGAATTATTGACAGTATATTGAATGAAAATACAATATACTATGATATTGAAGTATTAAGTAATATAAGAATAGAGGATATAAAGGATTTTTTGAAAACATTAGAATTATCAAAATCAGTTATTTCAATAGTAAAATAGGTTTAACAAAACACATATACATTTTAATATATATGTGTTTTGTTTTTATTTTAAATATATATAAGTAATAATTTTAAACCTTATTAATAAAATGTAATAGGTGATTTTGATTATGAAAAAATTAACAGACGATTTAGGTAATCCAATATTTAATGATGATTTTTCTTTGTCTACAGGTATACCAGGTATAACAGTGATAGAGGATACATATATGATGAATAAACTTGCACATTTCAATAGAGAAAGAATACCTGAAAGAGTTGTTCATGCAAAAGGTTCTGGGGCTTTTGGATGCTTCGAAGTTACAAATGATTTGAGTAAATATACGTGCGCAAAATTTTTGTCTAAAGTAGGTAAAAAAACAGAAATGTTAGCAAGATTTTCGACTGTTGGTGGTGAAAAAGGTTCATCAGATACCGCGAGAGATCCAAGAGGATTTGCCCTTAAATTTTATACTGAAGATGGTAATTATGATTTAGTAGGGAATAACACACCAGTTTTTTTTATAAGAGATGCTATAAAATTTCCAGATTTTATCCATTCCCAAAAAAAAGATCCTAAGAGCGGACTAACTAATTATAATATGTTTTGGGATTTCCTTTCACTTACGCCAGAATCTATGCATCAGGTTATAATACTTTTTTCAGATAGGGGTATACCAAAAGGTTTTAGACATATGCATGGATTTGGAACTAACACATTTATGTGGTATAATGAAAAAAATGAGTATTGTTGGATTAAATATCACTTCAAGACTGAACAAGGTATAGATAATTTTAATCAAGAAGAAGCGAATATTTTGAACGGAATAGATCCAGATAGTTCAAGGCATGATTTATATGATAGTATAAAATCTGGTAACTATCCATCATGGAAAGTATATGTGCAAATAATGAGTGTTGAAGAATCGAAAAAATATAAATTTGACCCTTTTGATCCAACAAAAGTATGGTATCATAAAGATTATCCACTTATTCCACTTGGTAGAATGGTATTAGATAAGAATCCACAAAATTTTTTTACAGATATAGAGCAAGCTGCATTTTCCCCATCACATTTTGTTAGAGGTATTGGTCCGTCGCCAGATAAATTATTACAAGGAAGACTTATGGCATATCCTGATGCACATAGACATAGAATAGGAACAAATTCTAATGAGCTTAGTGTAAATAAAGCTAAAAATATGGTTACAACATATCAAAAAGATGGAAATATGGCGGATGATTCACAAGGAAATACAAGACTTAATTATTTTCCAAATAGTTATGAAGATGTTTATACTGATCAAAAATATAAAACACCTAACTTTGATATTTCTGGTTTTATTCAAAGACATACTTATCCATCATCAGATATAGACTTTGAGCAACCTGGTGAATTATATAGAAGGGTAATGAGTGATAAACAAAAAGAAGTTTTAATAAATAATATATGTAATAGTTTGAAACTTGCAGATCTTAAATTACAATATAGAATGACTGCATTATTTTACAAAACAGATGTGAATCTAGGAACTAGAATATCAGATATATTATCACTAAATGTAGATAATATAAGGGCATTAGCATCAATGACACAGGAGCAAAGAGTTATAAATACAAAATGATATAAGTAAAGAATGTCTATAAGTTTATATAGCATTCTTTTTTTAAAAATTACATTAAATTTTTATTATTTGATTGATAAACAATAGTATATATGGTAAAATTTATTTATTCGTTAAATTAAAATTATTGAAAGGAAATAAATGATTTTATGAAGTATATAATAATAACAATTTGTTTTATAGTATCATATTGTGGATTTGGTGCAATAAATTTTTATCAGGCAAAAAATGTAGAGCCTTCAATTAGAAATTTGATACTATATAATTTATGCATAATACCTATAACTTTTATAATGAATTTAATAGTAACATTTACTTTTAATAAGGGATATAAGGCAGTGGGAGAAATGCTTCCAATAACAATAATTTATTTAGCAGTTGGAGTTTTTTCTTATGTAATTGTAAATTACATTTTCTTTAAAGAAATTCCTAAATTAAATCAATTAATTGCTATTGTATTAGTCTTTATAGCATTGATACTTTGTAATATAAAGGGTAAATAAAAACAGTAGTATATACTACTGTTTTTTTCACTATTACTTTAAAAGTTTGTTTAATTCTTTTTTAAATTCGTTTATATCTTTAAATTGTCTATATACTGATGCAAATCTTACATAAGCAATTTCATCAATTTCCCTTAATTTTTGGATAACAATGTCACCTATTTTAGAAGCTTCAATTTCTTTTTCCATAGAATTATTTAATTCCATTTCGATTTCATCAACAGTTCTTTCTATAACATTTAATGGGACTGGTCTCTTTTCACACGCTCTAAGCATACCATTTATTATTTTGTTTCTGTCAAATTGCTGCCTTATACCATTTTTCTTTATTACAACTATAGGTGTATATTCAATTTTTTCATAAGTAGTAAATCTATTTCCACATCCTAAACACTCACGTCTTCTTCTGGTTGAATTTCCATCTTCTACAGTTCTAGAATCTACAACTTTGCTCTCTTCGTTTCCACACTTTAAACATTTCATAAAAACACCTCACTTAAAATTATATATAACAGTATTATTATTTCTTAAACTTTCTTTGCAATCTATTGATCTTTGGTTTGTACTTCCTCTATAAGCTAAAACGTCACTTTTAAAATTAATATCAAATTTACCGTCAATAAGAATATCTGTATTATTTAGTAATGAATTAAAGCCATTATTTTCATTTGAATTTTTTAATAAAAATTCAAATTCATATCCTGTATATACAATCACATCTAGTTTTTTTCTATCTAATTTTGATAGTAGTTGTGATACTTGGTTAGCTTGCATAAATGGCTCTCCACCACTTACAGTAATACCTTTTAAGAGAGGATTTTTAGTAATATCGGTTATAATATCATCTATAGCTATAAGATTTCCACAATTAAACGAATGAGTTTGAGGATTGTGACATCCATCACATTTATGTGGACAACCTTGTGTGAATAATACGTATCTTATTCCTGGTCCATCTACAATTGACTCTTTAACTATTCCAGATAACCTAATTTTTTCATTGTCCATAAAAATACCTCCGTATTAAAATTTTATACTATAATGAGTGTTTTATTCTGTCTTTCTCTTCTGATTTTTTTGCATTATTAAATCTATCTATTGTACCAACTAAGTATCCAGTAATTCTTCTTATTCTTTCAAAGCCACCTAAATCATTTTCAAATTCTTTTCTACCACATTGAGGACATGTGTCTCCAATTATTCCTGTGTAACCACAAACAGGGTCTCTATCTACTGGATGATTAATTGAACCATATCCAATACCTGATTCTTTCATACATCTTATTATTTGTTCAAAAGCTTCTAGATTTTTTGTAGGATCACCATCTAATTCTACATAACTTATATGACCAGCATTTGTTAATTCGTGATATGGTGCTTCAATTCTAATTTTATCAAAAGCGTTTATTTTATAATATACTGGAACATGAAAAGAGTTTGTATAATAATCTTTATCTGTTACTCCTTCAATGTTTCCAAACCTTTTTCTATCCATTTTGACAAATCTACCAGATAGACCCTCTGCTGGAGTGGCAAGTAATGTATAATTAAATCCACTTTTTTCCGCTTCTTCATCCATTCTTTGTCTCATATGTTTTACTATTTTTAGTCCTAATCCTCTTGCTTCTTCAGTTTCGCCATGATGATTACCAATAAGAGATTTAAGTGATTCTGCAAGTCCAATGAAACCTACAGATAGAGTGCCATGTTTTAAAATTTCTCCAACTTCATCTTCTAATTTTAATTTTTCAGATCCAAGCCATACGCCTTGTCCCATCAAAAAGGGATAATTCAAAACTTTCTTCTTTGCTTGAATTTTATATCTATCCATTAATTGTTCTATAACAAGATCAATTCGCTCATCTAGTAATTTAAAGAATAAATCTACATTATGATTTGATAATATAGCAAGTCTTGGTAAATTTATTGAAGTAAAACTTAAATTACCTCTACCACAGACAACTTCATTTTCTTTATCATAAATATTAGCCATTACTCTGGTTCTACATCCCATGTATGCTACTTCACTGTTATAGTCTCCCTTTTTATAGTATTTTACATTAAATGGTGCATCAATAAATGAAAAATTAGGAAATAGTCTTTTAGCTGAAACTTTACATGCTAACTTAAACAAATCATAGTTTGGTTCACCTTCATTGTAATTGATTCCTTCTTTAATTTTAAATATTTGTATAGGGAATATAGGGGTTTCTCCAAATCCAAGACCAGCATCTGTTGCAAGCAGTAAATTTTTCATTACAAGTCTTCCCTCGGCAGAGGTGTCTAATCCATAATTTATAGAGCTAAATGGTACTTGTGCGCCTGCTCTTGAATGCATAGTATTTAAATTATGTATAAATGCTTCCATTGACTGATATGTTGCTTTATCAATTTCTTTGTATGTATATTTATTTACGAATTCTTGAATTTTATTTACTATATTTTCACTAAATTCTTTTAATAAAATGTTTTTTTCTTCATTTAAATAGTTATTTGTATTTTCTAATGTAGGTATCATATTTTTTGTGGATTCAATTTTATTAATCAAATCATTAACATAATTTTCGGTATCTGATTTTTCAGTAAGTAATTCGATTGCTTTAATTAAATTCTTTACATGTAATTTTTTATATGTTTTTCTTACACCAATTGCTAATGCATATTCGAAGTTTGGTATACTCTGTCCACCATGTTGATCATTTTGGTTAGATTGTATTGCAATTGCAGCAAGGGCTGCATAACTTGCTATATCATTTGGTTCTCTTAGATGACCTTCACCAGTTGAAAATCCGTTTTCAAATAATTTGATTAAATCTATTTGAGTGCATGTAGTTGTTAATGTTAAAAAATCTAAGTCATGTATATGAATGTCTCCTTCTACATGTGCTTTAGAGTGTTTTTTATCCAAAACAAACATTTGATAGAATTTTTTAGCACCTTCACTACCGTACTTTAGCATTGTACCCATAGCTGTATCTGCATTTACATTCGCATTTTCTCTTTTTATATCGTTATCCTTACTGTTTGAAAAAGTTAATTCTTCAAACGTTTTCATTATTTCACTATTCATTTCTCTTAATCTTGTTCTTTCAGCTCTATATAATATATAAGCTTTTGCAGTGGTTGCATGCCCTTCTTCAATTAATATTTTTTCTGTGGCATCTTGGACTTGTTCAACAGTTGGAACATTTCCATTAATTTTTGATTCAAGATATTCACAAACTTTTTGTGCTAGCTCCTCGGCAATTTCATAATCATGACCTCCAACTTCTACTGCTGCTTTATAAATTGCTTTTGAAATTTTTTCGACATTAAAGGCTACTTTTCTGCCATCTCTTTTTATTATTTTAGTTATCATAAAAATACCACCCCTTGTATTACATAAAATGTAAAAACACTATATATTGTGTTTATGAAGTAATTATAACATAAGTAAAATTTATTGTCAATGTATTTTAATAAGATTTTTAAAATGTAATATTTATGACATATTGAACTAATTTTCTACATAAATTTATGTAAATAAAATAGTATATAAAGTAAATCAATTGCATATAATTTTAATATGAAAAAAGTTATAAAACTCATTTTTTGTCGAAACTTGCGACCGAAAAAATGACAGCAGATATTGACAACTGTGTCATAAAATGGTATTATATTTGCGGAAGGGTGATTTGATGGTACAAGAAAAAATTATTGAATTGAAGAAAAAATTAGATGATCAGATAATGAATAATGATTTATATGAGAAAATATATAAAACTAGTGTGGACATTGATAAGTTAATAATAGAATATTACAAACAATATGGACTAAGTGGGGTTAAATAGTCGTTTGAAAATATCCATATTTTTAAATGTGTCCAATGAGATATCAAAAAGTAGTAGTCCAAGAATTATAAGTAATAAATAATCTCGTTTATTTTCCATGAACAAGAATATTACGATACCTACTATTATTATGTCATCGATATTAATTGATAGTCCAAATAGAGAAAGTCTATCTCTATTTGGTTTAGATGGATCACTCACAAATTCTTGAGACTCTTTATTATCATCAAAAGAGATTTGACTCATGATTTCGTTAGTAGCTTCTTTTTTTGAGTCTGTTTCAATAATAGGATGAACGGGAGCAGGTCTAGTGTACATATTGTTGTATGGTATGTAATTATTATAATAGTTAGTATTATGTAACATTATTACCACTCCCCTTATCATCAAATATACCTAACGCACTTCCAATAGTTAAGTATGTTAAATACTCATTTATTTTCTCTTGCCTTGATTTTCTAAGAAAAGGTTTTAGAGAAATAAGTAAATTTTTTCTAGGATCATCTTTGCTCATTGAAGACAATATTTTCTGAATTTTCATCATTGTATTTACATCAAATCCAGATTCATTACTTCCAAATAATCCTGCTAAATTTAAATTATTTAGTACATCGGATATGTTAAAATTGTTGTTTTCTTTTTTACTTTCTTTTTTTTGCTCATTTTTAAAAAAATTTTCTTGCATGTATTCTATATTATTTTTTTCTTCTTTTGGACTTGGCGGCTTTTCTTCACTTAATTTGGATTGAATTCCCTGTATCAATTCAAATAAATAATTATTATCTTCTTTATCCATCTTTAATTCACTTATTTTCCGTCTTGTGAGTTGTTATTCACATTTTTGTTTAACATTCCAACTAAATTATTTAAATCTTCTTTAGACATGCCGCTTACCATTTTTCCAACTTGTTCAATTTTACTTCTATCAACCCCAGATAGTAGTTCTAATAGTTTAGAATTTAACATATTATTCATGTTACTCATATACATCAACCCCCTTAAATAACTTATATATTGTAATTATATGCACCTTATTAAAAAGTGTGATTGAAATGCGAGGTGAAAGATGCTTAATTTTAAAAAAAATAATTTTATAACTAAAAATATATATGCGGATATATCTATATTATATGATATTGTTGATGTTAATGATAATGTGATATAATAATTTTAATTAAAGTAAAATATATGAAAGGTGGATAATAATGAAGATTGATTTGCACTGTCATACAATGAAAGTAAAAAGTGGTGATTCGGTAAAAAGAAACATAGATGCAGACACATTTGTAAGGAAAATAAATAATGCTGAAGTTAAAATTGTTGCTATAACAAATCATAATTTATTTGATATTAATCAATATAATAATTTCACACAAAAGGCAAATAATGAATTTCAAATATGGCCAGGTATTGAACTTGACATTAATGATATAGAGAATAAACGCGGACATCTAATTGTAATAGCAAATCCAGCGATTGTTGAAGAATTTCATAAAACAACATTGGAACTTATAAATGGTATACATCCAGATACATTTAGTGCTGACATAGAAAAGGTTATAGAAAAATTTAATAGTAAAGATGTAATTTACATTGCACATTCAGGTGGAAAGAAACAATCGCTTACTGATGAGACAATTAAAAAAATAGATTTTATAATTAAAGAAAAATATAGGTTGTTTAAGGAACCTAGTAACTTTAAAACTTTAAGTATAATGTCTAATGTAGGATTTAAAGTTATCATAGGAAGTGATGTTTCAGATTGGGATAAGTACAATGATTTTAAATTTGCGGAACTAAAATTAAAAATAGACAGTTTTGAACAGTTTATTCTATTATCTAAAAAAGATGTGGGAACAGTTAAGACACTATTAGAAAAAAAACAAAAGCAAGATCTGCAAATAAAAGTTAGTATAGATAATAATAAAAAGGTTGATATGAGTATACCTATTTATAATGATGTTAATATATTGTTTGGTGCTAAGGGTACAGGTAAGACAGCAATATTATTGGGCTTAAATGATAAGTATAATAATGATGGTGGAGATATTTCTTTTTATGCTGCTAAAGATTCGGATAGCATTATAGATAATATGTTAAAAGAAAATAAGGGAGAAAGAAGTCTAAAAAAGTTAAATTTAGAATATTTGAAAACATGTTTTGAAGATATAAAAAAATGGAGAGAGACAACCTTTACTGAAATAAAGCAATATATAAATTATTGTGAAACAAAAAATTTTAATACAAATAAGAATAATTTAAAAATAACAATTATGAGAAAATTAAACAATATAACTCCTAAGAAATATAGGGCTGAAAAAGAAGTATTAAGTATAATAGAAGATATAATTAATAATTACAAAAAAATAGGATTAAAAGAAATCTTAAAATCAAAAGAGTTAATAGAACTAACAAATATTAATAATAAAATATTTAAAAGTATTGAAGAAAAATTAAAAAAAGAATATATAGAATATCTTTCAAAAGAATTTACAAATAATTGTATAACAAAAATCAAAGAAAGAGCCGACATCTACACAACTTCAAAGTCTTTGCCAAATAGTACTGGCTTTTTAGATTTTGCAAAAAATAGGCTTGTTTTAAAGATAAATATAGATAGAATATTAGTTGGTTTTAATGAGGCAAAAATTGAAGAAAAAACTAAAGTTGGAGAGTTAGATAATAATAAATGTATATATTTAAAGACAATATATAAAGCTTATTCTAAAGGAGACAATGGATTTAAATATGGAAAACACAATAAGAATTTGAAACCTATATTTGAAATTATTAGTAAAATAAAAGAAAACTATTTTGAAAGCATAAACGATGATATGATGAAATTGATTGCATTAATAATTGATGAAAATATTGATTTTGAAGATTTTGTAGGAATTAAAAAAAGTTTTGTTAATCAAGATGATGCAGAATATACACCTTCAGATGGAGAAAAAATAATGCTGGTATTACATAAAGCTTTAATGGCGAATAAGCAAATATACATATTAGATGAACCAGAAAGAAGTTTAGGCAATTCTTTTATTAATGATGTGGTTCTTCCAAGAATAAATGATATTGCAAGAGAAGGAAAGACGGTTATAATAGCTACACATAATGCAAATATAGCTGTAAGAAGTTTACCTTTTGTTTCAATACTAAAAGATTATAATAATGGAAAATATAATACTTATATTGGAAATCCATTTACGAACAAGTTAATTAATACTGAAAATGAAATAGATGTAAAGGACTGGAAAGATGAGAGTATGAGAATATTAGAAG
Organism: Clostridia bacterium; assembly: GCA_029256705.1. Taxonomy (GTDB): domain Bacteria; phylum Bacillota; class Clostridia; order TANB77; family CAG-465; genus RGIG5057. The sequence goes on from JAQSXK010000006.1 coordinate 44,926, forward strand.
GTGGAAAAGAAGCTTTCAATGAAAGAGAGGATATTTATGAATCAAGATAATATTGTAAAGGTTATTCTAAAGAAAAACTTAAAAAATCAGGATGTATTAGAATTTAATTTTTTTAAAATTCAGCATATAATTTTAACAAGCGAAAATGCAAATAATTTAAAAAATTTTTTTGAAATACTATTATTAGAATTATCTAAAAAACCATTTATTTTAGAACTGGTAATTGAAAAAGATTATGAAACCGTTTTGTATAAGGATGTTGCTATGGCATATATAGATTCATTAAATGATGAGATAATTGAATTAATTGACTCAGAAGAATGGAAAGAAGTTTTTAAGAGTAATTAATATTGTGTAATTTAATATTAAGCTTATTTAATTAATTAAAAATATATCTAACAAACAAAAGACAAGCGTAATGAATAATGATGTAATGAAAGCAGCAAAAATTATTTTAAATATGACGGAGTTTGTAAATAATAAAAAAGATAAACTTTCACTAACACAACTAGATGTATGTAAAAGTATTTAATTTAAATCACTTTCTAGGCTAAATTATCATAAGATATTCTAGGAGGTGATTATTTAATGGATACATTTAAAATAGGTGATGTAGTTGCAAGAAAATCATACAACATGGATATATTATTTAAGATAACAGGTATTAATAAAGAAATAATAGAACTAGCTGGTCTTACGGTTAGAATTGTGGCGGATTCACCTGTAACAGATTTAGTACATATATTAGAATCCGAAGTTAAAGATAGAATGAAAAAAATAGATGATTCAAGAAAAATAAGAATGAATAGATGTTACAATAATATAAATAAAAAATTTAATATTAGAGATACAACATCAGAAAATCCAAATGTTTATGTAAAAGAGAAAATTTTTAAAAGACCAGGAGTAATATTACATATAGATGGCGATTCAGAGTATACTGAAAAATGTAGAGAAAATTATAAGAGAATGGGTCTTACTGCATATGTATATAATATAAGTGAAGAAGAACAGTATAAACAGATATACTCATTGCTTCAAAAAATAAGACCGAATATTTTGATACTTACAGGTCATGATGCTTTCTTAAGAAAAAGAAATGATATATATAACATAAATAACTATAAAAATTCAAAATACTTCATACAGGGTGTTTTGGAAGCAAGAAGATATGAACATAATTTAGATAATTTAGTTATATTTGCAGGAGCTTGCCAAAGCTATTATGAAGCGATAATATCTGCTGGCGCAAATTTTGCTTCGGCTCCAAAAAGAGTTTTAATAGATATGTTAGATCCACTTATAGTTGCTGAATCAATAGCATATACACCAGTTGATAAATTTATTCCTCTTGCTAGTATAATTTCAAATACAAGGGAGGGAATTGATGGAATTGGGGGGGTACAAACTAGAGGGCAATATAGGGAAGGTATGCCAGGTATTTAAAATACTAATAAATATTAATTGATTGTAAAATTATGAAGAATATAAAATAAAAAAATTATATATAAATCGGGTCATATGCCACAAAATGGCACTGTTGCGCTATTTCGACAAAACTAGACTGTAAAATTTTAGCAGAAGACTTGATTTCTTATATTTAATTGTGTATAATTGTAATGTACTAAGAGATAAGGTATGGGGGTAATAAAATGATTCAAAAGAAAAAGGTTATGTTGCTGGATGATAATAGGGAGTTCGTAATGCTTCTTAAGGAGTATATAAATCTCCAAGAAGATATGGAAGTAGTTACTTATGCGTATGATGGGACAAATGCTATGAAACTTATGAAAGAAACTAATCCAGACGTGCTACTATTAGATATTATAATGCCTGAAAAAGACGGGTTGACAGTTTTAGAAGAAATGTCTAAAGAAAATGAGCATAAAATGCCATTAGTAATAGTAATGTCTTCAATTGGCCAAGAAAGAATAACGCAAAAGGCTATATCACTAGGAGCAACATATTATGTTGTAAAACCATTTGATATGAAAAGTTTAACTGAAAGAGTTAGAGATTTAATGTCGCCAGATAATTCAACAACAACTATCAATAGTAGATTTACATCTAAAGATAATGTTTTGGATACTAGAAGACTTAATACTAGTCTAGAAGTAAGAGTAACAAATGCTATACATGACGTTGGGGTTCCAGCACATATAAAAGGATATCAATATGTTAGAGAAGCAATAATTATGACAGTAAAAAATGAAGATGTTATAAACGCTGTTACGAAGACATTGTATCCAAACCTATCACATATGTTTGATACAACACCATCTAGAGTAGAAAGAGCCATAAGACATGCTATTGAAGTGGCGTGGAATAGGGGACAAATTGAGGTTCACGATAAGATATTTGGATATACAGTAAATTCAAATAAAGGAAAACCAACAAATTCTGAGTTTATAGCAATGATAGCAGATAAATTGAGATTAGAAGAAAAAGCTGCTGCTAATATGTAAATTTAAAGAATGCTTTGTGTTATTTTAACATAAGGTATTTTTTTATTTTGTGAATAAACAAAAAAACGTAGCAATAACTACGTTTTTATTTATATGTTATTTTTTAAATAAATGCAAAAATTTACTAACCAGTGCAACAATTTTAGTTGTATTATGTTTAGCAACCGTTTTGCCTATTGCTTTACCACCAACTGTTAATGAAGCAACTAATGCACTAATAAGAAACTGCATATTAAAATTTAACCCAAAATCATTAGTAATTTTAACCGCAATTAAAGCACTTATTGCACCACTTAAAACGCCAGATATATCACCTACAACGTCTGCACAAAAATTAGATACTTTATGTGAGTTACGTATAAGCTTAATTGCTGTCTTAGATCCTCTTAATTTTTTACTAGCTTTGGCATGAAATTCTTCTTCATTTGCTAGTGTAACAGCAACACCAATTATATCAAAGAAAATACCAACAAATATAACAATTATTAATACTAATATTGCTACAAGAATAGGTAAATCTTTTATAGATTCACTTGAAATATAAGAAAAAAATAAAGATGATATAAAAGTTAAGACAAAGATAGAAATCAACCATTTAAGTGTAGACTCGTCTGACTTTACTTTTTTATATCTTTTTTGTTTTAAATCTTTTGTTTCCATTTTGTATTATTTACAACCCCTATTTAAAAATTATTTAGATGGTAGAAAATTAGGTAAATTTTACGGTTTAGGTCTAGTAGAATTTCTCTATTCTTTACTAAATATTACTATTTAGTCGTTTCCATTTAAAAAGAATATTCTTTGGTTACCCAAAAGACAACTAGATCACCACTTAAATCCGTACCTTAATCCCTAAAAACCTTCGCTTTTAATAAAGCAAACATTCTAGAAGTTTTCCTAAAAAATATACTGCTACCTATTATTAGTCTTTTTCGCAATAATAATTTCATTATCATAAGTTAAAAATTATGGCCAATAATCAAATAACTCTTAAAATAAATCCCAATAATATCACTCAAGACAGGCTACACTATGCATTGTGTCTTGGCACTTAACATAGGTTACACTTAATAATTTTGAACATTAAGTCTCCACGAAATTAGGGAATAAGCTGTATGCCATTACAACGTACCCTAATTTCTTTACTCCCTGAAACCACGCAGAACTGGGCGTTCTGCGCATTAACAAGGAACTTCAACGATGTGCCTTTTAGTGGATTTTTAGCCCCACCCTCACAACAGACAGTATAACTAGAATAATGCACCATCAATAATATATTATATCATAAAATTTGCTTAAATGCAAATTTGTATCAAAAACACTTAAAGTTTTTTCATGTGTGTTACATTATATAATATTATATTTTATGTGTTTTATACACAAAAAACGCACATAATATTAATGAATTTTATATTTATTTTTTCCACAATCCTGTATTGTTTTTTATTGCTTCTGATGCTAGTTCCTTAAAAATTTTAGAGTATTTAATATCTGGTGGGTAGGTAAATACATTTGCATATCCATTTTTAAGTAGTAGTCCATTAAACATTTTAGACTCAATTTCCTCTTTAGAAATTTCCACTGGAGTTTCTAACCAAACATAACAAAGCAGACGTCCAAACGTATCTGTTTTACTAACATCCTTTTCAAGAAAAATATTCTTATTCAGCAATATTGATTTAGTATACTGTGTTGATTCCTTTCCGTAGAATTCAACTTTAGATGTATATTCTGGACAATCTATCCCTATAAGTCTAACTTTATATTTTTTGGAATCAATAAGAACCTCTATTGTATCCCCATCAACAATTCTAGAGACATAAGCTTTCAAGGTATTATTTAAAATAGTAGATTCATCAAGTTTTTTTGGCTTATTAGAAACTGTTTGAGAATTATAAGTGATAAATTTGTCTATATTTTCAATATATTGACTCGTATAAATTACAACAATTAATGATAATCCAATAATAAATTTATTTCTTCTTTTCATATTAAGTTCACCTATAATATTATATCATTTAAATAAATATTTTCAATTTAAATAAACTGATATTTAACTATTATTATGTTACAAATTAAGATTGTCTTTGTTTTAATATGATTGTTTGTTGTTAAAAATAAAAACTAAATTTTATTATTTTCAACAATGACAGCGAAAAGATTAAAAACAATTTACATAAAATATTTACATAATTATGAAAAAAGGTTGACATAATGATTGGAGATGTGTTATAATAAGATATAAGTTAGTAACGACAGAATATGACATAAGGTGTTTGTAGGGGGTTGTTTACTAAATATCTATAAATATTAAGAGGAGGAAATTTAAATGGAGGAATTAGAACTAAAAGATATTTTGAATATTTTTTTTCAAAAAATAGTTCTTGTAATTATTATAACAGCTATTATAACAACAGCTGGAATGCTTTATACTTTGTTTGTACAAACTCCAATGTATAAATCTGATGTGACTATGGTGTTAACAGCGCCAACAAGTTTAAAAGATGAATCAAAGTCAGCAGACACAATAACGCAAAGTGATGTGCTGCTTAATCAAAAGCTAGTTTCTACATATGGAGAGATTGTTAAATCAAGAAAAATTGCTAGTCAAGTAATTGATAAATTAAAACTTAGCTACAGTCCAGACGAATTAAACAATATGATTTCAGTAAATTCTAAAAAGGATACAGAAATGTTACAAATAACAGTTTCTAATGAAGATCCAAAAATAGCAGCGGATGTAGCAAATAATGTTGCTGAGGTCTTTGGGAAAGAAATCGTTAACATATATAACATTAAGAATGTATCGATAATTGATAGAGCTTTAGAAACGGATTCGCCATACAATATAAGTATTGTGAAACAAATAATTTTATTTTTCTTTTCAGGTATAGTAATATCATTATTTTTCGTATTTATTTCTTATTATTTTGATACTACAGTAAAAGATCCTGAAGAAGTAGAAAAAAGATTAGGTATGTCTGTACTTTCAGCAATACCAATCTATAAAAATAATTGAGGTGAAAAATATGGGTAAATCACTAAGAACAAAGGCAAAAGTAGTTAATGAATTAATAGTAAAAGAAGATCCTAAATCTCCAATATCTGAAAAATTAAGAACTTTAAGAACTAATATACTATTTTCAGCTGTTGATGAAGAAATAAAAACAATTCTTATAACAAGTCCTACCCCAGGTGATGGAAAAAGTTGGACTTCAGCTAATTTGGCAGTAGCTTTTGCGCAAACTGGTAGTAAGGTTTTACTTATCGATGGAGACTTAAGAAAAGGAAGACAACACAAAATATTTGGATTAAGCAATGAGTTTGGATTTTCAAACTATTTGCTTGAATATGGAAAGAAAAAAATAATTAATAATTATCAAACAGATGAAGATGATTCAGAAAATGAAATTATTTCAGATGTAAAGGTTGAAAAACCAGTTGTAACAAAATTTCATGAAACATCTGTTCCAAATTTAACTGTAATGACTGCAGGAAGTGTTCCGCCAAATCCTTCAGAATTACTGGGATCTAAAAAAATGCTAAAGTTTCTTGAAAGTATAAAGAAAAGATATAGCATAATAATATTTGATGGACCACCAGTAAATGTAGTAACGGATTCTCTTATATTAACAAGATTAGTAGATACTACAGTATTGGTAGCTTCAGTTAAAAATACACAAGTTAAACATTTAATTACAGCTAAAAAAACAATTGAAAATGTTGGAGGAAAACTAGCAGGTGTGGTTGTAAATAAAATACCTGTTACAAGCGGAAAGCAATATACTGAATATTATGAATATTATCAAAGAAAAGAAGATGCTAAGAAAAATATAAAGTAGGATGAAGGTGGAATAATGTTAGATTTACATACACATATAATTCCTGGGGTTGATGACGGTTCTAAAAACATAGGTGAGACAATAGAAATATTGAAAAAAGCAAAATTAGCTGGTTATTTAGGCGTAGTAGCGACTCCTCATTATATAGAAGGCTCGTATGCAACTAATAATGCAGATAAAATGAAGTATATTAAGGATATAAAAACTGAACTTAGATTGCAGAATATTGATTTAGAAATATATATTGGAAATGAAGTTTTTATAACAGATACTATTGAAAATCTTTTATATTCTGGTAAAATCTCTTCGATAAATAATTCGAAATATATGCTTATAGAACTACCTATGGCTGGTGGATCTAATGGTTTACAAAGTTGTATCTTTAAAGTGTTTTCATTAGGATACATTCCTATAATTGCACATCCAGAAAGATATTCATTTGTACAAAAGGATCCTAATAAGCTATTAGATTATATTGAGCAAGGAGTACTATTTCAACTTAATTCAGGTAGTCTATTTGGACATTATGGTAAAACAGCTAAAAAAACAGCTAGAATTTTAATTAAACATAATATGGTACAATTCATTGCAACAGATATTCATAGTGAAAAAAGTTCTAGTTATAGTCAAATATCTGATGTTTGTAAGCTCATTTCAAAATTAACTTATGAAGAAAATGTAGATATTTTGATGAATAAAAATCCCAATGATGTAATCAATAATAATAAAATAATTTTTAATGAACCCACAAAATATAAAAAAGGATTATTTGAAATTTTCAAATAATTTATTCAAATCACCCATTATATATTATAATATGTATAAAATATTACATAATATATAATGGGTGATTTTATGAAAAAATTTAATAATATTCTAATTACATTAATATCTGATTTAACTAAAATTGTAATCATGATAATTTTAATATATGTTCAAATTGAATTTGTTAAAATAGAAGTTCAAGAAAGTAAGGATTTAGTAATATATTTAAATTTTGCAGTAGAGTTATTAAAGGTAATTTTAGTTATACATATAATATACAAATTTCAAAGTGCATCTTACAAATTATTATGGATAATTTTAATAATGTTTTTTCCTATATTGGGCGCAATATTATACCTTATACTTGGAAATTCAGAAGTATCTAAATCTTTTAAAAAACGAATTGACGAAGAATACTCAAATTCACAACAATTTATAGAAAAAAATTATGAAGAATTCGAAGAGATTAAAATATTAGATAAGGTTATGTATAATCAAGTAAATTATATATATAATACAAACAAATTGCCTATATATAAAAATTCAAATTTACAATATTTAAAAAGTGGAGAAGAATATTTTGAATCAATTCTAAAAGATATTGCAAATGCAAGGGAATACATATTTATACAATATTTCACTATAAGTGAAGGAAGTATGTGGAATAGATTATTTGATGGTTTAAAACAGAAGTCACTAGAGAAGGTGAAAATTTATATTATTGTAGATGGAATGGGTAACCAAGGAAAATTTCCTGAAAAATTCAAACTAAATTTAGAACAATTTGGAATAAAATTTTACATATTTAATTCATCATTAATATCAATTAATGAATATTTAAACTATAGAAACCATAGAAAAATAGTTGTAATAGACGGTAATATCGCATATACAGGTGGTGTTAATATAGGCGATGAATATATTAATTTGGATAAAAGATACGGACATTGGAAAGATTCTGGAATCAAAATTTTTGGAAGGGCAGTAACAAGTTATATAATAATGTTTATTAGAATGTGGAATCTTTGCAATAAAAAAAATTATTTAGATTATAAAAAATTTATAAATAAAATAAGTAAAGAAGATATTGGTAAAGGATATATAGTACCTTACTGTGACTCGCCGGATAATAAAAATAATACGGCGCAAAATTTATATATTCAAATTATAAATTCATCAAAGAATTATGTATATATAATGACGCCTTACTTAAGTTTAGATAGTGACGTTGTTACAGCATTTGTAAATGCAGCAAAATCTGGTGTTGATGTGAGAATAATAACTCCATATATTTCAGACAAATTAGTGATGCACTTTATAAATAGGGCATTTTATCAAGTATTGCTTGAAGCAGGTGTTAAAATATACGAATATAAACCAGGATTTGTTCATTCTAAAGTGTTTATATCTGATGACGAATTGGCTACAGTTGGAAGCATAAATCTTGATTTTAGAGGGTTATATTTCCATTTTGAATGTGGAAATTGGATTTATAGAACTGGAGAAGAGCAAAAAATTAAAGAAGATTTTTTGGATACGCAAGAGAAATCATTAGAAATAAATTTAGTTGAATGGAATAGACGTGGTATTATTAAAAGAATAATTGATAAAATAATTGTAACTTTTTCGCCGTTAGTATAGGATTAATAGCGGGTTTTCATCTTGTATACTATGAAAAACATACTCATTATGTATAATTTTATTGAAAAGATTGACATAAATATGACTTTGTGATATAATATCTATGCAATTAAATATTAGATATTTAAATTTAAAATAAATTTATTGGAGGAGTGTAAAATATGAATGAGCATATGTTGAGTGGTGCAAGTGCCTATATTAAAGATTTTACTGAATGGTATCTAAAAAACGAAAATCCCCCGGATATTAGGGTATTTGTTAATGACAGATTTTCTGAATGCTCAGAGAGCAAAAAAAGGGAATTATATGAAATCTTCGTTAAACTAAGTACAATAATCTCCAATGGTGATACATGTAATCAGGATACAATTGATATAGCTAACAGCTTAGTTAAGATCCTTTGATAAATAAAATATCATATAAAATTAAATTAAATATAAAAACTCTTACGAATACATTTTTATTCGTGAGAGTTTTTACTTTATATAGTCATTTCATTTGCACATGGTTTTAGATTTTTAAGTTCATAACCTCTTTTTCCTTTTTCTAAGTTAATGCTTTTATGTGTAGATTTTAAATGTGATGAATCTTTTTCTTTTTCAATGCAATTTTTAAATCCAATTTTAATCATTTCTAAAATTTTTTCTCTTTGATTTAAACTACTTTTTGATAAAAGTTTAATATCATCCAAATTTGCAATTTGTCGGTAGATTTTTTTAATTGACCCTTTTATTTCTTCTACATCCTTCAATTTTCTGCTAAAACTTTCTTCTTGAAGATTACTTTCGATTTTAGTAAGATTATCATTAATTATATTTAGAAAGTTAGGCTTTTTTAACTTATTTTTGCTAATTTCTTGAATTGAACAAATAATAGACATATTATATTTTGCCCCAGTATTAGTTCCATATCTTTGTATATCACTTATAATTTCGTTTTCCGAAATATCATTACTTTTTTCAATCAAAACGTATGAATTTCCTCCACCTTTTGCAACAATATTTGAATACATCTTAATGTTTTTTTCTTTAAGCACATTTTTTACATGTTCTAGTGAATCAGAAATTGCAATGTCACCTGCATCATGCCCATGAGTATCATTTATATTTTTTAATCCTGATAAATCAACAGCAAGAATACTAAAACCTTTAGAACCCTTATCTTTCATTATATTTTTATATGCCTTTCTATATCCAAGGCCTTGAAAATATTCTGAACTTATTACATCATTCACAGGGTGCTTTGATAACATGCTAGCTAATACATATTCATTTATTAGATGAGTCTTATTTCCATATAATGATTTAGCTTCATCGGTATATTGTCTTTTTAATTTTTCAAACGTATCCTGCTTATCTGCTGTACCTAAATCTTGCGAAATATGACTATCTGAAACTATATCATCCATATCTAATTGTTCAATTGCTTTATCGAAAGTGTTTCTTAAATCTGGTTTGTTACTATTCTTAAGTTTTTCCATATTTATTCTCATTTTATCTAATTGTGTTTCAACAACCGTATTAACAATTTTTTCCAAATCATTCCCACAAATACTTCTTAATCTTTCACTTTTAAAAATGCCTTTGTTTTCTGCCATTTTTTCATCTGCAATATTCATTGCATGTGTTAAGCCATTTGATAAATCTGAACATGATCCTACACTAATAGTTAGTTCATTTTCCTTTACCTTTTTTAAATCATCTACAATGGTATTTGCTTCTTGCTCGTTTTTATCTGGCAAATATATATATATTTCATCTCCCATTTTTGCTATTTTGTAATTTTTACATTCGTTTTCGTTTAGAGAAACTTTTATTTTATCTATCATACTTTTAATCATACTATTTACTTTTTCTTTTCCTCTAAATTTATTTGCGACAAATAAATCATTAATATCTGCCATTATTATGGTTCCCTCTGGTGATTGTCTTATCATTTCATCCGCGAACATTCTAAATGCTGGCATAGACAACACGCCATATTGCTTAATATATGTAAAACTATCTATTATTTGTTTGTTAGTTGATTTACTAGATAATTTATCTATATATCTTTTTGCAATATTTAGTATATCTTTTTGTTTATTTAATACCACTGGTAGTTTATCATTTGCCATAAATAAAATCCCCTTTTTTCACCTTTTTATTGCATTATATCATAACAATATTTTTTTTTCAATATATATACTAATTTTAATAAATAAATTTAATAGATTGAATTTATTTATTAAAATAAAAAAGATAGAAACATTAAATCTACCCGTTCATTTTTAATTCACTCTACCTTAAATATTATATGAATTACAAAAAGATATATACAATTAATTAAAATAATATGAAATTAAATTATTAGAACAAGGTAAAATAAAAAAACTACCTTTTTGAGGTAGTTTTATATATAATTTTAAAATATGTCATTTGGGTAATAAGGTTCAATGCAATCTTTTTTATTATTGCAAAAACATGAAAATATTATAAATATTATAATAAGTATAATTATACAACTACAACCAGAACCGAATATTCCACCTGTACTACAACGATCTTCACTCATATGAATACCTCCTAACGATTATTATAACTGTTTTGAAACATATTTATATTTTCCTGTGGCATTACATTAATCATTGGATTTGTAAATATTGGTTGCTGTTCTATAATTGGTTGCATATATTCAGAATTCTTTTTAAAGCATAAATACCAATCCATACAATTGTATCCCATAGGATTTTTTACTCTTTCTAATAATTCATCATAGGTTTTTGGATAAGGAACTATTACTGATTGACCTGGCATCCAATTAGCGGGTGTCACAACACCTTCAATATCTGTAGTCTGTAGCGCATCTAATAATCTCAATATTTCTGGAATATTTCTTCCGTTTGACATTGGATATTGTAGTATAGCCCTTATTTTTTGTTCGGGATCGATAATAAACACACTTCTTACAGTTTGAGTAGCATTTTGATCAGCCGGTAACATTCCATACATTCTAGCAATTCTCATGTTTCTATCCGCAACAATTGGAAACGGTATTTGTATACCAGTCATTTTATAGATATTATATACCCAAGCTAAATGTGATGGATTACTATCAATCGATAAACCAAGTAAATTAGTATTTCTATTTTTGAACTCTGGATAATATTTGGCAAATGCTATAAATTCAGTAGTACATACAGGTGTAAAATCTCCTGGATGAGAAAAAAATACTAACCATTTCCCTGCGTAATCTGACATTTTAGCAGGTCCAAATGTAGTTTCAGCTATAAATTCAGGTGCCCTCATTCCTATTGTAAGTAGTGCATCTTGTCTATAGGTATCTGTCATTTCTACAATTTCTCTATGTAAATTATCATTATGATTTTTGTTTTCCATTTTTTGTACCTCCTAGTTATATAATATTGATAGTTATTTGCGTTTGTTACATTAATACTTAAATAAAGATGATTTGGGTGGCAATTATATTTAAGATGTTTATTATTAGAACAATCTTGTTATAAATTACATATATACTTATATGAGGCGAGTTAAAGTATGGATTCATCAAAAAATCTAATGGATAATTGCGAGGGATATAAATTAATTACATTAGCAACTTCGATATCAATTTTTTTAGCTGAAAATTTAAGTTTAGATGACCAAAATGTAATTGGTAATCTTATAGTAGGGGTGGGACAAAATTTACTAATAATTGCCGCACAAAATTCTAAATTTCAGGATTGTATTCAAACATGCAAAAACAAAGAAATATCCAACCAAAATGATTGTATCTAATAATTTACAAAAAGACGTAATAATTTCATTCGAAATCGTTACGTCTTTTTTATTATAATGATTTATATATAATATTATTATTTTATTAAATCTTTGACAACTTCTGATGCTATTATTAATCCAACAACAGAAGGGACAAATGATATGCTACCTGGAATTTGCCTTTTTGCGGTACATTTTCTTACTGTACCTTTTGGACAGACGCAATTTTTTTTACAAGAAGATTCACAATCGCTTATAGGTACTAACGGTTCTTCTTTAGAATAAACAATTTTAAGTGACTCTATATTTCTTTTTCTTAGCTCTTTTCTCATAACTCTTGCAACAGGACACATTGAAGATTTTTTAATATCTGAAATTTCAAATCTTGTAGGGTCTAGTTTGTTGCCAGCACCCATGCTAGATATTATTGGGATATTTTTTTCTTTTGCTTTAATAACTAAATCAATTTTTGAACCAATTGTATCAATTGCATCAACTATGTAATCATAATCTTCACTAATAAGTTGGCCTGAATTTTCTGGATTTAAAAAAGTTAAATGAGTAATAACAGTGGCTTTAGGATTTATATCTAGTATTCTATTTTTCATAGCTTCCACTTTTTCAATACCAACGGTTTTTGTTGTAGCATGTATTTGTCTATTTATATTTGTAAGACATATTTTATCATCGTCTATAAGAATAAATTTACCGACACCAGATCTTGCCAGTCCTTCGGCAGCATATGACCCAACACCACCTATACCAAATATAGCAACTGAACTGTTCATTAGTTTATTCAGATTATCTTTTCCTATTAATAATTCTGTTCTGGAAAATTTATTTAACATTTGTATCACCTTTCTAAGCTTATAACGTATAGATTATATCACAATTTTTCCTTTCTTTCAATAAAAAATAAATTATTGGTACAAAATATAATTAATAAAACTAGCGTTAAAACAAAATGTTATTAAATAGTTGATTTTAAGTATTAAATATGATACAATGAAATAAATTTTAAGGGGTGTATTATGAGAATATTAAAAGATTTTAAAGTACCAAATTTTAAAATACCAAAATTTAGAATGCCAGGAATATCTAATATTGAAGAATTAAGTATTGAAAATGAAAAAGAAAAAATTAAGGAGAAAAAAAATTCAAAAAATCGCGTAGTTAAGAGACACGTAACTATTCAAGAGATGTTTATTGAATCAACTGAAAAATATAAAGAAAATGTTTGTATACTTGAAAAATTTGATCACAAAGGTGAGTATTCAGAAATTAAATATTCAAATTTTAGGGAAGATGTAGTAGGATTAGGAACAGGTATTATAGAATTGCTTGGGCTTAAAGATAAAAGAGTTATTATAATCGGTGAAAATACATATAATTGGTATGTTTCTTATATGACACTTCTTTGTGGTGGTATAATTGCAGTGCCGGTGGATAAAGAACTACCAGCTAATGAAATTGAAAATATCGTTAAAAGAAGTAGAGCTTCTGCCATTATATATTCTCCTCGTAAAAAAGATGTAATTGAAAAAATTAAAAATAATTTGCAGGAAATCGAATATTTTATTGAAATGTACTCTGAAAAAGAGTTATCTGGCAAAGATGTTGGATTTAATTATGTTACAAATGTCGGAAAGCAGTTATACAAAAATGGAAATAATAGTTTTCTTTCTACTAAAATAGAGCCAGATGAGTTTAAGGTTTTATTGTTTACTTCAGGAACAACATCTAGCTCTAAGGGTGTTATGTTATGCAATAGAAATTTAGTAGATAATATATGGGGTGCACTTTCATATGCTGAAATGGATAGTAAAGATAGATTTTTTTCTATATTACCACTACATCATACATATGAATCCACAATTGGCTTTTTAATACCTATTTCTGAAGGGTCTTCTATAGCAGTTTGTGAAGGTCTGAAGTATATTGTACAAAATCTTAAAGAAACAAAACCTACAATAATGCTCGCTGTACCTTTATTAGTTGAAACTTTATATAAAAAAATTAATGCCGGTATTAAAAAGAGTAAAAAAGAAGGTATAGTTAATTCGATGATTCATGTGACTAATGCATTGAAATCAGTAAATATAGATATAAAAAGAAAAGTTTTCAGTGAAATATATGATAATTTAGGTGGCAATATTAGAATTATAGTAAGCGCTGCTGCACCTATAGATGCTAAAGTTGGTAAATGGGTAGAAGATATTGGAATATTGTTTTTACAAGGTTATGGTCTTACAGAAACTGCTCCAATAGCTGCACTTACACCTGAATTTAAACCTAAGGTTGGATCAACAGGAATAGCTGTACCTTGTAGTGAAATTAAGATAAAAGATCCAAACGAAAAAGGTGAAGGAGAAATATTAATAAAAAGTACTACTTTAATGTTAGGATATTATGAGGATGAAGAAGCAACAAAAGCTTGTGTTATAGATGGATGGTTCCATTCTGGAGATATTGGATATATGGATGAAGAGGGATATCTTTATATAACTGGTAGATGTAAAAATGTAATAGTAACCCGCAATGGTAAAAACATATATCCTGAAGAGTTAGAACTTATGCTTGCTAAAATACCTTATATTAAAGAATGTATGGTGTATGGTTTAGAAGAAGACGGTAATAAAGACGATCTGAAAATAGCTGTTAAGGTTACAGTTAATGATGAATATATAGAGCAAAATCATAGCGTAAAACCGTCAAAAGAAGAAATATATAACATAATATGGAATGCTATAAAAACTATAAATAGAAGTTTAACATCATATAAAGCTATTAAGCATCTTGAAATTAAGGAAGATGAGTTTGAAAAAACTACAACAATGAAAATAAAAAGATTTGCTGAAATGAAAAAAGATCAAGAAAAGAAAATTGAAACTCAAAATAAATAAATTAAAAACAACGTGCTAAAATTTGTTAAAACAATGCTTTTTTTATATAAAGCATTGTTTTTTTATACTAAATAGTATATAATAACGTTTGTAGGTGATAGTAATGAAAAAGAAAATTATAATTATCTCAACGTCAGTGATTGCTTTATTAACAATAGTTATATTGGCTTCATATATTCTGACAAAAAATAGTGAATTGGGCGGTAAAAAATCAGACAATATTCAGGAACAACCATTGATTAATTCTAACAATAACGAAGAGAAAACTGTAGATCCAAGTGAATATATAGAGATAAATAAAGATAGTCAACTGGCTAGGGAAATATATAATTTTGTACCTAAGTATCTTCAAAATACAATTGATAAGATGTCAGGAGAATATATATTATATTCTGCAATTTCTAGACTTGAGGAAACACAAAGTCCTACAATTAGTTATATGGTAGGTGATGAGAAGATTTCCGGGTATAGATATGATACTGTTTTAAAGGCTGCTAAAGAAATATATGGAAATAGTATTAAAATCGATAAGAAAGATGAATATAAATTACCAATTGGCTATAGCTATAAGGATGATGCATTTTGTAAATATGCCATGGGTTTTGGGTCATCTGAAGAATTTCAAATAATAAAAGAATTAAAAGAAAATGATAAGACATATAAACTTACACTATATGCGCTAAGTATAGAGTATGATATTAACGATTTAACACATATTTTTATTTCTACTAAAAATACATATAAGTTGTATAAAAGTTCAAGTAGTGATTTAGAAGCTATAAGAAAAAGTATGGAAGAATACGTTTTGAATGGAATAGACTTAGATCCAACAAATGTAGCAAACGAGTATAAAAACAGCTTGCCATTAATAGAATATGAATTAGAGAAGCTAGATGATAGAGGAACAAAATATTTTGTAAAAAATGTTAAACTTATTTTTGATTAATATAGGAGGATTGTTATGAAAAAAATAGAGAGAATGGATACCTTAAAAGATTTTGTACTAAAAAGATGTGATCTATATGCTGAAAAGATAGCTATAATAGAAAGAAATAAAAAAACAAATAAATTTGATGAGATAAAGTTTAAACAGATAAAAGAGGATATACTTAATCTTGGAACTGCGCTACTTTTGAAGTTAAACCTAGATAATGAAAAAATTGCTGTTATAGGAGAAAACAGTTATAAATGGTTTGTTACATATATGGCAACCGCTTGTGGGGTAGGAATTATTGTTCCTCTAGATAAAGAATTACCAGCTAATGAAGTTTTAAATCTATTAAATAGATCTAGAGCTAAATGTATTGTATATTCCAGCAAGAAAAAAGAACTGATTAATGAATTGAAAGATAAGTTGCCAAAAGACACGGTGTACATTGAAATGGATAAGGAAAATTCAAATGAAGAGTCTTATTCATTTGATGAATTATTGGTTGAAGGAAAAGAATTAATTGATACTGGCTCACACGAATATATTGAGAGAAAAGTCGATCCTAACGAGTTTAAAATTTTATTATTTACTTCTGGAACTACTTCAAACTCAAAAGGTGTTATGCTATCACATAACAATATAGCTAGCAATGTATACTCAATAGCTTATGCATATAGTGAACAAACAACACTTAGATTCCTATCTTTTTTACCAATGCACCATACATATGAGTTCACAGTAACATATTTATCTGTTTTAAGTGAAGGTGGTAGTGTAGGAATATGTGAAGGATTAAGATATATAATGCAAAATTTGTCTGATATGAAACCTGATTGTATAACATGTGTTCCACTGCTTGCTGATAATATTAAAAAGAAAATTGAAAAAACAATAAAGAAGGAAAATAAGCAAGGTTTAGTGGATACCGTCGTTAAGGTAAGTTCCTTTTTAGGTGGGGCAAAAACGGATATTAGAAGAAAGATATTTAAAAAAATACATGATAATTTGGGTGGAAATTTAAAATATATATTAATAGGTGCTGCACCAACTGATAAAGAAACTGTAGACGCCATGGAAGGATATGGATTTGTAATACTTCAGGGTTATGGTCTTACAGAAACTTCACCACTCGTTGCGGGTACTTTAGTTAAAACTAGAAAATCTGGAACTGTTGGCGTTGCTATTAAAGACGTTGAGGTAAGAATAGATTTAAAAGAGGATGAAATAGAAAATTCTGGTGAAATAATGGTTAAAGGTCCAAACGTTATGTTAGGATATTACGAGGACGAAGAGGCGACAAAAAAAGTTCTCAAAAAAGGTTGGTTTTATACTGGGGATGTAGGATACTTTGATAATCAGGGCAATTTAGTCATATCAGGAAGAACAAAAAATGTTATAGTAACGCAAAATGGAAAAAATATATATCCCGAAGAAATAGAAAATTACATAAATAAAATACCTTACGTTTCTGAATCGATGGTTTATGGACTAGGTGAAGATCAAAATAGTATAATAGTTGCAGCAAAAGTTACTTTAGACGAGGAATATATGGAGGAAACATATGCTTCTAATAGACCTTCAGATGAGCAAATACATGAACTAATATGGGAGGAAATCAAAAAGATTAATAGAAAATTAGTACCATATAAAGCGGTAAAAAATTTAGAGATAAAAAAAGATGAGTTTGAAAAGACAACTACATTAAAGATTAAAAGGTTTGCTGAGATGAGTAAAGTAAAAAAATAGTTTGATAGTAAAAAACATTATGGAGTTTTCCATAGTGTTTTTTTATAAATAGCTAAATAAATGGTCAAAATCATTTAAAATGCTTGAAAACTAAACATGAATGATATATACTTTATACATTACATTATGTTGCTACTATGTCCCAATATATATACTTATACAGTAATATCTAATAATGTAAAATAAAGCAGAAACAAACATTGGTTTTAAAAAACTTAGCTATTTTTTAAAATTTTTAACTAAAAGTGTTGACAAACCATTTTTTACATAGTATAATAATTTCAAACAAACGTTTTAATATTTGTAAGGAGGAAATTATGATTTCAGAAGAAAGAAAAAAAGCGCTTGACATTGCAATGGCGCAAATCGAAAAAAATTTTGGTAAAGGTTCTGTCATGAAACTTGGTGAAGTTTCAGACGTAAACATTGACTCTATACCAAGCGGTGCACTTAGTTTAGACATTGCACTTGGCATAGGTGGTTACCCAAGAGGTAGAATTATAGAAATATTTGGACCAGAATCATCTGGTAAAACAACACTTGCTTTACATGCAATTGCTGAGGCACAAAAATTAGGTGGCATAGCAGCATTTATTGATGCAGAACATGCATTAGATCCTGTGTATGCAAGACAATTAGGTGTTGATGTGGATAATTTAGTTGTATCACAACCTGATACAGGAGAGCAAGCTTTAGAAATTACGGAACAATTAATACGTAGTGGGGCAGTTGATATCATAACTATAGATTCTGTTGCAGCACTTGTACCCAAAGCTGAAATTGATGGTGAAATGGGCGATAGTCATATAGGTTTACAAGCAAGACTTATGTCACAAGCTTTAAGAAAATTAACAGGAGTTATTAGTAAATCTAAAACAGTAGTTATATTTATAAATCAATTACGTGAAAAAGTTGGTATTATGTTTGGAAATCCAGAAACTACACCAGGTGGTAGAGCACTTAAGTTTTACTCATCTGTTAGATTAGACATAAGAAAACAAGAAGCAATAAAAACTAATGGAGAAGTTACTGGTAGTAGAACTAAAGTTAAAGTAGTAAAAAATAAAGTTGCTCCTCCTTTTAGAGAAGCTGAATTTGATATTATTTATGGACATGGCATATCAAATGAAGGATGTATTTTAGATTTAGCAGCATCATTAGATATTGTTAATAAGAGTGGAGCTTGGTTTGCTTACAATGGAGAAAAAATCGGTCAAGGAAGAGAAAATGCAAAACAATATTTATTAGATAATCCTAAAACAATGAAGGAAATTGAGAAGAAAGTTAGAGAAAATTTTGATAAAGCCTTTGAAAAGAGTATGGGTGAAATACCAGAAGTGGGTTTAGTTGATGAAGATGAAAATTTAGAAGAAATAAGTGAAAAATAATGGAGTTTGAAGAAGCTAAATTTAAAGCTATAAAATATTTAGGAATATCTAAAAAAACTGAATATGAAGTGGAAATGAAACTTAAAAGATTAAATATAGATGAAAAAATTATAAATAAGGTTATACAATATTTGATAGAAATCAATTATATTAATGATTTAGATTATGTTGAGTCTTTTATAAGACAAAACGAGAAAATGTTAAAGTATTCTATCTATGAAATTTCCGAAAAATTGAAAGTTAAAGGAGTAAATTCAGATTTAATTGAAGATAGATTAAACAATTTATCTTTTAAAAATTATGAAAATAGTGTAATTGAAAAAATTATTAATTCCAAATCAAAAAATATGGATATAGAAAAAATAAATCAATATTTATTTAGAAGAGGTTTCAAAAAAAGATAAAGATGAGGAGAATGAATTATGACTAACACACCAACTGTTCACAATAGTGCAAATTATGGAGATATAGCAAAAATTGTTTTAATGCCAGGTGACCCATTGCGCGCTAAATTTATTGCAGAAAATTACCTTGAAAATGTTGTATGTTTTAATGAGCTTAGAGGAATGTTAGGTTTTACAGGAATATATAAGGGTAAAAAAGTTTCTGTTATGGGTAGTGGTATGGGTATGCCAAGTATTGGTATATATTCATATGAATTATTTAAATTTTATGATGTTGAAAAAATAATTAGAATCGGTTCTTGTGGTGGATATTCTGAAGATTTAGAACTATTGGATACTATTCTTGTAGATAATGCATATAGCGAAAGTACTTTTGCCTTAACATTTAATAGTTGCAAGGATAACTTGTTATCTGGATCAAAAGAATTAACTGATATACTTTCAAATGTTGCAGATAGATTAAATATTAAAGTTAAAAGGGGTACTGTTTTAACTAGTGATGGTTTTGATTATTATATTGATGTAAAATCTTTGCTAGGTAGAATCCCACAAGAAATAAAATGTATTGGTGCTGAAATGGAATGTTTTGGATTATTTCATGTAGCTAATTCATTAAATAAAAAAGCAGCTTGTCTTTTATCTGTTGTAGATTCACATACAAAAAAAACATTAGTCTCACCTAAAGATAGAGAAAAATCACTAAAAAATATGATAGAGATAGCTCTAGAATCAGTTTTAGAGTAATTAAAGGAATTGATATGAAAGAAAAAATTTTAAATAATAATGATGAATATAAATTGATTATAGATAATTTTGAGGGACCTTTAGATTTGCTTTTATTTCTTATTTCTAAGAATAAAATGAATATATTTGATATTTCTCTTAGCGATTTAACAGATAAATATATTGATTATCTTAATGAAATGTCTAATTTGAATCTTGATATAGCAAGCAGCTTTGTTGTTATGGCATCTACATTATTAGATATAAAAGCTAGAAAGCTTCTTCCAGAACTTGAAGAAAAGGTAGAGAATGAGCTAACAGAAGAAGATATTATATCTAGAATAATTGAATATAAGAAATATAAAGAAATTAGTAATACAATTGGTAATATGTATATATCTAATTTTGGAACGTTTGATAAACCTATGGAGAAAATTAAATTTGCCAAGACAATGCAGTATACTGGTGAAAAGTTTGAAAAAGATGAATTATTTGATATTTATAATGAAATAATAAGTAGGAACATTAATAAAATGAACGCAAATGCAAAAGAGATTGAGAGATTAACTTTATATGAGAAAGTTACTGTAAAAGATAAGGCTAAACAGATAATATCTTATTTAGAAAAAAATGATTGTCTCGTATTTAATAAGGTTTTTAATACAGAAGAAATAGATAATTTAGAAGTTGTTACAGCTTTTTTAGGCACTTTAGAGTTAACAAAGTTAAAACAAGTATATGTTGATCAGAAGAAACAATTTTCCGATATATTTATTAAGAGAAATAACGATGTAAAAGTAGAATATGACTTATCTAGAATAGCAGAATAATTAAACAAAACACAAAATTTAAGCAATAAAGTTTGAATTTTGTGTTTTTTTATGATTTTTAAGGTATGCTATTGAAAAAAAAAACTTTTTATGATACTATATAATCGATAGGGGAGAGATAATTATGACTGATAAAAAAACAATATTAATTTTGATTTTAATAGCATCTTTGGTAGCAATACTGGTTGGTGTTTTAATATTTATTTATAGTGGACCAAAAGATACTGGAAAAGCTAATAATCAAATTGAACAAAATAATTTATATTTTGTTACTGAGGAAGTAGGAGTTGGTTATGGAATTAGTAAAACTGATGGTTCGGTGTTACTAAAACCAGAATATTCTCAACTAGCAAGAGTGGACAATTCTGTTTATCTAAAAACTGCAGAAGATAGTTATATATACTTTTTAAGCGATGGTAAAAGCGTTAGTTTAGGTGGTAAAGAATCTGAAGTTTATTTTGTATATGATAAAGAAAATAAATTATTGCCATATTTTATATTTAGATATGGTGAGACAGAACAAGCTAGTATATTTAGAATTTTCAATAATAAAGGAATAAGACATGATACAAAAGATTTTGCAAGCCTAAATGATGCATATAAATTTTTAAATGCAAAAGAAGTATTTAAATCTACAATAGCATCAACAAGTATAACAGATAAATATGCCGTTATTTCAACTTTAGACTATCCAACAATTGATGGTAAAACTCAATATATCGTATCTAAGATAGATGATTTAAGTAAATTAAAAGGACTAGTAGATGAGGACGGTAGAGTTATATTAGAGCCTGTTTATACTAATTTAACAGCAATATCTGGATCTAAAAACGCAATTAAAGCAGAAAAGGATACTAAAACTTATATATTCTTGTCAACTGAAAAGCTAATTGAAGTAGAATCTGGCTTTGAATTTACAACTTCTGATGGTTATTTTATACAAAAAAAAGGAAACACT
The DNA here is from genome assembly GCA_029256705.1 of Clostridia bacterium. Lineage (GTDB taxonomy): Bacteria > Bacillota > Clostridia > TANB77 > CAG-465 > RGIG5057. The sequence continues at coordinate 67,280 of JAQSXK010000006.1, forward strand.
GTGAACAAAATATATAATTTATCTGGTGAAGTTACAATTGATGGTATTTATAATCTAAAGGACGATTTGACACCGCTAAATTTGAAAAATGGAGCAGCATATATGTTGGTTCAAGAAAAGAAGGCTGTATATTCTTTATATAATGTAACAGGTAACAAAAAAGTTGAAGGAGAGTATTCAAATGTAGTACTAGACTATATAACTAATTATTCGGTGCTTGCTAAAAATACATCTTTCATTTATAACTCAAATGGAAAATATTATGCGGTTGATGTTGACACTCTTAAATCATATGAAATGACAATAAAATCTAAAATATTTTCTCCATTAGATTTAGGAAATATTTATAAAATTATGTAGTATAAATGTTTCGAATATATTACGAATATATTTCAATCATGTTGCAGTTATATTAAAATAAGAAAAAAAAAATAAAAAGTTAGTTTCTTTTGTTGAAAAAATAGTCGAAATATGATAAATTATATATACGGTGGCAATATGCATGAAATGTACACAAATCTTTTAAATTTAAATAATTTAAAAATTATATTTTCATTAATTTTGCGGTATAAATTAGAAATTAGTAGATTTCTGTTTGGTAATGTATAAATAAAAGAGTATGTTAGAAAAGTTTTGACAGATAATAATATTGAAATCTTTATTATAAAACTTGTTCTATACAATAAATATGATGTTTACTTTTGAAATAATATATACTAAAATATTTGAGAATAATAAAGAATATTATAATATATTTATATATAATTTAAATGAATTGGACAAATACGGTTATTATTAAAATTTTAAAAAGTATTTAATTATATTTACAAAAACAAATCAATATAACACTAGGGCAGATATGAACACCAGTCTTAGTTCAAATAACATAAGAAAAATATTTAGTAAAGGAGTGTATTATGGCTAACTGTTTAGGAATATATTTTGATGACAACATTGTTAAATATGCGAAACTTGTCAAAAATAATGCCGGAACTATTGAGATTAAAGAGCATGGCATAAGATTTGTAAGAACTACATTAAAAGAAACATTAGAAAAAGTTATAACAGATACGAATAGTGGCAAAGATGTTTCTATAGTTTTAAGCGCTCCAAAAGTTGAATATAATGCATTTCAAGTATTTAAACAAATTTCAGCTGGTGATTTACAAAATGTTATTAAACTCGAATTTGAAGACATATGTGAAAAGAAAGGTTTACTTTCAACAAATATTTCATATGTATACTCATTGGCTCCTACTATAATCGGAGATTATAGAAGAGGGATAATGTGCATATGTAAGAAACAAGCAATTGAGCAGTATTCTAGAATTGGCGATTCAAGTGTTGCTGCCATGTATCCTACTGAATTATTATTACCTACAAATGTACCAGACGAGGATAAAAATTATATACTAATTAATTTAGAAGATAATTTAAATGTGACAACAACAATAAATGGTAAAGTGACTTATACATCAATTTATGAAACAGGTATGAAAAGTATTTTTGAAAGATTTATTGATGTTTTAGGTTCATATCAAAAAGCATATGATGCCTGCAAACAATTAAATGTTTTTTCGGATTCTGGATCAGATACTAATAAAGTTCAACTAGAAGAAATCGTAGAACCAATACTTCAGGAAATTTTACGTGCAATTACAGAAGATGTTAATAGATACAAAGAGAGTATAACAAAACTTTACATTACTGGAACAGGTATTTTATTTACAAATATAGATACGTTATTTACAGAGTATTTTGGTATTAGATGTGAAATTTTAAAACCAAAATTTGTTGGTGATGTTGGTGGAGTAAGAAATATTGCTGAAACTCTTGAAGTTTTGCCAGCGGTAGCACTTGCTAAAGAATATTTAGTTCCTGCTACTATGGGAATAGAATTTATGAAAAAAGCAATAGTAAAGGAAGGATTTTTCCAAAAACTATTTGTTAAACCAAAAGCAGACGGAAATAAAGAAAAAGAAAAAGTTAAAAAAGAAAAAACTGAAAATAAGTTTAACCTTAATATGTTACCAGGTTTTACAGCTGAAAAGGTTGCAGGATATATGATGTATCCGATAATTATAGGCTTTATAGGTGTAATATCATATTTCGTATTTTCAAATATATATATGAACCAAGTAACAAAAATGAAAAATGAATTGACCGCAAAAACATCTAAATACGAAGAAATGATTAGTTTAGCTAGAAGCGATAAAAGTTCAATAGATTCTGCAACTAATCAATATAGAACTATTAATGATGAAATAACTAAAACTAGACAACAAATAGAATCGCAACAAATTGGTAAATTTACTACATATAATGTTGCGGCATTTACTCAAAAATTAATAAAAGTAATACCTAAGAATGTACAATTAAAAACCATATCTTCAGATGATAACAAGAAAATTAAAATCACTGCTCAGTCAGATCAATATCCTAATCTTGGATATTTTGTAGCAAATCTTAGATTACAGCCAGATATATTAAAGAATGTAGTTATAAATAGTATTAATAATTCAAGCGTAATAACTATAGAAATTGGTGGTGATTTGCCATGATGGAAAACAAGAAATTTTTTATTTTTGAAGGAATTATGGGGTTAATAGTAATCGGTTTAATACTTTGTGTATTTTTTGTTGATATAGATTTGGGTATATTTAAAATTGTTTCGCAAAAAACATTAATGTCACAATTCTCATCAATAAAAGATTTGGATGCAAAACTTGTGAGTGTTAAAAATAATTATGATGTAAGTATAAAGTCAGTTGAAACCGCAAAAACAGAATATAAGAAGCAAAAAGATCAATATGAGGCAATAACTGATGAAACAATTTCAATAATAAAAGAAGCAACTACAGATGAAAAGTATAACGTGGAATATATGTGGATAAGGATTGGAAATTATGCAAAAGCAAATAATTTAACTTTATCTTTAGTAGAACCAGGTGGTAGTTCACAATCAGCTACAAGTGGTGCTCAAACAGGTAGTACAACAACACAAACTGGAGCATCAGCTACTTCTACAACATCATCAGGGAGTGATTTTATTATTAGTGTTAAAGGTAACTATACAAATGTTTCTGGGTTTATATTTGATCTAGAAAATGATACTGAATTAAGATTTAAATTAGATAGATTGAAAATGGAATATGCGGGAAGTAATCAAATAACAACTTCATTCGCTGTTAAAAATTTGAAATTTGTAAAATAGATAAGGAGGTAGAAAATGGTTAAGAAATATGTTATAACATTTAGTATTTCGGTTTTAGTATTCTTTTCTTTATGTGTTATTATGCTTATGATTATGTTGCCTCAGGAGCAAGCTTCGTTGATTGGCAATGTACAAAACTATGAAAAAGTGAACACTACTGACTATAAATTTAGTCAGACAAAAGATATAAGTAAAGAGTCTTTAACTAAAGAATATACAATTAGTAGTGCTGATATACTTTCATTTCAAAAATATAATCAGTATAAAGCAGGAAATTCTGATCCATTTACACCTGCAAGCGATTTAACTGATGCTACTAATAATAATAATCAGAATAACGCAAATAATAATACAAACAATAGTAATGGTGGTGTAACAAATCCTCCATCATCCAATAAATAAGGGGTAAAATGAAAAAGGATAATATAAAGAATATAGTTATTATAATTTTAATACTGATAATAATGGTTCTAACTATTATGTCTCTATTAAAGTTAAATAAAAATATTAAAGCAAAAGATTTAATTAAAGATTCACTTACATTGCAATCAAAGATTTCAGAATATGTAGGTAAGTTGAAATCAGATACTTTCGATATATATACAACCGAGCAATTATTAATAGGTAGTACAGATATTGAAAATATAATTCAAACAAAAATTAAGAATAATGAAGATGAAGACTTATTACAAATTGTTAGTATCGACGATAAAATATCAGAAAAGGATTCAACGTTTTATAAAGTAAATATAGAAGTTTTTGAAAAAGAATTTGAAGTAAAACTATATAAAGAAGATGGAATCGTTTGGTACATACAAAGTAATGGAGACATCAAAATATATTATACAAGTAAACCTAATTGGTGGACACAAGAATTAAATGCTATACATTTAGGTGATTAAAATTTGGTTAAGACATTAAAAATGTTTTAATATATACTGTTTAGGGAGGTGAAAATTATGAAAAAAGGTATTTCTTTAATAGTATTAGTTATAACAATAATCGTTATAATTATATTAGCTGGAGCTGTAATATTAAGTTTAGCTAATAACAATCCAATAAACTCTGCAAATAAAGCAGTATGTCTTTCAGACGTAGCTAACTTTAAATCAGCAGTTGCATTAGATTTTGCTTCTGAGCTTTCTCTTTACACTACAGGAACTGTTACTTATGTTCCAAGTGCTTCAGTTGTAGCTCTACAATCAAGATTACAAACTAGATATGGTATAGTAGCAACTGTAGATAACAGTGGTGTTATAACATTTACAGTACCAGTTGCAACAACATTACCAGCTGGAACATTACCAACAGACATATACTAAAATATAAGAATTTGATTCTTTAAAGGAGTAAAAATTATGAAAAAAGGTATATCACTAATAGTATTAGTTATAACAATAATCGTTATAATTATATTAGCTGGAGCTGTAATACTTAGCTTAGCTAATAACAATCCAATAAACTCTGCAAATAAAGCAGTATGTCTTTCAGACGTAGCTAACTTTAAATCAGCAGTTGCATTAGATTTCGCATCTCAACTTTCTCAAGGTACTACAGGAACTGTAGTATATGTTGAAAGTCCTGATGTTGTTACAGCAGCTACTAGATTAGCAACAAGATATGGAATTACAGCAACTGTTGATGACAGTGGTGTAATAACATTTGCTCCTGGCGGTACAGGAACTTTACCAGCTGGAGTTGTTATAGCAGATTTATAATTTAAACATTTAATTATTAATAATTAAATTAAAGTGTATTTAGGACATATGCATAATATATAGTATATGTCCTTTATACAAATATAGATATATTTTTTAGAGTATATTATTTAGTATATTGTAAAATGTATATAATAACAAGGGGTGATTTTGTAGTGAGCTGGTTAGAGATTTATATTACATTAAATGTATTCATAATTGGAACCTTATTTGGCAGTTTTTTTACACTTGCTACATACAGAGTTCCTAGAAAACAAGATATAGTCTTTAAAAGATCCTATTGTCCAAGTTGTGAACATGAATTGGGATTTTTTGACCTGATACCTGTATTAAGCTACTTATTTGTAGGTGGTAAATGTAGATACTGTAAGAAAAAAATTAGTATAAGATATCCTCTATTTGAAATATCTAATGGACTTGTATTTGTTTGTTTATATTTACTTTTTAAGTTTACTGTATATTTCTTTTTTTCTTGTGCTTTATATATATACTTGTTTTTAATAACAGGATGTTATATAATGAATAAGAAAATGATTGAATCAGAAATAAGTAATATAAAAAATGGTAGACTTAACAAGTCTAAAAGTGGAGTTTTTTTAGTTGAAATAGCTATAGCTTTTGTTCTTTTTTCTGTCTTTGTTATATCTTCATATATAAGTTCTAGAAACTATGTAAATCAAAGTTTATATACAATTGCCAGGAGTAATGCTGTGACATCATGTGTAAAGAATATTGAAATAGCTTTAGGAACAAATTATGATGCTCTAAGTTCATTTACAAATACAGATAATATTGATGGGATAATTTATAAAACAAGTGTATCAGTATATAAATATTCTGATGAATATCCTGAAAAAAAGGATTATATAAAAAAAATAAATGCAAATGTTGAATATACAGTTGATGGGAAAACCTTTAATTTTGAAATTAATACTTTAAAAAAGAAGGTGATTGGATAATATGAAAAAAGGATTCACAATGGTATCATTAGTTTTATATGTAATGTTATTCTTCACATTTACAGTTTTTGCAACAGCAATTAGTACTAATTTAAATTATAAAGTTCTTTCTGAAAAGGGTAAAGTAATTGTAAATGAAAACTATATTAAGTTATATACAAACTTAATAAATAGTGCTAAAACCAGCACCTCAGTTGATATTATTAATAATAAAATAATATTTTCCAATGGCGATTTATACGAATACAATTCAGTTAGTAAAGAATTGTTTAAAAATTCAGGTAATATACTTCAAAACGTTGAAAATTTTAATATTACTAATTTGGAAAGTATACTAGGAACATCAAATAATATAAGTGATATGGATTTAGTTAAATGTTTTAGTTTGAACGTTATTTTTAAAAAATATAATGAGACAATTAGCAAAGATATCGTTATAACTGTAGGAGATGAAATTTATGAATAAAAATAAGCTTAGGGGGTCAGGTATTTTAATAGTTATCTTATCTGCAATAACTTTTTCTATTTATGCTTCCTCTACTTATGCAGAGCAACAGCACTTTGGTATAATGGCAAAAAAGTATGAAAAAAGTATTGTTGGATATTACGAGAAGGATAATGAGAATATAGATGTAATATATGATGAATTATTACGTTTTAATAAATTAAATGAAAATAATATGTAAGTAAGGGGGATAACGATATGTTTGAAAATGTTAAAGCCAGAAAAAATCCAATAGGATTAGAATTTATCAAAAGAGGTGTGCTTACAGATGTTCAAGTTACTAGGGTTCTTGAGTATCAGAAGGATCATAGAGATTTAAAGTTTGGTGAAATAGTAGATATTCTAGATATGTGTGATAAAACAGAATTATTAGAAATACTATCAAATAAACTTCAATATGAGGGAGTAATGTTGGATGGAAAATTAAATGTTACACCTGTAGATTATTTGCCGAGAGATATAATTATAAATTATAGAGCATTACCTTTTAGTTTGGAAGGTAATAGATTAAGTGTTGCTTTTGCTGATGTACAAAATGCACAAAAAGTAAAAGAAATAGAGCTTATGCTTATGAATGCTGGATATGAAATGCAAATATACATTACATTATATACTTCTATTATGAAGCAAATTGGTGATGTAAGAACTGTTGAAAACAAATTTGTTGATAAAGATGAGAAAGATACATCTAAACTTATAGATAATATAATTATGACTGCTATAAGTAAAAGAGCAAGTGATATACACGTAGAACCTTTGGCAGATAAAATTAGGGTTAGATTTAGAATTGATGGTGAACTTATAACTGCAACTGAACTTCCAAAAGACAGACAACAAATAGTAACTGGTAGGTTAAAGTCTATATCTAATATGCATCAAGAAATTACGTATGATCAAGACGGTAGCATAAATACATACGAGAATTTCAGTATTCGTGTATCTTCACAAAAAAATGTAAACGGCGAAAAATTTGTTCTTAGATTTTTAAAGAAGAACTCTAATTTGAAATCATTAGAAGAATTAGGATTTCCACAAGATAAAGAATTAATATCTGAAGCATTTGAAAAAAGAAATAGTATGGTACTTATATGTGCTCCTACAGGAGAAGGTAAAACAACTACATTATATAGTGTACTAGATTTCTTAAATAAACCAGAAATAAATATAATCTCGATAGAAAATCCTGTTGAAATGAGAATGCCTGGTATAAATCAGGTTGAAATTGGACCTAATATAACATTTGCATCTGCGCTTAGAACAGTTTTAAGACAAGATCCAGATATTATATTGGTTGGTGAGATAAGAGATCAAGAAACAGCAGCAATTGCTATTGAAGCTGGTCAAACAGGTCATCTTGTTCTTGCAACAATACATACAATTGATGCTATAGAGGCTATTACAAGAATAAAGAAAATGGGAATATCTACATATGATGTTTCAGCAACACTTGTAACTACAATTTCACAAAGACTTATTAGGAGACTTTGTGAAAAATGTAAGAGACCACATATTTTAACAGATAGCGAAAAGAAGTATATTTCGAGAATAGAAAAAAATACTGGTGCAAAATTTGTAGTTGATGAATCAAAATTATTTGAACCTGTTGGATGTCAATATTGTAATGGTATAGGATATTTTGAGAGAATAGGAGCATTTGAAATATTATGTATTAATGATGAATTAAAAGATATGATTTCAGAAGGTGCCTCTACAATAGAAATAAGAAAATATGCAACTGCAAATACTACATATAGACCTTTAATCGTTGATGCACTTAATAAAGTTTTAGAAGGTGTAACGACAATTGAAGAATTAAAAAGAAAAATTATAGTTTAAGAACTTAAGGAGAATAAAATGGATTTATTTAATATGATTTTAGAAAAAGGTATAAATTTAGGCGCTTCAGATATACATCTTTCGCCTGGATCTGTTCCTATATACAGAGTAGATAGGAAACTTTCTTTTGATGAATCAAAACTTCCAATGAGTGGAGAAATGTTATCAAATTTAGTGTTTGATTTTGCAAGAATTACGAAAAATCTAGATAAAATATTTGAAGAAAAAAAGCAAGTAGATTTTGCATATACATATAACGGTTATAGGTTTAGAATAAATTTATCTCTTACAAAAGGCTTTCCTACATTTTCAATACGTTTAATACCTAATGGGAATATAGACGTTGAAGCAACTGGAATAAAAGATTTAATTGCTAGACTTAAGAAAGTTAATTCGGGATTAGTTCTTATAACAGGAAAAGTGAATTCAGGAAAATCTACAACACTTAATGCTTATATACAAGAGTTAAATAAAGAAGCAAGTAGAAAAATTGTTACAATAGAAGATCCTATTGAATATGTTCATGCATCAAATAAATGTGTAATAATACAAAAAGAAGTTGGAATTGAAGCCGATGTTATTAGTTACTATGATGGACTTATAAACTTACTTCGTGAAGATGCAGATATATCTGTACTTGGTGAAATAAGAGACAAAAAAACAATGGATGTTGCATTAGATTTAGCTGAATCAGGTGGATTAGTAATTGGAACACTACATACAAGATCTTGTGGGGAGACAATTGAAAGAATAATAAATATGTATGAAGCTAGTGACCAAGGCTCTATAAAAAATACATTATCTAACGTCTTAAAATTAGTAATCTCACAAAAACTATTAAATGGAACAAATGGAGGATTAATACTTGCTCCGGAGATAATGGTTGTAAATAACACAATAGCTGCTCAAATAAGACAAGAAAAATTTATTATATCAGAATTAGAAGATTCAGTACATTCTTTAAGACTTTCTGGTTGTAAGAGTTTTGAGTCATCATTAGCAGAATTATATGTATCTAAAAAAGTTGATATGAAAACAATTAAACTTGCTATAGAGCAAGATAAGGTAGATATTATAAAAGGACTTATAGTAAATGCCGGTGGTTCACTGGAAGAATAATTTTTATAGCAAGGAGGTTGGATTAAATGCCAGATTATAAATATAGAGCGCTTTTAAGGGATGGAAAAGTTATAAGAGGAAAAATGCTTGCAATTAATAAACATCAGGTTATTGTTAAATTAAAAGAAGCAAAAATACAACCTATTGTTGTTAAAAAGATGAAAACTACTAACGTTGAAAAAAGTAAACTTTTCAAGAAGAATACGCAACCTAAATATACTCCTCAAAACCTAAAAGCAGATTTCAAAAAAATAACTTTTAAAGATCTTAGAGATGTTCAATTTCATCCTTTTAGCAGAATAAAGACTAGAGATATTTTATCTTTTGTTAATAATCTATACATATTAAAAAAGGCGGATTTTAATAATATACAAGCACTTCGTGCTTTATATGAAGGAACGGAAAATCCAGTATTTAAAGATATAGTTGAAGATCTTCTTATTGGTGTTGAATCTGGTGAAAGACTCAATACGGTTATGGCAGATTATCCAAAAGTATTTTCTACTATGTTTGTCAGCTTTGTAAAAGTTGGTGAAGAATCTGGTACATTAGATACTGCGCTTTTATATGCAAGAGATTATCTTGAAAGTTCAACAAAATTAAAAAAGCAGATACGATCAGCTATAATACCAAAAGTATTACAATTTGTAGGAATAATGGCAGCAATGTTTGTAGCTTTAATTATGGGTGTTCCATTACTTAAATCTGTATATGAAACGTTCGGTTCAACAAAGACACTTCCTGCAGCAACCCTTGGGGCTTTAGATATTGCTGAGTGGTTAATGGCAAACTGGTATTTAATACTTGCAATTATACTTGCGATGATTTTCGTATTCATAACCTATATTAATACTCCTAGAGGACGTTATAATTGGGATAAACTACTTATGAGCTTTCCTGTTGTTGGAAAATTAAATACAAATATTATTATAAGTAAGTTTTTTCAAGCTATGTTACTTAATTTAAAAAATGGAATGAGAATACAAGAAAGTTTAGATATATCTAAAGATGTAACAAATAATTATTATTTTTTATCTTTAGTTGAAGTAGCAAAATCTAACAGTTTAATAGGTGAATCATGGATTACTCCTTTTGATGAAAGACATGTATTTAAACCAATGGTTTCAGAAATGATATCTATAGGTATGAAAACAAATCTATCAGAAATGATGGATAAAGTAAATCAATATATAATTATGGAAATTGATGAATCAATCGAGAAGTTTGTTAAATGGTTGCCTGATGTAACATATCTTTTTGTTGGTATAGCATTGATTGCATTTATGATTGTTGTTATGATTCCTTTAATAGAAGTTTATATGGGTTCATTTATAACAATGTAAAAAATAAAACAAAAAAAGTAAAAAAATAAAATAATAGTAATAAAAAGACAAGTCATGAATATATATATATCATAGGTGATATGTATTGAAAAAATGGCTTGTTTTTTTATGCACTTTATTATTTTGTTTATCTTTAATATTAATTATAATAAACATGTTTATAAAAGCAGATGAAGAAGAGAAAGCGTTGATTAAACAGGAAGAAAAAAATGATAAACAAATCATTGAATATAAAGCAAATCAAACTATAAGAGTAAAATTACATGATACAGGCGAAATAATTGCAATGGACATAAACGACTACTTAAGAGGAGTAGTTGCCTCAGAAATGCCTGCAGCATATAATATAGAGGCTTTAAAAGCACAGGCAATTGTAGCTAGAACATATACATATAGAAAAATGTTAGAGAAAGTAGAAGGATCAAATGCAGATATATGTGACGATTTTAATCATTGTCAGGCATTTTATGTTAAAGAAAAATTATTAAGTATCTGGGCAAATAGAGGATTTGACGATCATACTAGAATAGAATATTGGGACAAAGTAAATGAAGCTGTTGTATCAACTCAAAATCAGGTTATAACATATAATGGAGAATACATAAAAGCATTTTTTCATGCTAGTAGTCCAATAAAAACAGAGAATATAGATCAAATATGGGGAGGTATAAAAATACCGTATTTAGTTAGTGTAGATAATGTTGAGTATGAAGATTACTCTAATAGAAATAGTGAAGTATTAGTAGCATTTTCAAATTTAGAAAAACAAATATGTGAAAAAATAGATAGTAATTTTAAACTATCAGATATATATAATCTAAAGGAAAAGATAAAAATAAATAGTTATACAACCAGCGGTAGAGTAAAAGATATTGAAGTAGGAAATTTAACAATATCTGCTGAAAAATTAAGAACAATATTTGGTCTTAAATCAACACAATTTGAACTTTGTATATTAGATGATGGAGTTTTATTTAAGGTAACTGGGTATGGACATGGCATTGGAATGAGTCAGGTGGGAGCAAACTATTTGGCAGGTAATGGAAGTAATTGTTTAGATATAATAAAACATTATTATACTGGAGTTGAGGTTATAACTATTAAATAATACAAAAGAGAAGGTGATAAGATGAAAGTAAAAATAAATAATATATTTAAAAACGCAAATAAGGATATTAGTATTAATCAAATTGCGAGTATAAAAAGAAGAACTAATATAAATCAAGCTAGTGAGTTCTTAGTTACAGAAGAAATTAGTAAGGAAGAACACAGGGAATATAGAAGAAAAGGTGCATATAAGAATAGAAATATATTTTACTTGTTAAAAAAAATTAAATATAAATTTTCGCTAAAGAAGAGTTATTATATATTATTTGCTTTAATGAGTATGCTCGCTGCCATAAGTGTATATACTAATTTTTTAACATACAAAGATAAAAATAATGAAAGTTATGAAGTATTTAATAGTAATGATGGAGATAAGGAAATTCAAGAAGCTGAATCATCAATATCAGAAGAATTGCAGGATAAGAGTAGTAATAATATAGATACAAGAACGACAAATAAGGAGCAAACTGTTATTCTAAATACAACAACAAGTGTAAATGAAAAAAAAAATACTACAGTAAAAGAAACAGTTGTACCACTTAGCTTTGTAAAGCCTATAAATGGTGAAATAATCAAAATTTATTCTGTGAGCGAGTTATTATTCTCTAAGACATTAGAATCGTGGAAGACTCATGATGGAGTCGATGTAAAAGCAAATCTAGGTGAAAGCGTAAGAAGTATTGAAAAAGGCATAATTGAAAAAATATATGAAGACTCATTTTATGGGACAACAATTATAATTGATCATGGTCAAGGTTATAAAAGTATTTATTCAAATTTAGAAAGTAAAGTAAATGTAAGCGAAAAACAGGTTATTAAAAAATCATTTGCTATAGGTAAATTGGGTAAAACATCTATAGGAGAAATAAAAGATGATCCACATGTTCATTTTATGCTTATGTTTAATAATAAAGTTATAGATCCTACAAGTAAAATTAAATTTTAGTATATAAAATATTTTAACATATTAAATGGGAGTGATTAAGGTGACATATTCAGATATTGACGAAAGAGCTAAATTGTTAGCTGTATATATAATAGAAACAGGAAGTACAGTTAGAGTTGCAGCAAAAGAATTTAATGTAAGTAAATCTACCGTTCATAAAGATATAGCTGAGAGATTAGAAAAGTTTAATCCATCTCTTGCGGATGAGGCTAAAAAAATATTAGAAATAAATAAGTCAGAAAGGCATATAAGGGGTGGTCTTGCGACTAAGCTTAAATATCTTGAGAAAAGTTCATAAAATAAAAATAATTTACATAACTTTATATCAAATTTGACAGAAAAGGTTGCAAATTGGATAAAAATAGTATATAATATATTTATTCAATGGAGGGCAATAACGATGAGAGTTATAGTAGAAGAATTTATTAGCTATTTAGAAACTAGACATGCGGCTAGAAATACAATAGCTTCTTATGAACGAGATATTACAAAATTTGAACATTACTTTGAAGATCAAAACAAAAAGATCTTTAATTTAACAAAAGATGACATGCAAGAATATCTGAACTCTTTGATGTTAGAAGGTAAATCTAATGCAACAATATCAAGAGTATCAGCTTCTATAAAGGCTTATTACAAGTATTTAGTAAGTAGAAACCTAGCAGAGAGCAATATAGTTGCAGACGTTGTCACTTATAAAGTTGACAAAAAGGAACCAAGCATATTGACAAAAAGTGAAATTGAAGAACTATTAAAGCAACCTATTGATAGTGATTTAAAAGGTCAAAGAGATCAAACAATGCTTCAAACTTTATATTCAACTGGAATGAGAGTTACAGAACTTATATCACTAAAAATGAGCGATGTTAATTTCACTAATGGGACAATTAAAATAGCAAAAAATAAGACTTCGAGAGTTATAAAATTAAGTAACTCAACAATGAAATATTTAACTAATTATATGTTGAATATGAGACCATTACTTACAAAGTTAGATACGGACGATACATTGTTTTTAAATGCTAACGGTAAAAAACTTACAAGACAAGGGTTTTGGAAGATTCTTAAACAATATAAGGATGGAGCTCACATAGTGAAAGAATTAACACCACATACGCTTAGACATTCATTTGCAGTTCATCAATTGAAAGATGGAATAGAAATGAAGAAGTTACAAGAAATTCTTGGACATACTGATATAGCAACTACTATGATGTATAATAGTTTTTTAGACAATGGTAGAAATGTATAAAACAATATAAAATCCTTCTTCGGAAGGATTTTTTTAATAGGAGATTTGATTAAATTATGGATAGATATAATGATACAAAGAAAATTAGTGTGCTAGGAATAGCCGCAAATTTATTTTTATTTATAATAAAAATAGTAATTGCAACTTTAAGCAAAAGTCAAGGATTATTAGCGGATGCAATAAATAGTGGAACAGATATATTTACTTCAGTCATGACTTATATTGGAAACAAAATTGCAAGTAAACCTCGTGATAAGGAACATCCATATGGACATGGTAAAGTGGAATATGTATTTTCATTAATCATTAGTATCTGTATGATTTTTTTGAGTTTTAAAATACTTCAAAACTCGTTTTTATCAATAATAACAAAACAAGAATTAGTATTTTCAAGTAAATTAGTAATTGTATGCATAATAACAATTATTGTTAAGTTATCATTATATATTTACACGCGAAAGATGGCATTAATTCATGAAAATTTATTAATATCCGCTGCTTCGGAAGATCATAGAAATGATGTGTTTGTCAGTTTAGCAACCTTGATTGGTATAATATGTGCTAAATTTGGGTTGAACTACGTAGATGGAATTGTAGGTATTCTTATATCAATATGGATCACTTATATTGCAATAAAATTATTCTTTTCTGCTTATTATGTTTTAATTGATACAGATATTAATGATGCGTTAAAAGAAAAAATTACAAAGGTCATAAATGAATCTAATAGTTGTAAATTAGATAGTATAAAATCGCGTCCAATCGGTGTTAATTATATATTACTTATGGAAATTTCAGTTGATGAAAACATTACTTTAGAAGAAGGACATGAAATAGCTGAAAATATTAAAAGAGAAGTATGTAAGGTTGAAAAAATAGTTGATGCAATAGTTCATGTTAATCCTAAAATATATAAAAACTAGTATATTAATAATTATTTTTTTAATAACACAAAACTATCACAAAAGCATTATATAATTTTAATAAGGATGTGTTAATAATTATGAAAATATTAATTGTAGATGATGAACCAAGAATAAGACAAGTCTTAAGAGAGTATGCAGTCGTAAATAACTATGAAGTGGATGAAGCGGGGGACGGAATTGAAGCTGTAGAAAAATGTAAGACTGTTAAGTATGAACTTGTCATATTAGATATAATGATGCCTAAACTAGATGGGATAGAAGCCGCAAAAAGAATAAAAGAATTTGATAAAGATATTAATATTATTATGCTTTCTGCAAAAGGTGAAGAGTATGATAAACTATTAGGATTTGGTATAGGTGCAGATGATTATGTTACTAAACCTTTTAGTCCAAAGGAATTAATGGCTAGAATCAACGCCATATTAAATAGAAATAATATAAAGCATAAAACCTATACCTTTGGGGGCCTATCTATAGATATGACATCAAGAGAAGTATATATAGATAATGATAGAGTAAAACTTTCACCAAAAGAGTATGACCTATTATTTTATTTAGTTGTAAATAAAGGAATAGCTTTATCAAGAGAAAGTCTACTTATAAATGTTTGGGGATATGACTTTTTTGGTGATGATAGAACTGTTGATACTCATATTAAAACTCTAAGGGGTAACTTAGGAAAGTATAGAGACTTTGTAGTAACTTTAAGAGGGATGGGATATAAATTTGAATATAAAAATTAGTAGCATAAAAAATAAATTTATAATGTATTTTACCATGTTTTCAGTTGCTATATTTGCAATATTATGGATAATGCAAGTTGTATTTATACAGGCTTATTATAAAGGCATGATTGAAAAGGAACTTGTTAAAATTGGTAATAAAATAAGTGAAAATTATGATAATTCTGATTTATTAGATGAAATTGCTTATAAAAATTCTATGAGCATTGTTATCTTTAATGAATCCGGACATCTTAAGTATTCGTCTCAAGTATCGGAAAAACCTGCGTATATAGATCTGAATTTGGCTATAAAAAATTTTGAAAAGAATGGAGAAAAATATACTACATATACTGTAAAAATACCAAGACTAAATTCTGAAAGTATTGTATATTCTAATAAAGTTGAAAGTATATATATAATAGTGTCTACAAATATAGAACCTATAGGTGCAGCAACCAAGGTACTTTCAAATCAACTTATATATATAACAATTATATTGATTATATTAGCATTTTTAATATCAATATATATATCTAAAAAGTTTGTAAAACCTATAACTGATATAACAAATAGTTCTAAAGAATTAGGTAAAGGAAATTATGATATTATATTTAAACAAAGCGAATATGAAGAAATAAATAATTTAGCAGATTCATTGAATTATAGTGCTAAGGAACTTAAGAAAACTGATGGATTAAGAAAAGAATTAATAGCTAATGTGTCCCATGATATAAAGACGCCGCTTACTATAATAAAGGCATATTCAGAAATGATAAAAGATTTATCTGGTGATATAAAAGCAAAAAGAGAAGAACATTTATCTATTATAATTAGCCAAGCAGATTTACTTACAAAACTTACAGATGACATGATGGATTTATCTAAATTGGAAACAGGAACAGTAAAATTGAACATGGAAAAATTTGATATTATTTCTCAAATTAACGATATATTAAATGGTTTCAAATGTTTCGAAGAATATAATTTCAAACTAATATTAGAAAACAATATGACTGAATGTTATGTTAAAGCAGATAAAATAAAGTTAAATCAAGTATTGTACAATTTAATAAGCAATGCGGTAAATTTTGCGAAAACAGATAAGACGGTTTCTGTGAATGTTTTAGTTAAAGATAATATTGTGAGAGTAGAAGTTAAAGACAATGGAAAAGGTATTGAAGATGTATCCCAAATATTTGATAGATACTATAAATCAAATGATAAATTTAGAAAATCTGGATATGGAACCCGGACTTGGCTTATCAATTGTTAAGAATATATTAGAATTACATCAAGTAAAATATGGTGTAGACAGTAAGGTTGGAAAAGGAACAACATTTTGGTTTGAACTAGAGCAAGCAAAAAAAATGTAGTGTAAGTTATTACACTACATTTTTTATATTTGATTTTTTACAGTACATAAAACATAACAGAAATGAAATGTAATACACTACCTAGTAGAACAAAACAATGCCATATTGAGTGAAAGTACTTTACTTTAAACATATAGAATACAGTTCCTGCTATATATGCTATTCCACCAGCAATTAAGCAATACAATCCTGTCATAGAGCCGTCTGCTTTCATATGTTCAATTAATTGTGGCATTGCAAAAACTACAACACAACCCATTAATATATAAATAATTGTAGACAAAAGTTTGAATCTACCAATAAACATTGTACTAAATACAATACCTAGCAATGCTATTGTCCATATTGCAATGAAAATTCCCCATCCAATCATTCCATCTGTTCTTAATACTACTAGAGTAAAGGGTGTATAAGTCCCGGCTATTAGTAAATATATTGACGCGTGATCAAATATTTTAAATAGTTTTTTTACCCTCGTATTAGTAAATGCATGATATAAAGTGGACATGGTATAGAGAAGTACTAATGTACCTCCATATATTGCCACTGAAACTATTTGCCATACATTGCCAAATAAAGCTGCAAAAACAACCATAATAGTAAGTGCCACTATTGAAAAAAGTGCTCCTATACCGTGAGTTACGGCATTTGCTATTTCTTCACCAATTGAATACTTCATTATTTATACCAATATTTATTTGATTATTAATTTAATAAATATTTTTTTACCTTTCTTTAAGATTACGGATTCATTTTTATCATCTATAATATAATTTATATCAGTAATTTTTTCTTCATTAATAAATATTCCGCCTTGAGAAACTAAAATTTTCCCTTGACCCTTTGAAGTAGTTATTCCAGCTTTAATTAAAATGTTTAAAATGTTTAAATCATCTTTTTCTACTGTAACAGATGGCATGTTTTCAGAGACTTTAGAACTTTCAAATAACTCCTCAGAGGTTTTTTTAGCAATTAAAGCTTCATCTTCCCCATGAATTAATTTTGTTATTTCAAATGCTGCAATTTTTTTTGCTTCATTTATTTCGTTTCCTTGTAGTGATGATAATTTTTTAACTTCATCCATCGGTAAAAAAGTAAGCATTCTCAGTACATCGTATACTTCTGTGTCACCAATATTTCTCCAATATTGATAAAAATCATATACACTAGTTTTTTCTTTACTAAGCCATAAAGCACCGCTAACTGTTTTACCCATCTTTTTGCCTTCACTATTAAGTAAAAGAGGGCATGTTACACAAAAGCTACCACTTTTATGTAATTTACGTATTAAATCTACACCAGCAAGCATATTTGACCATTGATCATCTCCACCAATTTCTATTTTACAATTTTCATTTTCGAATAAATGTAAGAAATCATAACTTTGCATAATCATATAATTAAGTTCAAAAAAAGTTAGACCATTTTCCATACGTTGTTTGAAACATTCAGCTGCAAGCATCCTGTTAACATTAAAATGTACGCCTATTCTAGATATAAAATCAATATAATTTTGGTTTAATATCCAGTCAGCATTGTTAACTATTATGGCACTATTTTCTCCATCAAAAGATATAAATCTACTTATTTGCTCTTTTATTTTTTCTACGTTTTCATTGACATCTTCTTTTGTAAGCATTTTTCTCATATCGGTTTTCCCAGAGGGGTCACCAATTAAAGCAGTTCCGCCACCAATTAAAATTATTGGTCTATGACCACATTTTTGGAAGTAAGACATCATCATAAGAGGTATAAAATGTCCGATATGTATGCTATCTGCTGTTGGATCTATTCCAAGATATAGTGAAACCTTTTCTTTGTTTACTAAATCCTTAAATTCATCTTCAAATGTTATTTGTTTAATCAAATCTCTAGACTTTAAAATGTCATATATTGTATTATTCATATAATTCACTCCTTAAGTAATAGTATAACATAATTTTTATACGATTTAAAGCGAATAATGTAAAAAAAATATTAAAAGAATAAAAAATGGTTGTAAATATATAAAATTGATTAAAAAGAATTGAAATATATCTTAAAAGATGATAATATATATATACAATAAAGAAAAGGATAGTGATAAAATGTTTGAAAAGTTTTACCCAACATTCAGTTTTGATAAAGTGGAAGATATACCATTTGAGTTATTTAAAAAAGAAAGAATATCAGCTGTTATATTTGATATGGATAATACATTAGTGGATTATAAATATAAATATAATAAAAAAGTAAAAGAATGGCTAAAAGATTTGAAAAAAAGAGATGTTAAAGTTTGTATTTTAAGTAATTCGCCTAGAACAAATAGAGTTAAAAACATTGGTAAGGAATTATCAATGAAATACTTATATAATGCTTTTAAACCGTGGTCTTTCGGATTTAAAAGAGCTATAGAATTATTAGATGAAAAAAAAGAAAATGTAGTTATAATTGGAGACCAACTTTTCACAGATATATATGGTGGAAATCGATTTGGAATAAAGACAATTCTTGTAAAACCAATACAAAAAAAAGAATTTTGGGGAACAAGAATTAAAAGGCCTTTAGAAAAATTTATTATAAGAAAATATATAGCAAATAAAAAAAATATTAGGGAGAACAGTAAATGATAGGTTATTTTATATTTGGAATATTTGCAATAGTTTTAGGACAAATTGTTTCGCATTTGAATTTTAAGATGCCCCCTGTTGTTTCTGAAGAAATTACATATAAAGAATTTTTTAAAAGTTTAAAAAAAGATTTTAAGATTGATTTTAAATATTCATTTATATTATTATTAATTTTTGAGGCAATTATGTATTTTGTTGGAAATATATATATTTCATACCTATATGCTGCCTTAACAGCCGTTTTGATGATAGTGTTTTCAATAGATTATAGATTTCAACTTATTCCTGATGAAGCACATATAGTTATTTCGTTGTTAGGAATAATTAACTTAATATTAAATTTAAATTTATGGTATTCATATTTAATAGGAGCAGTTATTGGCGGAGGAATATTCTATGGATTATCATGGCTTGCTGTAATAATATTTAAAAAAGAAGGTATGGGTTTTGGAGATGTAAAACTCATGGCTGCTTTAGGGTTTCTGTTTGGAATGAAAAATATATTAATAATAACTTTAGTATCTTTTTTTATTGGGGCAGTTATTGGAGGGTTTTTATTACTAGTAGGCAATAAAAAATCAGATAGCTATATGCCTTTTGGACCATTTATAGTAATTGCTACAATATTAATAATGTTTATAAATCCTGATTATATAATAGAGATGTATATAGGCTTATGTACTTGGTTAAGTACAGGCATGACTGATTTAGTTTTTAAACTAATTAATAAATAGGGTATTAAAGTGAAAGTAAAGGAGAAAAAATGAAAAAACCAGAGTTATTAGCGCCAGCTGGTAGTTTAGATAAAGCAAAAATAGCATTTATGTATGGAGCAGATGCTGTATATGCAGGAACTTCTAAACTATCACTTAGAACAAGAGCAGAAATGAATAGTGATACATTAGAAGATACTATAGAGTATGCTCACAGTATAGGTAAAAAAGTGTATGTAGCACTTAATATATACGCACATGATGAAGATTATGAAGAAATTGAAAAAGAAGTTAAAAGATTAACTAATATAAATGCTGATGCAATAATTGCAAGTGATGTAGGTGTAATTTCTAAAATAAAAGAGATATCACCAAACATGGAGATACATATAAGTACACAGGCAAATACAGTTAGTTTACAAGCTGCTAAGTTTTGGAAAGATTATGGCGCTAAAAGAATTATACTTGCAAGGGAATTAAGTAAAGAAAAAATAGAATATATAATGAAAAACAAACCAGAAGGCCTAGAAATAGAAACTTTCGTACATGGCGCTATATGTTATGCATATTCAGGAAGATGCTATATGAGTAAGTATCTATCAAACAGATGTGCTAATTTAGGTGATTGTGCACAGACTTGTAGATGGCAGTACAATGTTTACGCCACAGAAGTAAATAATCCTGAAAGTAGAATAAATATTGATTTTGACGAAAAGGGCACATACATAATGTCTTCTAAAGATTTGTGTTTAATTAAGCGAATACCAGATATAATTAACATGGGAGTAGATAGCTTAAAAATAGAAGGAAGATTAAAAACAGACTATTATTTGGCTACTGTAGTAAGAGCTTATAGAAAAGCGATAGATGAATGTTTTGAATTAATTGAAAATGGAAAAATTGGAGAATACAATTATACTAAATATTTAGAAGAATTAGGCAAAGTTAAAACAAGAGGATTATCTGAATTCTACTATATTGATGAAAATAATCAAGACATACATGATTTAGATGGTCAAAGTGAAAATAATCAATATGAATATGCAGGCAAAGTTATTGATGGAACTGGATTTTTAACTGTAATTGAAATTAAAAACAAATTGACTATTGGTGACAAACTTGATGTTTTATATCCAGACAATGTAGAATTAAAAGAATTTGAAATAACCGAGTTATATGATATTAATAATGATCAAAAATTATATACAATTAATCCAGGTAGAAAAGGGCAACTTGTAAAAATAAAAATCCCTTATAAAGTAAATAATGGAATAATAATAAGAAGAAAAAAGTAGTAGCATACAGTATAAATAGCATTTAGTAATAATAAATATGTAGAATTAATATTATGTATAAACGTTTCTTAAATTTGATTCATATTATATATTGATGCCAATTGTAATATAAATGAAACAAGATGTGATTTAAAAATAATATTTAAGTGAAACAAAAGCTTTTATATATTGATTATAACAATAAAATAATCATTTACAAAACAATTACATTTACTATATTTTATATTAAATTTGACAATTGAACTAAAATATAGTATAATATTATCAGCCTTATTAAAGGGGAGGAAATTATAGTGAAGGAAGATAAAGCTTATGTTTTAAGGAAAACGCTAGTAATAATAACAGTTATGTTGATATTTATTACTGCTGGAATTTCACTTGTAGCTATGCAAGTTAAAACAGTAACTTTTAATTATTTCGGAGATATAAAGCAAATAAAAACATTATCCACAACCGTAGATAGTTTTTTGATGCAAAACAAAATAAATATAAACAGTGATATGAAAATATCGCCATCAAGAGATACAAAAATAGAAAATAATATGGAAATAAAAATATATTCAGACAAAGTATTATCTAAAATAGATACTGCTGGTATGTATGCGCAATATAAGCCAGTAGTTGCAAAAATTATAGAAGTATCTGAAGCAATACCATTTACAGAAGAGAAAGTAGATAATCCTACTATAAATAGGGGTGTAACTAAGATTTCTCAAGAAGGTTCAAATGGAGAGAAAATTATAAAATATTTTGTTAAGTATTCAGGTGAATCGGAGATTTACAAGGTTGCATTACAAAGTGATGTAAAATCTGAAGCCAAGAACAAGGTTATAGAAGTTGGTACTAAATTAAATCCATTCATTTCAAGATCATCTCAAGTTGTTATACCTGTAGTAGATAGTGGATTTAAAAGTTATAATATTAAATTGCCAGTTGAACAACAGCAATATGCTTATACAATGTCACAAAACTATGGTATACAATATGAACTATTATTAGCTATTATGTACAAGGAAAGTGGATATAATCCAAATGCTATAGGTGGTGGAAACTCTTATGGTCTTTGCCAAATTCATATTTCTAACTACAATAATCTATCTAATAGGCTAGGAATATCAAGTTTACTTGATCCATATGATAATATAAAAGCCGGTGCATATATGTTAGCAATATATATGGGCAGTGCTAAGAGAATATCTAGTGATACTGCAACTGTTGAAGCTTATGCTCTAAACTCATATAATATGGGTGAAGGAAGTTACTATAATAATTGTTTTAGTAAAGGTATTATTGACAGAGGTTACAGTAATTCAGTAATAAGTTTGAGAAATAGTTTAATTAATAACGGTGGGTTATAATATATATAAATTAATATAAGTAGCATATTAAACGAACTATGCTACTTATATTTTTAAGGAGTGAATTAAAATAGATACATTAAAATTAACTAAGGAGATTTTAAATAGTAATAATATAAGAGCTAAAAAGGCATATGGACAAAATTTTTTAATTGACGATAATATTCTTGAAGATATTGTGAATTTAGCAGAAATAGGTGAAGAAGATTTAATTATAGAAATTGGTCCTGGCCTTGGTAATTTGACTTATTATTTACAAAAACACAATTTATTGTTAGTTGAAATAGATGATAGGATGTTAGATATATTACAAGAAAGATTTTCACAAAATACTAATATATCTATATTAAATAACGATATATTAAAAATTAATATAGATACTGAAATTGAGAATTTAGAAAAAGCCAAAAATATAAAATTTAAGAAAGTAAAAGTAGTTGCAAATTTACCATATTACATTACTTCACCTATAGTTTTCAAATTACTTGAAGATTCAAAAAGAGTATGTGAAATTGTTATAATGGTTCAAGAAGAAGTAGCAGATAGAATAATAGCTAAAAGCAAATCTAAAGATTATGGAATTTTAACCATAATGATAGAATATTACGCAAGGGCAACTAAAGAATTGGTTGTTCCAAGTGCATCATTTATTCCTTCGCCTAATGTTACCTCAGCAGTAATTAAAATAGTAAAAGAAGATAAATATGAAGATGTAAATTCAAAAATATTTAAAGAACTTGTGCATAAAGCATTTGCAAATAGACGAAAAAAGTTAATAAATTCATTAGTAATGAACAAATTATTGGAATTAGAAAAAAATGATATTGATAAAATATTAAAAGAATGTAATGTATCTGAAAATGCTAGGGCTGAAGAGCTAAATATAGATGAATACATTAATATTGCAAAAAAATTAATGTAAATATATGATATGGTTAGCAAAATATACGTTTGCTAACTTTTATTATATATTACCAAATAACTGTTATATTTTTCTATTTACTTGACAAATGTACTAAAAAATAGTAAAATATAAGATAGTAATTTATATGTTTTTGGCAGATTAGGAGTAAAAAATGAGAAAACTTAAATTAGAGAAAAAAATTAGTTTGAATGTACTTACATCACAACTAGTATACATGTCTA
The DNA here is from genome assembly GCA_029256705.1 of Clostridia bacterium. Taxonomy (GTDB): domain Bacteria; phylum Bacillota; class Clostridia; order TANB77; family CAG-465; genus RGIG5057. The sequence goes on from JAQSXK010000006.1 coordinate 91,424, forward strand.
TAATAATATTATTTTCAGTAATGTTATCTATTATTAAACCGTCAAGTTTATATTTAGATTTAATAATAATATTGTTAACGGCAGTATGCTCTATTTATGTTTGCATTAAAGAAATAAGAAATAGAAAGTATAGAATAGATGAACTTAGCAAAAGTGTAGATATAGTTCTTAAAGATAATTTAAATAAAATAGATATACCTATGGCAATGTTTGCTAATCCTACACAAATAATATGGCAAAATGATTTATCTAAAAATATATTACCTAATGAATATATATATGATGTAGCAGTACAATTAGATAAAAAATATAAATCTAGTGAAGAGTTAAGATATATATCTGATATAGGAAATGGTGTTATATATAATGCGTTAGGAAGTTATATAACTTTCTCCAATTTTAAATGTTTGCTTATATCATTTATTGATAAAACCGAAGAAACTGAACTTAAGAATTTAATGGATAATACAAGAGTTGCAGTAGGTATAATATTTGTAGATAATTATGAGGAAACTTTGCAGGGCCTTGATGAAATGCAAAAAGGCGAGATAACTTCAAAATTAGATAAAATATTACGTGGTTGGGTAAAAGAAAATAATGGTATAATAACTAAACTTGATAAAGATAGATATGCAATATTTATTGAAAAACAGTACGTAGATCAGATGGAAAAAAGTAAATTTTCGGTTTTAGACGCGGTAAAAGAAATTACTAATATAACAAAGTTACCTATAACAGTGTCAATAGGTATTTCTAGTAATGAGACAAATTTATCTGAAAGGTATACTGCTTCTAATTCATCTTTAGATATAGCACTAGGTAGAGGCGGAGACCAAGTAGTTATTAAGAAAGATAAAAAATTTGATTTTTATGGTGGTCTTAATTTAGTATTAGAAAAAACAAGTAGAGTTAGAGCTAGAACTATTGCTGGAGCTTTATGTAATATTATTGATAAATGTGACAAAGTATATATAATGGGACATAAAAATACAGATGTAGATTGTATTGGTGCTGCTGTGGGTATGTGTAAAATTGCATCTTCTCTAAATAAAAAAACTTATATTATTTCAGATAATAAGTTTAATAGTAGCACGAAAACAGTTATTGATAGAATAAAGTCTTCAAATGAGTATGACGATGTATTTGTTACTAAAGAGGATATAAAGAAACACGATTTTGACAACTCAATTCTAATTGTTTTAGATACACATAAAAAATCTTATTTATCCGTACCAGAGATATTGGAAGAATTTGATAAAGTTGTAGTAATTGATCACCATAGAAGGGGCCCAGAATTTATAGATAATGCCGTTTTGACATATCATGAAATATATGCTTCTTCAACATGTGAACTTGTTACTGAGTTACTTATGTATATGGAAAATATAAAATTAACAACAGTAGAAGCGGAGGGACTGTATGCAGGGATACTTGTTGATACAAAGAATTTTACTTTTAAAACAGGTGTTAGAACATTTGAAGTAGCAGCGTATCTAAAAAGAATTGGCTTAGATATATCTGAAGTAAAACAGATATTTCAAACAGACTTTGACGCATATTTAGCTAAAGTAGAAATTGTTAAAAATGCTGAAATAATAGATAAACAAATAGCAATATCAATAAGTTCTGAAAATTTTGAAAATATGCCTATGTTAGTTGCACAAGCTGCGGATGAATTGCTATCTATAAGTGGTATACTCGCATCGTTTGTGCTTTGTAAAATTGACTCTGTAGTAATGATTTCAAGTAGATCAATGGGAGATATAAATGTTCAGGCTATTATGGAAAAAATAGGCGGGGGTGGGCATCTAACTTTCGCAGGAGCGCAAATTGCAGGAGTAACTTTAGAGGAAGCAAAATCTCAGTTATTAAAAGCTATCGATGAGTACTTTGGTAAATAATTTAATGAATAAGGTATATAAGTAATATAAAAATAAAGGAGGAAATTTAATGAAAGTTATATTAAATCAAGATGTTAAAGGAATAGGAAAAAAACTTCAAACTGTAGAGGTTAGTGAAGGGTATGCTAGAAATTTCCTACTTCCAAAGAAAATGGCAAATCTATTAGATAATAAGAGTTCTAATGAAGCAAAAAACAAATTAGAAGCCATAAAGTTTAAAAAAGATACTGAGCTTGAAAAAGCAAATGAAGATAAAAAGATGATTGAAAAAAAATATATTGAGTTTAAACATAAAGTTGGGGATAACGGGAAACTTTTTGGTAGTGTTACTGAAAAAGAAATAGCTGTAGAAGTTAAAAATAAGTTCAATATAGATGTAGATAAAAAGAAAATAGTTTTACAGGATAATATAAAGGATTTAGGTTCATATATAGCTAACGTAAAGTTATATGAAGGGGTAATAGCAAAGTTAAAAATAAATGTAGTAAGAATGTAGGTGAATTAAAGTGGAAAATGAGGGACTAATTAAAATTCAACCAAATGATATAACAGCTGAACAAGCTGTGATTGGTTCTATGCTTGTTGATAGAGATGCTGTAGTTGTTGCAATAGAAACTCTTAAACCAAATGATTTTTATAGAGAAGACAATAGAGAGATATATGCTGCTATGTATGAGATATATAATAATGGCAGACATATTGATATGATTACTGTTAAAGATGAGCTAGTACTTAGAGGTAGTTTAGAAAAAGTTGGTAATTTAGAATATTTATCCACTTTGATTGATAATGTTCCTACAACATCAAATATTGAAAATTATGCTAAAATCGTTGAAGAAAAAGCAACTGTTAGAAATTTGATAAAAGCTGCCAATGATATCCTTAAAATGGGGTATTCTGGTACAGAAGAAGTAGATAGTATAATAGAGCAAACTGAAAAGAAAATATTTGATGTGTTGCAAAATAGAAATACAAAAGGATATGCTTCTTTAAAAGAAGTTCTTATAACGGCTTTTGATAATATAGAAAAGTTATATCAAAATAAAAGTAAAATTTCTGGTATTGAATCCGGGTTTGTAGACTTAGATGGAAAAATATCTGGATTAAATCCTTCAGATTTGTTAATAGTTGCAGCAAGACCAGCAATGGGAAAAAGTGCATTTGTACTTAACATCGCAAGTTATGTTGCAATGCACGCTAAAACACCAGTAATGATATTTAGTCTAGAAATGTCAAAAGAACAATTAGTAAACAGAGTACTTTGCAGTGAAAGCGAAGTTGATAGTATGAAACTTAGGAATGCTGATTTATCTAGTGAGGATTGGCTAAAACTAGGTGAGGCAAGTAGTAAACTTGCTGAAGTACCACTTTATATTGACGATACTCCTGGTCTTTCTGCACCAGAGTTAAGAGCAAAGTGTAGAAAAGCTAAATTGGAAAAGAATATTGGATTAGTTATTATAGATTATTTACAACTTATGGAATCTAAAACGAAAAGCAGTTCCAGACAACAAGAAATTTCTGAGATAAGTAGATCGCTTAAGATATTAGCTAAAGAATTGTCAATTCCAGTTATAGCACTTTCACAATTAAGTCGTGCTACTGAATCAAGAACAGATCATAGACCGATGCTTAGTGATTTACGTGAATCTGGAGCAATAGAGCAAGATGCTGATATAGTTATGTTTTTACATAGAGAAGATTATTATAATGCTGAGACTGAAAAGAAAAATATTGCTGAAGTTATAATATCTAAAAATAGAAATGGTGCAACAGGTATTGTTGAACTTGCATGGCTTGGCCAATATACAAAATTTGCAAACTTATATAGGGGTTAGGGGTATGAAAAACAATTTAGATACAAATAATATTTTAACGGAAGTAGTTATTAAAGATATACTAGAAAGTAAGTGTATTGCAAATAATGATAAAATTGTAGTGGCGGTTTCCGGTGGACCAGATTCAATGGCACTTATAAATATACTATTCAATTTAAGAAATGAATTTAGTGAAAAATATAATATAGATTACAGTTTAGTTGTTGCCCATGTTAATCATATGCTAAGGAAAGAGTCTAAGGATGAAAAAATATATGTTGAAAACTTTTGTAAGTCTAAAAAATTAGAATTTTATTATCTGGAAAAGGATGTGAAAACTGAATCTATAGAACATAAAATGGGTACTGAAGAATATGCTAGAAAAATAAGATATGAGTTTTTTGAGAAAATTCGAATTGATACTCATTCAAATAAAATAGCTGTAGCACATAACTTAAATGATAATGTTGAAACAATATTACTAAATATTATCCGTGGAAGTGGAATTAAAGGGCTATGTGGTATGAATTATATTTATGGTAACATTATTAGACCTTTAATAAATGTTTCTAAAAAGGATTTACTTGATTATTGCAATGATAATGATCTAAATCCTTGTTTTGATAAGACAAATAATGAAGATATATATATGAGAAATAAAGTAAGATTAAATCTTATTCCGACTATCCAAAAAGAATATAATACTAATTTTGTTAATAATATATTAAGACTTAGAGAATTAGCTATCATGGATGAGGATTTTCTAAACAAATACACTGTGGATGTTGTGGATAAATCAATTCAAGAATATCAAGATCACAGTATTAAATTTAAGTTTGATGAAATATTGAGGCAAAGTGAAAGTATAAAAAGGAGAAGTATACGAGAATTAATAAATAGAAAACTAGATACTACTCAAGGAATAGAAAATGTTCATATTGTAGATATTTTAAAATTATTAGAGAATAATACACCAAGAAAAAAATATATAATTGGTAATAAATTTACCATAGAAATAGTTAAAAAATATATTGCAATAATATATAATAATGAAAATTAAGAAGGGAATGGATTTATGGAAGACAAAGAGAAAGAAAAATTTAAAAAAGAAAATAATATGGAAGATGTCAATACTAATAAAGATTCAAATGAAAATAATCAATTAAACACTAAAGAAGAAGAAAAAAATAAAAGTGAGAAGCAAAAAAGATTAAGTGAAGAAGAATTTGAAAATCTTAAGAAACAGGCTAGAATTGTAGAAATTAGAATGAAAAAACCAAACTTTTTAAGAACAATGTTAACATATATTATGATAATTATAGTTGCATCAATGCTAATATCTTATTTGGGTGGTACTACAGTTAAAACTATGTCGTATACAGAGCTTATGCAGAATATAGAAAAAGGTAATATTTCATCTATAAAAATGCAAAATGATAAACAATCAATAAATGTATTGTTAAAAGATGATAAAGAAGTAGAAAGAGTAGTTAAGATACCAGATTCAGGTGCTTTTATAGAATATATTCAACCTAAAGTTGCATCAAATGCATTTGAACTTACTGTTTCTGAGCCTTCTGTAATGGAATCACTTGCACCATTAATACCTAATTTATTACTTCTGATTGGAACACTCCTTATTTTTGTTTTCATGTTAAGAAAAACAAGTCAGGGAAATGATAAAGCTATGGGGTTTGGTAAAAATAGAGCTAAATTGTTTGATGCAAACGCTAAAAATAAAACTACTTTTAGTGATGTTGCTGGACTTTTAGAAGAAAAAGAGGAATTACAAGAAATTGTAGATTTTTTAAAGAATCCAAAGAAATTTAAAGATTTAGGTGCTAGAATTCCAAGAGGTTTATTACTAGTTGGTGGACCAGGTACTGGTAAAACATTACTTGCAAGAGCTGTTTCAGGTGAAGCTGGTGTACCATTCTTTAGTATAAGTGGATCAGACTTTGTTGAGATGTTTGTTGGTGTTGGAGCTTCACGTGTAAGAGATTTATTTTCTGAGGCTAAGTCAAATGCACCTTGTATAATATTTATTGATGAAATAGATGCCGTTGGTAGACAAAGAGGAGCTGGCGTTGGTGGTGGACATGATGAAAGAGAGCAAACATTAAATCAGTTGTTGGTTGAAATGGATGGCTTTGCAAATCATGAAAACGTTATAGTTATAGCTGCAACTAATAGACCAGATATACTAGATAAGGCTTTATTAAGACCAGGAAGATTCGATAGACAGATTGTGGTTCATGATCCAGATATTGGAGCAAGGGAAGAAATAATAAGATTACACGCTAAAAATAAACCATTTATAGCAGGAATTGAGTATAAGGTTATTGCTAAAAATACCGCTGGATTTTCTGGCGCAGATTTAGAAAATATGGTAAATGAATCTGCACTTCTTGCTGCAAGAAAAAACAAAAAAATAATTACTATGGAAGATATAGAAGAAGCAATGGTTAAGGTAATGATGGGACCAGAAAAGCATAGTAGAATTATAAGTGAAAAAGAAAGAAAACTTACAGCTTATCATGAAGCAGGGCATGCTGTTGTATCTAGATTTTTACCTACACACGATACAGTTCACCAAATTTCTATAGTACCGCGTGGTATGGCAGGTGGATATACAATGTATAAACCTAATGAAGATAAAAGTTATAGATCAAAATCTGAAATGCAAGAACATATTGTATCATTATTAGGAGGAAGAGTTGCTGAACAACTTGTTTTAGATGATATTAGTACTGGAGCTTCAAGTGATATTGAAAGAGCTAGTAAAATAGCTAGAAATATGGTTATGAAGTATGGTATGAGTGAAAAATTGGGTCCAATAACTTTTGGTGCTGAACAAGAAGAAGTATTCTTAGGAAGAGATATAAATAATCAACGTAATTTTAGTGAAAAAATAGCAGCTCAAATTGATGATGAAATCAAGAGTATTATAGATAATGGATACAGATATGCAGAAAGAATTCTTAAGGATAATATAGACAAACTACATAAAGTAAGTCAAATTTTAATTGAAAAAGAAAAAATGGATGCTAAGGAATTTGATGCAATATTTATACAATAATTATTAAATAATTTATTGACAAAACAAGTTAAGTATAGATAAAACTATATTTAGCCTGTTTTTTATTTTAAAATGCAATATTTTGACGAAAAATATCATAAAATATGGATTTTATTATTAGAAAGTGATATAATGTATAAATTAATATAGATACGAATCTAAATATAATTAGGAGGGTGTATATGAGTGTTGTAGATGATAAAGCATTCAAGACAATAGTATACAGGGGATATATTGAACGGTTTAAGCAAGATAGACTGTTTGATATAGACTCTAAAATACCAATGAGTATTATTCAGTTTTATTTAGAATCAAGTGTTACTCCAAAAGTTTCTGAAAATGTGTACAAGAAGTTTAAAATAAAGTATATATTATCAGAAAATGAATTAGAGGGTGTTCAGGTAAGTAAATCAGAAGTCAAATGTCTTGTATATAACAATTGTGATAATCATACTAAGGAAGAAGTTCTAGGCTTAGCAGATGTATATGAGTATATAAATAATTATTCATTTGAAAATAATAGCAATTTTTCAATATATGAATTGTTAACCATACACTCAATATTATTTTCGTATACTCCTTTTCCACAATATGCAGGACGGTTTAGAAATTCAACTGCTAGAATAAAAGGAAGTCAAGTTGCACTCGCTGATTATACAACAATTCATACAAAAATGCATCAGGCAGGTTATGAATTTAAAGAGATTATTCAAAAGTCTGGTGAATTAGAAGAGTATATACGGTCAGCAATAAGATTTCACGCTAAACTAATTGAGATACACCCTTTTTCTGATGGAAATGGTAGAAGTACGAGGGCTCTTCTTAATCTTCTTATGAAGTATGTTGGATTACCACCAACATATGTTAAACTAGAAGAGAAAGATAAATATTGTGAAGCTCTAGAAACTGCAATATTAGAGAATAATACAAAAAAGTTGGAACAATTCTTTCTTTTTAAAATTGCAAATGCAATAATTGAAAATGATGAGGAATTTTCTACTGAAGCAATAAAAATATTATAAATAATAAAAACAAAAGCATCAACTATTGAAAAGTTGGTGCTTTTGTGCTATAATATATATGCTTTGTTTTATAAAAAGCATATAATACACACACGAAGGTAGTCTTTTCTTCTTCCATTATGGTTGTAAAAGATGTTGATATTCGTGGCGGATAGAAAGAAGGAGGAATTTTTAAATGGCAATTATACCTATGAAATCATTACTAGAAGCAGGTGTTCATTTTGGACATCAAACAAAAAGATGGGACCCAAGAATGGCTCCATACATATTTACAGCAAGAAATGGAATATATATTCTAGACTTGCAAAAAACATTAAAAAAAGTTCAAGAAGCTTACAACTTAACAAAAAAAGTTGTATCTGAAGGTGGAACTGTTTTATTTGTTGGTACTAAAAAACAAATACAAGAAACTATCAAAACTGAAGCTGAAAGATGTGGTATGTACTACATAAACAGTAGATGGTTAGGTGGTACATTAACTAATTTAAACACAATCAAGAAGAGAATAGCTAGATTAGTTGAATTAGAAAAAATGGAAGAAGAAGGTGTTTTTGAAGTATTACCTAAAAAAGAAGTTATTGGACTTAAACAAGAAATGGAAAAATTAAACATTAATCTAGGTGGTATTAAAACTATGGAAAAACTTCCATCACTTATATTCTTAGTAGATTCTAAAAAAGAATATATTTGTACAAAGGAAGCTAGAAAATTAAACATACCAACAATAGGTTTAATAGATTCAAATTGTAATCCAGATGATGTAGATAACGTTGTTCCTGGAAACGATGATTCAGTAAGATCAGTAGCTTTAATAGCTGCTAAAATTGCAGATGCAGTTTTAGAAGTTAAAGAAGGAAATACTGAACTTGCACAAGATGAAGAAGTAGTTACAATGGAAGCATTAGTTGCTGAAGTTGGAGTAGATAAAATAGAAAGAAAACCAAGACAAAATAATAGATTTAACAATAACAGAAATTATAACAATAATTATGTTAAAAGAGAACAAACTGAAGAAAAAGTATAGGAGGGGTTAACTATGGCAATAACTGCTGAACAAGTAAAAGATTTAAGAGACAGAACTAATGCAGGAATAATGGACTGTAAGAAAGTTTTAGTAGAAACTGATGGCAATATTGAAAAAGCAATCGAATTATTAAGAGAAAGAGGAGTTGCTAAAGCAGCTAAAAAAGCTAGTAGAATTGCTAGTGAAGGTTTAGTTGAAGCGTATATTCATAATGGAAAATATGGTGCTTTAGTTGAAATAAATTCTGAAACAGACTTTGTTTCAAAAAATGAAGACTTCAAAAATTTTGTAAAAGATGTAGCTATGCATATTGCAGCTTCTGGTCCTAAATATGTAAGAAGAGAAGAAGTTCCTGAAAATGTAGTAAATACTGAAAAAGAAACTTTAAAAGCTCAAGCATTAAATGAAGGAAAACCTGCTGCAGTTGTAGAGAAAATGATAGAAGGAAGAATAAATAAATATTTCGCAGAGATTTGTTTGTTAGAACAACCTTTTGTTAAAAATCCTGATGTTACTGTTGGTCAACTTTTAACAGAACTAATTGCAAAAATTGGTGAAAACATTGTAATTCGTAGATTTGCTAGATTTGAAAGAGGCGAAGGAATAGAAAAAGAAGAATCTAACTTTGCAGAAGAAGTAATGAAACAAATAAACGGTTAATAAATAAAAAGTGAATATAAATTCAAACTGAATTTATATTCACTTTTTTTATACTTTAACTTTATTATCGAATAAACCTCCTATTTTTGCAAATATACTTATTAACTTATTTGTTATTATCTTAAATAATTTATTTGTTTTACTTAGGTGTTCCTCTTCTAGGATTGTGACGGCAACCGTTTTTTTTGTTATCATAGTTACAGGAGTATCTATTGCTAGCATATAACTTGAATTATTATTTATATCCCAATTATTATTGCAATCCATAAAACAAAAAAATAGATTTTCTGAATTTATTAATTCGATGCTTGTGCAATAACATTTTATATCATTATGGCAGCATAATTTCATTTCTATTACATTTTTTTCGTCCCATAAATTCCCATATCCATAGTTTAAAAATATTTTTGTAACATTACTTGAATCTTCTGTAATTAGCTTGCCAAAATATTTTAAAATTATTTTTTCACCCTTGTTTAAATTACCATAAACTTTATATGTTTCTGTTTCAACAGAAAGTTTTAAAGTATCATTATTTGCCAAAAAGTTTATGCAAGAACATTGATTGTTTTCATCCATAAAAATTCCCTCCACAATATATACATATATTCTAGAATATATGACAGCGTATTTCAACACATTCGACAATACTATACAAATTAAGTTAAAAATATACATTTTATACCTATTAAAAACTATAGGTTAAAAAAAATAAATTATTATACACTTTTACTTAAAATATAGGATATAATTCTTGATTTTTCTAATTATTTGTGATAACATATTTATATTAATTACAAATTTTAAAAGTTAAAATATGTAAACTATGTAAAAAATATATAACATAGTTTGCGCACATTAATAGAAAGAGGGAAAAACAATGGAATTCAGAGCAAATGAGCACAAAAATATCGAAATACAAGTTGGGGAGGATATATATTCTAGACATGCAATACATACACATTATGTGCAAATAGGTGAAGATTATATTAAAATAATTGAACAGTATGTTAAAGATTTATATCAAGAAGGAGATATAGTTTCTATAAGTGAAAAAATTATTGGGTTATGTCAAAATAGAGTCGTATATAAGAAAGATGTTAAAGTTGGATTATTAGCTAAATTTTTATCAAAATTTGCTATGAGAAGTGATGCTGGTGTTGGAGTAGATAATCCATATAAAATGCAATTTGCTATTATGATATGTGGTAGATTAAAGGTTATATATGCTGCAATAATGGGTGGAATAGGTAAACTATTTGGTAAAAAAGGAGTTTTTTATGAAATAGTTGGACAAGAAATTAGTGGACTTGATGGGTTCTATGGAAAAGTTTTTGAAGACTATGCAGAGTTTGGAATAAGGATTCCTGAAAATCCAAATGGTGTATGTAATGAAATTTTTGAAAAAACTGGTGTAAAAGCAATGATAGTTGATGCTAATGATATAAATGTTGAAATACTTGGAAAGTGTGACGCTATTGACAAGACAGATGATGAATTAAAGAAGTTAATAATAGATAATCCAGCAGGTCAATCTAAAGAACTTACACCACTTATACTTATTAGAAAAAAACCCGAAATAGTGGATGAAATTGAAATATCAAAAGAAGATGAAGTTGTTGAATTAGATGAAGTTAAAGATAACGAAGAGATTATAGAAAATAAAGATGCAGAGTAATTGAATAAAATAATCAATTTTTTAATAAATTAGATATATGGAGGGATCTTGTGGAAAAAGAAGAAAAAGATAAAATAAAAAATGAAGAAAACATACTTAAAGATGACTTAAATATATCTAATGATAATGAAAATACAAATTATGAAGATAAGTTGGTTGATGAAACACAGAGTGAGCCCAACGATTTAACCCAAATACAAGAAAATAATAATGGAAAAAAGCATAGACATTACCTTGCTATTAAAGAAAATGGTAAAAAAAGATTAAAATTAGTTTTAATTGTTCTTGGAATTTTAATAGTAAATATAATTATAATTTTTGGTATTATATGTGCAATAAATAGGTTAAATAATAATGTGTATAAAAATACATATATCTTTGGTCAGGATATTTCAAATTATACTTCAGATCAAGTTGTTGCTTTATTAGAAGAAAAAGCGAAAAGTATAAAAGAAACTTTTAAAATTGACGTATACCAAGAAAATAAAGATATATATGATATAAAAGCTGAAGATATTGACTTTAACATAGATATTGAAAAAACAGCAGATAATGTAATGTCTTTTGGTAGAGAAGATAATTTTTTAATTGATAATTTAAAGATATTAAAAGCTTTAATATTTAAAAAACAAATCATTCCAGAATACACTTATTCTGACGAAAAAGTAGATAGTGTAATAAAAAATATAGATTTAACAATTGAAAATAGATATTCTGATGACTCATACAATATAGATGAGGTAAAAAACATACTAACTATAACTAGGGGTAAAACAGGAAAGAGTTTAGATTTTTTACAAATAAAAAGTGATTTAATTAATATGCTTGAAGGATTTAATTCTGTTAATTATAATATCAAAATTGTAAATAAAAAACCTGCAGAAATTAATATTGAAAAATTATATAGTGAAGTTAAAAGGCAACCTGAAGATGCATATATAAATACTAATGCAGCGCCACCTGAATTTGTTAATGAAAAAAATGGTTATGATTTAGATGTTACAAAGTTGAAAGAAGTTTTAAATAAACAAGAAAACAAATCTGAGGGGACTGCCATAGAATTTCCTTTAGTAATTGTAGAGCCAAAAGTTAAATTATCTGATATAACATATAATTTATATAATGATAAACTTGCGGGTTACACTACTTACTTTGATTCAACACAAAGTGCTAGGGCAAATAACCTAAGTGTTGCACTTAGATATTTAAATGGAACTATTGTTATGCCTGGAAAAACATTTTCTTACTATGAAAGAATTGGCGAAACAACATATTCTAAAGGATATAAAGATGCGGCTACATTTAAAGCAGGAACTGTTGTATATGAAGTGGGTGGAGGTATATGTCAAACATCCTCAACATTATATAATGTTGCTCTTATGGCAAACTTGGAGATAGTCGAAAGGCATCAACATGGACTTCCGGTTGGTTACGTAGCACCAAGTAGAGACGCTACGGTATATGGTAATATATTAGATTTTAAATTCAAAAATACAAGAAATTACCCTGTAAAAATTGTAACAACATTTAGTGAAAGTGGTAGTATGAATGTTAGTCTATATGGTACGAAAGAAAAACAAGAATACGAAGTAATTCTTTCTTCAAAAGTACTTTATTATATACCTTTTACAACAAGGTATACATATGATCAATATGTAGATTATGGTATAACATCGGTGATATCAAAAGGTACAAATGGATATGCCTCGGAGGCATATATCACTAAAAAATTAAACGGAAAAGTAGTTAGTTCTTCAGTGCTATCTAAAGACGTATATAAAGCTCAACAAGCAGTTGTAAAGGTAGGTACTAAAGAACCAGTGAAAGATAATGTGGATATATATTAAATAAGTCAAATACTACATTTTTATGTAAATTTGAAATAATATATTGCATTTTATATAAATATATAGTATAATTTATAATATGATAAGTGTGAACTTAGAGAGAGAGGTAGCTTTATGGAACCTTTAATACAGATGAATAAATTTGAAATAATTGATATGCCTGGTATGAATACTATAGGATTTGTTGTTGAAAAAAACGAAGATGAATATAGAAAAGGCAATGCTTTTTTATCTCTTCAAAAAATAGATCCAATTGATAGCGAGCAAGATGGAAAGTTCAAAAAGACATTTAACGTTATTTGTGGTGGTGAAGAAAAACAATTAATAGTTTTACTTACACTAACAAAATCTAAAGCAATATTAAGTACTGGCGAATTAACTGGTGATGGATTCAAAGCAACTGAATCTAATGTGCCACTTAGCTATGGAACAATATTTAATCAAGAAGGTATTGAATATAAGGAAGTTGAATATAATCCAGATATGAAAAGGCATTTTTCAATCATAGATACACAAACTGGTGAAGAAGTTCAACCATCAATATTTATGGATCCAATTTCAAATACTATAAAAGGCAGTTGTAAAATTTTGCCTCATAGGGCTTATATTGTATTGGAATTAAAGTATACAGTAACCGATTAAAAAATATCATATGTAGTTTATATGTAGTAATATATGTAGTTTAAAAGTAGTAAAAAGGGGGTATTCAAATGGATATAAGAGTAGAACTTAGTGCAATGGTGTCAAATGAATTATCAGGATTAAATTTAGGAGATAAAACTCTTACGTCGAAGTCTTTATATGTTGGAAAAACTCAATTACCAGAATTGCCTAATAAATTAAATGAAACTCAAGAAATCAAAGAAACTAAAAAAGACGGATATGACGATAATATAATATAGTTAACTTATATTAATTATAAAAAATACAAATGAAATGAGGTAATCTTATGATTAATAGCCTTAAAGTTAGAAAAAAAGAAATTATAACGTTTTTTATCATCTACTTACTTATAGATATATTTGTGGTAGGTGCTTTTTTCGTATCTGGACTAGGAATAGATAAGAATGTAACTGGTTTTTCCAAAATATCTATTATAATGAATGGATTTATACCTAATTTAACAAATCCATTGGGAACTTTGGGAAAAATAGTAACATCAGGAGCTGCCTTTTCTGAATTTTTAAATTCATCATTATGGCTGTTAGGAATATTTGTTGTATTATACATATATTACATAATAAAAAATGGTAAAAAATACGAGTATGAAGGAACAGAAAATGGTTCGAGTGATTGGAGCAAAGGCGGAGAAGAATTTAATAAACTTTCAGATGGAAGTGAGATATTAAATAAAAAAAATGGATTTATATTAAGTAGATATCATTATTTAGGAACTGATACCAGAAAAGTAAAAGTAAATAAAAACATATTAGTTTTTGGTGGATCTGGTACTGGTAAGTCTGCTTGTTTTGTAAAACCTAATATTCTTCAAAGATTAGGTTCTTATGTAATAACAGATCCAAAGGGTGAATTATATAGAGAAACATCAAATTTTTTAAAAGCTAGTGGCTATAAAGTAAAAGTCTTAAACTTAGTAGATCCAGATTATAGTGATAGATATAACCCTCTAGCTCATATCAAGGACCATGCAGATGTTGATATCATAGCGCATACAATAGTTATGGGTGGAGAAGGCGATGGTGGTGGTAAATCTGCAGATCCATTCTGGGATAATACTGCTAAAATGTTACTTAAAGCTTGTATTTATTATGTTATATCAGTATTGCCAACTGAAAAACAAAATTTATCTAGTTGCTTAAATATTGTAAGAGCTGGAGGTAGCGATGAAACGGTATTTGACAAATTATTCATTGATGAATTAAAACCAGAGCATCCTGGTAGAAAAGAATATGAAGGTATACGTGTTGGTGCGGATAAAACGAAACAAAGTATAGCAATATCATTAGTATCTAAGCTTACTCATTTTGATACTCCAAATATGATGAAAATAACAACATCAAATGATATAGATTTCGAAGATTTAGGAAAAGAACTAACTGCAATATATGTTATATCTCCAGATAGTCATAGTACATACAATTATATATTGACAATATTTTATGGTCAATTATTACAAAGGTTATATGCGCTAGCAGATAGAAATGGTGGTAAATTAAATCAACAAGTATATTTATTATTAGATGAGTTTGCTAATATTGGTAAGATACCAGACTTTAATCAAAAATTAAGTACTAGTAGAAGTAGAGGAATCAGCATGTCAATAATCGTACAGAGTTTGGACCAATTGGTAGATTTGTACAAAGATTTACATGAAAATATAATAGCTAACTGTGATACGCAATTATTTTTAGGAAGTCAATCAATTAAAACTTGTGAATATTTTTCTAAAAGCTTAGGGCAGAAAACAATAAAGTTTTCTAGTAGATCAGTTAGTAAAGATAAAAACGAATGGAATAAGCAGGGTGTAAGTATTAGCGATCAAAGACAAGCAAGAGACCTTATGACTGTTGATGAACTTAAGAGATTACCTTTTGATGATGAAATAATAATAATTAGAGGAATCAAACCTATAAAAACTAAAAAAGCTTGGTATTTTAAATACCATACACAAAAAGATATTGCAAAGCAAACTGAAATTAAAGATATAACTGAAATGATAAAACCTGAAGAGGTTGAAGTATCTACGATGGATGTTGTTAATCATTTAGAACAAAGAGTAAAAAAAGCAAAAGAAATTGTTGAAATACAAGATTCAAGCATTATAAATCATAATTCAGATATTCAAGATAATAATACAGAAGTTATAGATAAAAGAGAGCCTTTGGATAATCAAGAAGAAACATATGATTTGCAAAAACAGCTTGAAGCAAAATTTGATGAATTATTTGGCGAAACAAATAAACATTAATTCATTCTTGTTGAAAAAATATTTTAATAAAAATGTAACAAAATAATTAAAAACACTTGTATTTATTATTATTTGTGATATAATATATATAATTGATTAGAGTAAAAATATTATCCTTTAAGAAATGAATTTTTAAAGTTAAGTTTTTTAAATTTACTAATCAAAAATCTTAAAGGAGGTATAACCAATGCAAGATAAAACTATAACATGTAAAGATTGTGGAGCTGAATTCGTATTTACAGTAGCTGAACAAGAATTTTACAAAGAAAAAGGTTTTGAAAATGACCCAGTTAGATGTAAAGAATGCAGAAATGCAAAAAAATCAAGAAATAATCAAAGAAAATATTAATCTTGAAAAAGTGATAGTGTAAACTATCACTTTTTATTTTTTAAGCAAATACGAGTAATTAGCGTATTTGCTTACTTTATTGCTAAAATATTACAAAAATCTTGACTATTTTAAAATTAAATAGTATAATACTATTTGTAAGAAATGGAGTGATTGTTTTGAAAGGAAAGAACATTATAACTGCAATAGTAATTGTAATTGTAATTTTAGTTTTCGCATATTTAAGTGTATTTGGATTAACAATTAATGATAAAGTATATATTCCAAGCGCTAAAAATATTAAGACAGGTTTAGATATAAGTGGAGGTATTTCAATCACATATCAAGCTGTAAACGAAGATAGTGTAATAACAGCAGAAGATTTGAAGACTTCTGAAGCTGTTATACGTGCTAGACTTGAAAAAATAAACATATATGATTTTTTTGTAAGAACAGATGATAGTACAAAACAAATATATGTGGAGATACCCGCTAATGTAAAGGATAAATCAGTGGATCCTTTAGAAGCTGTTAAAGGCTTAGATAAAACAGCTAAAATTGAATTTAAAGATCCAGATGGGAATGTATTATTAGCTGGTTCAGATATAAAGGGTGCTAAATATAGCGAGCAACCAACAAATTCATCAGGTTCAACGTTAGCAACAGATCCACATGTAGTTCTTGAATTTAGTGAAGAGGGTACTAAAAAATTTGCAGCAGCAACTGAAAAATTAGTAGGTAAAACTTTGGCAATAAGTCTTGATGGAAATGTTATAACAGAGCCAACTGTAAATACTAAAATAGATTCAAATACTGCAATAATAACAATGGGCAGTGGAACATATTCAGAAAAGAAAGCTGAAGCTCAAGAGTATGCAATGTTAATCGATTCTGGTGTATTACCTTTTACTTTAAAAGTAATAAATAAAGAATATGTTGGACCATATATAGGACAACAAGCTTTAGAAATAAGTGTAAAAGCGGGTATTGTTAGTTTTGTATTAGTAGCATTATTTATGATATTTGCATATAGACTACCAGGTTTAGTATCAGTAATAGCTTTAATTTGTTACACAGCAATTATGTTATATATAATGGTAGTAACAAATATAAGTATAACTTTAGCTGGTATAGCTGGTACAATACTTTCAGTAGGTATGGCTGTTGATGCTAATGTTATAATATTTGAGAGACTGAAAGAAGAACTTAAATTAAATATTGGATATAAGAAAGCATTTGAAAAAAGTTTCAAAAATGCTATGTCAGCAATAGTAGATGGTAATATAACAACAATAGTAATAGGATTGCTATTATACATATTTGGGATAGGACCTATAAAAGGTTTTGGAATAGTACTTGCAATAGGTGTATTAGTAAGTATGTTTACAGCTATTGTTGTAACAAAAGTTATTTTAAAACAAGTGTTACCATTATATGATAAGTGTCCTTTCTTATTTGGAATAAAAAAGGAGGCAAAGTAGTATGAACTTTTTAAAATATAGATATTTTTGGATAGCAATATCACTTATTGTAATTATATCAGGTGTTGGTTATGGACTTGTTACTGGATTTAAATTTGATATAGATTTTATGGGTGGTACAAAAATACAAGCAGACTTAAAAGCTGAATTTGATAATAACGAAATAGAAAATATAGTTAATGATATTATAGGTACAAAACCTTTAGTACAAAAAATGTCAAGTGGTCAATCCTCAGTTTCTATTACTACTGATGTAATTTCTGAAGAACAATCTACAAAGATTGTAGAAAGTTTAAAAGAAAAATTTCCTAATATGGATGAGCCAACAACAAAAAATATACAACCATCTTTTGGTAAGAATTTAATTGATTCATCAATACTTGCAATAATAGTTTCAATGGTATTTATACTACTATATGTAGCAATTAGATTTAGAACTTTAGGTTTTGTAGCAGCACTAACTGCTTTAGCAGCATTAGCACATGACGTTCTTGTAATAATTGCATTCTATGGAATTTTCAAATTACCTATAAATTCTACATTTGTAGCTGTGCTACTTACTATAATTGGTTACTCTATAAACGATACAATAATAGTTTATGATAGAATAAGAGAAAATAAAAGAAAGATTACTAAATCTACAGATTTAGCAGATACAATTAATACTAGTTTAAATCAAACAATGACAAGAACAATAAATACATCACTTACAGTTTTAGTATCAATAGTGGTAGTATTAATATATGCACAAGTATATGATCAACAAGTATTAAAAGAGTTTGCTCTTCCACTTACAATAGGACTAGTTGCTGGATCATACTCATCAATATTTATTGCATCATCACTTTGGTATATGTTTGATGGTATCAAATTAAAGAAGAGTAAAGCTAAAGCAAAATAAAAATATGATTAAGAATAAAAAATTCGATTAGGAAGTATAAATAAACTTCCTAATTTTTTTTATTAAATTTCGTAAATAATATTGACATTTTAGAAAATAATGATATAATATATATGTCGATGGGATTGTGGCGGAACTGGCAGACGCACAGGACTTAAAATCCTGCGGGTGTTAAAACCCGTATCGGTTCGATTCCGATCATTCCCACCAGTAAAATAAAGCAGTTACAGGAATTTCCTTGTAACTGCTTTTCTTTATTTTTATATAGATTTCTAACATTTTTCTAACTTTGTAATTGAAATCTAATAATACAGTAAAGTAATTATTCAAATTTACTAATAAAATTATGCTTATTTTTCAATAATTTGTAAATTAATTTGTAATTGTTTTTGCGATGTAGTATAATTTATATTAGTATTGAAATAGTATGAATATAGTGATTTTTAAAATTTAATTGTAAATTTTAAAGCAGAAAATATTTTTATGAATAATATATATTATTATATTTTGAAAGGGGAAATAATATGAAATATAAAAAAAATTTTTTAAAGAAGGTTGTATTTAGAATTGATTTTATTAAAGAAATGAATGAAATTGATGATGAAATTATAGATCCATCAAAATTGGAGAAAATAACAAAAAACTTTCCTATTTTTGAACCTACAAATAACATTGGAACTAACATTACTGTTAATTTTCAAAAGAGTGATGTAAATAAAGAAGAAATAAAAGAAAAACATTATATTTTTTATAAATTGGATAGAAAATCAAAGTTAATAATTAGGAATAAATCTATTGTATATGAAACCAATAATTATATTAATTTTAATGATTTAAAAGAAAACATTGAATTTATAACGAATATTTTTAGCTTTTCTGAAAAATCAATAGTTGGAAGAATAGGATTGAGATATATTAATTTATTTCAAAATGAATCTATTAATACTATAGATTGGAATAAATATATAAATCCAGAGTTGTTAACATCAATAAATAAAGATTATGGAGGCGGAAAAATATCCCAAGGTATTACAAGTCTTGACATTAAATACGATGAATATTATTTAAAAAAACAATATGGAATCTATAATCAATTTTTTCCAAATGATAATCTCAAAGATGCATTTATTATAGATTTAGATATATATAAGTTTGAAATTGAAAGTCTGAATAGAGTTATACAAATATTAGAAGATTGGAATTTTAAGTTAGAAAGCATTTTTGAAGATTCAATAACAGGCGAAATGAGGGAAGTTTTAAATGGAACTAGAAATGAATTATGATTTAGGTGAAAGATATGATGTTTTGGATTCTAAAATTGGAGTTGTTAGTGATTTAGAAAATTCGGAAGATTCAATATGCAAATACGATATCTCCAAACCAATTAGAAATGTAATAAGAGGAAGGGAATATAGTGGAAAAAAAGAAATTTGAAACAATAACTCTGGTAAATCTAGAGTATGACAAAATGATACATCAAGGGGATGTTTTACAAAATGTGGAATATATAGAATATGCGCATATAGTAGATGGTGAAATTGAAATATCAAAAATTATATTTCCAATGGTTATTGTACTTACACAAGATTGTGATGCAACTCAAGATTATGATAATAGAGTAGAATATCAAGAAAGAATCAAAAGTGGTAGTAAGGAGTATGATAATAATCAATATTTATTATCGTTGATTGTAGCACCTATCTATAATCTTGAAGATGTAAGACATGGAAAGCACTTATCTGACCTAGAAGTTAGAGTTGATGGACAGTTGACAGAAGAAAAAATGAAGTGTACGGGAGTTTCTTCTTCTGAATTGAAAACGAATAAATTACAAAGATACCACTATTTTAAAATTAATATAGATGGTAAGAAACCAGAATATATAATAGATTTTAAACATTATTTTACGATTAATGTGGATATGGCAATATTACATAAAAATAATAAGAGTAATTATATGTTTCAAATTGAAAAATTATATAGGGCAAGTATAAACCAAAGGTTTTCAAGTTATTTAAGTAGGGTAGGATTACCAGAAACTGAAATTCAATTAGAACAAAAATGTTAGAATTACAATCACTCAAAATATTGTTATTTTGGATAACTGTAATTCTAATAATATATCTAAAGTTATTGATGTATTAGCATGACCCAATCTAGATGAGGCTATTTTAGCTGATATATTGCTTTTTAACATTATAGTTGCATTGGTATGCCTTAAGTCATGAAATCGGATTTTAGGTATTTTTTCTTTGAGTAGAATATTTTCAAACATATGACTAAAAGCACCTAGATTATATGGATATCCATATTTTTTGCAACATATTAAATCATTATCAAAATATGCTCTATCAAAAGATTTCTTATAATTTTCTTGAGTTATTTTATATTCTTCTAACATATCAATTATATGTTTTGATATTGGAATATCTCTATGACTCGATTCTGTTTTTACATAAGCAAATATTATTATTTTTTTAGTAGGTAATACTGATTGTCTAATACTTATAATATAATTATTCCAATTAATATCTTGCCACCTTAAGCCGAGAGTTTCTCCCCTGCGTAATCCTAGCATTAGTAATAGTATTACAGGAATATATATATCTGTTTCTGAAAAAGCTTTGATGAATCTATCTATATCTTCATCAGCAAGTAATTTAGAATAGTATCTTTTAGGTTTTGGTATTCAATACAATCAGTAGGTTTTTTTATTATCATTTGTAATTTATAAGCTTGATTCAAAGCTTTTCTTAATACTCTATGAATACCTATTACTGATTTTGCATTCAATCCACTTTTACCGTCTAGTCTTCCTTCTATTAGCTTAGTATCATATAATTTTTGAATATGTATGGGTTTGAGTCTTTGCAATTCTAAATGACCTATATTTGGATTAATATGTTTTTCTATTATTCTGATATATCCTTCTGCAGTAGTTTTAGTTAAATTATTGATAACGTATCTTTCAATCCAATTATTAAGATATGTTGATAATAAAATTTTATCTGCAAATATGTAATCATCGCTTCAATTTCTGCAATTTTTTTATTCAAAAATTGTTGAGCTTCTTTTTTTTGTTTTATATCCATTAAACCATTTTTGTTTTCTTTTACCATTTTTATCTCTACCAATGTCAACTATTGCGGAATAGGTAGTTCCTCTTTTAGTTATTGAACCTTTCATAGTATCCTCCTTATTAACAAGATTCTAAAAACTTTTTGACTGACGGCATAGATATAAGATATTTTTTTCTATTTTTATGATAGATATTTTTTTGTACATAGTAAATCATATGTTGCATATAGACTTATATCCAAGTATTCTATAAGTTCTTTAGCTGATAAAATTAATTTATTATTTAAATCATTCATAGTTATTTCTCCTTTCATTTAATAATGACATTTTTTATCTATAATATTTTTTAAAGTTATATTTTTACTTGATAAATATTTCCTATTTGATATATTTATTGCTTATAATAGTTTTTCATTCTCAGTTATTCTTTTTCTTGCTGCATAAGACGTCATTGAACCAGCTATATAAGGAAATGGAATCAGCTATTCCTAAAAATGCATTAATATTATTTGAGTTATTAGAAGTAATTAAAAATGTAGAGATAGTTGCATATAAAGAAAAAGAAAATAAAGATATTCTAGTAAGAAGAATATATAAAGATAAAGAAATAATTATGCTTGGAAAAGTAAATAAAATTATAATTATAATGTAAAAATAATCAATCTATTGAAAATTATGGAACAATATGATATAATATGTATATATTAGAATTATTTTGAAGAAAGAGTGAATGTATATGAATAAAATAATAATGCATAATGGTTATTGTCCAAAATTAAATAAAGATTATAGTATAACTATCGAATATATAGATTCATCTACATTAAAAGAAAAAGCATATATAAAAGGATTAGCAAATTGCAAATATGCAGGAAACAATCAATGTGAATATATAGAAAATAAAAAGTGTCCGCTATATAATAGTAATAATTACAACTTTTAATCTACTATTATAAAAATTAATTTTGTAGATAGGAGATAATATTATATGGAAAAACAAACAAGTTTTTGGTTGGAAATTATAGTACCAATATTTATTGCGTTATTGAGTTTGATTTTTAATTTTATAATTACTAATAATATGATATCAACTTATAAAGGCAAAATAACAATTTATGATTCAATTGCTGTGGATCATGGATATATAACCACTTTAGGGATAAATAATTTTACAATGTACGAATATATTAACAATATTCAAATAGATATAAGCGATTCTATAGAAATAAATGATATAGACTCTAATAAGAATATAGAGGTTATAAAAAATGGTAATATAATTACTATTAATAATGTACTCCCTAAATGTGGACAAACCTTATTATTATATACAGAAGATTCTATAGCAAGTAATGATATTTATATTATAGCAAACAGTAATAGTATTCTTGTTACTAATGCAAAAAATGAGGCTATTGCTAATGTAGTAATTAATATAGGTGTTTTTGTAGAATCTTTTATTATCTTCTTAGTAATTTACTTTTCTATAAAATCTATTAAAAAAGCCTCATACGAATTAATAGAAAAAAAAATATTTGATGGTGTTAAAAAAAACGAGGAAAATAATCAAATTGTGAAGTCTAGATATGAAAATCAAAAAAGAGAAAAATATGAATTAAGAAAATATTATATTTCTAGAATAAATGATTTTGAAAAAGAATTGAATTTTTGGCGTAATACTGTAAGACAATTACTTTATAAAGCTGGTTTAAAAAAAATTGATGTGAATGATTTACAAAATGAAATTACTAATTCATTAAAAACATACGGTACAAAAGAAAAAAATTACGACACATATGAAGAAATAAGATTTCTTACAGATAAATTAAAAGATGATAATAAATAAGACTTATTAAAATCTTATGAAATATTAAATAGATTAAAGAAGTTAAATTTAATATTTTGCTTGAAAATTTACTAAATAATAGTATTGGTGGTGTTACATGAACAATAGTCAAAGTGAAAAAGGAAAATTTATTGCGTGGTTTATAATAATTGATTTAATTATTATAATACTTTACTTATCAACGAAAAGATTTGGAGATAATCCAAGTTTAGTTGCATATGTACGGATTTGCAGGAACATTAATATCAATAATACTTGGAATATTAGCAATAATATATTCTATGATACAAAACAATAATATGGTAATTACAAATAGCAAGATGATTGATTCCTCTGAAGATATAAAAGAAACATCTTTAAAATTAGAATATCTAATGAAGGGTATAAATGCAGAACAAATAATATTAAATGAAAATCATAGTAAGTTCATGAAGATGATACAAAATAGCTCAAATGGTAACGAGATATCAATGAGTGTCAATGATAATAAAATTTTAACTAATGATGATGATGTAATAAATATTGTAAATAAATTTAGTGGAAGATATCAGGTATTTATATTGTATTACTTCTTTAAATCATCCCAAAGCGATGGTTCAAAATCTTATCTTGATTTTATAGAATATAGTAAATCATTAAAAGTAGTTGGTATTGATGCAATTTCTATAACTCTATGTTTATTTATATTTAAAGATTTGGGAATAATTAGTAAGCATACACTTGATAAAAGTGGTGAAAATTTGAAAGTTGAAATTAGTGAAACAATAAAGCCTAAGATGCAGAAGTTTTTTGATAATTATTTTGCAAAATCAAAGATTAGGCAGGATGACCAAATAACTATTGATAATTTTTTTCAAACTCCAAGTTTATAGTTCTAACAATTTTCTAACAAGAGATATAAAACAGTTAATTATGTATTGAATTAGCATAGAATATAGCCTGCAAGAAACGTTGAAATATCAGCTGTTTCAACAAGCTATATTTTTTTATGCTATAGTAAGTCTTTAACTTAAAATCCTGCGGGAGTTAAATCCTGTATCGGTTTGATTTCGATCATTCCCACTAGTAAAATAGAGCATTTGTGCGATTAAAAGTACAGATGCTTTATTATTTTTTAACTATTTTTTAATGAACAATACAATGATATAAAATCTATAATTGCAAATTTCTTTCTCTCTATACATCTTATATAAGTTAATAAAGGAAGATTTTTATAATACATCACATAATTTATAGTATAATCATACTATAAATTAGGAGGTGATACTATGTTAAGTGAACAAGAATATGTGGTTCAATCACTTGAGTTACATTTGTTTTTTGCTAGAATTATGAAAGAGCATTCAATATTTTTGGAAGCAGGTTTTACGCCAAAAGATGTTGACTTTTCACAACATGCAGATGAACTAAAAATAGATTTTGAAGATATATTATCAAGAAGTGTAGTTTTAGGTAATGGATTAATAAGGAAAAATATTTTAGAATCAGGAGAACTTGTTACAAATTATACACTAGGTGCAGAACAAAAAACTGCTAATTTTACAGGAATAGCTATAAATTCAAATATAACAAGAATGGAGGCAAATTTATTAAGTATGAATAATAAATTTGTTACTCCACAAATGGTTATGAGTGTGAAACAAATTAATAGGAATGCAATGCTACTTTTAAATAATATTATTGAATTTAAGATAAGAATATTAAATGAAGTCATATCTTGCAATATGTTTACAGTAAATTATCCACTGCTTTTAAAACATATTCTACGCGAAGCACAATTATACAAAAAACTATTGATGGATCTTGAAAATGGAATAAGCTTAGATAGTTTAGACGTAAAAGAAGCAGAACTTTTTTGGGATCAAATTATGATGGAACATGCTTTATTTATAAGGGGATTGCTTGATCCAACAGAAGATGTTTTAATTCAAACTTCAGATAATTTTGCTAAGAGCTATGAGCAATTACTAAAAGAAGCAAAAGAAACCACAGATAAAGTAATAGCGGGTGTTACAAATGACTCTTTAGAAGAAACAATAAGATTTAGGGAGTTTAAAACAGCTGGAGTAAAGGGAATATCTGAATGTAAGATAAAATCAACAATATTACCATTGCTTGCAGATCATGTATTAAGGGAATCAAATCATTTTATAAGAATTTTAAGAAGGTAACTCTTTATTTTACCAAGGAATTGAATTATTAGTATTTTACATAAAAAGAAAGATCTAAACTAATATCTTTTCAACACAAAATTCTAATGGTGTTAAAACCATATCGGTTGGATTTAGATAATTCCCACAAGTAAAAAGAAGTAGTTATACCTTTTTTGTATAACTACTTCTTTTTATATCTATTCTAATAATACAGTAATTAATTACTATTTTGATTTTTCATAAATTGCTTTATTAAAATAATAGAGCTCTTTTTTAGTTGAATTATTATTAATTTTGTGTATATAATAACCTAATAAGAGTTCATCCCTAATATTAAATTCTTCAGACAGAAGTTTTAATAGTTCATTTTTCTTTATAATAAATTTAATCTTTTTTCCAGCCAGAATTAAAACTTTGTTATTTAAGGTTATAAGATCCTTAGTACCATTATCTCGCATTTTATCTATATATAGCTTACTGACATAAGCAATACTAAGTATATCTTGAATACTATTGGAATCAAATATAATTTTAATTTCTTTAACTGTGGAAACATTTTTTGATATAGCAGTTAGCCTTATTTTACTTTTATTTATAATTATTATCAAAATAAATCACTCCGTATTTTAATATAATCATAAGTTGCATTTTAAATTTGTAAAAAAATTTAAACTGGTTTATTTTGCAAAATGGATCTTAAAAAAATACTATAAATATTTATAACTATATAATTTAAACTTCTAATTTATCCAATACATATTTTATAGCGGAGTTTAGTAAACGATAGATTGAAACACTATATTTCTCTTTTAATAGTTCTAGTTTTTTATATTCAGACTCTCTAAAAGAAACTGTTCTCATAACAGTTATTTCACTTTTGTCTTTTTCTGCAATGTATAAACTATCCTTTTCTTTTATATGTGAATCGTAAGCATCTATGAATGCGCATATTAATTGATTTATATTTGCATCATATATTTCGTTAGATAGATATTGTAATTTTTCATATAATGAATAGTCTATTTCTACAACTTTTTTTATTACATTTTCTCTTTTATAAAATTTTAAATTTTCTTGCATAATACACACCTCAAGAATAGTATACTATCTTATTTAAAATATTATAACTACTTAATAAGAAGATATAATATTCCTTTATAGTTGACATTTTGATGAAAAAATGTTACAATATGTATATTATGTGAGAGGTGCATTGATGATATTTCAAGATAGATTCAAAAATTTCATAGATATTTCTGCTAAACTAAGCTTTGGAAGTTCAATATATATAACAGATTTAGAAAAAGTAATATATGTTGCTTCAGAATCATTTTCTAATATTGAAAATAAAGAAATAAGCGTAGAATTAAAAGCATTAGAATCGGTATTTGCTAATGACTATAACAATAAAGGTGTCATATTAAGTGATAATAAGATTATTCCTATATATAATAATCAATCAGTTGAAATTAAATATATTACTCAAATAATATTGCCGATTGTAATAG
This sequence comes from Clostridia bacterium, assembly GCA_029256705.1. Lineage (GTDB taxonomy): Bacteria > Bacillota > Clostridia > TANB77 > CAG-465 > RGIG5057. The sequence continues at coordinate 118,676 of JAQSXK010000006.1, forward strand.
ATGGAAAATTTTTTGGTACGCTTATAAATACAAATGATTCAAATTATTATGATAATGTAAACTTAAGATATGCTAAAACTACACTTGAATTTGTAGAAATTTTTATTAGAGATTCAATTAAAAAAAGAAATAAACTGTGATAAGAATCAAAGTAATTATACATAAATTATAAATATAAAATAATATTTATAAATTTTAATATTGTTTTTTAAAATCCTTTCTTATGATAGTTTATTTTAACACTTATGCATTTGTATGTCAACATTTTACTGAAATAATCGTACGTCTGAATTCGACATATAATAGTTATCTGAGTATACTTTAGATAATATATAATGCTTAATAATCTTTTAAAAATTTTTAAGTATATTTAATAGTATGAAATTTTGAAATTGGTTGAAATATTTTTGAATATCATTTATAATTTATATATAAAAGAAAACAATATATATGATGATAAAATTTAATATACGTAAGATAAGGAGAAAATATGATATTTATTATGATGATAATTGGACTAGCAATGTTAATAATAGGTGCTAATTTACTTGTTGAGGGCAGCATTAAAATAGCAAAAAAGTTTAAAATTTCAACAATAATTATTTCTATGACAATCATATCTATTGGAACTAGTATGCCTGAATTTGCAATTGCTTGTGTATCTTCTTCGAAAGGTTCGCAAATAGCTCTATCTAATAATATAGGTAGTATAATTTCAACAATTGCTATTAGCATTGGAATAACATCTTTACTATACACAATACATTTAAAAAAGAATATTTCAAGAGAAGTTGTAAAAATGATTCTTATACAAATGGTATTGTTGCTTTTACTTGTCATTGGCGACGGTTTAAATATAATGGATGGTATTATTTTCTTAGGGATATTTGCTTTTTATATGAGACATTTAATAAAAAAATCTAAGAAAATAATAAGTGAACGTGATGAAGAAAAATTAATTGAAGAAAAAGAAAATTTCATAAAAGAAGCAGGGGATATAAAGCAAATGAGTATATTTACTGCTTGTACATTTATTGTTTTAGGATTAATTTTGGTTATTTATGGTAGTAATTTTGTAGTTGATGCTGCAACACAAATAGCAAGATATCTTTCGCTTTCGGAAGCGTTTATTGGTGTAACTGTTGTGGCTCTTGGAACCACACTTCCAGAACTTTCTACAGCTCTAGTTGCAGGAAAAAAGAAAGAATTTGATATAATAATAGGTAATGTAATAGGAAGTGGTGTTTCAAACATTATGCTGATAGTAGGTGTGGCTTCAATTATTCATCCAATACACTACACAAACACTTTATTGTTTCAAATTGGATTTATGATTTTGTTTGGATTAATATTCTATACTTTGTCTACTCAAGAGAAAATTGAAAGAGACGATGGGCTTGTTCTATTGTCAATGTATATTATATTCGTAACATTAAGTTCCATAATATAACAAAAACACATAAAAAAGCAGATTTTTTATAAAAAATATGGATATTTTTGTAAAAATAATTGTATTTATAAAAAGTTATGATATAATATAACCAACGCGCATACTTATATTGAATTAAATATTTATGCTTAGGAGGCGTATTATTATGGTTTACATAGATGATAATACAAAAGAGAAAATTCAGAAACTTAAGTCTGATTCTATTTATTTTTTAATTAATTTTGATAACGTTATAACAGATTACAACAGTAATGATACTTGGAGTACTATTACCAATAATATAAAGTTGAAACGTAAATATATAAAAAAATCAGAAGAGTTAAATTCTAAATATAAAGCAGTAGAATTAAATACTAGTCTTGAATTTGATAATAAGTGTGAATTAATAGAAAAAATCTGGGAAGAAAGTATAACTATATTAAAAGATCTTAATTGTGAAGAAAAAAAATTGCGCCAAATTATAAGTAATAAAAGTAATTTGAAAATTAGAGATGGATTAAAAGATTTTTTAAAGTTTAACTTCGAAAAAAGTATTCCTGTTATAATAATTTCTGATGGAATTTATGAAGTAATTAAATATTTTCTGGAGCTAAATGATTGTAACTACGATAATATAGTAATTATAGCAAATAGTATTTTATCAGACTATAGTAATAGTGTAATTCATCCGCTTAATAAAAATGAATTATCATTACCAGATTCATTAAAAGATAAAATTAAAGATAGAAAAGTTAGTTTTTTAATGGCTAGTAGTATTAATGATATTAATATGTTGTCAAAAGAAAAATTAAAAGATTCTATCAAAATAGCTTTTTTAGATAAAAATATAAATGAGAATTTTGATATATTTCTTAATTATTTTAATATAATATACACTCATAGTACATCACTTGAATTATTAACAAGTAAATTAAAAGGGATATAAGTTAACTATAAAAATATAGTAACTTAATAACTTAGTTTTTTAAAGAGATAGAATGCTAATTTTCTATCTCTTTTTGTCTTTATATACAATTACTATTGATTTTTTAAGCATTTGATTGTATAATATAAATATAATTTTTTAGGAGGAATAAAAATGGATTATAATATAATTGAACAAAGAATGGATAAGGCTATAGACCACCTTGTTGAAGAGTTCGCTAATATAAGAGCCGGAAGAGCAAATCCTGCAATTTTAAATAAAGTTGAGGTTGATTATTATGGTATGAGTACACCAGTAAATCAAGTTGGAACAATAGCTGTTCCAGAAGCTAGACAAATTCAGATAATACCATGGGATAAAGGTATGCTTTCTCAAATTGAAAAAGCAATTAATAAAGCTGAAATAGGAATTAATCCAATGAATGATGGATCATCTATAAGATTAATATTTCCGGAATTAAATGAACAAAGAAGAAAAGAGTTAGCAAAAGACATTAAATCACAGGGCGAAGAGACAAAAGTTGCTATAAGAAATATAAGAAGAGATGCTATGGATCTCGCAAAAAATATGCAAAAATCTTCTGAAATAACTGAAGATGAACTTGATAGTATAGAAGAAAAAATCCAAAAAATTACTGATAAGTTTATACAAAATATAGACAAAGTAGTAGAAAATAAAGAAAAAGAAATAATGGAAGTATAAGGATAAGGGTTGATTTGTTTGAAGAGAAGAATATTATCAGGTGCAATTTTTTTATTAGTTTTAATATTTATTGGTGTATTTGATTCGCCAATGGTAGATACATGTGTAATAGCAGCGTTATCTATAATAGGTATTTATGAATATAATAAGGCATTTAAAAGTTCTGGGTATAGACCAATATCATGGGTTGGATATATAGGTTGTATGACGATGTTTTTGATGGGTGGAATTTTACAAGACCAGGATAAGATGTTTATTACGAAGTTAGCTCTACCAGCACTTATAATATTGATGTTTATGTACATTATATTAACAAATTTAAAAAGAACAATCGTAGATGTTGCAATTACAGTATTTTCACTTGTATATATACCATTCATGTTTTCGTTTTTAAAGTTAATACTTATGATGCAAAATGGTAGATTTTTAATACTTTACGTATTTATTGCAGCTTTTGCAAGTGATACATTTGCATATTTCATAGGTACAAAATTTGGAAAGAATAAACTTTGCCCTGAAATTAGTCCTAAAAAAACTATAGAAGGATCAATAGGTGGTATATTAGGAGTAATTATATGTTATATTGTACTAACATATATAGGTAATGCATATTTTAATATGGATATGAACATTATATATATGCTGATTGCAGGTGTAATTGCAGGTATTGCTGGACAATTTGGTGATTTATCTGCATCAGCAATAAAAAGGTACTGTAAGATTAAAGATTTTGGTAATATAATTCCAGGTCACGGTGGTATATTAGATAGATTTGATAGTATGCTTTTTGTGGCACCAGTAATGTATATGTTTTTAAAACTATATATGTTTAATTAATGTGAGGTGTATAATTTGACGTTTATAATAGCAATAATAAAATTAATTTTTATACTATGTGTAGTAGCAACTATACATGAGCTTGGACATTTTATTGCAGCAAAATTATTAAAAATTGGTGTAAATGAGTTTTCAATTGGATTTGGTCCAAAAATAGTTCAAAAAAAACGTGGAGAAACTATGTATTCGCTTAGATGGATTCCTTTAGGTGGATATGTTATGATTGAGGGTGAAGGTGAAGAGTCTGATAAGCCTAATGCATTCTCTAAAAAAAGTTCATTAGCTAAAGTTATTGTTTTAGTGATGGGCGTTGTGTTCAATATAATACTTGCATTTGTAATTTTAATGCTAGTATCATTTAGCGCACCTACATATACAACAGAAATAAAAGAATTTACTAGTAATTCTGTCTTACAACAAGCGGGTATAATTCCAGGTGATGTAATAACAAAAATTAACGGAGATAGAACGACATTAGCACAAGATTTAATTAACAATAAATATATAGATAGTAGTATTACAAAAATAGAATATATAAGAAACGGTGATACCGAAGAGGTTACTTTAACTAATGCTATAAAGAATATAGGATATGTAGGTGCATCTTTTATATCTGACGGAGAAAAAGGAACTAATAAAATAGATGCCTTAAGGCCTGGTAAACCAGCAGAAAAAGCAGGATTAAAATCTGGAGATGTAATAACTAATATAAATGGTACTAATGTGGATAACGCAACAGATATAATTACTATTATAAAGGAAAATGCAAACAAGGAAGTTATAGTAAAAGTAACTAGAAATGGTGAAACTTTAACAAAATCTATAATTCCAGATATTCAAAGTCAATTTGATTTGGGTATATATGATACAGAAACTGTTAATACGACATTAGGATATGCTGTAGATAAATCTGTTAAGATAATAGCAACGGTTATAAATTCTTACGTTGATTTGTTTAGAGGTAAAGTAATGCTTGATGATGTTTCTAGCATTGTTGGAATTGGTGTTGTGGTATCTAAAACAACAGGTATATTAGAATACTTAAACATGTTAGCTATTATAAGTTTAGCAATTGGTGTTGCAAATTTACTTCCATTTCCGCCACTTGACGGAGGAAAAATATTATTTGTATTGATTGGCGCTATTATAAGAAAAAAAATACCAGTTAATGTGGAAGCTATCGTTTCATTTGTTGGATTCGGAGCATTAATACTTCTAACATTAGTAGTAACATATAAGGATATAGTAAGAATATTTTAATTAAAACTAAAGAAAATTATAAAACAGAATAAATAAATACCAAAAGTGTTATTTATTTTGTTTTATTTTGAATGGGGGTGAATTGATACTTGAAAAAACTTGTTAAAGAAGTATTTCATAATACAGGACTTTCTAGTGATTTTTTAAATGCAAATGTTGATGAGGTAAAGTTTTCTAAAAAATTAAACTCTGTTATTTTAGATGCATCTAGTGATCTTAATATTTCATTGAAAGATATAAATGATTTTGAAAAGAAAGCTTGTGAACTATATGAATTAAAAACTTTCAAAGTAAATTATAAATATACAGGTAATATAGATAAGCTAACTAGAGATAATGTTGTAAGTGTATTAAATGATATAAGTAAAGCTGTATCATTCACAAAAGAATTATTTATAGATGCAGATATTTTAATAGATAATGAGATAACAATTATATTAAAAAAACCGTATTCAAAGTTTTTAAAAATGAAGAAAACAGATGAGTATATACGAAAAAACATACAAATTAAATTTGGTAAAAATATTCTTGTTAAATTCGAAGACATGAATGGAATCGAAATTGAAGAGTTAGAGAAGCCTAAAGCAGTTGAAATAAAGGTTATAGAGAATACTTCAGAAAATTTAAATTTAATTAATTCTTCTTCAAATGCAAAGGCGCCTAAAAGTGAAAAATTTAACCAATATCCAAAAAGAGAACCTAAACCAAAGTTTGAAAGTAATATGCCAGCCCATGTTATAATTGGTAAAGATATTACTAGTGAACTAACAGATAAGATTATTAAATTGAACGATGGATATGATAGGGCTTGTATAGCAGGAGAAATATGTTTTCAGGATGCAAGAAAATTAAAATCCGGTAAAATATTGTATATGATAGATGTCACAGATTTAACTAGTACAATTTCTTGTAAAATGTTTTTAAATTCTGATGATGTAGACAAAATTGATTCAAGATTAAAAGCAGGTGAATATGTAAAAGTAATGGGTAAACCACAAATAGACCCATATAGTAATGAGTTAACTATAATAATAAACAGTATAGTAGAAGGTGAAAAACCTGAAAAAAGAAAAGACAATTCAGAAAATAAGAGAGTGGAATTGCATATTCATACTCAAATGAGTGCAATGGATGGTATATCTTCAGCTACTAGTATAGTAAAACAAGCAATAAAGTGGGGTCATAGAGCTATAGCAATAACTGACCATGGAGTCGCTCAATCATTTCCCGAAGCTCATCAGTCCATAGCTAAGGCTTTTGCAAATGAAATAAAAGAAGGGGGATTATCTGCTGCAAAAACAAAAATTCTATATGGGGTTGAAGGGTATCTTGTTGTTGATGTAAAACCACAATTTGAAATGCCAGATACTTATTGTGTATTTGATTTGGAGACTACAGGATTTAAAGCTGGTGTTGACAAGATAACTGAAATTGCAGTAGCTAAAGTAAAAAACGGAGAGATAATTGATGAGTTTACTACATTTGTTAATCCTGAAAGACCTATTCCAAAACAAGTACAAGAACTTACGCATATAACAGAAAGCATGGTAGAAAGCGCACCTAAAATAGATGAAATTTTACCACAATTTATGGAATTTGTCAAAGGATCAATACTTGTCGCTCACAACGCATCTTTTGATTTGGGATTTATTTCTCATTTTGCAAAAGATCAGAATTTAAAATTTGATAATATGGCGATTGACACACTAACAATATCTCGTGAGCTATATGAGTCTTATGAAAATCATAAATTGGGAACTATTGCAAACAATATGGGAATATCATTAGAAGGTGCGCATAGAGCAATTAATGATGTAAGAGCAACCGTACAAGTATTTAATCAGATGATAGAAGATATTAATAAAAAAGGATTGGACATTAAGGGATATGTCTACTCGGAGGTAGATAAGGATATTAAGACTATACCATATAATCACGTAATTATATTAGCTAAAAATTATGTAGGATTGAAAAATCTATATAAACTCATATCATTTTCACATATATTTAGTTATTATAAGAGGCCAAGAATAACTAGATCACTTCTAAATAGATATAGAGAAGGTCTTATAGTGGGTTCTGCGTGTGAAATTGGTGAACTATATCAGGCTGTTTTTAATAATAAAGAAGAAGAAAAGCTAAACATACCTGTTGTAGCAACAACAGATGCACATTTTTTAAATCCAGAAGATGAAATATATAGGCGTATAATAATGTCTGGTCAGGGATTTACAGATGCGGACAAGCAAGCCCCTTTATATTATAGAACAACAGATGAAATGAGAAAAGAATTTTATTATCTAGATAATGATAAGATAGAAGAAATAGTTGTTGCTAATACAAATAAAATTGCGGATATGTGTGAATCTATTCAACCGGTTCCAGATGGGACTTATCCACCTTCGATAGAAGGTAGTGAAGAGAATATAAGGAAAATAGCATATGAAAATGCAAGGAATATATATGGGGATAATTTACCAGAAATAATAGAGAAAAGACTTGAAAAAGAATTAGTACCAATTATTAAATATGGATTTGCAGTAATGTATATGATAGCAAGGGAGTTAGTTAAAAAATCTAACGAAGATGGATATTTAGTTGGTTCAAGAGGATCTGTAGGATCATCATTTGTAGCCACAATGACTGGTATTACAGAAGTTAATCCTCTACCTCCTCATTATATATGCTCTAAATGTAAATACAGTGAATTTCCTAATACTACGCTTACAACAGGTATAGATATGGAAGATAAACTATGTCCTAAATGTAATGCTGAACTTGATAAGAATGGTATGGATATACCTTTTGAAACGTTTTTAGGATTTAAAGGGGATAAAGCTCCAGATATAGATTTAAATTTTTCTGGAGATTATCAATCAAAAGCTCATGATTATACAGAATTTTTATTTGGAAAATCTAAAACTTTTAGAGCTGGTACTATTGGAACAATCGCAGATAAAACAGCTTATGGATTTGTAAGAAAATATTATGATGAAAAAAATCAACCTGTTTTAATGCCTGAAATAAATAGAATATCTAGAGGTTGTACAGGAATAAAAAGGACTACTGGACAGCATCCTGGTGGAATTATAGTTGTACCCAAAGATAAAGAGATATATGACTTTTGTCCTATACAAAAACCTGCGGATGACATTTTTGCTAAATCTATTACTACACATTTTGATTTCCATTCAATACATGATAACTTATTAAAATTAGATATATTAGGACATGACGATCCAACGGTTATACGTATGTTGCAAGATCTTACAGGTGTTGATCCACATACTATTCCTCTTGATGAAAAGAAGGTAATGTCACTGTTCTCTTCTACTGAGGCGCTAGAAGTTACTAAAGAACAAATAAATTCTGAAACAGGTACATTTGCTGTTCCTGAATTTGGTACGAAGTTTGTAAGACAGATGCTTATGGATACAAAACCAACAACATTTGGAGAATTATTAAGAATATCTGGATTATCTCATGGTACCGACGTTTGGCTTGGAAATGCACAAACCTTAATTGAAAATAATACAGTAACTTTAAGAGAGGCAATATGTACCAGAGATGATATAATGATATATTTAATACATATGGGTGAGGATCCGGCAATAGCTTTTAAAACAATGGAAAGTGTTAGAAAAGGCAAAGGATTAACTGAAGAAATGGAAAATGCTATGAAAGAGGCAAATGTGCCGGAGTGGTATATAGAATCCTGTAAAAAAATAAAATATATGTTTCCTAAAGCACATGCCGCTGCTTACGTTATGATGGCATTTAGAATAGCATATTTTAAAGTATATTATAAGAAGGAATTTTACGCTACTTATTTAACTGTAAGAGCAGGAAGCTTTGTTTCTGACATAATGTTAAATGGAAAAGAAGTTACAAAAAGGGCTATAAAAGATTTTGAAACTAGAGAAAACCCATCACAAACAGATAAGGATACTTTAACAGTTCTAGAGGTAATAAATGAGATGTACGAGAGAAATATTAATTTTTTACCCGTTGATATTTATTTATCTTCTGCAAATAAGTTTTTGGTAGAAGAAGGAGGAATAAGACCTCCACTTACAGCACTTACTGGTTTTGGAGGTGTTGATGCAGATAAATTAGTCGAAGCAAGAAAGCAAGGTAAATTTGAATCTGTAGAAGATGTACAAATAAAAGCTAAATTGCGGAAAAGTTTCGATTGAAATTTTAGACAAGAATGGTTGTTTTAAAAATATGCCTAAATCTTCACAATTAAGTTTTTTAGATATGTAATGTTTATATGTCGAAAAATATAAAAAAAATTAAAAGACTTGAAAAAAATTATTTATTATAGTATAATATATTTGAGGAGTTGGTTATAATGAAATTAGATTTAACAGGATTACACATTGAAATAACAGAGGCTATTAGAGAATTTGTAGAAAATAAAGTAGAAAAACTATCTAAATTTTTTGATGAATCTACAATATGCCATGTAACTTTTTCAGCTGAAAGAGAAAAGCAACATGTTGACATTAGAATACAATACAAGAACAGAACTTACTTAGCAAATGAAAATTGTGAAGATTTATATTTTGGATTAGAAAAAGCTGTTGAAAAAATTGAAGGTCAAGCAAGAAAAACAAAATCAATTATTGAAAAGAAAAGAAGAGAAGGAATCTCAGAAGAGATTCTTGACAACATAACTTTAGAAGATGCTTTAAAAGAAGAAGAGTAAAGGAGAATCATTATGGCAAGAAAAGAAGAATGTGAGACATGTCATTGGAATATTAAAACTGCACTAGACGGTTCAATTAAATGTTATAAAGACCATGAATGGCGCAAACGGAAAAGATGCCGAAGAATGTCCTATTGATGAATATAAACAAGCAAAATAAAAAACAGAGGAATTAAATTTCCTCTGTTTTATTTTACATTTAAACTATTTCATTTGACTTTCAGCTTGTTGTACTAATTTTTTAGTCATTTGACCACCTATTTTACCAGCTTGTGCAGAAGTTAAATCTCCATTATAACCTTGTTTTAGGTTTACACCTACTTCGTTAGCTACTTCATATTTAAATTTGTCTAATGCTCCTCTAGCTTGTGGATTAGCAATTTGATTTGATGATGCCATAAAATTCACCTCCAATTTATAATCTTATGTTGTAAAACTATGTTTTTGTTTTACACTTATAATTTGTGCAAATTGAATCATATAATACAAGGTAATTTTTAACAAATATATATTTTTCTTAAAAAAATTAAAAATAAATATTTCAGTATTATGTAATATAAAAAGCGTATAAAAACTATAAATAATGGATTTCTAATAAAAAAATTAAAAAAACCATTGACTTTTTATTTCATTTATGTTACAATAGTTACATAGAATATTTTAAATGGAGGAATTTAAAAATGAAAAAAATGAATTTTATAAAAAAAGTAATATCTTTATTATGTGTACTTACAGTTTTAGTTATGACTTTACCTATTGGGACTTATGTAAGTGCTTTATCTGGTGTATATCTTAATATAAGTGCACCAAGTAATTATAACCCAAATGCGGGTGGTACAATTACTTTTACATTAACATACTCTGGTGATGTAGGTAATATATGGTTAGGTACAGGATCTGTAGTTCTTAACGGATTTACTGCTAACAAAGCTATATCTGGTTCAGGAAATACAAGAACTTTAACACTTTCAAATTTACAAGGTGCAGGTTCTGGTAAATATGTATCAATAACAGGTGGAACAGCGATATCTTCAACTGGTGATTTATCAGCTTCTGCTAACTCAGTTAGTTCAGGAACTTTTACAATAAATGCTGCAGCACCATCAGATACAACTAAACCAACACTTACAATAACAGCTCCATCTCCTAGCTCAATACAAGCAGGAAATACTGTAACATTTGTTGCTAAATACTCAGATAATGTAGGAATAGCTAATAATTGGTTAAGTGCAGGTTCAATAGTTCTTAATGGATTTACTGCAAATAAAAGTATAACAGTATCAGGAAATGATAGAATAATAACACTTACAAATGTACAAGGTGCAGTAGGTAATAAAAGTATATCAATAACAGGAGGAACTGCATCAGATGCAGCTGGTAATCTTTCAAATGCAGCAACATCAGCACAATTTGCTTTAGTACAAAATCAAGTTGCAGGAGATACAGTAGCGCCAGTTCTTAATATAACAGGACCAAATTATACTTCAATTTATGCAGGTCAAAGTGTAACATTTGTAGCTAGATATACAGATAATGTAGGAATAGTTAACAATTGGTTAGGCGCTAATTCAATAATTCTTAACGGATTTACTGCAAATAAAAGTATAACAGTATCAGGGAATGATAGAATAATAACACTTACAAATATACAAGGAGCATTAGGAAATAAAAGTATATCAATAACAGGTGGAACAGCAGTTGATGCAGCAGGTAATTTAGCTAATGCAGCAACATCAGCACAATTTACAATAGTAAAACAAAATACAACTAATCCGCCAGTTGACAAGCCAGCAGATTGGATTCCAAATCCAAATACAGGTAAATAGATAGAAATCAACAATTAATGGGGGCTATATGAAAATATAACCCTCATATCTATATGAAAAATATTTTGATAAATATTAAAAAAGTATTTATTAAATATTTTATATATGATATAATATTATGAGAGGGTGATTAATTTGATGGAAGAAAACAAAATGAAAAACAAAAAAATAATTCAAATAGCGGGTATTATTCTATTAATAGTACTTATAGTTTATGGTGCATTTTATTTAAAAGAAAAAATAAGTGGTAAAGCAACAACTGAAGAAAAACTAATAGGTGATGTTAATAAAGAAGTTATTAGCTCTGAAGGAAAAGGAATTAATTTACAAGAAGAAATAATTGCTTTAAATTTGAAATATCCAGATGCTATAGCTTGGCTTATGATACCAGGAACTTCTATAGATATGCCGATATTTAAGTCAGCAGATAATGATAGATATTTAAGACATGATAGAGATAATAAAAAGACAAGCTGGGGCGAGACATTTATGGATTATAGAAGTAATATAAATAACATGGATAACATGAGCCATTTTATAATATATGGTCATAATACAGAAGTTGATTCTCATTTTACACCACTTATGAACTACAAAAACGAAAAATTCTTAAATGAACATAAAACAATTGAAATGTCTACTATTAAAGGGAATTTTAAATGGGAAATATTTTCTGTTTATGTAACAGATATTAACTTTTTCTATATAGACACAAATTTTACTGATTTGAACGATTATGGAAATTTCTTAAATACAGTAAAAAGTAAGAGCATTTTTGATACAAAGGTTTCAGTTGACAACAAAGATACTATTTTAACACTTTCAACATGTGAGTATTCAAGAACAAATGGTAGACTTGTTGTTCAAGCAAAACTTATAAAATAAATTAAAAATAAAAAAGGACCTTAGAGATAAGGTTCTTTTTTATGGATTAAATATATACATTTAAGTTCTAAGTTTACATAAATGTTGACATTTATTTGGAAATATGATATAATATTAAGTATATGTTATTAGTGTATATGGATAAGACTTTATCCATATCAGGTTTTACATCATAATTGTGTGTAATTACAATTTTGATGTTTCATATAGATATCGTTTGGCAAGTATAAAAATTAAATTAAATAAAGGAGAGATATCATGAAACGTTTTTTTGAAAGGTCCGGTTGGTTAGTTTGTCTAATTTTGACGGTTTTACTGTCAGCAGCGATTTTATCACAATTTTTTAACACAATGGTAGTTCTTGTTTGCTTAGCATCTTTTACAATGATCCTAGTTTTAGGAATTGTATTATGGAAATTCCGTCGGTATTTTTTAACTATTATATCTATTTTTACTTTTTCACTTTTATTGATTTCAGTGTTATATAATTTTGGTATTTTTAATGGTTATATTGATCTGGAATTTAAAGGTATAAATGTAAAAGAAGATGTTACAGTTAACGGTGATGTCAATGTTAAAGGCAATGTAACTGTAGACAAAGATGTTACTGTAAAAGGTGATACTAATGTTAAAGGCAATGTAACCGTAGACAAAGATGTTACTGTAAAAGGTGATACTAATGTTAACGGTAATGTAACTGTAGACAAAGATGTTACTGTAAAAGGTGACACTAACGTTAACGGAAGCGTAAATGTTGACAAAGATGTAAATGTTGGCGGTGATGTTAACATTAAAGGTAGCGTAACTGTAGATGAAGACGTTAATGTAAAAGGTGATGTAAAAGTTGATGGTGATGTTGTCGTAGGTGGTGACGTTATTGTTGATGGTAAAGTTGAAGATCCAAAGGTTGTTGATGATGGAAAAGGTGGTGCACCTGTAGATACTACGGTACATGCAAGTGGAATTACAGTGTCCCCATCAAACTTAGATCTAAAGATTGGAGAAAGCTCATATGCAACAGCAACAGTTTCCCCATCAAATGCAACTAATAAAAATATTAATTGGACTTCAAATAATAGTTCAATAGCAACAGTAAATTCAAATGGTCAAATCGTTGGTAAATCTGTAGGAACTGCAGTTATTACAGCAACATCAGTAGATGGTGGATATTCAGACACTTGTATTGTAACTGTTAAAACAAGTACAGTAGCAGTAAGTAGTCTTATTGTATCACCATCAAATACTAATTTGAATGTTGGAGAGAGCTTAAATGCAACAGCAACAATTTCTCCATCAAATGCAACTAATAAAAATATTAATTGGACTTCAAATAATAGTTCGGTAGCAACAGTAAATTCAAATGGTCAAATCGTTGGCGTATCTGCAGGAACTGCAGTTATTACAGCAACATCAGTAGATGGCGGATATTCAGACACTTGTGTAGTAACAGTTAAAGCAAGTACAGTAGCAGTAAGTGGACTTACAGTATCACCATCAAATACTACTTTGAACGTTGGAGAAACTTCATATGCAACAGCAACAGTTTATCCATCAAATGCAACAAATAAGAATGTTAATTGGTCTTCAAATAACAATTCAGTAGCAACAGTAAATTCAAATGGTCAAATTGTTGGCGTATCTGCAGGAACTGCAGTTATTACAGCAACATCAGTAGATGGCGGATATTCAGACACTTGCGTTGTAACAGTTAAAACAAGTACAATAGCAGTAAGTGGACTTACAGTATCACCATCAAATACTACTTTGAACGTTGGAAATACTTCATATGCAACAGCAACAGTTTATCCATCAAATGCAACTAACAAAAATGTTAATTGGACTTCAAATAATAGTTCAGTAGCAACAGTAAATTCAAATGGTCAAATCGTTGGTGTATCTGCAGGAACTGCAGTTATTACAGCAACATCAGTAGATGGAGGATATTCAGATACTTGCGTAGTAACAGTAAAAGCTAATGAAGTTGTTACAAATGCAACGGTTAAGATTACTTTTGGTGATCATATTGATGGAGCAACAGAGATGTTTGCATCAGTAGTGATTAGTGAAGGTGGAAAAACTCCAACTATCGAATCCAACTTGAATTGTGAAGTAACAAAAGTAAATGATACAGTATATCATGTTCGTATGACTATTACTGAAGGTAGTCATGGAACAGTTGCATTATCTGTATCAGGTAATGGGATAACAACAACCCAGAACACCAATAGTTATTAGCTATAACTGGTACGCAAATTCTGTTATAGTAGTGACTTATTAAAGTTATTCTTGGTAATGTTCGACACTTGATTGTTAAGAGTTTTAAACTTAAAAATATAACTAAGCAAAGCCTGAAAAGCTTGCTACGTGAATGTTTAGATTTGCTACTATACAATTGAGCCTGAAAAGCCTTTTGTTAAAATAGTAATTTGTTAGGTATTTAAAATAATTAAACAAAAATGCTAGCTAGTCAGATTTTAATTAATCAGTAGAATATTTTCTGCTGGTTTTTTTATTTGAAATTTCTATGAGAGGCATTATATAGTCTAGCTAAGTTTACATAATATTGACTTTCGGTTATAAAAGTGATATAATTATAGTATAGAATATATAAAATATTAAATGTTAGTACATTTATAGAAAATACACATCACAATTGTGAGGGGTTACAATTGAAGATGTTTTTCATATATTATCTAATTACTATAAAAATTAATTTAAAGGAGAGATATTATGAAAGATTTTTTTAAGAATTTTGGTTTGAAGGTGGTTGCTTTATTAAGTTTTGTTTTGGTTATTGCAGTATGCTATAAGTTTTTTAACTTCAAGTCTGCTATGCTTACAGTACTCGTAGTAACATTTATAATTTTAGCTATTAGAGTAATCTATGCATTTAGAAGATACTTTGTATCAATTTTTGTATTTTTAATTTTAGTAACTTTAATTATAATTGCGTTTTTACAGATTCCTGGAGTAAAAGATAGTATTACTAAACAACCAATAATGCAACAAGTTTCTGCTCAAAATGTTGTACAAGCAACGAGTGCTAAAGATATTGTTTATGTAGACAGACCTGTAGAAGTAATAAAAGAAGTACCTGTAGTTGAGACTAAAGAAGTACTGGTAGAAAAACCTGTTATTCAAGAAGTTGAAAAAACAGTTTACGTAGATAGACCTGTAGTTGAGACTAAAGAGGTAGTAGTAGAAAAACCAGTTATACAACAAGTTGAGAAAAAAGTTTATGTAGATAAACCCATAATTCAGACTAAAGAAGTAGAAAAGTTAGTTTACGTAGATAAACCAGTAGAAGTAGTAAAAGAAGTACCTGTAATTGAAACTAAAGAAGTAGAAAAAGTTGTATACGTAGATAAACCAGTAGAAGTAATAAAGGAAGTACCTGTTGTTGTAACTAAAGAAGTGGAAAAGATAGTTTACGTAGATAAACCAGTAGAAGTAATAAAAGAAGTAGAAAAAATAGTTTACGTAGATAAACCAGTACAAACAACACCAGTACCAGTAGTAACAACGCCAGTAGTAACAACACCAGTAGTAACAACACCAGTGGTTACAGTTCCTGAAACAACTTCAAAAATTACTTCAAAAATTCAATTTGCTGAAAAGATTGATGGCGCAACAGAGATTTTTGCATCTGTAACTCTAAGTGATAAAACAGAAGTCAAGATTGAATCAAATGTGAAATATGAAATAAGAAAGATTTCTGATACAGTATATCATGTAGTTATGCAGATAGAAGAAGGTTCACATGGTGTAGCAGTTGTTTGCGTAACAGGAAATAACGTTGAAACAAATGAAGTAAAAATGAACTATTAATCAAACCATTTACAAGTGCAATATAGAAATTTACTTTATAACAGTAACAAATGGCAAAGTTTGTGTATATAGATTTTACTAAAATATCACAGCAAAATTATATATCAACTGAGCCTGAAAAGCCTGTTGTATTATGATTTTTATTTAATAATTATAATGAATGTTTAAAAAACTATTCAAATCTAATTATTAAGTTTAAGTTGTATTATAGTAATATCTAATTGTATTTAACAAATCAAACAATCAAGTTAGTGGAATAATTTTCTACTGACTTTTTATTTTGCCTAAAATTTCTTAAATATATCATTTTTATGTAAATTTATACCATAATATAACCATTTCCTATTGCATTTGTTCTGAAATTGTGTTATAATAAATATATATAAATTTTTTTCTAATAGAAAATAATTTTTTTATTGAAAACGCAACATCACAATTGTGAGGGGTTACGATTGGATGTTTTCATATATAGATCTGTTACTACTAACAAAACAAACAATAAAGGAGAGATATTATGAAAAACTTTTTTTCAAGAAATGGTTGGTTAATATGTTTAGTACTTTCTATGATTTTGGCGGGGACTATACTTTCGGTTATATTTAATACTGCAGTAGTTATTGTTTGCCTTTTGGCTTTTACTATGATTACTATATTATGTGTTGTAATTTGGAAGTTCCGTCGGCATTTTTTAACTGTTATATCTATTTTTACCTTTGCAGTTGTATTAATTTCGCTGTTATATAATGTTGGTATCTTTAATGGTTATATTGATCTGGCATTTAAAGGTATAAATGTAAAAGAAGATGTTACAGTTAATGGTGATGTCAATATTAAAGGAAATGTAACCGCTGACAAAGATGTTACTGTAAAAGGTGATACCAATGTCAAAGGTAGTGTAACCGTTGATAAAGATGTTACTGTAAAAGGTGATACCAATGTTAATGGTAGCGTAACTGTTGACAAAGATGTCACAGTAAAAGGTGATACTAATGTCAAAGGTAGTGTTAATGTTGACAAGGATGTAAATGTTGGCGGTGACGTCAATGTTAAGGGAAGTGTAACCGTTGATAAGGATGTTAATGTAAAAGGTGATGTTAAAGTCGATGGCGATGTTATAGTCGATGGCAAAGTGATAATCAATACACCTACACCAGCACCTGTAAAGCCTACACCAGCACCTGTAAAACCTACACCAGCACCCGTACAGCCTACACCAGCACCCGTACAGCCTACACCAGTACCTGTACAACCTACACCGGTACCTGTACAGCCTACACCAGTACCTGCAACACCAACACCTGAACCTGTAAAGGTTTCGGCAAATATAACTTGGGGAGACCATATTGATGGTGCTACCGAATTGTTTGCTAGTGTTGTTCTTAGTGGATCTGCCACACCTACTATTGAATCAAACTTAAGTTGTTCAGTAGTAAAAATTTCAGATACTGTATATCATGTTAGAATTACAATTAGTGAGGGTAGCCATGGAGTTGCCGCTTTATCAGTAGCTGGAACGGGAATTACCTCAAATCAAGTAACTAGAAATTATTAATCATCCAACTTGATGTTGAGATACATCAAGACGGGCATATGATGCCTTACCCCTTGGATTTTTGAATCTCAAGACCTGTGAATATTTTCACAGGTCTTAGTTTATATATTTTACAAATTGTGTTTTTTATGTAATTAATTGTATAATTAATCTCGTTATACTTGATTTTAAGCTAAAAATGTGATATAATATATATATGTTAAGAAATATTGTCAAAAGGAAATTTTTTTTTGTTAAGGTTATCACTGTTGTGAAATGAAGTTTTGTTTTTCTGTGGCTTTTGCCACAGAGCATATATACTATAAATATTTATTTTTTATATAAAAATTATATTTATCCGTATATAAAGTTTAGAGTGGCTTTAAAAATTAGTAAGATATTTACTGATTCCCTTTCAATTAATTGAGACGTTAATTGATCTAAACTATTCTCCTTTATAGTTTAACCCCTAGGGAAATTCGAGTCTCAATACCAGTGGATTTATTTTCACTGGTATTTTTTTACGTTTTCAAATTTCAACATTTTTCTTCTTTTTTATGTGTTAAAATATTTCTGAGGTGTTTAATATGAAGTATACATATGACAATGAGAAATCTAGTTTAAGCGTAGACTTAGAAGAAGAGCTTGACGTTAGTTCTTGTAAAACTTTAAGAAATATAATAGATGGTTATATTATGAGATATGAACCAAGGGAATTTATAGTTGATTTGACAAACGTCAAATTTATGGATAGTAGTGGCATAGGCTTACTTATTGGAAGATATAATTTAATTAAATTACTAGATTCTAAAATGACAATTATTAACGCTACACAAAGTATTAA
Source organism: Clostridia bacterium (assembly GCA_029256705.1). Taxonomy (GTDB): domain Bacteria; phylum Bacillota; class Clostridia; order TANB77; family CAG-465; genus RGIG5057. The sequence continues at coordinate 137,475 of JAQSXK010000006.1, forward strand.
AAGAGTATTGGAACTTTCTAATGTAACAAAAAATATTAATTTAAGGAGTGAATAACTATGGAAAATAATATGAAAATAGAAATTGATTCTAACACGTTAAATATTTCTGTTGTGAGGGTTGCAGTTGCGACTTTTGTATCAACTTTAGATATTTCCATAGATGATTTAATGGATATAAAGACTGCTGTAAGTGAAGCAGTAACAAATTCAATTGAACATGGTTATGAAAATTCTAAAGGTAAAGTCATTATAGAAGCCAAAATAACTGAGGGCGTTGAGGATATTGTTGCTATAATTGTTAAAGATTATGGTATAGGAATTAGTGATATTGAACTAGCTACAACACCTACGTATACTTCAAAGCCGGAATTAGAACACGCTGGTTTGGGATTTACTATAATGGAAAGTTTTATGGATCAAATAGAAATTGATTCATCTGTTAATAATGGAACAACAATAAAATTAATTAAGATTTTAAAAAAGAAAAAGTCTATATAATAGTAACTTTTTATGTATTTCTTTACATTCATAAATAATAATGATATAATATATAAGGTGAGATTATGTTATACAGTATTGAAGATAAAGATATTGGCACTAGATTAGATATTTATCTTAGCAATAATTTAAATGAATATACTAGAAGTTATATAAAAAAATTAATTGAAGATAATGAAATATTGGTGAATGATAAATCTGTAAAATCTGGGTATTCGTTAAAGTTAAATGATAAAATCTTAATTAAAGATATAAAAATTCAGGAATCTGATATTATACCTAAAAAAATTGATATTGATATTATATATGAGGATGATGATATTATTATTATAAATAAAGAAAAAGGTATGACGGTACATCCTGGTAGTGGTAATTATACAGATACTTTAGTAAATAGCTTGTTGTACACACATAAGGATAAATTATCAACTATAAATAGTGTTGTAAGGCCTGGAATAGTTCATAGAATTGATAAAGATACTACAGGAATACTAGTTGTAGCTAAAAATGATAATGCCCATAAAAGACTATCTGAACAATTTAAGGAGCATACGATTAAAAGAGAATATATTGCCTTAGTTAAAGGTATATTAAAAGAAGATAATATAATTGTTGACCAACCAATAGGAAGATCAACAAAGGATAGAAAGAAAATGTGTATTACAGATAAAAATAGTAGAAATGCTGTAACGCATATAACTGTTTTAAATAGATTTTATAATTCTAAAATAACCTTAATAAAAGCAGTTTTAGAAACGGGAAGAACTCATCAAATAAGGGTGCATATGAAATATTTAGGCTATCCACTTCTTGGTGATTTAACATATGGCAGTGAAAGTAAACAGTTTAAAGTTAAGGGTCATTTACTACATGCAAGATTGTTAGGTTTTATACATCCTAGTAATAATAATTATGTTGAATTTGAATCTAAACTTCCAGAAGAATTCCAAAGTATATTAAATACGTTAGAAAATAGAGAAAAAAACTAGCAAGTATTATAACTTGCTAGTCATTTATATAAACATAAGCTTATGATACTATATAGTATGTAAGTAGATACAAAAATGTTAAAGGAGATTTTATGATTAGGTTAAATAAGTATATTGCGCAAAGTGGTGTATGTTCAAGAAGAAAAGCAGATGAGTATATTACTAATAAAGAGGTTAAAATAAATGGACAAACTATATTTGAATTAGGTACGATGGTAGATGAGACAAAAGATATTGTTAGTGTTAAAGGTGAAAATATATCTTTAGTAAAAAGAAAGATATATATAATGCTTAATAAGCCAGAAGGATACGTTACAACAAGTGTTGAACAATTTGATAGGCCATGTGTAATAGATCTTATAAAGGAAGAAGAAAGAGTTTTTCCAGTAGGAAGACTTGATATGGAGACTGAAGGATTATTACTACTAACTAATGATGGACAATTTGCTAATAAATTAATGCATCCTAGTAAAAAAATAAATAAAGTATATATAGCAAAAGTAACTGGAGATATAACTGATGATGCAATTCAAAGATTGAAAAAGGGTGTTGAAATAGATGATTATACAACTGCACCTGCACTTGTTGAAAAAATATCCAAAGAAGAGTTGAAAATTACTATTCATGAGGGAAAAAATAGACAAGTTCGAAAAATGTGTACAGCAGTGGGATTAAATGTAATACATTTGAAAAGAATTAAAATAGGAAACTTAGAGCTTGGAAATTTAAGACTTGGAAAATATAAATTATTGAAGTCTTACGAAATTAAAAACTTGTTTTAAAACAAAAAACAGAAGTATATTTTGAAATATCACTTCTGTTTTTTATATATTCTCTTTCATATTAGTGTTTTCTCTTTCTAGCCGCTTCAGATTTCTTTTTTCTCTTCACACTTGGTTTTTCATAATGTTCTCTTTTTCTCATCTCAGCTATAACACCGTATTTTGCGCATTGCTTTTTAAATCTAGCAAGTGCATTCTCTAAACTTTCATTATCTTTTATTTTTATTCCTGGCATTTTATATATTCCCTCCTTCCAGTGGGAAATACCTAATATATATTCATTAAATTAATAAGTACTTCTTTTTTTACTATATAATTATACATTAAAAAAAGTATGTTGTCAAGCAATTGCAATAAAAAACTTCAAATAGAGAAAAAAACTTATGAGATGTAATAAATAAACAAAAAACTCCAATTAATATAAAATAGCTAAAAAAAGACAAAATTTCTAAACTTTTTATTGCGTTTTGCTTGACAAGTAATGCAAGTTGTGGTAAAATTAGAGATATATTATCACTAACGATAATTACTATGTAAACTAAAACGAGAAGGATGGTTGAAATAGTGGCAAAAAACGTTATGTTCAGTTAAAATTAAGACACACAAAACAAATTAGTTATTATGTAAACTAATTTGGTTTTTTGACGTCTTTTTTATATATTTTTTTTGGGGGTAAAAGATGGTTCACGAAGTAAAAAATGGAAAAGCTACAAGAATGAGTTTTTCAAAGATTAATGAAGTAATAGAAATGCCAGATTTAATCGATATCCAAAAAAGTTCATATGAATGGTTTTTAAAATCAGGTTTAATGGACGTTTTAAGGGATGCATCACCTATTAAAGATTTTTCAGAAAATCTTATGCTTGAATTTGTAGACTATAGGTTAGAAGATGAGACTAAGTACACTATTGAGGAGGCAAAAGCAAGAAGCACAACATATGCGTCTAGATTGCAAGTTAAAATTAGACTTTTCAATAAAGAAACTGGAGAAATAAAAGAGCAAGAAATATTTTTTGGTGACTTGCCTATTATGACAGATAATGGAACTTTCTTAATCAATGGAGCAGAGAGAGTTATAGTATCGCAACTTGTTAGATCTCCTGGTGTTTATTATGATAGACATAGGGATAAAGTAACAGGTAAATTTTTATATTCTTCAACAGTTATTCCTAATAGAGGAACATGGCTTGAATATGAGTCAGACACTTCTGATGTATTATGGGCAAGAGTAGATAGAACTAGAAAAGTTCCTATGACTACCTTAATTAGAGCTTTAGGTATTGAGACTGATGGACAAATTATAGATTTATTTGAAGATGACAATCTTACTAATTCGCTATATAAAGATTTATCTAAAACTAGTGATGAGGCTTTACTTGAAATATACAAAAAGTTAAGACCAGGTGAACCTTTACATGTAGATGCTGCAAAGTCTTTATTATTTGGTTTATTATTCGAGTCTAGAAGATATGACCTAGCTAGAGTTGGAAGATATAAGTATAATTTAAAACTTGATATCGCAAGTAGAATTAAAGGTCAAATTGCATTTGATAAAATTGTTAATCCTGAAACAGGAGAAATAATGGTTGATGCTAAAGAAGTAATTACTGAAGAAATATCTTTAGAAATTAAAAACGCAGGTATAAATGTAGTATACATAGATATCGAAGGAAAAAAAGTAAAAGTTATTGGTAACAATACAGTTAATATTTCAAAATACTTAGGATTTGAAATAGATAAAAATATAATAAAAGAAGAAGTTCATTTTCCTGTTCTGAAAAAAATATTAGAAGAAAATGAAGGTATAGATGAAGAAAAATTAAAGAAATTGATTGAAAAAAATAGAGAAGTTTTAGTTGTTAAACATATAACAATGGACGATATAATAGCTTCAATCAACTATTTTATAAACTTTAGATTTGGTTTAGGATTTGTTGATGATATAGATCATTTAGGTAATAGACGTGTAAGATGTGTTGGCGAATTGTTACAAAATCAATTTAGAGTTGGTATAGCAAGACTTGAAAGAGTAGTTAAAGAAAGAATGGTAACACAAGATTTAGATTCTGCAACTCCTCAATCAATGATTAATATAAAACCTATCGTTAGTTCTTTAAGAGAGTTTTTTGGTAGTAGTCAATTATCACAATTCATGGATCAAATAAATCCACTTGCTGAACTTACACATAAAAGAAGAATATCAGCACTTGGGCCTGGTGGTTTATCGAGAGATAGAGCAGGATTCGAAGTTCGTGACGTTCATCATACTCATTATGGTAGATTGTGTCCAATAGAAACTCCAGAAGGACCAAACATAGGTCTTATAGGATCACTTCCTACATTTGCTAAAATAAATAGATATGGTTTCATTGAGACTCCATATAGAAAAATAGATAAGAAAACAGGAGTTATATTAGAAGAAATAGAATATATGACTGCTGATACTGAAGATAACTATGTTGTAGCTCAAGCAAATGAACCATTAGATAAAGATAATAAGTTTGTTAATAAAAGAGTTAAAGCAAGATCTCAGGAAAAAATATTAGAAATAGAAAAAGAAAAAGTTGATTACATGGATGTATCTCCAAAACAACTTGTTTCAGTAGCGACGGCTATGATACCTTTCTTAGAAAATGATGATGCTAACCGTGCACTTATGGGTGCTAATATGCAGCGTCAAGCAGTTCCGCTTATTAAAGCTGATAGTCCAATTGTTGGTACAGGTATAGAATATAAAGCAGCAGTTGATTCTGGTATTGTTATAACAGCTAAAGAAGATGGTACAGTAGCTTACGTTGATGCTGAAAAAATAATATTAGATACAAAAAAAGGCAAACAAGAATACAAATTAATTAAATATCAAAGATCTAACCAAGGAACTTGTATAAATCAAAAACCAATAGTGCAAAAAGGAGAAAAAATTAAAAAAGGCGATGTAATTGCTGATGGTCCTTCAACACAAAACGGTGAACTTGCAATTGGTAAAAACATACTAATTGGATTTATGACTTGGGAAGGTTACAACTATGAGGATGCTATATTAATTTCTGAAGATTTAGTTAAAGATGATGTACTTACATCAATACATATAGAAGATTATGATTGTGAAGCAAGGGATACAAAACTTGGGCCTGAAGAAATCACAAGAGAAGTTCCAAACATTGGTGATGATGCATTAAAGGATTTAGATGAAAATGGTATAATTCGTATAGGTGCAGAAGTAAGACCAGGAGATATATTGGTTGGTAAAGTAACTCCTAAGGGGGAAACTGAACTTACTGCTGAAGAAAAATTATTAAGAGCTATATTCGGTGATAAAGCAAGAGAAGTAAGAGATACATCTCTTAGAGTACCACATGGTGAAGCTGGAACAATTGTTGATGTTAAGATATTTACAAGAGAAACATCTGATGAGTTAGCAGCTGGTGTAAATAAAGTTGTTAGAATATATATAGCACAAAAAAGAAAAATATCTGTTGGAGATAAAATGGCAGGACGTCATGGTAACAAAGGTGTTATATCACGTATATTACCAAGGGAAGATATGCCATACATGCCTGATGGTACTCCACTTCAAATAGTACTTAACCCACTTGGTGTTCCTTCACGTATGAACGTAGGTCAGGTTTTAGAAGTGCATCTAGGATACGCTGCTAAAATGCTTGGATGGAAAATTGCAACACCAGTATTTGATGGTGCAAAACAAGATGATATAGCAGATTTATTTGAACAACAAGGATTAAGTAGAAGTGGTAAATTTACATTATACGATGGAAGAAGTGGTGAACCTTTTGATAGAGAAGTAACAGTTGGATATATGTATATGCTTAAATTATATCACTTGGTTGATGATAAAATACATGCTCGTTCAATAGGGCCTTACTCATTAGTTACACAACAACCATTAGGTGGTAAAGCACAATTTGGTGGACAGAGATTTGGTGAAATGGAAGTTTGGGCTTTAGAAGCATATGGAGCAGCTTATACATTGCAAGAAATGTTAACTGTGAAGTCAGATGATATAGTTGGAAGACTTAAAACTTATGAATCAATCGTAAAAGGTGAAGAAATTCCAAGACCAGGTATACCAGAGGCGTTTAGAGTACTTATAAAAGAACTACAAAGCTTAGGTTTAGACTTAAAAATGTATAAACAAGATGAAGAGTTAGAGCTTAAAGATTCGGTGGAAACAGAAGTTGATGAAAGAGAAATAGTTCTAGAAACTAATGAAGACATTGAAAAATTAAATAAAGTTGTTCAATCTGATTTTGAGGGTATGACGTTAGAAGATGAAGATGGTGAAGCACTAGATGAAAGTGATATCGATATTTTAGATGATGACGATATAAAAGAATATGATGTTGAAACTGAAACTGGAATTTATGATGATAGTGACAATGTTAACTAAGAAGGAGTGATTTTTAAGTATGCAAGACATGGATAATTTTGATAGATTAGGAATTGGCCTTGCTTCCCCTGAAAAGATGAGAGAATGGTCTAGGGGCGAAGTTAAGAAACCAGAAACAATAAACTATAGAACATTAAAACCTGAGAGAGACGGACTTTTTTGTGAAAAAATATTCGGGCCAACAAAAGATTGGGAATGTTACTGTGGAAAATACAAGAAAGTAAGATATAAAGGCATCATATGTGATAGATGTGGAGTAGAAGTAACTAAGAAAAAAGTAAGAAGAGAAAGAATGGGGCATATAGAACTTGCTTGCCCTATCTCTCATATTTGGTATTTCAAAGGAATACCAGGTAGAATGAGCTTATTATTAGATATTTCTCCTAAAGCATTAGAAAAAGTTATTTATTTTGCTTCATATGTTGTAGTAGATCCTAAAAATACAACACTTAGTAAATGTGATGTATTAAACGAAAAAGAATATAGAGATGCTATTGAACAATATGGACCAGGTTCTTTTAAAGTAGGTATGGGTGCAGAATCTATTCAACAACTACTTAAAGAGTTAGATATTGTTAAATTAAGAGAAAATCTTGTTAAGAGTTTAGATAAAGCTACTGGACCAAAACAACAAAAAATAATTAAAAGATTAGAAACAGTGGATGCATTTTTGAATTCTGGAAATAGTCCGGAATGGATGATATTAGATGTTATACCTGTTATACCACCTGAACTTAGACCAATGGTACAATTAGATGGTGGAAGATTTGCAACATCTGATTTAAATGATTTATATAGAAGAGTTATAAACAGAAATAATAGATTGAAAAAATTAATCGAATTAGAAGCTCCAGATATAATTGTAAGAAATGAAAAAAGAATGTTACAAGAAGCTGTGGATGCTTTAATAGATAATGGTAGACGTGGAAAACCAATAACTGGCGCTGGTGCAAGACCTTTAAAATCTTTATCAGATATGTTAAAAGGTAAACAAGGTAGATTTAGACAAAACTTACTTGGTAAGAGAGTAGATTATTCTGGACGTTCAGTTATCGTTGTTGGACCAGAATTAAAAATCCACCAATGTGGACTACCTAGAGAAATGGCTTTAGAGTTATTTAAACCATTTGTTATGAAAGAACTAGTTAAAAGAGGAAAAGCTTTTAATATAAAAAATGCAAAGAGAATGGTAGAAAGAACAGATGTTGCGGTATGGGATATACTAGAAGAAATAATTGTGGATAGACCTGTAATGCTAAATCGTGCTCCTACACTACATAGACTTGGTATACAAGCATTTGAACCTGTTTTAGTTGAAGGAAGAGCAATTAAATTACATCCATTAGTTTGTACAGCGTTTAATGCCGATTTCGATGGTGACCAGATGGCTGTTCATATACCTCTTTCACCTGAAGCTGTTGCTGAAACAAAATGTTTAATGTTAGCTTCAAATAATCTACTTAAACTACAAGATGGTAAACCAGTTGCTGTTCCATCACAAGATATGATACTTGGAAGTTATTACTTAACAGTTGAAGTACCAGGTGAAATAGGCGATGGGATGATATTCTCAGACATCAACGAAGCAATGATGGCTTACGATGAAAAAGTTGTAGGAATTCATGCTCCAATAAAAGTTAGATTAACTAAGGATATAGCAGGAACTAAAGTTTCTAAAATTGTTGATACAACAATTGGAAGATTAATTTTCAATAAATACATACCTCAGGATATTGGATTTATTGATAGATCAGATATTGCAAATGAGTTTAGACTTGAAATTGAATTCCCAGTTAGAAAGAAAGAGCTAGGAGTTATTATAGATAAATGTATAGCAACTCATGGAATTCCAAAAACTGCTGAGGTTTTAGATGATATAAAAGCTAATGGATTTAAATATTCAACAAAAGCTGCTATAACAGTATCTATTGCAGATATAGAAATACCACAAGTTAAATATGAATTATTAGCTGCTGCTGAAAAAACAGTTGAATCTATACTTACTAAATTTAATAGAGGATTAATAACTGATGAAGAAAGATATGCAGCAACTATAAAGACATGGTCTAAAGTTACTGATGAAATACAAGAAGCGGTAATGAATAATCCAAATAAATTAAATCCAATATACATGATGGCACATACTGGTGCTAGAGGAAATCCAACACAAATAAGACAGCTTGCGGGTATTCGTGGACTTATGGCAGATACATCTGGTAAGACAATAGAATTGCCTATCAAATCTTGTTTTAAAGAAGGATTGGATGTTCTAGAATTCTTCATATCTTCACATGGTGCTAGAAAAGGTCTTGCAGATACAGCGTTAAGAACTGCCGATTCTGGTTACTTAACTAGAAGATTAGTTGATGTAAACCAAGATATAATAATCATGGAAGATGATTGTGGAACAGATCAAGGCTTATATATTTCAGATATACTTTCTAATGGAGTTTCAATAGAAGGTGTTACTGAAAGAATGGAAGGTAGATTCCTAGCTGAAGATATATTTGATGATGAAGGAAATATGTTATATATTAAAAACACTTATATTAATGACGATATAGCGAAAAGAATAGTTGCTACTGGAAAAACTAATGTTAAAATACGTTCAGCACTTACATGTGAGTCAATAAGAGGTGTGTGTGCTAAATGTTATGGTAAAAACTTAGCAACTGGAGATATTATATCTGCTGGAGAAGCGGTTGGTGTAATTGCAGCTCAATCTATAGGTGAACCTGGAACACAGCTTACAATGAGAACATTCCATACTGGTGGTGTTGCTGGAGGAGATATAACTCAAGGTCTTCCTAGAGTTGAAGAACTATTTGAGGCTAGAAAGCCAAAAGGTATTGCTATGGTTAGTGAAATTACTGGAACAGTTGCAATTGGTGAAAATGGAAACATAAAAGAAGTTACTATAACAAGTGATGAAAAGTATACAGAAAAGTATACTATACCATATGGAATGCGTTTAGTTGTTCATAATGGTGATAAAATTACTGCTGGTGATAGAATAACAGAAGGATCATTAGATCCACACGATATTATACGTATTAAAGGAGATCTTGCAGTTCAAAATTATCTAATTGAAGAAGTTCAAAAAGTATATAGAGAACAAGGTGTTCATATAAACGATAAACATATAGAAATAATAGCACGTCAAATGCTTAGAAAAATCTATATTGAAAACAAAGGTGATACAGATCTATTTACAGGTTCAACTGTAGATATGAACGAGTACAACGCTGAAAACAAGAGAGTTAAAGCTTTAGGATTAAAACCTGCTATTGGTAAAAAGACTTTACTTGGTATTACTAAGATAGCCTTATCTACAGAATCATTCTTATCTGCTGCATCATTCCAAGAAACTTCAAGAGTTCTTACTGATGCTGCAATTAAAGGTAAAGTAGATAAATTACAAGGATTAAAAGAAAATGTTATAATAGGACGTTTAATACCAGCTGGAACAGGTGTAGTAGAATATGGAGACATTGATGTTGAAATACCTGCTGATGTTGCAGAACAAGAATTAAATGACTTAGAGAACATCACTGAAAATATTGTTGAAAACCTTTCTAATATTCCAGAATTACTTGAAGAAGATGAGATTGAAACTGAAGAAATATTAGACGAAGAATAGTATATTTTAAAACACAAGTATTCATATGTGAATGCTTGTGTTTTTTGTTTACATATATTTAAGTATAACCTTTAGTTTTTATATCTATCTATTGCAATAAATGTAGATTTTTGATATAATATATTATGTTAAGATAAGGAGATGTAAAAGATGACACCCACACCGATGATGCAACAGTATTTAGAAATTAAAAATAAATATAGTGATTCAATAGTTTTTTTTAGACTTGGAGATTTCTACGAAATGTTTTTCGATGATGCAATAACCTGTAGTAGAGAATTAGAACTTACTTTAACTGGTAAGGATTGCGGATTAGAAGAAAGAGCACCTATGTGTGGAATACCTTATCATAGTGTAAATACATACATACCAAAACTAATTGAAAAAGGCTATAAAATTGCTATATGTGAACAAGTTGAAGACCCTAAATTTGCAGACGGCTTAGTTAAAAGGGATGTTGTAAAAATTGTAACTCCTGGAACAATAACTGAACAAACTTTGCTTGATGATAAAAAGAATAATTACATATCTGCTTTTATAATAGATAAAAAAGAATCTGCATTTGCATATGCGGATATATCTACAGGTGAAGTTTATATATCTAGTGTTTTTAATGAAAATATAGATTTAAAGATTATAGATGAAATTGCTAGGATAGCTCCATCTGAGATTATAATAACAAAAAAAGATTTTGATAGTGACCTTACTTTTAATATTAAAAAAAGATTTAATGTGTATATATCTAAATATGAAAATTACGAAATAAATGATAAAATAGCCGAACTTATAACGAATTTAAACATACATGAAATACAAAAAACATGTATAATTACGCTAATTAATTATATTTTGAATACACAAAAAAATAGTGTGAATCAAATAAGTAATATTAAAAAATATGAAATTGAAAAATACATGCAATTAGACATACAGACAAGAAGGAATCTTGAAATTTTAGAGTCAAATAGAGAAAAAGTAAAAAAAGGAAGTTTACTTTGGGTTTTAGATAAAACGGTTACTGCAATGGGTGGCAGACTTTTAAGAGATTGGGTTCAAAATCCTTTACTTGAAAAGCAAATGATAGAAAAAAGGCAGTGCGCTGTAGAAGTTTTTACCAAAGAATTCGTGCTAAGGGATGAAATAATATCATGTTTGAAAAATGTATATGATATTGAAAGAATAATTTCCAAGATTGTTGGTTCTTCAGCTGGACCTAGAGACTTAGTTGTGCTTAAAAATTCTATAGAAGGATTGCCTAAATTAAAGGAATTACTTTCATCATTAAAGAGTATATCTAATGATAACTATATATCAGAAATATATTCTAAATTGGATATATTAGGTGATTTATACAAATTAATTGATGCTTCCATATTGGATGATTCACCTATTAATTTAAAGGATGGTGACATAATAAAATCTGGATTTAATGAAGAAATTGATGAATATAGATTAGCTAAAACTGAAGGTAATACATGGCTTATGGAATTAGAAGCTGAAGAGAAGGCTATGACTAATATAAAAAATCTGAAAGTGAGTTATAACAGAGTTTTTGGTTATTATATTGAAGTTACTAATTCGTATAAGGAATTAGTCCCAAAAGATAGATATATAACAAAACAAACACTAGCTGGTTCAGAAAGATATATAACTCCAAAATTGAAGGAGATTGAGGAGAAAATTTTAATAGCTGGTGATAAATTAAATGATTTAGAGTATAAGTTATTTTGTTTAGTCAGAGAAAAAGTTGGAAATGAAGTAAAAAGAGTACAAATTACAGCAAATTTAGTTGCAACTTTAGATGGATTAATTTCTTTAGCTGTAGTTGCCAATGAAAACAATTATGTTAAACCTATTATTAATAATGAAAATAATATAGAAATAAAAGATGGAAGACATCCAGTTGTTGAAAAGTCACTAAAAGATACTTCGTTTATAGCAAATGATACTTATTTAGATAACGATAAGGATATGTTTACAATAATTACAGGACCTAATATGGCGGGTAAATCTACATATATGAGGCAAGTGGCTTTAATATCGTACATGGCTCAAATAGGAAGCTTTGTTCCTGCATCAGAGGCAAGCCTCTGCATTGTGGACAGAATTTTTACTAGGGTTGGTGCTTCAGATGATTTAGCTATGGGGGAATCAACTTTTATGGTTGAAATGTCCGAACTATCTAATATATTAAAAAATGCCACAAACAATAGCTTAGTTATACTAGATGAGATAGGAAGAGGAACTTCAACTTATGATGGACTAGCAATTGCATGGGCAACAGTTGAATATATAGTTAATGAATTAAAATGTAAAACATTATTTGCCACTCATTATCATGAACTTACTGAACTTGAAGATAATTTTGAATGTGTAAAAAATTACTCGGTTCAAACTGAAGAAAGTGGTGAAGATGTAATATTCCTTCATAAAATATTACGTGGTGGGGCAGATAATTCATATGGGATATATGTTGCAAAATTGGCTGGATTACCTAAGAAAACTATATCAAGAGCACGTAGTATATTAAAAGAATTAGAACTATCGGATATTGCAAAGAAGAGTATAAAAGTTAGTAAAAAAATAGATGCTGAAAATATAGCGGTTGATATGTTTAACTTTAAACTTAATGAAATATCCAAAATATTAGATAATACAGATTTAGATGAATTATCACCAAGAGAAGGATTACAATTATTATATAAATTAAAAGAAAAATCTAAATAGGTATAAAGATAAGAAGAAGGTGTAAAATGAGTTCTATAATAATGCATATATTTATATCACAAAAAGTTCAAAGGGAACTTGGACTATCTAATAAATTTCTAGCGGGAGCAATATTGCCAGATATGATTAAAATAAAGACTAAAGAAAGAGATGAAACTCATTATATAAAAGAGTATGATGATGGTAGAAAAAGGCTTCCAGATTTAGATAAGTACTTAGATGAAAATAAAGATAAATTAAATGACGAAGTAATAATTGGATATTATGCTCACCTAATAGAAGATAGAATTTGGTTTGACACATATATAGATACTTTTGCTAGATGTATAGATAAAGATAATGTATTATATACTGAAGATAATTCGGTACATAATACATCGGATTTTAGAAAAGATATGTATGCAGATTATGTTAGTGTAGATATGTATCTAATAGAAAAAAATAATTTAGATATAGATAAGATTAGAACAGATATAATGAAAGAATTAAAAGACTATGATGTTGATGAAGTGATAGAAGAAAACGTAGTATTTCCTTCTAAAATTAATAATGCAAGAATCAAATTTATATCAGATTATTGCCTAAATAATTATATCAATGAATCAACGGAAATGGTAAAAGAAAAAATAAAAGAAATATTAGGAGAATAAGTTATGGGAAATATTGTTTTATTGGATGAGAATACTATTAATAAAATAGCTGCTGGTGAAGTTGTAGATAGACCATCATCAATTGTAAAAGAATTAATAGAAAATTCAATTGATGCCAATGCAGAAAATATAACAATAGAGATAAAAAATGGCGGGATAAGTTATATTAAAATAAGTGATGATGGAGATGGTTTTAAATCTGATGATGTTGAAATTGCATTTGAAAGACATGCAACAAGTAAGATAAGACAAGAATCAGATATATTAAAAATAACCTCAATGGGGTTTAGAGGTGAAGCTTTAGCTTCAGTTGCAGCCATTTCAAAGGTGTTACTTGTAACAAAAAACAAAGATGAAGATGTAGGAACAAAAATAATTGTTGAAGCAGGTAATATAATTTCAAAGGAGAAAACTGCTTCTAATAAAGGATCTACAATATATATAAAAGATGTATTTTTCAATACACCTGCAAGATTTAAATTTTTAAAAAAAGATTATACGGAGGCTGGATATATTGAGGATGTTATTACTCGAATAGCTCTTTCAAATCCGCAAATATCATTTAAATATATAAATAACGGAAAGACTATAATTAATACTTCTGGAGATGGAAAATTAGAATCTGTCATATACACCATATTTGGAAAAGAAATATATTCTAATATTTTAAATGTAGATTATTCATACAAGGATATAAGCGTAACAGGTGCTGTTGGACTTCCTCAAATTTCAAGATCTACTAGAAACAATGAATTTACATATATAAATTCTAGATTTGTTAAGGACAATATATTAAAAAGCAGTATAGAAAAAGCATATTCAGAAAAACTAGGTATTAATAAATTTCCTTTTGCTATAATAAATGTTAGAATCAATCCAGAAACTATAGATGTTAATGTTCATCCTGCTAAGTTAGAAGTTAAATTTGAAAATGAGAAAGAGGTATTTGAAGCTGTATATTTCGCTGTAAAAAACGTATTAGAAAATGATAATAGAGAGCGTAGCCCTTTTACAATCGCTTCAAAAGAAGCCAGTGAAATAAAAAAAATATACGATCAAACATTTAAATACAATAATAATGTTAATACTTTAAATACTGATAGTGTTGAAGAAATAGCATTGAATACTAATGTAAATTCAGAGATATTAGAAGAGTCAATGAGAAAAAATGAAGCAAATGAAGAAGTAAAAAATATAAATTCTTTTGCAATAAAAGAGGTAGAACACAAAAATTTTATTAATATAGATTTTTCAAACAATTTAATTGAAGAAAAAAACATTGAAAAGATACCTATGGAAATTAAAGATATTTATATAAAAGATGAAATTCAAATGTATAAAAGTGATGAATTAATATATAAATATGTTGGACAGGTATTTGATACATATATAATAATTCAAATAAAGGAAAAGATGTACATAATAGATCAACACGCAGCACATGAAAGATTGTTGTATGAGAGATTTAAAGAAAATTTTCATTCAAAGAATAAAGAAACCCAAATGCTTATGATACCAATATTAATAGAGTTAAAGAATAATGAATGTGATATAATATCTAGTAATATAGAATATTTTGAAAACTGTGGTTTTATACTTGAAAGATTTTCGGAAAATTCATACAAAATATCTGGGGTTCCAAATATTGCGGACTTAGATATAGATTATAAGTCTATGTTTTTAGACTTGGTTGACGAACTTATGGGAAGTAATAAAACAGAATATAAAGATAAAGAATTTAGATTTTTAGCAACTTTAGCCTGTAAAGCAGCTGTAAAGGGTAATATGAACTTGACTAAAGAAGAAAATGTAAAACTTATAGATGAGATGCTTAAACTAGAAAATCCTTTTACATGTCCACATGGAAGGCCTACTGCATATGAGATTACTAAATATGAAATTGAAAGAAAATTCGGTAGAAAATAGGTGATATATTGAATAATGTTATATGTATAGTTGGGCCTACAGCATCTGGGAAAACAAGTTTAGGTGTAGAACTTGCAAAAAGAATTAATGGTGAGATAATATCTGCAGATTCTATGCAGATATATAAACGCTTAAATATTGGTACTGCAAAAGTAACTGAAGAGGAAATGCAGGGTATACCTCACCATTTGGTAGATATTGTATCACCAGAACAAGATTTTTCAGTTGCAGATTTTAAAAGATTGTGCTGTGAAAAAATAGATGAAATAATAAAAAAAGATAAAACTCCAATAATAGTTGGAGGAACTGGACTATATGTATCCTCAGTTATTTTGGATATGAACTTTGAAGAAAAAAAAATAGATGAAGAATATAGAAATGAGTTATATGATCTTGCAGATAAATTTTCTAATGAATATGTACATAATTTACTTAAAGAGGTTGACCAACGCTCAGCTAACGAAATTCATCCTAATAATTTAAAAAGAGTAATACGAGCGCTTGAAATGTATAAGTTAAATAAAATAAAAAGTAACCATATGGATGAAGAAAAAGAAAGGATAAATAAACTTAAACCTAAATATAATTTTAAGTTATTTTGCCTTAAATTAGATAAGGAAATTCTACACAATAGGATTAATATTAGAGTTGATCAAATGATTAAGCAAGGCTTAGAGGAAGAAGCAAAATTAGTATATAGATTACCAAATTGCACAGCTAAACAAGCAGTTGGATACAAAGAGTTTTTCGAATATTTTGAAAATAAAATAAATCTAAACGCGGTTATTGAGAATATAAAACTTAAAACAAGGCAATATGCAAAAAGGCAAATGACCTGGTTTAAAAAGATGCCTAATGTAATATATCTTGATGCTATGAATACAAAAGATAAAATAATTGAGGAAATTATGGTGAATATATATGAAAAATAAAGATTCAAATTTTAACGAAATAAAGAAAGTTCAAAAAGATATAATAAAGCAGCATAATAGAAACAATAAATCTGATAAAAATAATTTATATATTATAATAATTGTTTTGATAGTGATATTAATTTCACTCTTTGTTATTTGGTATAAAAAAGAAAAAGATGTAAAAGTATCCGAAGCGAATAATGGTAAATATGAAATATATACTGAAACTAAAGGATATATATTAAATAACGAAACAATTGTTGAATACAATAAAAATGAAACTTTAATTCCTATTGCTGAATCTGAAAAAAGAATAACAATAAATAGTGTGATAGGCATTTATAAAAATGCTGAATATGAAAAGGTTTTAGCAAAACTTGTGGGTATGGATTTGGAAATAAATCAAAAATTAGAATTATTACCTGAAATATATTCTAATGAGGTTATTTCAATAGATAAGGAAATTGATGAAATAACAAAAAAAATTAAAAGTATTTCTTCATATATACAAATGGGAGATTATAAAACAAAACTAGATAATTTAGCATATAAAAAAGCGTTAACGGTTAGTTCACTTACCCCTAGTGGAAGTGATGTTAAATCCTTAATTTTACAAAGGGATGTATATAAGGAAAATATGAATAAATCTTCAAATAATATTAAAGCTCCTATATCTGGTGTAATTGTATATACTAACGATGGGCTTGAAAATAAATTTGAAATAAATGATGTTAGTAAATTTACAAAGACTTCAGCGGAAGAAATTATAAATTCATATGATAAAATACAAGAAGACATATTTGGAATTAAAATAGTAGATAACTATGAATCATATATTTTAATAAAGGAAGATAAAGAAAATGATAAGTATATTGCAGAAGGAAGAACATATACAATTGAATTGTTAGATAAAAACTCAAAAATAAAAGGACTATTAGTAAAGAAAATATCTAATGAAAAAGAAAATTATTGTATATTTAAGATAAGTAATAATGTTGAAGAACTTGTCAATTTAAGAAAAGCTGATATAAAAGTAATTTGGAGGGAATTAACTGGATTTGTAGTAAATAATACTTCTATTAAGACCATTAATAATGTAGATTATATTACAATACTTAATTTAAATAAATATATTGATATACCTGTTAAAACTCTACTTAAACTTGATAATCAATCTTTGATTAAAAATTATACAGATGCCGAAAAATTAGAATTAAATTTAGTAGGTACTATAAATTTAAATGTATATGATAGAGTTGTAGAAAATAAAGGGTTATAAAGTTAACTAATAAAATAATGAATATAAAAAAGGTCCGAGTTATTAACTTGGACCTTTTAACATATCAAATGTTAAATTATTAAATTGTGTTTCGTTTAATTCTTCAATTTCTCTATTTAAATAGAATTCTTTTGAATTATCCACTAGTAGAGGGACATCTATAATTCTATTGTATTTATGAATATATTCAGGTAGTATAGTAGAACAAATTACAAGTTTAGGATTTATAAAGTCTCCTAGTATATATTCTTTCAAATTACACATATTTTCAAAGTTATAAGTTGAATCTTCATTTGTTTCTACGATGCTACAATTATTTACATAAATATTTAATTCTTCTGTAGCTATTCTTAATATATCGTAATTTTCATTAAAATACTTATCAGAATCTTTAGGTGATATATATGCAAGAATTCCCTTTTTAAGGGATTTAGCATTGTTAAAAGAAACATTAGAATATTCAGACAATTTCATTCCATATTTAATACAATCAATTACTTTATCTTTTTTTACGTATAAATATACATTTCTTACTTTGTTTACTACATTCATAAAATAAAATCTCCTGAGCTAATAATATATATTATACACTCATTAAGCCTTAAATACAAGTGTAACAATACTAAAACTTTTAAAATATAATAATGTAGGTGATATATGTGAATACTTTAATAGAAACAATAATATATTTAGTAGCTATTATTGGAATTGTAGCAATTATAGGATCGTTTTTTGAAATTTTCAATAACTCATACTTAGATTATTTCAAAAAGGTGTCAAATAAAATATTTGATTTTAAAAAAAATGAAATAAATACTGATAAGACAGTAACAATAGATGTTTATTTAAATAATATGTCGGATGCTGAATCAGAAAAAATGGCGAAAGAAATAAAAAATAGTATATGTCTAAATGATATTGCGGATTATATAAATATATATAAAACGTTTGACAAAAAATAAGTTTTGGTGTAAAATGTATGTGGGTGATTTTATGTACGCATATTTTAATGGGGTAATTAAGAATATATCAAATGATACAATAACACTTGATGTACATGATATAGGTTATAATATATATATGGCAGAAGATGATTTAAGTAAGTTTAAATTGGAAGATAAAGTTCTTGTCTACACATATTTTCAGCATAGAGAAGATGATATGAGGCTTTTTGGATTTTTAACTAAGAATCGTTTAGAATTCTTTAAGAAACTAATAAGTGTAAGTGGTGTTGGGAGTAAAGTAGCATTAGGAATAATATCTAATATATCTGTAGAAAATATGTGTACAGCTATAGCTACGGATAATTTATTAACGTTAAAAAGTGTTCCAGGAATTGGTCCTAAACTTGCGGGAAAAATAATATTTGAACTTAAAGATAAAATATCTAACGAAGATATTTATAAGAAAAGTCCAATTAAAAATAGTGCTGATGTCGATGAAGCAATAACAGCGCTTAAAGTGTTAGGATATTCTGAACGAGAGTTAGTAAATTGTATTAATGAATTGAATTTAGAAAATAAATCTGTTCAAGATATAATACGTATGTGTTTAAAACACATGCAAAAGTAGTGGGAATATATGTATTTTGATGTTTTTTAAAATATTATACTAGACAAGAAAACATTTTTATGATAATATATATGTAACAAACGAAAGGAAAAAATATGATAGAATTTAGTAATGTAAATAAAAAATATGATCATGATGTAGTTGCATTAGAAGATATAAATATAAAAATAGAAAAAGGTGAATTTGTATTTTTAGTTGGACCATCAGGTAGTGGTAAATCTACTTTTTTGAAACTTATGGTAAAAGAAGAAGAAGCAACTAGTGGTAGCATTATTGTTAATAATACAAATATAAATAAATTAAAACAAAAAGACATACCATATTTAAGAAGAAAGATTGGATTTGTTTTTCAGGACTTCAGATTGCTTTATGACAGAACAGTTGCGGAAAATATAATTTTTGCACTAAGGGTTGTAGAGGCAACAGAAAAAGATATCAAATACCAAGTTAAATCTGTTTTGGAACTAGTTGGGTTATCAGGTAAAGAAAATTTTTATCCAAATCAATTATCAGGTGGGGAACAACAAAGAATATCTTTAGCTAGAGCACTAGCTACAAAACCACCAATTATAATTGCGGACGAGCCAACAGGAAACTTAGATCCTAAAACTGCAGATGAAATATTTAAAACATTACTAGATATAAATGCAAGAGGTACTACAATACTAGTAGTAACACATGCTAAAGATATAGTTGATGGTTTGAATAAAAGAGTTATAGCTTTAGATCATGGTAAAGTTGTAAGAGATGATGCAAGAGGGGGTTATGTGAAATGACAACCAATACATATTTAATTAAAGAAGGATACGATAATTTAAAAAAACATGGTTCTAAAACTTTTTCTACTATGCTTATAATTTGTGCAACTATGATTGTACTAGGTATATTTATTATATTACTTCAAAACGTTAATAAAAATGTTGAAACTGTTAAAAAGGAACAAGGTTTTCAAGCATTTATAAGTGATGCTGCTACTGAAACAGAGATTGACTATATTAAAGACAGTATTCAGATAATTCAAGGTGTAAAAGACATAAAATATATAGATAAAGATATGGCATTTGAAGATGCAAAAAGCGTATTTTCAGGTCAGGAATATTTACTTGAAGGATTACAAAAAGTAAAACCATTTCCTGCATCTTTTGTTATAAAGTTTAATGATATAAATGATGCATCAGTAATTAAAACTCAAGTAGAAAAAGTAGAGGGTATTACAAAGGTAAAATACAATGAGGCAACAATAGAAGCAGTAATAACAATTTCTAATATAGCAAATATATTTTTGTTAGGATTAGGAACAGTCATGCTTATTGTTTCAACATTTATTATTTCTAATACAATAAAACTTGCTGTTTATTCTAATAAAAGAGAAATTTATATAATGAGATATATTGGTGCTACTAATTCCTTTATACGTAAGCCATTTATAATCGAAGGAGCAATAATGGGATTACTAAGTGCATTAATATCATTTGTAATAATATCTATAGGATATGTGGTTATATATGCAAGACTTCCTAAAGTAGGAACAAGTTTGGGAATATTTGGATTTATGCCATACTCACAATTATGGTACCAAGTATTAGGAATTTTTGTTTTGATAGGATTATTTGTTGGTATAGTAGGAAGTGCAATTTCTATTAGAAAGTATTTAAAGGTATAGGTGATTAATATGAAAAAAATATCAAGTATACTATTAATATTAGTTATAATTTTATCTTTAAATAAGTTTGTATATGCGGATGCATTATCGGATTATCAAAAACAGTTAGAAGCGATTAAAGCTGAACAAAAAGCTAATGCACAAAAACTTACTGGATTAGATCAAGAAATAGCACAAGATTTATATGATATGATGGATTTGGATAGTAAAATTGTAACATTCAGTACAAAATTAAGTGAATTACAAGCGAAAGTAGATGAAGTTAATAGTAAATTAACTAAGCAAGAAGATGCTTTACAAAATTCAGCACAATTATATAATAGTGCTGAAGAAGTGTATACTACAAGACTAAGAGTGATATATGAAAATGGTATACCAAGTATGTTAGATATATTTTTATCTTCACAAAATATATCAGATTTCTTTTCTAAAATGAATGTACTTACTAGTATACTTGAATATGATAAATCATTGGTAAATAATATGCAAAATCAAAAAGAGTATATAGATTATATTAAAAGTGATATTGAGTTACAAAAAGTACAATTAGAACAATTGAAATATGATACGGAAAAGTCTACTAAATCATTAGAAGATGCAAAGTCAGCAAAAGAAAACAAAATGAATCAAATGAAATCTTCACAAGCAACTTTAAAAGCTAAAGCTGCAGCGCTTGCAAAACAAGAAGTAGAGGCTTCAAAAAAGATACAAGCGGAAATTGAAAAAATGCAAGATATTGGTGGTTCATTCAGTGGACAATTTGCTTGGCCTACACCAGGGTTCAATATTATAACAACAAGATATAACACATCTTATGATCCTTGGAATACAGGAAATTCAACAATACATACAGGATGTGATATAGCAGGTACAAATATATATGGCACTAAAATTATTGCTATGGAATCTGGTACAATAACTCTAGCTCAGTATTATGGTGGATATGGTAACTGCGTAATAATTGATCATGGCACGAGTGCAATAGATGGAAACAAATATAAATCATTATATGGGCATGCCGAAAGATTAAATGTAGTTGTAGGTCAAAAGGTTGTAAAAGGTCAAACAATAGCGTTTGTCGGTTCAACTGGAAATTCTACAGGAGCACATTTGCATTTGGAATTATATAAAAATAATAAAAGATTAGACCCATTATCTTATTTTAGTGGTATGAAATTTGTATATAGATAATGTTACAGAAATATTTCAAAAAAATAAATTTTAATAGAAGTAAAAAACAAAAACAAAAAAAAGTAGTGAAAAAGTAAAAAAACTCTTGACTTATTTTATATTTTGTTGCATAATTAAATTATAAAGGTTCTAAGGGGGAAAAAACATGGGTGCTATTAACAAGTTTATGAATATGTTAAACATCGGTTCAAATGAAGAAGAGGAAGTAGAAGATTACGAGGATGAACAAGAAGTTCAAGATTCATCTTCTCAATATAAATCAAGAAGAAAATTTAGTGAAATTGAAGAAGAAAGTCCTTATTCTGCAAGAAATATCCAATCTAAAGTAATTCCAATGAATACAGCAGTTTCTTCATCAAAAATGGTTATAACACAACCTAATTGTTACGAGGATGTTCAAGAGATAGGAGACTATCTTAAGAATAGAAAATCTGTTATTGTTAATTTAGAAAGTGTTAGCAAAGAAGATGCTAGAAGAATACTTGATTTCATGAGCGGAGCTACATTTATTGTAGAAGGAACTATTCAAAAAGTATCTAATTTAATATACTTAATGACACCAAGAAATGTTGAAATACAAAATGATCTTGAAAGAGGACAATACAAACAAAAATTATCTTTTTCATGGATGAAATAAGAATATATTGCCATGCATATTAATTATGTGTGGCATTTTTTTATTTCAAATAACGAAATATTATTAAAAAGCAAAGAAAAAACAACAATTTGTTGAATATTTTGGAGAAATGATATATAATGTAAAAAGAGGTGATAGATATGATTATGCCAATAGATATTGAAAATAAAGTTTTTAAAAAATCTAAATTGGGTGGATATGAAGTAAAGGATGTTGAAGATTTTCTTGAGCAATTAATTGTAGATTATGAAGAATTGTATAAAGAAAATGCAAATATTAAAGAAAAATTGATTAAAGCGGATGAATCAATCAAATACTATAATTCCTTGGAACAGGGTGTAACTCAAACTATTGAAAATTCCCAAAAGGCTGCAGATGAAATAAAAGAAAAAGCAGTAATGGAAGCAGAAGAAATAAGAAGAAATGCAAAAAATGAATCTAATTTAACTTTAGAAGAGGTTAAATTAGAAATTAGAGCTAAGGAAATTGAGCTTGAACAAATAAAAAAACAAATGCAAATATATAAAATTAAAGTTACATCTATGTTAGAAGCACAATTAAAAATTTTAAATGAAGAAGATTAATATATTTTATTGAAATGATAGTTTTGTTATATTACTATCATTTTTTATATGTTTAAAAAAACATATGACGTATTATGTAATAATCTATATATTTTGGTATATTATAATCATATTGAAGATTAAATAATTGACTTATTAGCAAAATTAATGTATAATATAAGTGTATTAATAGAAATGAGGAAAAGTATGTTTGACAAGTTAGAAGAACTAGAAAAAAAGTATAATGAACTTACAAATAAAATATCAGATGCTACGGTTATATCAAACCAAGATGAGTGGAAAAAATATATGAAAGAACATTCACAAATGAAAGATGTAGTAGAAAAATATATAGAATATAAAAATACTGATAAGGCTATGAATGAGGCTAAGGAACTTATGCATGAACCAGAAATGAAAGAAATAGCTGAAATTGAATATCTAGAATGTAAAGATAAGTTAGTTCAAATTGAAGATGAACTGAAAGTATTATTGCTACCAAAAGATGCAAATGATGATAACAACGTAATTATAGAAATTCGTGGTGGAGCTGGTGGCGACGAAGCAGCACTTTTTGCATATAATTTATACAGAATGTATACAATGTTCGCAGATTTGAAAAGGTGGCAAGTTGAGCTTCTAGATATAAATGAAACTGGTATAGGTGGAATAAAAGAAGTTTCATTTATGATTAAGGGAAAAGGTGCATATAGTAAACTTAAATTTGAAAGTGGAGTACATAGAGTTCAAAGAGTACCTGAAACGGAAGCAAGTGGAAGAATACATACTTCTACAGTAACTATTGCCGTATTGCCTGAAGTTGATGATGTTGAAGTGGAAATCAAAAATGATGATTTAAGAATTGACACTTATAGGGCAAGTGGAGCTGGTGGTCAACATGTAAACAAGACTGAATCTGCAATAAGAATAACGCATTTACCAACTGGTTTTGTTGTTACATGTCAAACTGAAAGATCTCAACTTCAAAATAGAGAAACTGCAATGAAAATGTTACGTTCTAAACTATATGAATATATGGAGGAACAAAAAAATAAAGAATTAGCTTCTACAAGAAGATTACAAGTTGGTACTGGCGATAGAAGTGAAAAGATAAGAACATACAATTATCCGCAAGGTAGAGTAACAGATCATAGAATTAATTATACTATGTATCAGTTAGAAAACTTTATGAATGGTGACCTTGAAGACATGATAGAAGCTCTTAGAACTTACGATAGAGCTGAAAGATTAAAAGAAGGAACAGTGTAAATTTTTATAAAAAACTTCAGACATTATTGTCTGAAGTTTTTTGCTTTAAAATATGATTAAATATTTAATTTTAAATGTTATTCGTTATATTTTATAGCTTTTAATAATGAAATTGAATCAGACAATAGTGCAATAGATATAATTATTCCGATAATATCAAAAACAAATATGCTGCAAATTAACGAAATTACCGCTATTATTATTGAAATTTTAGATGCAAATGGATTATTTTTTAATAATAATATGAATAAAATTAGAAACATAGAAATCGGAATTAAATAGTATAAATTAACTTTATTATACATTATTATATTTGCAAAGAAAATAAAAGCATAAAGAATTAAAAATATTATAGATATTATTTTTAGTTCTTTAAAAAGTTTTTTTTGTTTCATATGTATACCTCCATAATAAATATTATATATAGTATTTATTATTTGTCAAGGGTAAGATAAAATTTAACTAAATTATTATAATGTATTTTGTTGATTTTTTTAGATATATAATCTTTTTACTCTTTTAGATATTCTAGAGATAACTTCATAATTTATAGTTCCAATAATATCCGAAATTATATATATGCTATCATCATAATCTAGTATTGTACAATAATCTCCTACTTGAATATTTGTAATATTTGTTACATCTATCATACACATATCCATACAAATGTTACCGACAATCCTACAAGGAGTATTATTTATATATACATTTAATTTGTTAGATAACTTTCTGTCTAAACCATCTGCGTATCCTATCTGTATTGTTGCAATTTTCATGTTTTCAGAAGATTTAAATGTTCTAGAATAACTTATGCTACACCCAGAATCTATTTCTCGTATATTTATAATTGGAGCTACTATTTTTACAGAAGGTTTAAGCGAAATATAATCTTTTAATGATTCATCTGGGTAATATCCATACATTATATCTCCAACTCTAACAGTATTATATGAAAATTCGGAATATTTTAATAAACCACTACTATTTAATGCATGAATATATTTAAATTTATAATTATTTTCTAACAGTAATTTTATAGTAGAATCAAAAGTATTAAGCTGCCTTAAAGTATATTCATCGTCAACATCAGCAGATGATAAGTGCGTATATATTCCGTCCATTAAAATATTACTGAAATTTTCCTCTATGTATTTTACAGTATTTAATACTTCGTTCGCGTTGAATCCTAGTCTTGTCATACCTGTATCTACTTTTATATGGACCTTTACCCTTTTATTAGACAAAATTGCTTGATCATTTAATATTTTTAATAAATCTAAATTAGATACAGAAACCATTAAATCATAGTCTAGTATATTTTGTATATCTTCTTCTAAAAATTGACCAGTAACTAATATATTACTATTAATTGAATTTTGCCTTAAATGGACTCCTTCATCTATAATTGCCACACCTAGAAAATTAATTCCAAGTGTTTTTAAAAATTTAGATACTTCAACATCACCTAAACCGTAAGCATCTGCTTTTACCATTGCTATTATGGTTATAGTATCTTTAATTTTCTCTTTTATTTTTTCTAAATTATATTTAATATTATTTAAATTTACGTACATTTTCGCTGCCATATAATTCACCCCTTAAAAATATATTATATCATATAATATATTTTTTTCAACAAAAAATGAATATAAATTTATATATTTACCTTGACTTATTTTTAAAAAAGGTGTAATATATATGTTATGAATAAGAGGAGTTTGAATATGGGAGATAAAGAAAAAATAAATATAGATAAAGTAAAAATAATTACAAATACTATAACCGGCGTATTAGTTATACTTATTTCAACAATAATTATAGTAGCTTTTGCTGTTGTAGTGAAACCTGTTTTGGAAAAAGGACAATTAACAGAAGATAATTCTGCGTATATGAATAGAATAGAAGAAGCATTAGTTAGAATTTATTCTAATTATGTTCAAGATGTTGATATGGAAACTTTGGTAGAAGGTGCAATTAGTGGAATGGCTAAATCTACAGAAGATCCATACACTAGATATGTTTCTCAAGAAGAATATGATAAAATGCTTGTATCTGGAACAGAAAAGTACGGTGGCTTAGGTATACATATAACATATGATGAGAAATCAAAAGGTATAATGATTTTAAGTGTTATGCCGGGTTCACCTGCTTTAGAAGAAGGATTATATTCTGGAGATGTAATTAAACAAGTTGAAGATAAAGTTGTAAATGCAGATAATTATTATGATTGTGTAGATAAAATAAAAGGTGAAGAAAATACTAAAGTTTCTCTAGTAATACAAAGAGGAGAAGAAACTTTCACAAAACAATATACAAGAAAAATAGTTACAGCAAATAATGTTGAATCTAAAAAAATAAATGGTAATGTTGGATATATTAGAATACTTTCTTTTGAAAATAACGTTGCTAGTCAATTTAAAACGCAATATGATAAATTAAGATCGGAGAATGTATCTGCGATTATTTTAGACTTAAGAAATAATCCTGGTGGATTACTTAATGAAGTAATTACTATTGGAAGATCAATACTTCCTGAAGGTGAAATAGTTAAATTAGTATATAAAAATAAAAGTGATAAAGTATATACTTGTGATGGAAAAAATAAAATTGATATACCTCTTATGGTTTTAGTTAACGGTAATAGTGCAAGTGCATCAGAAATATTATCCGGAGCAATAAAGGATTTACATGCAGGAACTATTATAGGTGACAAAACTTATGGTAAGGGTATAGTCCAAACAATAGAAAAATTGAATGTAGAAGGGGCTTTATCTATAACAACATCTGAATATTATACATCAAGTGGAGTGCAAATACATAAACAAGGTATTCTTCCGGATGTTCAAGTTAGCCTTGACGAAGAGTATAAAAACGAGTATTATATCCCTGAAAATAAGGATTTACAATTACAAAAAGCTTTAGAACTGATAAGAACAAAATAAATAGTAATAATAGTGAAACAAAAAAGATATGTATGTAATGCAAAAAACAGCATATCTTTTTGTTTTAGTTGTTTAACGAAATATAGTATACATAATATTGAAACAACGCTAAATATGTCTAATTTTGTATATTGACTTAGTGAGAAAAAAATGATATAATATGGTTCCAAGAGAGGCTTTATAGGTGATAATTATGATTACAAATATGGTTTCAAGGGAATCTTTACAAAAGATCAAACAAGATGTGGATGAATACATAGGACAAAGAATATGTGTTAAGGCTAACATCGGAAGAAATAAGTGTGAATATAGAGAAGGAATATTGGACAAGACATATTCTAGTACATTTAATGTAGTAGATGCAAATACTATGAATAATTTAAACTATTCATATACAGATCTACTTACAAATAATTTGGAGCTAACTTTGCCAAATGGGGAAAGCATAGCAGGATATGACTATTCAGTTATTTGTCATTCAAAATTTTAAGATATACAAATAGAAGCGAAAGCTTCTATTTTTTTATCTAATATACAATACAAAAAATACATTTATACTATTTATTGTATATAAAAAATAGTTATTGACAAAAAAATATATATATTGTATAATAAAATTGTAATTTTAATAGTATTAACTAACATTTTTTATTATATAAAAAATAAATAGGTATAATATATATGGTGGAGGTCAATAATGAGAAAAAAAGGAATATCATTAATAGTTTTAATTGTAACAATAATAGTTGTAATTATAATTGCAAGTGCGGTAATAATTACCCTAGTGGATAACAATATATTAGATAGTTCTA
>JAQSXK010000013.1 GCA_029256705.1 Clostridia bacterium
TAAAAGTAAATGTAACAGATGATGTAGAGGTCGGAAAAGTAAAATGGGCAGCAGGCAGCCAAGGTGAAAGTTACTTTACAACACAAGGTACAGAAATTGTAAATAACAGTATAGTAAATATAACAAGTAATGGTTACTATACATTCTATGCAGAAGATAAAGTAGGGAACAAACAAGTATATACATTAAATGTAGCAAACGTAGATTTAACAGCACCAGCAATAGATATACAAGTAAATCCTGAAACTACAGTAGGATTAACAGCAAATGTAACAATAGATTATGGAGATTCTACAATAAAACAATATAAAGTAGGAACAAGTAATGTAACATGGACAAATTATACAACTACATTTGCAATAACATCAAATACAGTATTAGCAAATAACTGGCAAAATACAGATGGAACAGTAACGATATATGCAAAAGGAAAAGATAGTGCAGGAAATGAAGTTACAGTACAAAAGAAAGTACTAAGTTTAGATTTAGATAAACCTAAAGCTCCTGTAATACAATCCAATTCAGGTTATCCAATATTGACAAATTATGGAGTAAAGTTAGATGCTATAACTACAATAACATATGATATTAGAACAGATATAGACAATTATTATAGTATAGATAATGGAACAATTTGGAAAATATATACAGGTCAATTTGAATTATCTACAGGAACTGTAATAGCAAAAAGTGTGAAGAAAAATACTGGACTTGCGGTTTCTGTGAGTAAAACAGTAACAATGCCTAGTGATGCTATAGCTCCAGCCGCTTATGATGGAAATGATAGTTCAACTGTATTAGGCACTGGCGGAAGAATATATAAAATGGGATATATGATCGTAGATAGCACTATGTGGGAAAATAGTATAAGAGTACTATGGAGTACAGGATACTACAATTATTATAAGTCTAATCAACCAGCTTATATAAAATTTATGGATTCAAGTAATAATGTAATTAGCACAATATCTGCAAACGCTAGATATATGAATGATATATATACTATACCAGTTAATACAGTAAAAATGCAGGTTATAATAGATGATAGATCAGCTTATGATGGTTATGGATATTTAGCAGAAATACAATTAAGTAATGAACCTAGATTTAGTGTTACAAATGGATATATGTTATTAACATCTGATCCAACAAAGTCAATAAGAACACCTTACCAAATGGTAACAGTTTCTTATGCTTCAACAAGTGTACAAAGATTGTATAGAATAGGAACAACAGGTGATTGGTTAAATTATCAAGATCAACCTATAAAGTTAAATCAAGGACAAATAATATATGTTAAAGGAATTGATCGATATGGAGCTGAAACAAGAATTATTTCAAGTTTCACAGCCAATGTAACTGATGCATTAACTAGTAATGCATATGATATAAATGATAGTACTGCGGTTAATGGAATATCTGGAAAGCTTATGAAAATAGACAGTAGCATGTTAGGAAAAAGTATAAGGATATATAGTAATCAGACTTCTGCTAATGTTGGTACTAGTAACAGCACAATAATAAATGGACAATTAACAATTAACTTTTTGAATGAAAGTAAAGTTAGTGTTGGTAGTTATACTAAAGGTGCAGGTGTTTATGATAATACTGTAGCCATTCCTAATAATTCAAGTTGGATTTCAGTTACATGTACAAATAATTCAGGAAGAGATTACTTAAATACTACAAGATATGTATACTCATATTTATATGAAATACAACCAAGTAATGAACCAAAATTTAGTGCTACAAATGGATATATGCTATTAGCTGCTGATGTAACAAAGGCAATAAAGACACCATATCAAATGATAACAATTTCTTATTTTTCAACAAGTGTACAAAAGTTTTATAAGATAGGAACAGGAGAATGGCAGATTTATCAAAATCAACCTATAAAAGTAAATCAAGGAGAAACAATATATGCTAAGGGAATAGATCAATATGGAAACCAAACTAGAATAATTTCGAGTTATACACCACATGTAGCGGATGCTTTAACCGCTGAAGTATGCGATAAAAATGATGGTACGAAAATATTTGCATCTGGACAAACATATAAAACTGGTTATATGAGTGTGGATAGTAGTATGTGGGGTAATAAAATAAGAGTATTATGGAGTACAGGATATTACAGTTACTATAATTCTAATCAACCAGCATATATAAACTTTATAGATTTAAGTAATAATATTATAAGTACGGTATCTGCTAATTCTAGATATATGGATAGTATATATACAGTACCAAATAATACTGTAAGATTGCAAGTAATAATAGACGACAGATCGGCTTATAACGGATTTGGGTATTTAGCAGAGATAGAACCTAGTAATGAACCTAGGTTTAGTACTACAAATGGATATATGCTTATTACAGCAGATTCTACAAAAGTAATAAGAACGCCATATCAGATGATAGCAATATCATATTTTCCAACAAGTACACAAAGATTGTATAGGATAGGAACAGTTGGAGATTGGTTAAATTATTATGATGAGCCAATAAAAGTAGAACAAGGTCAAACAATATATGCAAAAGGAATAGATCAATATGGAAATGAAACGAGAATTATTTCTACCCTTACATCAAATGTGTCTGATGCATTAACTTCAAATGCATATGATTTAAATGATACTACTTCAGTAACAGGAATATCTAGTAAATATATTAAAATAGATAGTAATATGTGGGGTAAAAGTATAAGAATTCGTAGTAACCAGACATCTGGAAATGTAGGATCTAGTAATGGTACAACAATATATGGACAATTAACAGTTAATTTTTTAAATGATAGTAAGGTTAGCATTGGTAGTTATGCTAAAGGTGCGGGGACATATA
Organism: Clostridia bacterium; assembly: GCA_029256705.1. GTDB lineage: Bacteria > Bacillota > Clostridia > TANB77 > CAG-465 > RGIG5057. The sequence goes on from JAQSXK010000013.1 coordinate 2,842, forward strand.
ATGATACAATTACCGTTCCCACAAATGCTAGTTGGCTTTCAGTTACATGTACAAATAATTCGGGAAGGGATTATTTAAATAGAACAATAAATGTATATTCATATTTGTATGAGATATATGTTAATTAAATTATAAATATAATTAAAAAGGTTAGTTTGAAATTCTTAAACTAACCTTTTTAATATATTAGGTAGTTGACAAAGTTTACATAATATGGTATACTATATATAGTGTGTTTTTTATTAAGCTCTCAAAATTTTGGGGGCGAAGCCCCCTTTTATAGGAGGAATATGTTATGAAAACAAGAGAAGAGTTAGAAGCTATAATATCCGAGGGGGATATTGAGAAAAAATTAATTTTGGCAAGTGTTGACAATAATACTAAGTTCTGGTTACAATTCTTAGATTTCAAGTTGGAGCTTTGTGAAGAGGAACTGGTACCTAACATTAATAAGGATTTTCTTTTTAGACCAGAGATTTTTAAATTTCTATTTAAGAAACTTGACAGCGTTGAAAAGTTGATAGAATTAGTTTTTAATGAAGAAGTCCTAAATGTGGAACTAGTTGAAATAATAATTAACAACTTCGATAATCACTTTTTCCCAATGGACTATTTTCCAAAAATTAATAACAAGAATCATTATTACACAATTATTTCTATATGTGAAAAAAATAAAATGCCAGCTAGAAACATGTATGGTTTAATGGATGTTATTAATCCCACTATACTAGATAAAGAATTAATTGTCAATTTTCTAAAGTATATAGCAAAGAATGCTAGTACTGATTCAGAACTTTTAGATATGATTATGAATATTAATGTAAAAACATTAAAAAAAGGTTGCGATGCTACTTCTATTTTGTACAGATTTGATGATTCTGAATTTTCTGAGAAGATCTTAAAAGATCCTGAATTTATTGAAGGCAGAAAAATTTTTACAAATGAAGAAGTCAACTAGAATGGTATCTTCTTATTTTAAATGAATCCTATAATTTAGGGTTCATTTTTTTTGCTTGTTAAAATTATATATCTTAGTTTTTTCTTGTAATTTACCTACAATTATTGTATAATATACGTATAAACTAAATGTAAAGGATGAAATAATGAAAAATATAATTGTGAATATAATAGGTGCTGGTTTAGCTGGATGTGAATGTGCATATATGCTTGCTAGAAATAATATAAAAGTTAATTTATATGAAATGAAGCCAAATAATAAATCCGAAGCACATAAAAGTGATGATTTTGCAGAACTTGTATGTAGCAATTCATTAAAATCTGAAAGTATAACAAATGCTTGTGGACTATTGAAAAAAGAAATGGAAGTATTTAATAGTTTAATAGTCGAAGCAGCATATAAAACTAGAGTTGAAGCGGGTCAAGCATTAGCTGTTGATAGAGATAGATTTTCTGAATATATAACAAATATAATTAAAAGCAATTCAAATATTAATATTATATATAAGGAAATAGAAGATTTAAATGAAATTTTATCTGATAAGACAATTACAGTAATAGCGACAGGACCACTTACAACAGATAAATTGTCTGAAAGTATAAAAGAATTAGTCGGTCAAAGTAGTTTGTATTTTTACGATGCAGCAGCCCCAATAGTAGAAGCAGACAGTATAAATTATGATATTGCCTACAGTTTAGATAGATATGGTGAAGGTGACGGAGATTACTTAAACTTACCTATGAATAAAGAGCAGTATATGGATTTTTATAACAATCTAATAGCGGCAGAATCTGCAAACAGACATGATTTTGATAAATTATTACTTTTTGAAGGTTGTATGCCGATTGAAGAAATGGCTAAAAGAGGAGAAAAAACCTTAACTTTTGGGATGCTTAAACCAGTTGGATTAAATAATCCAAAAACAGGTGAAAAAAATTATGCTGTGGTACAACTTAGATCAGAAAATAGTAATAAAACAGCATATAATTTAGTTGGTTTTCAAACAAGCTTAAAATTTACTGAACAAGATAGAATCTTTAAAATGATACCAGGTTTAGAAAATGCTAAATTTTTAAGATTTGGTGTAATGCATAAAAATACCTATATTAATGCCAGTAAAGTTTTAGACAATAATTTTTGTATGAAAGATAAAGGTAATATATACTTTGCTGGACAGATATCTGGAGTTGAGGGATATGTTGAAAGCAGTAGCTCCGGAATGATGGTTGCTATGAGTATAATATCAAAGTTAAATGAAAGTAATATTATATTTCCAGATGAAACAATGCTGGGGAGTTTATCAAATCATGTTAGTACGGAAAATAAAAACTACCAACCTATGAATGCTAATTTTGGTATTTTAAAGCCATTAGATATATCTGGCAAAATTAGAGATAAAAAAGTTAAGTATTCAATGTTTGCGGATAGATCAATGGAAAGTATAATAAAATTAAAAAGTAAATTATATTATATAAAGTAAGGAAGTGAAAAGTTATGGTATATATGTTATATGGAGAAGAAAAATATGATTTATATAAATTTGTTGAGGGTATAAAATCCAAATTTGACAGATTAGAAGTAGGTGTTAATTTATTTAATATAACAAAAGAAAATATAAATGAACTTGAGTTTATTGCTAACTCCATAACTTTTTTTGGAGAAAACAAATTAATTATAATTAAGGATACAAATTTAAAATTTGATGTAAGCAAGATGTTATCTAATTGTAGTAAAGATGATTTTTATTTGATAATTGAGGATAATGTAGATAAAAGAACTTCTGAATACAAAGATATTTCTAAAGCAGCCGAGGTTAAAGAATTTAAACATCTAAATAGTAAAGATATGATAACTTATCTTATTAACACATTGAAAATGTATAAACTTTCAATATCTTATGAGGATGCTCAATATATGGTTGATGTATGTGGAGAAGATAAAAGTAACAATATAAATGAACTTAAAAAACTTGTGTCTTTTTTAGATAAAGGAGATGCAGTTACAAAAGAAATAATAGATAAGATATGTGTTAAAACAATAAATTCTAAAATATTTGATATGTTAGATTTTGCTGTAAATAAAAATAAACATAAGGCAATTGCTTTATTAGAAGATTTATTAGTGCAGAAAGAACCAGCAATTAAAATATCTATAATGTTATATAAGCAAATAAAACAGATGTATATGATAAAATATTTAAAAGAAAAGAATGTTAAAGATATAAATAGTATATTAGGCATTCATCCTTTTGCATTTGGTAAATTAAATAAATCTGCAGATAAATATGAATTAAAATATTTAAGAACTTTAATAGACAATTTTGACAAATACGACTCAAAAACTAAAGTTGGCGAAATGGATTTTGAAATTGGACTTAAACAAATAATATGTATGATGTAATAAAAACAGTTGGAATATTAAATATAATCCAACTGTTTTTATTAATTGTTATTTTTATTTATACAATCTAATGTATAAAATATTGAATCTATATTATTTTTAAACTCTTTATCTAAATTATTAATATTCGAAAAAGGGCCTATTGGGTTTCCATTTAGTTTTGATAGCTCAACAGTTAATGTAACTGTATTTTCTAAGTTAAATCTATAATAATCCATTACACCGTATTTGAACTTTTCATTTATTGGTGTATAATTTGTTAAATGACTATAATAGGTAAGACCATTTAAAATTGTTTTATATTGATTTTTAGTTACAAGTTTTTTATCTGGAAACCCGTATATTTCAGCTCCAGTTGAATGATATGAAATAAATAATTTTAAATTATTATTACTGTATATCCTATCTACGAAATTATATAAAGCTATATTTTCTGGGCATCTTTTATCAAAAATTTCATCTCCTGGATATCCATGTGGACTAGGAATTGTAACGGGGATATCATTATACCTTAATCTACCAAATTTACTTTTATTTCTTAACTTTTTCATATTTACAAATTCATGAATTGAATTAGAATTTATATCTATACCCATTCCATTAGATGACCAAATTGGCAATACTCTACTGTCTAATTTACATTCTTTTAGTATTTTATTTACATTGTATCTTAATTTTAAAAATTTTATAAATTCAGAAGATGTTACCATAACAGTTTTATAAAGTTTCTCACATTTTAATCCATTTGCTGCATTTAAATCGTCTTGATTATATAATTCTAAATATTTTTTAGAATAAGTTTGTAATGCAAATTTATCCATAATATCTGTATTGTTTAGTACATTACTAGAAGATATTATATACCCCTCTGGATTTAAAATTGGTATTATGTGAAAAGAATATTCATTAATATATTCTTTATACTTATCAGCCGCATTTATTATTGTGTATGCAAATTCAAGAATGAAGGTGGAAGTTACTAACTCACAACCATGTGTTGAGGCTATAAGAATAACATCCTTTTTACCACTACCAATTCTATAATAACTAATTGGAAAGCCAAATGAAGTATATCCAATACAATCTTTTTTTATAATTATCTCTTTGTTATTTTTACATAATCCATCTAATCTATCAATTACATTTTCGTAAGATAAAATATATTCATTTAAAAACATTATTATTCACCTATTAATATATATGCAAAAAAAAAGATATTATTTATATATGAATTAAGTAATATTTTAAATGGTAAATATTATGAATGTTACAACATTGTTTCAAGCTTCTAAAATAATAATAAAACATGTGAAAAAAGTCGAAAAATAAATGTGCTATATTGACAAAAAAATAAACTTAATATATAATGAAATCAATAATAAATATATATATAGTGTGTTTTAATTATAAGTATAGAGGGGTATTTTATGAATAAGAAAAAAGAGAGCGGTATTTCATTAATAATACTTATTATAACGATGATAGTTATAATAATATTAGCAGGAGCTGTGATATTAATTGTTACAAATAGTGGCATATTGGATAGAGCTAAAAAAGCTAGGTTTATGAGCGATTTTAGGAGTGTTGAAGAAGGGGTTAATTTATATTCATTGAGTAATTTAGCTAATTCACAAAATTCTAGTAATCTTAACTTGCCTGTTGAAGTTAATAAACTAACTTTTGCAGAAAAAGATGAAATAGTATTCAATGTACCAACATTAAAAGAAAAAATAGAAAAATTAAATCCAGGACAAACTATATATGATAGAGATTTGTATTGGATAAATGAGTCTGATGCGGGTGTTACGCTTTCAAAAGAAAAACAAGAAAAAGGATATATAATAGATGGAAATACTAAACAGATATATGATTATAACGGAGATGTTTTTGAAAAACTTAGATGGCATACATTAGATTCAGGAGTAGATGAAGCTTCAGTCGTGAGGCAACCGGCAACAGATGAATTGGCTAATGGATGGATTAGACTGACATTATATTATCCAAATAACTCTACAGAGAAAAAATGGAGACTTGGAAATGAAGGAGAAATGAGAGCAGATCCAATGTTAATGTGGCAGGAATATACAGGTTCTATCACAATACCATTATATAGAATGAAAGATGTATGGATAAAATATAAGGTAAATAATAAAGAAGTAACAGTGCCTCCAGCAGGGACATTGTTAGTAGATATAATACCAGATAAAACTGGTTCAACAAAAGTAGAAGAAGTAAATGTAAGTATAAATTATGATGAAACAGCTACTATTAAAGAATTTAGAATAGGGGATAGTGGTTGGCTTACATATACAGGACCATTTAAAGTAACTGAAAATTGTATAATTGAAGCAAGAGCAAAAAAAGCAGAAGACATATATAATACAGATGGATCATTACTATTAACAAGGGATATAGCAGGAAGTGATATGGTATATGTAGGAAATATTGGAGTAGAAACAGAAAGCATCCTACCAGCACCTACAATAACAAGACTTGCACCACAAAGTGCAGATGAAAAAGCTAGGGTTAAGATAACTTATCCATCCAGTGCTGCAAATAAAGTATATATATTAAATTCTGGTGGAGAAATACAGTATTCGTCAGAAATAAGTGTGAGTAATTGGGATACATATATAGTAGCATACTATTATGATTCGACTGGTAAAAAATCTAAGGAGATTAGTATAACAATAAATGATACAAGTACAGGAAATCCTCCGGAGGAACCTGAAATAATTAACGTATTAAGTGCTCCAATAATAACAAGGCTAGCTGCGCAAAGTGCAGATGAAAAAGCAAAAGTTCAAATAACATACCCTGAAAATGCAGAAAAGAAAATATATACAGTAGATTTTGGTATAGAAGTAGAATATACATCAGATATAAGCATAAAAAATTGGGGTACGACTATAGTAGCATATTATTATGATAAATCTGGTAAAAAATCAGATTCAGTAAAAATAGAGATAAATGATACTACTACAGGAGATAAACCAAAATTACCAGAGTCAGATACTGTAAAAATTCAAGTAGTTGAACCAGCACCAACAATGACAAGGTTGTCTGCTAGAAGTGCAGATGAAAAAGCTGGGATAAAAGTAGATTATCCTGCGAATGCATCTAGAAAAATGTATAAAGTAAATTATGGAATAGAACAGGTATATACGGGAGAAATTAGTATTAAAAACTGGGGAACAAATGTAATAGCATATTATTATGATGTTGATGGCAATATGTCTAAAATAACATCGTTAACAATAAATAATACAAGTGTGGAACCAGAAGAGCAACCTAAACCTTTTGAACCATTACCTCCATATGAGCCAAAAACACCATTGCCTCCTTCAACTATAGATATAGATGTAAATTTACTAGCACCTATAATAACAAGGCTTGCACCTCAAGATTCAACAGAAAAAGCAAGAGTAAATGTTGTTTATCCAGGTGTTGCGGTAAGAAAAGTATTTACGGTAAATAGCGGGGCTGAAATAGAGTACACAGGAAACATAAAAATAAATGGTTGGAATACAACTATAAATGCATATTATTATGATGCAAAAGGTAATAAATCAAAATTAGCAAAAATATTTATTGGAGAAGAACCAACACCTCCAACAGAACCAGTGATATATGAACCAAAAAGTGTAGTAGCTGCTCCTGTAATAAACATATCTCCAATTACTGGGATTGTAAATCAGGTTACATTAAGTGTTACTCCTAAAGTAGCAGCAGATAAAATATATTTAAAAATTGGTGAATATGCAGATTATATTGAATACACTGGACCAGTAATTGTAAAGGAGAATGCTGAGGTTTACGCATATTATACAGTTTTTACAGGAGAAAAATCTTTAACAGCAAAAGCAAACATAACTAATATAAAGCAAGGAAATAAGCCATATTTGAATATATCTGCAAATCCTTATCCTTGGCCAAATGCTAAAGGAGTAAAAGAAGTAAATATAACTTTAAATACTAGTGATGCAAATAAAGTTGAATATAGCGAAGATGGGGTAGTATATAAAAATTATACGGCACCATTTATAGTAACAGAAAATAAAAGAATATATGCTAGGGCAACTAATACTTACGGAGTAACGGAAAGTTACTTGGATATAACTAATATAGGTGTAGGAGAAACAGTACCACCAGAACCTATATTAAAATTAAGCGTAAATATCAATGCAGATCCTGATCCTTTAATATCTCAGACAAGAGTTGGTAAAGTGGTTGTAAGCATAGAATATGATCAAAGAGCTACAGAAAAATATTATAGTATAGGGAAAAGTGGTGAGTTGAAACCATATACAGAACCATTTGAAGTGACAAATAATAGTACTATATATGCTTATGCAATAGGTACAAATGCTAAGGGAGAAGCAACAAAAACAATAGATAACATACTAACAGGCATATCAGAGCCTATTATTTCAACTATTCCAGTATCATCGGTAATAGCAAGTAAGGTTAAAGTAAATATAGTATACGATAAATATTCAACTATAAAAAAATATAGTATAAATGGTGGTGTATTACAAAATTATACCGGAGAATTTGAGGTTACAGAGAATGGAACTAGAATATATGCATATAGTGAAAATGCAGCAAATCAAAAATCTGAGGCAAACTATGTAATACAGAATATTATACCTGATCCACCAGTTTTACTACTTGATAAAGGTAGTTATTATCTACTTAAATTAAATTATCCAGAAGATTCAAAAATTAAAGAATATAAGTGGAAAGTCAATGGTGAATGGAAAACATATAAAGATGATGGTCTTTTATTGATAAAACCACAATATAAAGATACAATAATAAAAAGTGGGACATTAATTAAAATAGAGGATGAAAATGGTAATAAGATAGATTTTAAAGGGGACTATTACTTGTTAGATGTTTCAATCAGAGAACTTTTTGAAAATGTATTTATGAGGTGGGATAGGGTACCTCCAAAAGCACCTCAAATATCAATAAATACAACAGAACCAATAAAACAAGTATCAGTAACAATTATATATGAAAACGGATTAATTAAAAGACAATATAGATTATTGGAGCCTGGTGGAACATTAGGTGAATGGAATGCCTATACTGACCCTATTTCAATAACTAAAAACAATACAATAATTTATGCAAGAGGAATGGACGATACAGAGGTATGGTCAGCAGAGGGAATATATAAAGTTATAAACATAGATGAGATACAACCTGTAATAAGATTAACAGCGGATTTAACTAATGCTATGCAAAAAATACCAATACTAGTTTCAGTTACTGATGATATTGCCATAGGTAAAATTAAATGGGCAACAGGAGCGGTTGGAGAAAGTTATTTTATAAATTCAGGAACAGAAATACAAAATGATAGTACTGTAGAGATAGCTACTAATGGAATTTATACATTCTATGCTGAAGATAGAGTAGGTAACATACAAACATACTCATTAAATGTTACAAATATCGACTTAACACCGCCAGCAATCAATATATCTGTAGTTCCAGAGAGTACAGTGGGAATAACTGCGGACATAACAATAGATTATGGAGATTCAGTTACAAAACAATATAAAATTGGAGAGAATAATAATACATGGACAAATTATAGTAGTACAATTACTTTATCATCTTATACAGCAATAACAAATAATTGGAAAAATGCAGATGGTACATTAACAATATTTGCAAAAGGAAAAGATAAAGCTGGAAATGAAGTTATTACACAAAAAAGAATAATAAGTTTAGATTTAGATATGCCAACTGCTCCTATTATAAATTCTCAATCAGGTTATCCGGTAATCTCAAGTTACGGAATAAAGTTTGATAGTGGAACTACAGTTACTTATGCTAATAGGGCAGATATAGATAATTATTATAGTGTAAATAATGGAACAACATGGGAGTTATATACAGGATCATTTAATATTGCAAGTGGAACTGTATTAGCTAAAAGTGTGAAAAAGATATCAGGATTAAGTATATCTGTTAGTAAGACAATAGTTACACCATCTGATTCGATAAAAAGTCAAGCATATGATAACAATAATACTACGGCAATTGTTGGATCGGCAAATCAGTATATGCTTGTTGATGGTTCTATGATAAATCAACAAATAAGAGTTAATTGTTCGTTAGACTCGTATAATTTTGGAAATGCTGGTGTATATACTGCATATGCAAGTCTAAGATTTTTAGATGTTAATAAACAACTAATAAGTTCAGTATCTTTAAATGGAGATAAAACATATACAATACCATTAAATACAAAGTGGATACAATACATTGGTAGTAGTAATAATTATGGTGGATACAATATAGATCCGAGATTATATGAAATACAAACGTTAAACGATCCTACATTTACAGCATCAAGTGTATACATGCTTTTAACATACTATCAAACAGATGCGATTAGAAATCCATATCAAATGGTAACAGTATCATATCATCCTACAAGTGTTCAAAAACTTTATAGGATTGGAACTACTGGAGAATGGTTAAATTATCAAGGTCAACCTGTACAAGTATTACAAGGACAAACAGTTTATGCAAAAGGAATAGATCAATATGGTATTGAAACTAGAATAGTTGCAACTTATACTTGTAATATTACTGATGCATTAACAAATGAGGCGTATGACATGAATTCTTCTACAAATATTGGAACTACATATATTAATGAAGTTATAACTAAAAGTATTGCAGTAGATCCGAGTATGATAGGAAATCAAGTAAAATTAATATGTAATGCTTCATCTAGTGGTGGCAGGAATTCATCTGTTGTATTAACATTTATGAACTCTAGCAATCAGGAAATAAGTAGTATATATAAAGCAAGTTACTTTGATGGATTAGTAACCATACCTGCAAATACAAAGATGATTAAATTTACTATAACAGCATCATACTATACGTATGCAGAAAGATCTTATCCTTTACTTGCTTATTTGTATGATATATATCCATCTAATTGGTAATAAAATTAAAAATGAAGTACAAATAAAATAGAGAGTGATTTAAATCACTCTCTATTTTATTTGTAAGCTAAAAGTGAATAAAAAAATAGTATGTTGATATAATATGTATAGGTGATTATATGAATAAAAGTTATTTGAATTTTAGAACAGATATGGCAGATGAAAGAGTAGATACATATAAAAGAGTTAATAATTTAAGTGAGATAGATGGTGTAATTGTAAAAACAACTGATGATAATGATGTAAGAATAACAACTGTGGATATTACTAATGAAAATGGTGAAAATGCTTTATCTAAAAAGATGGGGAAGTATATAACTATTGAAGCTCCAAATGTTAAATATTTAGAAGAAAACGAAAAACAAATTCTAATATCAAAAATTGCAGAGCAAATAAAAATTCTTGTAGAAGGTGATCAAAAGTCTATTATGATAGTTGGTCTTGGAAACGTTTATGTAACTCCGGATGCATTGGGACCGAAGGTAGTAAAATATTTGGACATAACAAGGCATTTATTAAAGTTTGCTAAAGAATATATATCTAGCAATGCTCGAGAGGTTAGTGCTATTTCTCCTGGAGTTTTAGGAACAACTGGAATTGAAACATCTGAGATTATTGAAAGTGTAGTAAAAAGAGTAAAGCCCAATGTGGTTATTGTTATAGATAGTTTAGCATCGCAAAGTGTTAATAGAGTAGGAAAGAGTATACAACTAAGTAATAAGGGTATTGTTCCCGGGGCAGGGGTAAAAAATAAAAGAGAAGGTATAAATCAAGAAACACTAAATATACCTGTAATTGCAATAGGAGTACCAACAGTTGTAGACATGGCAACAATTACAAATGAGGCTATAGATAAAATGCTTGAAAACAGTAAGAAGGAAATAGAAGAATTTAATAATGAAAATATCAGCAAAGATCACAGCAAAACTATTTTTAATCTACTTAATGATGATAACAGATATAGTATGATTGCAAACACATTAGACACTGAAAATTATATAGTAACACCAAAAGAAATTGATGAAATAATAGACAAAATGTCTGAGGTAATAGCTAGTAGTATAAATACTATATCAAATAGATAAGAAATTACATATTTTAAATGCCAAATTTTGTTTAAATATATGAAAAAACATACAAATTATTGTATATTCTTTTTTAAAATGATATAATAATATTTGTAATAAGTTTTAATTGATTCTAATTTAGTCGATTAAAATTTATATAGTTGGGGTGTTTAAAATGAAAAAAATAAAATTATGTTTTTTGACTATTATTATAATGTTTATTAGTTTATCTTCAATAAATGCAGTTAGTGATTTATCAATATTTGATTTAGGCTATTCAGAGAATATTTATAAATTCAGTGAGGATAAAGATATAAACTTACCTTTTATAAGAGTTAGTGGCGAAAGGATGGAAATAGACAAAGATATAAATAAATCAGGTTTTTCTTTTGCACGTAATATAAGTGTATTAAATAGATTAACAGGGATTCAAATACTTAGTTCATCAGATAGCGTAAGGGTTACTGGAAATCTAGAATATGGTGTTATAATGGCGCCAACAGTAATAATAGATGGAACAATAGATAAGTCAGTTTTAATTATTTCTAAGAATATTACTATTTCTAAAGATGCTATTATAAAAGAAGATTTACTATGTAGTACTTCAAATATACAGGTAATCGGAAATGTTGAAGGTAGTATATTAGGAACAATTGGTAAAATAGATGTTTTAGGTAATATATCACAAGATCTTAGAGCAAATATAAATGAAATTACACTTGGTGAAAATTCAAATATTAATGGAAATATATATTTAATATCAACTAATGAAAACATTAATATAAGCGCTAAATATCCAAATGCAACAATTAACATTATTGAAGAATCTAATGGAATAGATATTTGGAACATAATTAGAACATCTTTAATATTTGCATTAATCTATTTGTTACTTTCAAATAAAACTAGTTATATTAAAAATGGTCTAAATAAAGTTATATCTTATTGGAAGACAACTGCTATATTTGGATTTGGGAGTATATTGTTATTTCCATTAATAGTTATTGCAATTATCTTTTTATCTGTAATCGGTTTGGGTATAGTAACAGTACCTTTTTCAATTGTTTATGGTGGATTTATGTTTATAGCCTTTATTTTATCAACCTTTATTGTTGGAAGTATAATGTGCGAATATATTTCTGAAAAATATAATGACAAAATAAAAGGGATTTGGGATAAACTAATTTTAGCTTTCTGTATAATGTTAGTATTAAATTTAGTTACATTTATACCGATTATAGGATATACTTTATCAGTAGCAATATGTATTTTATCAGTAGGTGTATTATTTACATCATTGTTTAAAAAAATTAAAGAATAATATTATTTATATATTAAATAAAATAGGATATAAGGATAAAAACTTATATCCTAAATTTTTTAGAAGTTTCATATATTAATGTAGTAACATATATATTTTTGTAAATTTTTAACTCTTTACTTGAAAAACGATTAAATATATAGTAAGATATATATATGAATTAGGAGGAAGTATATGGAAAGATGGTATACTATAAATCATAACGATGTAATATCCAAACTAAACTCAAAAATAGGTGGATTAACCGAAGATGAGGTAAAAATAAGGTTAGAAAAGAATGGATATAATAAACTAAAAGAAGTTAAAAAGAAGAGTATGTTTTCTAAATTTTTAGAGCAATTTAAAAATGTAATGATAATTGTACTTATTATAGCTGCTTTACTATCTGCAGTTCTATCCTTTCTTGAGAATGAACCATTAACAGACACAATTATAATATTAGTTGTTATAATGTTAAATGCAATACTTGGCATTTTACAAGAAAGTAAAGCTGAGAAGGCAATTGAGGCATTGAAAAGTATGTCTTTACCATATATAAAAGTTAAACGTAATGGAAAGATTTCAAGTGTTAAAGTTGAAGAACTAGTTGTTGGAGATATAGTTTTAATAGAAGCAGGAGATTATATACCAGCAGATATGAGAATTATTGAATGTCATAGTTTAAAGGTTGAGGAAGCTACATTAACTGGTGAATCCGTACCAGTAGATAAATCTGTATATACGCTAAATGTGACTAAAGACATAGCATTAGGAGATAGATTAAATATGCTGTATTCTGGAAGTAGTGCAGTATACGGTAGAGCAGAAGGTGTAGTAGTAGCAATTGGAATGGATACGGAACTTGGTAAAATAGCTGAAGCTATATCTGGTATTGAATCAGAAGAAACACCATTGCAAAAGAAAATGAGAGAACTTAGTAAAATGCTTAGCGTTATAGTTGTTGTTATAGCAGTAGTTATGTTTTTAGTTGGCATTTTTCAAGGAAAACCAATAATTGATGTATTTATGCTTGCAATTGCACTTGCAGTTGCTGCTATACCAGAGGGATTAGCCGCTGTTATAACTATAACATTAGCAATTGGAGTTCAAAAAATGGCAAAAGAAAAGAGTATCATACGTAAATTATCTGCAGTTGAAGCTTTAGGTTCTACAGAGGTTATATGTTCAGATAAAACTGGAACTCTTACTCAAAATAAGATGACGGTAAAAAGAATATTTGTGGATAATAGACAAATTGATGTTTCTGACGAATCTAGTTTAAAAGAATTGAGCATAGATACCTTTTCTAAAATATTTACATTATGTAATGATACTGTATCTGGTGAGAATAATGGATATAAAGTTTTACTGGGAGATCCAACTGAAACTGCGTTAATATCTTTTGGAGAAAAATTAAATATAGATAAGGATCAATACGAAAAAATCTATAAAAGAGTAGAAGAAATTCCATTTGACTCTACAAGAAAAATGATGACAACAGTTAATGAAGTAGACGGAAAATATATGATATGTTCAAAGGGAGCTACTGAAGCTGTTATTAGTAATTGTAGATACATACTAATAGATGGTGAAGTAAAAGAACTTACAGATAGCATAAGAAATGACATATTAGCGCAAAATTTAAGATTAGCTAAAGATGCTTTTAGAGTATTGAGTTTTGCATATAAAATTGATGAAAGTAAATTAATTTTAGATAATGAAGATGACATGAAAAAACTTGAGACAGATTTAATATTTGCTGGTATGACTGGAATGATTGATCCACCTAGACCAGAAGCAAAAGATGCTGTTAAACAGTGCTTTGAAGCTGGTATGATACCAATTATGATTACTGGGGATAATATAGATACAGCAACCGCTATAGCCATGGAACTTGGTATTTTAACAGATAAAAGCCAAGCTGTAATTGGTATAGATGTAGATAAGATGTCAGACGAAGAATTAATAGAAAAAGTAGAAAACATAAGGGTTTATGCTAGGGTATCGCCTGAAAATAAAATAAGAATTATCAAAGCATGGAAAAAAATTGGTAAGACAGTAGCAATGACAGGGGATGGAGTAAATGATGCTCCAGCACTTAAAGGTGCAGATATTGGTATTGGAATGGGTATAACAGGCACGGAAGTATCAAAAAGTGTATCTAGTATAATATTAGCAGATGATAACTTTTCAACAATAGTTGTGGCTGTTAAAGAGGGTAGAAGAATATATAATAATATACAAAATGTTATAGTATATTTACTAGCTTCAAATTTAGCAGAAGTTTTGATTATCTTTATTGCAACACTTATGAATAGAACATTACTGTTACCTATACAAATATTGTGGATAAATTTAGTTACCGATACAATACCAGCTATTGCACTTGGTTTTGAAAAAGGTCAACCAGATATTATGAAACAAAAACCTAGGAAGAAAGCTGAAAAATTCTTTAATCCTTTCCTTGTATCTAGAATAACAGTACCTGCTATTTTAAAGGTTATTATAATATTCTTAGTATATTTCTTTGTAGAAGGAACTGAAGGAGCAATAATAGCAAGTGAATCAGTATTTGTTACTCTTGCTACTATAGAAATATTATTTTCATTTATATGTAGATCAGATAGAAATTCAATTTTAAAAATAGGAATATTTTCAAATATATATATGGTAATATGTGTTGTTTCAACTCTTATAGTTCAGTATGCTATATTGATGTTTCCTGTTACTAGACAATGGCTTAAAGTTGAGATTATGCCAATAGAATTATATGGATTCTTGGTAGTTGTAGCTTTAACAGCTGTGATTTTATTTGAAGTAGTTAAATTAACATTAGCGAAAATATTCTTGAGTAAAGAAAAGTAGAAGCATAAAAATAAAAATTAAACATACAATTTACTAAGGTGATTGTATGTTTAATTTTAGGTTTAATAAAAATAATATTTTAAGTAATCTTAGTAATAGTTTTAGGGGGAATAGATCTAGTAGATTTGTTGGCGAATACAAAGTAGTAAATCAAGAAGAATTGCATAATTTTTTAAATCAGGATGTATGTGTTTTAGATGTTAGGACAGAAAGTGAATTTAGAAGTATACGTGTAAAAAATGCAATTAATATTCCGCTTAATATTTTAAGTAGAGAAATTCTCAGTGCTGTTCCTAATAAGGAAACTAAAATATTAGTCTATTGTGTAACTGGAGAAAGAACGAAAGTTGCAATACAAAAATTAAATAGTTTGGATTATAAAAACATATATATTTGGGGAAATGGTGGATTAAATACATTAAAATATAAAGATATACTTGAATATTAGAATATTACAGAAAAATGTCATAAACTATTTTAAATTGTAAAAAAATATATAATTTTAAATCTTAATATTTGTTGTAATATTATCTAATGTTACAAAATTATTGTAAACTTAGAAATGATAAGAGTATTTTAATAAACAAAGAGTAATATTTGATATATTTTAATTGTACATTGAGTAATAAAAATGTAACAAAATTAATTATGCGTGAAACTATACAAAAGAGGGTGTTATTTTATGTTAGAGTTTTGGAAAAATGAATGGGAATTATTTTTAGGAGATTTAGCTTCTGTAAAAGATACTTTAAAAAGAGTATTTGGAGTTAAAAATGATTTACTTATGCTTAATGTGGCTTCCGAGCAAGCAGATGTAGCTCAAGTTGCAGAAGAGCCAGTGTATGAAAATGATGCAATAGATCACAAGGTTACTGCATATTTTGGAGAAGATATAGAAACTGTAAGACAAAATACAAGTGGTGATAAAACACAACATGAAGTATTAAGAGAATATGCACAATATTTTAAACCATATACTGCTAGTCATGAAATGTGTAATAGTGCTTTTAGAAAGTATTATGACAGACATGCATTAGAAATTGCAACTTGCGATATTCCAGTTGAACAACTTAGAATTGTTCAAAATAATGTGGATATATTTATTGGTGGACAAGAAGTATTTGGTGAAAATGGACAATTTATTGACTCACGAGTTGATACAATATTCAAAAAAGTTGGAGATGCTCAAATTAATAAAATGGTTAATATTTTACACGATAATACTGATGATTGCGTAAATGCACAAGGCGAAAGATTATTTGCTGAAGCTATACATTATATGGTAGACAATGGAATCAAAATTGAAAAAGACGGAGATTTAATAAAACCTGTTAAAACAGTTTTGGAAGATAAGTTAAACAATACTCATACAAGTCTAAGAAATTTAGAAGATTATAATGATGAATATCAAAAATTACTTTCTGATGAAAGAAAATATTTATATGCATTAAATAGAATAGAACAATTTGAAACAGAGCAAAAAATATCTAGTTTTGAAGCTAAACTTGAAAGTATTGGGTTACCTCAAGACGCACAATAACACAAATAATTAAAAGGTATAAGTAATTAAATAGCTTATACCTTTTTCTTATATATAAAATCAAAGAATGAAATATTAATATCAAATATTTTAAGTTCATTTATCTATATATAATTTATAGATTTTTTTTGCCTTTTATATCCAATATTTAAAGCTTTCCTTGATTTTATTACACTTTTATTATATAATTATAATATTGAAAAAACGATTGTGAATCGTGAAACTAGGAGATGTACAAAATGAATGAGAAATTAAAACAAATTAGAGAGTCTGTAAATTTAGAATTAAATGATTCAGTTACTGTAGAAGATATTGAGAATATAAAAGTGAAATATCTTGGTAAAAAAGGTGAGATAACTATAATTCTTAAAACATTAGGTCAAATGGCACCAGAAGATAGAAAAGAAGCTGGAAGTTTAATCAATGTTCTAAGACAAGAAGTTGAAAATAATATTGAATCTAAATTTAGAATTTTAAAAGATTTAGAAATAGAAAAGAAATTAAGTTCTGAAAAGTTAGATGTGTCTATTGATAAAACTAAAAAAGGATTTGGAAACAAGCATCCTTTAACTATAGTTTTAGATGATATAAAAGACATATTTATGGGAATGGGTTATTCAATAGCAGAAGGTCCTGAAATTGAATATGCGGAAATAAACTTTGATGCATTAAATACTCCAAAAGATCACCCAGCTAGAGATTTACAAGATACATTTTATGTAACAGAAGAAATAATACTTAGAACACAGACATCCCCAGTTCAAGCAAGAACTATGCTTAAGCAAAAACCACCTATAAAAATTATAGTTCCTGGTAGAGTTTATAGATCAGATAATGTTGATGCAACTCATTCACCTATGTTTCATCAAGTCGAAGGATTAGTTGTAGACAAAAATATAACAATGGCAGATTTAAAAGGGACATTAGAAATGTTTGCTAAGACTTATTTTGGTGAGAATACTAAAATACGTTTAAGACCTCATCATTTTCCGTTTACTGAACCTAGTGCAGAAGTTGATGTTTCATGCTTCGTTTGTGGTGGAGTAGGATGCAAAGTTTGTAAAGGTGAAGGTTGGATAGAAATATTGGGGGCTGGTATGGTTCATCCTAATGTATTAGAGGCAGCAGGTATAGATTCCAAGATTTATACAGGTTTTGCGTTTGGTATGGGACTTGAAAGAATAGCTATGACAAAATTTGATATAAATGACATGAGATATTTATATGAAAATGATGTAAGATTTTTAAATCAGTTTTAGAAAGTAGGAAGAGATATGAATGTTTCACTTAATTGGCTTAAAGAATATGTTAATATAGATGACAATTTAGATATAAAGGAATTAACAGAAAGACTTACTATGAGTGGTAGTAAGGTTGAAAAGTATGAAAAATATGGAGAAAAAACAGAAGGAGTATATACAGGTTTAGTAGAAAATATTACTAAACACCCTGAAGAAGACGGTTATAACATTGTAACTTTAAATTTAGGTGACAAGAAATATACTGCAATAGCTAAGATTCCAGACATTGAAGTTGGAGATATAGTTCCTGTAGCACTTCCAAATGCACAAATAATTGGTAAAACAGTTAAAGAAGATGTAGTTAAAGGTATTAAATCTGAATGTATGATTTGCCATATTTTGGATTTGGGATTAACGAAGGAGAGTTTTCCAATCGTTAAATCATCTGGACTTATATCATTCCCTAAGGATGTAAAAATAGGAGAAGATGTTTCAAATTTAATTGGTCTTGGTGATTATATAATTGAATTTGAAATTACTCCAAATAGATCAGATTGTTTATCTGTAGAAGGCTTAGCACGCGAGCTTGCCGTTACTTTTGGCTTAGAATGTAAACAATTATGGCAAGATAAAGATTTACATTTAAACTATGTTAAAGATATAGATGGTATTAATGTTAAAATAGAAACTGAAAATTGTAAAAAGTATGTTTTAAATGTAGCTAAAAATGTTAAAATTACATCTTCACCATTTGAAATGCAAGTAAAGTTAATGAAATCTGGCTATTCGGTTATAAACAATATAGTAGATATAACTAATTTTGTTATGCTTGAAATGGGTCAACCACTTCATGCGTTTGATAAAGATATTCTAACTGATGGAATAATAGTTAGACAAGCAAATGAAAATGAAAAAATTATTACTTTAGACAAAGAAGAAAGAATTTTAACTAATAAGAATATGGTTATTGCAGATAATGAAAAAGTTGTTGCAATAGCTGGAATTATGGGCGGATTAGATTCAGGTATTAATAATAATACTAAATCTGTTGTAATTGAAGCTGCTAATTTTGTTAGGGGAAGTATAAGAAATACATCGAAAAAATTATTACTAAGAACAGATGCTTCAGCAAAATACGAAAAAGGTCTTGCACCTGAGCTTACAGAGTATGCTATGAATAGAGTATGCAACTTAATAAATTCATTAGGAATTGGTGATATTTCATACGATGTTGTTAATGTGGATAACTATAAGCAAAATGAATATAAACTCGAGATAGATTATGAAAAAATTAATAATATTATTGGAATAAAACTTGGTAATTTTGAAATAGAAAATATATTGAATAAGTTGAATTTAAAAGTAAATAATGGAGTTTTGACAGTTCCGTATTATAGAGAAGATATAAGAATAACAGAAGATTTAGCTGAGGAAGTATCTCGTATATATGGATATGACAAATTACCTTCAACAATGCCAAATACGGATGCTACATTTGGATACAAAACAGATAAACAAGTTTTTGAAGATAAAATAAGATCTTTAAGTTTATCTTCTGGTTTTAATGAAATATATACTTATACATTTTTTAGTTTAGATACTTTAGAAAAGGCTATAAGTAAAGAAAATAAAAAATTATATAATCTTGTTAAACTTGAAAATCCACTTAGCATAGATTTTGAATATATGAGAACTACAACCGTTCCACATATGCTAGAGGCGTTAGAAAGAAACAATTTGAGAAAAAATGCAGATGTTAAATTGTTTGACTTAGGTAAGGTATTTCTAAATGCTGAAAACATATCTAAGAATGAATTGTGTGATGAAAAGTTACATTTAACTTTGGGTACATATGGGGAAAATGCAGATTTTTACACATTGAAAGAAGTAATAAGTAACATTTTAGATAATTTTAAGATAGAAACAGAAGTAGTAAGAAGCAAAGAAACATATTTACATCCTGGAATATCTGCAGATTTATTAGCAAATAATGAAGTACTTGCAACTATGGGTAAAGTAAATCCGAAAGTTATCAAAAACTATACATTGCCAGAAGATACATATATAGCAATCCTTTATATGGATAAAATATTTGCAAATAAAAAGAATAAAATTAAGTATAAAGAGTTACCTAAATTTCCAGCAGTTGAAAGAGATATAGCTTTTATAATAAGTGAAGATGTACTTTCAGGTGATATTATTAAAGAAATGAAAAATTTAAATAATGATATAGTTGAAAATGTTACTTTGTTTGATGTTTACCAAGGTAATCAAATTGATCAAGGTATGAAAAGTATGGCATATAGAATAAGACTTAGATCTAACAATAAAACTTTAGAAGAAAATGAAATATCTAATTTCATGGATAATTTATTAAATATGCTTGCTATTAAATTTAAAGCTGAAATAAGAAAATAATTATAGTTATATAAGAGGTGATATAATGAAAGAAATTTTCAGATTAAAATATTCAGTTGTTTTACTTTTAATTCTTGTACTTGTAGTACTCACTTTTGTGAATTTACCTAGTAAATCAAGAGAAGTAACATCACTAGTAATATTTGGAGACAATATTCAAACTGATTTTAAACCATTTATAGAAAATGGTGGAATATATATATCTTCTGATACAATTGGTAAAACTATTGATGAGCATCTGTTTTATGATAATATAGCATCAAAAGTTATAGTTACAACAAAGTCAGATGTTGCTAAATTTAAAGTTGGAGAGAAAAAAGTTAATTTAAATTTAGAATATAAAGATATCCAAAATGAAGTTAAAATTGTAGGACAAAAAGTATATATACCTATAAATATTCTCCAGAATTTATATGATATTGATGTTTTTTATAACGAAGAATTAAACTCAATTGTTATAGATAAAAAAACTAATGTAGAAGGTAATATATTAAATAATAAAGTTTATGTTTATTCAGATATAAAAACTGATTCACAAGTTCTAGCTACGCTTAGTAAAGATGATAAAGTAATTGCTTATGTAGATAATCTTAAACATAATAGATGGATTAAAGTAAAAACAAATAACAATATAGTAGGGTATATATTTAAAGATTCTGCTTCGTTAAAAGAAATAGAATCTGTTGATACTGTAGAGCCTAAAAAAGATAAGGTTGTTATGTTTTGGCAATACGGAAATAGCTTAAATACTTTAGAAAATTCAAAGATTAATATAGTAAATGTTGTATCGCCAACTCTATATGAATTGAAAAATTCTACAGGAGATGTAAATAGTAAATCTGCAACTGCCTATGTGAATAAAGCGAAAAGTTTAGGATATAAAGTTTGGCCAATAATTACTAACGGTATTGATTCTGTAAGTTATTCGCCGGCAGATACTTCACTTCTTATGAATAGTGAATCTGCAAGAGAAAATCTAATTAAAAATATACTTAATATTTTGAAAAACGACAATTTAGATGGTATAAATATAGATTTTGAGAATATGAAAGTTGACGATAGAGAGTTATATACCCAATTTATACGTGAACTGGCACCATTAGTTAGAAAACAAAATAAAGTGTTATCTGTAGATATGTACTTTGTTGCATACGTAGACAGAAAAGGTGTTGGTGAAGCGGCAGATTATACAGTTCTTATGGGATATGATCAAAGAGGAAACTGGTCAAATTCTAGTGGCTCTATTTCAGAAGTTTCATGGGTTGAAGGTAATATTAAATCATTAATTAATGATTCGAAAATATCAGAAGAAAAAATTATATTGGGTGTTCCGTTCTATACAAGACTATGGACTGAAAAATCTGGTATAAGTAAACCAACAACTAGTGTATATACAATTAAAGATGCAGCAAAATATGTTAGTAATAATAAGTTGAAGTCTACTTATGATGAAAAGTCTGGTCAAAATTATGTTGAATATACTAAAGGAGATTTAACATATAAAATGTGGATTGAAGATAATACTTCTATGAAAAATAGAGTAAATCTAATAAATACATATGGATTAGCAGGTCTAGCTGGATGGCAAAAAGGTTTTGAAACAGAAGATATTTGGAAAACAATAGAAGAAAACCTTGCTAAATGATAATTAGTATAATCGATATAATAATATATAATTCCTACATTTATTTTTAAAATGTGGGAATTATATATACTATAGGGGAATAATATGATTTTAATAATATTAGTAATTTTTATAACAGTTTTTATATTATATGCTATATTAGATAATTATAGTGTAAAAGTAAAATATACCAATGTATATATAGATAATTTACCTGATGAATTTAGTGATTATACAATGTTACAAATGACAGATTTGCATTCTAAAGAATTTGGTAAAATATTATATGATAAAATAAATAATATAAATTATGATATGATTGCATTTACAGGAGATATGATGAATAACAAAGATTATAATATGAAATCTTTTGTAAATCTTATTAATAACATAAAAAACAAAGAATTAATGATTTATGTTGATGGTAATAATGGACCAAAAACATATGATTTTGAAAATAATAAAGTCACAAATTTTGGTTTAAAAATCGAGTCGTTAGGATGTACCTTGCTTAAGGATACTTACTGTTTAAAAAGGGAAGATTCAAAAATATGGTTATCTAACTTTGACATAGCCACTAACATGTTTTACTATAGAAAAAAATTCTATTATGAAGATAAATTCAAACAAAAATTTTCTCATATTGGTGATTTGGTAAGTATAGGTATTGGACATGAACCAGTTAATAAAAATGTATTAAATGATATATCAAGTAATAAAATAAAAAATTATAAATATGATTTAATTATAGCGGGACATTATCATGGTGGTCAGATTAGAATACCATTTTATGGAGCATTAATTATTCCAACCAAAAGTCCAAAGGAATCGATTTTTCCAGATCAAGATATTGTATCAGGATTATATAAATATCAGCATGTTAGTCAATATGTAAGTCCAGGACTTGGAGCAAGTAAAAGAATTCCTTTCCTTAATTTTAGACTGTTTAATACTCCACAAATAGATGTAATTAAGTTAACTAAAAATGTTGACACAAATTAAAGAAGAGATTAACATGTAAAATTAGAACAAATTTACATTTATTTGTACAAATATTTTACAAATTAACATAAAACTCTTGCTTTTTGCGTATATATAGTATATAATATAAACATAAAATTTATGATGAGGGGGTTGACAAATCCTCTCATTTACTGTATATGAAAGTTTGAGGTGAGTAATATTACAAACAAAGTTATAAATGAAATTGAGAAGGTAATTGAAAAAGATATAGCAGATTTGGGTTTTGCCGTTGAATATATTGAATATATAAATGAATTTGGTAATAACATTTTAAGAGTGGTTATAGATAAATTAAACGGTAAAGTAGATATAGAAGATTGTGAAACAATAAGTAGAAAAATTGAAGATAAAATAGATAAGTTAATGAAAGAAAATAAAGAATATGTTTTAGAGGTTTCATCTGCAGGAATGGAAAGACAGCTTAAAAGTTTGAAATTATATAAAAAATATATTGGACATGACATTTCCGTTAAATTATTTAAAAAAACAGACATAATGAAAGATGTAAAATTAAAAGAATTTGATGCAAAATTAATTAACTTAGATGAGGAAAAAAATATAATAACAGTTAAGAAAAACATATCAAATATAGATGTTACTTTTAATATTGAAATAAAAGACATAGCATCTGCACACACAGTTTTTGATTATGATAAAATGTTTAAAGAAAGTAAAAAAGAGAAAGGTGGAATATAAAAAATGAAAAGTGAAAAAGTTAGTGCTAAAGAATTAATCAACGCTTTAGATGAGATTTATATGGACAAAGGAATAACAAAAGAGTATTTAATAGAATCATTAAAAATGGCTTTAGAGGCTGCATACAAAAAAAACTATGATACTAATGAAACAGTTATAGTTGATCTTAATGAAGATAAAGGTGATATAAAAATATTTGCTGTTAAAACTGTTGTTAATGAAGTGGCAGATAAAAACCTAGAAATCTCTTTAGAAGAAGCTAAAACAGTGACTAAAAGAGCTAAAATAGGAGATACTATAAATATTGAAGTAACTCCAAAAAATTTCGGTAGAATAGCTGCTGCAGCTGGTAAACAAATTATCGTTCAAAGATTAAGAGAAGCAGAAAGAGATTTAGTTTTTTCACAATATAGTGACAAAGAAGGTCAAATAGTTATTGGTGTAGTTCAAAGAGCAGATAAATTTGGTACAATTGTTGATTTAGGAAAAGTTGAAGCATTAATACCAGAAAAAGAACAAGTTAAAAAAGATAATTTCAATTCTCATGATAGAATAAAGGCTTATGTATTAAGTGTAACAGCTAACGGAAAATATGGTCCACAAGTTATACTTTCTAGAAAAGATCCTAATTTTGTAAAAAAATTATTTGAACTTGAAGTTCCAGAAGTTGCTGATGGAATAGTAGAAATTAAAGGTATTGCACGTGAAGCTGGTAGCAGAACTAAAATAGCGGTATATACTGAAGATGAAAACATAGATCCAGTAGGAGCTTGTGTAGGTAAAAAAGGTATAAGAATTCAACCAATAATCCAAGAATTATCTGGAGAAAGAATAGATGTAATACCTTACAGTGATGATTTGCCAAGTTTTATTATTAATGCTTTATCTCCAGCTGAAGTTTTAGCTATAGATATAAATGATGAAGAAAAAATAGCAACAGTTGTTGTTCCTGATGAGGCTTTATCTTATGCTATAGGTAGTGGTGGTCAAAACGTAAGACTTGCTGCTATACTTACAGGATGGAAAATAGATATTAAGACAGAAACAAGTGTTAAAGAGAACATAGTAGAGTAGGTGATATATTTGACTCCAACAAGATGCTGCAGTTTATGCAGGAAAAGAAATAGTAAAGAAAATTTGTATAGGATAGTAGCGGATAATGGGTCAGCTATATTAGATGAAAAACAAAATATAAATTCTAGAGGAATGTATATTTGCAAAAATAAAAAATGTATAGAAAATTTTATAAAGGTTATAGATAAATCTAAATTTAATTTAAAAATAAATATTGACAGGGATAGTTTGAAAAAAGTTTTAGAGTTGTTATTAATTAGGATGGGGGAATAAATTTTGGGTAAAATGAAAGTACACGAATTAGCAAAAGAACTTAATTTATCTAATAGTGAGTTAATAGGTAAATTAAAAAGTATAGGCATTGAGGTTAAATCGCATTTGTCGGCACTTACTGATGAAGAATATAATAAATTCAGAGGGGCTACAAAATCTTCAAAAGATATGATTGAGCCCAAAAAGAATTCTGATTCAAAGAAAGTTGAGTCTATTCCTCATATCATTAGAAGGAATGTAAAAGTTATAAATACTGATAACGATAAAAAAGTAATTGAAGAGATAACTACTAATATTTCTGGAGAGATAAAAAAGAGTCATCAAACAGTAAAAACTGAAGATAGAACAGTAGATAACTCTTATTCTAGAGAAGGATTAGGCGTTGTAACTCCTAGATTTAATAATTCAAATACTAGAGGGGTTTCACATAATAGAAGTAATAATGTTGTAGTTACCAGAAATGGTAAAAAAGTAGAAGATGAAGTAAAACAAGAAGTAGTAAAACCTATAGAAAAAGAGGATGTTGAAAATAATAATATGAATGTAGTATCAGTAGAAAAAGAAAAAAAAGAAGTAGAGGTAATTCCTGAAACTAAAGTAGAAAATAATTCAAACTATGAGAAAAAACCTTATGTAAATAACAATAATAACTCAGAAAGACCATATAAAAATAATTATAATAACAACAATAACAATAATACAAATGGAAATTCAACGTATGAGAGAAGACCATATAACAACAATTACAATAATAACAATACTAATAATGCAAATGGAAATTCAACATATGAAAGAAGACCATATAACAATAATTACAATAACAACAATACTAATAATACAAATGGAAATTCAACATATGAAAGAAGACCATATAACAATAATTACAATAATAACAATACTAATAATACAAATGGAAATTCACTAATAATACAAACGGAAATTCAACATATGAAAGAAGACCATATAATAATAATTACAATAATAACAACAATACTAATAATACAAACGGAAATTCAACATATGAGAGAAGACCATATAACAATAATGGAACAAATACTAATTCGGATAGACCATATAGAAATAATTATAACAATACTAATAATGCAAATGGTAGTTCAACATATGAGAGAAGACCATACAATAATAACGGTACAAATAACAATACAACAGGAAGCAGACCATACAATAACAATGGTAGTGGGTTTAGAAATAACAGATTTAATAACGCACCGATGAACCAAGTAGATAAATTTATGAAACAATCTACTGACAGTCAACCAATAGAACAAAAAGAAACTAGAGATTATAGTTTAACTTTAATAGACAAAAAGAAATATAATAATACGCCAGCATCTGTTGATGGAAAAAAATCAACAATAAACAAAAATGAATTAAGAGAGCAACATACAAGAGTAGCAACATCTAAATTAAAAGGTTTAGAAGTTAACACTTCTGGTTCTATGTTAGATTTATACGAAAGAGATACAGACTCTGTAAGAAAAGGAAGCAGAAAAAGAAGAGATAAAAAGGTTATATCTGTAAATCAAACAAAAATAATTCCTATGACAGAAGTAAAATTACCTGAGACTATGACAGTTAAAGAATTTGCTGAAGCTTTAAAAAAGCAAGCATCAGAAATAATCAAAAAATTATTTTCACTTGGAATTTTAGCTACAGTAAATCAAGAAATAGATTTTGATACAGCATTTTTAATTGCTGCAGAATTTGGTATAACTGCTGAGAAACATGTAGCAGTTACTGAAGAAGATATATTATTTGATGAATCAGAAGATTTAGACAAAGATTTGAAACCAAGACCTCCAATAGTAGTTGTAATGGGTCATGTTGATCATGGTAAGACATCACTTTTAGATAGAATAAGAAGTGCACATGTTGTAAGTGGTGAAGCAGGCGGTATTACGCAACATATAGGTGCGTATAAGGTTGAAGTAAATAATAAGGAAATATGTTTCTTAGATACACCTGGACATGAAGCGTTTACTGAAATGAGAGCTAGAGGAGCACATATTACTGATATAGCTGTTATAGTAGTAGCAGCAGATGATGGTATAAAACCACAAACAATTGAGGCAATTGATCATGCTAAAGCAGCTGAAGTTTCAATAATTGTTGCAATAAATAAAATAGATAAGCCGGCAGCAGATGTTGAAAAAGTAAAACGTGAATTATTAGAAGTTGGATTAATTGCAGAAGAATGGGGTGGAGATACTATTTGTGTACCTATCTCGGCTGTAACTGGTGAAGGTGTAGATACTTTACTAGAAATGATACTTTTAACAGCAGAAATTAAAGAATTAAAAGCAAATCCAAATAAGCAAGCAAAAGGAACTGTAATTGAGGCAAGATTAGATAAAAATACTGGAACAATAACATCATTATTAGTGCAAAGAGGAAAACTTAATGTTGGAGATACAATAGTTGTAGGTGATATTATTGGTAAAGTTCGTGCTATGAAAGATGATAAAGGAAGAAAAGTAAAATCTGCAGGACCTTCTACACCAGTAGAAATAATTGGTCTTGGAGCAGTACCACAAACAGGTGATGTTTTCTATGAAGTAGAAGATGAAAAAACAGCTAAACAACTTGTAAGTAAGAGAAAAGCTGATGTAAGAAGAAACTTAGTTAAACAAGGTTCTAAGGTAACACTTGAAGATTTATTTGGTCAAATAAAAGAAGGCGAAATAAAAGATCTTAATGTAATAGTAAAAGCAGATGTTCAAGGAACACTTGAAGCTCTTAAAAATTCATTAGAGAAAATTTCTAATGAAGAAGTTAAAGTTAGAGTTATACATGCTGCAACTGGTGGTATTAAGGAAAGTGATATAACACTTGCTAGTGTATCTAATGCTATAGTAATAGGATTTAACGTAAGACCTGAGTCTACTGCAATGGCTCAAGCTGAAAAAGAAAAAGTGGATTTAAGATTATATAGTATAATTTATGATGCTATAAATGATGTAGAATCTGCAATGAAAGGTATGCTTAAACCAACATTTAAAGAGGTTGTTCATGGAACAGCAGAAGTCAGAGCGACGTTTAAAGTTTCTAATGTTGGAACAATTGCTGGTTGCTATGTAAAATCTGGTAGTATAATACGTAATACATTGTGCAGACTAATAAGAGATTCTGTAGTTGTAGCTGAAGCTAAAATAGAATCAGTTAAACGTGAAAAAGATGATGTAAAAGAAGCTAGAGAAGGATACGAATGTGGTATTAAACTAGAAAAATTCAATGATATTAACGATGGAGATATTATTGAATGTTATGAAATGGTTGAAGAAAAGAGGAAATAATATATATGCAAAGACATGAAAGATTGGAACAAGATACAAAAAGAGCATTAACTGTTATAATATCTGAAGAACTTAAAAACCCTGATGTAACTGGGTTAATATCTGTGACTGATGTTAAAATAACTCCGGACCAAAAATATGCAAAAGTATTTGTTAGTATATATAATGTAAAAAACAA
Source organism: Clostridia bacterium (assembly GCA_029256705.1). Lineage (GTDB taxonomy): Bacteria > Bacillota > Clostridia > TANB77 > CAG-465 > RGIG5057. The sequence continues at coordinate 31,790 of JAQSXK010000013.1, forward strand.
AGAAAATGTTTTAGAAGGTTTAAAAAAATCTTCTAAATTCATACGTGGCTGTTTAAGTAGACATGTTAAAATGAGAAATACTCCTGAACTTACATTTGTAATAGATAATTCTTTAGAGTATGGATCACATATGAATGAAATTTTTAGAAACCTAAACATCGAATAATGTGAAAAGACTAGTCTTCTAAAAGATTAGTCTTTTTCTAATTAAACTTTAAAAAACATATTGTAATAATACGTTTTTAATGATATAATTTATTTTATATAAAGGGGAAACTTATGATAGAATTTAAAGAGGCAAAAAAATATATAAAAAAAGCAAATAAAATATATGTGGTAGGACATATAAATCCCGATGGTGATTCAATTGGTTCATCGTCTGCTATGTGTCTAGCATTAAAAAAATTAGGAAAAGAAGTGAATGTTGTAATTCCAAAACATTCAGAAATATTTGATTTTTTGCCCCATATTAAGGATGCTAAAACTTCTATTGAAGAAGAATCTATAGATTTACTTATTATTGTAGATTCAAGCGATATAAGAAGAGTAGCACTTTCAGAAGAAGATATAAAAAAAGCAAAAAATATAATAATGATAGATCATCATAAAAAAAACAGTCCATATGGAATAGTTAATGTTATTGATGAGACATGCCCTGCTACTTGCCAACTTGTATATGAATTTATAACATATCTTAAAATAAATATAGATAAAGATATTGCAACATATATATATGCAGGAATATTAACAGATACAGGTAGTTTTAATTATTCAACTACAAATGAAAGAACTTTGGCTATTGTTTCTAAATTATTAGGACTTGGTATAGATTTTGCATTTATTTGTAAGAAGTTAAATGATACTATGAAAGAATCTAAATTAAAGCTTATTGCTACTGCTATAAATAATATGGAAGTATATGAGAATGGTAAAATAAGATATACATATGTTGATTATGATACTCTTTGTAAATTAGGTGTAGATGAAGAAGATGCTGAAGGTATGACTAATTATTTAAGAATGGTTGAAGGAACTGAAGTTGCAATATATGTAAGAGGCAAAAGTAATGGAACTAATAAAGTTAGTTTACGTTCAGGTAATACTGTAGATGTATCATCTGTGGCAATATTATTTGGTGGCGGTGGTCATAAAAGAGCTTCAGGATATACTATGCCTGAAAGTTTAGAAATGTCTAAACAAAAATTATTAGATGAATTAAAAAAATTATTATAAAGAAGGTGCATTAAAATGAATCCAGTAATACCATCAGGTATTTTAAATATAGATAAACCGTCAGGTATAACATCACATGATGTTGTTGACGTGTTAAGAAAAGTGTTAAAAGGTACTAAAATAGGTCATACTGGTACACTAGACCCAATGGCAACTGGTTTACTTGTAATATGTATAGGAGATGCTACTAAACTCTCTGAGCATATAACATCTCAAGACAAAAAGTATTCAGTTAAAATGTTACTTGGAGTTGAAACAGACACTTATGATGTAACAGGCAGAATAATATTTGCTTCGGTTATGAATAAAGATGAAATATATATAAAAGAAAGAATAAAAAGATTCATAGGTAAGCAAATGCAAACTCCACCGATATATAGTGCAATTAGAGTAGATGGAAAAAGGGCATACGAATATGCAAGAGAAGGTAATGAAGTTAAACTAAAAGAAAGAGAAATTGAAATATATGATATTTCTAATATTGTAGTGGATATACCTAATAAAGAAGTATCTTTTGATGTACATTGCTCTAAAGGAACTTATATACGTTCACTTGTAAATGATATTGGAAAGAAAATAGGATCTGGTGCTACTATGAGTGAACTTAGAAGAATTGCTAGTGGAAAAAACACTGTTTCAGATAGTATAAAATTATATGATTTTTTAACGTTAAATTATGAGGATATGATTAAGAGAATTATTTCAATAGAAAAATATTATAAAGACGCTAAAGCAATATATTTGAATGAAATAGAATATAATAAATTTCTAAATGGTGTTAAACTAGAATGTGAGTACCATGATAGGTTAGTTAGAGTTTATTGTGAAAAAAAATATAAGGGAATTGGTATAGTTGAAGATAATTTTCTAAAAAGATATATTATTGAGTAGGAGGTATATATGAAAAATATAAAAAATTCTGGTATAACATTAATACTTTTAATTACTACAATAATAATATCATTAATAATTATATCTACAGTTGTAGTAGCGTATGAAGGTATATTAAATAATACAAAAAAAAGCGAGTTTGCTAAGGAAATGTATACTGTAAAAAAATTGGTAATGGACTATGAGTTTATGAATTCTAGTTATCCCATTAAAGAAGAAATAACTATAGATTTGGGCACTTTACCAGAAGAGTCTAAAACTCAATTTTCTTCAGAACCAGGATACGATACAAATAGTATAACTTTAAACGTAATAGATTTGTATAAAGCTGGTGTAGAGAATGTAATAAGAGGAACCACTAAATATGGTGCAAATGATATATATGCATTTTCTACTTCGACAAGAAAAATATATTATGTATCTGGTGAACTTATAGGTAATACTACATACTATACTTTAACCGATGAATTATATGAAAAAATAAGTATAAATGATATAAAGTGAGGGAGTGAAAATATATGAAAAAAGGTATTTCTTTACTAGCTTTGGTAGCAACTATAGTAGTTATGGCTATATTACTTACAACTGTAACAATATCTGGTATTGCAACAGTTAATAATGCAAATAAAATGGCATTTGCATCAGAGGTAAGTCTATTACAAGAATCAACAGATGCATATATTACTAAAAATAATGGTGAATTTCCTATAAGTAATTCTATTGGACTAGATATTTCAGGAGTTACTCCAAATTCAATAATACAATTTGATAGTGAAGTTAAAACAAATAATAAAATTGTGTTATACCAAATAAATTATGAGTTATTAGGATTAACTAGTTTAAAATATGGTGTAGGTAAAAATGGTCCTGAAGATACATATGTAATTTCCAAAGATACTAAAAAAGTATATTATGCTAAAGGAATACCTGTTGGAAATAAAACATATTATACTTTAACAGATGATTTAAAATCATTAATAAATTATGAGGTTGCAGGAACTTCTCCAATAACAAAAGATGGTATTATATTTATACCTTCAAATTTAAATTGGACAAAGGTTAATGTTACAACTCAGGTAAAAATACCTAAAAATTATTTATCTAAAACAGTAACAGCTAATAGTATTGAGGTTCCCGTAACAACTACAGATGCTAGTTATGATATATATGATATTACAGGTATAGTAGGTAACTATACAGTAGTAGCAAATTATGCAGTAAATAATGATTCAGTTATTACTAATTCAAAATATGATGTTAAAAATGTGGATAATACTTCACCAGTTATTACTTTAGATAAAGTAAATCAACAATTACTAAAATCAGATAATCCTGAAGAAACTTATGCATATTTTAAAATACTAAGTAAATTAGATGATTTAAGTGGTGTTAAGGTTATAAAATATGAAAATGAAAGAATAAAAGATACTGAACTGGAGTCATACTTTAAATCTAATGGTAAAACTGTACATAAAGATATAATAACAATAGATAAAAACGTAAGAGAAATAACTGTATATATTGAAGATAATGCTGGAAATTGGACAGCAGATTTCGTTACAGTTTCAGATAGTGTATATTCTGGATTATTATAGAGAATATATAAGTATAAAATAAATTAAAATGATGAAATGGAGAAAATATGATAAACGTAAACGATGTAACATTAAGATTTGGAAAAAGAGTATTGTTTGAGGATGTAAATTTAAAATTTGCACCTGGAAATTGTTATGGATTAATTGGAGCAAATGGTGCAGGTAAAACTACATTTTTAAAGATATTATCTGGTGAAATTGAACCTAGTAAAGGTGACGTTACAATGAATCCAAAAGAAAGATTATCTGTACTTAAACAAGATCACTTTGCTTATGAAGAATGCAAAGTAATTGATGTTGTAATTATGGGTAATAGTAGATTATATGAAATAATTAATTTAAAAAATGAGCTATATATGAAAGAAGACTTTACAGATGCAGATGGAATAAAACTGGGTAATTTAGAAGCAGAATTTGCAGATTTAGATGGTTGGATGGCTGAATCAGATGCAGGCAGCTTATTAAACAACTTAGGTATTGAATTAGAATTACATGAAAAACTAATGAGAGAGCTTAGTGGTCCTGAAAAAGTTAAAGTACTTTTAGCGCAAGCTTTATTTGGTAACCCTCATAACCTACTATTAGACGAACCAACAAATAATTTAGATTTAGCAGCTATTGCATGGCTAGAGGAATTCTTAATAAATTATGAGAATACAGTAATTGTGGTGTCTCATGATAGATATTTCTTAAATAAAGTTTGTACACATATTGCAGATATAGATTATAGTAAAATAAAATTATATTCTGGAAATTATGATTTCTGGTATGAATCTAGTCAACTTGCTTTAAAACAAATGAAAGAATCTAATAAGAAAAAAGAAGACAAAATAGCTGAACTTCAAGACTTTATAGCTAGATTTAGTGCAAATGCATCTAAATCTAAACAAGCAACTTCAAGAAAGAAAATATTAGAAAAAATTGAACTAGATGAAATTATACCTTCTACTAGAAAATACCCATATATAGATTTTAAACCAGAAAAGGAATCAGGAAAAGAAATACTTAAAGTTGAAAATTTATCTAAAACTATAGATGGTGAATTGGTACTAAATAATATTTCGTTTACAATTCTAAAGGGAGATAAAATAGCATTAGTTGGACCAGCGGCAAAAGCAAAAACTACATTGTTTAAGATTTTAATGGGTGAACTTGAGCCAGATACTGGGACTATAACTTTTGGTAGTACAATTAAAGCTGGATATATCCCAAAGGATAATAGTGAATATTTCACTTCTAGCCAAATTATAACAGATTGGCTTAGGGATTATTATGATAGTAACGATGAAACAGTACTTCGTGGTTTTTTAGGTAGAATGTTATTTAGTGGTGAAGAAGCATTGAAAAAAGTAAATGTCCTATCTGGTGGAGAAAAAGCTAGATGTATGCTTGCTAAGACTATGCTTCAAGCTCCAAATTTAGTGTTTTTAGACGAACCAACCAACCACCTTGACTTGGAGTCCATTACGTCATTAAATGATGGCTTAATTAAGACTAAATGTGAAATTATGTTTGTGTCTCATGACCATCAATTTATACAAACAATAGCAAATAGAATAATAGAAATAACACCAAGTGGTAAAATAGATAAACGTATGACTTATGATGAATATTTGGATAGTAGCGACGTTGCTAAAAAGAAAGAAATGATGTATTAATAATATAAGAGGTTAGTATGAATGATAAGAGTAAATATGTAAAAAGAGGGATAAAAGATTTTGGTAAAACTGCAATTGGATCAGCTGAAATACTAGCAGGAATGGTTGGAACAGCCGTCTTTCCTTTAGTAGGAATACCTTTAACCGTACATGGAGCTCAAAATCTTTTAAAAGGAGTTAGAGGCGAATATATAAAAGGTTCTATGATTAATGTAGTCTCAAACAAATTTTATTCTAAAACGTTCTATAGAAAAGAAAATAGAATTATACAAGAATTTCCGTCTATAAATCATTTTATAGCAGCGACTTTTACAAAAAATAAAATGAATTTTTTGTTAATGCAAGAACTAAATTTTTTGTTAGGTAGTGATACTTTAGATAAAAATGGTGACAGAATAACATATACAACTCATAGCCAAAGTTTAACTAAACTTATGCTTTCTAGGATTCAAAAGGCTGGAATGATTCAGGATTTGAAATTTGATGAAACAAAGCCAAAAGCATTAATTATTGAGAAATTAATGTTAGGTAATACTAAAAATGGATTATTTAAAAAAGATAAAATGTTTGAAATGTCTTTTTCTAAAACAGATAAAAAAATAACAGAAGAAGAAATTATGAAGTTTTTAAAAATTGATACTATAGATAATGAAAAATATATTATTAAAAAAGACAAAGACAACAATATATTGAGTATTAATTATAGAACTTCTACAATTATAAAGGACAAGCTAAAGAATGTTAAAGATAACCTTTTACAAGCAAAAGATGCTCCAAAAATGTTATATTCGGCTAATGAGAATGAAAAGAATGAAGAAAATCAACAAAAAGATATTGAAAATATAGATAACTTTTCTAAAAATCTAGGAGAACTTGTTAATAAATCTGGAGAAATAAAAGAGGCTGATAGTAAAAGAACTTCTAAAGACTTAGAAATGAAGGATAGATAAACAATTACTCGGAATAAAAGACAATGTTTAAAATATACTAAATTAAGGAGTGATATAGATTGGCAGTAAAAAAACAAACATTTTTAAAAGGTGTACTTGTTATTATGGCAGCACAAATCCTAATTAAGTTATTAGGATTTGTATATAGAATTGTTCTTACTAATTTTAAAGAATTTTCAGATCTAGGTAATAGTTATTACGGATCTGGATTTTCTGTATATGCATTTATTCTGGCTATAGCAACGATGGGTGTACCAAGTACAATATCTAAATTAGTATCCGAAAAATTAGCTATAGGGGATAAAAGAGGAGCTCATAAAATATTTAAAACAGCAATGGCGCTATTTACGTTTATTGGAATAATATTTGCTCTTATGCTTTTCTTTGGAGCTACATATATATCAAATAATATATTATCTAATCCTGGCGTTAAATTTACGTTAATGGCACTTGCACCAGCGGTTATATTTGTATCAATGACAGCTGTAATTAGAGGATATTTTGTAGGAATGCAAAATATGGCTGAGTATAGTAAAGCACAAATACTTGAACAGCTTGTAAATAGTACATTTTCAATAATATTTGTTGTAATGTTATTAGGAAGAACCCCAGAGATAATGGCAGCAGGATCCACACTTGCAACAACACTTTCAACAATTGTATCATTCTTTTATTTAATGAGATATTATAATAAAAACAAAAAAGATATTTGGAGTGAAATTAAAACTTCGGATAAATTTACAGTAGATTCAAGAAAAAAAATAGTGAAAAAATTAATATCGTATGCGATTCCAATATCTTTTGGTAGTGTAATGGTTACACTTTCAAGTTTAATCGATACTGTTACCGTTGTAGATGCACTTCAAAAATTTGGGGATACGCTATTAGTTGCTAACCAAAAATTTGGAATATTAGTTGGCAAGGTTGAAATTTTAAATGCTTTACCTTTATCAGTAAATGTAGCCTTTGCTGTGGCATTAGTTCCATTTATATCAGCGGCAATGGCTAAGAATAATAAAGAAGAAGCTGTATCAAAAATTAACTTTTCACTTAAAATATCTGGAATTATAGCACTTCCGTCAGCAGTAGGCTTATCTTTACTGGCACAACCTATTTTTAATCTATTATTTCCTAATGCAAGTGCAGGTGCAGGCTTGTTAAAAATACAAGCTTTTACGGTTATATTTGCTGTAATAGCTCAAACATTGTATGGTGCACTACAGGGAATGGGAAAATTATATATACCAGGTTTATGCCTTGTTTTAGGAGTAGCTGTGAAATATATTCTTAATGTAACATTTATACCAGTTTATGGTGAGATTGTAGCTCCAATATCTTCTGTTATATATCAGTTTGTTGCATGTACATTTGCATTTATACTTTTATTTAATTATTTAAAAGTAAAACCAAATTTTTATGATTTATTTATAAAGACAATATTTGCTACTTTAACAATGGCAGCAGGAATAATAGTTACGTTTAAAATTTTATCTATATTTAATATTACAAACACAGTTGTAACATTGACAACAATTTCCATTGCAATTATAGTTTATTGTGTAGCATTATTAGTATTCAGGGTGCTAAAAAAAGAAGAAATACTAGAGTTACCAATGGGTCAAAAAATATATAACTTTGTATCAAAATTCGCTAAAATCTAAGAAAAATGACTATAAATTGCAAAAAAAACATATTTTTAATACTTTTTTTAAAAAAAGTGTTGACATTCCTTGCTATTTGTAGTATATTTCTAGTGTAATCATTTGATAGGGGGGATTTTAAAATGAATAAAGCTGAATTAATATCAAAAATGGCTGAAGAAAGCAAATTAACAAAAAAAGCAGCAGAAGCTGCATTAGAAGCTTTCGTAGCAACTGTAGAAGGAGCACTTAAAGCAGGTGAAAAAGTTCAACTTGTAGGATTTGGAACTTTCGAAGTTAGACATAGAGCTGCTAGAAAAGGAAGAAACCCACAAACTAAAGCAGAAATTAAAATAGCTGCTTCTAAAGCACCAGCATTCAAAGCAGGTAAAGCTCTTAAAGATCTAGTAAACAATAAATAATTTTGTTTATAGAGTATAAAAAGACTGTAGTAATTATATAACTACAGTCTTTTTGTATTATGTTACAATAATATTACAAAAAATAACATAATAAATTAAATCATATGTGAAATGTCGAAATATAGAATATTTTATTGACAAAAATACCATATATGGTAAAATATATGTAATATTTAAATCTATACAGTTGTATAGATTTTGTTTATGAGTATGAGATTATGGGTATTGTTAAGTAGCAATAATTGGGGGAATTTAATATGAAAAAAAGTGGTATATCGCTAATAGTTTTAGTTATAACAATAATAGTTGTAATTATAGTAGCAGGAGGGATT
>JAQSXK010000007.1 GCA_029256705.1 Clostridia bacterium
TACAATACTAGCAAATAACTGGCAAAATGCAGATGGAACAGTAACAATATACGCAAAAGGAAAAGATAGTGCAGGAAATGAAATAACTGTTCAAAAGAAAGTTGTAAGTTTAGATTTAGATAAACCTAAAACTCCTGTTATATCATCTAATTCTGGTTATCCAATACTTACTTCATATGGTGTAGTATATGATGCTACAACAACAATAACATATGATACAAGAACAGATATAGATAATTATTATAGCATAGATAATGGTGTAAATTGGAGTAAATACACAGGAAGTTTTGACTATCCAAGTGGAACAGTCATGGCTAAAAGTATAAAAAAGACAACCGGTTTGGAAGTTGTTACAAGTAAAACATTAGCAATGCCAAGTGATGCTATAACTCCAAATGGATATGATAAAAATTATACTACATACTCTGCAAATAATACAAAAGCTGTAATGAAAGTGGATTCAAGTATGATAGGTAAAAATATAAAAATGAAAATACTATTTTCAGGTGGAGAATATTCTGCAGGTTATATACAATTTTTAAATTCATCAAAAACAGTAATTTCACAGATAACAGTTGGTATTCATTATTCTGCTACCTATGATGCTAGTACAACAATTCCGGCAAATACTACTGAAATAAATTTAGTTTGTTCTACAATATATACATATGAAATTGAAAGTTTAAATGAACCAACAATCACAGCTACAAATGGATATATGCTAATACATCCGGATGATTCAAAAGCAATAAAAAATCCATATCAGATGGTGAGTATTAGTTATTTTCCAACAAGTGTTCAAAGGTTATATAGAATTGGATCAAGTGGTGATTGGTCAAGTTATCAAGATCAACCTATAAAATTAAATTCAGGTTTAACAATATATACAAAAGGTATAGATCAATATGGAAATGAAACAAGAATTGTATCAAGTTATACTTCAAATGTACCAGACGCAGTAGGATCGCTTGCAGTTGATAGAAACTATAATACATATTCTACAAATAGCACAAAGGCTACAATTAAAGTGGATCCAACTGCAATAGGTAAAAAGGTAAGAATAAAATTAACATTTTCGGGTGGAGAATATTCAGCAGGATATATACAATTTTTAGATTCATCAAAAGCAGTAATTTCGCAAACAACAGTAAGCATTCATTATTCAGCTGGTTATGATAATGTTGTAACAATACCTGCTAATACAGCCGAGATATGTCTTTTATCTACCACAATATATACTTATGAAATAGAATTAGCAAATGAACCAACTTTTGGAATAAGCACAGAATATATGTTATTACATACAAATGCATCAAAATCAATTAAAGCACCATCACAATTAATAACTATAAATTATTTTCCAACAAGTGTACAAAAACTATATAGAATAGGTACGACTGGTGATTGGCTAAATTATCAGGATCAACCAGTAAAACTAGCTAGTGGCCTAACAATATATGCAAAAGGTATAGATCAATATGGAAATGAAACAAGAATAACTTCAAGTTATACTGCAAATATTGTAGATGCAATAGGAGCTTTATCTGGTGATAGAGATTATAACACTTACTCTACAAATAGTACAAAAGGTATAATAAAAGTTGACCCAAGTATGATTGGTAAGAAGGTAAGAATAAAATTAACATTTTACGGAGGGGAATATTCTAGTGGATATATACAATTTTTAGATTCATCAAAAAATTTAATTTCACAGATAGTTGTAGGAATTCATTATTCTGCAGGTTATGATAATATTGTAACAATACCTGCTAATACAGCTGAGATAGATTTAATATCAACTACTATAAATACATACGAAATTGAATTAGTTAATGAACCAACTTTTACAGTATCTACAATTTATATGTTGCTTCATGCAGATGATTCAAAAGCTATTAAAGCACCATCACAATTAGTAACAATAAACTATTTTCCAACAAGTGTGCAAAAATTATATAGCTTAGATGCTGGGACTACTTGGTTAAACTATCCAAATGAGTCTATAAAATTATCTAGTGGTTCAACAATATATGCAAAAGGTATTGATCAATATGGAAATGTAACTAGATTAACCTCAAGCTATACTGCAAATATTGTAGATGCTATTGGGGCGCAAGCATATGATGGTAATATAACAACATATGCGTCTAATAGTACAAAAGGTATCATACAGATAGATCCAAGTATGATAGGTAAAAAAGTAAGAATAAAATCAACATTTTATGGTGCTGAATATTCTACTGGATATATACAATTTTTAAATTCATCTAAAACTTTAATTTCGCAGATTGCAGTTGGTATACATTATTCTGCAGGTTATGATAATATCGTAACGATACCTGCTAATACAACTGAGATAAATTTATTATCAACTACTATATATACATATGAAATTGCTGTATCGCAATAGGAAATAAATTTTACTAGTATAAAATAATAGAGATGAGTTATATTGAACTTGTCTCTATTTTATATATACATATTGTATTTCTATTATTTTTATTATATAATATAAACAAGGTGATTTTTTTGGATAAACAAAAGAGAAATAAAAGTTTTCTAAATTTTCTAATACTAGTTGTTTCAATAGTAATAGTTGTATTACTATGTATATTTTTACTAGATACAACAGGTAAAATAAATCAGGGAAGCTTTAGAGTAAGTGATTTAGTTATTTTTTCTATAGCAGATGTTAAAGACACAGAGGGGCAAAATAACGACGCAGTGCCTAATCAACAAAACAATACGACTGATGAAACCAAGAAGCCAATTACTAGCTTGTCGGACCTTAGGTTAGATGTTTCGCAAAAGAATACAATTTCTTTTTTAATTGCGAAATCTAATGAAGTAGAATCTAGTGAAATATATATAGATAATGTTAAAATTAAGTTTCCATTAACAGGTGAAAACATATATATATATCAAAATGAAGAAAACAAAGTAGATCTTAAAACTGAAAATATAAGATTAGTTTTAAATAAAGAGGATAAAGATGGCCAATATTTAATTAAATTTAATATTGATAATATAAACTGTGTAAAGGATGCTGTTATCCCACAAACACAAAATTCTATCACTTTTGATGGAACAATATTTAGTATTTTAAATACAAAAATTTCAGATATTACTTTTAATGTTCAATTCAATCTAAATATACTTGATTCAACTGGTAAATTAAACATTTGCAAAGTAAATGTTAATTTGCCGAACGAATTATTAATTACTCATGGGCTGAGCATTGTAAAAGAAGATATAAGAAATTTTCCATTTAGAATAAAATAGAAATTAATAAAACTTTAATAAAGTACTTGAATTTTTTTGTTAAATAGTGTATAATATCTTTGTACCAAACAATAGGGCTTCAACGTGAACCTTGTCAGATCCGGAAGGAAGCAGCAACAGCTTGTAAGTTCTATGTGTTTGGTACATTTTAGTATGTGGGTGATGAATATGGGTTACATAGCTTTATATAGAAAATATAGACCAGATAGATTTTCAGATATTGTTGGACAAGAAAATATAACATCAATACTAAAGAGTCAAATAAAAAATTTAAAAACTTCTCATGCGTATATATTTAGTGGAAGTAGAGGAACAGGAAAAACCTCGGCAGCTAAAGTATTTGCAAGAGCAATAAATTGTATGAATCCACAAGATGGTGAACCATGTAATGAATGTGAAGCATGTAAAAGTATACTTTCAGGAGATACTACTGATGTAGTTGAAATGGATGCTGCTTCAAATAATAGTGTTGAGAATATAAGACAAATTAGAAATGAAGTTGTATATGCAGCGACATCTGTTAAATATAGAGTTTATATAATAGATGAGGTTCATATGTTAACAACAAGTGCGTTTAATGCATTACTTAAAACTTTGGAAGAACCTCCTGAAAATGTTGTGTTTATTTTAGCTACAACAGAGCAACATAAAATACCAGTAACTATACTTTCAAGATGTTTAAGATTTGAATTTTCTAAAATATCTGAGTATAATATAAAAGAAAGATTAATTCATGTTTTAAGTGAAGAGAACGTAAATTATGAGATAGAAGCAATTGAATATATTGCAAAACTTGCTGATGGAGCATTAAGAGATGCACTTAGCATATTAGATAGATGTTTATCTGAAAAAGATGAAATTTTAAAATTAATAAGAGTCGAGGAAATAATAGGGGCAACTAGTAAAGAAATATTAAAAAGTCTAGTTGATGCTATATTAAATAGAAATAGTATTGAAGTATTAAATACTATAGATATGGTAGTAAAAAAAGGTAAAGATTTAAGACAATTGGTTTATTCACTTACGGAAGAGTTTTTGGAGATTTTAATTAATTCAGATAATATAGACAAGAGTAATAGAATAACAAATATTATAAATGAACTTTCTAGTTTAGATAATGAAATAAGACTTAGTGTAAAACCTACTATTCTAATAAAATCTGCTTTAGTAAGAATTAGTAATTCTTCAAGTGTTAAAACTGTGGATAATCTTATTAATAAAGTTAGTAATGTAGATAATAACTATATAAATGATAAAATTGAAAATTTAGAAAAAGAAATTAGTAACATGAAAGAAGTACTTAATAATAGAAGTGTAGAGAATTTAAATAATAATATAATAGAAAAAGATGAAAAAAAAGTAATAAGTGATAACTTAAAACCTTTTAAAAATTATGAAGATTTTAAAAATATTATACTTTCAAAAGGAAATATTAAGTTGTTCTCTAATTTAGCAGGATCAAATATGTTTTTAACTGATGAAAATGTAGTAATTGTCACAGTTAATGAATTTGCATATAAAATGTTAGCACTTGAAGAACAAAAAATTATATTTTCTAATCTTTTAAAATCTGAGTATAATATAGAAAAGCCTTTAATAATAAAGCTAAAGAAACAAGTCAAAGAAAGTAAAATGGAAAAAATACTTAAAGATAGTAGTGTAGAATATACAAATTTGGATTAAGAAGGGAATGTGAATTTAATGGGTAAATTTGGTGGATTTAACGGTGGAGGCATGGGAAATATGCAAAACCTAATGAAACAAGCACAAAAAATGCAAGCGGATATGTTAAAAAAGCAACAAGAGGTTGGTGAAAAGGAATTTGAAGCATCAGCAGGTGGCGGTGCAGTAATAATAAAATGTAATGGAGATAAGATAGTAAAAGAAGTAATAATTAAACCAGAAGTTATAGCGGATGGGGATGTAGAAATGCTACAAGATTTAATAAAAGCTGCTACTAATGAAGCTCTTGGTAAGGCTGAATCTGCTATGCAATCAAATCTAGGACAATTTAATATACCTGGACTTATGTAGGTATAAATATGTATTCAGATATAATAAATAAATTAATTAAACAGTTTGAAAAATTACCAGGAATAGGTCATAAGACTGCAGTAAGACTTGCCTTTTATATATTAGAGTCTCCAATAGAAACAGCAGAAGAAATGGCAAAAGTTTTAGTTGAGGCCAAGCAAAAGGTTAAACTTTGTTCGAAATGTTTTAATATAACTGAGAAAGATCCATGCGAAATTTGTTCAAATACAAAAAGGGATGAAACTATTATATGTGTTGTTGAAAGTGTTAAAGATGTTATTGCGATGGAAAGAACACATGAATTTAATGGTACATACCACGTATTACATGGGAGTATTTCACCGATGAACAATATAACAGCTGGGGATATAAAGGTTAAAGAACTATTAGAAAGACTAAAAGAAGTTGATGTTAAAGAAGTAATAATAGCTACAAATCCTACTATTGAAGGTGAAACTACAGCTATGTATATTTCGAGATTAATTAAACCACTTAATATATCTGTTAGTAGAATAGCTCATGGTATTCCAGTAGGTGGAGATATAGAGTATACAGATGAAATTACATTAATAAAGGCATTAGAAGGCAGAAGAGAAATGTAAAAAAATTACGCTAACCATAAGATTATAAAATCTTATGGCTAGCAACCTTATTCTCGGGTATAAAAAATACTTTAGAGAAACCAAGGGCAGTTATACTATCCAACATGTATTAAATATTAATTAAAATAATCAACAATAAATTAAACAATCAGGACTTGTATAACAAAGCTATATATTAACTATATATATAGACACTAATATTATGGTTTGTTTTTTGAAACATATACATATAATATAAAAAGAAAGGTGATATTTTTTGAAATATAATAATGTAAAATATAATGAGTTAAGAGAAAAATATAAAGAATTTAATTATGATAATTATTCATATGTTTTCGTAGATAATAAATTAGAAATTACATTTGAGTTTTCACAATATGATGGTATAAATTTTAAACCAAAATGGACAATACCGATAAGTGAAGATGAATATATAAAAAAGGATAGATCGTTCCTAGATAAAATAATATTTAATCTAGGCTTAGTTGAGGTTATAAGTTATTGGAAAGCTACATGTTCACCAATTTTAAATGTAAAATGTTCGACTTTAAATGAACATCAAAAGAAATGGTGGAAAAAATTATATTTTAATGGGTTAGGCGAATTTTTTTATACAAATCATATTTCCGTAAATGAAAGTGATTTTATTGATATTATATGCAAGGATGAATTAGAACAAAATAAAATTATTTTAAAAGATGATTTTGAGGGATGTTTAATCCCAATAGGTGGAGGAAAAGATTCAATAGTAACATTAGAAACTTTAAATAAATCAAAACAAAAGTTAGATAATTTGTGTTATATTGTAAATCCAAGGGGAGCAACTATAGAAGCAGCAAAAATTTCAGGTTATATAGATAAAACTGTTTCTGTAAATAGAACTATAGATAAAAAGTTATTAGATTTAAACAATAATGGATTTCTTAATGGACACACTCCTTTTTCTGCAATTTTAGCATTTTCATCATATTTAACAGCATATTTATATAACAAGAAATTTATAACATTATCCAATGAATCTAGTGCTAATGAATCTAACGTTGAAGGAACTAATGTTAATCATCAATATTCTAAAAGTATAGAATTTGAAAATGATTTTAGGGAATATGCACAAATTTATCTGTCTGATAAAATACAATATTTCAGTTTGCTAAGACCACTTAATGAATTTAAGATTGTTCAAATATTTTGTCAGTATAATAAGTATTTCAAAGTTTTCAAAAGTTGTAATGTTGGATCAAAAGAAGACATATGGTGCAATAATTGCCCTAAATGTTTATATGTGTATATAATGTTATCTGCATTTTTATCTTCAGAAGAAATAAATGTTATTTTTGAAACTAATATGTTTGATAACATTGAACTTGCAAATATTTTAGATGGTTTGGTAAGTAGCAAATTTGATAAACCGTTTGAATGTGTTGGTACAAAAGAAGAAATAAATTATGCATTGTATATAAAAATTAATAAGTTAAAAGAAAATAAGAAGGAATTGCCACCATTATTATCATATTATATGAATAACTATTCTGATATATATGATAATATATTAAGGAATAATGTTAAAAATAATGTAGAAAATTATTATGACTTGGAAAACAATATTCCAATTGAATTTAAGGGGTTAATATAGATGGTAGAGCAAATGATTGATAATATATATAGTTTTTTAGATGGAAAAAAAATATTGATATTAGGGTATAGTAGAGAAGGAAAATCTACATATAATTTTATAAGAAATAGATTGAAAAACATTAAAATATCTATATTAGATCATAATATTATTGATAAAATTGATGATGATTATGTTGAAGTTTTTTGTGATAACGAATATGAAGATTATTTCAAAAAATTTGATATAATAATTAAAAGTCCAGGAGTACCTATAAAAAGAGAACTGTATAATAAATATAAAGAAAAGATAGTGTCTCAAACTAGTTTATTTTTAGAGTATTCAAAAAATATAATAGTGGGTATAACTGGTACGAAAGGTAAAAGTACAACTTCATCATTAATACATCACATATTTAAAAATTGTAATTTAAATAGTATGTTGGTGGGTAATATAGGAACTCCTATTTTATCTCAAATTAATGATATAAGTGATGATACTATAATTGTATTTGAAATGTCATCTCATCAATTACAATATATTAACAAATCTCCTAAAATTTCAGTATTACTTAATATTTACGAAGAACATTTAGATTACTATGAAACTTTTGAAGAATATATATTTTCTAAAGAGAATATATATAGATTTCAAAATGAAAATGATTTGGTAATATATAATTCATCATTAGATACTATAAATGTTATTAATATATTAAAAATAGGGCAGAGAAGGTTACCTATATATATAAATAATGAAAATATAAAGGAAAATAATTATGTTAATATAAAAGAAGATATAATATTATTTAAAACGGTCGAAAAAGAGTTATCAATTGATGTAGCAGATATAAATACTAACTTAAAAGGTGCACATAATTTATATAATATAGTAATAGCTATATCTGTAGCTAATGAGATGAAATTAGAAATTAAAGATATTCTAAAGGCAATATCTTCTTTTGAAGGATTAGAACATAGAATGGAATATGTCGGAAAGTTTAACGATATCAACTATTATAACGATTCTATCGCAACTATTCCGGAAGCTGCTATATGTGCTGTTAAAAGTCTTGTAAAAGTAGATACAATAATCATTGGGGGAAAAGACAGGGGAGTAAACTATTGCGAATTGGTAAACTTTTTGAATAAAAGCGAGATTGGTAAAGTATTGCTTATATCTGAAAGTGGAAAAAGAATATATGATATGTTAGAAAAAAATAATAATAAATATATATATGCCGAAAATTTGGAGAATGCAATTGAACTAGCAAAATTAAATACTCCTAAAAATGGAATTTGTCTGTTATCACCAGCAGCAGCAAGCTATGGGTATTACAAAAACTTTGAAGAAAGAGGTAACAAATTCAAAGAATTAGTTAAGAAATAAATAATAAAGCAGAGGGAGAACGATTATTCAATCGTTCTCCCTCCATCTATATTAAATACTAAATTTTGGAAAATCCAAAATTTAGTATATTTCAAAACGGTTTTTCTTATATTATTATTTCAATTTATTTTTTAAGTAAGAAAAAACTTCAGTAAACTAATATCTTTAAACACTAGGATCAGTCTTATTATTTTTTAAATAATGTGTTATTTTAAATCTCGTATTATCAAACTTCCAAATTTGGGAGTATTAAAAAATTTTAATGAAGCTATTATATCACCAATGGAAGAAAATGTCAATAGTTTTAGACAATAAAGCAATAGAATATAAAAAAGGACGATTAAATTCTAATCGTCCCTTTTTGTTTATCTGAATTAACTTTTTAAATTTTAAAAAAATCAAAGTTCAAGAGTGTAGGGAAAGGATTTGATGCATATTCGGATTTGATTCTCGAAGTAAATTCGAGAGGTTCTTTTGTTAAAACACATCTTTCTCCTTTTAAATTGGTTTTTACAACCAGCTCGGTATCGATATTCTTACACCAATCGGCTAAGCCTGCAATATCATCTGTTTCAAATGTTGCTATGATTGAATAATCATCAAGAACTAATGAAACAGTTTTTTCAATATACTGTGCAGTCATTCCAGCCATGTTTTGAATAATAAGTTTTTTTCCGGCCACAATGGCAGCGTCTACGTTTTCCTCCATAACACATATCAGGATTCTATCGTCAGACTTATACCAGTATACTTCAGCACCGATTTCTTCAGAAAGTTTAGCGCAGATGCATGAATCAACCAGATCAAAATCTTCAAAGATTACAAATACATCAGTACACCGACCTTGGAACTTTTCATGCTTAACGCTTGAATCAACCAAAAAATGTTTTGCGACAATACCCATAATAACAAACCTCCAATTTTGTAAGTTTTAAGTAATTTTTAAGCATTATAATTATATCATAGATTGCTTTGAAAGTCAATAATATGGGTGTATTATTTAACATAATAATGATAAAATCGAAATAAAATTAAAAATTGAATGAATATAATAAAAATTATCGTAGGAATTTACTATAATTTATATAAAATATAATAATTTTGTATAAAAATATTAAAGTTTTATTTAAATTACAACAATATTAAAAAAATTTAAGTAAAATTACACAAATATTTCAAAAAATATAGAAAAATAAAAGTTTTATGATATAATGTATATAGAATATTTGTGGGGTGTTTTTGTATGGAAGAGAGAAAAATTCTGATAGTAGATGATGAAAAGTCAATAGTTGAAATTTTGAAATTTAATTTGGAAAAAGAAGGATATAAAACCTATGAAGCTTATGATGCTGATGAAGCTATTGAAAAGGCATTTGAAGTTAATCCAGATTTAATATTACTAGATGTTATGCTTCCTAAATCAGATGGCTTTACAGTTTGTAGAAGAATAAGACAAAAATTATCATGTCCTATTATAATGCTTACAGCAAGAGAAGATGTTGTTGATAAGATAATTGGACTTGAACTTGGTGCAGATGATTATATGACAAAACCTTTTAGCATTAGAGAGGTAATTGCTAGAATAAAAGCAAATTTAAGAAAATATGTTAAGACTGTTGAGAATAAGGTAGACGATGAAAAACAAAATGGATTTATGATAAAAGATATGTTTATTGACTCAAAAAATTATCTTGCAACAATTAATGGAAAAATAATAGATTTAACAACTAAAGAATTTGATTTATTAAAACTATTATCAAGTTCTCCAAATGAGGTATTTACGAGGGAACAAATTTTAAAAACTATATGGGGTTATGATTATTACGGTGATGCAAGAACAGTTGATGTTACTGTAAGAAGATTAAGAGAGAAGATAGAAAATAATACAGCAGCTCCAAAATATCTATTAACAAAAAGAGGAATGGGTTACTACGTAACACTAAAATAACCTTTAGTGGTGCACATTTTGTACCACTATTTCTTTTATAAAGAGGTGAAAAAATTGAGAAGCTCAATAAAAAGAACTATAGTATTGCTTTCTATTGCTATAATTTTAATTGTTTATGTATCTATTTTTTATTTAACAAAACTAGGTATTATTCTAACTGATGATTTCTTTCACATTAATAACTTAATTATATTACTAGCTATATTTGTTATTGTAATGACAATATCTAGCGTAATATCAAAGATGATTATATTTCCGCTTAGAAAAATAGAGAGAAATATGAAAAGTGTTGTAGATGGTAAATCAATTGAAACTAAACATTTAAAAGGATATAATAAATTTAAAGAGATTGATGATTTAATTGATATATATTCTACTATGATGGAAGTAATTAAAAAGAATAATTTTGATTTAAACAGCCAAAAAAGTAAAACTGAAATTATATTAGAACAAATGGCAGATGGAGTAATTGCATTTTCTGTTACAAAGGATGTTATCCATATTAACAAGTCAGCTATTAACCTTTTAGGTATATCTAAAGAATTTGATAATTTTGATAAAATAATAAGCAAGATTAACTTACAATTAGATTTTGATCAGATAATGTATTTGCCAAACTATAAAAGTATAGAATATAGAGCAGTGATAAATGAAAATATTTTAAACTTGATATTTGTACCTTTTTTTAGTGATAAGCTTATACCTATGGGTATAATAATGGTTGCAAGAAATGTTACAGAAAGTGTTAGATTAGATAATATGAGAAAAGAGTTTGTGGCTAACGTTTCTCATGAACTTAAAACGCCGCTTACTTCTATAAAAGGTTATTCGGAAACAATGATGAGAGCAGATTTAACAGATGCTGAAATTTCAGAGTTTGCTAAAGTTATTAATCAAGAGGCTAGTAGAATGGACAGGCTAGTTGTAGATTTATTGCAACTTTCTAAGTTTGATTATAGTAAGGCATCATTTAAAAAGACAACTTTTTCTTTATCAGATTTAGCAACTAATGTAACTGAAAAAATGAAATATAGTGCTAGTCAGAAAGAGCATACTTTAGATTGTGAAGTAATTGTACCAACTAAGGCATATGCAGATAAAGATTCAATAGAACAAGTAATAATGAACGTAGTTAGTAATAGTATAAAATATACACCAGATGGTGGTAATATAATGGTATATGTAGGAAGTGTAAATAATAGTGCATATATTAAAATAGTCGATAATGGTATGGGTATACCTGAAAAAGATTTGCAAAGAATATTTGAAAGGTTCTATAGAGTAGATAAGGCAAGATCTAGACAAATGGGTGGAACAGGTCTTGGACTTGCAATAGTTAAAGAGATAGTAGATGGTAATGGTGGAACTATAGATATTAGAAGTGAAGTAGATAAGGGTACTGAAATAATTATAACTTTACCAGTTAAATAAAAGGAGATAAAATGGCATATATAGACACACATGCTCATTACAATGATGAAGTATATAAAGATAATTTAGATGAAGTATTAAATATAGTAAAAAAAGCAAATGTAGATAAAATAGTAAATGTAGGTTACAGCATAGAAGGTTCCAAAGAGTGTATTGAACTTGCAAAGAAATATGATTATATATACTCTACAATAGGTATACATCCCGAAAATGTAGATGATAGTGTTGATGAACTTGAAAAATTATATAATGAAAATAGAGATGGTAAAATAGTAGCAATAGGTGAAATAGGTTTAGATTATGCCTATGTACAAGATAACAAAGAAAAACAGATTAGTCAATTTATAAAGCAAATTAAATTAGCCGAAAAACTTAATCTGCCAATTGTAATACATTCAAGAGATGCTTCTTTGGATACATATAATGTAATAAGAGAAAATGTAATTGAAGGAACAAAATTGTTATTTCATTGTTTTGCGCCTACAGATGATTTAGTTAAATTAGTATTAGAAAGAAAATATCTTGTTGCTTTTGGGGGGAATATAACATATCCCAGAAACGTATCTTTTAAAAGATACATTGAAATGATTCCAGTAGAGCAAATGGTATTGGAAACAGACTCTCCATATTTAACCCCAATACCTTTTAGAGGTAAAATTAATAATTCTTCTAATTTAAATATTGTATGCAAGAAGCTTGCAGAATATAAAAATATGAATGAAGAAGATTTAGCAAAGATATTGTATAAGAATTCAATAGAATTTTTTAATTTGAAATAGATTAAATTATAAATATTAGATATTAATTGTCTAATATTTATATATAATTAGGGGGGGAGGTATTATGAAAAATAAAAGATTAGTTATAGTGATAATTATATTAGTTATTTTAGTTATATCTTCAATAATTATATTTTTTAGAGAAGATTATTCTAAGGTAAATGTAAAAACAATAGATATTATGGACAATATCTGTGAAACATTAGATGAAGATATTCCTAATATGATTGACCTTACTGAAGAGGAACTTAAAAACAATTACAATATAGATGTTGATAAAATTGAAGAGTATGTTGTTAAAATGCCTATAATGAATGTTAGGGCGAATGAAATTGCCATAATAAAAGTTAAGAATATAAGAGATATTGGATATATAAAAGATAAAGTTAATGATAGAATCAAAAATATTCAAGATAGTTTCGATGGATACCTACAAGATCAACTAGTAATTGCTAAAAGCCCTTTAATAATTGTAAAAGGCAGATACGTATTGATGTCAATATCTGAAAGTAATGATACAATTGAAAGTATATTTAATAGTTATTTTATAAATAATAAATAGTGAAATTACTAATAAATAAAAATAATGAATATTATTTCTTAATAAATAGTATAATATAAATAGAAATGAGGTTGTCTTATGCAATATTTAATTTTTTTTGGATGTATAATAGCGGTTGTAATAATAGCTAAGATATTATCTTGGCCTTTTAAAATAATATTTAAATTACTGATCAATATTGTTATTGGTGGATTACTTTTACTAGTAGTTAACATATTTGGAGCTGGATTTGGATTACATATACCGTTTAATACCATAACAGCACTTGTATCAGGAATATTAGGTTTACCAGGTGTATTACTTCTAATTGCACTTCAATATATAATATAAATATAATTTACATATAGTAAAATTGTATATTTTTTTAGAATTTGCTAAAAATATTACTAAAATAGGAGGTAATATGAAAGCATATAGTTTTAAGAAATATACAATTTTTTTATGCGTATTAACTTTTTTGGTATTTTCACTTTACTTATCTATTAACAATATTAGTATAAAAATACCTGAAATATATGCTGCAAAGGAGACTAAAGCAAGTTCACTTTCTACTAAAAATCCATCATCTGGCTCTGATGTTACGGGTTTATTAGCAAGATTAATTAATGGTGAGGCAAGAGGAGAACCATATCAAGGGCAAGTAGCAGTTGGTGCAGTAATTTTAAATAGAGTTAAAAGCGCAGAGTTTCCTAATACTATATCTGGTGTAATATATCAAAAAGGACAATTTTCTTGCGTTACAGATGGACAATTTGATAAACCAATAGATAAAAACTCTACTATATATAAAGCAGCTAAAGAGGCAATGAATGGTGCTGATCCAACTAATGGAGCTTTATTTTTTTATAACGCCAAAACTACAAAAAGCAAATGGCTATTTACACTTAAAACAGTTAAGGTAATTGGAAAACATACATTTGCAATTAGTGGAGGTAAAAAATGATAGAACAGATTGAAAATAGAATATTAAAATTCAAAAGAAATATAGATCCTAGAGTACTATCATTAATATTTTTTTGTATATTTGGATTTTTTACTATATTTAGTATGGAAATGACTAATAACTTTAAAAGACAAAAACAACTTGTACAAGATGAATATAATAGAAGCATGTATGAAATGACTTCATATATAAAGAATGTTGATCTACAATTATATAAAGTACAGTTAACATCAGATAAAAGATTAATAATAGCTACACTTGCAGATATATGGAGACAATCTAATTTAGCAAAAGAAAATTTAGCTAATCTACCAATACTACAAGATAATATGGCAAATACATCAAAATACTTAACCCAAGTTAGTGATTTTTCACATTTTCTAATGGATTCTGTTTCTAGAGGTAAAGAAATAACTAAAGAACAATATGAGGATATCGCTAAACTTAACACAAGTAGTACAGAGCTTTTAATCATTACTAATAAAATATATGATGATCTTAATACTGGAAGATTAAAATGGGATGAAGTTGAAAAGTCTGGTAACGAAAACTTAGATGAAAATGTTGCTGTATCTAATATTAATAGTATTTCTGAAACATTTGTTGAGTATGAAGGTCTAATTTATGATGGTGCATATTCAAATCATATTATAGAGATTACACCTAAAAGTTTAAGTGAAAAAGTTGTTACTCAAGAAGAGGCAAAAGCTAATTTAATTAATATATTTGGAGAAAAAAATATAGAATATGTAAATTTTACTGGTGAAAATAACAATAGATTAGAATTATATGGATTTCAATTGAAGTTAAAAGATAACCCTAATATACGCGATATATATATGACTAAAAAAGATGGGAAGTTGTATTTGATGATAAGTGATAAAAAAGTAGAAGAACAAAAAATTACGGTAGACAGTGCTAAAGATTTGGGAGAAGATTTTCTAAAAAAAATTGGAATAGATAATGTTGTAGATACCTACTATATTATAACAGAAAATCTTGTTACTATTAATTATGCTGCAGTTCAAAATGAGATAATATTATATCCGGATTTGGTTAAAGTAAAAATTGCACTTGACGATGGTGAAATTTGCTCAGTTGAAACTGGAGGATATACCTTTAATCACATAACACGAGATAATATATCTCCAAAATTAACTATTGAAGAGGCACAAAGTAAAATAAATAAAAATATTAAAATAGAAAGTAAAAATTTGGCTATAATTCCTACTGAATCTAAAAAAGAGCTACTAGTATACGAATTTAAAGGTACAGTAAATGAAAAGAAATGTATACTATATATAAATGCCTTAACGGGAGAAGAAGAGAACATTTTGATGGTTATAGAAACTCCTAATGGTAGTTTGACAATGTAGTAATATATATATAATAATGTTACATATAATAAATTAAAATATTAATATACCAAAATAGTTATATTAACTACTTTGGTATATTTTTTAAAATTAGTTTTCGGATAAATATCTAATGTAAATTAAAAAGTATGTAATTCATTTTATTTAATTTACTAATATATATTATGTAAAAAAAATACGTTTGACAGTAATATTTAAAAATACTATTCATATATTGTAATATAAAAATATATGAGGAGGAAATATTATGTTAGTAAATACAGAAAATAAAGGTTTAAATCTACATACGGTGCCAATAAGAGAAAATGTAAGTGTGTGGATAGAGCAAGACATACTTGTTCCAGATACTAAACCAGATGCAATTAAAATAATAAATGTTACAGTTAATCCATATGTAACAGATGTAGAGGTTATGGATAATAAAGTTAAGGTTACGGGTAAGCTTAACTATTATGTAATATATAGGACAAATGAAACTAATATGGGTACAAGAGGACTATTCGTATCACTCCCATATACACAAATATTAAATGTCAAAGGTATAAAAAAAGATACTGATGTTAGAGTAAGACCTATGGTTAAAAATGTTATTTATTCTCTTCCAAATGAGAGAAAAATAGCAATTAAAACTGAGATTATATTTAGAGTTAAAGGATTAGAATCTACATATATAAACCTGATACAAAGGTTTTCTCCTGATCATAAGGTAGAAACTAAGTTAAGTCAAAATACGTTTAACAATATAATAAGAAGTAAATATAATGTTATTGCATCAAGAGAAGATATTATGATTCCAAATGAAAATGAAGATCTATATGAAATATTAAAAGTTGAACCATTTATTATAAACACAGAATATAAAGAAAGTTATAATAAAATTATGGTTAAAGGTGATATATCTGTTAATCTACTGTATCTAGTAGATAAACAAGAAACTGAAATCAAGAAAATAACTCTTCAAATACCCTTTACAGGTATGATTGAAATGGATAACATAACAGATAAATCAAAATTCAGCATAGATTTCGTAATAAATGACTTTAATATCAGACCTAATATAGAAATGTCTGCTTCAAAAACAATGAGCGTAGATTATCAAATTGGTGTATATGTAAATATGTTTGAACAAGAAGAAATATCATATGTAGATGACTTTTATAGTGAAGAAAAAAAATTAAAATGTGAACAATGTATCAAAAGAGCAGTTAGAGATGAAATAGTAATACAAAAAAATATAGATATTAAAGAAACTTTAAATAATATTTTACCGGATAATACAAAATTATTAGATTATACCATTGATACAAGTTACATAGTACTTAAGCAAGTAGCAAATAATGTACATGTGGATGGTAATGTGAAAATAGGTATTCTAGTTCAAAATATAGATACATTAGAGATTGAAAATAAGGTTGTTGATGTATTAGTAAATGAAGAATATAATTTAGAAGATGTAAACCAAGATACTAATATCAGTCTTAACATATATGCAGATAAAATAAGTATTTCTCAAACCGGAAATGATATGGATGTAAAACTAAAACTAAATTTAGATATAAAAACTGAAAGTATAGTTGATCTTAATGTTTCAGATAATATAGAAGAGGAAGATTTAGATATATCTAATATGGATAGTATGAACATATATATAGTAAAACCAAAAGATACATTATGGTCTATAGCTAAAAAATATAATACAACTGTAGAAAAAATAATTCAAACTAATGATTTAACAGATCAAAGTATAATTAATGTAGGGCAGAAAATTCTTATTATCAGGTAATGATATGAGATTAAAATATTATACAAGAACATTAAGACAAATGAGTTTAAACAAACCATTTGTCTTTATTTTTATAACAGTAGTAATTATAATTTCAATTTGTATATATATGTATAGTAAAGCAGCACCAATAATAAATGCTGTATGTGAATCTAATGCTAAATATATTGCCCTAGAAGTAACTAATAAAGCTGTATCTGAAAGTATAGATGATATTAAATATGAAGACTTGGTAATATTAAAACAAGATACAACAGGTAAAATAATAGCAATAAACGCTAATGTTATGGAACTGAATAGATTATCTACTAATATATCAACAACTGTATCAGAAAAGTTAGCCAATATAAAGGATAGATATATAACAATACCACTTTCCAGCTTATTTAATATGGGACTATTTAGTGGTTATGGACCTAAATTACCACTTAGTATAATTCCTTCTGGAAATGTAACAGCAAAATTTAAATCTGAATTTGAAGAAGCTGGTATAAATCAAATAAGACATAGAATATTTATTGAAGTAACTACTAAAGTAAGATTAATAGCGCCGTTTTATACATCATCACAAGAGTATATTAATGAGGTTACAGTTGCTGAATATGTTATAGTAGGAGATACACCTAGTACATATTATAACATAACAGGTATAGAAGATTTAAATAAAGATACTACAACTAACTTAATAAAATAATAATATATTATTAAGAATATTCTTTAAAACAAATAAATTTTATACATTCCTATTTGAATTTTTATCAATAAATGGTATAATTCTAACAGGAAGTGATAGAATTGAAAAAAAGAATATTCTTAATTGCTATAATAACATTAATTATCCTAATAATAACTTTAACAGTTATATATGTCAAAAATATAGGTACTGATCAAAAACAAGAAGAAATAGAAAAGCAAGTAGATGAATTAGAAAATGTAGTAGTTGAAGAACCAAAACCAGAAGTATATAAAGATGATAACCCAATAAAAATTGGTTTATATATAAATAGTAATAATGGTAAAAAATTAATAACAGAATACTCTTCTATATGGAATGCCGAAGAGATAATGGGAATGTTTTATGCAATTCCTACAAATGATCCTGTAATTAGTGGAAAATCATTTGAAACTGTTTGGGAAAAGTATTGGAATGAATATTCAAATATTGAAAAATACAGAATAGGATATAATATTAAATTTACTCTAAATACTGGAGAAATAATTGATCAAAAAATATTAAATCCTGATCATGCATATTTAATGTTTCCTAAAGTACAATTTTATTTATATGATGATGTTAATTTAATTCCTGGTAGAAGATATTATCACGTAACACAAGGAGAAATGACAGAAAATACACAATGTACCTCTGTGAAGATAGTTGGAGATAAATCAACTAAAAATATTATATCACCAATTGAATTAACTGTATATACTTTTGATGGTGAGGAAGACTTTGACCCCATGACTGGTAAATATCGCGGAAACAGCTATTATACTATTTTGATTAATAAAAAATAACTAATGAAAGGAAAAAATATGAATACAATTTTATTGTCTATAAATCCAGAGTATATAGAAAATATATTTAATGGAATAAAGCAATATGAATATAGAAAAATTAAATGTAGGAAAGATATAGAAAAAATAATAATATATTCTACATATCCGGTAAGAAAGGTTGTAGGAGAAGCAAGGGTAGAAAAAATATTAGGAGATACACCAAACAATATATGGAAAATTACAGAAAAATATTCAGGTACTAGTATACATTTTTATAACGAATATTTTAAAGGTAGAGAAAAGGCTATAGCATATAAATTAATAGATGTTAAAAAATATAATAAACCTAAACA
The DNA here is from genome assembly GCA_029256705.1 of Clostridia bacterium. Lineage (GTDB taxonomy): Bacteria > Bacillota > Clostridia > TANB77 > CAG-465 > RGIG5057. The sequence goes on from JAQSXK010000007.1 coordinate 19,595, forward strand.
ACTAAGTGAGTATGGTATAAAATGTGCACCACAATCTTTTATATACATTAAATAAATATAAAAACAAAAGTGAAAACACCTTGAAAATATATAGTTTCAAGGTGTTCTTTTTTTTCTTTACTCACTGGTAAAGTAGTTTCATGAAGGTTGTGATGCATTTGTAACATTTTGTTCTTCAATTTGATTTGTTTCATCTTCACTTACAATTTCAGGTTCCTCATATCCTTGGTAAATTGCACATGACACAACATGACACTCTCCGTTGTAGCAATCTCCTGGTTTACAATTTGGATGATCTTTAATATATGCCATACAAAACACCTCCTTAATTAATACACTTATTAAAGGTAAAATAGAAAATTGAAATATACAGTATAATTATACCATATATTTTATAAAATTCAATATGATATATATAAATATTCCTTATTTTTCCAAATAAATTAATAGTAAGAATTTAGCATTTAAATATACTTAAAAAGAATTACTGTTAATATTTACTTTTATAAAAATAAGTTATATAATATTAATAAAAAACAAAAGGAGATTATAAATGGATAACAAAAAAATAGATTTAATCAGTAAAGAAGTATATAAAAGATGTATTAGTGAAGACAATTTTTTTGGTATAGGAGCATTCTACCATATAGAAGCAGTAGTCAAAAATGCTGTATTTCTTGCAAAAATATATAATGCAGACATAGAAATAGTTACGCTAGCTGCATGGCTTCATGATATAGCTTCAGTAACAAACTATGAATTATATGAAGATCATCATATACATGGAGTTGAAATTGCAGAAAAAATATTATCAGATTTAGAATATGATAATGAAATAATTGAACATGTGAAAAAATGTATATTAAATCATAGAGGAAGCGTATTAAATGAAAAAGAAACAGTAGAAGAAAAATGCATTGCTGATGCTGATTCAATATCGCATTTTGATAATGTACCATCATTATTTAATCTTGCTTTTGTTGTAAGAAAATATTCAATCAGCGATGGAGAGAAATTTGTTAAAGATAAACTAATAAGAAGTTACAATAAACTATCTCCTGAAAGTAAAAAAATATATAAGAATAAATATAATAGTGTAATGGAAATATTTTAGTATGACATTGTATCATATAACATCTTAGTGGATTACAAGTTAAGTTTTTTAATAGTTTTAAATAGTATGTATAACATTTTATATAATTTGACATCAGGCATATATTTATATGTAAATATATGGTATAATAAGTTTAATAAAAAACTTTATTTTATTGGAGGTGTTAGAAATTGAAAAAAGAAAAAATATATAAAATTTTACTTGTAATTTCTTTTTTGCCATATGTTTTGTTAATATTAATTTCATTATATCATTCAATTTTTGGGTATGACGTATATACTTTAATATTACCAACATACGTTAAAACAATATATGGTATGGAGGCTTTCATATCAACTTTGTCTTGGAATGCGTTATTATTATGTTTTCTTCCAATTTTACCTATATGTTTGTTATATCAAATAATATATTTAACTACCTGTATTATTAACAAAATAAAACATAATAAATATAAACACATTAGTATTTATTTAATTGCAATTTGTGTTGTACTTGTAGTTTGTGTGCTAATTTTCATTAGACTTTAGAAAATTGAAAATATTGTTGTTATGTAATTTATAAATAAATTGTGATATAATATAAATTATTAGTAAAAAATAAAATTGAGGTGATAGTTTGAAAAAATTAAGAAAAATGTTAGGCAAATATAATGATGAACATATGATTCAACTTATGACTCTGATTTCAAGTCAAAGTAAAGAAACTATTGCTAATTGGTGTATTGATTATGCTGAAAGAGAAATTCTACCAATATACTTAAAGTATTATCCAAATGATTATAGACCTAAAATGGCTTTAGACGCTTCTCGTGATTGGTTAAAAGGATTAAAGAAACTTCCAGAAGTTAAAAATATAATCTTAAACGAATGTCATCAGGCAGCGCGAGAAGCAGAGAATAATCCAGCAGCTCAAGCAGCGGCAAGAACTCTTGGACAAGCGGCAGCTTGTTTTCATACTCCAACACATTCAATGGGATTAGCATTCTATGGTGGAGCAGCCGTTGCTTATGATAGATTAGGACTTGAAGCTAGTAATGGGGAATATGAAGAGGTAGCCTATCAGGAAGTTATTAAAATGACTAATGAGTTAAAGAAAGTTGCAGTAGAAAATGAACCAAATAAGGCAAAATTAAATTGGCACTGTTAATAAATTATAATAATAAATATAAAAACCCAGTAAATTTAATCATTTACTGGGTTTTTATAAATAATTTTTATCTTTTTTGAAAATAAATGCAATATATAGTTGACATTATGTAAGATATAGTATATAATATTATTATCAAATGAGGTGAAATATGAAGAATAGGAAAATGAAAATAGCACGATTAGAACTAGATATGAAACAAGAAGATCTAGCAACTATTGTAGGAGTTACACGCCAAACAATTGGTATGATTGAGTCTGGAAATTATAATCCTACTTTAAATCTTTGTATTGCAATCTGCAAGGCACTTGGAAAAACTTTGGATGAATTATTTTGGGAGGTAGAGAAATGAAAAAACAAATTATACAAGACGAAAGAGTAGTAGCACAAAAACAAAAAATATTAAGTGAATCATATGTCATTTTAATGATAATTCTTATTATATCTATATTTATACAGCAAAATTTATTAAATGCACCTTTTAAGCAATATGCAGTTGAATTTATATGTTTTTTTGGAATATCAATTTACATTTTAATACGTAATTTAACACTTGGAATTGATATGTTTGGGGAGAAGAAAAAGGCAAAAATAATAGCTCTTAGAAATAGTATAATAGCTGGAATTGCTGTAACCGTTGTAACAGGTATTTCAAACTATATTGAATACGCTGAAAAATATGAAGGAAAATTAATTTTTTTTGTAATTTCACTATTGATTACATTTGTTAGTGCAGTTATTTGCACATTTGTTGTTTTTGCATTGATAGGTTTTATTAATAATATGAAAATAAATCAACTTGAAAAAAAATTAGATGAAGAAGAAAAAAGGAATTAATGGCTAAATTAGAATTTATGAGTCAACTAACAATATATAAAAAAGCTTTAAAACACTGTGTTTGGGGCTTTTTATATTTTATTGTCTTACATTTTGATAGTTGTAAATTAAGTCTTATCAGTAATTATACATATTTTGTATATTATGAGTATGCTAAGTGAGAGTTTGATAGTGTCTTGTACTAAATAGTCCTTGAAATATTATGTAAAATATGATATAATACATATAGTTAAATTTATATTAATGGAGGGATGAATATGTCATTGACAATTTATCGAGTGTGTCAACCGGTGATTATCCGGGAAGAGAATATTATTGATGTAAAATCTGTAACTTTGGCTTGTAATTTTTCATACTCATTGAGTTATTCGGCTGTAGAATTTGTCAAAAAAGCAGGTGAAAATGCAGTTGCCTATGTGGAAGAAAGCTGCGGTGCTAAATTACTATTGCTATGCAATGCGGAGACGGGTGAAGTTTTTATACCAGATGATTATCCTGAAGTAATAAGGTTTGAAATAAAGCAACAGTTTATAGCATATTTGCTATCTAACATTCAATTTAAAGACATAAAATTCATGAAATTCAAACGAGATAGACTGATCGAACAAAAAGCTAACAAACTTTGAAAAAATATTTAGGAGGTTTTTATGTCTAATAAAGAAAAACGGATTTTTAAAAAGGGTGAGGTATTATATGTAATTGATTGTTGGGGCACTACATGCGGCATGCATGCTTTTGAGGCTTCAGCTAGAATTATTCATATTGATGAAGAAATAGGAAGTTTCGATGCAGTTCTATATGGTGATACATATCAGAGATATAATGTTAAAGATTATGGTCGTTTGATTTTTGATGATGAATCAGAAGCGCTAAAAGCTGCATATAAATTACCAAAGCCTACTTCACTTGTATATCAACTAATAGGTAATAGAGTTTTTAAAAAAATTGTTGTAGGAGTACGAAATGAAAACATTAATAACTTCACAGATCTAGTTGTTCATTTAAATAAAGGGAAAAGCGTGCCTATAGGAAGAATAGGCATTGAACTTTTTCTTGATGAATCATCTGCGAGAGAAAAAATAAGAAAAATTGATTAATTTTCTTGGTTTTTCTAAAAGAACTTATATATTTGAGTAGAGTTTTTCAAAAACTTCAACTGTAAAAAGAAAAAGCACCAAACCATTGAGGTTGGTGCTTTTTCTATATATTTTATTATCTCTTTGATAGTCACAAACGTAGTAATATCAGTAGTTATATAGATTTTTGCATATTATATGTATATTACGTAGAGAGTTTTATAGAGTTAGAGTAATCATATTTTTTATATATTAAATAGAAAATGTAAAAAACTATTTACATTAAATTCATTTTATGGTATTATAAAAATGTATACTTCAAATTTATTTAATATTATGATATAATCAATTAAACAAATGATAATTTGTATAGGAGGTAATCGAAATATGGCAAAGGCAGAATGGTATGATGGAAAAGAAGGAAAGGCTGAACATTTAGTATATCTAAATAGTAAGGCAAAAGAATTAGAAAAATTAGAATGTAAAGAAAAAACAATGATTATTAGAGGTGCAGCAGGCAAAAAATGTCCTTTAGGTGGTCGTGCTAAATTAAATGATAATATATATTTTGTGGAAACTGGTGGAGATATGACAGTTACTCATAAAGGTATTATTTCAAATATAATAGAAAGTGAAAAAATGACTCCAGAGGAATCTGTTAATTTCATAAAAAAATATGAAAAACAGTTAAATCTATCAAAAGATCAATATGATAGATGGGCAGGTAAAAAGTTTCTTGCCGTTTATGAAATATCTAATTTAGAAAAGATTATTCCTTTTAAATATAACAGAGAGAACAATATGGATGATTGGATTATTACAGATGATATTAACAAAATAAAAATATAATAAATTACAATTTATGAGTTAATAAAAAATATATATAAAATCAAACTATCAAATATAAAAAAGCCCCAAACCATTGCGGTTGAGGCTTTTGTTGTATGTTTTTGCTTATCTCTTTGGTAATTGCAAATATATTATTATCAATGTTTATTGGCATCTTTGTATATTATACGTATATTACGTAGAAAATTTTATGGGACTTTGCAGATACCTCTTTTTCATAATAAAGTGTATACTTGAAATTTATATGAAATTATGATATACTTAGTTAATTAAATGGTAATTCATGGAGGGAAAGTAAATGTTTAAAATGAAATATATTATTTTAGGAATAGTAATTGTTATAATTGGAATATTTATTTGTGTATTTCTTTATGATAAAAAAGGTCTAATTTTAGAAAATGAATCTAAATTGATTTACGAAATAAGTGAATGTCCAAACTCTAAGGTTGTTGCAAACGAAAATGAAAAAGTATATTATTATATTAAAATTTATCAAGAAAAGGATAATACAATTATAGTAAAGGCAACATCTAATTCAGAATTAATGAAAGGCTTGCAATATACAATTAAATATGATAAAGTAATTACACAAGATAATATAGAAATAAAATGGTTAACTTTAATGGGACAAAATAATGCAAGTGAGAATAATCAGGCAGCAATCGCAGATATAATTATATCAGATAATAAAGAAGTAGTTAGCGAAAGAAAGATAAATTTTGTATCAAAAATTATAGAGATAATAGTTGATAGAATTAATAAAAATAGCAAGTAAACTATAATTTATGAGTTAGTCAATAATATAAAAAGCACTAAATATAATATTTGGTGCTTTTAAGATATGTTGATGTTATTAATAAGTATGAAGAAACATATAATAAAAAACCCGAAAATCGTTGTGATTTCTGGGTTTTTAAGCTTTTCTTCTCTATCTCTTTGATAGTTACAAATCCATTATTATCAGTAAATGTATAGATTTTTGTATATTATGTGCATATTGTGTAGAGAGCTTTATAGCTTCTAAAAAATTAATAAATATAATTATTTACTTTAGATTATGTTTATTTATTATTTAGTAAAATTAGCTTTGAAAATCAGTTTGAACATGATATAATTATACTGATTAAACAAATTTAATAAATAGTAATTTGTGAGTAGAGGAAAGTGAAATTATATGATGCGATATGTAGCTTTATTAAGGGGAATAAATATTAGTGGTAAAAATAAAATAGCGATGTTAGAATTAAAAAAAGAATTTGAAAAATTAGATTTTTTTGAAGTTCTTACTTATATCAATAGTGGAAATATTATTTTTTCTAGTAATATAGAGGATACAGACATTATAGAAAATAATATTAAATTAATGATACAAAATAAATTTAATTTAAATATTCCTGTATTTATAATAACAATAGAAAAATTAGCAATGATATTAAAAAATGCACCAGATTGGTGGGGAAATGATAACAAAGAAATATATGACAATATTATTTTTATAATTCCGCCTACAACATATGAAGAAGTATTCTTAGAAATTGGCGAGGCTAAACAAGAGTATGAAAAAATAAGTAACTATAAAAATGTAATTTATTGGTCTTTTGACTTGAAATCTTATTCTAAAACAAATTGGATTAAGACAGCAAATTCAAAAATAAATAATAAAGTTACAATAAGAACAGCAAATACTATGAAAAAATTATTTGAACTTAGTAAAACAGTGTAAAAGACAAATTAAAATTTAATTGATTAGTTATAAAAATAGTAATTTGTGGAGGTGTAAGATGTTTAATGAAATATGTATATACGAAGTAAAATTAAATAAACAAGATGAAGTTGAAGAACTTATGAGAGAAGTTGCTGATTTTTATAAATTCCAACCGGGTGTTATTGAAGTTAAGTATATAAAAAGAACTCATAGGCAAAAAGACTTTAATACAGTTAAAGAAGGTCAAGTACCGGTTGAATTAACTAGATATGTAGATAAAGTTACTTATGTGTTATATTGGGTATTAGAAAGTAAAGAAGCACACGCAGCAATATATCCAATTGCTCTAGAAAAGTTTTATAAAAGATGGACTAGATGTTTAACTACAATGCCTAGAATTATATTAGGCGAAAATATTGTTTAAGAAAGGAAGTCAGAGTTATGCATGAAATATTATTAACATTATTAATAGGATTTATTGTAGGAATTATAGATATAGCACCAATGATTAAAATGAAACTTGATAGATACGCTTTATCATCTGCATTTACTTTTTATTTTATTATGCCTTTTATTATTTATAATTTAGATTTTTTAAATACTTTATGGTGGTTAAAAGGGGAACTTATAACCCTCATATTATCTATTCCTACAACAATTCTTATAGCAAAAACAGATAAGAAAGGTTGTATCCCAGTTGTTATTATGTCTATTGTACTTGGAACTATAATAGGTATAGCTGGACATTTATTAGGGATTATGTAAAAGATAAATTACAATTTATAAGTTAATTAATAATATAAAAAAGCTCCAAACCATTGAGTTTGGGGCTTTTGAACATCTTTTTGCTTATCTCTTTGAAAATTGTAAATAAAGTATTATCAGTGTTTACTATTATATTTGTATATTATATGTATATTACGTATAGTAATTTAGAAAATTTTTAAAGTAGTTCTTGTTAAAAAATGTATACTTGAGATTTATATCATATTGTGATATACTTAATTAAACATATAGTGATTTGTAAAGGAGAGATTGTTTTGGATAGAATGAGATTTGAATTATATTGGAGTTATTATTTGTCAATTGAAAAAATGTTAAGTAATACAAGTCAATATGTATCACCTTCAAGTGAAAATAAAAAAACATATTCTGACGAATTTACAAAAATAATATTATTATCATGTTCAGAAATAGACTCTATATTAAAATTAATTTGCAAATGTAAAGGAATAGAATATGATCAAAGAAAATATAATATGAATATTTATTCCGAAGTTTTATTGCAATTTAAAGATATTAAAAAAATTTCTTACGCTTCAAATTCAAATACCTCGATGAATGAAAATAGTCTAAGTGTTACTCCATTTGAAAAATTAAATAGCAATACAAAATACGGGGGATTAAGTTGGTGGGAAGATTATCAATCGCTAAAACATAATAGATTAGATAATGCAGAAAAAGGAAACCTATTCAATGCGGTATCTTCAATTTCAGCACATTACATTTTATTAAGATTTTTAATAGAATTTTTAGATGAGTATGCTGGAAAAAGCTATGTAATAGATCATAATCTTTCTGAATATTTAATACCATGTGTATAATGATAATATAATACTGGTTACAATTCTTAGGATATATAAACATATTAGGAGGGAGATATTTAATGGATACAGTATTAGAGTATATGATTAATAAAGAATGGGAAAAGGATTATAAAGCCAAAAGAAAAATTTATTTAATAAATTTAGCTGAAAAAAGTAAAAGAGAAAAAGATATATCAAATAAAATAGGAAGTATGTTAATATATAATCAAGTTATTGAACAAATATTAAAAGAGGTAATTATATGTAGTGTAGGTTATATAAAAGCAGAAATATGGCCAAGTTCTATACAGTTAGATATAAATTTAGATAGGGCAACTTTTGGTGTGTTGATAGAATATTTTAAACAATATGCTGTAAAAGAATACAATAGAGATATAATATTAGAATATTTACAAAAATTAAATATAGAAAGAAATAAAGTTGTACACAAACTTTTTGATATTGAGGATATAAGAAAATTAAGTAAACAACTAAATGAATATGGTGATTTAGCATATGAATTAATAATACTTTTAAACGAATATTATGATCAAATTTGCTGGCGATTATATGACCTAAATGATAGAGTTGATTTCGAGTCTTTAAGTGAATAAAAGGAATTAAACATGGCAGTGGATATATGAAATAAATAACTATAATTATAAGTGTATTTGTATATTGCTTGTATATTATGTGTATATTGTATAAAAACTTTAGTAATATTATAATTGATTAAATGTACTTAAATTAACATTTATGATTAAATTGAAATTATATGAATAGCTATAAGTAATATATAATAAAAAACCTTAAAAGTATTGATACTTCTAAGGTTTTTAATGCTTCTTGAAAAAGTTTGATTATCTCTTTGAAAATTGTGGTGCTTTTCTTGCTTTCTTAAGACCATATTTTCTTCTTTCTTTAACTCTTGAATCTCTAGTTAGTAAACCATTTCTTTTTAGAACTGTACGAGTATCTAAGTCAGTTGTTGAAAGTGCTTTTGCAATACCATGAGCAATAGCTCCTGCTTGACCTGCAAATCCACCACCATGAACTGTAGCCTCAACATCATATTTTTCCATTAAGTTTGCTACGTTAAAAGGTTTTAATATTATTGCTTTTAATGTATCTAGGTTAAATACTTCGTTAATGTCTTTTTTATTTATAGTTATTTTACCTGTACCTGGTATTATGTTTACTCTTGCAATAGATGATTTTCTTTTACCTGTTGCATAAATATATTCTTTTGCCATTTCCAATGCCTCCTAATAATTCCATATTTCAGGTTTTTGAGCTGATTGTGTATGCTCTCCACCTTTATATATTTTTAATTTTGTTAACATAGCTCTACCTAAGCTATTTTTAGGTAACATTCCTTTTACAGCAAGCATAAGTGCTTTATCTGAACATTTATCCATCATTACAGTGTAAGGAGTTTCTTTCATTCCACCAATGTAACCAGAATGTTGTCTGTATACTTTTTGATTTAGCTTATTACCAGTTAAGATAATTTTATCGCTATTTAAAACTATTACATAGTCACCACAATCTAAATGTGTAGAATATGTAGGTTTATGTTTTCCTTTTATTAGTTTTGCTACTTCTGTTGCAACTCTGCCTAATGGCTTATCTGCAGCATCTATAACATACCATTTTTTTTCAATTTCGTTTAGCTTAACGCTATGTGTAGTATTGTTCATAAAATCCTCCAAAAATATTAAAATAATATAACTAATGTAATCTTCCGGGACCAATTACTTAATTATTTTTCACGTTTAATATTATACAATTAAAAAGGTGTAAAGTCAAGAAAATGTGTGCATTTTACATAAAAAAACTGTAAAAATAATTTGTAGTGTAAAAAAAAGGATAAAAACAATCAATTTTTAGTATTAATATTGTAAAAAAAATAAATAAATGATATAATGTTTTCAAATCAAATTATAAACTAGGAGGTTTGGAATGCAGAGTTTTGAAGGGCTAATTGACATGGAAACTATAAATATAAAAGCCGGTATTGAAGATGCAAAAGCAGAGACACAAATAAATAATATAATATCTAGCTTATATTCAACAAATGACTCACATGCTTTAACTGAGATATATTCAAATATATTATGTGATGATAATGTAGTATATATTTTAAATAGAATATCTAAAGAACAATGTTTCCTAAAACATTTTCCGGAAATTTACGTAAAAAATAAATATGGTGAAAATGTTATCAATTGTACTCAAAATAGTACATATCATAGATATGGAGTTTTTAAACATATATTGGTTACAATAGAGGAAGTTGGAAAATATAACAAAACAATAGGGGATTCCCAAAGAAAAATTTTAAACTGGACAATGTTATTACATGATATAGGTAAGCCTTATGTTAAAGTTGTAACAGATAAAAACACTGAAAGTTTTGCAGGTCATGATGAAATGTCTGTAGAGCTTGCGGAGGTTATTTTAAATAGATTTTATTTTACTGAAGAAGAGAAACACCTTATTTTAACGCTTATCAAATATCATGATAAATTTTTAAATGAAGGTGAAATAACATATGATAATTTAAAGACATTAGCAGAAGAATTAGGCAATAAAAAAGAATTATTTTATATGTTAATAGATGTTAAAGATGCTGATGCTGCTGCAAAAAGCATTGAAGTATATAACAAATACAAACTAACTAAATCTAAATATTTAGATTTTGCAAATACATATTTTGAGAATGTTATAGTAAATTCTAGAACTCAATCTAATATTGTAACAAATTCTTCAGATATAATCTCGCATGTTAATATGGCTACTTCAGGTAAAATTGAAGATGTATTACAAGAAATGAGAATGAGTGAAGTATCTACAATGGAATATGATAAACTTATAGAAGAAGTACTGGATAAAAAGAGAATGTGTCCGTTATATCAACCTATAGTAGATATTGTTACAAGAAGTGTATTTGGATATGAAATTTTAACAAAAATTGAATATTCAAAAAGAATAGATACAGAATTATTTTTAAAATATGCTGAAGATACTAAAAGATATGATAAACTTCAACAGGTATTATTTACTAATTGTATAGATAGTTTTATAGATATACGTACTAAAGAGTCTAAAAAGGCTTTCGTAAACGTGAATTTATCTAGTTATGAAAAATATGTGAATAAACCTAGAATATATGACGCAATGAGTAAAGTTCATTTAGTATTAGAATTACATGGTTACGAAAAATATGACTTAACATCATTACAACAATTTATAACTACTGTTCATAATAATAACGGAAAAGTATTACTTGATCATTTTGGAATAGGTATATTAAGTATCGATGATATGAAACTTTTAACTCCAGATTATATCAAATTGGATAGAAGTTTAGTTATAGATTTATTAGAAAATGTTAATAAACAAAAATATATTATGGAACTTCAAACATTATGTGTAGCCAAAAGTATAGATTTAATTGCAGTTGGTGTAGAAACAAAAGAAATATATTCAAAATTAAAAAGTTTAGGCATAAGACATATGCAAGGATATTTCTTAGCTTATCCAGCATATTCAATTGATGTATTAAATGATATACTTCCAAGTATATTAAACGATATATCAGAAGATAGCATTGTATAGTCAAAACAAAATAAAAAGCTCATCAAGTAAATTACTTGATGAGTTTTTTATTACATGAAATCAGATATATAGCTTTTCAAAATATTCAGACATCATACGTTTCGTATTGTAGTAATTGTCTACTGTGTAAATTGATTCGAACATCATCCTTTCCCATGCACTTTTATTATTCATGTACATTGGTAATATTTCGTTATTTAAATAGTACATTAGAGATTGACAATCCCGTATATCACGTTCATTAGTATCTTGAATTTCATCGTGAATATGAATTTCAAAACCATTTATACCATGAAAACAAGCTTCTTTCCACCATCCATCTAAAGTGCTAAAATTTATACAACCATTAGCTGCAGCTTTCATGCCACTTGTTCCGGATGCTTCTAAACCATTAGGAGTGTTTAACCAGATATCTGATCCACCTTCTAATTTTTTAGCAATATTAATATCATATCCTTCTATGAACACAATATTATTAGGATACTTACATGAAAGATCATAAATGTTTTGGATATATTTACGTCCAACATAATCATTTTTATGACACTTTCCTGCAAATACAAATTGAACATTAAATGCTTTAATTACATAATCAAGTGCTTCAGGAATCTTTGCAAATAAATCCCAACGTTTGTAATCTGTAGCGCGGCGAGCAAAGCCTATGAGTAAGCTGTTTTCATCAAGTTTAACACCATTTTTATAATATATAAAATCTATGAGGTCTTTCTTGTGAAGAGAATGTAATTTACCTATTTCTTGTATATCGTTCTTCTTAAATGCTTCTGCAATATCCTCATGTTGCCAAGTTGATAGATGTACTCCATTAGTTATAGGAAATATTTGTGGAACATCAGGTATATACTTCCAAAGTATATTAGCCGTTTCACTGTGAACTTTTGCAACAGCATTTACTTTGCCGGAAACATGAAGAGCAGCAACTGTCATACCATAAGGTTCCCCACCAATTTTTTCAAGCATACGATACTCTAAACCACAATTAGCACTATAGCACATAAGGGTAGCAATATCATGTTTCTCATTTCCACTTGCAACATTTGTATGGGTAGTGAATCTAACTGTTTTTTTAACCATATTTAGTGCATCGTTGAAAGATATGCCCCTATTAATATACTCATTAATTATACCGTGGACAGCAAAAATTGCATGACCATCATTAAAATGGTAGAAAGATATATCTTTGCCTAATGCCTGCAATGCATAAAGCCCACCAATTCCTAAAATAATCTCTTGACATATTCTTTCTTTTTCAGCTTGGTTTTCAAATTTTTCATTACCGCCATATAGATTGTATGTGAGATATCTGTAGTCATAGTTGCAATCTAGATCTGCATCTAGCATGTAGAGTTCACCATTATTAAATTTCCAAATCTTTAGCGTAAGATCAAAATCTTCAATTTTAACTGTTACAGTTTTACCGGTGTAAGTAACATAATTTTGCCAGTTATCATTTGAATTAGATACATCAATAACATTTCCATCTTTAATTTCTTGCTTATTGTAACCATTCTTCCATAGTATAGATATAAATGTTATTGGACGTTTCTCATCCGTTGCCTGTTTGAAATAGTCTCCGGCCAGCACACCTAGTCCACCAGAATAGGTCCGGAAATCTTTACAATAATCATTTGATATTAATGTAGGCGCAATTTCCATAGTAAAATATGCAATATTCCCCATAATATACTCCTCCTTTAAATTATTAGTAGGATTAAAAATATTTTTCATATATTATATTAACACACATTGCAAAACTTGTCAACATTTGTCGTTAATAAATGAATTTATTAAATTTGACAAATATGTTATAATATAATTTATATATTTAGGAGTAGAGTATGGATAATATATTAGAAAAATGTGAGGTATGTCCACATAAATGTAAAACAAATAGAACAAAAAGTATGATTTCAAGATGTAAAGCTACAGATAAAATAAAAATAGCTCTTGCATCAATTCACAATCACGAAGAACCATGCATAAGTGGAACAAAAGGTTCGGGTACTATATTTTTTTCTAATTGTAATTTGAATTGTATATACTGCCAAAATTATGAGATTAGTCAAGAAGGCTATGGAAAAGAAATTACGATAGAACATTTAGCAGATATTTTCATATCTCAGCAAAATAAAGGAGCTCATAATATTAATTTAGTATCGCCTACAATATATTCAATTCAAATTTTAGAAGCAATTAAAATTGCTAAAAGTAAAGGGTTAACTATACCTATTATATATAATACAAGTGGATATGATTCAGTAGAAACATTAAAATTATTAGAAGGATATATAGATGTGTATTTGCCAGATTTTAAATATTCTAATAATGAAATTGCCTATAAATATTCAAAAATTAATAAGTATTTTGATGTTATAAAGGATTCTATTGTTGAAATGTATAGGCAGGTTGGAAATCCAGTTTTTGATGAAAATGGAATTATACAAAAAGGTATTATAATAAGACATATGATATTACCAAATAATTTAAAGAATACAAAAGGAGTTTTAGATAATATATATAATATGTTTGGAAATAAAATATATATAAGTATAATGGCTCAATATTTTCCTACGCATCTTGCTAAACAAACTAATGATTTAAATAGGAAAATAACTAGAAAAGAATTGATATCTATAGAAGATTATATGTTTAAATTGGATTTTGAAAATGGTTATATTCAAGAATTGGGAAAACATGAAGAAGAGTATGTTCCTATATTTGATTTAAGTGAATAAAAATAAATAGAAGAAGATGTAATAGTTTTTTACATCTTCTTTTTAAAATTATTTCGAAATTGCGTTTTTAACTTGTTCTATATCTGCTTCTCCAGCTGGTGCAGCAGGAATATAGTAACCTTTTTCTTTTGCAATTGCATATGTATCCCATTTTAAATTATCCAGTTTGTTTCTAGACTCTATTAAAGTTTGTCTGAATTGTTCGTTATCACTATGTTCTATTGCATGATTAATCATAGTAATTGACATGTTTAGGCAGCTTAAAACATCACCTACAGCAAGTTTCTCATTCATATTACATACCTCCTAAAAGATTTGAAAGTTGTGTTTTTAGGTTATTAAAACCATCACAAACATCTTCGAAATTTTTCACTACACTTTGATCAGAAGTTAGTGTTTTGTAATAAGTAATCTTATCACAAGCAGCAGTAGAAGCAAAAGCTAGATGTCTAATGTTTTGAATTTCTAATTGATTTAAAGAATTCATAATAATACCTCCTAAAATTAGATACATATATATTATTAGTAAATCATATTTTTTTATACTTGAAAAATAAAAATTATTTGATTTTGGGTTTTGCAAAAAGTGCAGCTAGGTATCCAAAAGCTATAGCGGCTGCTATACCTGCTGAAGTAGCTTTAACTCCACCCGTAAATATACCAATAAATCCTTTATCTTTAACTTCCTCTATAACACCATTTGCTAAAGCATAACCAAAACCAGATATAGGAACTGTTGCACCAGCTTTACCATAATCTACGAGGGGTTTGTAGACTCCAATAGCAGTGAATATAACACCAAGTGTTACAAAAATAACCAATATTCTAGCAGGAGTTAATTTAGTTTTATCTATTAAAATTTGACCGATTGAACATATTATACCGCCAGTTATAAAAACTTTTAAATATTCTATAATCATGTAATTACACCTCGTTTTCTATTGCTGCAGCATGAGCAATTGATGGAATAGATTCACCCTGACCAATAGAAATGGGACTCATTAATGCTCCAGTTGCAACTATTAAAACTCTATTTAATCTTTTTTCTTTTAGTTCCTGGTAAAAATATCCAGAAAATACTGATGCCATACAAGCACAACCGCTTCCGCCAGCATTCATATCTCTTTTAGTTAAGTCATATATTTCTTTGCCACAATCCCTGTGTACTTTAGAAATATCTACTCCATAATCTTTGCATAAATCTATTAAAATATCTGTACCTTCTACACCTAAATCCCCAGTAATTATTGCATCGTAATATTCAGGCTTTCTTTCAGTATCTTTAAGATGTGTTATGATAGTATCAAATGCAGCAGGGGCCATAGCAGCTCCCATATTATTCATATCTTTAATTCCCATATCTACTATTTTTCCTGGTGTAACATAAGTTACAACTGGAACTTTTTTTTCAAAAGTATGTGGTACTAATAAAGCGGCTCCACAACCTGTCACAGTTGATTGAGCAGTGGGAGGTTTTTGATTGCCATGTTCTAGGGGCATTCTAAATTGTCTTTCTGCACTACAAAAATGTGAAGAAGCAGAAGCTATTACTTTAGTTCCATATCCTGCGTTTATAAAGAGTGAAGATAAAATTATGGATTCAACAAATGTTGAACATGCACCATATAAACCAAAAAAAGGTATATTTAAATCTCTTATACAATATCCTGAAGCTATGCATTGGTTTAATAAGTCACCTGCAAATATATAATCTATATTATCATTTTGTAAATTTAGTTTGTAAAGCAAATTATCTATTGCAGCTTTCATATATTTACTTTCAGCTTTTTCAAAAGTTTTTTCACCATAGAATACATCACTACATTTAATATCAAAATATATACCAAGTGGACCATCACTCTCTTTTGGACCAACTGCAGCTGAAGTTTCCAAAATTTTAGGAGTACTTTCTAATTTTAATGTTTGTTTACCAATTTTCATCCTTATCACCTCATCTTACTAATAACATTAGCCAATATACGAAACCTACAATAACTGAAGTGAGTATACCGTATACTAAAACAGGACCTGCAATTTTAAACATATTTGCTCCAAGCCCAAGTACAAATCCCTCTGACTTATATTCGATAGCAGGTGCAACAATAGAATTTGAAAAACCAGTGATAGGTACAACAGATCCAGCACCCGCATATTTACCAATTTTAGAATATAAATTTACAGCAGTTAAAAAAGCACCTAAAAATATAAGTGAAATTGTAGAAATTATAATTGCATCTTTACTTTCTATTCCATAATTGATACATAGATTAGTTATTATTTGTCCTATTACACAAATTAATCCACCAGAAATAAATGCAAGAAATATATTTTTTATTATTGGACTTTTTGCAGATTTACTTTCAACATACTCAGAATATTCTTTAACCGTCATTTTTATTTTATCGTTTTCCATAAAATCACCTGTTAATATTATTAGATGAAAAAAATTTTTTATACTAACTTTTAAATTATGATTTTTTAAAAAATAAATCGACTAATTTTTCATTTTATTCTTTAAAATGTATATATATTATCCAAATTTTATTAAAAATCTTGCATTTGCAATAAAAATGTAATATAATTGTAACATAAATAATCATATCGTTGAAAGGTGGTGGATTTTCTAATTTTAATTAATTAAGATTAGAATGTATTATGACATTTGGACAAGATATAGCAATAGATTTAGGAACTGCAACAATACTGGTATACGTTAAAGGCAAAGGAATCGTACTTAGAGAACCATCTGTAGTTGCAATAGATAAAAATACAAATGAAGTTTTAGCTGTAGGTTCAGAAGCAAGAAAAATGCTAGGAAGAACACCAGGTAATATAGTAGCAATTAGACCACTAAAAGACGGAGTTATTTCGGATTATACAATAACAGAAAAAATGCTTAAGTACTTTATAAATAAAGTATGTGGCAAATTTGTATTTGCACCAAAAGTTATGATTTGTGTACCATCTTGTGTAACTGAAGTTGAAAAAAAAGCTGTAATAGATGCAGCTAGTCATGCAGGAGCAAAAAAAGTATATCTAATAGAAGAACCAATTGCAGCAGCAATTGGAGCAGGGATAGATATAACAAAAGCATACGGTAGCATGATACTAGATATAGGAGGAGGAACCTCAGATATAGCGGTTATATCACTTGGTGGCGCCGTAAAAAGTAGAACAATAAAATTAGCTGGAGACAAATTTGATGAAGCAATAATGAGGTATGTAAAGAAAAATAGAAACTTAATTATTGGTGAAAGAACAGCAGAAGATATAAAAATAAATGTAGGATGCATGTATCCTAAAACAACAATTGAAAAAATGGAGATAAAAGGTAGAGATGTAACTACTGGATTACCAACAGAAATAGAAATAACATCTGAAGAAACATTAGAAGCATTAAAAGATGCTGCAGAAGAAATAGTTGAATGTGTACATGGTGTACTAGAAGAAACTCCACCTGAATTACTTGGTGATATAACAGCAAGAGGAATATATATAACTGGTGGCGGTGGTTTAGTATATGGATTAGATAAGTTAATTGCTGAAAGAACAGGAATACCGGTTATGATAGCTGAAGATCCTATTTCATGTGTTGCAATGGGAACTGGTAAAGCATTAAATCATATTGAATTACTTGAAACTGGTAATGCGATCAAGATAAAGAAATTTTAATGTATTAAATATAAAATAATACATTTAATTAAAAAGATTTACATATAAAATTTTATAAATGAGTGCAGCATAAATCTGATAAAATATTCAGTAGTTTTGCTGCATTATCTATATCTATAGATAGAAAAATGTATATTTTAAAGTTGCATGTATAACAATTTAATAATTTAATATATAATCAATATTATTGGTATAATTAAAATAAAATTGTTTTAAGTAAGGAGGAAATATGATAAATAGTATAGAAATATATTTTTTATTATTTTTAATATATTCTTTCATAGGATGGGGTATGGAAGTAATAGCTGATTTAATAAGAACAAAGAAGTTTGTTAATAGAGGGTTTTTAATAGGTCCATGCTGCCCGATATATGGGGTAGGCGTTATTTTAATAACGTTTTTATTGGAAAGATATAAAACAGATACTGTTATTACTTTTGTTTTAACTATATTGCTTTGTGGTACTTTAGAATATATTACAAGTTACTTAATGGAAAAGTTATTTAATGCAAGATGGTGGGACTATAGTAATCACAAATTTAATATTAATGGAAGGATTAGTTTAGCAATACTACTTTTCTTTGGTATAGGTGGATGTTTTGTAATATATGTGCTTAATCCAATAATGTTAAATTATTTATGTCTAATACCTGGTTTCGTTTTGAATATAATATCTATTATAGCGCTTATTGCAATAATAATTGATACTATAGTTTCGTTTGAAATAATATTAGATTTTAAAAGCGCAACAGTACAATTTAAAGATAGCACAGAGGAGATTTCTAGAAAGGTAAAAGAAATAATAAGTCAAAAATCAGCTGCAGGAAAAAGATTAATTGATGCTTTTCCAGATCTTGAAATGATAAAAACAACAATAAAAAATAAAATTCAAGAAGGTAAAGAGGCAATGAAAAAATAATAGAAAAATTATAATGAAGTATAATATAGAAAGTAGAAGTAAAGGGGAATATTAATTTGGTAGAAATAAGAAGTTTTTATGATTATATTGAAGAATTAGAAAGTGTACAGGAAGTTCATAAGATGAAGAACTATGTTCAGCATGGTAAATCAAGTACATATTCTCATTGTAAAATAGTGGCATATTATAGTTATTGTTTGGCAATAAAAATAAATTTGAAATTAGATTATGCAAGTCTTGTTAAAGGTGCATTTTTACATGATTTTTATTTATATGATTGGCATATAAAAAATGATGGTCATAATTTACATGCTTTTACTCATCCTAAAAAAGCAGTTGAAAATGCATCAAAAAATTTCCAACTTAATTCAAAAGAAATAAATATAATTGAAAGTCATATGTGGCCACTTACAATAAATAAGATTCCAAAATCTAAAGAGGCAATTATTGTGTGTATTGTGGATAAATTTTGCGCAATAATTGAGGCGGTAAAAATAAGAAATGAATTAACCTTTTAAAAATAGTTTAATTTACATAATATTTGACAATTTGTTTTGAATATGATATAATATAATCGAAAAGTTAGTTGGTTATACTTTATCACATTATTATGGAGGTATTATAAATGGAAGATATGTTTTTTCCGAAAGATGTTAATATTTCAAATGGATTAATGGGTAGTAAATTGAGGCGGAGTGAATTTGAAACGATAGCAAGAAATCTTGTTATTGTAAGTAGAGTCAAAAATGAATGGCTTGAGAATTTTACTTTAGCTGAATACAAAAAAAGATGTTCACACACTGTCTCTGATAGAGAAATCGTGGAATTGAATTCTATGGTCGATGAAGGTTTCTTAAAAATAAAGGATGGAACGTATATGTTCACAACTAAAATGTTTGAGGTATACAGAGATTTTATAAAAAAATGATAAATGGACAATTCTGCAAATTATATTGCAGGATTGTTTTTTATTTAAAATATTTCCTTTAAGAAGAAAAAACTTAAAATATTTTTTATTTCTTTATTGTATTATCATTGTATAGGTGATATAATAAATTCAGTTAATGGAGGTTAGTTTATGAGTAATAATGTTGAAGAAAGAAACGAAAAATATATTGAAAATTTAATGAGTAAAAAAAGTACAAAAAATGTAAATGATATTCATGATAAAACACTTGGTTTTGGAGATAAAATAGCAGATAAAATTGCTGAAGTCGCAGGTAGTTGGCCGTTTATAATTTGTTTTATATTATTTATAGTTTTATGGATTGGGTTAAATGTATCACAATTATTTTTCCGTTTTGATGAGTATCCTTTTATATTACTTAATCTTGCTCTATCTTGTGTAGCAGCTTTACAAGCTCCTATAATTATGATGAGTCAAAATCGTCAAGAAGAAAAAGATAGAATAAGAAGCGAACAAGATTATCAAACTGATGTTAAGGCTGAAGTTTTAATTGAGGAAATATTAAAACATACTAAAAAGATTGAACAAATTGAAAAGAAACAAAATGATATTTTAGAATATTTAAAAAACAAATAAGATGAAAAGAGGAGAGATATTTATGAAAACTGCTGTAGTGTATTATTCATTAGAAGGAAATACAAAGAAGATTGCAAATCAGATATCTGTTAAATTAAATGCAGATATCTATGAATTAAAAGAGATTAAATGCAAGGTTCCTAAAGAAGGTTTTTCAAAATTTTTTTGGGGAGGAAAACAAGTTTTTATGAAGGAAACCCCAGATTTAGAAAAATTAAATTTTAATGTTGATGAATATGACTGCATTTTTATTGGAACACCAGTATGGTCATTTACTTATTCACCAGCTATCAGAAGCTTTTTTAAAAAATATACTTTGAAGGGGAAGAAGATTGGTATTTTTTGTTCACATAGTGGGGGACTTAAAAATACTATTCAAAACATGAAAGACCAATTGGTTGGAAATGAGTTTATAGCTGAAATTGATGTAATAGACCCAATTAAAAATGATGTTGAATCTACTAAAAAAATAGAGCAATGGTTAAGCAATATAAATATATAAAATTATAACGAAATTAGTATTATGTAATAACATTCCAAAAGAAGCAAAAAACTTAAAAAGTTTTTGCTTTTTTGTTGTATTGTTGAGTTATAGATGGTATAATAATACCAAAATAATGGAGGTTGTACAAATGATAGAAGTATTAAAAACAAACACAGTGACAGGCAAATTAGAAAACGTTTCAAGTATAACAAAAGGTGTATGGATAAATATAGTTGATCCTTCATCTGATGAGATACAAAGCATAGCTCATAAATTGAATTTAGCAGAAAATTTACTTAGATATCCACTAGATATTGCTGAAAAAGCCCATATTGATACTGATGAAGAAAATGTTCTTATTGCAATAGATGTGCCAATAACTGAGTACAAAGGTACTAAAAAAGTATATTCTACAATACCACTTGGAATGATACTTGTAAGAGATGATTATTTTGTAACAATATCTCAAAGTAGAATTGATGTTATTAATGAAGTTTTAACTTCAGTGAAAATGTTTGATATATATACAGACAAAAAATCTAGATTAGTGTTTCAAATATTATATAAAGTTGCTTCGGATTATATTAGATATATAGGTTATATAAGTAAAGATATTGATTCATTTGAAAAGAGCATGCATAAAGCTATGAAAAATGACGAATTATTATCTTTATTAGATTTTGAAAAAACTATGATATATTTTAATGCATCTATTAAAGCAAACCAAACAGTTCTGCAAAAAATAAATAGAGGAAAGTATATTAAATTATATGAAGAAGATGAAGACATACTTGATGATACAATAATTGAGAACACACAGGCTATGGAAATGGTTCAGACTTACAGTGAAATACTTAATGGGATAATAGATATATTTGGTACTATAGTATCTAATAATCTAAATACAGTAATGAAATTTTTAACTTCAATAACTATTATTATAGCAATACCAACCATGATTTCAAGTTTCATTGGTATGAACGTAGAATTTCCATTTAATACTACTACAATAGGTTTTTATACTGTAATGGGAATAGCAATTTTGTCTACAATAATAGCTACTCTATGGTTTAAAAAGAAGGATATGTTATAGAATGCAAGTTATAATTGACGAAAGAGTTAATACTGAAATTAAAAAATATTTTTTAGAGTTAGGTTATGAAATAATTAAAATAAAAAAACACGATAATATATATAGTGAGATATCTAGTCATACAGATATATTTTGTTTGAAATTAGGTAATACCGTTATATATGAAAAAGATGCTGTTTCAGATATGTTATATAATAAATATGATTATTTTCATGGGGATAATGTGGAAAACATTTACCCTAAAACAGCTGCATATAACGTTTGTGTTATAGATAACTTTGTAATACATAATTTTAAAATTACGGATAAAAAAATATTAGAAAAGTTAAACGAAATGAAATATACCTTTATTGACGTTAAACAAGGTTATTCAAGGTGTAGTATACTTCCACTTGATAATAGATGTTGTATAACTTCAGATAAAGGAATATATAATAAATTAATTCAAAATGATTTTGATGTGTTATATGTTGATTCGTCTGAACTAGATATTAAGTTGTTTAATGAAGATGGAACATATTCAAATATGTCTGGTTTTATTGGTGGATGTAGTTGTGTTTTGAATGATACGGTTATATTTTTTGGAGATGTAGACAAGCTTAAATGTAAAGAAAAATTAATAAATTATATAAATTCAAGGGGATATAAAATAAAAGATTTTAAGAAAATGGACGTTATAGATTATGGTTCATGTATATTTTTAGATTGAAGGGGTAATAGGGTTGAGTAGATTTTTAGAAGGATTAAATGATAGACAATTAGAGGCAGTTTCATATACAGAGGGACCACTTCTTATTTTAGCTGGTGCTGGAAGTGGAAAGACTAGAGTATTAACATATAAAATAGCTTATTTGATAGAACAAGAGATAGTTAAACCATGGCAGATATTAGCTATAACCTTTACAAATAAAGCAGCTAAGGAAATGAAAGAAAGAGCTTTGAGTCTTATAGATAGTGCAAGTGATGTATGGCTTGGAACATTTCATTCTATATGTGTTAAAATATTGAAAAGGGAAATAGAATTATTAGGATATGGAAAAGATTTCAATATATTTGATGAATTAGATAAAGAAAAGTTAATTAAAGAAGTACTTAAAAAATTAAATTTAGATGACAAGAAATTTATTCCGAGTTCTATTGGTTATGAGATTTCTAAGGCTAAAGATAACATGATATCTGCTGAACAATATAGTAGAGAGAACTCTGGAGATTATAGAAAAGAGCAAATAGCAAAAATTTATAGTATATACCAAAGTGAACTTAAATCGTACAATGCAATAGACTTTGATGATATTATAATGCTTACTGTTAAGTTGTTTGTAGATAACCCAGATAGATTGGCATTTTACCAGAATAAGTTTAGATATGTGCTTGTAGATGAATATCAAGATACCAATAAGTTGCAGTTTACTTTAATAAGTTTAATAGCCAGTGCACATGGAAATATATGTGTTGTTGGTGATGAATCACAAAGTATATATGGTTGGAGGGGTGCAGATATTGCTAACATATTAAACTTTGAAAAAGAGTTTTTTAATGCTAAGGTAATAAAACTTGAGGAAAATTATAGAAGTACACAAACAATTTTAAATGCTGCAAATGAAGTTATTAAAAATAATTCCGCTAAAATAGATAAGAATTTATGGACAAAAAACGTTGAAGGGGAAAAGATAAAATATTTTAGTGCTAATAATGAGTATGCAGAAGTTGAATATGTTATTGATCAAATAGATAATATATGTAGAAAAGAAAATAAAAAATATTCAGATTTTGCTGTGCTTTTTAGAACTAATGCACAAGCCAGGGTAATAGAAGATGTTTTTATGAAAACAGGTACGCCATATAAACTAATTGGTGGTCTTAAATTCTATTCAAGAAAAGAAATAAAAGATTTAACGTCGTATTTAAAATTATTGCAAAATCCTAATGACGCTATTGCTCTTAAAAGGATAATAAATGTACCAAAAAGAGGTATTGGAGATTCTGCTTTAGATAAATTAGAAGAAATAGCAGCAGAAAAAAATATTTCCTTATTTGATGTTATAAAAGACAGTAGTAATTATAGAGATTTGAGAAGTAGTGGAAATATTTCATTCTTTAGAGAAATAATGATAGATTTAGTAGATAAAAAAGATAAACTTTCTGTTTCACAGCTTATGAAAGAAATTTTAAAAGTTACTGGATATGAAGCTATGCTTAATGAAGAAAAAACTAAAGAGGCAGAAAATAGATTCGATAACTTAATGGAATATATAGGTGTGGCTATTGAGTTCGAAAAAGAAAATGCAGAAAATACATTAGCAGATTTCTTAGATAGTATAGCTTTGGTTGCAGATGTAGATAAACTAGATGATGAAGCAGAAGCTGTTACTTTAATGACATTGCATAGTGCTAAAGGATTAGAATTTGACGTTGTATTTTTAGTTGGTATGGAAGAGGGTTTATTCCCTTCTAGTAGATCTATAAATGAAGATGAAGATGCAGAGGAAGAAAGAAGATTATGCTACGTTGGAATTACACGTGCTAGAAAAAATGTCTTTATTACATCGGCAAGTAAGAGAACAATGTATGGTTCAACATCATATCCAATACCGTCAAGATTTATTAATGAGATACCTGATAATTTATTTGAAGAAGTATCTAAAAGTGAAAGACCTAGTAAAAATAATGAATTTTTAAATAATGAATATGCTAGAAGTAGCGCTGTCACAACGAGTAAAATATCTGGTGGTTTTGTAAGTAGTAGTAAAAATAACTTTGGACAAAGTGTTGAAAGTTTCTTTAAAAATATTACTAATAAACCAGAAGAACCAAAAGATATATCAAATTACAAAGTAGGAAGTAAAATAAAACATAAAAAGTTTGGAATTGGAGTAATATGTAATATAGAGCCAGAAGGCGATGATTTAAAACTTGAAATTAATTTTGAAGGATCAGGTTTTAAAAGATTAATGGCAAAATACACTCCTCTTGAAATATTAGATTAATATTTTATATTATAAACCAAATAGATACCTAGAATGGAGGAAATAAATTGAATATAAATATTAAAGATATAAATTTAAATTATGAGATATTAGGAGAAGATAATACTTCTTCGGTAGTAATATTACATGGTTGGGGAGCAAATCTACAAACATTTGCACCTGTTTCTAAACATTTATCTAAAAATTATAAAGTATATTCAATTGATTTACCTGGGTTTGGATTAAGTAGTGAACCTAACTTTATGTATAGTGTTACAGATTATGCAAGGGTTATATTGGAATTTATAGAAAAAATGAAAATAGAAAATCCAACTTTAATAGGGCATTCTTTTGGTGGAAGAGTTATTATAAAAATGGTTGGAGAATTAGAATATACTCCAAAAAATATAATATTTGTAGATAGTGCAGGTATTAAGCCAAAAAGGAGTATTAAATATTATTTTAAGGTTTATTCTTACAAGTTAACAAAGAGAATTATACAGCTTTGCAATAGTAAAGAAAAAGCAGAAAAAATAATTTCAAATTTAAGAAAAAATGCGGGTTCTACAGATTATAGAGCCGCTTCTGAAAATATGAAAAAAATATTTATTAATGTTGTAAACGAAGATTTAAAAAAATATTTACCGAAAATAAAGGTACCTACCTTACTTATATGGGGTGAAAATGATAAAGATACACCAGTAAAAGATGCAAAAATATTCGAAAAGTTAATTCCAGATAGTGGACTTATTGTCTTTAAAGGTGCAGGACACTATAGTTATTTAGATAAACTTGGAGATTTTTTAGTTATAATTTCAAAGTTTTTGGAAGGGTGAAAGTATTAAATGATAACTACAATTTTAGAAATTAGTATTATAATATTAGGACTTGTGTTATTACATGTGAACTTAGATAAATTTTTACATATACTACAACAATCTTTTTACCACAATTCAGAATTAATATCTGTACTGAAAAAAACGGATGCATTAAAAATTGGTACATTTGAAATAATTCTTACAGCTTTATCATTAATAAGTATTGCAACATTTAAGGATGTGATGTATGTATTATGGATTATTGCTGCAATACTTGCAATAAACTTTGCTATAATGAATAAACCAAAAGTAAAGAAAAAGTTTGTTATTACAACAAGAGTAAAAATAACTTATGTTGCTGTATATCTGTTAATACTTTTATTTGTTATATTACCATATATATTAATGAAAACAGACATTGTAACAACTTCTATTTTTTCTGCATTACTAATATTATTATCACTGAGCAAATATTTAGCTATTTGTATAAGTATGATTGCAAATGTAATAATTATGCCAATACTTAATCTAATTAATTTAAGATATATTAATGAAGCAAAAAAGATAATAAGTTCAAATAAAAAGTTAAAAATTATTGGTATTACTGGTAGTTATGGTAAGACTTCCACTAAGAATATTATATACCAAATTTTATCTCAAAAATTCTCTGCTGTAATGACTCCTAAAAGTTATAATACAACACTTGGTGTTGTAAAAAGTATAAGAGAAAGTATTAAGCCATATACAGAAGTATTTGTTTGTGAGATGGGTGCAGCAAGACTTGGTGAAATTAAAGAAATATGTGAAATAGCACCTCCAGATTATTCTGTTATAACCTCTATTGGACCACAACATTTGAGTACATTTAAATCTATGGAAAATATTGTTCAAGGTAAATTTGAAATTGTTAATTATGCTAAAGAAGATGCATTGGCTATTTTAAATACAGATAACGAATATATAAGAAAAAATATGGATAAACAAATAAATGGTAAAAAGGTTATACAGTATAGTATATTAGATAAAAAACAAAAGTACTATGTAGAAGATATACATATGAATGACACAGGTAGTACTTTTACAGTTGTTTGCGAGGATAAAAAAATAGAGTTAGAAACAAAGCTACTTGGTAAGCACAATATATATAATATAGTTTGCGCGGTGGCAATTTCTAAAGAACTTGGTATGACAGATGTTGAAATACAAAAGAGTATTAAGAGATTAAAACCAGTGGAACATAGATTACAACTTAAGTCAATGAATGGAATACTTGCTTTAGATGATGCTTTTAATTCTAATCCTGAAGGTTCTAAGATGGCAATAGAATGCTTAGCAATGTTTGAAGATAAATATAAAGTATTGGTTACTCCAGGAATGATAGAACTTGGTGAACAAGAATATGAATTAAATAAAAAATTAGGTGAGTATGCGACTAAATGTGATTATGTATTTTTGGTTGGAGATAAAACAACTAAGGCAATAAAGGATGGAATGGATGAGCAAAAATATACTAATTATGAAACTGTAAAAGATGTATATGAAGCTTTTGAAAAATTAACAAAAATAAAAGAAAACCATCCTAATTTAATTGCTTTATTTGAAAATGACTTGCCGGATAGTTATTCTTAAAATGAAAGGAAGTAGTGTTATGAAAACAGTAGTAGGAGTATTTTTTGGAGGAAAAACAGTAGAACATGAGGTATCTATATTATCCGCTTTACAGACAATATATGCAATAGATAAAGAGATATACGAAGTCGTTCCAATATATATAACAAAAAATAATGAATTCTATTATTCAGAAAAATTATTAGATATAAATATATATAAAGATATTGAGAAATTAAAAAAAGAATGTAATCAAATATATTTTACACATAAAAATGGCCAAATGATAGTTAATTCTCTAGATGGAGTATTTAAAAAAGAATTAATAAAAATTGATATTGCATTTCCTGTAGTTCACGGACTAAATGTAGAAGATGGTACACTTCAAGGATTTTTAGAGATGTATAATATCCCTTATGTTGGATGTGATATTACTTCTTCAGCTGTTGGAATGAATAAAATAATATTTAAGAAAGTTTTGGTAGCTTCAGACATACCAGTAATAGACTATTATGAAGTACATTTAGAAGATTTTGAAGAAAATGAAGAAGAAGTTTTAAATAATATAATTAATAAACTTTCTCTTCCAATTATATTGAAACCAGCTAATTTGGGATCAAGCGTTGGAATAAAAATAGTTAGAAATAAAGAGGAATTTTCTGAAGCAATGAATTTTGTTTTTGAATTTACAGATAAAATATTAGTTGAAAAGTGTATTGTAAATTTAAAAGAAATTAACTGTTCTGTATTAGGTAATTTTGAATCACAAGAGGTTTCAGAATTAGAAGAACCTGTAAAGGCAGATGAGATTTTAAGTTTTAAAGACAAGTATATGTCAGCTGGCGGTGGTAAGGGTTCTAAATCTGGTGGAATGGCTTCTTTAACAAGAAAAATACCAGCTGAAATTAGTTCTGAGATGAAAATTGAAATAGAAGAATTATCTAAAAAGGTATTTAAAATTTTAGATTGTGAGGGTGTTTCAAGAATAGATTATATAATAGATAATGATACGAATAAAGTATATGTAAATGAAATAAATACTATTCCAGGTTCACTTGCTTTTTATCTATGGGAAGCAAAAGGAGTAAGTTTTGATATTTTATGTGATAAATTAATAAAACTTGCAATTAAAAGAAGAGATAAAAGGTCAAATATAATATATTCAAATGATGTTAACTTACTTAGTATGCATTCAAAGAAATAATATTAAATAAATCAATCTTAGTACATAATATACTAATATAAATAGTAGGAGGATATTATGAAAGATAA
Source organism: Clostridia bacterium (assembly GCA_029256705.1). GTDB lineage: Bacteria > Bacillota > Clostridia > TANB77 > CAG-465 > RGIG5057. Next base: position 48,657 of record JAQSXK010000007.1, read on the forward strand.
AAAATTATTAGTTATTTTTGCATTCATATTAATAATTGCTTTTGTATTTTGTGGGATATACTTATACAAAGAGTTTATTGAGATAGATGATGAAAATAGTGAGAATGATATTTATAAATCTGACGAAAAAATTAATTTAATAAATAACGTTGAACCGTTTTTGTTTATAAGAGATGATATTAAATTAATTTATGAAGGAGGACCATCTCATTGGGGTTCTAAGACTGTTACATTGTCTGATGTTCAAAACACATCAAATGGTAAAATTGTGAATTTGCATGTAGTTGATGAAAGTGATATGAAGGGTGAGTCTCCTAAAAAAGAGTGGAATCAAAAGTGGGAAGTAACAAAAGATGGATCATTATATATAGATAATAAATTGATGTTAAAAACACCGGTTATAGTTGGTCAAACTTGGTTTATAGAAGACTATACCCCAGTTGTTAATGCAGAGAAAAAGTATAAAGCAAAGGTAAAGATAACTAGTGTTCAAGATAATTTAGGTGTTGCTGATTCAGTAATTAGAAATATAATTACTACTTTAACTATTGAAGATTTAAAAACTATAGATGGTAATGTATATACTGAAATTAGAGAATTTGAATATGGAAAGGGTTTAATAAAATTTGTAGCTACTGAACCTACCATTTCAGATTTCACACTTAGTTATTGGCTAGATAGGACTAGTGATGTTGAATAAAATTATGTAAAAGATTATATTAAAGTAAAAAGATAGAAGAAATTCTATCTTTTTTATATGTTTAAAATCTAAAAAAATGAAAATATTTACAAAAAATAATATTTTTTGTTGACATATATAATTCATTATGATATAATTTTATATATCGTTAGACGATATATCGTAAAACGTTATAAAGGATGTGAAAGAAATGGAAGGAAATATTGATAAAATAGTTTTAACAGAGGCAGTATATTATATTTTGTTATCAATATATACACCAATGCATGGATATGGAATAATGCAAAATGTTTCTGAACTTAGTAATGGAAGAGTTAATCTTGGACCGGGTACTTTATATGGAGCAATTAATACTTTACTTGAAAAAAAGTGGATTTTACCGTTAATAGAAGATTTGAATTCACGAAAAAAAGAATACTTAATAACAGATTTGGGTAAAGAAATTGTAAAAAATGAAATAGTTAGACTAGAAGAACTTGTTAAAAACGGTAAAAAGATAAGAGGTGAAAATTAATGAAAAAAGTTGTATACAAATTTTATTATGATTTTGAGAAAGAAGAAAAATGGCTAAATGAAATGTCTTCAAAAGGATTTGCGTTAGTCGATTTCTTTATGGGTAAATATACATTTGAAGAATGTGAAAAAGGTGAATACATATATAGGATAGAATTACTTGAAAATTTAGTATCAGATCCTAAAAGTATAGAGTATATTAATTTTTTAGAGGAAACGGGTGTGCAGCATGTTGCATCTAGTTTTCGATGGGCGTTTTTTAGAAAAAAAGCAAGCTTAGGTCAATTTGATATATATTCAGATGTGGATTCAAAAATCGGACATTACAAGAAAATAGTAGGATTTTTTAGTGTATTAGCATTTGCTGAAATAACTATAGGAATTAGTAATATTAATCTTGGAACACATGTTCATACAGAAATTTCAGGAGTAAATTCTGTTCTAGGGTTATTCTGTTTTCTTATTGGAATCGTTTTTGTATCAATAAGTTTGAGGTTTTCAGGTAAAATAAATAAGCTCAAGAAAGAAAAAATAATTAAAGAATAGTATATAAAATAGTAATTTTAATAGAATGTAAAATAAGATTAAGATTTATGTTTTTGATTTAAAAAATTGACTTTTAAAAGTTGATAGTATATAATTATATTTATTTAAATGGAGGTAAATTATGGGACTTAAGGTAGAAAACGTTTCTAAAAGCTTTGAATCCAAAAATGCAGTAAGTAACATTTCTTTTGAGATGAATGAACCGGGTGTGTTTGGATTGCTTGGTACAAATGGGGCTGGTAAAACTACTACAATTAGAATGATATTAGGAATATTAGAAAAAAATTCGGGAAATATTTCATGGAATGGAAAAAGTGTAACAAGAAAAAATGTTAACTTTGGATATTTACCAGAGGAAAGAGGAATATATCCAAAAACAAAAGTAGGACAACAACTTATATATTTTGCTAAACTAAAAGGAATGAAACAAAAAGATGCTGAAGAATCGTTGAAATATTGGGCAAAAAAACTAAAAATAGAGGAATATATAAATACGCAAGCAGAAAAATTATCAAAAGGAAATCAACAGAAAGTACAATTTTTGACTTGTGTAATGCATAACCCTGAATTAATTATATTAGATGAACCTTTTAGTGGATTAGATCCAATTAATTCAGATATTTTAAAAAATGTAATAAAAGAATTGATTAGTGAAGGAAAATATATTATTATGTCTAGCCATCAAATGGCATCTATTGAAGAATTTTGTGACGATATATTGATTATTAACGCTGGAAAAACAATACTTAAAGGTAATTTAAAAGATATAAAAAACGGATATGAAATTAAAAAGATATTTGTTGAATCTGATGAAAAAATTGATGATATTATTAATAAATTGGGATTAACAATAATTACAAATAATGAAAATGAATATTTATTAGAAATTAATAATATAGAGAAAGCTGAAGAATTATTAAAAGATATTGTTAATCAAGGGATAAGAGTCAAAAAATTTGAATTAGTGAAACCAACACTACATGATATATTTGTTGAGAAGGTAGGTGAAGACAAATGAGAGATACAATAATTGTAATGACACACACAATTAAAGAGCGTTTGATGAAAAAGTCATTTATTATTTCAAATTTAATAATGTTTGCTATAATAATACTTATGTTTAATATTCCAAATATAATGGAAAAAACAAAAGGTGATGAGACTAAAGATGTTTTAATTGTAGACAGTTCTAATATATTTGAGAATAGTTTATCAACATTAAATAGTATGGGATTAGAATACAACTTTTTAATTGAGAATAATTCAACAAGTGATGAAGATATAAAAAATAGAATAGATAATAAAGAAATTCTAGGATCAGTAACAATATTTAGAGATGGTAAAGATGTAAAATTTAATTATGTAGTATCTGAGATAGGTAAAGGACCTGACCCAAAAGTTTTACAAAGTTTATTTTCAAAAATAATTTTCAATGTAGAGGTTTCAAAATTAAATTTGACTTCGGATCAATTGGGTAGTATTAATACACAAGTCATTTATGATGTAAAGACAGTAACAGGTGAGGAAGCACCAGAAATTTCATTTGCTATAATAATACTTTCTATAGGATTATTCTTTGCAATATATTTTTGTGCGTATCAAGTTTCTGCGGAAGTTACTATGGAAAAAACTTCAAAGATAATGGAAACTTTAGTTACTTCAACTAGTCCAAAACATATTGTATTAGGAAAGACAATAGGAACCGGTATAGTTGGATTAATTCAACTGCTGGCAACTACAATTGTTTCACTTATATCATACAAAGTATTTGCGGAAGGAAAGAGTACATTAGATTTCTTAGACTTTTCACAAGTTACACCAGCTATAATTATTGCTGCATTTGCCTACTTTATATTAGGTTATACGTTATATGCATTTTTATATGCTTTAGTAGGTTCTACAGTAAGTAAGCCAGAAGATATTCAATCAGCAAATGCACCAGTAGCTATGCTTTCTATGTTCGGATTTTATTTTGGATATTTTACAGTAATATTTGCCCCAGCTGGCATGATGACTAAAGTTGCTTCTTTACTACCATTTTCATCACCATTTAGTATGCCTTTTAGAATGATGATGGTTACTGTACCTACATGGGAAGTACTTACTTCAGTAGGAATTTTAATTGTAACTATAATACTAGTTATTCAAATTTCAATCAGGATATATTCTGCTGCAGTATTACATTATGGTAGTAGAATAAGCATAAAAGATTTGTTTAAATTATATAAACAAAAATAAAAGTTATAGAGGGTTATAAGAAAAGCTTAATATTTTAGATATTAAGCTTTTTGTTATGTGAATAATAGTTTTTATACTATTGTTATAAAGTACATTGAAAATACTTTTAAAATCTTTACATTTAATATATTTTACTATATAATATACGCAGGTGATAAATGTGTTAGAAGTTAAAAATATGACAAAAAAATTTGGTGACTACTTAGCAATAGATAATATTTCTTTTACTGCTAAAGAAGGTAGAATACTTGGGATATTAGGCAGAAATGGTGCAGGCAAGTCTACACTTTTTAGAAGTATTTTGAATATTGTTCAAAAAGATAAAGGAGAAGCTTTGTTAGATGGAGAATCTATAAATTACTCTATACTAGACAGAGTTGGATATTTAATAGAAGAAGGATCTTTAACTCCTGAATATACTGTATATAATCAATTTTCTACTTTTGGAATATTGAAAAATATGAGTGATGATGAGATAACAACTTCATTAATATACTGGCTTAAAAAATTTGATATGTTAGAATATCTAAATATGAAAATAAAAAATATTTCTAAAGGGAACAGGCAAAAATTACAGTTTATAGTTTCTGTTTTGCATAGTCCAAAATTATTAATACTAGATGAACCTTTTTCTGGACTTGATCCAGTAAGTGTTGATGAATTAAAGAATGTTATATTAGAATTAAAAAAAGAAGGAATAACTATAGTTTTCTCATCTCATCAAATGGAACATGTGGAACTTTTATGTGATGATATATTGCTTATAAACAAAGGTAAAATGATACTTTATGGAAATTTAAATGAAATAAAAAATGGCTATGATAAAAAGAAAATTAGTGTTGTGGGCTGTTTAAATATAGATAAGTTAAATAATGAAAATATATTTAAGATTGTAAATGACAAACTTAATACTTATGAAATATATGTAAATGGATCAAATAATGTAACAGATATTTTAGATCTAATAAAAACATTTGATGTTCAAAGTATAAATATTAATAATTTAAGTTTGGAAGATATCTTTATGGATAAGGCGGGTATTAAATATGAAGAATAAACTATATAGATTAACAGTTTTGGGTATTGAACAAACATTAAAAATGAAATTTTTTGTTATATTAAATATAATAATGTTAGTAGGAATTATTGGAGTTGTAAACTTTGGAACTGTAAAACAAATAATTGAAAAAAATACAGGAAAGGGTATAGATAAAAATATACTAAAAGTAATGGTTCAGGATGAAACTGAAAGATTTGTTGATCTTGTAAAACTAAAAGAAATAAAAGACATAGAAGTTGTAGATTATTCTGAGCAAGGAGTAACTGAAGGTAAATCTTTAGTAGAAATTAAATATAGCAATGTTAGTATTATAAGTGCAAAGATAACATCTAATGAATATATTGAAGATAATAAATATACAGAGTTGCAGAATATAATAAATGAAATAAGAACTGATATATTTGTAGATAAATATGATGCTAATTTAAATGAGGTTCAGGAACTAGGCAGTAATGTAAAAATAGAAAGAATAGTTCTTACATTAAATGCTACAGATTATGTTAAATATGAACCAGTAGTAATGGTAATTGCATTTATAATGTATATGTTGTTTATATTTGTAGCAGCAACTATCTCATCAACAATAGGTATAGAGAAAATCAGTAAAACAACAGAATATATGTTAACAGGAATAAGTGAAAAGGCATATTTATGGTATAATATCTTGCAAGTAAATATAGTGTTTTTGATTCAAATGATATTAAGTGGTGTATATTATGTTTTTGCTAATATAATTAGTAGTTTACTTATAATTAAATTTTTAGATGGTAGTGTAGGGAAAATAGGAGAAATAGCAACTTTTAGTATGGACCCTATATTATTTAAGATAGTAGTACTTACACTTGTTCAAACCGTGCTTTGTGTACTGATATTGTCTATAGTACAAGCTATTATGACATCTAAAGTTAATAATATGACAGATATCTCAAATTCAAGTATGCTTGTAATTATGATAGTTGTATTAGTATGTTTTGTAAGTCCTAATATAATTAATGTATCTGAAACTGTAAATATTTTTATTAAAATTGTATCTTGTCTTCCAGTGTTATCTATTGTAATGGTACCAAAATTAATACTTCTTCACCAAATAAGTAATATAGGAATAGTATTAGCTGTTCTTGCTAATGTTGCTACACTAACGTTTTTATCTATATTTGGTTCTAGATGGTTTAAAAGAGGATTACTAGATTCAGGCAATAGTAAAAAATCTGATAAACGTAAAAAAGACGAAATATATGATATGAATAAATCTAAATTTAAAGAAACAATATTTAAAGTTAGTATTGCTATGCTAATGTACTTAGTAATTTCTAGTGCTTTAGGATTTATATTAATATTTATTAAGGGAGCATTTATATTAAGTACAAATATTGCAAGTTTAATTAATATTATTATTTGGGTTGCTAGTATATTACCTCCATATTTCTATTTAAAACCTTTACATGTTAAAAGTAAAGAGGCAAATAAGAAAGTAGCGATTAAAGATAAAATTAATCTGCTATTCAGTTGTGCATTTTTAGTTATTGTTATACAGTTTATTATATCTTTTATAATAAAGGATAATTCAAAATTTGATATAGTAGACTTGATAGGTGCAGATTTTAAATCTATAATAGGAATTTTACTATTTACAATTCAAGTTGCAATACTTCCAGCAATATTTGAGGAGTTACTATTTAGGGGTGCTATGCTTAAAGTACTTAATAAGTTTGGGAATTTAGCTTCGATATTAATAACTGCCTTTTGCTTTGGTTTAATGCACCAAAACTTAACACAAGGAATATTTGCGTTTTTACTAGGAATAATTTTAGCATTTATAACAATTAAAACAAAATCAATAATTCCAGCTATGATAATTCATTTCTTAAATAATTTTGTTTCTGTAATAGCTGTAATAGCTGCTGAAACAAATAATAATATAATGATAAATATTATTAATATATCAGTATATGCAGTTGTGTTAATGTCTGGTTTATATTTTGCTAAAAATATATTAGTTAATAGAAAAATATTTAAGTTAGAAAATACTGGAATTAAAATTAAAAATATACTTAGTTGTATATTTACACAATATATAGTTGTAATTACATTATTGCTATACGTTATAATTACAATATATATGGAAATGTTACTATTTTAAACATTCAATTACAAAAATCTCCATTATCTCTTGATAATTAAACCAAATTAATATATAATATAGTTATTAATATGGAATTGAGTGATATAAATTGGATGAATACATAGATAAAATAGATTTACAAATTGTTTCTAATCAAACATTAGCTTTTATTGGTGATGCAGTATTTAATATATATATAAGAACTTATCTAGCAAGTAAAAGCAATTTGCAAACAGGACTTCTACATAAACAGTCTATAAAATACGTAAGTGCCAAAGCGCAATCTAAAATTATAGATCATATAGTAGAAAATTTAAGTGAAGATGAAGTAAATATATATAAAAGAGGTAGAAATACTAATATAACAACAGTATCTAAGAATGTTGATGTTGTTGAATATAAAAAAGCAACTGGATTTGAGGCTTTAATAGGTGAATTATATATACAAAAAAAAATAGATAGATTAGAAGAAATTATAAAAATATCTATAAAAATAGTTGAAACTAATTAGTATATATTTAAGTTGATAAATGTGGGAGTGTAGTGTATGAGTGAAAAGATTAAGGTAGAAGAAAATTTAGATGAAATTATAAAAAATGTAGTAAAAGATATCAAAAAAAATAAGAGTTTATCTGCTCAAGACATAGATAAACTTATGAATGATGCAAATGAGAATATAGAATTTACAAAAGTAATAAGTGATATAAAATTAGAATCACCGGATAACAGGGTTATCTTTGTAGACGGTAATGAACAATTAATGTATGATCACGGTGAATTTTTTATCTGTGATACAGTAGATTCTAGAAAACTAAAGAAAAAAATTAAAAGAAAAGAAGCTACGGAAAGATATATTGAGTATTTTATACGTTATCAATTGAATCCTATAATTGAACAAAAAAATATGTATAATATTAGTAAAACTATAACTAAAAATGAGAATGAAAAGTCAGCTGTAAATAAAGTTAAAACTGTTGAAAAAACGGTAGATAAAAAAGTAGAAGTTAAGCCTAAAGTTGAAATTAAACAAAAAACTGAAACAGAAAAAGTTAAAGTAGTATCTAAAAAAGTTAAAGATGATTTAACAAGATAAAAGGAGATAATATTTATGGAAAAATCATATTTTGATGGTAAATTACTTCAATATATTGGATGGTTAATATTAGGAGCTTTAGTAACGTTTTGTACCTTAGGAATTTGCTATCCATGGGCATTATGCATGATATATGGATGGAAAATACGTCATACTGTAATAAATGGAAAGAGACTTGAATTTGATGGTAGTGCAATAGGACTTTTTGGACAATGGATAAAATGGTTTTTATTGTGTATAATTACTTTAGGTATATATTCATTTTGGTTACAAATAGCTTTAGAAGAATGGAAAGTAAAACATACTTACTTTGCTAACTAGAAAATAAGAACTTGTGGTAATTTTTATCGCAAGTTTTTTTATACAATTATACTATTGAAATTAAAAGGTTTTAATAGTATAATTATATTTAATACTGGAGGAAATTTATGTATAAAATTTATATTGTTGAAGATGATGATAAAATTAAAAATGAGCTGGGTATTTTCTTATCTAAAAACGGATATGAAATAGAAAAAATAGGGACTTTTAATAATGTTTTAGAAAATATTATAAATTCTAATTCTGATTTAGTTTTATTAGATATAAATCTTCCTAGATATGATGGATATTACATATGTAAAGAATTAAGAAAAGTATCTGATATTCCAATAATAATAGTTACTAGTAGAAATAGTGAAATAGATGAACTTATGAGTATGAATATTGGGGCAGATGATTTTATAACAAAACCATATAGCGTGCAAATACTACTAGCAAGAATTGAAGCTATATTTAAACGTGTTAACAAAATAAATAATAATTCTATTATAAACTTTAATGGAATTAAGTTTGATCTTTCAAAAAGTATTATAGAATTTGAAAAAGAAACTATTGAGCTTAGCAAAAATGAAACAAAAATATTACACTATTTACTTAAAAATAAAGGTGTTATAGTTTCAAGAGAAGAAATAATGGTATATTTATGGGATAGTGAAATGTTTGTAGATGATAATACTCTTACGGTTAATATTAATAGACTTAGAAAAAAGTTAAGTGATATAGGAAAAAAAGATATTATTGAAACCAAGAGAGGCCAGGGTTATATAATAATATGAAATTAATAGATTATTTAAAAGATAGAATAATAGAAATATTAATGTATTTATTGCTTATGACTTTTGTAATAGTAGTATTAAAAATTTTTGATGTAAATATTTTTCTTATTGTATATATTCCTATATTTATTACAATAGCTGCTATTATTGTTTTATTTCATGACTACTTTAGAAAATCTTATTTTTATAATGAATTAATTTCAAATTTAGAAATTTTAGATAAGAAATTTTTAATACAAGAAATGATAAAGAAACCAGATTTTTTAGATGGTAAAATATTATATGAAATAATACATGAATCTAATAAATCTATGCTTGAAAATGTTAATTCATATAGATATACTCAAGAAGAATTTAGAGAATATATAGAGATGTGGGTTCATGAAATTAAAACCCCAATTTCTTCTAGTAAATTAATAGTTGAAAATAATAAAAATGATGTAACTTCTAATATAGATGAAGAACTTGATAAAATAGATAATTATATAGAGCAAGTACTGTATTATTCAAGGAGCGATAATGTAGAAAAAGATTATACAATAAAGGAAATAATATTAGAACAAGTTGTAAATAATGTCATATTAAAAAACAAAAAAGATTTTATATATAAGAATATATTGTTAGATATAAAAGATTTAAACATTAATGTAAACAGTGATAGTAAATGGTTAGAATATATAATAAATCAGATAGTAACAAATAGTATAAAATATTCTAAACAAGAAAATGCTATGGTTAGAATATACGCTACAAAAAATAAAGAGAATGTACAGCTATTTATTGAAGATAATGGTATTGGAATAGATAAAAAAGATTTGAGTAGAGTATGGAATAAAAGTTTTACAGGAGAAAATGGTAGAAAAAAATATAATTCAACAGGAATGGGGCTATATCTTTGTAAAAAATTAATTGAAAAGTTAGGACATAGTATAGATATAGATTCTAAATTAGATAAAGGCACAATTATTAAGATTACTTTTCCGATAGGTAGTTTCAATAAAATATAATTTTAAAAATATGCTAGTAAAATAGCATGTTTTTTTATCTTACAAAATTGTAAGATAAATGTAAGATAAATAGATTGTTAAAATGAATATATAGTAGTATAATGTACGTATAAAATAAAGGAGATATGTATATGAGCAAAGTATTAAAAATAGAAAAAGTAGAAAAATGTTATGGTAATAAGGGAAATTTAACAAAAGCTGTAAACAACATTAGCTTTGAAGTAGAAAAGGGTGAGTTCATTGGTATTATGGGAGTATCTGGTAGTGGTAAAACAACATTACTTAATTGTATATCTACCATAGATAATGTTACTAGTGGACACATTTATGTAAATGATGAAGATATAACAAAATTGAAAGGTTCTAAACTTACTAAATTTAGAAGAGAAGAATTAGGATTTATATTTCAAGATTTTAACCTTTTAGATACACTAACTGCATATGAGAATATAGCTTTAGCTTTGACAATACAAAGGATAAAACCAAAATTAATAGAAGAAAAAGTAAAAGATATATCCAAAAAACTTGGTATATATGATATCTTAGAAAAATATCCATACCAATTATCCGGTGGACAAAAACAAAGAGTAGCATCTGCTAGAGCTATAATTACAGATCCTGCTTTAGTACTTGCTGACGAACCAACAGGTGCACTTGATTCAAAATCTGCAAGAATGCTTTTAGAAAGCTTCGAAATTTTAAATAGAAATTTAAATACTACTATATTAATGGTGACACATGATGCATTTACAGCAAGTTATGCAGATAGAATTGTATTTATTAAAGATGGAGAAGTTTTCAATGAAATAATAAAAGGTCAGGATACTAGAAAAGAGTTTTTTGATAAAATTATAAATGTAGTTACGCTTCTTGGGGGTGAACTAAATGATGTCATTTAAACTATCTTGTAAAAATATACAAAAAAGTTTTAAAGACTATTCTATATATTTTATTACACTTATTTTTGGCGTTGCTATATTTTATGTGTTCAATTCAATAGATGCTCAGAGTTCAATGTTAGAACTTAATAGTTCTAAAAATGAAATGGTTAAAAATCTAGTTGAGATTATAGGAACAATTTCAATATTTGTATCTATTATATTAGGTTTTTTGATTGTATATGCCAACAATTTTTTGATTAGAAGAAGGAAAAAAGAATTAGGACTGTATATGACACTTGGAATGGGAAAAGGAAAAATTTCTAAATTATTACTAACTGAAACAATAATAATTGGTGTAATATCTCTAGTTTTAGGATTAATAATTGGTATATTTTCATCTCAACTTTTATCTGTTTTAATAGCAAAAATGTTTGAAACTGATATGAGTAAGTTTACATTTGTATTTTCTAAAGAATCTTTAATTAAGACTTGTATGTATTTTGGTATAATATATTTTTTAGTTATGATTTTTAATATTATAACAATATCTAAATATAAATTAATAAATTTAATTAATGCGAATAAGAAGAGTGAAAAAATAAAAATAAAAAATAGATTTGTAACTATGATATTATTCATACTTTCTATTGTATTTATTGGTTATTCATATTACTTATTAAAAAATGATGCGTTAATGCAGCCAGATAGCAAGTTTTTAACTATGATAATATCTGGTAGTATGGGAACTTTATTGTTTTTTGCCTCACTTTCAGGATTTTTACTAAGAGTAATACAAATGAATAAGAAAATATATTTTAAAGACTTAAATATGTTTGTTTTAAGACAAATAAATAGTAGAATAAATACTAATATGATATCTATGAGTCTTATATGTATAATGTTACTTTTAACAATAGGAATTTTATCAGGTTCGATGTCTTTGAGTAATAGTTTTAATACTGATCTTAAAGAAAATAATCTTACAGATGTAACAATGGTGAATTATGTAACTCTAGAAGGAAATTCAGAATATGATAAAGATGAAATATTAAATTTAGAAGAAAGATTTATAAAAGATAATTTTGATATATCTAAATATATCAAAGAATATGTACAATACAATGTATATAATGTACAAGAAGAAAATACTTTAATGTCTAATTTTTTATTAAAGGAAGATATAGATAAATTTAAAGATGAGTATGGAGATATGTTTAATTTAGATGGTGAATATTTAAGATTTATGAAAGAATCTGAATATAATAAGTTAATGGATATATATAATAAGGAAAATTTTAGAATCAATTTAAAAGATAATGAATATGTTGTAGTTGCAAATTTTGAAAAAGTACTACCTGCATATAACAATTCTTTAAAAAATAGTAGGATTATAACAATAAATGGGAAAGAATATATACCACAGAGAGAAAATTGTATAGAAGTGACAACACAAAATGCTAGTTTCAAAATGAATCTTGGAATTATAGTCATAAAAGATGAAGCAATAAAAGGATCAAAATTAATAGAAAATATTATATGTGGTAATTATTTGGCTAAAAATGATAATGAAGCTGAAAAAACAGAGGAGAATTTTATAAAAGATATATCTACTTTCTATAAATCACATGAGTCAGAAGGATTATATAGACCGTATGAACAATTTTTTACTAAGATAATAATGAATGCCTCAAGTTTAGGGATAAAAACAATACTAACATTTATTGGACTATATCTAGGAATAATATTTTCTATAACTTCTGCTGCAATACTTGCAATACAGCAATTATCTCAAAGTTCAGATAATAAAGAAAGATATGAAATACTAAGAAAAATAGGTGCAGATACGAAGATTATAAATAGATCATTATTTATACAAATTGCAATATTTTTCATGTTGCCGCTTTCGTTAGCTCTTGTACATAGTATAGTAGGACTTTCAGAAATAAATAAGATTATAGCTATTTATGGTGAAATAGATTTGACTTCTAATATAATAATAACAACTTTATTTATATTACTAGTATATGGTGGTTATTTTATAGCTACATATTTAGGAAGTAAATCAATTATAAAAGAAAGATAGACATATAATTATAAAAAAAATTAACAGCACTGGTATAACAGTGCTGTTAATTTTTTACTTGAAATAAAATGAATACTCCGAACTATTGTATTTATATATAAATATAATAAATTAGAGAGGGGTGAATTATATGGATATATTATCAATAGCAGTTATTGTAGTAGGCGCTATTATAGTTTTAGGTACTTTATATATTTCAATTAAAAATAAAGGACTTAGAGAAGTAGCTATTATTCTTATAGTTGAAGCAGAAAAAGCTTTTGAATATGGTAAAAACTCAGAGAAGTTTAATTATGTATTTGAAAATTTTTATGAAAGACTTCCAATTATTTTTAAGTTATTATTAACAAAACAGAATGTCATTAATTTCATACAAATGGTTTTTGATGAAATTAAGATATCTTTAGACTATAAAAATACAGATGTTTAAAAAATAAATAAGAGCTAGATTAAAGTAAATTAAAAAAACTTTAGTCTACTACATATAAAAGAATAATAATTTTTATAAACTTGAATAATATAAATAAAGATAATAATTTTTGATAAGGTGGAAGAGTTTATGATTATTGTGAATGATTTTTTGACTTTAGGAAGTATAAATAGACCAGGCGAAAAAATAAAAGAAATTAAAGGATTAATAATACACTATGTTGGTATAGCTGAAAAATCCGCAAATGTTATACGAAATAGTTTTGAAAATACAACTAGATATGGTGCTACTCAATACGTTTGTGATTATAATGATGGACATATAATAAGAACTATGCCTGAAAATGAAGTGACTTACCATTGTGGTTCTAATGTATATAAACCACTTAAATTTGAAATAGCAGGAGAAGATAATCCAAACTATTACTTAGTTGGTATTGAAACCTGTATAGAAAGTGTGCAAAACTCAAAACCTTCAAACGTACAGTGGAAATCGTTAATTGAATTTTCAGCAGATTTTCTATCTAGAAATGGACTGGATTCTAAAAACTTATATTTACATAATCAAATAACATATACGCAATGCTATAAATGGTTTATAGATCATCCTAAAGATTGGGAAAAATTTAAAAGGGAAGTTCAAAATAGGATAAATTTAAGTAATAAAAAAAACTTGGTATAATATTATTATACCAAGTATAAAAAAGCAGTGTTATTTCTTTTTAGATGTGTTTTGAGAAAAGTTAGTAGCTTCAGCTGTTTTAGAAGTTTTAGAAGATCTATCATCTTGCATACCATTAGATGCTACTTTATTAGAGTTTTTATTATGACCCATCATGATCACCTCACTTGTTAGTAATTATACAATAGTACAAATGATAATAATGTTGAAAGTAGTCGACATTAAAAATTATTTTCAAAATTTTGAAAATAATTTTTATTTGCTGAAAATTTCAAAATTTACAGTTTTCTTTTTATGTGATTTTATTATATCAAGCCATATTGTATCTTCAACGTTTCTCGCTTTTTTAGGGTGAACAAGATATCTTATATATAATTCAATATGATCTTCTACAATAGATGTATATATAATTGGTTCTAAATTATTAAAGTATATTCTATAATTTTTACTTGAATCATTTACTTGAGACTTCATTTTACTAGGAATTTCTTGAATAATACTATTTTTTGTAATTATTTCATAAAGCATAGATTTTAACTTGGGAATATCGCTATCCAAAGTTACTTTTAGGTTTATTTCATTCCATATATATTTAAATGCCTCAACATAATTTTTTACTGGATGTGTAAATACAATTGAACTTGGTATATGAACTATTCTACCAGTACTTTGTTCCCCATATACTCTATCTCCTATTTCTAAAACATCAAAACTTGCAGCGTTAATATTTACAACGTCACCTTTTAAACCATTTATTTCTATACGATCTTCTAGCACAAAGGGTTTACTTACTCTAATATATATTCCAGCAAAAAAGTTTAAAATTATTTCTCTTAATGCTATAGCAAAACCAGCTGAAATAAAACTAATAAGAGTCATGAAACTTTTTATATGACTTTCCCAAATTATAAATACAGCAACTAAAATTAAACTAGTGCATACAATTTGAATTTTTCTATTATATAGATATTTATCTCTTCCTGTTTTATGATTTCTAGTGTATATTTTAAAGCAAATCACTTTTGCTAATTGTATCGTAGTTATACTGATTAATGTTAACGTAACCAGTTTTATATATTCAGCAGGAATACTTGTTATTCCTTCTAAAAAACTACTTAAACTATTTGACCATTTCATTTTATCACCTTACATTTCTTTTATTTATAGTATTCTAATATTATTTATTATGATACTTTATATTTCATATTATTTGTTTACTTATTTTTAATTTTCATTTTGGGGTAAATAAAGAAACTAGTTAAGAAACTAGTTTCTTTATAATTGGTGCACCATCTGGGACTCGAACCCAGGACCAATTGCTTAAGAGGCAACTGCTCTACCAACTGAGCTAATGGTACATCATTAATATTATATCAAAAAAATATATAAAAGTAAATAAAAAGTCGTTAATTTATGAAAAAAATTATTTATTGCTTGAAATAAGATAATTTATATAGTATTATGATATATGTAATAAAGGGAGTGATTCTTTTGAATAATAAATATGATTTAATAATAGTTGGGGCAGGTCCAAGTTCAATTTTTCTTGCTTATGAATTGATAGAGCTTAAGGTAAATAAAAAGATTTTGATAATTGAACAAGGAAGAAAAATTGAACAAAGATACTGCCCAGCTGAGGGAAGTAAGTGTATAAAATGTAAACCACTTTGCCATATTACAAGTGGATTTTCTGGAGCAGGAGCTTTTTCAGATGGCAAGCTTTCACTATATAACAAAGATGATGATAAAATAGAAGTAGGAGGAATGATTCATGAATATATAGGTATAAAACATACAAAAGAATTAATTGACTATACTGACAAAATATATTTAAAATTTGGTGCAGATGAAAAATTAGAAAGAACTGAATACAAAGAAGAAGTTAAAAAGATAGCAGATGTTGCAAGTATAAACAATATAGATTTGATTAGTATACCTATAAGACATTTGGGTACAGAAAAAAGTCATGAATTATATAAAAAATTACAAGATTACATTTTAAACAATAATATAAATATACAATTTGAAACTTCAGTTACAGATTTAATAATTGAAGATAATAGAGTAAAAGGTGTTAAGATTAGATCAACTAAAGATTTAAAAAATAATAGTTTAGAAGATGAATATTTATATGCAGATAAGGTTGTTTTGGGTATTGGTAGAAAAGGTGCTAATTGGTTATCAGATATGTGTAAAAAACATAAAATACATAATAAATCTGGAGTTGTAGATATAGGTGTTAGATATGAACTTCCAGATAGTGTCATGAGTGAAGTTAATAAGTATATGTACGAAGGGAAATTTGTTGCACATTTAGAACCATATAAAGATAAAGTTAGAACTTTTTGTCAAAATCCTAGTGGTTTTGTATCTAACGAGGTTTATGACAACAATTTAACTTTAGTTAATGGACATTCATATAAACATAAGAAAAGTATAAATACTAATCTTGCTATACTTTGTTCACACAGCTTTAATCATCCATTTAATGAACCAATAAAATATGGTATGAATGTAGCTGAAAACTCTAATCAGTTAGGTAATGGTAATGTTTTGGTACAAAGACTAGGAGATATACTAAATGGTAAAAGAACATGGGATTATGAGCTTAGTTCAAATAGTGTGGTTCCTACTTTAACCTCCGCAGTTGCAGGAGATATAACATATGCAATAGGATATAGAACGATGGTAGATATATTAGAATTTATTAAAACTATGGATAAAGTAATTCCAGGTTTTGCGAATCCAGATAATCTGCTTTATGGGGTAGAAATTAAGTTTTACTCTAATCAAGTTCTAATAGATAATAACTTTAAAACAAGTATAGATGGACTTTATTCGATAGGTGATGGTGGGGGTCTTACTCGTGGACTTATGATGGCATCTTGTAGTGGAGTGCATATGGCAAGATTAATATTTAAGAGTATTTAATATGTATTAAATTTTATAAAATAATAGATAGTACTTGAATTTGTATATTTTTTGTAGTATTATTTATACATGAAATATAGAAAATTATTTATAAATAATTAAATAGCGTAAAGGATATAGTCAATATTTCATATTTGACTATATTTTTTAGTAGAATTTATTAATAAATTTACTAGGAGGCATTATATTGAAATCATTTAAAACGGGGCTTGTTGTTGGTAGGTTTCAACATATTCATACAGGTCATGAAAAGCTTATTAACATTGGACTTGGCTTGTGTGATAAACTAGTTATATTTGTCACATATAGAGATAATGTAGAAACAAGTAAAAATCCATATAGTGTTGAATATAGAATTAAGTTATTAAATATAGTATATGAAAAAGAAATAAAAGAAAACAAAATTGTCATATATCCTTTTCAAGATATAAATTTAGAAGATGGAGTAACACATTTATGGGGAAAATCTATAATAGATACATATGTAAAATGTATAGGCACTAGACCAGAATGCATAATATATGGAAAAGATAAGAACATAAATAAGTGTTTTGAACCCAATATTGTATCTAATATAACTGAAGTTTTTGTAGATAGATTATCACTTAAAATATCTGCTACAGAAATGAGAGGATTTTTAATAAATAATAATTATGAAGAGTGGAAAAAGTATGCAAATAGTAAAATACATAAAGAGTATGATACTATTAGGAATAAATTAATGAAAGTAGAGGTATAGTGTCATGATATAATTTGTATAGTTTAAATGATTTATTAAAATAATTTGAATGGGGGATTTTAAAATGGAAAATTTGAAAAATTATGATGAAGAAATATTTAATGCTATAGAAAAAGAAAATCAAAGACAAAAAAATAACATAGAGCTAATTGCTTCAGAAAACTTTGTATCACAGGCTGTATTAGAAGCAGTAGGAAGTAAACTAACAAATAAATATGCCGAAGGATATCCAAATAAAAGGTATTATGGTGGATGTGTTAATATAGATGCTGTTGAAACTTTAGCAATTGAAAGAGCAAAGAAATTATTTAATGCTGAACATGCAAACGTACAGCCACATTGTGGTAGTAGCGCTAACATGGGAGTATATATGGCAGTATTACAGCCAGGAGATACAGTTTTAGGTATGGATTTATCTAATGGAGGTCATTTAACTCATGGAAGTAAAGTGAGCTTTTCAGGTAAGTTATACAATTTTGTATCATATGGTATAGATAGCAATGGATATATAGATTACAAAGATGTAGAAGATAAAGCAATAGAATGTAAACCAAAAATGATTGTTGCAGGAGCAAGTGCATATCCAAGATCAATAGATTTTAAAAAATTTAGAGAAATAGCAGATAAAGTTGGAGCTTATCTTATGGTAGATATGGCACACATTGCAGGACTAGTATGTACAGGTAATCATATGTCACCAGTTCCTTATGCAGATTTTGTGACTTCAACTACACATAAAACTTTACGTGGACCACGTGGTGGGCTTATACTTTGTAAAGAAAAATATGCTAAAGATATAGACAAAACAATATTTCCTGGAACTCAAGGTGGACCATTAGAACATGTTATAGCTGGTAAAGCAGTTTGTTTTAAGGAAGCATTAGAACCAGAATTTAAAAAATACATTGACCAAGTTGTTCTAAATTGTAGAGTACTTGCAGAAGAATTAATTAAAAGAGGATTTAAATTAGTTTCTGGTGGAACAGATAATCATTTAATGCTACTAGATTTAACTGTTAAAAATTTAACTGGTAAAGAGGCTGAACATTTATTAGAAGAAGTTCATATAACATGTAATAAGAATTCAATTCCAAATGATAAAGAAAAACCTACTGTAACAAGCGGAGTAAGAATTGGGACTGCTGCATGTACTTCAAAAGGTTTGAACGAAAAAGATATGGTACTTTTAGCTAGAGCAATGGAACTTGCACTATCTAAAAATATGAATAATATAACAGAAGAAGAATATATAAAGAATAAAGAAGAAGCAAAAAGTATAGTTAAAACATTAACTAAAGGGGTTGAAAATAGTGCCAGATAAATTAGTAATAGTAGAATCACCATCTAAAGCGAAAACTATAAAAAAATATTTAGGAAGTGAATTTGAAGTCATAGCATCACAAGGACATATAATAGATTTGCCTGCAAGTAAGTTTGGTATTGATGTTGCAGATAATTTTAAACCCGAATATATTACCATGAAGGGTAAAACTAAAATAATTAGTGAAATAAAAAAGGAAGCAAAAGGTAAAGATATAGTTTATTTAGCAACCGATCCGGATAGAGAGGGTGAGGCTATTGCATGGCATTTAAAAAATTTACTTAAGATTAAAGATGATACTAAATGTAGAATTGAATTTCATGAAATAACGGAAAGTGCAGTGAAAAAAGCTATAAAATCTGCTAAAAAAGTAGATTTTAATCTGGTAAATGCACAGCAAACTAGAAGAGTTTTAGATAGAATAGTTGGATATAAGATTAGTCCATTACTTTGGAAAAAAATTAAAAAAGGATTAAGTGCAGGTAGAGTCCAATCAGTTGCTCTAAAAATAATAATGGATAAAGAAAAAGAAATTAGAAATTTTAAACCTGAAGAATACTGGAATTTAGTTGCTATACTTAAGAAATCTGGGATTACAAAAAATATAATATCTAAATTTTATGGAGATAAAAAAGGTAAAATAAATTTAAAAGATGAAAAACAAACTATGGAAATAGTTTCTAAAATTGATGGAAAAGATTACGTTATAACTGATGTAAAAAAAAGCGAAAAGAAGAAGAATCCACCACCACCATTTACAACATCATCACTTGGCCAAGACGCATCAAGAAAATTGGGTTTTACTATGAAAAAAACAATGATGGTAGCACAAAAACTTTATGAAGCGGGTCATATAACATATATGAGAACAGACTCGGTTAGAATATCTGCCGATGCTATTTCTATGGCAAAGGAACATATAATTTCGAAATTTTCTGAGAAATATTATATGAGTAGAGTTTTTAAAACAAAAGAGAGTGCTCAAGATGCACATGAAGCTATAAGACCAACAAAATTAAATAATATTGAATCATTATTAGCTTCACTTCCAAGAGATGAACAAAGATTAATGTCATTAATATATAACAGATTTTTAGCAAGTCAAATGCAAATAGCAGTTTATGATACGACTAAAGTTACTATTGAAGTAAATAATTATGTATTTATAACTACTGGCAGTATAATAAAATTTGACGGTTTTATGAAATTATATATAGAAGGTAAAGATGATGAAGACTCTGGAGATGATGATGAAAATATATTACCTGAGCTAATTGTAGGTGATATATTAAAACAAAAGGAACTTAATTTTGAACAAAAATTTACAGAACCTCCTTCAAGATATACAGAAGCCACACTTGTAAAGACACTAGAAGAAAAAGGCATTGGGAGACCTAGTACGTATGCACCAACGATTTCTACAATAGAAGACAGGTTATATATTGAAAAAGAAAAAAAATACCTGGTTCCTACTAACTTAGGAGAAGTTGTAAACGAATTAATGGAAAATAACTTTAAAAATATAGTAGATGAAAAATTTACAGCAAATATGGAATCTACATTAGATAGAATTGCAGAAGGTAATGAAAGTTATCTAGAAACAGTAAAGAATTTTTATGATCCATTTATTCAAAATTTAGGAGAAGTAGAAAGTAAAATAGAAAGAGTAAAATTACAAGAAGAAGTATCTGATGTTGTTTGTGAACTATGCGGAAGAAATATGGTTGTAAAGCAAGGAAGATACGGTAAATTTTTAGCATGTCCCGGTTTTCCTGAATGTAAGAACATTAAAAGTATAGTACAAAAAATTGATGTACCATGTCCAAAATGTGGAGGAACTATTCTTATTAAAAAAACTAAAGCTAAAAGAATGTTTTATGTTTGCGAAAATAGTCCCAAAACTTGTGATTATATTTCATGGAATAAGCCGAAGAAATAAAGAAATAAGTAGTTTAATAGAAATATTAAACTACTTATTTTTGTTACAATAATATTACAAAAAATGACATAATAAATTAAATCATATATGAAATGTCGAAATATGAAATGTTCTGTTGACAAAAATACCATATATGGTAAAATATATGTAATTATTTAAATCTATACTGTATAAAAGATATGTATAGATTTTGTTTATTAATGTTATATTTAGTATGGTTTAATGCAATAATTGGGGGAATTCAATATGAAAAAAAGTGGTATATCACTAATAGTTTTAGTCATAACAATAATAGTTGTAATTATAGTAGCAGGAGGGATTATACTAACTCTGAGTAATAGTGGAGTGTTAGATAAGTCAAAAAAGGCAAGATTTATGAGT
>JAQSXK010000014.1 GCA_029256705.1 Clostridia bacterium
TAATATAAAATACTAATTTTAATAGTTTTACTTATTTAAAATATGTTAATTAAAAGCGTTTATAAACATTTGTTTAATTTCACTTGTTAATGGAAATCTAGGATTAGCTCCTGTACACTGATCATCAAGTGCTAGTTCAGATACTTTATCTAACGTAGCATAGAAATTTTTTTCTGAAACTCCCGCATCCTTAATAGTTAAAGGTATGTTCAATTTTTCTTTTAATTCATGAATAGCCTTAATTAAAAGTTCAACTTTTTCTTTATCTGTGTTACCACCTAGTTTTAGATAATCTGCAATTCTTGCATATCGCCATATAGCATTTGGATATTTATATTGAGGGCATGCAGCTTGTTTTACCGGATTATCTACTGCATTAAATTTAATAACTTCTTCAATTAATAATCCATTGGCAATTCCATGTGATATGTTATGTTCTGCACCTAATTTATGTGCCATTGAATGACATACACCTAAAAATGCGTTAGCAAAAGCCATACCTGCCATAGTTGATGCATGAGCCATCTTTTCTCTTGCCTTTTCATTAGTAGCACCTTCAGAGTATGCTTGAGGTAAGTACTCAAATATTAATCTTATTGCTTCTAGGGCTAGTCCATTTGTAAATTCAGAAGCAAGTACTGACGTATAGGATTCTATACCATGAACTAATGCATCTATACCTGATGCTGCTGTTAGTCCTTTGGGCATATTCATCATTAATTCAGCATCAACAATAGCCATATCTGGGGTTAATTCATAATCTGCTAATGGATACTTAACTCCTGTTTTTTCATCTGTTATTACAGCAAAAGGAGTAACTTCTGATCCTGTACCTGCAGATGTAGCTACAGATATCATTATAGCTTTTTCTCTAAGCTTCGGAAATGTATATATTCTCTTTCTTATATCCATAAAGCTCATAGCTAAATCCTCAAATTTTACTTCTGGATGTTCATATAATACCCACATTATTTTTGCAGCATCCATTGGAGAACCTCCACCAAGAGATATTATAGTATCTGGCTTAAATTTCAACATCTCCTCAGCACCTCTTCGAGCGGTAGCTAAAGTTGGATCTTGTTCTACTTCATTAAATATTTTAAAGTCGACACCTATTTCTTCAAGAATTTTTGTAATGGCATCAACATAGCCTAATCCATAAAGAACTTTTCCTGTTACTATAAAAGCCCTTTTTTTATTTAAATCCTTCAATTCTCTCAATGCAAATTGAAGACAACCAAATTTAAAATAAACTTTTTTGGGTACTCTAAACCAAAGCATATTTTCTCTCCTTTCAGCTACTGTTTTAATATTTAATAGATGTTTAGGTCCAACATTTTCTGATACAGAATTTCCTCCCCAAGAACCACAACCTAGTGTAAAAGATGGAGCTATCTTAAAATTATATAAATCTCCACTTGCACCTTGTGCTGCTGGTATATTAACAAATGTTCTCACTGTCTTCATTGTATTACTAAACCTATCTATCTTATCCTTTGCCGTTACTACATCTGCATATATTGATGAAGTATGTCCTAGTCCCCCTAAATTAACAAGGACTACAGCTTTGTTCAATGCATCATCAAAGTCTTTTGCATTATACATTGCAAGAACTGGAGACAACTTTTCATGTGCAAAAGGTTCTTCTTCTCCTAAAGAATTAACTTCTCCAATAAGAACTCTTGTTGTCGTAGGTACATTTATTCCTGCCATTGAAGCTATTTTAAATGCAGATTGACCTACTATCTTAGAATTTATACTCCCATTCACGAAAATTGTATCTCTTACTTTATCCATATCATTTTTTCTAATTATATATGCTCCTCTGTCTTCAAATTCTTTTCTAACCTTATCATATATAGAGTCTAAAACTATTACTGATTGCTCGGAGGCACAAATAACTCCATTATCATATGTTTTTGAAAGGATAATTGAACTTACTGCCATCTTTATATGTGCAGTTTCATCAATTATTACAGGAGTGTTTCCAGGACCAACACCTATTGCTGGTTTACCAGATGAGTAAGCTGCTTTAACCATAGACGGTCCACCTGTAGCAAGTGTTATATCTGCTTTTTGCATCAACATTTGAGTTAATTCAATTGATGGCTCGTCTATCCATCCTATTATTCCTTCTGGTGCACCTGCTTTAACTGCTGCATCAAGTATTATTTTAGCTGCTGCTATTGTTGATTTCTTAGCTCTTGGATGTGGTGAGAAGAGTATACCATTTCTTGTTTTTAAAGATATTAATGATTTGAATATAGTTGTAGATGTAGGATTTGTTGTAGGTATTATGGCTGCTATAACCCCTATTGGTTCTGCAATTTTAGTAATACCATAAGGTTCACTTTTTTCTATAACACCACATGTCTTTTCGTCTTTATACTCATTATAAATATACTCACCTGCAAAATGATTTTTTATAACCTTATCTTCTACAAGTCCCATACCAGTTTCTTCTACTGCTATTTTGGCAAGTGGTATTCGTGCATCAATCGCGGCCATTGCAGCTTTTCTAAAAATCTCATCAACTTGTTCTTGAGAATAAGTTGAAAACTTTCTTTGGGCTGCCCTAACTTCTTCTAGTCCTATGTCTAGTTCATCAGTTTTTGTAATTTTCATAAATATACACTTCTTTCTTAATATTTATTATATTCCAAAAACAATGTCTATAAATTTAAATATAGATATTATTTAGTGAAAGCTTATTTATAATTTTATTGCTAAATATTTAACATAAATAAAAAATAATAATAATCTATTATATAGTACATAATATCTTTAAATACTGTATATAGTATAACTTAATAATAAAATATTACTTCTTATTATGTTAATATATATGAATTAATCATATTATTATGAATTAAAACCATATTATTATGTTACACCAAATTTTTACCAACGTCAAAATTTTAACAATTTTTCCTATAAACTAAATTTTAATATATTATTTACCAAAATAAAATATTCTAAAACAAAAGTAGTGAGATAAAATATATTCATCTCACTACTTTTTATTAATATTGTTCCAAGCTCTGCATGATTCTAAATATTTACTTAGTTTTTCTTTAGGAACTTTTTTAACTGTAACATTTCTTTTATGTGGTCTCGCCAACATTTCCGACAAAACCCACGCTAAGAGTTAAAATAGCTAAAAGTATTGAATCTTACCCACGTTAAGCCAGTAATAACCAAAATAAGTACCATAAAGGCTATATTATATTTTTATACTTTGTTTTTTTATAAAATTAAGGTATTAGAAAATATGATATGGTAACTTTCAATGAATAATAAATATGTTGTATGTATACAATATACATACAACATATTTACAAATGCAACTTTTTCATATACAATGTATATAATGAAAGGAAAGGAGTGATACTATGGCTCTAAAATCAGTTAATATTCGCATTGATGAAGAATTAAAGAAACAAGTAGAAAAGCTTTTTTCGGATTTTGGTATGAATACGACAACCGCATTTACTATTTTTGTAAAAGCAGTTATTAGAGAACGAAAAATACCTTTTGAAATTACCGCAAGTGATCCTTTCTATTCTGAAGCTAATATGGCACACCTGAAAAAGTCTATCGAACAACTTGATCAAGGAAAAGGTAAAATACACGATATTGTTGAGGTAGAGGATGAACAAATTATGGTCTGATGAAGCTTGGAGCGATTATGTCCATTGGCAGTCACAGGATAAAAAGACAGTAAAGAAAATTAATAATCTTCTTAAAGAAAAATCAACAGATTGAAATAGCTCAATGTAAGACACACTATGAAAAATAAAAGTTTCTAGCAATTCAAAGAAGACTAGGTATAAAAATATACCTAGTCTTCTCTTTTACTATTGTAATTTTATTATATAATATAACTTCTACTTTGACACTGGTTATATGTTTGCCGATATTGGACCTAGTTTTTTAACATTAATTTTCAAATAACTGTTATATAACGAGAGTGTAAAATAATCTATGTAAACTCCAACAGCATTTTATAACACGAATACTTCATCTTAGAATTTATAATTAATGTTTCCAATCTGCAAAGGAAGAGCTTTTATTACTTCTCTAAGAGCTTCTAAATCTGTTTTAG
>JAQSXK010000008.1 GCA_029256705.1 Clostridia bacterium
AAACAATATAAAGTAGGAACAAGTAATGCAACATGGACAAATTATACAACTACATTTGCAATAACATCAAATACAGTACTAGCAAATAACTGGCAAAATGCAGATGGAACAGTAACAATATATGCAAAAGGAAAAGATAGTGCAGGAAATGAAGTTACAGTACAAAAGAAAGTATTAAGTTTAGATTTAGATAAACCAAGTTCGCCAGTTATAACTTCTAATGCAGGATATGCAACTCTAACAGAGTATGGAACTAAAATTGATGCAACTACAACAATAACATATGATACAAGGACAGATATAGATAACTACTATAGTATAGATAACGGAACAACTTGGAGAACATATACAGGTCAATTTGAAATGACAAATGGTGTAATAATAGCTAAAAGTATAAAAAAATCATCAGGTTTAACAGTTTCAGTAAGTAAAACTATAACGATGCCTGTTGATGCTCTTGGAATTCAAGCATATGATTCAAACGATAGTACATATGAATCATGTTCGGGAAGTCAGTATAAATATATTCAAATAGATAAAAATTTACAAGGTAAAAATATAAGAATAAAAAGTGTAACACAACCAGAGACAACAGGGTATATATATTTTATGGATGAAAATAAAAATGTTTTACTTACAAAAAGCCTAAGTGGATGGCTAGATAGAAGTAATACTTTTGATGAAACATATATAATTCCTAATAATACAAAATGGATTAAATTTAGCAAATATTCATATGTAGGAGGATATAATTTTAATATATATGAAATACAACTAAATAATGAAGCAACTTTTAATTCAACAAATGGATATATGTTATTAACAGCAGACTTAACAAAGTCAATAAGAACACCATATCAAATGATTACAATAAATTATTTTACAACAAGTATTCAAAGATTATATAGAATAGGTACAACGGGAAATTGGATAAATTATGAAGATCAACAAATAAAAGTTGAACAAGGTCAAACAATTTATGCAAAAGGAATAGATAAGGATGGAAATGAGACAAGAATAATATCGAGTTATACATCAAATGTAATAGATGCAATAACTAAAGAAGCAATGGATTCTAATGATTCAACATATACAAATATAAATAACAAATATATAGAAGTAGATGTCAATATGCAAGGAAAAAGCATAAGAATAAAGGGTTCTTCAAACTTATCAATAACATTTTTAAATAGTGAAAAGACCGTTATAAGTGCCATATCTCCATATAATGATGGTATTTTTGCTGTACCTCAAGGAACAAAGTGGATAAAAGGAAATAATTATAACTTATATACTATAGAAGTTTCAAACGAACCAACATTTAAAACAATTAACGGATATATTTTATTGCATTTAGATCCAACTAAATCAATAAGGGAACCTTACCAAAGTGTAGAGATAAACTATTTTCCAACAAGTGTAAGAAGATTATATAGGATAGGGACTACAGGGGAGTGGTTGAATTATACTGATCAACCTTTAAATATAATAAATGGTCAAACAATTTATGCAAAGGGAATAGATGTGTATGGAAATGAAACAAGAATAATATCAAGCTATACAGTAAATGTTACAGATGCTATAAGTAAGGAAATAATTGATAATAATGAAAGTACATATGCAGTATGTTCAAATACTCAAAATAGATATATGCAAATAGATAAAAGTTTACAAGGAAAAAATATAAGAATTAAAAGTGTAACACAAAGAGAGACAATAGGGTATATATATTTTATGGATGCAAATAAAAATATTTTACTTACAAAAAGTCTAAGTTTATGGCTAGATAGAAGTAATACTTTTGATGAGATATATACAATACCAAATGGTACTTTATGGATTGCGTTTAGTAAGTATTCGTATGTAGGAGGATATAATTTCAATATATATGAAATACAAGTAAGTAATTAATTACAAATATAATTTATTTGCTAATAAAAAAACAATCGTATAATCTTTTAATAAGATTACACGATTGTTTTTTCACATTATTTTTACAATATCAACATAAAACCAACACATTAAAAATATAAAATATTGAGTGAAAGGAGGAAAAAATAAATTTTAATGATATACTTTAAATAAATATTATAAATATAAAATTATTATAAATATGTTTTTTATAAGGAGGCGATATTTATATAGTTAAAAAAATCTTTTAAATACCTTAAAATACTAATAAACACAAAAATATATATTATGAGATGGTCAAATTTGACTGTCTCTTATTTTTCGACATTTTTCTTGCTTTTAAAATAATTTGTGATATAATTATTTTAATTAGGAGGGATTCTATGTTTGGAAAAAGAGCAGATGGAAAAGTCATAAAGGGTGTGGATATATTTTTTAAAATAATTCCTCATATAATGGATAAAAGAAGTGATTCACAAGTGTTTTTTAGAAGTGATGTCGAACTTAATGCACTAGATGAATATATAAATAAAAAAGAAGCGGAAGGTATAAGAATAACATATATGGATATTATATATTCAGCTTTAGTTAGACTTATTGCGGAAAGACCAGCACTTAATAGATTTGTTATTAATGGTAGAGTTTATTCAAGAAATGATATATTTCTTTCACTTGTAATTAAAAAAAATATGACAGATGAAGCTGCTGAAACAGTAGTAAAACTTAAATTTACCGGAAATGAAAATATATTTGAAATAAAAGATAAATTACAAAATTGTATATTAGAAAATAAAAGTAATAATAATGTTAATAATACTGATAAAGTTGCAAGGATATTTAACTTTGTTCCAAATTGGATGTTAAAGATGTCAATTGGCATTTTAAAATATATGGATAAGCATGGAATTATGCCAAAAAGTATTATAGAAGCAAGTCCTTTTCATACAAGTGCATTCTTAACTAATGTAGGATCAATAGGTTTGGATTATATATATCATCACTTATATAATTTTGGTACAACTGGTCTTTTTATTTCAATGGGAAAAAAGAAAAAAAGGTATGTCTATAGAGAAGATGATATAGTAGAAGAAAAATGCATTTCTTTAGGGATAGTTGCTGATGAAAGAATATGTGATGGTTTTTATTTTGCATCATCTTTAAAAATATTTGCAAAATATCTAAAAAAACCAGAGTTATTAGAGGAGAATTTTTTAAAAAAGGAAGATATAAAATAAAGTTAAACAGTTTAAATAGGGAAGAAATATCTCCCCTATTTTTTTATATTCAAAAGGTTGTATAATTTATCCATTTTAGCTAAAAATAAAAACGGGTGATTAATTTGAAAATTGGTATTCCAAAAGCAATGTTATATTACAAGTATAATGTATTATGGAAAACTTTTTTTACTGAACTTGGATGTGAAATAGTTATCAGTAAAGATACAAACAAAGAAATTTTAGAAAAAGGTATAACATATTCTATTGACGAAAGTTGTTTGGCTAGTAAAATATTTATTGGGCATGTTTTTAGTTTAATTGGAAAATGCGATTATATTTTTATTCCTAGATTTTGCAGCTACAAAAATAAAGACGTTACGTGTGTGAAATTTAATGCACTTTATGATATATGTTCTAATATTTTTGATAATATCCATATAATAACATATAATTTGGATTATTTAAAGGGTGAGAATGAAATTTCAGGCTTTTTAAAGATTGGTAGAGAGTTAGGAAAGGGATATATAAAAACTTTAAAAGCATATTTAAAAGCAAAGAGAAAATTTAAACAACAAAATGAGTTAGATGCAGATAAACAAAGTCTATTTTTAAAAAACAATAAAACAGATAAGTTAAATGTATTAGTTGTTTCGCATCCATATATTTTACATGATGAATTACTTGGTAAACCAATAATATCATATTTAAAAAAATTAGATTCGAATTTAATATATGCAGATGTAGTGGATAAAAAACATATAAAGGATGGCTGGAAGAAGTTTTCAACAACATTATACTGGAAAGATAGTAAAGAACTTTTAAACGGTTTAAACAATTACTTAGATTATGTTGATGGAATAGTTTTTATATCTGTATTTACTTGTGGGCCAGATTCACTAGTAACTGAATTATGTACTAGGAAAATTAAAGACAAACCGTGTCTAAATTTAATACTTGATGAATTGAATTCAGATACCGGTATACAAACTAGATTAGAAAGTTTTACTGATGTTTTAAATGATAAAAAGAAGGTTTTATTATATGGTTAATAAATTAGAAATTTTAGAAAATAATAAAGATATAAAAAAAGCAAAAGTAAGTTTTCCACATTTAGGTAATTATTATATACCTATATATTCACTTCTTTTAAGAACGTTAGATAATGTAGATATTTTAATACCACCTAGGATGACTAAAAAAACTATGGAAATTGGAGAAAAATATAGTCCGGATTTTGTATGCACACCATTTAAGTATAATTTAGGAAATTTTATAGAATCACTAGATAGGGGTGCAAATGTATTAATACAAGCAGGTGGAGGATGTAGATTTGGATATTATGCAGAGCTGCAAGAACAGATTTTATATGATTTAGGGTATAATTTTACCTTTATAACTTTGTTTGATGCTAAAGGAGTAGATATTTTTAAAGTTTATAAAAAATTCAAGATTATAAATCCAAAGCTTAAATTCATTAGTTTTTCATATAATTTTCTGCTAACAATAAAAATGGTAAATGTGTTAGACAAACTGGAAAATAAAATTAGAAGTATTATATCATTTGAAGTCAATAAAGGAGAAATAGATAAGATCCATAACAATTTACTTAAAGAATTAAAATTAATTAAAAATTTTAAAGAACTAAAAAAAATCAATAGAAAATATGGAGATATCTTAAATGATATAGAATTAGATAGAAGTAAAAGCAAATTAAAAGTTGGAATAGTTGGAGAACTATATACCGCAATGGAACCTTTTTCTAGTTTTTTTTTAGAAAAGGAATTATCCAAAATGAATATTGAAGTCAAAAGATATACAACAGCTACATATCTATTATTTGAAAAAGGTAAAGAAGAAAAAAAACTTATTGAAAATGCAAATAAATATATAAAGTATGCCTTAGGCGCAGATGGTACGGAAAGTGTTGCGCATAGTAAGGAATTATGTGAAAGTGGATACGATGGTATAATACATATAAAACCATTTGGATGTACGCCTGAAATAAATGCAATACCAATATTACAAAAAATATCTAAGGATTATAAAGTTCCTATAATATATTTTACATTTGATATGCAAACAAGTGAAACAGGTATTAAGACTAGACTAGAAGCTTTTTATGATATGTTAAAAATGAAGAAGGAGGCACAAAATGCATAAGAACTATTTAGGAGTAGATATAGGTTCAATTTCAACTAAAGCAGTAGTTATTGATGAAGATAATAATATTATTTTAGAAAAATATATTTGGACTGAAGGAAATCCTGTAGAAGCCACTAAAAAGGTTGTTAAGGAACTTGAAAAACAAATTGATGAGAAAAAGTTAAATGATCAAATTAATATAGTTGGAGTAGGTACTACTGGTTCTGCTAGAAAACTTGTAGGTAGCATGTTACGGTGCACAGGTTGTAAAAAATGAGATAACAGCACATGCAGTAGGTACAATCTCAATATATCCTGATGTAAAAACAATATTTGAAATTGGAGGTCAAGATTCTAAAATTATAATAATACAAAATGGAATAGTTGTAGATTATGCTATGAATACATTATGCGCAGCTGGTACAGGAGCATTTTTGTCTTCCCAAGCACAAAGATTAGGTGTTGAAGTAGAAGACTTAGGTAAAATTGCAGTAGAGTCTAGTAACCCTACCAAGATTGCTGCTAAATGTACTGTTTTTGCAGAATCCGACTTAGTACATAAAGCACAAATAGGACATAGTAAACAAGATATAATTGCTGGACTATGTAAAGCAGTTGTATCTAATTATTTAAATAATGTTGGAAAGGGGAAAAATATTCAAGACCAAATTGTATTTCAAGGTGGAGTTAGTAAAAATGATGGTGTTACTAAATATTTTAAAGAGGCAGTTGGAAAAGAAATATATGTAGATAAAAATTCACATTTAATGGGTGCGTTGGGAGTTGCAATTCTAGCAAAAAAAAATGGTGATGAAAAAGAGTTTAGTTTTGATATTTCTAATCAGGATTTTCTAACCTTAGGAGTGGAATGTGATGGATGTAGCAATAGTTGTGAGGTTATAAAGGTATTAAAAAATGGAGAAGTAATAGATAAATGGGGAAATAGATGCGAAAACACAAAAATATAATTATAATTTTTTCTTGCTTTTAAAATAATTTATGATATAATTTATTGTATAATTATTTTAAATTAATATGTTAAATATTAAAGAAGAGGAAAAGATGAAAAAAATTGATATAAGTAAAAGTTTTAAACTTTCAATAGATATAATACTATGCTTTTTAATAATATTTCAAAGTATTAAAAAAGGCGGTTTTTATACAACAGATATAACATTTTTTATTGGTTCACTAATGACATTATTATTGGTATATACTTTATTTATTCTTATAAAATATACCATTGATGTATCAAAAAATAAACGTAAGAAATTTGAGATTACAGATATAAAATTTAATAATTTAAAAAATTCAGCAATATTATTTGGTGTACTTGCAATAGCTTATCTATTGCCTATAATTTTTGGTACTGCAGCTGATGTAACAGATAGTAAATATGAATTTTTTAGATATTTGAGTATATTTGCTATTTATTTAATAGTTAAGAATTCAAATTATAAAAAAATATATTATTATACAGTTATGGCTATAGGATTGTTACAAGCATTTATAGGTATAGATGGATTAGCAAGTAGAATATTACAACCATACTTTAGATTGCTTAATTCTGGGTATTTAAGTAAAGATTTAACTAGATTATCCGGAACTATACAGTATGCAAATACTACAGCTATACTTATTGCTATTTCTGGAATATTAATTATTGATAAAATAAATAGATATATAACAAAAATTAAAGAATCAAATAGTAAGAAAGATAATTTGATTATTTCTTTATACTTTACATTATTTACTGTTTCAACCCTCGCAATAATTTTAACAAGTTCAAGAATGGTCTTAATTTTATATACTTTAACTTTATTAATTTATTTACTAAAGAGTAAATCAAATAAGCTAGTTTTATTAACTATTACATTTATATCATACATTATATCTTTCTTAGGTTCAAACAATATTCTAGATTTAGTGCTTACTAATCCTAGTAGAGTATATGGAGTTTTCTTTACATATATTTTATTATCAATTCTAGCAATTAGATATATTATAAAATATTTGATAATCAATAAAGATTTGAATGAAAAGATCAACAAAATTAAATTCAATAAAACAAAATTTATTATCATAACAGCTTCAATCTTAATTATATATATAGTAATAGGACTTAATGTATATAAACCTTTAAGAATAGTAAATAACACAAAAGACAATACTATTATAAGGCAAGTATATGGACTAAAAGATAAAGAGGTAAATAATATAAATATATCTATTAAAGAAAATGAAACAGATAGTAGATATAGCATTGTTTTATATGAAGAAAATGAAAATTTTGAACAAACTCTGCTTACTAGGTTTGAATATTATGATAATGAATCAAATACTTTTAGCTATAAATTTACTCCGAAACAGGATACTAAGAGGATAAATATTTCACTTAGCTGTTATAGTGGAAGTATAGATATTGAGAAGTTTAAATTAAATGAAAATGAAAAACCGCTAGAGTACAGTTTACTTCCAAGTGATATAGTGTTTAGGTTTATAGATTCTATTAATGGTTCAACAAGTATAAGAGATAGATTACATTATGTTAAAGATAGTTATAAAATATGGACTACAAGTCCAATATTTGGAACAGGTGGAGAAGGATTTAAACATTTATATAAAAGTGTTCAAACATTGAATTATACTTCAACTGAAGCACATAATTCTATTTTGCAAATATTCGTAGAATCTGGAATTATTGGTGGAATGGCGGTATGTTTATTAATAGGTATAGTATTAATAAAAAATGAATATTCCGTAATAAAGTTAGTTTTTATAATGTTTATATTACATGGGTTAACAGATCTTAATTTTTCTTTTTTAACTTGTTTAACTGTATTTACAATGTTAATAGCTATTATGGAGAATGAGAATAATATTAAAGAATAAATTTAAATAACATATATTTAGTAATTTACTTTGTATATGTTATTTTTTTATTAAAATAGTAAATACTAATAATTAATAATACAATTAATTTTAAGGAATTGTGACAAAACTAAATTAATTTTTTGAAAGGATGATATATAATGAGTGTAAAAAGGTTATATAAATCAAGAAAAGATAAGATGATATTTGGAGTATGTGGGGGAATAGCAGATTATATACATATGGATCCAAGTTTAGTACGTTTACTTTGGATATTATTTGGATGTATATTTGGTTCAGGTATAATAACATATATTATAGTTGCGTTAATTTTACCATATGAAAGAACATCTGAACATTAAGAATATATATCTGAAAAATAATAATTAAATATATAATAACATATAATTTTGTTAAAAACACTAAAATATGTTATTTTTTTTGTTTTAATATTGACATATAATATTATACGTGATATAATATTATAAATTTAAAAAGGAGGTAATAAAATGTTTTTTAATGTGAGTGGTTTGCTCTTAGATGCATTGGTTCTATCTGTTGTTAATAGAAATGATACATATGGATATGAAATAACTCAAAGTATAAGAAAAGCAGTAGAAGTTTCAGAATCTACTTTATACCCTGTGCTTAGACGATTGCAAAAAGAAATGTGTTTAGAAACTTATGATATGGAGTATCAAGGCAGAAATAGAAGATATTATAAAATAACAAGTAAAGGAAAAAGTCAATTATCTCTTTATCTTGAAGAGTGGAAGATATATAAAAAGAATATTGATAATGTGTTTTCAGGGGGTATTAAAGATGAATAAAGAAAGTTTTTTGTCTCAGCTTAAACAAAAATTAACAGCTCTTTCATCAGAAGAAAGAGAAGCAGCACTTACGTATTATGAAGAGTATTTTAATGATGCTGGAATTGAAAATGAACAAGCTGTAATAAATGAATTAGGGTCAGTAGAGAAGGTTGCAAATGGTATATTAAAAGAAAATAATTATCCAGTGGGGGATAATAATAATGCAGATAATAAAAACAGCGCTGTTCCTTCAGATAGTAAAGCTAATAATATTAATTATGGAACAATAGCCATTTTGATAATATTTTATATAATATTATCACCAGTAATAATACCCTTCTTTTTTGCTATATTTGGTGTATTATTGGGCTTTTCAATCGCTGGAATTGCTATATTGATTAGTGGTTTTGCTGTAAGTATAGCTGGAATAACATCAATGTTTTTAAGTCCAATAAATGGTTTACTTATACTTGGTGTTGGTTTTATATTACTTGCACTTGGAATCCTAATATCTACTTTCATGATAAATCTTTGTGCGGTAGGCATACCATCTTTAGTTAGAGGTATTGTGAAAATATTTAAGTATCCATTTCAAAAAGGGGGTATTAACTTATGAGTTTATTTACAAAAAAAAGTATTAAAATGTCATTAATTATATTTACAATAGGTATAATAGTTACTATTATAGCCCTTTCAATGGGAGGACAATTTATGAATCTATCTAGAAATGATGCAACGAATATACAACAAACTTATACTGGTGTTGAATCTCTAAACATAGAGTTAGATGCATCAGATGTTGAAATTAAAGTAGGAGATGAGTTTAAAATAGAAGCAAATAATGTTTCTAAAAAATCATTTAATAGTTATGTTCAAAACGGTAAATGGAATATTGAAGAAAAAATTACAGCTAAATTGTTTAATTTTTATAATAATAATTCTAAAATAATTATATATGTTCCAGAATCTTTTGAAGTAAAAGAGTTGAAAATTGGGCTTGGGGCCGGAAGACTTACTGCAGATAAATTAATTGCAACTACTACAAATCTAAATGTAGGAGCTGGAGATTTAAAAATATATGATTTAAAGACTGATCAAATAGAGATAAAATGTGGTGTTGGAAATGTTGAAATAGGTGGAGTGGTTAGCAATAAGGCATCTGTAAAATGTGGAATAGGAAACGTTGCACTTGATTTAAAAGGCGACGAAAAAGATTATAACTATGATTTGAGTTTAGGAATTGGAGAAGTAACATTGAATGGTAACGATTTTGCTGGAATAGGAAATAAATTTATAGATAATAATTCTGAAAATAAAGATTTCAAAGTTGAATGTGGAATAGGAAAAGTTAGTTTAAATATAAAAAAATAAATAAATGAAAGGGAGTGTAAAAAATGGATGTAAAAAAATTGTGTAGATCTAATAAAAATAAAATATTTTGTGGAGTATGTGGAGGAATCGCTGAATACTTAAACATAGATCCAAGTGTTGTACGTGTACTTTGGGTATTATTTGCTTGTTTGGGTGGATCTGGATTATTAGCATACTTAATTATAGCGGTTATTATGCCTGATTCTAGTAGAGTTATATAGAAATTTATGCAGTGAATTTATATCAATATATTTTCACTGCATCTTTTTTATCATTTTTTTATAAAAGTTGATTTTCTAATTAATATTTTTTCAAAATTAGCACAATATATTTATACACCAAATATATTTATTTAAAAATACTTGTATTTAAATAATATGTATGATATAATAATGTATATTTTGCTAAGGGGGAATTTAAGATGGGATGGATAGATTGGACTCTATCAATTTTAACATTATTAGTTGGTGTGATAGTAACTATAGTTGTTATGTTACAAACTTCAAAAACATCACAATCTGCTATAACAGGTACAAATACTTTTTATGGATCAAATAAATCAAAAACTTTAGATGGTGTTCTATCTAAATGGACAATTGCTTTATCTTTCATATTCATAGTGCTTTGTACATTAACAACAATTTCTATGATGAAATAAGGTGTAAAATGAATAATTATATAAAAAAGAGTAAAGAAAACAGCAGTAATAAAAGAAATACTCTTTGTGTAAATGACAGATATATGGAGAGGAAGGATAAAATCACTTCCTTTTTTTTAAGCAAAGATTATAGGCCAATGACTAGAAATGAATTAGCTGGTGTTTTAAATATAAAAAGAGAAGATAGAAATATATTAGAGAATATATTAAATGAATTATGTGATTCACGGAAAGATTACTTTCGACAAAAGAAGAAGGTATGTTTTAGTGAGTTCTGATAATAGCTATAAATGTATCTTTGAATACAAGAACGATAGATTTGGTTTCGCAATTTGTGATGATAAATCTGAGGAAGATATATATATACCAGATACTGGAATGGGAACTGCTATGAATGGTGATGAAGTAATAGTAGTTATCGACAATAGTAACAGATATGCTTCACATAGAAGAGTTGGTAGAATTGTATCTATAGTAAAAAGAAGAGTAACCAAAGTAGTTGGTAGTGTATATAAAGTAGATAATAAAATATTTGTAGAATCTATAGATAGTAGAGTTCCAAGTATATATATAAGTAAAATACTAGTAGAAAATAAAGATATAGTTGCAGATTCTATGGTTGAAGTAGATATTACTTCTTATCCAGATAGAAAAACTAGTTTTACAGGATCTATTGTTAGAGTTATTTGTGACAAAGACGAAGTTAATGCTTATGTTAAATCGTTATATATTGCTTATGATTTAGATAAAAAAGAAACCTTTAATAAGGAAGTAATGAAAGAAATAGAAAATGTTAGTGAAGAAGTAAAAAAAGAAGATTTGATTGGTAGAGTAGATAAGACAGGTGCTAACATATATACTATAGATTCTGAAGATGCTAAGGATTTAGATGATGCTATATCTGTAAGTAAAAGAAAAGATGGAACATATGATTTATCTGTATTTATTGCTGATGTAAGTCATTATGTAAAAGATGGAACTGCTTTAGATAAAGAGGCTGTTAGTAGAGCCACAAGTATATATGTTCCGGGTAGTGTTATACCAATGTTGCCTAAAAAGTTATCTAATGGAATATGCAGTTTAAGTGAGGATAAGATTAGACTTACCCTTAGTGTAGATATGCATATAGATAAAAATGGTAATGTTATCGATCATAATATATATAAAGCATATATAAAATCTAAGAAAAAAATGACTTATGAAAAAGTATATAAATGCATAATGAAATCTGACGATAAAGTATTAGAAGAGTATAAGGATTTTTTAGATGATATAACTCTAATGCAAGAGATTGCAGGTGTACTTAATAAAAAAAGAATAGAATTAGGAAGTATAAATTTTGATATACCAGAGACTAAGGTTGAGTTAAATCAAGACGGAACTGTGAAAGATATACATCCATATGAAGTAAATATTTCTAATAAGATAATTGAAGAGTTCATGCTTATAACAAACATGGTAATAGCTGAGAAATTTCTATTTCTATCTGCACCATTTATATATAGAATTCATGAGAAACCAGATGAAGAAAAACTGCATGGTTTAAATGAAGTTCTAGTTAATTACGGTAAAAAAATAAAATCAGTAAAAAACGTATACCCAAAAGTTTTAGCTGATATATTATCTACTTTTGATAGTGAAGAAGAAAAAAGAGTTATAAGTACAATAACTTTAAGAACATTAAAACTTGCTAAATATAGTAGTGAATGTTTGGGACATTTTGGTCTTGCTTTTAAATATTATTGTCATTTTACTTCTCCTATTAGAAGATATCCAGATTTATTTATACATAGAGTAATATCTGACTATTTAGAAAATGGATATGTTTTGTCAGAAAATAAAATATCTAAATATACAAGACAAAGTGTTGTATATTCGGACATATCAACTGAAAAAGAAAAAGAATCAACAAAAATCGAAAGAGATTTTGATGATTTATACATGGCAATGTTTATGAAAGATAAAATCGGTGAAGAATATGAGGCGATGATATCATCAGTAACTGCTTTTGGAATGTTTGTTAAATTGGAAAATACAGTTGAAGGGTTGGTTCATATTTCTAATATGAAAGGTTACTATACATTTGATGATAAACATTATACATTAGTTGGTAATAATAACGTTAAGTATAAAATAGGTGATAAGGTTAAAGTTAGAGTTACAAAAGCTGATGTAAAGAGCAAACAGGTTGACTTTGAACTTATATAAAAAGTCGGGGGTATTTTATGAAAATTAGAAAAGAGAGAGTGCATTCTACTAAAATTAAAAATATATTAAAAAATTATTTTTCTTTTTATAATAAAAATTTGAAAAAGAAGCATATAATTGTTTATATAATATCTTTAATAATATTTGCGTTTTTTATGGTAAATTTTATTAATAATCTAAATGAAGTTAACCAATTTTTATCTGAGGTTAATAATATAGGGAAAAATCCAAATATCTTTATGACAATTATAAAAGATAAAATACCTTTAGTAGTATTATTAATATTTTCTGGAGTAACACCTTATGTATATATACCTGTTATAGGTATTATTGGTTTTCCATACTTATTAACTATGAATATAATGAATATGTCTACTTTAAATATGATTATAGCATGTATAGGAGGATTAGTTCAAATATTTGGTGTATCGTTAGCAGTTGCTGCTGGTATATATTATTGTACAAGCTCTACAAAAAGAATTAGATATAACCAATCAAATGCATTGGGATTAGATGATGTTAAAAAACAAATATATGAGGCAACAAAAAAAGAAGAAAAATTAAATGAATTAAATGATAAAATGCAAGCTAAAAGAGAAAAAAGAGAAAAATTGAATGTTAAAATAGAATATAAAGCTTTAATATTAACAGGTATTATATCTATAATAATAGTATCAGTAGCAGCATTGTTTACAGGAGTGTAAAATGAGAATAAGAAATAATAAAAATGCAGATAATGAATTAAATGGATATAATAAGTATATTGATTCAAAGGATAAATTACAAGAAATATTAAAAGATCATAAAAACATTAATATAGAAATAGGAATGGGAAAAGGCGAATATATATCTAAAATGGCACATTTGAATCCAGATAAGTTATATATAGGTGTTGAGATAAGTAGGTCAGTACTAGCCTTAGCAGCTAAAAAAATATCTAGATATGAAGCACAACATGATGTAAAATTAGAAAACTTATATGTAATGTCGTTTGATGCTATAACAATAAGTGAATTTTTTAGTGCAAATCAAATAGATACAATATATTTAAATTTTAGTGATCCATGGCCTAAATATAAACATAGAAAAAGAAGATTAACACATGAAAATTTCTTAAAAGAATATATTAAAGTTTTAAAAAAAGATGGATATATTAGAATAAAAACAGATAATATAAAATTATTTGAATTCACTTTAGTATCAATGAATAATTTCGGATTTAAATTTGAAGAAGTTTATTTAGATCTTCATAAAACAAATATAGATAATGTGTTAACAGAATATGAACAAAAATTTTGTGAAAAAGGACCAATATACATGTTAGTGTGTAAGCAAAAATAGAAATTATAATAAACAAAAACAAGGATAGAAGACAATTATCCTTGTTTTTTATTTAGCGACTAATATTTTATAAAAGCTACATTAAAGGTATAAATATATAAAAAACATGTTGACAAAATTTCACATAAGTGTATAATAAATAATATAATACTGCAAAAATATACAATATTACATATCTATTGAAGTATATTTAGAATGGGGATATAAAATGGAAAGTAAAAAAGCAAAATTACAGAAAAGAATAAGAAAATATAATATATCTCTAATAACAATAGTCATAATGATAATTATTATAGGAGTATGTGTAGTGATAGCATATGAGAAAAGTAAACAACAATTACCTGAACCTATAAATATGGCTAATGTAAATAAAGCCGATGAATATGCAAGCATAGATGTGAGTTTATTAACAGAACCATTTGCAGAAAAAGATGAACAAAAGTGTAGTTTTGCATTAGATAAAAACAATTATATGTACGTAGTAGTACTAAGTGAAATCGATACAGAAAGATTAAAAGAAGTAAAAAACTATACATACACTGAAGACGAAAATGTTGAGATTCCAGATATTGTGAAAATAAAAGGAATGACTCAGCAAATACCTTCGGATTTAAAAAAGTTAATAATTGAATCATACAATGAACTTTATGAGGAAAATTTAATAAATGAAGAAAATTTTGAAGAATATCTTGGAAATGTATTTTTAGATACAAGACTATCACCTGTAAACTATTCATTAGAACTATTTATTGGTATTGTAAGTGCAATATTTGCTATAGCATACATTAGGACTATGATAATAACAAAATCAACTTTAAAAAAGTATACTTTAAATGGAAGTTTAGATTATATATATGATCAATTAGATGAAATAGATACATTAGAATATAATAAAGGTAAAACTTTTTTAACTAGAGAGTATATTTTAGATACTTCTGATGGATTAGTTATTATAAAATACGATGAGATAAAGTGGGTATATCCATATAGTATAGTACAATATGGTATAACGACATCAAAAACTATAGTTATTGTTAAAAATGATAAAAGAAGAGTTCAAATTGCCGGTATAGCTGGATTTGGTAAAAAAGAAAAAATGGAAATGTACAATGAAGTATATTATGAAATCTGTAGAAAATCACCAAATGCTTTAAAAGGATATACAGAAGAAAATAAAAAGATATCAAAAAATATGTAAATAACAGAGACAAGAATAATAATTATTTATTTATTTATTCTTGTCTTTCTTTTTAAAAACTAATATAAATAACCTTGGAGGATATTGACAAAATTATACATAAGTGTATAATAAATAATATAAAAATATTTTAATAATATATTTTATTGAATATTGTTGTTCAAATGTGAGGGAAATTTTATGAGAAACATAAGAAAAAATGGTATATCATTAATATTATTAGTCATAATATTAATAGTTATAATGATATTAGCTGGTGCTGTTATATTGACACTTTCAAACAATAATCCGGTTCAAAATGCAGTAAATGCAGTAAGACTTAATAATGAGTCTACAGTACATGAGGCACTTAGTTATAATCAAATTGTTACAGGTAATTATTTTATTAAATCTAGTCCTTTTCCTAATGTTATTAGTGGAAGTTTAAAAACATATATAGAAAGTAAAATCGGTAGATCGCTTGCACCTACAGACTTATTTTATAAAGTTGAAACAGATAAATTAAATGTAAGAACAAATTCTAAAAATGAATATATTTTTTGTAAAGAATTAAACACAGTTATTGAAGTAACAGAAAATGATATGAAAAATATTGAAAAACCAATGGCTGTTTGGTTTTGGTGTAATACCTCAATTCCAAATGAAATTAAATATGTAGATAATCAATCAGACACAGTAGCTGTCTTAGATAAATTAAAACAAATTGGAATAAATATTATATATATTCCAATTGACGTTACTAATGTTAGTAGATATAGTAATTTTATTAAAGAGGCGTATAATAGAGATATGTATGTTTATGCATTATACGGTGATCCTCATTTCATATTTGAACAAAATTATAGTTCTTGTATAAATGGAATAATTGACTCTATTTCGGAGTATAATAAATACGCTAGTAATGATTCTAAAATAAGAGGTATACATTATGATGTTGAACCATATGCTAATGTAGAATGGGTAAATGGTCAGAGTGAATCTGCAAAGAATAATATATGTAGAACTAGTTATATAAATTTTATAACACAGTCTCAAAACTATGCAAAATCTATGGGATTATTAGCTGGATATGATATACCGGTTTGGCTTGACAGATATACAGTTATACATAATGGTGTAGAAAAGAATATGGCTGAAGAGGTAATTAAATTAGTAGATGATATAACCTTTATGGACTATGCAACTAATGCAAATAATATATTTTTAAGTTTAGATAACAGAGGTACATATACATTTGAAGATGGTACTACTGTAACGGTTACAAAATCTGTATTGCAACATATAGATACATATAAAAAGAACTATATTATCGGTGTAGACCTAAATACATTCAAACAAGAAGCACAGGCAAAAATTGATAGACCTGAATTGGTTCCAACATACATTTCAGCAGACTATGAATATACATATCCGTATGTAACTAAAATGCTTAATGATGTTGAAAATAAAGTAAATACTTTTCAAAGAGATAATAATATAAATTCTCAATTTGGATTTTCTTACCATCATATATATCCTTTATTAGAATTAACGAATTATTAAATATAGAATATTTTATATGAAGTAGTGAGTTAATTGTAATAATATAATTATCGTTTTTTATGACAAAATTTCAATATTATATTGACAAACGAGTAAAAATAAGTTAAAATATTATATGTAACTTTGTGGTGGGTATAGCTCATCTGGTTAGAGCGCTAGTTTGTGGCACTAGAGGTGATGGGTTCGATCCCCATTATCCACCCCACTTATGTTATATATATTTATTGGGATGTCGCCAAGCGGTAAGGCACCAGACTTTGACTCTGGCATTTCGTTGGTTCGAATCCAGCCATCCCAGCCAGAAAAGGTGAAGAATATTCTTCACCTTTTTTCTATTTTCTACCTTAGTAGGTCTCGTATTATCCCAGTTAATAAAATATTAGTTTTGATTAAATTTAGAATTTTGTAATTTTTTTAAAAAGTGGTAAAAAGCGCAAATTTTATATAAATTTGACAA
Source organism: Clostridia bacterium (assembly GCA_029256705.1). GTDB lineage: Bacteria > Bacillota > Clostridia > TANB77 > CAG-465 > RGIG5057. The sequence continues at coordinate 17,729 of JAQSXK010000008.1, forward strand.
ATTGTATAAATATGGTATAATTATATAAGAATTAGGTGAAAAAATGATGAGATCTAAATTTTATAGAACAAATGCTAGGTTAAAAGATTATTTTAAAAACAAGAAAAATCAAAACCCAAAAATTAATGAATCAATGCTATTCTTTTTACTTCCAATATTGGCTTATTCTGTTTCATATTTTTATAACGTTGGTGTTGCTTTTGCATATAAATTTCCCATAGAGTATATAAGTATTGATTTTACAAGTATATTCGTAACTTTTTTATATATACTGTTAATTGGGGCTTTTTCCTTGCATGGTATTAATCTAATGTTATTGAAACTTAACGGCTTAAAAAAGACAATACTTAAAAATTTTGAATATTTAATACCAGTTTTTATATTTAACATAATTCTTGTAGCATTATATATTAATAATATTAAGTATGTATTGTTTTATATATTTGGCACGACTACAATTATTATAATTGATTTGTTAGTACCTTTTATTACTAAAAATAAATCCTTAACATATCAAGAAAAAGTAATTGAACAAAGGAAAATTGAATTAGGTGAAAATTTAATACTGCAGTTGATTATTAATTTGTTCGGTAGAAATACAATTAAATTTTCAGTATTTATTTTAATATTTTTTTATTTTACCTTTTCTCTAGGGCACTCAATATCTATTTCGAAAAAAGAGTATTTAGTCTTAGAGAACAACCAAAAATTTGCTCTTGTAGCTAAATATTCAGAAACTTTAATTTTTGAAGAATATGACTTGGATAATAAGACATTTATTAAAAACTTTAAGATTATTAAAATTGGTGAAAATTCTTTAGATACTCTAATCTTAAAGAAAGTAGGTCCATTAGAAATATCTGACTAGAAAAAAAGTAATAATTAAAAAATGGTAGACTTAAGTTATTTAAGTGTAATTTTCCATTTCATTAGGTCTCGTTCCATCCCAGCCAGTTTAATAGCAATCTTGAATCAAATCAAGATTGCTTATTTTTATTTTCCACTTTTATTATATATTGTTGACAATAAAATATATAAGTAGTATAATAAGAACATATTGGGGAGAAAAAATATGAAAATAAGTAATATTATAGAAATACTTCTAATTATTGTAGTTATTATATTGGCAACAATTTTAGTTATAAGTTGTTTTGTTGATTTAGATTATAAAATTATGGCCAGAAATGAGTATGACTACAATGCATATAAATACTCAAATACTCAAGATTCAATTACTATGACAAAATATATTGCAAAAGGAAATCCAGTCAAACAAATAGACAAATTATATTTAAAAGATGGAAAAATAGTAAAAATGGTTGAGGAGTATTATTACGATACAATATATAATGCAAAACAGGAGTATGAAAATGATTTAAAAAATTCTGGTGGTTCATATAAACTATATATAACAAAAAACATCATTATTCATGAATATGAAAATCCAGAAGTATCAAACGATGCTGGTAATGCATTTGAGTTTGATACTAATGAAGAACTAATAAAATATGCAGAAGAAAATTTAGATAGTGGTCTAGAGGGATATACAAGAGTTTATTAAAAATATAATTAATATGAGGAGAAAAAATATGGATGGAACAAATAGAAGTAATATAAAAGCTGGTACAAAAGTACTAATAGTGCAAAAGCAACATCAAAAAACAGGCGAATTAACAGAAGGAATAGTACAAGATTTATTAACTAATAGTGCATATCATCCTAGAGGAGTTAAAGTACGTTTAACTGATGGGATAATTGGGAGAGTCCAAAAAATAATAGAATAAGCGCAAAGTTCTTGAATGTTTATATGCATTTAAGAACTTTTTATATAGTATTGTAAAAAAAAATAATTTGTTATATAATTTAATAAAATTATTTAGGATGTGGATATATGAAAAGATTTTCAGAAGCGTTAAAAAAAACTACTAAAATTATGTTGGTTATTTATTTAATTATTACTATTATTATCTCTGCTTTTGTATTTATTCCTGTTGTACAGTTAGGTACTAATGCTACTAATGAGTTATTTGTATTTTACATAATTGCTTTACTTGCCTCATTTATGATGGTAACGTTATTTATAGGACCATTTATTTCTTGGTATTTGATGATAAAACTAGGAAATGATGTTATGGATAAAATAGATGGATCTGAATATAAAGGGTTAGATAATCATGTATATTTTAGGGATGTACCTAAAGATTATAATCCTGCCATTGCTAGTCTAATATTAAATAAGTGGTTTGAGAGAAATACTGATATAACTACTATGTTATTATATTTTATTAAAAGGGGATATCTGAAAAAAGACGAAAACAATTTAGTTTATACTGGAAAAGATTTATCTGATTTAAGCTCAAGTGAAAAGTATTTTATTGAAAGTTATTCAAATGGAAATTTTGTGTTCGAAGCATGGAGGAATTTTGTTGTAGAAGAAGCAAAAGATATGGGTTACGTTGAAAAACCTATTGAAATTACCGAAGAGCAATTTAAAGCAAAATATTCTAAAGTTGGAATTATTGCATTTATATGTATAATAATATTATTTAATTTTATTCCAAATATTTTGATATCTTTAATAATTGTTCCAATATTTTTTTTATTGGTACCTTTTGGAATAATCTTTTTACTTATCCTTGGATATAGAAGAGGTCAAGTAAATGTAAAATTAACTAAGAAGGGAATAGAGGAACAAGAAAAATTAGTTAAGTTAAGAAAATATTTAACTGAATTTAGCTCTCTTGAAACTTCGGATGATGATGCAATTGTATTATGGGAAGATTACTTAATTTATGCAGTAGCTTTAGGAGTCAATAGTAGTATAGTTGAAAATTCTAAGATATATAATAAAATGAATAATGGTGAATTTAGTATAAATCAAAGAATAGCTTATGAATTATCTCAAAGAAATAAAGATTAAATAAATACAATGTTGATTTTAAAGTAAAACTACACTTTACAATTTACATAAAATGTGATATAATATATAAGTGTTGAAAAAATTAGACCAACTAAAATTTTAGGAGGGACAAAGATGGAAAATGTAAAAAGTATTAATGGAATATTCGTAGGTAAATTACGTTCAATATATAATCACGAGGAAGACGTCTACGAAAAACATATAGGTAATGATATTAAACAAAATAAAAATCAGCGGATTATTTCTGTAAAATGTTTTCGTAAGAAAATAGGGTATAGAATTATCTGCAGAACGGAAAGATACACGTTTTTAAAGCTGTATATAGCTGAAATAGATAAAACTATAAAGGTTGATATACGTAAATATCTTGAAACAAAATTCAAAAAAAGTGTAATTACTAAAAGCTTCTTATCCGCTATAATTTCTAAGATTTCTAAAGAGATTGAAGTTCAATCTACTAATGGATCTTGGCAAATAGTAAATTATGATCTTTTATTCATTAAATAACTTTTATGTTAAAAGAGTTAAATTCTTAAATATGGAATTTAACTCTTTTATTTTTGCTATTTTGGTGTTATAATAGTATAGTAGAATATTTATTTTTTATAAAGGAGTATATAAATGTTAAAATTTGATGCGGTTATACAGAAACATGAAGAGATTGATGGAGCATATATAGAGATTCCATACGATATAAATCAAATATTTGGATCAAAAAGAGTGAAAGTAAAAGCTATATTTGATAGTATTGAGTATAGAGGTTCCATAGTAAATATGTCTGGATGTTATTTAATTGGGATTTCAAAAGAAATAAGAAGTAAGATAAGTAAACAACCTGGTGATATAATTTCTGTCATGATTGAAAAAGATGAAGAAGAAAGAACAGTTATACTTCAAAAAGATTTTAAAGAGGCATTAGAAAATAATATTAATGCAAGGTTAAATTATGAAAAGTTATCATTTACTAATAAAAAGAAATATAATATATGGATTGAAAATGCTAAAAAAGTAGAAACAAGGATCGTAAGAATTAAAAAGGCAATCGAAAATTTAAATGAAAATAAAACATTGTAATAAATTTAGGAGGAAAATATGGATAAGGTAATAGTGACAACAACTAATTCAGTTGAAGGTAGAAAAATAATTGAATATAAGGGAATAATATTTGGTGAAGTTGTGAGTGGAGTAGATTTTATAAAAGATTTTGCTGCGGGTATTACAAATATATTTGGTGGACGCTCAGGATCATATGAAAGTGAACTTATATCTGCAAGAGAAGATGCTTTGAATGAATTAAAACAAAGGGCAACATCTATTGGCGCAAATGCAGTAGTTGGTACTAAAATTGATTATGAAACGCTTGGTCAAGGTGGTAATATGTTAATGGTTACAGCTTCTGGAACAGCTGTTATTTTAGAGTAATAATATTACTTAATTTAAATATATAAAGAATAATATTTTATATACATTTATAAGTGTTATATAAAATGTTATTTTTTTACTATTATTATTTTTAAAACACTTGCAAATGATTTAAAATATGATAAAATATATGTATTAAAATTTATAAGGTGGTTGAAAAAATGAAATTGGATTTTAAAATTCAAAATGAAGAACTTAATCTAGCAAAATTAATAGATGATGAGATGAATAAGAAACCTAAAAAGGTTTATATGTTTGTTGGTACATTAAAAGAGTCTGGTTTTGATATACTAGAAGAAAGTATAATAGATAGTAAAGCAAAAATAAGCATATTTATGGGTATAGATAAAAAAAATACTACTAAAGGTTTGCTAGATGGAATTTTAAAGTATACAAAAGATGTATATGTATATAATAATAATGATCTAAAAGAATTTGAATCAAATATATATATTTTTGAATTTGAAAAATCAGTTAGTATATACTTATCTTCATCGAATATGTCAGAGAGTGGTTTAACTGAAGATATATCTGTATTTAGTAGAATTGTATACAATTTAACTAATGAGATAGAAGAAAAAGAGTATAAAGAAAATGTTAAAACATTACTTGAACTTAAAAAAATTGAATTTATTAAATTAGATAAAAAAATTATACAAAATTTATTGGAGGATAAGGTTATATTTTCTAATAAACAGTATGAACATAATGTTAGGAGTATATCTGAATTTCTTGGAAAAAGAGAAACAAATTCTTCTAAGGAACTAAAAAATAAAGAAAGTAAAAAAGTGGAAGATGATATATTTGCTAATGATTTTAACATACCTGTTATTGATTTATCTAGTTCAAATATAGATATTGATATATCTGATGCTGTTGAATCTGAAAATGATAAAGTAGAAATTAGTACAAAAGAAAATAAAATACTTAAAGAAATGGAAATTCAAGAAAAACCTGTTATAGATAAGAAAGTAAAGTCTAACAACAAAGATAAAGAGGCAATATCTGATTTTAATCAAGATGAGTTAGTCTCAGAAGACAGTGATGATAAAGAACTTTTTAACGGAACTATAAATTTAAATGATATGTTACTTACTAAATCTAAAATAAAATTAGATACAGCTAAAACTGAAGTTAAAGAACAAGAAGATAACAATGAAGAAACAATTATTTTTAAAAAATTAGATTTAAATAATATATCTAACTACATATTTGAGCTTCCAGCTAAGCAACAAAATGGTCAAGATTTAGACGTTATTAAAATACCTAATTATATTAGAGAATTAATACCTAATTTTTTTGAGTTTTCTGAAAAAGCTAAAAGTAAAGTTATTAACGGTACTCAATTTAAAGTTAAAGATATACAAGTTGAAATTGTTGATGTAAAAAACAATAATAAAATATTTGATAAAAATGCTAAAATGATGCAAAAAAAAGGTCAAACATATATGACAATTATGAGTAAAAATTTAGAAAATATTGAGTATGATGAAAAAGATATTGCAAGAGTTATAAAATTATCAAGTGATATATATCATCTTGAAATTGTATCTAAAAATATGCAAGAATATAAGATATGGTCTAAAATAATGAACAAAAAGTTAAAAGGTGTAGATAGAAAATATGGAATAATGTGACGATTTTATGAAAATTATAATAAATATATGTTAAATACATGACTTTTTACTTAAAATAGTGTATAATATATGTATTAGTGACAGAATTATAATTCTGTAATTGGGAGGAAATATTATGGGTAAAAAAATAGAAGAAAAAACTGAAGAACAAATAGTAGAAGAAGTTTTAGGTGCAGATACAAATATTGAAATAGCAACAAATTTAAATATTTCAGAAGATGTAATAGGAATAATTGCTGGGCTTGCAGCAGCTGAAGTTGAAGGAATCGCTGGCATGAGTTTAGGTTTTGTTGATGGACTTAATCAAATTTTAGGTTCAAACAAAAAATATGCTAAAGGTGTTAAAATTGAGCTTGAAGGTAAAAAAGTTATAGTAGATTTATATGTTAACGTTAAATACGGAGTTAGAATACCAGATGTAGCTTGGTCAGCTCAACAAGCAGTAAAAAAAGCAGTAGAAAATATGACAGGTTTAGATGTAGCTTCAGTTAATATAAATGTTCAAGGAATAATATTTGAAAAAAAAGAAACTAAAGTATATGACGAGGAATAATATATATTAAATAAGGAGGATAATCTCATGAAAAATTTTAAAGAATTTATATTGGTTGTATTTTCAATATGTATGTTAGGACTAGCTATAATAGTTATATTAACATCACTAGAAATACTTGATATTAGAAATGAAGTAAATAGTATATTATCATATATAATAAATAATAGAATTTTAATTATGGGTCTTGGTCTTGTGGTATCTTTATTAGCACTTGTAGGAATATTTGCTTCAACAGATAAAGATGAAAATGTAAAAGCTGGACTTGCAATAAAACATGAAGCAGGCACTGTATACATAACTAAAGACACATTTGAAAGTATTGTACTAAATGTTGCCAAATCATTTGGTGCACTAAAAAATATTAAAGTTTCTGTAAATATTTCTGAAGAGGGAGCTTTTGTTAGCGTATATACTTATATAATGCCTGATACTGTGGTTCCAACTCTTACATCAAAGCTTCAAGAAAATATTAAAGATGCTGTTTTAAAACAAACAACAGTAGAAATAAAAGAAGCAAATATTAAAATAAAAGGAGTATATAATCAACTTGAAAAAAAAGTATAGGAGGGATGAATTAGATGAAAGACATTAAAGATTTAATGGAATACGTACTAAAGAATAAATATGTTATAATATGTGTAGCGATTGTTGTACTTCTATATGCACTTGGTGTAATAGAGTTTGTAACTAAATTTATAATTCTTCTTGTTCTAGTTGCTGGAGCAATATATGTTGGTAAAAAGATTCAAGATAATGAATGGGTAGTAAAGAAATTTTTTAATTTTAAAGGTTTTAAAAATGATGATAATGTATATTATTATCAAGAAAAAGAAGATAAAAATAACAATAAGAAATAAGGGAGAATAAAATGGGTAGGAAAAAAGCAAGAGATAGTGCTTTTAAATGTATATATCAACTAGGATTTGACTTTAACTTAAATTTAGAAGATATGTTAAAGTATAATTATGAAGAAAATATTAACACTGAAGAAGAAAAAGAATATATCTCTGAATTATTAAATGGAATAATAGCAAATATTGATGCTATTGATGAACAAATATTAAATAATCTAAAAGGATGGTCAATAGATAGAATAGCAAAAATAGATTTAGCTATTTTAAGACTTGCAATATATGAGATAAAATATATCGAAAATGTTCCGGTTAAAGTTAGTTTAAATGAAGCAGTTGAACTTGCTAAAATGTATGGTGATGAAAATTCTGCTAATTTTGTTAATGGGTTACTAGCAAAAGTTATATAGTAAAGGATAGATTATATGGAAACAAAAATATATAGTGTATCTCAAATTAATAAATATATAAAGATGGTGTTTGATAAAAACACCTTTTTATATAATATTAGTATTAGAGGAGAGATTACAAACTTTAAAGCTCATTATACTGGTCATTTATATTTTACACTTAAAGATGAAACAAGCTCAATTAAGTGTGTAATGTTTAAGGGTCATGCAGATAGCATAAAATTTAAAGTAAATGATGGAATGAAAGTTGTTATAGAAGGACAAGTTAGTGTATATGAGTCTAATGGAACATATCAAATATATTGTAAAAAGATGATGCCAGAAGGTTTGGGAGAGTTATATTTAGCTTATGAACAATTAAAGGCTAGACTTGAACTTGAAGGTTTGTTCGATGAATCACATAAAAAGAGTTTACCGTTTCTTCCTGAAAGAGTTGGTATAATAACATCAAAAACAGGGGCAGTAATACAAGATATAATAAATGTAACCACAAGAAGATATGGAAAAATGAATTTACTTGTATATCCAGCTACTGTTCAAGGTGTTAATGTATCTGAAACGGTAATAGCCGGAATAAAAGCATTTAATAAATTAAATAATGTTGATGTAATTATTATAGCGCGTGGTGGTGGCTCTTTTGAAGATTTATTCGGGTTTAATGACGAAAAGTTGGCAAGGGAAATATATAATTCAGACATTCCAATAATTTCTGCAGTAGGACATGAAACAGATTTTACAATATGTGACTTTGTTTCGGATTTAAGAGCTCCTACGCCATCAGCAGCAGCTGAACTTGTATATCCTCAAATGTCAGATTTAGTAATTAAATTAGAAAATTATAAAAATAGAAGTAAACAAGCTATACTAAATTATCTGGATAGAAAAAAAGAATATGTAAAAAGATTGAAGTCTTCTAAACTTGAAAAAGTTCCTTTAGATATAATAAATAATTATAGATTAAATATAGATTCTATGTTAAGGTCTAATGAGAATAAATTGCATTTATTACTTGAAAGAAGTAAATCGAGATATTTACAGTCAGTATCTAAAATTGATGCTCTAAGTCCACTTAAAACACTTACAAGAGGATATGTTGTGGCACAAGATAATGATGGTACAGTTATTGTTAAAACTAATCAAGTAAAATCTGGAGATAATTTAAAATTGACATTTATTGATGGTAAAATAAATGTAATTGTAGAATAGGAGATATATTATGGAAAACGAAACATTTGAAAAAAGTTTAGAACAGTTAGAAAATATTGCTACTGAACTTGAAAGAGGAAATTTAAGCTTAGAAAAATCTATTGAAATATTTGAAAAAGGAATAAAGTTGTCTAAAGAGTGCAGTGAAAAATTAGATAAAGCGGAAAAAAGAATCAATTTATTGGTTCAAACTGAAAACGGACTTGAAGAAGAAAAATTTGAAATAGAATAAAAATTAATCATCTATAAATGTGTATATCTAAAATTTCAGGATATAATATATATAGGTGATTTTTTATGAGTAAATGTAGTAATAAAAAAAATAATTGCAAAAATGAAAATGAAAATGAAAATGAAAATGTTGTAGATTTAGCTAAAACAGAAGATCTTGGTAGAAAAAAGATGACTGACGAAGAACAGGAAGGATATAATTTTATGGGGACACTTAATAATTGGACTACTCCTGATGAACAAGAAACAAAAGTAGAGGAAATTGAAAAAGCTACAAAGGTAGAAGTGAATCATGTTAAAGAAGCAGAAAATAATAATCATGGACAATGGACTAAAAAGTAGATAAAACCTTGACAAATGCCAGTTCATAGTGTATAATATTTACATAAAACCAATAAGGAGTGAAGTTTATGAATAAAATTTCAGGAATAACAACTGCTTGTTTTGATATTGATTGGACGTTGGTTAAGCATACAGATAATCAGGGTAGTGCAATTATGCGGAAGCTTGGTTTAGAACCAAGCCAAGAGTTTGAGAACCAGATAACAAATTTCTGGAATAAATTGCCCAAAAAACTTCAAAATGGACAAAAGGTTGAAAAATGTAAGATTTATAGTGTTGCCGAGGAGCTGATACCATTTTTACGTGAGATAAATTTATCTGGTGAAGAATGGTTTCGGATTTCTGAGGAAGTGGATGAGCCAAAGCTTATTGACGGTGCATATGAAATACTTGAATATTTAAGAAATGAAGGGTATTACATTGTTGCATCTACAAACGCATTTGTTTCTGATCAGGTCAAAGTTCTTGAAAAATTAGGAATATTAGACTTTTTTGAAAGAATTTATGGTTGGGACACTATATGCGCAAAACCGCATTGCAAGGCACTATTTAGTTTAATGAATATACATTCTACAGAATCAATGATTTTTATTGGTGATAGTGTGTATACGGATATCAATTTTGCTAATAAAACAGGCATCAAGTCTATTGGATATAACTTGAAATATGGTGATAGAGAGCATCATATTAAGCCTACAGTAAATATTTCTGATTTATCTGAAATAAAAAGATATCTTTAACATTATATCCAAATATTTGAAAATGCAAAAAAACACATTTTTCTTTAAATAACTTGAAAAATGTGTTTTTTTATGATATAATGTCTCCATGTGAAGAAAAATGGGGGTATTTTAAATGAAATGTATTTTATTATGTGCAGGTTATGCTACAAGATTATTTCCACTAACAGAAAATTTTCCTAAAGCTTTATTACAAGTTGGAAATAAAGCATTGCTTGATTACATACTTGAAGAAGTAAATTCTATTGAAGAAGTTGATGGTATATTCTTAGTTACAAACGATAAATATTCATCACACTTTTCAAAATGGGCTGAAGAAAAGAATAATATAAAACCTATTACAGTTCTAAATGATGGAACATTAACAAATGATGATAGACTTGGCGCGATAGGTGATATTGTATATACTATAGAAAAAGGAAATATAGACGATGATATTTTAATCATTGCAGGAGATAATTTATTTACATTCAAGTTGAACGATTTCGTTTCTTTTTATAAAGAAAGACAAGCACCATCAGTATGTGTAAGAGAAGAAAAAGATCTTAATTCACTTAAACGTTTAGGTGTTGCACAAGTTGACGAAGACATGAAAATAATAGGTTTCGAAGAAAAACCTGCTGAACCAAAAAGTAAATATGCTGTTTATGCAGAATATTTATACCCTAGAAATGTAATACCTATGTTTAAACAATATATTGCTGAAGGACATTCAAATGATGCTCCTGGTAATTTTGTTGCTTACTTACATCAAAAGACACCAACATATGCATATGCATTTTCAGGTGAATGTTACGATGTAGGAACACATGAGTCATTAGCATATGTTAATGAACTATATAGTAAAAGATAATATACAAAAGACGGAAAAATTAAATAATTAATAGAACGAGTGGTTTAATAGAAATGAGTATTAGTAAAATTTCACGTAGTTTAGTTGTAGCAATATTTATAGCTCTAGTTATAGTTTTAATATTTACAAATTTGTACTTAACATTTAGTAATTTAACTTTAAAAACTGGCGTAGTGGAAAAAATAGTATATGTAGTAGCTCTACTAATTTTAATAGTAGCATATGCACTAATTAAGGAAAAACTTAATAAGAAAAAAGTAAAAAAAGTTGTTAGTTTAACATATAGATTTGTGTTTTTAATAACAATAACATTTTTAGCTAAGTTGATATCACTTTATATTAGTGTAATAGATATTTCAAAATTTTCGGCACTTGCATTTGCTATTATCTCAGTTTTGTCTGCGATAACACTGAAAAAAATAATATATAACATATCTAAAAGTGATTTATTATCTGTAGTTGGTATGTTGATGTATGCTTTACTTCCAAACAATATTACAAATAAATTGGATTATTTTAATATGGCAGCACTTACATTATTTATTTTGTTAGTAATAATGTTTATGCAAAAATCGATTGATGAATTAAAGCAACTTGGAATTAAAACAAAGAAATATATGTATTTCTCTTTAGTTACAGGATTTTTTATTGGAATTACAATGTTACTTAATCTTAATAGTATAATTTGGATAATATTATCTGTATTTTTAATGTTAGTTACTTCAAATTTAGATAAAACACATGTAAATTTTTCAAATAAAATTATTAATAGTTTAAGACAAAAAAATAAGGAAATGCTTTATAGCATTGAAAGAATATATATAAATAAAATATTTATATCAGTAGTTATAATTTTTGTATCTTCTTATTTATCATATACATTACTTAACTTTGCTGTAACATTAAATTTACCTATAGTATCTAATGTTATAACTAGTATTAAAGATCCGTCTGGAAATAATGTAATAGAAAATATTAAATTATTTAAAACAATAGAAAAAGATAATATAATAAGTAATTTTCACAATTTCATAACTAATTCTAAAGGATATTATTTAGTTCTATGTATATATATATTATTTATAGAAATACTAACAGTATTTTTAAGAAGAAGATATGATACTAAATCAACACTAATTAAAGTATTATTTATATCAATGTTTACTTTTTATACGTTGTTTAGCTTAAATATATTAGTATATGGTCAGATATTTACTGTACTACTTATACTAATATCTATAATAAATACATCTAATTTATATTTAAACAGAGATGAAAGAATAAAATTACTTAATTCATAAAATAAAAAGGGAAGGTGAATTTAAGTGGCATACTATTCAGATGAATTAATAGAAGAAGTAATATCTCAAAATGATATTGTAGAAGTAGTATCTGAATATGTGCAACTTACTAAAAGTGGAAGAAATTACATGGGACTTTGTCCTTTCCACAAGGAAAAGTCACCTTCTTTTTGTGTTTCAATGGACAAACAGATATATAAATGTTTCGGATGTGGAGCAGGTGGAAACGTTATATATTTCATTATGAAAAATGAAAATATGGAGTTTATTGAAGCTGTTGAATTTTTAGCTACAAGAGCACATATTGATCTAAACAAGTATATAACTAGTTCACACGCAAATAGGGTAGATAACAGGGATTTGAAAGAGATTATATATAACATAAATAAAGATGCAGCAATGTATTACCATAAAAATTTAGTTCAAAAATTAGAAGAAGATAATAATTTAATTAAAGAATATATAAAAAAAAGAAATTTAGATAAGAATACAATTATAAAATTTGGACTTGGATATGGAAGTGGTAAAATACCTTTATTTACTTATCTAACAGAAAAAGGATATACAAAGGAACAAATAATCGCGTCTGGAATAATAATTGAAAACGACAATGGAAAACTCTATGACAGATTTTTTTCAAGATTAATATTTCCAATATTTGATGTTAGAGATAGAGTTATTGCATTTGGTGGAAGAGTACTAGATAAGTCTATGCCAAAGTATTTAAATTCGGCTGAAAATATTGTGTATTATAAAGGTAAAAATTTATATGCTTTAAATTTTGCTAAGAGAGAGAAAATTGATTCTGTTATAATAGTAGAAGGATATATGGATTCAGTTTCTCTTCAAAAGTATGGATTTACAAATGTAGTAGCTTCACTTGGAACGGCATTAACTGTTGAACAAGCAAGATTAATAAAAAAGTTTACAGACAATGTGATTATAGCATATGATCAAGATGCAGCTGGACAAGATGCTACTATGAGGGGATTAGATGTTTTAATTTCTAAAGGATTAAATGTAAAAGTACTTAAGTTAGATAGAGAAGATGTAAAAGATCCAGATGAATATGTAAACAAATATGGACCAGAAAGACTTAAAACTTGTATTGCAAATAGTATGTCTCTAGTTGAATTTAAAGTTTCTAAAATAGAAAAAGAGTTAGATATGAATAATATTGATTCTAAAATTAAGTTTTTAAATGGTGCCGCAAATATATTAAGCAAAATAGATAATAATATAGAAAGAGACCTTTATATAGATAAAATAGCTTCAAAATACAAAATTGGAAAAGAACCTATTGTAAAGGAAATAGATAAAAAATTAAAAAAAGATGGTGTTAATATAATTACTAATTTAAATGATGTATCAAGAAAAATTGGCTCAAATATAAATGCTAGAAAAAGAGTAGAGCAGTATATTATAGCGCTTATGATTTTAAAAGATAAGGAAATTCAGGGTAAGATAAACGAAAATATTGATGAAACCACATTTAAAAACTCTGGTATTAGAAATTTATATAATTATATTATATCACTTTCGAAGGAGTATGACTTAAATAAAATAGATATACTATCCAAAATGAAAGATGAAGATTTAATTAAGGAATTGACAGATGTAATGTATATAGATGTGTCTATTTCTGGAAAAGAAAAATTATTGGGTGATGTTTTAAATCAAATAAAAAAAGGTAAGTTTACTGATCGAAGAATGGAAATTCTTCAAAGATTAGGTGAAGATATTTCTAAAGATGAAAAAGATATTTTACAATTTGAACTTAATCAGATTCTAATTCAAATGAGCAAACTTAAATAGGTATTAAAAGGAGAGATTATTCTTATGGAAAAAAAAGTATTAAAAAATACTGATGAAGGAAACAAAGAAGTTGAAGTTGTAGGTAAGAAAAGTAAATCAATTACTTTAGACAATGTAGAAAAGATTGAAAAATCTAAACAAAAAGATGAGGATATTAAAACTTCAAAAAAGAAAGAAGTTGTAGATTCTACTAGCAAATCAAAAAAATCTGCAGTTTTACCTGAATATATAATACAAATTAATGAATTTCTTGAAAAATATAAAGGTAGGGATAGTGTTACGTACAAGGAAGTAATAGATTTTTTAGATAATAAAAACTTTACCCCACAAAATGTATCTAAATTGTACGAAGAATTAGAGAAGAATAAAATACATCTTTTAGAAGAAGCTGCAAAAGAATCTTCTACTCAAGAGGCAAATATTGTTGAAATAATAAATGATGAAGATGTAGATGCAGATTTAGAAGACTTAGAACCGGTAGAAATAGACTCTGCAACTGAGAAGAGTGCAACATTTGGTAATTCACCTGTTGCCGAATTAGATATTGAACCTAATCTTGAAGATTTAAGTGAAATTGAAAAAGGTATATTATTTGATGAAGTAAGTGATTTATCATTTATGGATAATTTAAATACTGATGATCCAGTTAAACTATTTCTAAAAGAAATTGGTAATACAGCACTTTTAGATTATGAATCTGAAACAAAACTTGCTGAGAGAATGGCTGATGGAGATACTGAAGCAAGAAAACAATTAGTAGAATCAAATTTAAGATTAGTTGTTAGTATAGCAAAAAGATATATTGGTAGAGGGATGCACTTTTTAGATTTGATTCAAGAAGGAAATTTAGGACTTATTAAAGCAGTTGAAAAATTTGATCTTAAAAAGGGATTCAAATTTAGTACATATGCAACTTGGTGGATAAGACAGGCAATAACAAGAGCAATAGCAGACCAAGCTAGAACAATTAGAATACCAGTTCATATGGTTGAGACAATAAATAAATTAATACGTACTTCTAGACATTTATTACAACAAAATGGCAGAGAGCCTTCACCAGAAGAAATAGCTGAAGAAGTTGAAATGCCTGTAGAAAAAGTAAGGGAAATATTAAAAATAGCCCAAGAACCGATATCATTAGAAACACCAGTTGGAGATGAAAACGAAACAGTACTTGGAAACTTTATTCAAGATGAAGAACAAGCTTCACCATCAGACCAAGCTGCTGATGTATTACTTAGAACACATTTAGATGATGTTATGGATACATTAACACCAAGAGAAGCTAGAGTTATAAAACTAAGATTTGGCTTAATTGATGGAAGAATGAGAACTTTAGAAGAGGTTGGTCAAGAATTTCAAGTAACAAGAGAAAGAATAAGACAAATTGAAGCTAAGGCAATAAGAAAGTTAAAGCATCCAAGTAGAAGTAAGAGATTAAAAGATTTTATGAATACAGAAGCTTAATAGTTATTGACAATAAATTACAAAAACTTGCATAATAGTAAAATATTATACAAGTTTTTTACTTTTTTAAGATTATTTTGTACATTACATATTGTAATAAATAAAAATATGAGATATAATTTACTTATAATTATTTAATATAATCATTAAATAAAAATTAATAGTAAAAGTGAGGGTATTTTATGGGATTTGAAGGTAATAAAAAAACAATAATTAAAGTTTTAATAGTAGTTATTATAGCGCTTGCTCTGTTTGCTGGTTATATAGTACTTGTAAATAATCCAACATTTAAAATTAAATCTGCGGTTAGATATATATTTAAAGAAACAGATTCTATATTACAATTAGCAGAAAAATCATCTATTTCAAATAGTATATTTGAAAATAAAACTGAAGTTACTAATAGAATGACAGCAAAGGTATCGCTTAGTGATGATGTTAAAAATTTAATTGGACCTGTATCTAAAAGTATAGAAGATTTAGTTAACAACTCAATTATAGAAACAAATATTAAATCTGATATACCTAATAAATATTCTGATGTTGAATTAAATTACTCATATAATAATGAAAAAATTAAAGCAAATGCATATTTAGATAATAATGAGATATATGTATTAATTAAAGATTATTTTGATAAGTATATAAAGGTAACTGATGAAAAGGTTTTACAAGACGCTGTTAAAGAAGTTAAAGTTGATGAGATAAGATATCTTGTTGATGTTTTGAAAAACTCAATTGTTGATGCCGTTTCTTATGGTACAATAAATGATTCTAAGGTATTAATAGATATTGATGAAGAAAAAATTTCTGTAAATAAAACTACGCTTACTATTGATACAAAATTTACAAATCAAGTTACAACAATATTATTAAATAAAATATTAATGGATAATAAAGCGAAAGATATAATAATTAAATTATCTGGTTCTGATACATATCCAAATGTTACAGCTTTAGAAGATGATATAAGAGATCAACTATTAAATATTGAAAACACTAATTATGATAATGAAGTTATAGGTGAATATTCATTATATACTTCGGGAATATTTAACAAAGTAGTTAGAAATGAAATTAAATCTTTTGATGAAAATAATACTGTATTACAATATACAACTTATAAGACAATAAAATTTGATACTCAAACTTCAATTTTTGAAAATAACGAATTAGTTGCAAAAGTAAATGTAAAAGAAACTTCACCAGATAATTATGATATAACATCTACTTATGGTAAAAATATGAGTATGGATGTTAAGGGTATTATTAGTCAATCAAAGGTTGACGTTAATTACACATTAAGAATAAGTGGATTAAATGATATAAAGGGTGATCTAAATGTTGAAACAAGAAATATTAGTAAAAGTGAAATCAATCAAACATTTACATTTAGATTAAATACTCCAGAATCTTATGGTACAATTAATTTAACAGTAGATAGTACAATTAAAACAATAGAAAATATAACAAAACCAGACTTTACGAATAATGTAGGATATGAGGATATTACTTCAACTGAAATATCTGATATTTATACAAATTTTGTAAATAAAAATCCAGAATTAATTAATGCAATAAGTAAAATTATTGGAGAATAAATTTAGATAAGATATATTAAATGTCTGCTAAAATATAATAAAATGTTTAATATAAAGAAAAAGGTACTTGACAAAGTACTTTTTTTGTTGTATAATAGTCAAAGATAGTCAAAGTTAAGAATTGAGGTTATGTTAAATGAATTTATCAAGTATAATAGAAGAATATATTCATGATTTATTAATTGATACAGATTATATTGAGGTTAAAAGGAATGATCTAGCTAATCAATTTAGTTGTGTTCCTTCACAAATCAATTATGTTATTTCTACTAGATTTATACCTGAGCTTGGGTTTTATGTTGAAAGTAAAAGAGGTGGAGGCGGATTTATAAAGATAAGTAAATTTGATTTAACCAATGAAAAATATTTGATGCATATTATTAGCGAAATGGATAATAAATTATCACAAAATGTCGCTGACATTTACTTGAATAATCTTTTGGTGTATAATGTTTTAGATGAAAAAACAGCAAGATTAATTAAGATTGCAATTTCAGATAAAAGTTTAGAAAATGTAGATAAACTAGATAGAGATAAAGTAAGATCAGATATTTTTAAATGTTTGCTTATAAATGTAATATAAAGGAGTGATTTTTATGAAATGTCAAAACTGTGGAAAAGAGGAGGCAACTGTTAGATACTATGAAAACATAAATGGTGAGAAAAGAGAGATTGTTATATGTGCTAATTGTGCTAAAAATTTAAACCTAATAGATTTTCCAAATATGTTATCATATTTCTTTATTAGTCATCCTAAAGAATTAATCGAGGATGAATACTCAAATAAAGTATGTAGTAAATGTTCATATACGTTTGATGATTATTTGGAAAAAGGTTTATTTGGATGTCCTAATTGTTATAATGCTTTTAGTGATAGAATAGATACATTACTAACTAAAATACACGGAAAAAATAGGCATCTAAATATAGGGGATAATACAAGTCAAAATAATTTTAAAAAAACAGGAGTAAGTAATAGTAAAATTTCAGAAAATAGCGATATATCTAAAATTGAAGATGTTAATTCATTGAAAAAATTATTAGACAAAAGTATAAAAGAAGAGAAGTATGAAGATGCGGCTAAATTGCGTGATAGAATAAAAGAATTAGAAAAGTAGGTGAGTGATTTGTGGTATAAAGATGTAGGTGAAAATTCACAGTATGTAATTTCCACTAGGGTTAGAATAGCTAGAAACTTAAAAGATTTTAACTTCCCAAACAATTTATCTAAAGAGAACATGATAAAGTTAAATAGTTTAGTGGAAAACAATGTAGATAGAAATAAATTTAATTTTTTAAAACTTAAAGATATGGATAAAACAACGGTTAGGAGTTTAGTCGAGCAACATTTAATATCTTTTGAATGCGCTCAAAATTTGAATTCTGCTATAATTACAAATAAAGATAATAGTATAGTTATTATGCTAAATGAAGAGGATCATTTAAGAATTCAATCATTTTCTAGTGGTTTAAATATAACTGATACATATAATAATGCAAAACTCATAGAAAATAGTTTAAATCTAGATTATGCAAAAGATGATAGATACGGATATTTAACAAGTTGTCCAACTAATCTTGGGAGTGGTTTAAGGATATCTGTAATGATGCATTTGCCGGGTTTAGTTAGATTGAAGAAAATAAATAGTATAGTGGAAAATGTTCTTAATGCT
The DNA here is from genome assembly GCA_029256705.1 of Clostridia bacterium. Lineage (GTDB taxonomy): Bacteria > Bacillota > Clostridia > TANB77 > CAG-465 > RGIG5057. The sequence goes on from JAQSXK010000008.1 coordinate 36,754, forward strand.
GGAGTTTTAGTAAGAGGATCATATGGCGAAAATACTGCAGGATATGGAGATATGTATCAATTTTCTAATAGAAGTAGCTTTGGAGAAAGTGAAGAAGCTATTATAATAAATATTAAAAATGTAATATCATATGTAATGTCACAAGAAAGTAAAGCTAGAGAATTATTATTAAAAACAGATATAGCATTTGAAGATAGTATATTTAGATCTTATGGAATTTTAAAAAATGCCAGATATATAAAATATAAAGAGGCAATAGATCATTTATCTAAAATTAGAGTTGGAATAAGTTTAAAATTAATAACAACTATAGATTTAAAAAATATAAATAAATTAATGACGGAATGTAACAGTAGTGTACTTAAAACTACCTTGAAACAAGATTTCGATGAGTACACTGAAAATATCGAAAGAGCAAAATATTTAAGAAAGGAGCTTGATTAATATGTATGAATTTACAGATAGAGCACAAAAAGTTTTGGATAAAGCAAAAATGTTTTCGCTTGAGAATAACTATTCTTTTATAGGAACAGAACATATACTATATGGACTGGTTGCAGAAGGGGAAGGACTTGCAAGTAAAATATTAGTATCTCAAGGATTGACAGCAGAATATGTTAAGGAAGAAATATTTAAAATAGATGGTGTTATGGACACTTTAGAACATGATAATATAGATTTTACACCTAGAGCTAAGAGAATACTAGAAAATAGTGTTAGAGAGTCTAAAAGAATTAATCATAATTATATAGGAACAGAGCATATTTTACTCTCATTAATGAGAGAGGTAGATAGCATTGCTATTAGAATTTTAATTGATGCAAATATTGATCCGCAAAAAATATTTGCCGATTTAATGAAATTAATAAGTGATGATTCACCAGTAAATAATTATGCTTCTACAAGTAGTAATTTAAATAATAATACACCGACATTAAATAGTTATTCAAAAGATTTAACTGCTTTAGCAAAAGAGAATAAATTAGACCCTGTTATAGGAAGAACTAGTGAAATAACTAGAATTATTGAAATATTAAGTAGAAGAACAAAAAATAACCCAGTACTTATAGGTGAACCTGGAGTAGGTAAAACAGCAGTAGTGGAGGGTCTAGCACAAATAATAATTGAGTCTAAGATACCAGATGTACTAAAAGATAAAAGAATTGTATCTTTAGATATGTCATCTATGATTGCAGGTGCAAAATATAGAGGAGATTTCGAAGAAAGGCTTAAAAAATGTCTGCAGGAATCAAAAAAAGTTGGTAATGTTATACTTTTTATCGATGAATTACATACCATTATTGGTGCTGGTTCAGCTGAAGGTGCAATGGACGCAGCAAATATTTTGAAACCACTTTTATCTAGAGGCGAAGTGCAGATAATTGGGGCAACAACTTTAAATGAGTATAGAAAACATATTGAAAAAGACGCAGCTTTAGAGAGAAGATTTCAATCTGTTCTTATTGACGAACCATCTGCTGAAGATACTATTAAAATATTAAAAGGATTGAAAGATAAATACGAAGCACACCATAAAGTTAAAATTACTGATGAAAGCATAAAAATGGCTGTAAATTTGAGCGTCAGATATATAAACGATAGATATTTACCAGATAAAGCTATAGATATAATTGATGAGGCTTGTTCTAAAATCAAATTAAAAACTGTAACAACACCTCAAAATATAGTGGATTTGGAAAACAAATTAATCAAATTATCTAAAGAAAAAGAAGAAGCTATAATATCTCAGACATTTGAAAAAGCAGCTAAGGTAAGAGATGAAGAAAGAAAACTAAAAGAGAAGATAGATAAAGAAAAAATAAAATGGAAAAAAGAAGAATCTAATGAAGAAGTTAAATTAACAGAAGAAGATATATGTACTGTTGTTTCTGCTATGACTAAAATACCAATAACAAAATTAGACTTAGAAGAAACTAAAAAATTAAAGGATTTAGATATACAACTTAAAAAACGAGTAGTAGGTCAAGATGAAGCGGTTGAATCTTTAGCAAGAGCAATTAAAAGAGCAAGAGTTGGATTAAAAGATGAAAAAAGACCTATAGGATCATTTATGCTACTTGGACCAACTGGTACTGGTAAAACTGAACTTACAAAAGCTTTGTCTGAAAATCTATTCGGTTCAGATTCTGCCATGATAAGACTAGATATGTCGGAATATATGGAACCACATAGTGTATCAAAATTAATTGGTTCACCTCCGGGATATGTAGGATATGAAGATGGTGGACAATTAACAGAAAAAGTAAGAAGAAAACCATATAGCATAGTATTATTTGATGAAATAGAAAAGGCACATCCAGATGTATTTAATATGTTACTTCAAATACTAGAAGACGGTAGACTTACAGATTCTAATGGTAGAGTTGTAAATTTTAAAAATACAGTTATAATAATGACATCAAATGTTGGTGCTAGAAATATAACAGAAAATAAATCTATTGGATTCATTTCAAAAGAAGATAGTTCTAAAAATTATGAAAAAACAAAAAATGAAGTTATGAGTGAAATTAAAAAAGTATTTAGACCAGAGTTTTTAAATAGATTAGATGAAATAATAGTCTTTAGAAAATTACAAGAAGATAGTATTAAAAAGATTGTTAACTTGATGCTCTTAGAATTTGCAAAAAGATTAACAAGTAAAGATATATCTGTCATATTTGATGATTCAATTATAGACTATATATCTAAGGTGGGTTTTGATGATACTTATGGTGCAAGACCACTTAGAAGGGCTATACAGACGCATATTGAAGATAAATTTGCTAATAAATTATTAGACGACGAAATTAAAGGAAATGATAATGTTAAAGTATCATATGTAAATGCCGAAGTATTGATAGAAAAAATGTGAGAATAAAAGTTAATATGGGTACATATATAAATTCATATATAACATTTATGGGTAGCAGTAAAAATACAATACAGTCATTACAAACAGGTGGTATTTCTGGAAGTGGTATAGCTTCATTATGTGAAGTCCAATTAATTAACTAAGTTATACAAATAAAAAACAAGAAGTATAAAGGCTATACTTCTTGTTTTTTATTTGTATATTTAATTAAAATAAGAATATAATATTAAATATATGTTATATTATATTTTGAAATTAATGAAATTTAAACGTATTTACTTGAAAAAAACATAAAAATATGGTATATTGTTTATTAGGAGATGATTGAAAATGGATTTTATGAAAAAAATAAATGAGCTTTCAAAAAAAGTTGGGGACGGTGTAGCAGATACATATAAAACAGTGGCAGATAAGTCTGGGAAACTATTGGAAGAAGCAAAAGTTAAAATAGCAATTTCAGATAAGGAAGCGAATATTGAACAATCTTACGTAGCAATGGGTAGAACTGTTTATGAAGTATATTCAAAAGGTGAAGATGTCGGTAAAGCATTTAACAAAGAATGTAAATTAATAGATAAAACTAATGCAGAGATAGTAGAATTAAATAAGAAAATACTATATAACAAAAAATTAAGAAAATGTGATAATTGTTTTGAAATAATAGGAATTGATAGTGTTTATTGTGAAAATTGTGGCGAAAAACAAAAACCTCTTAAAATGAAAAATATTGAAGAAAAAGAGGAAATAAAAAAAGAAGAAAAAACTGAACGTGTATGTCCAACATGTGGATATATAAGTGACGAAAACGCTAAATTTTGTCCAAAATGTGGATATAAATTTAATTAATAAAACCATTATATAAAAATGTAGAAAAGTCTATTTAGATTTTTCTACATTTTTTGTGTTTACATAATTATAAAGTATATATGGTGATTTTAACTGGATTTACTTGACTTTTGCAACAAAAAATGGTATTATTATATGAATGAAAAACATCAAATCCTTACTTTAATAAGAAAGGTGGTTTTGAAAATGGATAGCAAAGAAAAAAGAAAGAAACTTGTATGTACAATTTGTGGGCAAGAAATTTTGAAGAATCCTAATAAATCTGGTAAACGATATGCAGTTAGAAAATCAGATCCGATTATCTGTGATATATGTATTCATGATTTAGCAAAAATCGATGATAATAATCAAGAAAAACTTGATGTAAAGAGTTATACAAAAATTATTAAAAAATCTGTAAAACCTTATTCAGATGCTGCAAAAATATCCATTGAAACTGCTAAAAATGTTGAGGAGAAGAGTCTTAAAGAGATAATTTCATGTGTAAAATCTGTTATAAAAGGTCAAGATGATCATATAAAACAGATAGCGACATCAATTTATAAAAATCTAAAAATTGATAACCTTGAAATTAAATCTAATATTATTGTTCTTGGTGAATCAGGTAATGGTAAAACGGCAATTATCAAGCTGTTAGCAGAGATATTAAATTTGCCGGTTGTTATTGAAGATGCAACAAGATTCACTGAAGCTGGCTATTTTGGTCCAAGCGCTGACGACATGATAAAAGATTTATATAGGGCGGCGGGAGATAATATACGTAAAGCTGAAAGGGGAATACTTGTTATAGACGAAGGCGATAAGAAAGGTGCAGCCAAAGATGTTGGCAGAGATGTTAGCGGAGAGGAAGTTCTATTTTCTTTACTTAAAATACTTGAAGGAACAAAAGTACCTATAACTGATCCTGATGGAGATACACTTGGATATATGGATACTTCTAGAGTAACAATTATATTCATAGGTGCATTTCCTAGTCTTGCTAATATTCGTGAGAAAAGAATTAATGGAAAAGGTGTAATGGGATTTAATGCTAGGGCAGCAGAAGATATTGTCAAAAACAAAGAGTATATCCCAGAAGACTTCATTCAAGCTGGATTTTCAAAAGAGTTTATTGGTAGGTTTGATATGATTATTGAATTAAATAAACTTACCGTAACTGATCTGCAAGATATAACGCGTAATTCAAAAAAATCTACTTTATTAAGTTATGTTCAAGCACTTGGGGATAAAGGAATAAAAGTTAACTATGATGATGAAATTATTGATGAAATTGCTCAAGAAGCAGTAAAACTTAAAGTGGGTGCAAGAGGTATAAAGACTGTAGTTCAGGAAATGTTCAAGAACATAATGTTTCAAGTACTGCTAGAAGAAAAAAAATACACGGAATGTAATGTTAGAAAGGAAACTGTACACGACTCTACAAATTACATCTTAACTTAAAAATTGTTTTTTAGAAAACACTTGTTATAATAACGAGTGTTTTCTTTTTTTTGTTAAATGGCATTAAATATTATTAAAACTATTGACAATATAGCATTTGTAGTGTATAATATGTGTAAAGTAAAATACTTTTACACATATTAAGGAGATTATATGGAAGAAAATTTGGAACTAGACAATAATTTAGAACTAATTGAACTATATGATATATATGGAAAATTACTTACAGCTAAACAAAGAAAAACATTTGAACTATATTATTTAAGTGATTTATCTCTTAGAGAAATTGCTGAAAATAATAAAATAACTTTTCAAGCGGTTAGATATAGTATAGAAGTAAGTAAAAAGTTATTACTAAATTTTGAAAAAGTTGTTAAGATGAATGAATACAAAAAAAATATAGATATCCTAATTGAAATGTGTAGTAAAGAAAATATAACTAATAAAGATATAAAGAAAATATTAAACAAATTAAAATAGAGGAGTTGTAGTATGTTTAACAGTCTTTCAGATAAATTACAAAATATTGTAAAAAAATTAAAAGGGCAAACAAGAATAAGCGAAAAAGAATTAAATGAAATGCTTAAAGAAGTTAAGTTAGCATTATTAGAAGCAGACGTAAACTATAAAGTTGTAAAAGAATTTGTAAATAATATATCAGAAAAAGCTCTTGGTAGTGATGTTATGGATAGCTTGACACCTGGGCAGCAAGTAGTTAAAATAGTTAAAGAAGAACTTACAAATTTATTAGGTGATGGAGCTTCAAAATTAAATATATCATCTAATCCACCAACGGTTATAATGTTAGTTGGATTACAAGGTAGCGGTAAAACTACTTTGTGTGGGAAACTTAGTAATTATTTAAGAAAACAAGGTAAAAAACCACTTATGATAGCATGTGATGTATATAGACCAGCTGCTATAAAACAATTAGAAACGTTGGGCAATAGTTTAAATATACCAGTATATAGTGAAATAGACAGTAAAAACGTAGTGAATATTGCATTAAACGGAATAAAACAAGCTAGATCAAAGTTATGTGATGTTGTTATAGTAGATACTGCTGGTAGATTACAAATTGATGAAGTATTAATGAATGAATTAGTTGATGTAAAAAAAGCTATTAAACCTCATGAGATAATGTTAGTAGTAGATAGTATGACAGGTCAAGAAGCTGTAAATGTTGCTGAAAAATTTAATGACTTAGTTGGAATTGATTCTGTTACAATGACAAAGTTAGATTCTGATTCTCGTGGTGGTGCTGCACTTTCTGTTAAAAGTGTAACTAAAAAACCAATTAAGTTTGCTTCTGTTGGTGAAAAACTTAGCGATTTAGAGGAATTTTATCCAGATAGAATAGCGTCAAGAATATTAGGTATGGGAGATGTACTTTCTATTATAGATAAAGCTGAAGAAGCTTTTGATGAAAAAGAGGCTATTGATTTAGAAAGAAAACTTAGAAAAAATGAATTTACACTTGATGATTATTTAGATCAAATGAAAAAAATTAGAAAAATGGGATCTTTTAAGTCTATACTTGCAATGTTACCAGGTGTTCCTAAAGAATTAAAAGATGTTGAAATAGATGAAAAAAAATTAGCTAGAGTTGATGCAATCATAACATCAATGACTAAAAAAGAAAGAATGAATCCAAAAATTTTAGATGGCTCAAGAAGAAAAAGAATTGCTAAAGGTAGTGGAAATAAAGTAGAAGATATTAATAGATTTATGAATCAATTTGCAGAAATGCAAAAAATGATGAAATCTATGGCAAATGGAAAAAATCCACTTGGAAATATGAATATACCAAAGTTTAAATAGATTAAAAAATAAATACATTTTAAGGAGGTGAATGTTAATGGTAAAAATAAGATTAAGAAGAGATGGTGCTAAAAAAGCTCCTTTTTATACACTTGTTGTTGCTGATTCAAGATTTCCAGCTGATGGAAGGTTCATAGAAAAAGTAGGGGTATATAACCCGATGACTGAACCTGCATTAATTGAAGTAAATAATGAAAAAGTATTAGAGTGGATAAGAAAAGGTGCTAAACCAACAGAAACTGCTAAAGCACTTATAAAAAAAGCAGGAATTGAAATTTAAGTTTTAAGGAGTGATTATTATGTATAAAGAATTATTAGAGTACATTGTTAAAAACCTTGTAAGTAAAGCTGACGAAGTTGTAATTACTGAAGTTGAAGTTGAAAAAAGAAAAGTTCTAAAATTAAAAGTAGCTAAAGAAGATATGGGTAGAATAATTGGTAAAGAAGGAAGAATAATTCGTTCAATAAGAGAAATAATTTACGCATATGCTATGAAAGATTCAGTTAAAGTTTCAGTTGACGTAGAAGAAGCATAAGATATGAGTTTCCTAAAAGTTGGTCAAATTGTAAATATACATGGTGTAAAAGGTGAAGTTAAAATATACCCATATACTGACGATATAAAAAATCTTGCAAGCATTAAGAAATTATATCTTGATCCAGAGCTTAAATTAGAATATTTAGTTAAAGGTTCAAAGATTCTTAAGAACATGATAGTTTATAAATTAGCAGGAATTGATACTATAGAACAAACTAAAGACCTTATGCAAAAGTATATTTATATAAAAAAAGAAACAATTAAAGAAGAAAATACATATTACGTTGAAGATTTAATCAACCTGGATGTCTATACTTTGGAAAATTTAGAAGACATTTCTAAAGCTAAATATTTTGGCAAACTAGTTAATGTATTTAATGCAGGTGCTAGTGATGTATATGAAATTAAAACTGAAGAAAATGTTGTATGTATACCCGCTATAAAAGATGTTGTACTTAAAATAAGTTTAGAAGAAGGAAAAGTATATATTAAACTAATGGAGGGACTAATTTAAATGATTAGATTTATAGTTTTATCATTATTTAATGATATGTTTACATCTTTTCTAAATACAAGTATAATAAAACGTAGCATAGATTCTAATAAATTATCGATTGAGTTAATAGATATTAGAGATTTTTCTGAGTTTAAAAATAAGAAAGTAGATGATACGCCTTACGGTGGTGGTTCTGGTATGGTTATATCACCAGAACCTGTGGCAAAAGCTATAGATTATGCTATTTCTAGATTAAATGGCTCAGAATATGAAATAATATATATGTCTCCTAGAGGTAGTTTGTTAAATTATGATATATGTAAAATTTACAGTGAGAATTGTAATAGTAAAGTATATATCTTAATATGTGGACATTACGAAGGAATAGATGAAAGAGTATTAGAAGAATATAATGTTAAAGAAATTTCAATTGGAGATTATGTATTAACAGGTGGAGAATTGCCAGCAATGGTATTTATTGATTCTGTTACAAGGTTAGTACCTGGTATAATAACTGAAGGATCTTTAATAGATGAATCTCATACTAATAAACTTTTAGAATATCCTCAATATACTAAACCTAGTGTATTTAGGGGTAGAGAAGTTCCAGAAGTACTTTTAAACGGTCATCATAAAAATATAACTGAATATAGACATAAAAAATCTTTAGAAATTACAAAAACTAATAGACCAGACTTACTTAAATAAAATTTAAATCAAGTAATTAAAATTAAAAAACTAAATTAAAACATTAAACCAAATAAAAGGGAGGGAAAATTAGAATGGATATAATTAAAGCAATAGAGCAAGAATATGTTAAAGAAAACGTAGATAAATTTGAAATAGGTACAACAGTAAAAGTATACGTAAAAATAAAAGAGGGAAACAGAGAAAGAACTCAAATATTTGAAGGTACAGTTATAAAAAGACAAAATTCAGGTTTAAACGAAACTTTCACAGTAAGAAAAATATCTAATGGTGTAGGAGTTGAAAGAACATTCCCAGTTAATTCACCAAAAATAGAAAAGATTGAAGTTACTAGAAACGGTAAAGCAAGAAGAGCAAAACTTTACTATTTAAGAGATAGAATTGGAAAATCTGCTAAATTAAAAGAAGCAAAATCTAAATAAGCTTTTAAGTAATACATACTAAGCACCTTATAAATTTTATGGGGTGTTTAGATATATATTAATGAAGGAGATGAGCAAATTATGAATATTAATTGGTATCCAGGACATATGGTTACAGCTGCCAAATCTATAAAAGAAGATTTAAAACTTATAGATATTGTTGTGGAAGTTTTAGATAGTAGGATTCCAAAGTCAAGTCAAAATTATATAATTGACGATATGGCTGAAGGTAAAGAAAGAATTGTAGTACTAAATAAATATGACATTGCAGATAAGTCTGAAGTAAATAGATGGAAAAAGTATTTTGAAGATAAAGGTATATCAGTTGTTCTAACAAATGCTCAAACTGGTGAAAATATATCTAAACTATTGGAAACAATAAAGTCAATTGGAAATAAAATATATGAAAAGAAATATGAAAACAAAAAAATAGATATGAAACCAATATTTAGAGTATTAATTGTAGGTATTCCCAATGTGGGTAAATCTACGATTATAAATAAAATATCAAAGAAAAATACAGCAAGCGTAGGTAATAAGCCTGGAGTAACAGTTAGAAAACAATGGATAAGAGTTGGAGAAAACATAGAACTTTTAGACACACCAGGATTATTGTGGCCAAGATTAGAGGATAATAATGCCGGACTTAAATTAGCTCTTACTGGAAATATAAAACAAGAGATATTAGATATGGAAGAATTAGCTGTTGAAGGAGTTAAACTATTAATTAAAAATGAAAAGTATAAGGTACTTTTAAAAGAAAAATACAAATTAGACGATGATGTATTTGAAAAAGAAGTTTTTGAAATAATAGAGTCTATTGGAAAAAAAAGAGGATGTTTAATTTCAGGCGGTGGAGTAGATACAGAGAAAGCATCAAGACTTTTCTTAGATGATTTAAAAAACGGAAAAATAGGAAATATTAGTTTAGATAACGTTTAAAACGTAAGAAGGGAACCAAATTATGGATGATAAAAATTTTGTAAAAGAATTAACAAAAATGGATGATAACTTTGCTGATTGGTATACAGATATTATACTAAAAGCAGAACTTGTGGATTATGCTCCTGTTAAAGGCTTTATGGTAATAAGACCATATGGTTACGCTTTATGGGAAAACATACAAAAAGTATTAGATAATAAATTTAAAGAAACCGGACATAAAAATGCATACTTTCCGTTACTTATACCAGAATCTCTACTTAATAAAGAGAAAGATCATGTTGCTGGATTTGCACCAGAAGTTGCTTGGGTAACTCAGGGTGGAGAAAATAAATTACAAGAAAGATTATGTGTAAGACCAACTTCTGAAACAATAATATGTACAATGTATTCTAAATGGATAAAATCTCATAGAGATTTACCACTTTTAATAAATCAATGGGCAAATGTTGTAAGATGGGAAAAAACAACAAGGCCGTTCCTAAGAACATCAGAATTTTTATGGCAAGAAGGCCATACACTTCATTCTACAGCTGATGAAGCTATAGAAGAGACTCTAAAAATGCATAAAATATATGCAGACTTTTGTGAAGAGTATTTAGCTATTCCTGTAATTAAAGGGCAAAAGTCTGAAAAAGAAAAATTTGCTGGTGCTGAAAGTACATATACAATTGAAGCATTAATGCATGATGGTAAAGCACTTCAATCAGGAACTTCTCATTATTTTGGAAATCACTTTGCCAAAGCATTTGATATTAAATTTCAAAATAAAGAAGGAAAAGAGGAATATGCATACCAAACATCTTGGGGAATGTCAACTAGAATTATAGGAGGAATAATAATGACTCATGGTGATGATAGAGGTTTAAAATTACCTCCTAATATAGCACCAATTCAAGTTGTTATAGTTCCAATAGCAGCTCATAAAGAAGGAGTTTTAGATAAAGTAAATGATCTTAAAACTATACTTTCAAATAAATTTAGAGTTGAATTAGATGATAGAGAAGGGTATTCAACAGGATATAAATTCAATCATTGGGAATTACGTGGGGTACCAGTTAGAATTGAAATTGGACCTAAGGATATAGAAAATAACAGTTGTGTTGTATTTAGAAGAGATACATTTGAAAAACAAACTGTTAAATTAGATGAATTAAACGAATATTTAGAAAAATTATTAGTAGAAATACAAGATAATATGCTTAATATGGCTAAAGAAAATACTAAAAATCATACATTTGAAGCTAGAAGTTTAGAAGAGTATATCGACATATTCAAAACTAAACAAGGTTTCGTAAAAATGATGTGGTGTGGTAATGTAGAGTGTGAAGATAAAATAAAAGAGCTTACAGCATCTACAATTAGGTGTATTCCATTTGAAGAAGATCATTTAGGAGATAAATGTGCAATATGTGGAAAAGATGCTAAGCATATGGTATATACAGCAAGACAATATTAAAAATATATTTTTTTATATAAAGACACTTATTTTAAATAAGTGTCTTTATTGTTTGTATTTTACTTGATTATAATTAAGGAACATTATATAATATTTGTATTATATATAAAGTAGTATTGGAGAAAATTATGGTTAATTATATTGAAATAAATAATGTAGGTGCTTTAAATAAATTAAAACGAAAGATTCCATATGGATGGGATTTAAATATTTATCGTGGATGTGAACATGGATGTAAATATTGTTATGCCATATATTCACATGATTATTTAAATGATGGTAATTTTTTTGATAATGTATACTATAAAAAGAATATATTAGCACAATTAGAAAAGGAATTAAGTTCCTCTTCTTGGAAAAGAGAAATTGTAAATATCGGAGGAGTTACAGACTCATATCAACCTATTGAAGAAAAATTAAAAATAATGCCTGAAGTATTAAAGTTAATGATAAAGTATAAAACTCCCGTCATAATTTCAACAAAGTCAGATTTGATTTTAAGAGATATTGATTTAATAGATGAGTTATCCAAAATTACTTACGTTAATATAGCATTTACTGTTACAACAATGGATGAAAAATTAAGAAAAAAATTAGAACCTACTGCTTCACCATCAATAAAAAGATTTGAGGCTTTAAGCAAATTTAAAAATACAAATGCGAGTTTAGGAATTCATCTAATGCCTATAATTCCATATTTAACAGATTCTTATGAAAATTTAGAAGAAATATATAGGTTATCTTCTGAAACTAAAGTGGATTATGTTTTACCAGGAACTTTATATTTATTGGGAAAAACAAAACCATATTTTCTAAATTTTATAAAGGAGTATGATTTAGAAATATATAATAAGATTAGAGAATTGTATGTAAAAGGCAGTGCATCTAAGGAATATAAAGATGGTTTATATAAAAAAGTTAATGAAATAAAAAATAAATATAAAGTATCAAGTAATTATATGAGCATACTAAGAACTAAAATTAAATAATTTTTATACAACTTAATAGAGTTTTTTCTTTATTAAGTTGTTTTTTATATTAGTATATAAAATACCCTAAAAATAGTGCTAAAAATATAATAGAGATATTTGATTGTTCAATTTATCTAATATATAATTAATATAAAGAGGGTGTTGGGTTAATTTATGGAATATTTATGGCTTAGTATGCATGTTAAAATAAATTATTTAACATATATAAATTTACTAAAAGTATTTAAAGATGCTAAAGATATTTATGCATCATCAAAAGATAAAGATAAATTTCTAAAGACATTAAGGCTAAATCATATACACATTAGTTATAAAACTTTTTCTAATTTAGTTGATTTAAATTTAAAGACTCAGTCTATTGAATTATTTAAAAATATTAGTAGACAGAATATAAAAATAATAAGTATTAATTCCAGATATTATCCTAATCATTTAATAAATATTTTTAATCCACCGTTAATATTATTTACTCTGGGCAATTTGGATTTATTAAAAAATAGAATAATTTATGTATATAATTCAAATAACTTTTCTTTTAACGGTAAAAAAATATATAATGAATTTTGCTCATATATTAGCAGAAATGGAGTGTCAATTATTAGTGACATACCACTAGAACACAGTAATATAGTATATCTGCCATTTATTAAGAAAATAGATAGAGAAAATGTTTTAGTTATATCAGATAAGTTAGAAGAAAATACAAATATAAACTATGAATATATAACAGGTATGTCTAATTCATTATTTATTCCAGAATCTAATTATAATATTAAAGTTGCGATGATAGTAGATTTAATGTTAGAGCAGGGAAAAGATATATATGTGGTACCGGGGAGTATATATAATCAAGAGGCATATTTCACTAATTATTTGCTTAAAGACGGTGCAATTTGCATTACTTCAAAAATAGATTTATTAAATAATTTACAAATATAATTAAAGTATATAGAAATAATTTGAAAAAACTATTCATAAATATATATCCAGATAATATATTGTAATAAAGTATTTGATGGAGGTATTAAAATGGAGAAGAGAGATATATACAAAGACATTGAGGCTAGAACAGGTGGTGACATATATCTAGGTGTTGTTGGTCCTGTAAGAACAGGTAAATCAACATTTATTAAAAATTTTATGGAGATGTTTGTTATTCCAAATATAGAAAATGAATACAAACAAGATAGAGCAAAAGATGAATTACCACAAAGTGCTGCTGGTAAAACAATAATGACTACTGAGCCAAAATTTGTTCCAAATGAATCTGTAGAGATAAAATTACAAAATAATGTAAAACTTAAAACTAGGTTAGTAGATTGTGTCGGATATTTAGTTAATGACAGTCTCGGATATATGGAAGGTGATCTTCCTAGAATGGTTAAAACACCATGGTCATTAGAAGAAATGCCTTTTGCGAAAGCAGCTGAAATGGGTACAAAGAAAGTTATAGCAGACCATTCAACAATTGGACTGGTGGTAACTACTGATGGTAGTATAACAGATATTGAAAGGTCTTCATATATAGATGCAGAAGAAAGAGTTATAAACGAATTAAAAGATATACATAAACCTTTTGTTATAATGTTAAATTCAATACATCCAAATAGTGATGAAACTAAAAAATTAGCTAGGGATTTAGAAGAAAAATATGATTCGCCAGTAATAGCTACAGATGTTTTAAATTTATCTGAAAAAGATGTTACAGGAGTATTTGAAAAAGTACTTAATGAATTTCCAATAACAGAAATAGGGTTCAAATTACCTAAATGGTTTACAGTACTTGATTTTAACCATTGGTTGAAACAGGATATGATACGTATTGTAAAAACATCTTTCGATAAAGACTATTCATTAAGAGAAATAAATGATGTGGTATCTAGAATATCTAATGAAAATGAAATGATAGATAAAATAGTAGTAGATAGCGCAAAAATGGAAGATGGAAGTATAAAAATAGGTATTGATATAAATTCTTCAATGTTCTATAAAGTATTAAGTGAAGTATCTAATTTTGATGTAACATCTGATGGAGATATATTTAAATTAATGAAAGAATATGCTAAAACAAAAACAGAATATGATAAAATAGCAATTGCTTTAGAAGAAGTAAGAATAAAAGGTTATGGAATAGTAACTCCACAAATTGATGAACTTAAATTGGAAGAGCCAGAAATAGTTAAACAAGGAAGTAAATTTGGTGTTAAATTAAAGGCCAGTGCGCCATCTATACACATGATTAGGTGTGATGTAGAAACAGAAATCTCACCTATTGTAGGTAGTGAAAAACAATCTGAAGATTTAGTAAAATATTTACTTAGTGAATTTGAAAACGATACAACAAAAATATGGGAATCTAACATATTTGGTAAGTCTTTACATGAACTAGTAAATGAAGGTCTTCAAAACAAATTATATAGAATGCCAGATGAAGCTCAAATGAAATTGCAAGAAACATTGCAAAGAATTATAAATGAAGGAAGTGGCGGTTTAATTTGCATAATATTATAAAAAAATAAAAATTTAAAATAGAACTTAATTAATAATTAAGTTCTATTTTAAATTTACACTTTAAAGAATAAGTTTTCATATAATATATAAACAGGAAGCTGTTTTAATATTATATGAAAGGAGGATATATAATGAAAAAAAGATTTTATAATGATTCAAATGATTGTGAGAATGAAGAAAGTGATTACTTTAGTAATTGTAGTAATCATGATTCTTGCAATAAATGTGTAATATGCCCGCCAGGGCCAGTAGGACCACCCGGGCCAATTGGACCAGTAGGACCGGAAGGACCAGCGGGTGGACCACCGGGACCAACAGGACCACAAGGACCAGCTGGAGCAGTAGGACCAGTAGGGCCAACGGGACCAACTGGGGCGACAGGGCCACAAGGAGTACAAGGACCAGTAGGACCAGTAGGACCGGAAGGACCAGCAGGACCAACAGGGGCAACAGGAGCAACAGGATCACAAGGAGTACAAGGACCAGTAGGACCAGTGGGACCGGAAGGACCAGCAGGACCAACAGGACCAACAGGAGCAACAGGAGCAACAGGAGCAGTAGGACCAACAGGAGCAACAGGACCACAAGGACCAGCAGGTACAAATGGATTATCTGAATATGCATATATTTATAATTTAGATGCACAGACGGTAGCTTTAGAAGCAGATATATTATTTAGTACTAATGGAATAATTGTTGGTACTATTGCACATTTAGCTGGAACATCTACAATACAAATTGGTACGGCTGGTGACTATGCTATATGGTTTTCAGTTTCAGGAGTAGAACCAAATCAATTTGCTCTTTTTCAAAATGGAGCACCAGTTGGTGGTAGTATATATGGATCAGGAGCTGGAACTCAAATTAATACAGGTATGGTAATTATAACTGCAGCTGCAGCTGATGTATTAACTATTAGAAATCATACGAGTGCTGCCGCAGTCACTTTACAAACACTGGCTGGTGGAACTCAAATAAATTCAAATGCTTCAATACTAATACAAAAAATAAGTTAATGTAATATTTATATAAGTTTGCTATCTATTAATATCTGAAAAAAATATTTTCAAATATTAATGAATATTTAATTTTTTTTATTGGATATTTCAATAGAATAAAAAACAATCTGTATAATTTTTACTTAATTGCAAAACATATATACAAAAGGTGATTATATGAGTAAAAAAGGATATAGAATTTTTGTTATTTCTTTAGCCGCTATACTACTTTTAACGGGTGGATATATAGGTTTAAAAATAAGTGATAAAGTTGATGAAAAACAAGTTGTTCAAGAACCAGTAGATAAGGTTGAAGAGCCTCCTACTGTTGTTGTTATAAACAAAAGTGAAAATAAAGATATAGAAGTAATATATGAAGATTACTATACAATTTGTAAAGAGGCAATTATAAATAAAAATGTGGAATTTGGAACAACTATAGAAAAAATCAAGGCAAGTGTAAATAAAGAGTATAAATTAATTGAAGAAAAGGAAGATAGTATAAAATTTAGAAAAGAAATAAATTCTAATTGTCCTAATCATTTCGAACTTCGATTAGAAGATAACTATGTTATGATTTATCAAATAGTAAGCGATGAAGTATCTACCATGTATAAAAATACTGAAATACCAAGATCGACTATACGAGAGGAGTTAGTAGCTGAACTTGAAAAGGGAATAAGAGTAAATACATTAGAAGAACTTAATAGCTATATAGAAGATATTGAAAGTTAATAAAAAAGCAAACACTAAATTTGTAGTGTTTGCTTTTTGTTGCTTTTTTATATTATTACTATTTTATTTTCTTGTATATCAATAGTATAATTTTTATTTGTTTTAATTTCGTCCTTTAAACATTTAACTGCTACAATATCTTCTATAGTTTTTTGAATAGCTCTTCTAAGTGGTCTAGCACCAAATTTAGGATCATATCCAGTAGTAGATATGTAATTTATTAGGTTAGGTGTTACGCTGAATTTATAACCTTTTTTAGCTGTTTCAGTTAAAAATTCATTTATCATTATTTCAGTAATTTTATTAATAGTTTCCTTACTTAATTTATTAAATGATACTATTTCATCAATCCTGTTTAAAAATTCAGGAGAGAAGAAATTTTTCAAACTAGAATCTATTTTGTTTTTTAACATATCATTTTCTATTTCCTTGTTACTAAATCCGAATCCATCGTTTTTGAAATTAGTCCCTAAGTTTGAGGTCATAATAATAACAGTATGTTTAAATGAAACGGCTTTACCTTGTGAATCTGTTAATTTTCCATCGTCTAATATTTGTAATAATACATTATATATATTAGAATGTGCTTTTTCAATTTCATCAAACAATATTATACTGTAAGGATTTCTCCTAACTTTTTCAGTTAATTGTCCTGCTTCGTCGTATCCCACATACCCAGGAGGTGAACCTATTAATTTAGATGTGCTATGTGATTCTGAATACTCTGACATATCTAATTTTATAACAGCATCTTCACTATCAAAAAGTTCATATGCTAGTGCTTTAACTAATGCGGTTTTACCAACACCAGTTGGACCAACAAATATAAAAGAAGGTGGTTTTATTATATTTTGAAGACCAGCTCTTTTGCGTATAATCGCATTAGAAATAGATTCTACTGCGTGATCTTGACCAATTATTTTTTTCTTTAGATTACTCTCTAAATGAAGTAATTTTACTTTATCTGATGTTTTAATTTTAGTAACTGGTATTTTAGTCCAAAGCTCAACAACACCTGCTAAATGATCATGAGTTACTTCTTTCGGTTTTACTTTATCATTCAAAGCATCTAATTTTGTTTTTGACTTACAAATTTGTTCTTTTAAAATGGCAGCTTTTTCATAATTAGTATACTGTTTCTCTTCATTTTCAATATCTGGATTAATCTGAGTGTTATCTTCTAAAACTTTTAGAGCCTCTTCTAGAGCTGCTATTTCAAAGGATAATTTAGTAGCTTGTGCAAGTAAATTATCATCTAAGTTTACCCTTGAAGCAGCTTCGTCAATTAAATCAATTGCTTTGTCTGGGAGAAATCTATCGTGTATATATTTAATAGATAATTCAACAGCTTTACTTAACGTTTCATCAGGTATAACAACTTTATGATAATCTTCATAATATTTTCTTATGCCTTTTAAAATATTAACTGTATCTTCAAAATTTGGCTCGTCAATTATAACAGTTTGGAATCTTCTCTCTAATGCTGTATCTTTCTCTATATATTTTCTATATTCTTTTAAAGTTGTAGCACCAATCAATTGTACATATCCATTCGCAAGAGCAGGTTTTAGCATATTGGCAGCATTCATCGAATTATCATGGTCTTGCCCACCAACGATATTATGAACTTCATCAATTGCTAAAATAACATTGCCATGATTTTTGCACTCTTCAATTATAGATTTTACTCTAGATTCAAATTGTCCTCTAAATTGAGTTCCAGCAATAAGTGAAGTCATATCAAGTAAATATACCTCTTTTTGAATTAGTTTTGCAGGGACTTTTCCCTTTGCTATAGCTATTGCTAAAGCATTTACTAAGGCTGTTTTACCAACACCAGGTTCACCTATTAATGCAGGATTGTTTTTACTTCTTCTATTTAGTATTTGTACAATTCTTTCTAACTCTTTATCTCTACCTATAACTATATCTAATTCGTTATTTCTGGCTTTTTCAGTTAAATTAATTCCGTAAATATCTAATGTTTTAGTTTTTTTATTTTGTTTGGTTTTATTTTTACTTTCATTATTTTCTATGTTTTCTACATTATCTTCTGGGCTATTATATTCTAGACTTGCAAAAGGATTAGAACCTAATTGCTCAAGTTTTTCTGGATCTAAATCAGCCATAAATTTATCAAACTGAGATGTTAAATTTTCTAAATCAAAATTATCAACTGATTTAAACTGATCCATCATAGCTTTCATAGGATCTATACCTTTTTTCTTAGCACATTCTAGACATAAAGCAGTTGTTTTTTCCTTTTCTTTTAAAAATATAACAGCAGTGTTTTTCTTACATACTGAACATAACAAATATATCACTCCTAAACATTGTTTGTTTAAACAATGGAATAAGTATACCATAATTTACTTGTTTTTTCAAGTCGATGCTTGATTTTTTCAATCATATATGATAAGATATAAGTATCTTTGAGGAGATGAAATATTATGGTATATAATGTAGCAATTTTCGTAATAACGTATCTTATATGTAGTATAAGTCCGTCTATTGAAATTTGTAAATTAAAGACAGGTGAAGACATTCGAAATTTGGGAAGTGGAAACGCTGGTACAACTAATTCAATCAGAGTACTTGGAAAATTCATGGGGTTTGTTGTTTTCATATTAGATGTATTAAAGGTTTTGATAGCATATGGTGTAATACTAGGTATAGGAAAATTATTTAAACAAGACACTGAAATAATGTTTAATTCGATTTTTATGGTTGCAGCTGTTGTTGGACACTGTTATCCAATATATTATGGCTTTAGAGGAGGAAAAGGTGTAGTAACAGTACTTGTTGTAGCACTTCTCCTAAATGTACAAATGGCATTAATTTGTATAATTGCAGGAATTGTTATAATATTAATAACAAGAACTGTATCAATAGGTTCTTTGGGTGGAATAATACTATTTAACATAGTAACTTTTGTTATGTTTATAGAGTATATATTACCAGTATTTATAGTATCATTAATAATACTATTTAAACATAGAAAAAATATAACAAGAATAATAAATGGCGAAGAGAATAAATTATTCTAAAGGGGATAACGATGAAGATTTTAATAGATATATCGGGAGCGGATAAAGGCATTGAACTTCCGATAATTGCTGCTGTTAATTTGGTAGAAAAAATAGAAGAAAAAATTATATTAGTTGGAAAAATAGAAGATATAAAATCTGTATTAAATAAAATTAATAAAACTGATTATATAGATAAATTTGAGATAATAGATTGTACGGAATATATAACTAATTATGATGAACCTGCTTTTGCAATTAAAAACAAGAAAACCTCTAATTTAGTGCTTGCATTTGAATATATGAAACAAAATGATGATACAATATTAATATCTGCATCAAATACTGGTGCACTTATGGCAGGTGGGTTACTTAAATTAGGAAGAATAAAAGGAATACACAGACCGGCACTTATGACACTTTTACCTACATTGACTGGTAGAGATGTTGTGTTTTTAGATTCAGGTGCAAATCCTGAAGCAAAAGATATTTCATTAGTACAATATGCAAAACTTGGTGAAATATATGCTAAGAACTTACTTGGAATAAATAATCCCAATATTGCCCTTTTAAATATAGGTGCGGAAGAAGAAAAAGGAACCCCTACACTAAAAGAGACATATAAACTTTTAAAAGAAAATTTTCCTAATTTTACGGGTAATATAGAAGCAAGATATATATTAAGTGGAAAAGTTGATGTAATAGTATGTGATGGGCTTATGGGTAATATAGCACTTAAATCTTTAGAAGGTACAGCTTCAGTCATAAAAAATGTAATATCTACAGAATTTAAAAAAGGATTATTAAACAAGATTGCAGGTTTAATAGCAAAGCCTGTTTTAACTGGTGCACTTAAAAAGTTTGATTATAAGCAACATGAAGGAGCTGTGCTACTTGGAATAAATAAGCCAGTTATAAAAGTTCATGGTAGTTCTTCTACAATAACATATGAGAAAGCTATTATGCAAGCATGCAAAATTTTAGAAACAAATGTAATAGGAAAAATAGAAGAAGAATTAAATAAAGCAAAATAAAGTTAAGTTAAGAGGATAATAGATTATAAAGTAGTCTGTTATTTTTTTACACTAAAAATGTAAATTTAAACACTATTATTAAAGATATATAAGTTCTCTTAAATTATTGAAATACATTGACAATAAAATGGGCATATTATATAATAAATAAATAGATGTTAATAATATATATGGAGGTACTAATGAGAAAAAAAGGAATAGCGTTAATAGTTTTAATTGTGACAATAATAGTTATAATTATAATTGCAAGTGCTGTAATAATTACCCTAGTGGATAACAATATATTAGATAGTTCAAAAAAGGCAAGATTTATGAGCGATTATACAAATATACAAGATGGTGTTAATCTCTACTCACTTGGTAAATATAACGCACAAACTAGCAAATTTGAGCTTCCTTTAAAGGGATATTTAACGTCTTCAGATAAGACATATATATCTGAAAGTAATCCTACGCTAAAAACTAAAATAGAAGAGTTA
>JAQSXK010000009.1 GCA_029256705.1 Clostridia bacterium
AAAGGGAATAGATCAATACGGTAATCAAACAAGAATTATATCAAGCTATACATCGAATGTTACAAATGCAATAAAAAAGGAAGCATATGATGGAAATAACAGTACTAGTATAACAAATGTAACTGGACAATATATGCAAGTAGATAGCAGTATGTATGGAAAAAATATAAAGGTTAGATGGGCAGATTATGTTGGAAGTGGTTCTGGATCATCTAAGTTAGTATTTTTAGATAATAGTATGCAAGCAATAAGCTCAGTGAATTGCCAGTATACAGGTACAGGAACGAGAGATGACATATTTACTGTACCGGTAAATACAAGATGGATAAGGTTTGATGCAGGTCCAGGAGGTATTAGTAGATATGCTATATTTGAAATACAACCAATATAAAATAATTAAAACTTAATATATATTAATAGAATATCACTACTTTTTCATTTTATAAAATTTGAAAGTAGTGATATTCTATTATTGCATAATAGCAAAAATTAGTGTATAATATATACATAAATTTAAGGAGAAAAAATGGTAGAACTTTTATCACCAGCGGGTGAAATTAATTCATTTAAATCAGCTATAGAAAATGGTGCTAACGCTATTTATATGGGAACATCAATGCATAATGCAAGGATAATGGCAAATAACTTTAGTACAGAAGAATATATAGAATGTATTCATTATGCACATATGCATTCAGTTAAGGTATATCTAACGCTCAATACTTTGTTATATGAAAGCGAAATAGAATCAGCAATGAAATTACTCGTTGATCTTTATTCACATGGTTTAGATGCTGTTATTATCCAAGATATAGGATTAGTGGATATTATAAAAAATGTATTGCCTAGAATTGAAATACATGCTAGTACCCAAATGAGTGTCCATAATTTAAAACAAGTTAAATATATGGAATCGTTAGGATTTTCAAGGGTAGTACTTGCAAGAGAGTTAACACTAAATGAAATACAGTATATATGTAATAATACAAATGTTGAAATAGAAGTATTTGTACATGGGGCTTTGTGTGTATCATATTCAGGGCAATGTTTAATGAGTAGTATGATAGGTGCAAGAAGTGGTAATAGAGGTAAATGTGCTGGTCCTTGCAGACTAAAATATACATTAGAACAAAATGGTAAAGAAATATATAGTAATAAATATCTACTTAGTAAAAAAGATATTTTTGGTTTAGATTATGTTCATGAACTTATAGATATAGGAGTTACTTCACTTAAAATTGAAGGTAGAAGTAAATCTCCAGAATATGTAGGACTTGTAACAGATAAATACAGAAAATGTATAGATGGTTTAACAGATTTAAATGATAGAAAAGAATTAAATCAGATGTTTATACGTACATCTGAAAGTTCGGGTTATTTTGATAAAGTACATTCATCTGAATCAATTAGTGAGAATACTGCTAAAAATACCGGACTTAAACTTGGAACAGTTATATCAATTAAGGCGGAATATATAAAACTAAAATTAGAAGAAAATATAGATTTGCACGATGGTGTAGAAGTTTATTCGGGTAATTCTGTTGCATCTACCATAGTTACCTGCATAAAAAATGAAAGTTATACCACTGTAAATAAACAAATGGAAAAAGGTAATGTAGTTTGGCTTGGAGATATATCTATGTCAGTAAATGTTGGAGATATAGTATATAAAACATCTAGCCGTCAATTAAATGATAAGTATAAAGATAAAATTTCTAAGACTAATAGAAAAACTCTAGTTACAGGTACAATCAATATACTTAGTAATACTAATATTAACATGGATGTAAATTTAGAAGATGTACAGCAGTTTAATGTATTAATAGACTATATACCACAAACTGCAGTTAATAGGCAAGTAGATAATCAATATATACATAATCAATTTTCAAAAACTATAGATTCATCTTTTGAATTTGTTAATTTAAAATACAATATAGAAGATAATTTATTTGTTCCTGTTGCTAAGTTAAATGAGCTAAGAAGAGATATAATAAATAAGTTACAAGAGTTGTATATAATAAATAAAGATGTAACTGAATGTTATAATAGATTAGAAAAATATATTTTAGAGCATAATGAATTTTTAAACACTTTAAAATATAATAAAATAAAAGAAAAAAATATAAATTCTTTATTTATATATAAATATGATGAAAAAAATGAAAATAAATATATGTCAGATAGTAGTAATATAATATATTTAAATATATCAGATATAAGAAGATATGAACTGTTAAATATAGATTTAATTGCTAAATATAAAGATAGCAAGGATGTTTACATATATATACCAAATATAGTATTAGCTAACTTGGATAAGTATATTGATTCGAATATAGAAAGGCTAATACAGCTAGGTGTAAAAGGAATTTTATTAGGCAATATTGGATATATTGAACTAGCATATTCTTTGAAATCTAAATTCAACATAAAAATTGTTGCAGATTATAGTTTAAATATAGTTAATACTTATTCAGCAAAATTTTATAAAGAAATGGCAGTAGATAAAATAACTATATCACCTGAAATTGATGAAAAGGAGATACAAAATATTTCTAATATAATAAATGTTGAAGTTGTAGAAAATTTTGTGACGGTAATGACATCTAGATTTTGCCCTGTGAAAGCTTATTCAAAAGGATGTAATTGTACTAAGAATTCTTACGATTTAAAAGATAACTATAATAATGTACGTTATAATATTGTTTGTGACAATACAGATTGCGTTGTAAAATTGGTAAGAAATATTTCAAGTATTGAAAACAATACTTTTAGTAGAAGAAAGTGTATTATATAAAAAATATAGGATAAATATACAAAAGAAAAATAGGGTAATTAATAACAAATTACCCTATTTTTAAATAATTTATTAGATAGTTGTTATCTTTTATATAAAAAAGTCGTTATATATTATATAGAAGCAGAGGGGGAAACATGAAATTTGAAGATTTAGTAAAAAAATATACAAAACTTGTATATAAAATATGTTTGGATATGTTATTGGTTCCTCAGGATGCTGAAGATATAACACAAGAGGTATATTTAAGTTTATATAAAAGTATAGGTAGATATAAAGATTTGAATGAAAATGAATTGAAAAATATAATTTGCAAAATTGCTTTAAATAAATGTAAGGATACACTTAAAGCTAAAATAAATAAATACAATGAATTTAATATATTTGAAGATATATCAAACTATGAAGATTATGCAAGCAATAATAATATTGATGAGGAAATATTTAAACAAGAAAAGAGTATGTATATTATTAAGACAATAAACGAATTAAAACAACCATATAAAGATATATTATATGATTATTATATAAATGAATACTCTTTGGATGAAATAGAAGAAAAACTAAATATTCCAAAAGCAACATTAAAAGTTAATATATATAGGGGTAAAAAAATACTTGAAAAAGTCATAAGGGAAGATGGAGGTGAAATTTTAAGTGGATGATAAATTAAAAAAAATAGATATATTACTAAGTAATGAAAGTGAATTAGAAAAATATATTAATGAACTTTCAGACGCTCAAATTTCATACTCAAGTAAATTAGAAGAAAAAATATTATCCAAAGTTAATAACAAAAAATCTGTAAAATATGCTAATATACTAAAAATGGTTGCATGTATGATAGTTGCACTAATACTATCTCAAACTGAGTATATTAAGGCTGCAGATTTGGATAAAAAAGAACAAGTAAAGCAAGAAACTGTTCAAAAAAATACATTTATTAATGATAAAATTAATGAAATTAGTGATTTTTTTATGAAACCAATAAATATAGAAAAGGGGGAAAAATAAATGAAGAAAAGTCTATTTTTTACATTTTGTTTTAGTTTTATACCAGGTGCTGGTCAAATGTACCAAGAATATATGAAAAGAGGTCTATCTATAATGCTTTTAACTGCACTATTTATTGCGGTTACTGTTATTGTTGGAGCACCAATATTCATAATACCGATACCAATAATTATGATATATAGCTTCTTTGATACATATAATATTAGGAATAATATAGACAAAGAAAATAAGGTTAGTGATGAATATATATGGAAGATGGCAGGTATAGATATATTTGAGGGTAGCCTTGAAAAGTACAAGAAAAATTCATTCCTTGGATTTTCGCTTATACTTATAGGTGCATATTTACTATTTAATAATGTCATAGGAAGTTTAATATATGAAACTAATATTGAATGGTTAATTGATATTGTAAGAAGTATTAGAAGTTATTTACCATCTTTATTAGTATCTTTAATATCAATAGCTATTGGTATTAAGTTTATAAGTAATAAAGAGCAGTAGGGGGTATTTGTTATAATGGACAATGAAAAGAAAAGGATAAGAAGGATAGGTTCACTGACATTTGGGGTAATGATGATACTTATTGGTATAAACATATTTCTTCAAACAATAACTAATGTAGAACTTTTTAAATTTACACTTTCTTTATGGCCAATTGTATTTATATTACTGGGTATGGAGACATTGTATTACTCGTATAAAAAAGAGGTAGAACTTAAATATGATATATTAGGAATAATAACAATATTTGTAGTGTTATTTTTAGGTATGATGTTTAGTATATTTAATTATGGTGTAAATAAGGTCCTATATAATAAGGAAATAAAATCAGATATAATATATTATTTGACTAATGAAGAATATAATATTAGTTTTGAAAATAAAGTTAATATAAATAATATATCAGATAAAAATGTTATAGTTAAGTTTCTAGAAGATAAAGAGGCAAATCAAGTTTCTACTAGAATAATATTTGAATATAATGAATCATATGATGGTAGTATACTGAGAGTTTTAAAAGAAAGAGATTTATTAAATAGTGCTTTAGAAAGAGACTATACAAATGAAAAAATAATTATAAATGATGTACCAGATTTTATTAAAGATATAAAAATTATAGTAACGGCAAAGGATAAATCAAAAATCATATATAATGGAACAGTAGTAGAATAGTAAAAAATTAAAGTAAAGGATATTTTTTAATAACCTTTACTTTTTATTTATACTTTATTTGGTAACATACTGTTAATAACACCATATATTGCTGCCGCAATTAGACTACTCACAACACTTATATAATATCCATCAACAAAGTATTGGGTAGAGTATATAATAATTGCAGCTGCTACAAATCCTACAATACCCCTTCCAAGTGGTAGATCATGTATTCCAGATATAACTGAGATTAAATAATCAAATATAATAATACATATTGCACTTAAAATTAATATTGGAAAAGATGAAATATTAAAGTTAGGTGTAAAAAATACTGTGACTGCGAATATTGAAAGTGAAGTTATAAATCTAATAATCATTTGTTTTATTCTTAATAAATCAAATTTTTTTAAACGTGATGTTTTTTCCATAAATACCTCCATAGTCATTTAAATATATTGTTTGTATAAAAAGTAAAAATATGCAAAAAATAAATTTAGGTGATATGGATGTTAGTAATTTTTTTTAGATCTTTAATATTGTATGTAGTTGTGTTTTTGGTTATTAGATTAATGGGAAAGAGAGAACTTTCTAAAGTACAGCCATTTGAACTTGCAATTATTATACTTATTGCAGATTTAGCTTCTGGACCAATGGCTTCACAAGGTATATCAATATTTGATGGTATTGTACCAATGGTAACATTATTAATAACATATATAATATTCACATTTTTAATACAATCTAGTAATAAAGTCCAAGAGGTTGTATGTGGTAAAGTATCTGTAATAATTGAAAATGGAAAAGTACTAGAGGATGAATTAAAAAAACAGCAATATACAATATCCGACCTTATGTCACAATTAAGACAAAAAGATATATTTATGATTCAAGATGTTAAGTATGCAATAATTGAGACAAATGGAGATTTGAATGTAATAAAAATGGATGAAAATGTTCAACAAATTCCTTTAAATATAATAGAAGATGGAAAACTTAGTGATAACAATATAGAAATTTTAGGATATGATACTGAAAAAGTAAATAAATTACTAAATAAAGAAAAAATTAAATTAGAGGATGTATTAATTGGTACTATAGATAAAAATTCAAAGTTTATATACCAATTAAAAGAGGTGGAAAAATGAGGAATGCTATAATTTTAACAATTGCAATTTTAATTTTGTTTATTACCGGGTACTGGCAAATTAGATATATAGAAGAAACCTCGATATATGCAATGTCTGATGTTGAGTATACTATGAATTTGGTACAAAATAATAATTTTGATGGTGCAAATACTCATATAATTGAACTTGAAAAGACTTGGGGAAATATGAGAAATATCTGGAGTATTTTTATAATGCATGACGAAATAGATGATATTGAAACTGCATTAGTAAATTTTAAAACATACATAAAATTAAAGAACAAAGAAGAATCGCTAGTATATTCTGAGTTACTTAAACAAAATTTAGGACACATATCTAAAAAACAGAAAATAACAATTGAAAATGTATTTTAGGAATATAATGAAATAATGGTATAAAATTACCATTATTTTTTTTTTATCATTTGAAAGTATAGTATTTTATACAAAAATATGTTATAATATATATGTATACTTTATAAATGGGGACGAAAGGTATCGACGGATATTTTGAAGTATGGATAGCGAGTAGTGGATTCTCGTGGGCCACTATAAAAACGAGAGAAAAATATAAACGCAGATAAAGAATTTGCATTTGCTGCTTAGTTAATAAGAAGCTTGTTTATACGGAACTTGCCAGAGGTTTTGTATAAGCATCATTGATTCTGGAATAACAAAATCGATTCTAGTTGCTGATCGATGGGTATAATATGTAACTAAACTAATATATGTTTTATGTATGTGTTAGAGTATATTAAGTTTTAAATTAAATGCATACTGCACTCGGAGAAGTCTATATGAACGAATTTTCGGACGCGAGTTCAACTCTCGCCGTCTCCACCATAATTTAAATTAAAAGTATATAATTATTTAAAAACAAATATAAGGGGTAAAAATGCAAGATTTAATTATAAAAATAATGGACCAATTTGGTTATTTAGGAATAGCTTTATTAATCGCCATAGAAAATATATTTCCACCTATTCCATCTGAAGTAATACTTACTTTTGGTGGATTTATGACTACATATAGTAGTATGAAAATATTAGGCGTAATAATATTTTCTACTATTGGTTCTGTTGCAGGTGCATTAGTACTATATGGAATAGGACGTTTACTTACAAAAGAAAGATTAGAAAAGATACTAGATGGAAAAATAGGTCATTTACTTGGTTTTAAAAAAGATGATGTTAGGAAGTCTGAAGAATGGTTTATAAAACGTGGTAATTTAACAGTGTTTTTTTGTAGATTTATTCCTATTATTCGTAGTTTAATATCAATACCAGCGGGTATGACTAAAATGAAACTTGGCATATTTTTGGTGCTAACTACTTTGGGAACAGCAATTTGGAATACAATTCTTGTATTTTTAGGTGTTGCTTTTGGTGCATCTTGGGATAAAATAGCAGGATATATTAATTCATATTCTAAAGTTACTTTAATTGTTATATGTATTGCATTTGTAATCGGGTGTATATTATTTTATAAAAACAGAATTGCATCTAAAAATAAATTAAATAAAAATTAATAATAAATAGGGGGATAATATGGCGCAAACTACTGTATTCTTTTGTAAAGAATGTGGATACGAAAGCAGTAAATGGCTTGGAAAATGTCCTAGTTGTAATAATTGGAACTCTTTTGTGGAAGAAAAGATAATTAAGGATAAAAAGCAAAATAGAACTTTTAATAACAAATCTGAAGTTAAAAAATTAGAAGATATTAAAATTTCAGATACTATAAGAATTGATACTGGTTATGAAGAGTTAAATAGAGTTTTCGGTGGTGGAGTAGTTGAGGGTTCAATTTCACTTGTTGGTGGAGAACCTGGAATAGGTAAATCAACTCTAATTATGCAAATTTGTAATAATCTAGCTAAGCATGGGAAAGTTTTATACATATCTGGTGAAGAATCTGAGACACAAGTAAAATTAAGATGTGATAGATTAAAAATTTCTTCTCCAAATATTTTATTTTTAAATGAAACTAATATAGCAGAAATAGAAAACAAAATAGAATCTGTAGACCCTAAATTTTGTATTATAGATTCTATTCAAACTATGTATGATTCAGACATTCCATCTGGTGCTGGTAGCGTATCACAAGTAAAAGAAGTAACTGCCAGACTAATGTATTTGGCAAAAAGAAAACTAGTTACAACAATCGTAATAGGACATGTTACTAAAGATGGAACTATTGCAGGCCCTAGGGTACTTGAACATATGGTAGATACAGTAATATACATTGAAGGAGAAAGATTTTTCTCAAATAGAATAGTTAGAAGTGTTAAAAATAGATTTGGATCTACCAATGAGATTGGTATATTTGAAATGTGTGATAGTGGACTTAAAGAAGTTACAAATATATCTGATGTATTTTTATCTAATAATGAAAACATGTTACCTGGAACTGCAATAACAGGAACTTTAGAAGGTAATTCTACAATACTTTTAGAGGTACAAGCATTAACATCACATTCATATTATAATATGCCTAGAAGAGTGGCCAATGGAGTGGATTTTAATAGGTTTAACATGGTGATTGCAGTTTTAGAAAAAAGGTGTAATATATCACTTGGAATGAATGATATATATGTAAATGTAATAGGCGGTATTAAAATTGATGAACCAGCTGTAGATCTGGCATTAGCAATTTCAATAGTATCAAGTTATAAGAATATTGTAATACCTCCTTCATATGTTTTCATAGCTGAAATTGGTCTAACTGGAGAAGTTAGGAGTATAAATAATATAGAGAAACGTGTTAAGGAAATTGAAAAACTTCGGATATAAAAAAGTGTTTGGTAGTAAAAAACAATTTGAAAAATTAAAAAAGTCAGATTACAAAATAGAATTAGTGGGTGTAAATAGTATAGAAGAAGTAATAAATATAGTAATAGGGTAAGGTGAAAATTATGTCAGAAGAAATGTTAGATATATTAAGAATATTAGCTCCGGGTACAATGCTTAGAAATGGACTAGATAATATTCTTAAAGCTAAAACGGGTGCACTTATTGTTATGAGTGAAAGCGAAGAAGTTTCAAAAATAGCAGATGGTGGGTTTGCAATTAATGAAGAATTTAATCCATCAAATATATATGAACTTGCTAAAATGGATGGAGCTATAATAATAACTCGTGATTGTAAAAAAATATTAAAAGCAAATGTCCAACTTGTTCCTGACCATAAAATAAAAACAAAAGAAACTGGTACAAGACATAGAACAGCAGAAAGAGTAGCTAAACAAACCAATGAACTTGTTATATGTATATCTGAAAGAAGAGGTATAATAACAATATTTAAAGGTGATATAAGATATGTTATAAACGATACTTCTTCTGTAATAATGAGAGCAAATCAAACATTAGAAGCTTTAGAAAAATATAAAGCTGTTTTTGATAATATGTTAAATATATTAAGTGAACATGAATTTGATGATATAGTATCACTTGAAACAGTGGCAAATACAATTTATCGCAGTGAAATAATTATGAGGATGGAAACAGAAGTTACAAGAAATATTGTTGAACTTGGTGATGAAGGTAGACTTGTTAATATGCAACTTGAAGAATTAATAGCAAATGTTGAGCAAGAAGAGAAAAAGATAATACAAGACTATATGTATGTTAAAAAAAGAAGCCTTAGAAATCCAGAATCTTTACTAAAAGAAATAAGAAAAATAGATAAAAAAGAATTGGTTAATTTAGAAAAAATAATAAAAATATTGGGATATGATATAGGAGTAGATATACTAGATTTAAATGTATCTCCAAAGGGCTATAGAATACTTTCTAAAGTACCTAAAATGCCATCTAGTATAATAGAAAAATTGGTGAATACATTCTTAAATTTACAAGGGGTATGTTCAGCTACAATAGATGAATTAGATGACGTAGATGGAATAGGTGAAATAAGAGCAAAAATGATATATCAATCTTTAAAAAGGCTACAAGAACAATATATTTTAAAAGGGTATAATATTTAGTTATTTCATTTTTAAACCGAGTAATCACGGTTTTTCCTTTACTTTTGGACCAAAATGTGGTATAATATATATGTGGTTATAATATTCATAGAGAGGGAGGACACTAATATGTTTAATATAGGTGACAAGGTTGTATATCCAATGCATGGCGCTGGAACAATAGAAGCAATAGAGGAAAAAGAAGTGCTTGGACAAACTG
Source organism: Clostridia bacterium (assembly GCA_029256705.1). Classification (GTDB taxonomy): domain Bacteria; phylum Bacillota; class Clostridia; order TANB77; family CAG-465; genus RGIG5057. Next base: position 10,307 of record JAQSXK010000009.1, read on the forward strand.
AAGATTATTATATAATAAAAATGCCAATAGACGGCGTTAAAGTTATGGTTCCTACTAAAAAAGCTAAAAATATTGGAGTACGAGATATTGCTAACAAGGAAGAGGCAAATAAAGTTTATTCAATGTTAGAAAGACCAATGGAAGAACTTTCATGTGATTCAAATTGGAACAAAAGATATAGTGCAAATATAGACAAAATAAAATCCGGGTCTCTAAAAGAGGTAACTGAAGTCTTTAAAGAATTGTCTCATAGACATATGGAGAAAGGTTTATCTTTAGGAGAAAAAAAGATGCTTACAACATCTAAAAATATACTTTTAAGTGAACTTGTACTATCAGAAGAAGAAAGTCATGAGGTTTTAGATGGAAAAATAGAATCGATTGTGAAATGTTCTTTTGATAAGTGGACAGAATCTAATTTATAAAATTAAGAATGAAATACGTTTATACAGTATTTCATTCTTTTATTTTGTCTTATTAAGTCGATAAGTGAAAAAAAAAGAAAAATATATTGACACTATGCAGATGCTATGATATAATAAAAAAAATGCATAAAATGTAAAAATGTGGAATGTATTTTTTTGGAAATAATATAATATTATTAAATATAGTGCTTTTGCCTATTGGATAGGCATATTTTAAAAATATTTTATAGGTTCAAATCCTGTAGGTACTACCATTACCAAATTATAAAATCAATATTTAATTAAATGTTGTATAAAAAAACTATTAATATAGGAGGATGATGAAGATGTGCGATAACAAGAAAAAAGTCTTACGGCTAATTACTGCTATTTTTTCAGTATCAATGATTTTTGTTATCCTTATCAACATTTATGAATTGAGTATGTTGAGTAAAATAACAAAAGATTTTGCGTGTGTTTGTGCACCAATGCTATTAAAAATGGTTCTTTTAGTTATTTCTTTTATTGCAGCATTTAGATTAATAGTTTCTCTTTTCAACAAGGAAGTTAATTACGATTATATGACTGGTCTTTGCAGTAGAAGAAAATTATTTGTTGACTTGAATGAATTAATAAACAAAAAGGTATTATTTACAGTTTGCTACATAGACTTCAATGACTTCAAGCATATCAATGATAATTATGGGCATAGGGCAGGTGATAATCTCTTAAGAGAATTTTCAAAAAGAATTTGTTCACTAAAATGCGAAAAAATTACTGGGTACCGGATTGGCGGAGATGAATTTGTTATCATTATAAACAGACAAAGTAATGTTGAAAGTGCTATTCAAAGTATTTGGAATACTACCGAGGAAGATGTAAAAGTAACTCTTCATAATTCTGCAAAGATATCATTTGCAATGGGAGTTGTAGAAAATGATTTTGTATCAACAGCAGACGAACTTCTAAAGAAAGCAGACTCTAGAATGTATAAAAACAAGAAAACTTGATTTAAGTTTTCTTGTTTTTTTGTTTATTGTTTTACTAGGTCATTATTTAGAGACTTTACTGTTTTCAGCATATTTTTTTAATTTATTATAAACTAAATAATTTATACTTCCTTTTTCATAACTTCCGTCACTTAATTGTTTTCCAAATTTTACACCTGTAAGCAATTCAATACCTTCGTCTATATTTGAAATAGGGTAGATATGGAATTTACCATCTGCAATAGCTTTTAATATTTCATCACTTAAACTTAAGTTTCTAACATTTTGGTAAGGGATAAGTACAGAATGACTTCCATCTAAACCTCTATCTTTACAAACATTGAAGAAACCATCAATTTTTTCGCTAACTCCGCCAATAGGTTGTATTTCACCTTTTTGATTAACAGATCCAGTAACAGCAAAGTTTTGTTTTATAGGTACTGATGATAGACTTGAAAGTATAGCATAAAGTTCAGTAGAAGAAGCACTATCACCATCAACACCGTTATATAATTGCTCAAAGCATATACTTGCAGTAAGAGATAGTGGGAAATCTTGGGCATATTTTTCTCCAATATATGCAGATAAAATATATACACCTTTTGAATGAGTAGTGCCACTCATTAAAACTTCTCTTTCTATATTTACTATACCACTATCGCCTACAAATGTATTGGCTGTTATTCTAACTGGTTTTCCAAACATGAAGTCTCCAGTATTCACAATAGTTAAACCATTTATTTGTCCAACTTTTGCACCATCTGTTGAAATGATAACACTTCCTTCAGAAATTAGTGCACTTAAGTTGTCATCATAAAGTGAATATCTATTTTTCTTATCTTTAATTGCAGCGATAACTTCGTGATGTGTAATTATTCTTTTACCATTTTCAGTAGCATTATAATTAGTTTCAATTAATAAATCTAAGATATCTAATAAATTACTAGTCAATTTGTTCTGATCACCAGCTAATTTTGAACTGTAATCAATTACTTTTAATACAGCATCATGATTGAAAGGCAATAGTTTATATGATTTACAAATAAACGCAATATATCTAGCAAGCTTGTTAATATTATCTGCACTCTTTTCAAATGTATCTTCGAATTCAGCTTTTATTTTAAATAGTTTCTTAAAATCCGGATCTAATTTACTAAGTTGAACATAATTCATTTCACTTCCAATAAGTACAAATTCTATATTTATTGGAATAGGCTCAGGTTTTAGTGTAGTTATAGTAACAGGTTGATTTATATCTCTTGAACTATCAATAGCAATTTCCGAGTTGCGAATAGTTCTTTTTAAGGCTTCCCATGTAGGAACTGAGTTAAGTATATCTTTAACATTAATTATTATATAACCACCATTGGCTTTATGTATTAAACCAGGTTTTAACATTGAATAATCAGTTTTAACACCTTGATTAGTATTTTCAAATTCCAATTTACCAAATAAATCATAATAATTAGGATTTTTACATAAAACTACAGGAGCAGTAGATAAAGAATCATTGTCTATTATTACATTTATTCTATAATTATCGAAAGGAAAATTAATTTTATTTATTTGTTTATTTCCATCTAATTGCTTATTTGCCATAGAGTTATTGTTTTTCATATACAAATGATATTGTTTGAAAAATTCTAAGTTATTAACAATATCACTTTGTATAGAATAGAAGAAATTTTGCAATTTCAAATTATTTTTATATTTAACTTTTAAATCTTTTATACATTGTGTAGAAAGGAAAGTAGCTAAATTAGTTTCCCACTCTTTTATGCTGATTTCAGCTTTAGTATCTAATTCATCCAATTCTTTTAAGATTTTCATAGTTTCTTGTTGAATATCTGGACTTTTTTCTTTAAAATATTTCTTATCAATTTCATCTAAATTATTAAATTCTTTCTCGTCAATTACATTGCCTTTAAATACCGGAGAGAAGGAGATACCATCTTTGTCATATTTTATTTTAAATCCTTCACTGAAAGTAAATTTATCAAAATCATCCAATATTTTTTTCTTCATTTTATCAAATCTATTTAATATATCTTTTTTTTCTTTTTCGTAAGAATCACCAGATAATTTATTTGCAAAAGTAATAAGAAGTTTAGTTATGAATTGATTCATATCAGTTTTAAGTTCATAGCCCATTCCTGGTTCTAATGATATATATAATGGTTCACTAGGTTTTTCAAAATTATGTATGTAGCAATAATCATTTGGAACTGGTTCTTGTTCTGCCAATTTATTAATGACAGACAAAACATAAGATGTTTTTCCGATTCCTAGACTACCACAAACATATAGATTGAATCCTGTATTTTTTATTTTCATTGCGGATGTTATTGATTTTAAAGCACGCTCTTGACCAATAATTCCACAAAATGGTTCTAAATCTTTTGTACTTTTAAAATCCATTTGGAAATTTACTTTACTTGTTAGTTCATTTACGGTTAATTCTTTTGTATTTTTCATATTTACCTCCATAAATATAATATAAGTATATTTTATTATATAATTATTTTTTTTTCAAGTTAAATGTTGAAAAACATAAAAAAACAGTAAAAATTATATTTTTGCTATTTTATGTTACTATAAAATTACAAATTTATAACATAAAATAAAAAAATAAAAAAGTAATTAATTAGTACTTGCATAATTTATAAAAATATGCTAAAATTAAAAATGTACTTATATATTATAAGTTTTGAGGGGAGGATTACAAGGATGAAATCAAAAGGGATAATGCCTATATTATTATTAATAGTAGCCATATTAGTAATAGTTTTAGTAGTTACAAATTTAAACAAAAACAATAATGGTAGTGGGCAAAATGTTGATAACAATGCAAATGGAACAACGGCTAAAAATATTACTGAATCAAAACAAGGTGATGTAGACGTTTCAGAAGTTAGCATTACAAGTGATGGCACTATGACTAATGTTACTGCTCAAGTAACAAATAATTCTAGTATTACTTATTCTATGGTAGATATTAGTGTAATATTCTATGATAAAGATAAAGTTGCTTTATCTACAGCTAAAGGATTAATAGAAAATTTAGCAGCTGGAGAGAAAAAAGGTTTTTCATCTTCTATAACAGGAGATTTTTCAAAATCTTATTCATATGAAGTAAAAGTTGAAAAGGCACAATAAGTTAAATAATTAACGTATTAAAAGGACCTAGATATTTGTGTATCTAAGTCCTTCTTGTTTTTATTATATTTAATTAAATAGATAATTTGTAAATTAAAGCGTCTTCTTGAGTATCTATATAGTATTTTTTTCTTATATTAATTTTTTTAAATCCAAATTTTTCATATAATTTTTGAGCGGGTGTATTTGTTATCCTAACCTCTAAAAAAATATCAGATATTTGAATGTTTTTAACTTGATCTAGAAGTGTAGAAAGTAAAGCAGATGCAATACCATTTCTAGTTGAATCTTCATCAACCAAAACACTTAATATATCAACATGATCATATAATAAAGAGGCTGCAATATAGCCAATAATTTTATTATTTAATTTATAAACAAAATAAATAGCAGTATTATTATTAAAATCTTCTATAATTGAAATTTTAGGTAATATATTTTTATTGTTATTTATTTGTAAGTTAATTACTTCATCAATTTCGTTAAATTCCATTTTATATATATTAAAATTATTGCTTTTCATTTTGTATCCTTTCAGCTTGAGATACCCTAGCATACACTACATCTAAATTATACGTGTTATACATTTTTTTAGATATTATAGCATCTGTTACGTCTTCATAATAGTCAATTAAATATTTTGCTTCTGGATTTAATTCATAATCTAAACAAGTATAATTTAAATTTTTGCTTTTAGCATAACTTAATATATCTTCATTAAATTTATTTGTACAATCACCTGCAAATAAACATGATTTGAAACTGGATATATTATCTAAAGCAATAGATAAATCATCATTAGAAATTTCATACACATTTTCAATGTTAAACTTTTCATTTTTGAAAGATATTTTATAAATTGAATAGTATATTCTATTGTTTCTTGCATCAATTATTGAGCAGATATATTTTTCATCACTTTCTTTTAAACTTAAATATGCTTCAAAAGCTACAAGTTCTAATGAAGATATTGCAAAAATATTTATTTTTCTTGGATGAGATAATGCTTTAATAGTTGCAACTCCAATTCTACAACCTGTAAAAGAGCCAGGTCCGTTGGTTGTAGCAAGTAATTCTATATCTTTAAAGTCTGCATTACTTTCCTCAAGTGTTTTATGTATAAGTGGAAGCAATTTTTCAGAATGGGTAATATTATTTACATCATTATTTATATGTGTATTACCTAAATATTTGACTACAACACTAGCATTTTTAGATGTTGTATCTATTCCTAAAATATTCATATATTCCTCCTTATTAATATGTTTCTTGAAGTGTCATCTATTTTAACTATTTCTATATATATAGTATTTTTAGGCAATATATTTTTTATTATATTTCCCCATTCAATAATGCAAATTCCATTTTCAAAATATTCAGTTCCTATTGTATCTATAAATTGATATTCATTATCTATTCTATATACATCAAAATGGTAAAGATTTATATTTTTAGCTATATACTCGTTTACTATAGTAAATGTAGGACTAGATACCTCATTTTCTAAACCAAAAAATTTAGCAATTCCGTGCATGAAAACAGTTTTTCCACTTCCAAGTTCACCATCTAAAACTATTACATCTGTTTTTTTAAGATATTTGGCAAATTCATAAGAAAAATTTATAGTGTCATCTAAACCATTTGACACATAGTTTATTTGATTTATTTCTCCATTTAAAAATTTATCGAAATTATATTTTTCCATATTTTTCTCCGTTCAATATACTAATTATATCAAAAAAGACTTGTAAATTCAAGCAATAGGGTTAAACAAGTATAAAAAGTTTTAAAAGAAGGAAAAATATTAAATAAATTGTTATTACAAAGAAAATGAATTACATAAAAGTGTTGATTTTTTTATAATTTAGTGTAAAATATTAATAGGCGGTAAACATTATGATTAATAAGGTTAAAGATAATTTGCACGTGATTAATTTAAAAGGTGGAATATCACTAGTTATTTTGATAGTATCTATGGTTGTTTTATTAATATTAGCAACAACTATATTTGTTTCAGCTTCTAGTGCTATAGATACTGCAAAATTAACTACATTTGCAAAAGATTTAAATAAAGTACAAGATTCTATTGAGAGTTATTATATAAGTAATAACGTAATACCTTCATTGAATGGTTCAGAGTTAATGAATAAAGATGAGTTTTTATCTATTTCAAGATTTTCAGATATATTAGTAGAAGAAATCATAAAAAACAATGATTTAAACTCACAGTTTTATACTATAGATCTTAATAAAATAAATATTACAAACACGCCATATGGATTAAAAAAGTATGGTGAAAATGATGTATTTGTTATTTCATATCCTTCTATGAATGTGTATTATCCTTATGGATTTAGTGCAAAAAATAATACATATTTTTCAATAACAGATAAGATAACAAGCGTTACAAAATTGAATCAAGATGAACTATCTAATCCGGTAGATGGTTTACCTTTGTTAGAAAAGATAGATGTTACCCAAGCAAGTGGTTGGGTAAATAATATGGATGTAAATATAGAAGTAAGTATAGCTGAAAATGAAACTTTATTTATGTCAGTGAGTGGATCTACTAATAGACTTATTGAAACAAGTGTAGGTAAAAATACATTAAAATTTAATTCTCTTTCTTCAATAGTAAGTGGAGTAGAGAATATAAAAGTTCCAGATCTTACTTTGGATGAGGCCAATTATATAGATCTTGGTACTAAACCAGTTTCTGAAAGATATGTAGATATATTGAAATACAAGAATAATACTATTGTAGATAAAGCACGAATAGATTTGTCCAATTTTAATAAAATTCCTCCAAGTATTAAAAAAGCTACTGTTTCATCGAATTCCTCATCAAACCAAGTTGATTTATCTGTAAATACTGCTGATGGAGGTATTCGAGAAATAAGATATGAATATTTAACCAAATATACAAATAATGGCACAATAGAAAGGTATTATGATAACATTACAGATTTTGACTCTAATTATATGATAAGTAATGGAAAAAAATCTATTATTACAAGTAATTCGGAGGCGGTAATTCAAGTCCCTAAAAATGTACAAAGTGTGAAAGTAGCATTAATAGATAAGGCAAATAATATTAATTTATATAGTCAAGAAATAGCGCCCAGGTTATATGTAGGATATACTTTAGATAGTTATACAAAAGAATCATTGCAATTAACAGCAAAAGTATTTAGTGCAAATGGTGTAAAAACAATAAGCTTTTCCAAAAGTTTAGATGGGATAAACTTTACAGATGAACAAATATATACATTGAATACTACAATAAATGGTACAACATATCAGCAATGTTTTCCATACAAAAATATATCTCAAAATTTTGTATATATAAAAATTACAGCGGTAAACTATGATGGTTCTTTAACAGAGACAAGAATAATAAATACTGGCTTAGAAGATTATAAACCAGCATCAACTTGGTATAATCCAAAGATTCCATATGGCTTTAGTAAATCAACTATAATTGGTGAACAAGAGGTAAGTACAGGATTAGTAATAGTAGATGATATTAGTAAAAATGAATTTGTGTGGGTACCAGTAAAAGACTTTAGCAAATTTGTAAGAGTAGAGTACAATAAAGGATCAAAGGTATCTACTTGTGTAGAAGCTAGTTGGGATGGTTTATCTACTGCAACAGAATTAGATAAAATATATAAAAGTGTAAGAGATAATGGAGGATTTTATATAGCAAGATACGAGGCTGGAGTAGATAGTATAACAACTCCTACAAAAAATGATCATAAAACAGTTTCAGATGGTTCTATAAAACCAGTATCTAAAGCAGGACGTGGTACATGGAATTTTATAAAATGGGGTGAAACAAAAGAGATAACAAATCCAGGAAATGGGGCAGTTAAAGTTGCAAGGAGTATGTATAATACGGCAGATATAGCATCAAATCTTATATATGGTGTACAATGGGATGCAGCGCTTGAGTTTATAAAAGAGGTAAATAGTACATATGTTACAAACTCTACTGGATATGGAAACTATAGCAATAAACTAGAATTAACAGGATCAAATTCTTTATATAAATTTAACAATATTTATGATATGGCAGGTAACGAATATGAATGGACAATGGAAGCATTAAATAATAATTATATAAATCGTGGTGGTTCTTATGGCAGTACTGGAAAAAATTATCCTTCTTCATATCGTAGATCAACGTCAATAGGTACAAAAAATGCTAATCTAGGTTTTAGATGTGCTTTATATTTAAAATAAAAAACAGTAATCATTTGAGTAAAAAAAATACTTTAAATGGTTACTATTTTTATAGGATTTATAAAATAAATAAAATAAATTTAAATAGTATTGATTTTTTATCTATTTCAGTGTAAAATATACACAGGTGATTAAATATGAATAACGGAAATGAAAAATATTTATACAAAGCTACTAATAAGAAAGGTATTTCTTTAATAGTTTTAATAATAACTATAATTGTCGCATTAATACTTGTTGCAACTGTTACAGTTTCTACTTTAAGTGCTATAGATGATGCAAACATAACAACTTTCTCTAAGAATTTAGCTGAAATACAAGATTCTACAGAAAGTTACTATCTAACAAATAATGTTATGCCTTTAGTAGCAGATTCTACTGCACTGACTAAAGATGAGTTGCTTGCAATTGCAAGATCTCAAGATGTATTGTTAGAAGAAATTACAGACAACAATGATTTAAATTCACAATTTTATAAAATAGATCTTGCTAAAATAAATGTTACTAAAATACCATATGGAAACGGTGATTTAGGTGCAGGAGATATATTTGTTGTTGCGTATCCATCTATGCATGCATATTACCCATATGGATTACAGGCTAAGGGACAAATATATTTTTCAATAACATCAAAAATATCTAATGTAGTTCAAATATATGGAGAGCAAACAGATAAATCTTCAACTGTTGTTACGACATCGGGTGGTATAAAATTAACTAAAATTAACGGATGGGCTAACAAAATGGGTGTAAGCATTGAAGCAGAAATGGCTGCAGATGAGTTTTTATACATGTCAGTAAGTGGTGATGCAAATAGACTAATAACAACAATAGTAGGAAAAAATACATTTGGTTTTAACTTACTTTCATCAATAGTAAGTGATAGTGAAACAATAAAAGTACCAACACTTACACTAGCAGAAGCAAACTATATAGAACTAGGTACAAAACCATTAATTGAAAGATATGTAGATATATTAAAATACAAAGGTTCAGAAGTAATTGGCAAGGTAAGGATAGATTTATCTAACTTTAGTAGAACACTTCCAACAATAACAAGTGCAACGATTTCATCATATTCATCAATAAATACAGTTAAAATAAATTTATCTAGTTCAGAAAGCGGAATAAAAGAAGTTAGATACGAATATTTAACTAAGTATACAGATAACGCAACAATTGAAAATTATTATAATGGAATTACGGATTTCGATACGGCATATATGCTAAGTAAAGCAAAAAGTGCTAAAGTTACGAGTGATTTAACAACAACAATTAATGCAGCTAAAAATGTAAGAAGTATAAAGATAGCTGTAATAGATAAAGCGGGTAATGTTAACTTATATAATCAAGAAATAGCTCCAAGATTATATATAGGTTATACATTAGATAATTCTACAAAAGAATCAGTTCAATTAACCGCAAAAATGTTTAGTGTTAATGGTATTAAATCTATAGCTTTTTCAAAAAGTATAGATGGAGTAACTTTTACAGATGAACAAGTATATACATTAAATACTACAACAAATGGAATAACAACTAAGCAAAACACACCTTTTACAAACTTTACTGCAGATAATACATTTGTAAAAATGGTAGCAGTAAACTATGATAATACAATAACAGAAACCAGAATAGTTAGTGTTAACCTAAATTATATTAAAGCAAATGCACCAGGAACAGAAACAAATCCAGGAATTGCATTACCTCAAAATTCAACAATTACTGGTAAAATGCCAACATATAATAATCCAGTAATACCTGCAGGTTTTGTAGCCATAAATACTGCAGAAGCAAATTGGAACAATGTCTCAGCAGATTGGAATAATGGATTAGTTATTCAAGATACAAGTGGTAATCAGTTTGTTTGGGTACCAGTTGATGGAACTAGTGTTCCATATGCAAAATGGTGCACAACTGGAGTAGCATATAATAATGCAAACATATCAAATGATACATTACCGGCAGCAATAACTAATGAGGCAAACCAAATAACTAAATATAAAGGATTTTATATAGCAAGATATGAAGCGATGTTTGATTATAATAGTGGAAATATAAGAGTTGCAAGTAAAAAATCCGCTAATAAAATATCTAGTAGCTGGGTTAGAGGAACAACGTATACAGGATATTTATTTAACTTCATAAACTATGCAGATTCTAAAACATATTCACAAAATATGGCAGCAAATTACGGGTATGACCCAACTAAAGTTATAACTAATTTGGTAACTGGAACACAATGGGATTCATTAATGAAATGGATACAAAATTCAGGAATAAATATAACAAATAGCGGAAATTGGGGCAACTATTCAAATTCAATATCACCAGCTAATATAGTTGGATTTGGAACTTTGCAAGTATCTGGATTTAGTGACTATTGGAAAGCAAAAAATATATATGATTTAGCGGGTAACACATGGGAATGGACAAATGAAATGTATACAACTGGTTATTATATGTTGCGAGGAGGAAGTTATACTGATGTATCTTCAACATATTGCGCTTCAAATCGTCTTAATTACGCTGCTACAACGTCTCAAGATAATATATCATTTAGACCAGCACTATACATTTTTTAGTATACAAAATTTAAATATACAAAATAAAATACCTTTTTTGGAGGAATTATGAAAATAATAAAAAAAGCAAATTATATTTCAATAATTATAACTTTATTAATTGTTGCTACAATTTTAATTTGCTTTTTTTGCTTTAATAAAGTTTTAGTCAAAGAACATAGCAATAATTTATATAACGATGTAGATGAAATTAATGCTTATGTTGCTGAAGAAAAAATTATAGAGGATATAGTAAAACCCAAAAAGTTTAGTTTTACTATGCCTGTATTTATGTATCATTTTATTACAGATGATTATGGAAATGCTACAGATACTGAAAATTATTTTTCACCTTCAAAACTAGAAACACACTTAAAATATATAGTGGATAATGGATACCAAACTGTTTATATAACTGATATAGATAAGTTGTACAAATATACTAAACCAGTTGCATTAACATTTGATGATTGTTTTGTATATTTTTACAATAATGCTTTCCCATTATTTAAAAAATATAATTTAAAGGCTAGTATATATGTTATAACTAATTATATAAATGGACCAAATTATTTAACAACTGAGCAAATAAAGGAGATGAAAGAAAGTGGAATTATAGATATACAATCACATTCTTTAAGTCATCCATATTTGAGTAAAATACCAATTAATCAAGCAAGTACAGAAATTATTGATTCAAAAAGAGTATTAAAGGATTTGTTTAATTTAAGCAGTACTGTTTTTTGTTATCCAATTGGTGATTATAATAATAAAATAGTAGAAATTGTAAAAGAGAATTATTCATATGGGTTAAATATGCTTGGAGGAGTGTATAATTCTAAAGTACACAGTAAATACAATATACCAAGAATTTATGCAAATAGAAGTATGCCTATGAGTGAGTATATTAATTATTTAAAATACTCTAAAGTAAATGCTAATTGGTAATATTATTTATAATGATTATATATAATCTGAAATATTATATATAACTTTGAAGGGGGAATATAAATGTTAAGAATAACTAATTTAACTAAAAAGTATGGGGACAAAATTGCCGTAGATGATATATCTATTGATGTAAACCCAGGTGAAATATTTGGATTTGTAGGTCATAATGGTGCGGGGAAAACAACCACAATAAAGTGTATAGTGGGTATTTTATCTTTTGAAAAGGGAAATATTTATATTGATGGACTTAATATAAAAGATGATCCAATTAAGTGTAAATCTATGATGGCATATATACCAGATAATCCAGATGTTTACGAAAATTTAACAGGGATTCAGTATCTAAATTTTGTTGGTGATGTATATAGTGTAAATAAAACTATTAGACGTGAATTAATTGATAAATATGCAAAAGAACTTGAAATATATGATAATCTAGGTAGTGTTATATCTTCATATTCTCATGGAATGAAACAAAAAATAGCAATTATATCTGCACTAATACATAGTCCTAAAATACTAATTTTAGATGAACCATTTGTAGGACTTGATCCTAAGGCTCAATTTAAATTAAAAGAAATTATGAAAGAATTATGTGATAAAGGTGTTAGTATATTCTTTTCATCACATGTTTTAGAAGTTGTTCAAAAATTGTGTGATAAAATTGCAATTATAAATAAAGGAAAAATTGTTAAAATTGGAAAGATAGAAGATATAACAAAAGATGCATCTCTTGAAGATGTATTTATGTCTACGTTAGGAGATGAATAATATGTCAAAACTATTATTACTTCTAAAAGTTGATTTAGTAAGAACATTATCCTTAAATAAAATTAAAGGTAGTAAAAATGTATTTAAAAACATAGGAATGGTAATTGTTTTTTTATTTCTTATTAGTTCACTATTTACTTCTGTTGGAATGTATACGTATATGGGAGTTAATTTTTTAGTTAAATATGGACTTGAAAAATATGTATTACCATTAGTATATTTTGTATGTAGTTTTAGTATATTTTACAGTACTATTTATAGGGCAAAATCGTATTTATTCAATTCAGAAGATAATATATTTGCTATGCCTATAAAACCTAGTACTATACTAACAAGTAGAATTATAGTACTTACATTAATAAGTTATATTGTAACTACAATAATATTTGTACCTGCTTTTATAACATATGGAGTTACACTTAAATTAGGTATTACATATTATTTACTTGCTTTTTTATCTTATTTATTTATGCCACTTTTACCAACAATTTTAGGTTGTATATTTGGATATATAATAGGATTCTTAACATCAAAAGTTAAAAGTAAAAAAATATTTGAAACTATTTTAACTTACCTAGCAGTGCTACTAATTATGTATGTATCATTTAATATACAAAGTTTAGCTTTAAAATTTGTAAATAATGTAGAACTTGTAAATAAAATATTAAGTTCGATAGGGTTTGTAATTAACAGTTTTATGGAAGTTATATCTAATGGTAGTATTAAAGATTTATTTATTTATATAATTGCAAACGTGGCTTCTGCGTGGTTATTTGTGGTTATATTTAAAAATTCATATGTTAAAATTGTACAAAATTTAAAGGTGGAAAATGCAAAAAGCAATTATGTAGAAAAGGAACATACTCAAAAAAGTATATTGACTACTTTGATTTTAAAAGAGTTAAAAATGTATTTTTCTATACCCATATATATATTAAATACATCTTTTGGAGTTGTACTTATATTTTTTGCAAGTATAGCAACAATGTTTTATGATAAAGATGTTTTATTTAAAATGATGGAAATTGATGTAGGCATGATGCCTATGTATCTTTTACTTATCCCAGTAGTTGCTTTTAGTATCGCAATGTCAAATACAGCTGCATGTAGTATATCTATAGAAGGTAAAAATTTTTGGATATTAAAAACAATGCCAATTAAAGTTAAAGATATATTTTTAAGTAAAATTGTTGTAAATATGTTAATTGTTTTACCAGTAATGATTTTATCTATAATATTGTTTGGAATATCTTTTGAATTGACTATTTTACAAATGTTAATAGTCATATTATTAGCTGTATTTTCTAATATTACATGTTCTATGTTTGGTATAATTATCAATTTAAAATATCCTAGATTAGACTTTGTTTCATATACACAAGTTGTAAAACAAAGCCTTAGCAGTTTTTTAGGTATAATGGTACCACTAGTTTTCTTTTTTGGACTTGGTGCATTGTATATGGCTTTAAAGATATCTATTGACGTATACGTTTTACTTGTTTTTGCTTTACTTTTATTTATTATTATGATACAATATACTATACTAAAAAAATGGGGAACAAAAATATTTAATGAGATGAATTAGAAAATAATTAGGGAGAATTTTATGAAAGCAATAGAAATAAGAAATAAATATTTAAAATTTTTTGAAAGCAAAAATCACAAGGTAATATCTGGAGCAAAACTTATACCGGAAAACGATCCAACTGTTTTATTTACAACTGCTGGTATGCATCCTCTTGTTCCATATCTTGTGGGTGAATCACATCCTGAGGGTAAAAGACTTGTAGATTTTCAAAAATGTTTAAGAACTGATGATATAGATGAAGTAGGAGACAATAGACATTTAACATTTTTCGAAATGTTAGGAAATTGGTCACTTGGAGATTACTTTAAAGAAGATTCAATAAAATATAGTTTTGAATTTTTAACAAAAGAATTAAATATTCCTGCACACAAGATATCTGTTACATGTTTTGCTGGAGATAATGATGCTCCTAAAGATGATGTATCTGCAAAAATTTGGGAAGAATGTGGAATAGATAGATCTAGAATATACTTTTTTGGAAAAAAAGATAATTGGTGGGGACCAGCAGGTCAAACTGGACCATGTGGACCAGATACAGAAATATTCTTAGATACTGGTGCTCCAAAATGCTCAGATGATTGTAATCCTTCATGTGATTGTGGAAAATATATTGAAATTTGGAATAACGTTTTTATGGAATATAACAAAAAAGAAGATGGAAGTTTCGTTCCATTATCTCAAAAAAATGTTGATACAGGAATGGGCCTTGAAAGAATTACATTTTTAATGCAAGGAAAAAATCATATTTTTGAAACTGAATTGTTTATGCCAATAATATCTAAGGTAAGAGAAATTAGTGAAAATCCAGAAGATGCTTCACTTAGAATAATTGCTGATCATTTAAGAGCTTCAGCACTTCTTATATGCGACTTTGTAACTCCAAGTAATGTTGGTCAAGGTTACATCTTAAGAAGATTAATACGTAGAACAATAAGACATATGAGAAAAATTGGTGTTAATCCAGATAAAATAAATGAGGTTGTTGAAACTCTTATAAGTAGTTTAAACGATATGTACACAGAATTAGTAACAAATAAAGATGTTATATTAGAAGAAATAATAAAAGAAAAAAACAGATTTATGAATACATTATTAAGTGGTGAAAAAGAATTTACTAAATTGACAAATAAATTAAAAGATGAAAAAATAAACTTAATTGAAGGTACTGCGGTATTTAGATTATATGATACATATGGATTTCCACCAGAAGTAACTGCTGAACTTGCTAAAGAAAATGGATTTTCTATTGATATGGATGGATTCAAAATATGTTATGAAGAACATCAAGCTAAATCACGTGAGGGAGCAGAAGGAATATTTAAAGGTGGTCTTGCTGATCATAGTGAGGAAACTACAAAATATCACACAGCTGCTCATTTAATACTTGAATCTTTACAAAGAATACTAGGAGATCATGTATCACAAAAAGGTTCAAATATAACTGCAGAAAGAATTAGATTTGATTTTTCACATCCTGAAAAAGTGACTAGAGAAATTTTAGACCAAGTAGAAAATATGGTTAATGAACAAATAGATAAAAAATTACCAGTAAATTTTCAAGAGATGTTACTTGATGAAGCTAGAAAATATGGTGCAAAAGGAGTATTTGATAGTAAATATGGTGAGAGTGTAAAAGTATATACAATAGAAGGCTTTTCAAAAGAAATATGTGGTGGGCCACATGTAGATAATACTTCTAAACTAGAGCATATTAAAATTTTAAAAGAAGAAGCAGTTTCATCTGGTGTAAGAAGAATAAAAGCAGTATTTGTTAAATAGGAGGAATCATGGATAATTGTTTATTTTGTAAAATAATAAAGGGTGAAGTAGGTTCTGAAAAAGTATATGAAAATGAATATGTTTTAGCTTTTAAAGATATTCATCCAGTAGCCCCGGTTCATGTTTTAGTAATTCCTAAGTTACATATTTCATGCATGAATGATGTAACTGTAGATAATAGTGAATATATAAAACAAGTATATCTTGCTATAAAAGAAGTTGCTAAATTATCTGGTGTAGATAAATCTGGATATAGAGTTATTTGTAATTGCGGTGAAGATGGTGGTCAAGTAGTTAATCATATACATTTTCATTTATTAGGCGGTAGACATCTTGGTGAAAAAATAGTTCATGAATAGTTTATATAAAAATATAATAATAAAAAGGTATGTTAGTTTTTAACATACCTTTTTAATTTTAAATGACTCAATACATATTTTAATTTACATAAGTATTGACTTTAGCAAGAAATTAATATATAATTAACGTCTTAGCAAAATTAATCCTTATGTAATAATTTAAAAAGGAGAGATATAGATTATGAAAAAATGTAAATTAGTAGAAGTATATTTTGAAAGTGATAATCTAAGTATTAAAATAGGAAATAATTTAGAAGAAGCAGACATAATAATAAAAGGCAATGGAACTATAATGGCAATTTTTCCAAATGATCCAACAGATTATTATATATTTGCAAAATGATTGGTAAGATATAGCTAAAATAGGTTATAAAAACACTTAGATTTACATAAGTATTGACTTTTTTGTTGAGTTATAGTATAATATTATGTGGATATTATTTTATTTCTAATTAAAAATTTAAAAGGAGAGAAGAATTATGGAAAAAATTAAAACAATTAGTGTATATTTTGAAAGCGAGGAGGTAGCTTTACGGATAATTAAAGATCCGACAAAGGCTGATTTTATAATAAATGGTGATGGTACAATAACCTCAACATCTGCTTTTAAAGAAACTGTCAAAAAGCTGGAGACTACGTCTTCAAATAGTCCGAAGGTAGAAAAATCAAATCAGCTTGAAATTGATATTTCTGAACTGCTTATAAGCATAGGAATATTGCCGAACATAAAGGGGTATAGATATACAATTGAGGCAATAAAGATTCTTATAAAAGACCCGGATATAATTAATTCAGTTACTAAAGATCTTTATCCAAAAGTTTCAGAGATATTTAAAACAACTCCAAGTAGAGTAGAGCGTGCAATTAGGCACGGTATTGAAATATCATTTAACAGGGGAAATAAAGAGGTTTTAAATAGACTTTTTGTCTTACCTCTTGCTTCTGGTAAAATGAAGTCTACAAATTCTGAATTTCTTTCTGGCATAGCTGAAGAATTTAGACTTAGAAAATAAAAATACATAAACATGAACAACCTTACAAATTTGTGGGGTTGTTTTTCTTTATATTTTAAATTGGAATTGACTTTTTATGTAAATTGATGTATAATACTATCATTGAATAATCGAAATTATCATAAAATAATTTTTGTGAAAGGAAGATTCTAATGAAAGAAGTAGTAAATGTATTTATTGGTGAAGATGTATTAATTCGGATAACAACTAATATTAAAGAGGCTGATTATATTATAACAAATAAGAAAAGGAAAACTAACAAAAATAAGTCAGATAATCCTGATATAAGAAAATATCTTTTAAATAACAAAATTTCACTTAATGGCGGTGGATTTAATTACCTTATTAGTGCAATTAATATTGTATATGAGAAATTGGAGAATAAAGAAAAATACTCTTTGTCTAAGGATGTTTATCCTGTAATTGCAGAAATTTATTCTGTTACAGAGCTTAGCGTCATGAGAGCAATTTGGAATGCAATTGATCGTTCCGATGCTAAAGGTATAGGCACAAAGAGATTTATTGAAAAGTACAGATTAGGAATGTAATTTTAAATGGTTCAGATTGAAAAAATCTGGGCTATTTTTTATATGAAATTATTATAGATTTGAAAAAATATAACAAGCTAAACAATTAACTAATTATTACAATATCAGACAAAATTGTAATAATTTTCATTAAACTGTTGACAAAAAAACAAATATATCATATAATTTTTAAATTGGTTCAATTATATGAATATTATAATTTTTATACAATTGAGGAATTGGAGGAACTTTAATTGAAAAGAAATGAAGGTATATCATTAATATTATTAGTTATAACAATAATAGTTATAATAATAATAGCAGGTGCTGTAATGCTAAATTTTATAAATAACAATTCTATAGAACAAGCAAATATAGCCGTTTTTAAGTCTAATATAAGTGAATATAATTCGGAACTCGCGCTGGCTCTTTCAAATATGTATCTACAAGATAATACATTTAATCCAAATACATTTAATAAAAGTATTTGGAATGGTGGAGACGTAACTAATACAATTAAGCAATATATAACTAGTATATCACTAGAAGATGGGAAAAAATTTGAAATACAAAAAGGTATTTTAGTTTATGTTGGAACAGTTCAAAAAGAAAAAGATTGGTTTGAAGAAATGGGACTGTCAAATGAAGGTACAACACTTCCATTGCAACAAGGATTAGGGATAAATACTATAGCACCAGTAAACTCAACTGTAAACGGATTAGTTGTGGCATATAATAATCCATTAATACCAAAAGGATTTAAAGCAATAAATGATGGTGCAATATGGCCAACAGATTGGAATAAAGGATTAGTAATAGAAGATGACAGAGGAAATCAATTTGTATGGATACCAGTAGACGGAACAAATGTGACTTACTCAAAATGGTGTACAAAAGGATTTTCATATACACCATCAATAGATGATACATTACCAACGGGAATAATAAGTGAAATAGACCAAGTATCAAAATATGGAGGATTTTATATATCAAGATATGAAGCGGGTAAACAAGACACTAATGTATTAGTTAGTAAAAAACTTGCAACGGTTTGGACTAATATTAATTATAGTAACTCAAAAGTAGCAGCAGAATCAATGTATACAACATCAGAAGTTAAAAGTGGACTTGTAACAGGAACACAATGGGATACAACTATGAAATGGCTAGAAAATTCTAGTATAAATGTATCAACTAATTCTTCATCTTGGGGAAATTATAAAGATTCAACATCACCTGCAAATGTTACAGGTAATGGAGCTTTACAAGTTACAGGATTTAGTGAATATTGGAAAGCAAATAATATATATGATTTAGCGGGAAATGCAACAGAATGGTCAAATGAAATGTATATTATTTCTGTGTGCTTTGATCGTGGTGGTTACTATAACAATTCAGGTAGTACCAACACAGCATCTTATCGTGTTGCTAGGACAGATAATTCAGCTAATATTAGTTTATCATTTCGTGTAGCACTTTATATATTATAATTTGTAATGAGATACCTCTTGATAAAAGTGGTATCTTTTGTTTTTTAATTAATATATTTCTTTTAATTTTAAAAAACATATGATATAATATTTACATGAGGTGGACTTATGGATGAGAAAGTATGGACTAGTGAGCAAAAACTAGCAATTGATGTAAATGGAAATAACATATTAGTGTCAGCTTCTGCAGGTAGTGGTAAAACTGCTGTATTAGTTGAAAGAGTTATATCTAAGGTTATAACTTCACAAATAAATATTGATGAAATATTAGTTGTAACTTTTACAAACGCATCAGCTGTTGAATTAAAAGAAAAATTATTAGTTGCTATATATAAAGCTATAGATAAAGATAAGAATAATTCTAATTTGAAAAAGCAATTGGGTTATTTAAATAGGGCAACTATAACTACAATACATTCATTTTGTTTAGAGGTTATACGTTCTAATTTCTATAATTTAGGTATTGATCCAAATGTTTCGATATGTGATGAAGCAACCTCAAAATTACTTAAGATAAGGGCATTTAATGATGAACTTGAGAATGCTTATACAAGTTATGTAGAGGGTAATTTTGGTTTATATAATATACTTACTTTATTTAATAATAAAGATGATGAGTTTTTAGATCAAATGCTTAAAATTTATACATATATAAATAGTTTTGAGTATCCATTAGAATGGCTTAAAGATAAAATAAACAAATATAACATACAAGATTTAAGTACAGATTTATATAGTTTGGATTTTGGAAAAGAGATTTATGATAATGTTATTTCTGAATTATCTATTATATCACTTAAAATAAATAAAATGATAGATGAAATTAAGGGTAATGAAGATTTTATAAAACACATTCAAATGCTTGAAATAGATTTAGAAAATATTAATAGATGTGTTAAGTGTAGTAATAACTCATGGAATTTATTGTTTGAAAATCTTAATATGATTGAATATGCAATGCTTCCACGCAATAAAGTAGCCGATGAACAGTTAAAGGAAAAATTAAAGAAATTTAGACAAACTGTTATAAAAGATGAAGTTAAAAAGATAAAAAGTAACATATATGCAAATAGCCAAGATATATTGCAAGATTTAAAAAATACATATAAATATTTAGAGTATATGTATAATTTCATAGAAAAATGTGATGCTACATATAAAAATTTGAAAAAGGAATCTAATTATATAGATTTTAATGATATTGAACATTTAGCATTAGAAGTATTAGTAAATAAAGAATTAATAGATGGTAAATATGAATACATACCTACTGAGCAAGCTAAAAAGTATAAAGAAATGTTTTTAGAAGTTTATACTGACGAATACCAAGATATAAGTTTTGTGCAAGAAGCAATATTAAATGCTGTGTCAAATGGTAATAATAGATTTATGGTAGGAGATATTAAACAAAGTATATATAAATTTAGACAAGCTATGCCTGAAATTTTTAATTATAAATATTTAACATATCCAATTATTACTTCGAGTGATGATGTGTCAAATGACTGTGGTGGTGTTAAAATAATACTTGCTAAGAATTTTAGAAGTAGAAAAAATGTTTTAGATAGTATAAATTACATATTTGCACAAATAATGAGTAGTTATCTAGGTGATTCAAATTATACAGATGGTGAAATGCTTGAATTTGGTAATGATAGATATATAAAAAACGATGAGAATAATTATAAATGTGAAATTAATATATTAGATGTAAAAGATATAGAAGATTCTAAAAATTTAGATTATGAAGAGGATAATGAAGAAGTAGAAAATACTGATTCTGAAACTTTAGAATATATAAATGAACTTAAAAATTTTGAAATAGAGGCAAAATATATAGCAGAAAAAATAAATAATATAGTAAATGTAAACCCATTTAAAGTATATAACATGGAAACTAAAACATTTGTAAATGCTAAGTATAAAGATATAGTTATATTACTTAGAAATATCAAGGATAAGGGTAATATATTAACCACAATACTAAAAGAGAATAATATACAAGCATTTTCAGATAGTAATGTAAATTTATTTGATAATGACGAAGTAAAACTTGTTTTATCTTTTTTAAAGGTTGTAGATAATCCATTGCAAGATATTGAGATGGTAAGTTTAATGTATAGTATAGTTGGAAAATTTACGCTTGATGAAATATACAAAATTAAAAATTACAATAATAGAGACTATATATACAATTGTTTAAGGAATGTCCCAGATGATGAAAACAGTCAGTTATTAGATAAAATAAACAATTTCATGTACCTAATAAATAAATTCAAAGAATATGCTGAAATTTATAATGTAGCCGAAATATTAGCTAGAGTATATAAAGAAACAAGTTTATATAATCAGGTACTGATTTTTAGCAAATCAAATGAGTCTAAAATAAATTTAGATAGTTTAATAGATGTTGCAATTAGGTTTGATGAAAATAGTTCTATATATTCTTTTATATTATATATAGAATCATTAAAAGATAAATCATCGGGTGATAGTATGACAGCAAAAGTAATTGGTGAAAATGAAAATGTTGTAAGGATAATGACCATACACAAAAGTAAAGGATTAGAATTTCCAATCGTTATACTTGCTGCAACTAATGTTAAATATATTACAAAAGATATAACTGCTACTACACTTTTGGATCATAAATTGGGTATAGGAGTAAATGTTGTTAATGAAGATTTAAATATAACATATCCTTCAGTTATAAAAGAAGGAATAAAAACTAGTATGATTAGAAGTATGAAATCTGAGGAACTTAGAATGTTGTATGTTGCATTAACTCGTGCAAAGGAAAAATTAATAATATTTTCTACTATGAAGGATTATACTAAAAAGATTTCATCCATGTTTTTAATGTATAAAGAAGGTAAGATAGATACTACTTTAATAAAGAAAAATAATACATATATAGATAATATATTAATGGCTCTGTATGGCCAGATAAGTGGAAGTTCGGAAGATAAATTAGATTTGTTTGATATAAATGTAATAGATGTTAAAAGTAAAGAAAATATAAACAATATAATAAATAGTCAAAAAACAATTTCAAATAATATTGTGAGTGTTTTGTCTAGTGAATATGCTTTGAAAAATGAAATTCAAAAAAAGCATATAGAAAATGCAGTATATATATTAAAAAATAATATAGAATACAATTATAAATATATGGATGATATTCTTGCAAATAAAAGAATAAGTGTTAGTGAACTTAAAAAAAGTAGTAATGATGAAGAAGATAAAGTTATAAATAATTCTGCAGTTTTAAAAAAACCAGAATGTTTGGAAAATAAAGAGTTGAAATATACCGCTGCAAGAAAAGGTACTTTAATTCATTTTATACTGGAGCATCTTGATTTTACAAATATAAAAACTAAAGAAGATATATGTGATTATATAGAAAAGCTGTTAGAAAATAAAGTTATTAATTTAAATGATAAAAAACAAATAAATATAAATCAAATATATGGATTTTTAAATTCAAAAATAGGAAAAGAAATTGTTATTAGTAAGCAGGTGAAAAGAGAAATAGAGTTTGTATTAAAAGATGAAAAGTTTTCTAAAAGTGTAATACAAGGTGTTATAGATATGTATTATCAGAATGAGGATAATACATACACATTGGTGGATTTTAAGACAGATAATCTATTAGATGAAGAAGAATACGTTTCTAGATATAAATTACAATTAGACATATATAAAGAGGCAATAGAGAAGTTAACAAATAAAACTGTAGGTAAAGTATATATTTATTCATTTAAACTAGGTAAGGAGATTGAAATATATGAGTAAAGATTTCACTAATAAGGATATTACCCACGTAAAAAGAGGTAACTTAGAGTATATTACGTTTAATATATTGAATAAGCATCAAGAAAAACTGAGGCACGGATGTTTTTTTAAAAATGGTGGTGTTTCTGATGGAATATATTCTACTCTAAATTTCAGAATATTGGGGAATGATTCAAAAGAAAATGTATTTAAAAATACAGATATTGTGAAAAAAGAATTAAATTTAGGTAAGGTATATAAGGCGATTCAAGCCCATACAGATAATGTATTAATATTAGATAATAATAACAAAGAAAAATATGAAATTGAAAAATTAAATGATGAAGAATATGATAGCTATATAACAAATGAAAAGGGTATTTCAACTGTTATAACGACTGCAGATTGTAATCCAATTATTATATATGATCCTGTAAAAAATATAGTGGCAAATGTTCACAGCGGCTGGAAAGGAACTATTAAGCAAATATACTTAAAAACTATTAAAATGATGAATAGTAATTTTGGTTGCAATTATAAGGATATAATAATATGCGTTGGTCCAAGCATTGGTAAATGCTGTTTTTGCTCATCAGATTTAGAATTTAAAAAACAATTTACTAATATATGGCCAGAAGAAGACGAATATATTACAAATAAAGAAAATAATGAATTTTATATAGATTTATCTTATGTTATAAAAAAAGATTTAATAAATTTAGGGGTTAAAGAAGATAATATAGTATTTTCTGATATATGTACTGTTTGTAATAGTGATGTTTGTTTTTCATATAGAGTATTTAAAAAAGAAAATGCATCAGATTATGCAACAATGGGTGCATTCGTAGAGTTAAAGTAAAGATTGATATTAAAATGTTTTAAAGGAGGTGTTTTATATGTCAAAAATACAAATTACTAATCTTTCATTTGGTTATGAAAAAACAATGGAAAACGTATTTGAAAATGTGTTTTTAAATATTGATACTGATTGGAAACTTGGATTGATTGGTCGAAATGGAAAAGGCAAAACAACATTTTTAAATTTACTATTAGATAAATTTGAATATGATGGCTCTATTATTAAAACAGTAGATTTTGATTATTTTCCTTTTGAAGTAAAAGATAAAAGTAGATTAACATTAGATATTATATTTGAAATAGCACCTTTTCTAGAAGATTGGCAGATTATAAAAGAATTGAATATATTAAAAGCAAATCCAGAAATTTTATATAGAAATTTCAATACTTTAAGTGGAGGTGAACAAGTAAAAGTATTGCTTGCAAGTCTATTTCTAAAAGAAAATAATTTTTTATTAATAGATGAGCCTACAAATCACTTAGATAACGAATCTAGAAAAAATATACAAGAATATCTTAATAGTAAAAAAGGATTTATATTAGTATCTCATGATAGAGAACTTTTAGATAATACGGTAGACCATATACTTGCAATAAACAATTTTAATGTTGAAATACAAAAAGGTACTTTTTCTACTTGGAAAGAGAATAAAGAAAATCAGGATAATTTTGAAATGTCTCAAAATAAGAAATTGAAATCAGAGATAACTAGATTAGAAACAGCAGTAAAAAACACATCAGATTGGTCGGATAAAGTTGAAGCTAGTAAGATAGGTGAAGGCTTCTTAGATAAAGGATATATAGGTCATCAGGCAGCTAAAATGATGCAAAGATCAAAGGCAATCGAAAAGAGAAAAGAAAAGGCAATAAAAGAAAAATCTAGTTTACTAAAAAATATTGATAGAGTAGATGATTTAACTATGAAACCTCTTGAGTATGAAAAAGAACTATTATTATGGATTAACGGTTTATCAATAAGTTATGGAGAAAAAGTTATTTGTAAAGATATAAGATTTGAACTTAAAAGAGGAGACAGAATTAGTTTAATAGGTAAAAATGGAAGTGGTAAATCAACTATACTAAAATTAATAAATGGAGAACAAGTTAATTATACTGGGACGTTTGATATGGGAACAAATATAAAAATATCATATGTATCACAAACCACAGAAAATTTGAAAGGTACTTTAAAGGATTTAGCTAAAGAAATAAAAATAGATGAAGGTATATTTAAGTCTATGCTTTTTAAATTGGGCGTTTCAAATAGTGAGTTTGATAAAGATATGCAAGAGTTTAGTGAAGGACAAAAGAAAAAAGTTTTGATAGCTAAAAGTATAACAGAATCCGCAGATTTATATATATGGGATGAACCATTGAATTTTATAGACATACAATCAAGAGTACAAATAGAAAATGTAATATTAAAATACAAGCCAACTATGATATTTGTTGAACATGATGAAACATTTGTAAATAAAATAGCAACTAAAAAAGTTGAATTGTAAAAATGAGATGAGGGAAGTTTTATGAAAGAAAAGGTAAATGTTTTAACATCTATAGGTATAATAATTTATGTCATTACGTCAATTATTGATAGATTTATAGTAGAAATAGCAGATTACATATATATACCAATACTAATTATTGCAATACTACTTATGATAATACCAGCTGTTAAAAAAATAAAATAAAATTATACAAAATTATAATATAAAGGGTCATAAATATTCAAATTTATGGCTCTTTATTCATCTAGTTTTCACATTTTAAACATTGAAATTTCACATAACACAATTATAATAATAGCGAAAAGGAGGATTTTTTATGTATATAATAAAAAATGCATTTAAAAGTATTACAAGATCAAAAACAAGAAATGTATTAATAGGTATAATAATTACTGTTATAGCGATTACTTGTTGCATCGCTTTATCTATTAAAAATTCAGCAAATGAAGTTGAAAAAAGTTATTTAGATTCGTATAAAGTAACAGCGCAACTTTCACTAGATAGAGGCGCACTTAGAAATGATGCTAAGGGGGGAAGTACAGAAAAACCAGCGGACTTTGACCCAAAAGCATTTATGTCAAATGTACAAAACATTACGCCGGAAGATGTTATGAAATATGGAGTTTCAGATTATGTTAGTAGTTATCTATTATCTATACAAACAAATATGGACTCAACAGATTTAACAAAAGTAACAGATACTGTAGCAACAACAGATAATAAACAAATCCCAGGTAGAGTAACAAGTATTATGGAAGGTTCATCTGGAGATTTTAGAATAATTGGTTATAACAGTTTAGATGCTATGACTCAGTTCATAAGTTCTACTTATAAAATAACAGATGGAGAAATCTTTGATATAGATTCATCTAATTCTTGTGTTATATCTATTGAGCTAGCTGAAGAAAACAGCTTGAAGGTTGGTAGCACATTTAAATTAAATAACCCGAATAATGAAGCTGAAAGTTACACATTCACTGTTACAGGTATTTATGAAGATACATCTGAAAGCGGAGAATTTAGTATGTTTAGTAATTCTGCAAATCAAATTTTAACCACATATAACACATTAAATAATATAGTAACTAAATCTAATGAGGTAGAAGACAGTAAACTAAATATTCAAACTAACGCAACATTTAATTTAGTAAGTGCTGATGTAGTAGATGCTTTCACATCAGAACTTAAAGTAAAAGGTTTAAGTGATTATTATACAGTTTCAACAAATTTAGAGAGTTTTAATCAAAGTATTGCCCCACTTAAAAACTTATCTTCTTTTGCTACTACATTCTTAATTATAGTGTTATTAATAGGTGGTAGTATACTTGTTATTCTTAATATGTTAAATATACGTGAAAGAAAATATGAGATAGGTGTTTTAAGAGCAATTGGCATGAAAAAACGTATGGTACTTTCTCAGTTTGTAATAGAGTTATTAATGGTTACAAGTATTTCAATTATACTTGGTAGTACTATAGGATCAGTGGCATCAGTTCCAGTTGCAAATTATATGCTACAAAGTGAGATATCTTCACAAGAAAGTGCACAAACGCAAGTAAATGAAAATTTCGGAAAAGGTCCAGGTACTAATGGTGGAAATCAAGTAAGAAATAATATGATGAGTATATTTGGAAATAATTCAAATGTAGATTATATAGATAAAATAAATGCAGTTGTTGATATCAAAATAATATTGGAATTAGCTGGCATAGGAATTATTTTAACAATTATAAGTAGTAGTATTTCAATGATATTTATATCAAGATACACACCACTTAAAATATTAAGTAATAGAGCGTAAAGGAGATAAATAAATGAGTGTATTTAAAATAGAAAATTTATGCTATTCATATGATAATGGTAAAAATCTAGTTTTAGATAATATAAATTATGAGTTTGAAAAAGGAAAAACATATGCTATAGTAGGAAAATCTGGAACTGGTAAAACAACTTTGTTATCACTTATGTCTGGATTAGATGTTCCAAAATCTGGTAAGATATTATATAATGATGTTGATATATCTAAAATTAACGAAAATAAATATAGAAGCAATAATATAGGTGTTGTATTTCAAAGTTTGAATTTACTTCCACACCTTACAGCACTTGAAAATGTTGAATTATCAATGGATATTTCACATGTAAAAGTAGCTAATAAAAAACAACATGCATTAAAAATGCTAGATAAAGTTGGTTTGGATGAAGAAAAAGCAAATAGAAGAGTTCTTAGATTATCTGGTGGAGAACAACAAAGAGTTGCTATTGCAAGAACATTATCGTATAATCCCGATGTTATACTTGCAGATGAGCCAACAGGTAATTTAGATGCTGTAAACGAAAAACAAGTTGTGCAGATTTTTAAAGATCTAGCACAAAAAGATGATAAATGTGTTATAATAGTCACTCACTCTCAAAATATTTCACAGGATGTAGACTATGTATATAATTTAGAAAAAAAGAAGTTAACACAAGACAATAATTAAATGAGTATTAAAATATAAACTCCCCAAAACACTAGAATAATAATTTTTCTAGTGTTTAATATTTATTACTCACTATTACTAAATTATTACTAAAATATTGCTTTAATATTACAATTACAAGATATAAAAGTAGAAAAACTACAATTTATTGATTAAATTTTGAAGTTGTAATATAATTATGATACAATATATATTATAATTGGAATATGTTCTAATATATTAAATATAAAATTTCTATAGAATTTAAATAATAGCAAAATGGGGGTATGAAGTAACATGAAAGTTTATAAAAAAGCTGGTATATCGTTGATAGTATTAGTTATAACAATAATTGTTATAATAATATTAGCAGGAGCAGTAATACTAAGTTTAGTGAGTAATAATCCAATAAGTTCAGCAAATAAAGCTGTATATTTAAATGATTTGAAAAGTTTTCAATCTGAGTTAGAGATATATAAATTAAATCAATTTTCAAATCATAAAGGTGGATATGATCCTACTTTATTACAAGCAGATGAAACTAGTGTAACATATGATGGCGTAGTAGATACAAGTATAACAATAAAAAATTTAATACCATCACTTAATAGATATTCTGGTCAATTTCAAGTAATAGACGGAAATTTAGTATTTGTAGGATTAGATTTAAATAAACAAGCTTGGACTAGAGAAGTAGGAATAGAAGTGATAATAATTGGCGAACCTAAAATAACTATACTTTCTCCAACAAAGACTTTAGTTGCACAAGGCGAGGACATAGTATATACAGTAAAATTTTCTTCAAATGTAGGACTTACAACTATAGATTTAATAGATAAAGTAGAACTTTTAGATAATACAGGTACTAAGTTGCCAGTTCAACCAGTTATAAATATAGGAACATTAAGTGGTATAAGTGAAGATGCTACAAGGCAAGTAGATATAACTATTAAAACAGATGATTTAATAAACGGTAGTTATAAATTAAGAATAAATCCAGGTGTAGTAACTAATGCAAATAATGTTTCAAATTCATTAGATGCTATATCATTAATTAGTTTTACTATAGATAATACTGCGCCAGGTAATCCCGTAATGTCAGCTACTCCAACAGGAGAGTGGACAAATGGTGATGTAACAGTATCAATAGTATATTCAGAAGATACAATAATAAAAGAATATAGTTTTGATTCAGAGATATGGCAAATATATAATGTTCCCGTAGTAGTAACAGAAAATAATGTAACAGTATTTTCAAGAGGAAAAGATATAGTAGGAAATGAAAGTGGACTTGCAACATTAACAGTTGCAAACATAGATAAAGCATTACCCACAATAAATTTAATAAATGATGGAACCACGTCATCAAGTATAACACTAAGAGCTGATGCTGCTGATGTAGGTGTAAGTGGAATAAATGAGGCAAGTTATCAATATTCAAAAGATAATGGTTTAACTTGGACAGATGTAACATCTTCCACAAGTTATACTTTCAATGGACTTTCAACAGGAATATATAATTGCAAAGTAAAAGTAGCAGATAATGTAGCTAACGTTGCAGTATCAGATACATTACAAATAAATACGCAGACTATTGGAACAATAACATTAAGTGCTACTCCAACAGGATGGACAAATGGTGATGTAACTGTTACAATTAATTATCCAACAGAGATTGTTACAAAACAATATAGTATAGATGGAACAACATGGAATACATATTCATCATCAATTATAGTAACTACTAATAATACAACTGTATATGCAAAAGGATTAGATTCAGCTGGAAATCAGGCATTACAAGCATCATTAACTGTATCTAATATAGATAAGATAGTGCCTACTGTAGTATTTGAAACAAACGGTGCAAGTAATGTTGTAGCGGCAAGTACTAAAGTAACGGCAAATGATATAGGCGGAAGTGAATTAAATACATTACAATATGTATGGGATACTCAAAATACAGTAGTACCTATATCAAGTTGGACATCATTTACAAATTCAAGCGATATTACAAAAACTGGCCCAGGAACATATTATTTATGGGTAAGAATAACAGATAGTGCAGGAAATAGTATAGCAACTAAATCTAATGCATTTGTTACAGTATCTCCTATATATACTTTTAATTATACAGGCGATTATCAAATATATACAGTGTCCGTAACAGGAAATTATAAATTAGAGGCTTGGGGAGCTTCTGGAGGAAATTCTACAAGATATACTACACAGTATGGAGGTAAAGGTGGATATACTTCTGGTACAATAAATTTAGCTAAAGGTCAAACAATATACATCTATGTTGGTGAAGCTGGTGGTCCATCAGCCTCAAATGATACAACTACAGATAATGGAGGATGGAACGGCGGTGGTTCATTATTACCTGGACAAAATGCGTTTGGTGCTCCTGGTGGTGGAGCAACTGACTTCAGAACAACAGCTGGTGTTTGGAGTGATATAAATAGTTTAAATAGTAGAATCCTTGTAGCTGGTGGAGGAGGAGGAGCAAACTCTAGAGATGGAGATTATCCTTCAACCGAGCCATCATATTATACTGGTTATGGTAACGGAGCAGGAGGACATGGCGGCGGACTAGTTGGAGGAGATGGAACAACCGGCAACCAGGATGCTTTTGGACTTAATTATGGATATGGTTATGGTACAGGAGCTACACAAACAAGTGGAGGAGTAAATCGAAGATACGTAAACGGTGTATTAACACAAAGTGTCGAAAGTGGTACTTTCGGAATTGGCGGTGGAACTAGTGGTAGTAACGGTCAAGCTGGCGGCGGAGGAGGCTGGTATGGTGGAGCATATTCTGCAGGCCATGGTGGCGGCGGAGGAGGCTCAAGCTACATCGGAGGAGTTACAAATGGTTCTACTCAATCTGGAATAAATTCTGGAAACGGTAAAGCAGTTATTACATTTATCGGTCAATAATATTAGTTATATATAAATTATAAAAAAGCGTATAGAAAGTATTACAAAATTAATTACAATACTTTCTACACGCTTTTTTTTATTATATTCATTTCTTTTAAAACAGTTCATATACAATAGTGGCAAATGAAGATACAGGAATAAACATTCACAAAACGTTTAAAAGGATGCATACTATTTATATTATATAGAAAAAACACAAAATCTTAAAAACAGATTTATTCTTAAGATTTTAATTATTAGAGAAATTAATTTAATCTTACATTAATATTAACTTTTTTAAAAAATGAAAAAGCTGTAATATTATTGATAAAAATTTAAATATAAAAAGTAGATTAATACTGTTATATATGAGAGACTCTTTAGATTATTCAATCTTTAATTTACATAATTATACTGTAAGTATTGAAAAACAGTATTTATGTGGTATAATATATATATTATTATTAATTACCTATTTAAAATTTTAAGGAGGAATTTGAGATGGAAAAAAGAGTAGATTTATTTAAATGGTTAAATGATGCTGGAAATTCAGAAAAACTTCGGAAGTTATTTACCGAATCTATTGAGCCTCAAATAACGTATCTAAAAATTGAAGATGCAATGTGTACTTTTGAAAATTATATTGTATTAAATGAACTTATGCCGTTAATTACATTTAAAAATAGGAGTCAATTTCAGTTAACTGAGGAATCCTATGAATTGGATAAAGTATCTAGAACCTATATTTTTGCTAATGTAACGATTAAAGAAAAAATTTATTATCAAAATGTTGAGAATATCATATTCCAGTACCAACGTGTAGATTATAGCGGAAAATATTTGGGAGCCTGCCTGCCATCGATTAAATCGATCACTCAATCATTTGCTATTGAATTCTCAGATGATTGCTGGCTGTGGGGAGCACATTATTCAGGTTATTATTTTATTAACAAGCAGTTAGAAGAATTAAAGGCTACTATGAATAAATATAATGAAACTGCTTTATCTCGAAAATAACAATGAAATAAAACTCAAAATAACACTAGGAAATAATTAATTTCTAGTGTTATTTTTTTGTTCAGTTTACATTATAAATTAAGTGAGTGCTAAAAAATTAATTTTTTTTATTTTTTTAGTATAAACTATTGACAAACAAAAATAATAGTAGTAGAATATTAGCAGTCAATCAAACAGAGTGCTAAAAAGGGTGATTAAATATGTTAGATGATAGAAAAAAAAAGATACTTGCTTCTGTTGTTGAAGACTATATTACATCAGCAGAACCTGTTGGATCAAAAACTATAGCAGATAAATATAATTTAGAATATAGTCCTGCTACCATAAGAAATGAAATGAAACTTTTGGAAGAATCTGGATATTTGGAACAACCTCATGTATCTTCTGGAAGAATACCTTCAAGTAAAGGCTACAGGTATTATGTAGATAATTTAATGATAAGTAAAAAATTATCTATGTTAGATATAAATTATATAAATAATAGTATAACTGGTTATGGAAATACAGAAGACTTATTTGAACAAGTTGCAGATACAGTATCTAAAATCTTAGATAGACCTACTATTTTAACTATGAAAAATGAAGATGTTTTAGAAAGTATAAAAATATTAAAAATATCTGATAAGATATTACTTGTTATTATAATGTCAGAGAATGGTACAATTAAAGATGTTATAGCAAAACTTACAGATACTATTCCAGATGATAGTGTAAGAGAACTAAGTAAACTGCTAAATACTAATTTACAAGGTACTCCAATTGAAAAATTATATAATGCATTGTCTTCAATTATTTCTAAAGAGTTAAAAGTATATTCTAGCGTTTTGGAGAAAATATGTGAAGGTATAAAGTATGAAATTTCAGGAGAAAATAAATTAATTAGTAGTAATAATTTAGAATCAATATTAAACTTACCAGAGTTTTCGGATATAGAAAAAGCTAAAAATTTTATTAATATGTTATCTACAAAAAATGCTGTTGATACAGTTATAGATAAGATTCAAAATAAAGAGCTTGGAATTGTAATTGGTTCAGAAAATGAAGAAATTATGCTTAAAGATTATAGTATAATTTCACTTAATATAGCAAATGACGATGGATATATTGGTAAAATATCTGTAGTAAGCCCAAAAAGATTAGATTATTCTAAAACAGTGTCTACATTAAAATATATAAATGATAAGGTTAAAAATATATTTTCAAAGGATAAATAATAATTGATATAGATTTGAAGGAGGTGTTTTTGTGAGTAATAACGAAAAAGCTAAAGAAGAAATAAGAAAAGAAATTAATGAAGAAATACTAGAAGATGCTAATATGGGTGAAATTGATAAAGAAGATTATATAAAAAAGTTAAATGATGATTTAGAAGGACAACGTAAAAAAGCTGATGAATATTTTGAACATTTAAAAAGAAATATGGCAGAGTTTGATAATTTTAAAAAACGTATGACCAAGGAAAAGGATAATCTTTATATATCTGTTACCTCGGATATTGTTGAAGATTTGTTACCAATAATAGATAACATTGAAAAAGCTATAGAAACTGAATGTTCAGATGAAAAGTATAAAGATGGAATTATAATGATATATAATCAAATAAAAGAATCTTTAACTAAACAAGGTTTAGAAATAGTACCAGATATAGGTACAACATTTGATCCAAATCTACATGAAGCTGTAATGCATGAAGAAAATGAACAGTTTGGTGAAAAAGAGATTATTGAAGTATTTAGAAAAGGCTATAGAATTGGCGATAAAGTAATAAGACATTCAATGGTAAAAGTAGCTAACTAAAAATCGAATATTTATTTTATGATTTATCATAAAATTGTATATAACAACTAAAGAAAAAGTAGTAATTAATATGAATTTTAAGGAGGAATATATTATGTCAAAAGTAATAGGAATTGATTTAGGAACAACAAACTCATGTGTTTCTGTAATTGAAAATGGTGAAGCAACAGTTATACCAAATGCAGAGGGTGGAAGAACAACTCCATCAATAGTTGCATTTGCTAAAAATGGTGAAAGATTAGTAGGTCAAATAGCAAAAAGACAAGCGGTTACAAATCATGAAAGAACAATCTCATCTATTAAAAGAGATATGGGAACAGATAAAAGAGTAAAAATTGAGGGTAAAGAATATACACCTCAAGAAATATCTGCTATGATATTACAAAAATTAAGAACAGATGCAGAAAATTATTTAGGACAAAAAATAACAGAAGCAGTTATAACTGTACCAGCATATTTTAGCGATTCTCAAAGACAAGCAACAAAAGATGCAGGAAGAATAGCTGGACTTGATGTTTTAAGAATAATAAATGAACCAACAGCTGCAGCTTTAGCTCATGGTTTTGATAAAGATGCTGAGCAAAAGATAATGGTTTATGACTTAGGTGGTGGTACATTTGATGTATCTATACTTGATATAGGTGATGGTGTATTTGAGGTTATGTCTACATCAGGAAATAATAGACTTGGTGGAGATGATTTCGATCAAAGAATAGTAGACCATTTAGTATCTGAATTTAAAAAAGAAAATGGAATAGATTTATCTAAAGATAATATGGCAATGCAAAGATTAAGAGAAGCAGCAGAAAAAGCTAAAATAGAACTTTCTGGTGTTATGCAAGCTCAAATTAATCTTCCGTTTATAACTGCAGATAGTTCAGGACCAAAACATTTAGATATTACATTATCTAGATCTAAATTTGAAGAATTAATTTCAGATTTAGTTGAAGCAACAGTTGGACCTGTTAACCAAGCTATGAAAGATTCTGGTTTAACATTTGATAAGATAGATAAAATATTACTTGTTGGTGGATCTACAAGAGTTCCAGTTGTACAAGAAACAGTAAAAAGAATAACAGGAAAAGAACCATATAAGGGTATTAATCCTGATGAATGTGTTGCAATTGGTGCAGCAATTCAAGGTGGTGTTTTAACAGGAGAAGTTAAAGATTTAGTACTTCTTGATGTTACACCTTTATCACTAGGTATTGAAACTTATGGTGGTATTTTCACAAAATTAATTGAAAGAAATACAACAATACCAACTAAAAAATCTCAAATATTCAGTACAGCTGCAGATGGTCAAACATCAGTTGAAGTACATGTATTACAAGGTGAAAGAGAAATAGCAGCATATAACAAAACTTTAGGTAGATTTAGTTTAACTGGAATACCTCCAGCTCCTAGAGGAGTACCTCAAGTTGAAGTTACATTTGATATAGATGCTAATGGTATAGTTCATGTTTTAGCTAAAGATATGGCAACAAATAATGAACAAAAAATATCTATAACAGCAAGTACAAATTTAACAGAAGATGAAATAAAACAAGCTGTTAAAGAGGCTGAATCACATAGTAATGAAGATAAAAAGAAAAAGGATGAAGTTGAAGCAAGAAATAATGCAGATTCATTAGTATATAATACTGAAAAAACATTAAAAGAATTAGAAGGTAAAATATCTGCTGAAGAAAAAGCTAAAGTTGAAGTTGAACTTGAAAGTGTAAAAAAAGCACTTGAAACTACAGATACTGAAGCTATAAAAGCAGCTAGCGATAAATTAACTCAAGTATTCTATGAAATATCTTCAAAATTATATTCACAAGCAGCTGGTGCAAATGTAGATCCAAATGCAACTGATGCTAAAACTACTGCTGAGGGTGCAGATAATGTTGTTCATGATGCAGACTATAAAGTAGAAGATGAAGGAAATAACAAATAATTAAAGATATTACTATAAATATAAGCGGGAATTTAAATATGAAATCCCGCTTATGTTTAAGGTTAGAAATGGGGGCAAAATATGGCTGGTTCTAAAGACTATTATGAAATGCTTGGAGTAAGTAAAACCGCAACAGATGAAGAACTAAAAAAGGCATATAGACAACTAGCAAAAAAATATCATCCGGATTCTCATGATGGTGAAGATAAAAAAGCAGCTGAAGAGAAGTTTAAACAAATAAGTGAAGCTTATTCAGTACTTTCAGATAAACAAAAACGTGCACAATATGATCAATTTGGATCTAATTTTGAAAATGCCGGTTTTGGTGGAGGAGCTGGAGGTTATGGTGGAGGCTTTGGTGGTTTCGACTTTTCTGGATTTAGTGGTGGTATGGATATAGATCTTGAAGATATTTTAGGTGGTATTTTTGGTGGTGGATTTTCATCTAGTAAAGCAGATAGACCATCAAAGGGCGCAGATTTAAGATATAATATGCATATAACTTTTGAGGAAGCAGTTTTTGGTACAAGTAAAGAAATAAATGTTACAAGAAGTGAAACATGTGATAATTGCTCAGGAAGTGGAGCAAGACCAGGTACATCTTCAGTAACATGTGATAGATGTGGTGGAAAAGGTAAAGTACAAACAGTTCAAAATACTATAATGGGTTCTTTTTCTCAGGTTAAAACATGCGATAAATGTAATGGAACAGGTAAATTTAATCCTACTCCTTGTGAGAAATGTTCTGGTGATGGTATAGTAAGAAAAACTAGAAAAATAAAAATAAAAATACCTGCTGGTATTGATGATAATCAGGCAGTTTCACTTAGAGGTGAAGGTGATATCGGTAAAAAAGGTGGACCAAATGGTGATTTATTTGTCGTAGTAAGTGTATCACCTCATAAAACATTTAGAAGAAAAGGCTTTGATATTGTATTTGATACTAAAATTCCATTTGTTAAAGCCACATTAGGAGGTACTATAACAATTCCAACCCTTGAAGGAGATATGGAATTTAATATACCGGAAGGAACAGAAACTGAATCTAAATTTAAAATTAGAGGAAAAGGTGTTCCGAGTTTAAATGGTAATAATAGAGGAGATCTTGAATTTATTGTTCATATAGATGTGCCTAGAAAATTGAATGACAATCAAAAAGAATTACTTAAACAGTTTGCAGATTCAATGGGTGAAGAAGTAAATAAAAAGAAAAACTTTTTTGGTAGGTAATCTTATGGCAAGACAATTTATATTCAAAGGAAATGATATAACTAGAGTAGACGAGGCATATCTGTATGATGTGCTTCGCCTTAATAGTATTGATAAAAATCAATTAATAGATGAAAATACACAGCTATATAAGTTAACGGGTGAAGAATTAAGACATATACATGTTTTAAGACATGATATAGGAGATGTTATAATTGTAAATAATATGGAAAGCAAAATATTATTTATGTCTAAAGATTTAGCTATAATTAACAAAATAAAAGATATAGCTGAGAAAGGTAAGCCAAGTATAAATATAACATTATATCCTGCATTTCTTAAAAGTGATAAAATGGATTATTTAGTTCAAAAAGCTGTTGAACTTGGGGTAAGTGATATAGTACCATTTTTTTCTAAAAATACTATAGTTAAACTAGATAGTAAGGATAGATTAAAAAGAAAAGAAAAACTTCAAAAAATATCTATTGAAGCAACTAAACAATGTGGTAGAACTGATGAAGTAAATATAGGCAATTTTATGGATTTTAATGAGATAATAAATGTTATTTCAAAACATGATTTTTCAATATTTGCTTATGAAAATGAAACCTTAGGTTTGAAATCTGTTATAAATAAATTAAATGAAAACAATATAGAGTATAAAGATATTGCAATTATTGTTGGTCCAGAAGGTGGATTTGATAATAAAGAAGTAGAAATATTAAAAAATATTAAAAACGTTTATACTGTAAGTTTAGGAGAAAGAATACTTAGGGCAGAAACTGCAAGTATGAATTTAATAACTATTTTAATGTATGAATTTGATAATAAATAAAGAGCTTGTAACAGAGCCCTTTATTTATTAATTATTTTTCTATATTTAATTTACATAATATATTGCGATATTTTATTAAATAACCCTATTAAACTTGAAATAATCAATATATATGTTATAATATATATATAAATTATTTAAGGAGGTGTTGATATGATTATATCAACTGCAAAAGAGAAACCGTTGTCAATCTTTTTTTTCATATTTAATTTTTTAACCTTTTGGATACTTGAAATTTCTTTAGTAGGTAATATCACTAAGCAAGTTTCTATTATATTAGTTTATATAATAACAATAGTATTATCTTTACTAACTGGGTTAATATATGCAGCAATTAATATGTATTTTACATATAAAGTTGAAAAAAAGATTATGTCTAAATCCACATACGTTAGGGAGTATGGTGCTAGTTTATTTATGGGATATAACTCGATATTTCTTTTTAAATTAAAAGATGATATTCATTGTTTATCACTAAATAAAACACACTTATATTTAACTCAATATCCGCGGGATAGAAGAGAGTATATAACAGAACTTAGGACAAGATTATTCTTGCTAAAGGAAATGGATATAATATGCATTTATTTTAATAAATACATACATTCCATATTAAACTCTGTCTTATTTTTCGTTATATGGCAAATTTGTATGGTAAGTGAAATTAAAAATGGAGCTATTATTCAAATTGCAATTGTTTTATGTTCATACTATATTATTAACAAATTTTTCACTAACTTAACCAAAAAAATAATGATAAAGCGTGATCTAGAACTATTTTTAGTTAAGTAATAATTAAACCTCACTTAGATTTAAGTGAGGTTTTTACTTTTTATTTAACTGCTTCTCTGTTCATTTTTTCCCATTCTTTTAATTTCATCTTATACTCTAACATTTGAGTTAAATACCTGTAATACATATATTGTTGCTCATAATACATTGCAGGATTTGCATTCATCATATCCATATCTGGCATTGGATTCATGTTGGTCATTCCACTTACACCAGGTTGCATATTTTGTAAATTAAAATTATATGGGTCAAAATATGGTTGCCCTTTTTCCATCTTTTATCACCTTCCTTTTATTTTTAAAATATATAAAATTTTTTGTATAACTTAATTACATATACACATAATACTAGTGTAATCCATATAAGAGGTTACACCCCCTTCTTTAAGAAGTAGCCATATTTGGCTACTTTCTTTGTTTTTCTTTAAGTTTATTGTTACTTTCATTTTTTATTAACATATAAGTAGAAAGTATTAACAAAATCAAAGCAATGGAATGTATATATGATGTACAAATTTGTTTTTGATAATATTCAGTAAACTGAATATTTGAAAATACTGATAAATTGGACATGTTCAAAATATTGGTGTATTTTAATAAAATATATGCTACTATAACAGATAATATACCATGTAAAAGTTTAAATGTTATTAATTTATTTATAGATATATTTAAAGTCTTTAGACAAGATTTAACTTGGAATATTATAGATAATCCACTGAAGCCAAGTAGAAATGAAATTATTAAAATATTATTAAAATAATCTGGATAAGTAGATATTCCTTTAGCACCTCTTGTTACTTCGAAAAGTCCAGAAAGTATATCTAAAATATATGTACTGTTAATAAATCCACTTTTATTTAAACAAGTGTAAGTAATATCTGCAGCTAAGTTAAAAATAACCATGAATCCCAAAATAAAGGCTAAAGTTATAAATGAATTTAATATGCTTTTTTGTAATATTTCAAATTTTGACATATTTATATACATAGGTTGTTCTTTTTCAACATTTTTAGACATATTTTCACTGTATCTATTTAAAAAAGTATTTTTTTCATGTATAATATTATATGAATACATTCTAGAATATAATAAACCAATTATGACTGAACTAGAAAAATGAGCAATTAAAAGTAAAATACCCATTGAAGCATTATTCATCATGGCAATGCCAACAGTTGTAAGAATAAAAATTGGACTACAATTATTGACAAATGATATGAGTATTAGTGCATCGTTTTTAGTTATTTGTTTATTGTGGAGCATAGTATCTACTGATTTAGCACCGGATGGAAATCCACATAAAAACCCTAGTAATATTGGCATTACAGAGTTTTTAGATAATTTAAAAATTTTTGGTATAAAGGATAAATAATTTGCAATTTCAGATATTATACCAGTTTTTAATGTTATTTCGGTAAATAGAATAAACGGAAAAAGTGAAGGAAATACACTACTTAAAAAAATTTCGGTAGTATTTTTAACTGATTTAAAGTTAACACTACCTAATGTAATTAGTAATAATAATATAATAATAAATAGTAATAGATAGGTTACTTTAGATATTCTGAAATTGAATATTTTCAAATTTAATCACCATTATATACTATTTTAAGAGGAGATAAAATATGCAAACAACAGATAGTTTAAAAGATTATGAATTATTAGATATGGCCAATGGCGAGAAGTTAGAGAGATGGGGAGAATATATATTAATAAGACCTGATCCTCAAATAGTATGGGATATAAAAGAAAAACCTGAAATGTGGAATAAAGCACATGCTAGATATGAACGTAGTAGCACTGGTGGAGGTCATTGGGAAAAATTGAAACCAATGAAAGATAGCTGGAGTATTAAATATAATGACATTGTTTTTAATTTAAAACCAATGGGATTTAAACATACTGGGTTATTTCCGGAGCAAGCCGTAAATTGGGATTACATGATAGAAAAAATATCTAAAGAGATGAAAAAAAGAAACGAAGTAAAAGTATTAAATTTATTTGCTTATACTGGTGGAGCAACTGTGGCTTGTTTAAAAGCTGGTGCATCAGTTTGTCACGTAGATTCTTCACAAGGTATGGTTAGTTGGGCAAAAGAAAATGTAAAATCTAGTAAATTAGAGAATAGTTCTGTTAGATTTATCGTTGATGATGTAATAAAATTTGTTCAAAGAGAAATTAGAAGAGGAAATAAATATGACGCCATTATAATGGACCCTCCATCTTATGGAAGAGGTAAAAATGGTGAGGTTTGGAGTATAGATAAAGATTTGTTTTATCTTGTAAGTGAATGTAGTAAACTTCTATCTGATAATCCTTTGTTTGTCGTAGTTAACACATATACAGGTGGTTTATCTGGAACTATAATACAAAACCTTTTAAGAATGGGACTATCTAGAAAAGATTTTAGTGGAATAACTACAAATGAAATAGGATTAAAATGTTCTAATAGTTCAACGTTACTTCCATGTGGAAT
The DNA here is from genome assembly GCA_029256705.1 of Clostridia bacterium. GTDB lineage: Bacteria > Bacillota > Clostridia > TANB77 > CAG-465 > RGIG5057. Next base: position 51,734 of record JAQSXK010000009.1, read on the forward strand.
AACTACGAAATGGGAAAATAATATATAAAATACTATTTTAATTTAAAATTAAAATAAAATGAACTAAAGAAAAAGGAGCGAGAATATGTCGGTAGCATTAGCTTTTTTAAATATGATTTTAAGTGCAGTATCTGAAATCATGGGAAAACAAGTATCAAATGAAAAAATAAAATCAGAAACTATGTTTATTAATACTTATTTGTTTTTAGGTATTTTTAAGGTCCTTTTGATAGCAATAACAGTAGGTGGAGCATTTGCATTTAGACCAATGATGTTTTTACTATTAGTTCCTAATATGATAATGGCAGCATTTATTAATTATTTATATATAAAATCTTTAAAAATGCTTCCGATATCAGTTGCAGCACCTATGTATTTAATATATTATCCGGTATCTATGTTATTTAGTATTGGACTTTTAAAAGAAGAAGTAAGTGCTATACAATTAATAGCTATGGCTGTTATATTTGTACTTATAATTATACTTTCAATAAGTACATCAAAGAATAGATTAAATAAAGGAATTAATGAAGAGCATTATGAAGCAACTAATAAAAAACTTGGTGTACATTTAAAATCCATTTCAAAGGGTATAGTATATATAATTTCAGCTGGTCTACTTAATGGTATGCTTGTAATATTAGATAAAAACGCATATAATTCAGGTGTTACTGCAAACGAAATGATATTATTCGGTGGTATGGCTAATATAGTAATAGCATTTATAATGTATGGAATTATGAAAAAGTCTTTTGCACATAAAGGTAGTAAATATTTATATACTCTTACACCACTTATGTTATTAACCATTGGTATTAAATTTTTATGTAGTGTATCGTATACTGCAGCTATGAAAACTGGTAATGCAACTACTGTTATTCCTATAACAGCTTCAAGTATATTACTTGTGGCAATATTATCTGCATTATTTCTTAACGAAAGACTTAAAAAGTTTGATTATATGTGTATGGTTTTATTTGTAGTATCTATAATTGTACTTATTTTATAATACTTTTTAAAAATTAATATTTTATAATACTAAACTATAATTAAAAATAGTTTAGGTTAAAGTTAAAGTTAGTAAAAGGATTAACTATATTTTAGTTTATCCTTTTCTTTTTTAATTTGTTACAAATTTGTTACAAATTATTATTTTAATTTATTAAATCATACGTAAAATGTCGAAATATAAAATATTTTGTTGACAAAAATACCATATATGGTAAAATATATGTAAATATTTAAATCTATACGGTATCAAAGATATGTATAGATTTTGTTTATTAATATTATATTTTAGTACGGTCTAATGCAATAATTGGGGGAATTCAATATGAAAAAAAAGGGTATATCACTAATAGTTTTAGTCATAACAATAATAGTTGTAATTATAATAGCAACTGCCGTTATATTTACAATAAGCAATAATAATGTACTAGACAGTTCAAAGAAAGCAAGATTCATGAGCGATTATACAAATGTACAAGACGGTGTGAATCTGTATTCACTTGGCAAATATAACGCTCAAACTAGTAAATTTGATCTACCCCTAAAAGGATTTTTAACTTCTGCAGATAAATCATATATATCTGAAAGTAATCCTACGTTAAAAACTAAAATAGAAGAGCTAAGTGGAAGTATAGATACAACTAATTTAGCTTGGATAAGTAGTGAAGATATAGGAGCAAAACTATCTAAAGAAAAAAGAGATAAGGGGTATATTATTGATGTAACTAATGGACAAATCTATGATTATGTTGGAGATGTTTTTGAAGGTAAAAGATGGCATACTATAGATGGTGGTGTATTAATTGGTGATGTAAATCCACCTACATATGAAGAATTATGGGATGGTTGGATTAAATTAACGCTATACTATCCTGCTGGTTCAACAGAGAAAAAATGGAGACTTGGAACTGAAGGAGAGCTAAGAGTAGATCCAATGTTAATGTGGCAAAATTACACAGGACCTATTACAATACCA
>JAQSXK010000001.1 GCA_029256705.1 Clostridia bacterium
TTTATATACATAGAATATACCTGTTTGCGCATCATATAAATATTTTTGATATTTGTTTGGCACATTTATATCATTTGTTAATACATAAATATCTGTTGCACCCTCTGGTGTATCTAGTACCATATTATCTGCATCTATTGCTGCAGTAGGCCTTGCTCCTTCTACTTTCCATGTTCTATAATATGCTATTTCTGCTTTCAAACTTGGCATATTATTTAGCTCTTCAGAAGCTATATAATTTGTCCATGGATGTTCTCCAAATTTATCTAGACTATATAAAGCAACCTGCTCTTCTAGTGTTGAGATATCACTAGAAAAAACTGCATATTTTGCACTATCTATCGGATTATTATTTGTTAACCCAAGAATTACCGCTCCTACTAATATTATTATAACTATTATTGTTATAACTAACATTATTAACGAAATACCTTTTTTCATTTTATCATTCCTCATACTTTCTTTTAAATACATTTCATATACAAATCAATTTTACTCCATTTATATTTTTTTGTCAATATTAATTAAGATATTTAGGCAATATTATTTATATACTTTAATTAACATATCTTATAATTCTAATAAAACTTGTAACATTACTATACATTATCATTTTATAATTAAAATTCATATAATGTTTATAGGGGGTGATCTATTGGTTAGTCCAAATAAGCTCATTTATACAATTCCAAGCAAATTTAAAATTGGTAAGTGTCATTATCTAACTGGTAAGAACATATCAATATTTTCCAACCTTTTATGTATTGAAAATTCACTTACAAACTTAACTTGTAATTGCAAAAATATGTTCTATAATAAATTCAGATTAAAATAATGTATTTTAATAGTACTTATTGTCTTTTGCATATTTTTATGGTATACTTTATTATACATAAATAAAAAATGGAGGAATATATATGGAAAAATTCGTAGTACATGGGCCTTGTAAATTGCAAGGAACAGTAAATATTAGTGGTGCAAAAAACGCCGCTGTTGCTATACTTCCAGCTACTTTACTTGTAGAAGGAAAATGTCATTTAGAAAACGTTCCTGATATAAGTGATATAAGAGCATACTTAGAAATACTTGAATCTCTAGGTTCACAAATAACATACATATCTAAAAATGAAATGATTATAGATAATTCAAATATAGATAATGCAATAGCATCTTATGACTTAACATCAAAATTTAGAGCTTCTTATTATCTACTTGGTAGTTTACTTGGAAGATTTGATAACGTTCAAATTTCGTTACCTGGTGGCTGTAATTTAGGTGCAAGACCTATTGACCAACATATAAAAGTGTTAGAAAAATTAGGTGCAGAAGTTAATGTTATGCACGGTAATGTATACGCCAAAAGAGCTAATAGATTAAAAGGTACCGCTATATTTTTGGATGTTGTAAGTGTTGGTGCTACAATTAATGCAATATTAGCTTGTACATTAGCTGAAGGAACTACAACAATAGAAAATGTTGCTAAAGAACCACATGTAGTTGATGTTGCAAACTTTTTAAATAGTATGGGCGCTAAAATCAAAGGCGCTGGAACAGATATTATAAAAATTACTGGTGTCGATTCATTAAAACAAAATTCTAGTTATATGATAATTCCAGACCAAATAGAAACAGGTACATTCATGGTAGCTGCAGCTGTAACTCGTGGTGATGTTGTTATAACAAACTGCATACCTAAACATATGGAGCCAATAACAGCCAAATTAATAGAAGCTGGTGCTACAATTGTTGAAGAAGGTTCAACTATACATGTTAGTATGGATAAAAGACCTCTTCCTATTAATGTTAAAACAATGCCTTATCCTGGTTTTCCAACAGACATGCAACCACAAATGTGTATATTACAAACATTGGCAAATGGTTCTTCTATGATTGTTGAAAATATTTGGGAATCAAGATTTCAATATACCGATGAACTTGCAAAAATGGGTGCTAATATTGCAGCACATGGAAGCACAGCTGTAATTACTGGTGTAGAAAAATTATATGGTAGTCCGGTTACATCACATGACTTAAGAGCCGGAGCAGCTATGATAATTGCTGGTCTTGTAGCTGAAGGATATACTGAGGTATACTCTATTGAACATATATTAAGAGGTTATGAAAACATTGTAGATAAATTTGCTAAATTAGGTGCAAAAATTGATTATGTTAAAGAAGGTATTTAATAATGGTAATATATCCTTTATTTAGTTCGAGTAAACGGAAATTTGTTTTATTTAGAAAATAATGATACATCAATTCTTATAGATGTTGGTGTATCATTTAAATCTGTATGTCAAGCTTTAGAAAGTATTGGCAAGAATATCGAAGATATTGATGCTGTATTAATAACACATGAACATACTGATCATATCAGAAGCTTACCTCTTCTATGCAAAAATAATAAAATTCCTATATATACTTGTATAAAGACAAAAAAATACTTGGATGAATATTTAGAAACTAAAAAAGTTAATGGAATAATTAATGGTTTAGAATATAACCAGACATTTAAAATAAAAGATTTAGAAATAACTACATTTGAAACATCACATGATGCTATAATGCCTTGTGGTTTTTACATTTCTAATGGATTACAATCGCTTGCTTTTGCTACAGATTTAGGATATGTATCGGATACTATTTTAGATTATTTAAAAAAAGCAGATTATGTTGTGCTTGAGTCAAATTATGATAATATAATGCTTGAATATGGTAAGTATCCATATAATTTAAAGAAAAGAATCGCAAGTGATGTTGGACATTTATCTAACAAAGATACAGCTTGCATTTTAAACTCTCTTCTATCTTTAAATCCAAATAAAAAATTTCTACTATCTCATTTAAGTGAAAATAATAATACAATAAATATTGCTTGTGATACTATTACAAGCCATCTAAAAGAAAATGGATTAGATAATTTTGATATTTCATTTGCAACACAAGACTTATCTTGTGAGGGGTATATAATATGATTAATATTCAAATTATCTGTATAGGAAAAATCAAAGAAAAAAGTTTAGTAAACTTATGCGATGAATATATAAAAAGAATTTCAAAGTATGCAAAAATATCTATTACTGAGCTTTCAGACGAAAAAGTGGACAAGTCTTTATCTGAAGTTGAAATACAAAAGATAAAGACCATAGAATGTAACAAAATTATCGAAAAAATACAAAAATCTAATAAATATTACGTTATTTCATTAGATTTAAATGGTAAAACTATGACATCACCAGAGCTTGCAAATAAGATTTCTAACATAGCAACATACTCATCTGGTAGTATAATTTTTGTCATTGGTGGAAGCTTAGGGTTGACCGAAGAATTGCTTAATATCAGTGATGAGAGCATATCTTTCTCTACTCTTACTTTCCCTCATCAACTCATTCGTGTATTTTTACTAGAACAGGTTTTTAGATCATTCAAAATACTCAATAATGAAATTTACCATCATTAGACATTTTTCGACAAATTTTTACTTTTTTATAATTTTTTCTTGCTTTTTACATTTTTTTATGATAATATATATATTGACATTAGTATATACTAATTATCGTTCGAAATAAGGAGGAAAAATTTATGAAATCAACAGGAATAGTAAGAAAAGTAGATGAACTAGGACGTATAGTTTTACCTATAGAATTAAGAAAAAATTTAGATATTAACATTAAAGATCCTTTAGAAATATATGTTGACGGAAACTCAGTAATTTTAAAAAAATATCTTCCAGCATGTATTTTCTGTGGTGAAGCTACTGATATAGTACAATTTCAAGGAAGAAACATATGTTCAAATTGCTTAAAGAAAATAGCAAAAAAAGCGGACCAAGAATAAAAAGTAGGTAAACCTACTTTTTTTTATGTTCTGCTAAATGTATTATTTTTTAATTTTTCTATTTATTCCAACTACTGTTGTATTATCTTCTACATTTTCAAGAACTACTGCGTTTGCACCAACTTTAACATTATTTCCAATTACAATTGGTCCAAGTAATTTACTTCCAGAACCTATCATACAATTATTTCCTATTGTAGGATGTCTCTTTCCTACATCTTTTCCAGTTCCACCTAAAGTCGCTCCATGGTATATTAAACAATCATCTCCTATTTCAGCTGTTTCCCCTATAACAATTCCCATGCCATGATCTATAAATAACCTTTTTCCAATAACTGCACCAGGATGTATCTCAACTCCTGTTAAAAATCTCATAATTTGTGATAAAAGTCTACTTAGAAAATATAACTTTTTACCATATAAAAAATGTGTTATTTTATGAAATATAACAGCATGTAATCCTGGATATAATAAAATTACAGTAAAAATATTTTTTGCTGCAGGATCTTTTTCTTTTATATTCTTGCTATCTTCATAAATTTCTTTTATAAACTTTATCATATAATCACCTATTTTATTATATGATAAAATTAAATTCTTGTGATTATTTAGTGTAATCTATATTTCCAAATCTTCTATCTCTTTTTGTATATTCTAATATAGCTTTATCGAATTCATCAGTTTTAAAATCTGGAAAATACGTTTTAGTAAAATAAAGCTCTGCATAAGAAAGTTGCCATAACATAAAATTACTTAATCTTTGTTCATTGCTTGTCCTAATTAGAAAATCTATATCTGGCAGATCATTATACATATATTTATTGATTAACAGTTCATCAATTTCACAATTATCTATATTGTCGTCTTTAATCCTTTTTACCATGTCTATTATTTCATTTCTTGCACTGTAATTAAGACATACATTTAGTATTCCTCCATCATTATATTTTGTTTTTTCAGTTAAATCATCCATTACTTTTAATAATTTTTTTGGCAAATTTTCCCTTCTACCTGAGAAAACAACTTTTATATTTTCATCGTGAAATCCATTTAATTCATCACTAAACTTAGTTGTAAATAAATTCATCAAAAAACTTACTTCCTCTTTACTTCTTTTAAAGTTTTCAGAAGAAAATGCATATATACTAACAACTTTTACCCCTTTAGATAATATATATATACCTAAGGATTTCAAATTTTTTGCTCCCTCTTTATGTCCTTCACTTCTGTTCATTCCTTTTTCTTTTGCCCATCTTCCATTGCCATCTAATATTATTCCAACATGCCTAGGTATCTTTACTTTACTATATTCCATTATTTCCCCCACTTTTCTACAAAATATTTTACCATAAAAGTGTTCAAATAACAAGTTGACATTAATAAATTGTATTTTGAAAATAAAAAAGAGGATATATTATCCTCTAAAATTCAAATTATTGTATATTTCAAGAACTCTAAATTTTGAAATATACCTCTCTTTTATCTCTTTACTTGTTAAATGCTCAGTTATATCTGAAATATCTGTTAAGTATGATGTATTAAAGTCTTTACAATCAGTTCCATCTTTACTTGTGTTTTTTTTCAATTCTATCTTGCAATCAGTAAATATTTCATGATATTCAACAAATTCCTTAAAACCGAAAATAACTAAAAATTTTCTAAACTTAGTAACAACTTTTTCTACCAAAAATAGTTCTTTGCTTGTTTCACATTCAAGGGCACCATCACCATAAGGATAAACAACAAACATCTTGCCTATAACTAGATTAGCAATTTCATACTTATCCTTCATAAATCCACTCCTCTCAAATTATTGATACAGTAATAATTTTACACTATAGATATTATAACATGTCTGTCAAGATATACAAAAAAAAAGATGGTTCAAATCACGAACCATCTTTAATAATTTTTAGTATCTCCTCAAACAAAACAATATTAAAGTCTGCTCTAAACAATTTACTAATAATACTTTTTCCAACATATATAGAAGATACACCAAGTATTTTTGAAATGAATATATCATCTGTATAGTTGTTACCAATTAAATAACAAATGCTTTGAGAAGTAAATCTATCTTTAATTTGCTTTCTTCTGCTATTAATGTTTGGAGCATATATTACATCATACTTTAAATTTTCAGACAAAACCCTAACTGCATGTGCATTGTTAGTAACAAGTATAATGTTATATTTGATGCTTACTTCTTTTAATATTTTTACTTTTGATTGCATATTCAAAGATAGTAGATTTTGGTATCTAATTCTGTATTCATCTTTTACATTACTGAAATTTTTAAGGGATAATATTGAATATATTTTAAGCCGTAAATTTAACATTCCCATTGAATTTGTAATAAAATCTAACGAATTAACTGCCCAAAGAAACTTATCCAGTATTTTTACCAAAACATTGTTTTTAAATATCCCTGCTATAATCCTCCTGTCATCATGTGGAAATTTATCGTATAGTGTTCCATCAATATCAATTATTATTGATTGTTTAAATGCATCCATATTAATTCCGCATCCTTTCTAATTTTTTTTATATTATATCATTTCTATTGATGTATTTCAAGCGTTACTAATAAATTTATCGATTTCAGAGCGAATTAATGCAAATGTTGTTAACATAACATAATTTGAGCTATTTCTACAATGTATTACTTTTCTTAATATATTTCAAGTATTCGTACATAAATTCGTCTATTTTTCCGTCTATTACGCCTTGAACATTTCCAATCTCAAAGTTTGTTCTATGGTCTTTAACCAATGTATAAGGACAAAATACATACGATCTAATTTGACTTCCCCATGCTATATCTGCACTTTCTCCTTTTATACCAGCTTTCTTTTCTTCTTTAACTCTTTTCTCATATTCATATAATTTAGATTTTAACATTTTCATGCAATTTTCTTTATTTTGTAGTTGAGATCTTTCGGTTTGACATGAAACTACTATTCCAGTTGGTATATGTCTAATTCTAACAGCAGATTCTACTTTATTGACATTTTGGCCGCCAGCTCCGCTTGATCTAAATGTATCAACAGATAGATCTTCTTGCTTTATTTCTAATGTTATATCATCTGTAATTTCAGGCATAACCTCCACGGCAGCAAATGATGTATGTCTTCTTTTATTACTATCAAAAGGTGAAATTCTAACCAATCTATGTACACCTTTTTCAGATTTTAAATATCCATAAGCATTCATTCCCTTAATTAAAAAAGTTATACTTTTTATACCCGTTTCATCCCCAGCTTGAAAATCAATGACTTCCATATCATATTCAGATTTATTACACCATTTAGTATACATTCTATATAACATTTCTGCCCAATCTTGTGACTCAGTACCACCGGCACCAGGATGTATTGAAACTATTGCATTATGCGAATCATATTCATCCGAAAGTAATGCTTCAATCTCTAGTTTATCTTTTTTATCAAATACTATCTTTTCTAGTTTTTCCGCCTCTTTAAAACTTTCAATATCATTTTCAGTAATTGCTAAATCCAAATATGCAAAAGCATCATTTAACATAGCAGAAATATCTTCAAACTTATTTATTTGAATCGTTAAATCTTTAATTTGTTGCAAAATCAAAGTAGAATTATCTGAAGTATAAAAATCTAATTTGCAAGTTTCATCTTTTAGCACTTCTAATTTATTTTTTTTATTAGTTATATCACAAGCATTTTGTAATCTCGAAATATCTAATTTTAGGTTATTTAATTTTTCTTTTATATCATCTATATCCATGTTTATACCATCCATATTTTATCTATATTATATAATTCATTATTACTTTCTACTTTTGCTATATCTATCGGTAAGCAACTAAACTCTAAATACTCATCTTTAGTTGGATGGTAAAAAGATAAATAACATGACCACAAAGCTAAATTTTGTCCGACTTTATTAATTTTTTGACCATATTTTATATCCCCATATAGTGGATAACCAGCATTTGCAAATTGTAATCTAATTTGATGATGTCTACCAGTTTTCAAATTTATATTGACTAAAGAATATTCTCTATTCATATATTTAAAGTTAGATATAGTTGTATATTCTAATAATGCTTCTTTACTATTCTTAACATTACTAGATACAACTTTACTCATATTTAATCTCTCGTCTTTTACTAAATAGTCTTTAAATTCTCCACTACCAGTAATACTACCATTTACAACTGCCAAATACTTTTTTTTAAATTCCCTATTTCTAATATATTCAGATAATCTGCTAGCAGCCTTAGAGGTTTTTGCAAAAACCATCAAACCGCCTACCATTCTATCTAATCTATGTACTAACCCTAAATATACTTCACCAGGTTTATTATATTTTTCTTTAATGTATGATTTAACTATAGTAAGCATATCTATATCCCCAGATTTATCTGCTTGAACTGGTATATTACTAGGTTTAATTACTACTATTATATGATTATCTTCATAAACAATATGTAACTTATCCATATGTCTAAACCTTACCTTTCTTCTTATGTACATTACGTATTCTTGGTTTACTTTTTCTGATTTGTTCTTGCTTCTTTATTTCTGACTGTCTTTTTATAGCAGATATTCTTCCTTTATCACTTTCTCTAGGTTTTATTAAACACTTATTATCAAAACCAATTAAATCTGTTCTATCTGCTTTTATTAAAGCTTCCTTAACTACATCATAATTTTCTTTCTTTCTATATTGTAGTAAAGTTCTTTGCATTCTCTTCTCATTTTCAAGTTTCGGAACATATACACTTTCCATAGTCCTTGGATCTAATCCTGTATAATACATACATGTAGATATTGTAGCAGGAGTTGGATAAAAATCTTGTACCTGCTCTGGCATATATCCTATAGAATTTAAATACTCAGATAATCTAACAGCGCTTTTTAAGCTACATCCCGGATGTGAAGATATATAATAAGGAACAATATATTGTTCTTTACCTAACTTTTTATTTACTTCTTTAAATTTAGTAACAAACTTTCTATATACATCAAAATCTGGCTTACCCATTTTTTTAAGTACACCTGACTCACTATGCTCTGGGGCAACTTTTAATTGACCACTTACATGATGCTCACATAATTCTTTTAAGAAAGTATCATCTTTATCTTGCATTACATAATCAAAACGTATACCTGAACGTATAAATACTTTTTTAACTTTATTTATTTTTCTAAGTTTTCTAAGTAAACTAACATAATCTGAGTGGTCTACTATTAAATTTTTACAAGGTGTAGGAAATAGACATTGTCTATCCTTACATACACCGTGCTTCAATTGTTTTGTACAAGCAACTTGTCTAAAGTTTGCCGTAGGACCACCAACATCATGAATATATCCCTTAAAATTACTTTTTCTAGTTAATAATTCTGCCTCTTTAACTATTGATTCATGACTTCTTACGCTTAATTTTCTGCCCTGATGGTATGTAATAGCACAATAGTTGCAAGAACCAAAACAACCTCTATTTGAAACTAAACTAAATTCTACTTCTTCAATAGAGGCTACACCACCTTGCTCTTTATATTTAGGGTGGTATGTTCTTTCATATGGTAAATCATATATCTTATCTAGCTCCTCTGTTGTCAATTGTTTTGCTGGTTCATTTTGAACTACATATACATCTCCATGTTTTTGTATTATACATTTTCCGTAAATATCATCTTGCTCTTTTAAAACTTGCATATGTGCTGTAGCATATGATTTCTTATCATTACTTACTTCTTCAAATGAAGGAATAATTAAGCAATCTTTTTTAGTTATTAATTTATCTATATTTGTTTCTAAATATACAGTTCCTCTAACATCTTTTATACTACTTAGTGGTATACCTTTTTTTATCTTTTCACATATTTCTTTAATAGGATTTTCTCCCATTCCATATACAAGTAGATCTGCACCTGAAGATATTAGTATAGATGGTAATACTTTATCTTGCCAATAATCATAATGTGCAAATTTTCTAAGTGATACTTCTATACTACCTGCTAAACAAAATACTTCAGGATATATACTCTTAATCATTTTAGTGTACACATCAGTAGCCATATCTGGTCTTAAACCTGCTTTAGAGCCAGGACTATAAACGTCTTTACTTCTTTTTTTCTTAGCCACTGTATAGTTATTTACCATAGAGTCTATAACTCCTGATGAAATTAAAAAAGCGTGATTTGGTTTGCCAAGTTCCATGTAATCTTTTTTACTTTGTGGTTGAGCTATTATACCAACAGTAAAACCCATTGATTCAATATATCTAGATATTATTGCTTGACCAAATGAAGGATGATCTGTATATGCTTCACCTGTAATCATTATAAAGTCTAATGTATTAATATTTCTTTCTTTTAAATCTTGTTTTGATATTGGTAAAAACATTTTATTTACCCTCCTTATTAATTAGTCTTTTATTTATTTTTATTACTACTATTATTATGTTTTTTAGATATTTTATTTATGCTATCTACAAAACCTTTTGCAGAAGTTTCACATATACTAATATTATTATATCTTAATTTTAAATCCATAAGTTTTACATCATCTAAAAATATCTCTTCATCTTCTTTTAAACAAACATCTGGAATAATTATTGTTCGTTTTTTTGGTAAATCTTTTATTGTATCTAGTATATCATTACCTGTCATAAGCCCAGTAACGGTTATATTAGTACCAAAATAATTATTTTCAACATATCTTACGTCCACGTCTATATTACCCATAATTTCAGCTAATATTTTTGCTTTCTTATTTATAAATTCATATGTTATTTTTCCAGTAAGTATTGTTATACAAACTTTATTTTTTTCTTTGTATTCTACATTAGCTAATTTTCTTTTTAATTTAGTTAATTCTTTATTAAACTCATCTTCAAAAACAGCAATCATTCCTACCCCATTTTCAAGTTGTGGGAAATCTTCATAATCTTTATACTCTGGAATATCCATATTGGCTTTTAAGTAAAATTCATCAGATAAATATACTAAATTTGTACTATATTTTTTCTTAAATTGTTTTTGAAATTTACTTACATTTTCTATTACCTCTATACAATCTTGTTTTTCAAGAGGATATAACTTAAATAGATTATCTCTATGTTTACTTATTCCAACAGGTACAATACAGATACTTTTAATCATTGGCATATATTTAGTAATATCTTTTAATGTTGTATATAGTACTTCTTTATCATTAATATCTTTGCATAAAACTATTTGCATATTCATTTCTATTTTTGCTTCACATAGTTTATCTATATATTTAAGTACTTTACCTGCATTTTTATTATTTAACATTTTACATCTTATTTCTTCATTAGTTGTGTGTAACGATATATTAATAGGCGATATTCTATATTTAATAATTCTGTCTATATCACTTTCTTTCATATTTGTAAGTGTTATATAATTTCCAGAAAAAAAAGATAATCTATAATCGTCATCTTTAAATATTAATGTATCCCTAACATGTTTAGGTAATTGTTCCATAAAACAAAATACACACTTGTTATGACAATTTTTAGGCTTGTCTATTAATTCAGTTTCAAATACCAATCCTAAATCTTCATACTCATCTTTTTCAATTTCATATATTTCTACTTCACCTTGCAAATTTTCAAATTCTATTTCTAAATATTCATCTGCAACCAAAAATTTATAATCTAATATATCTATTATTTTACTACCATTTATACTAATCAATTTAAAACCTATAGATATACCTATTTGATCAGATATACTATCTTTTATAACATCTTTTATTATGTTTGCTCTATCTTTTAATCTATAACTAGTTTCATATTTGTTTTTCAAAAATAATATACCTCCTTAAAAAATAAAAAACTCCACAAGCTGTGGAGTAAAATAACTATTTTGTTTCTTTTTCTTTGCTTTTAATTTCCACTGCTTGTTTCTTATCATAGAATCCGCAACTTGGACAAGCAACGTGAGAAAGCACTGCTTCTCCACAATTTGAACATGTAGATAAGTTTTTGCCTTCGATTTTCCATGTTGAACGTCTTAAATGTGTTCTTTCTTTAGACCATCTTCTTTTTGGTTGTGCCATTTATTATTCCCCCTTTTGTATAAAAAGAAATATGTTTATAATCAAATAAATGACTATATAATTTCTAAGTTTATTTATTACCAATATATTATATACTAGATTTACTTTAAAGTCAATATATTTTTAAAAAGTTTAGTGCTATTTTATCATTTTGGGTTAAAACTACTTGTTTTATAATTAATATTTATAAACAACTTGCTAGTTTGAGTAGGTTTGTGATATAATTTAAATCAGATGAGGTGATCACTTTTGAATATACAATTATATATTACTTTATATATAATAGTTATAAATATAATATCTTTTTTTGTAATGAAAATAGATAAAATTAAAGCTATAAAGCATGAATGTAGAATAAGTGAAAAAACACTATTTACTTATGCTTTATTTCTTCGGAGCAATTGGTATATATGCTGGAATGCATAAATATAGGCATAAGACTAAACATATGAAATTTGTTATTCTTATACCTATATTAATTTTCTTAAATATTTTAACTGTATATTATATTTTTACATTATTGTAATGTTTGACTTTTATTAAATTTACTTACTACTATCGTTACATCATCATGTAATGTGTTTTTATATTCTTTTAATACCTGTTTATGAAGTTCATTTGCGATTTCTTTTGAACTTCTTGAAACATCAATACTATTTAATACTTTTGTAAAGTAATTATCGTTTGCATTCATATTATCATTTACTACACCATCAGATATTTGAATAATAATATCGTTTTCATCTAATTTCTTAGATATTGGAACATATTCGTTATCATTTACAAGTCCAACAGGTATATTACATGAGTTTATTGTTATTACTTTTCCACTTTGTATTATATAAGTAGGAGCTGCTCCTAATTTAATATATTCAGATTCAGCTTTTTCTAAATCATTTATTACTATATCTAACGAAGCAAAAATATTTTCATCTTGTTTCATTTTTATTATTGTATTTATAATTTCTATTGCTTTTTCTTGTTCAAAACCACCATCTAATAGTTTTTCTAACATATTAATTACAGTTCTACTACTTTTTTCTGCGACTTCACCACTTCCAGCACCATCACTTATTGCAGACATATATTTTCCTACTCCTAAATCCATAGATAAATATGAATCTCCTGATACAGATTCATTCATTTTAGGACTTTTTGCAATACCTATTTCCAAACTATACTTTGACATTGAAACAAGTTTTATTTTTGATCTTTCACTTTTACTAATATTTAACAATAATTTAATGTTCATAGGTTTTTCTAACATATTAGATACAAGTTTAACTATTTCTTTTTTTTGTTTATCTATATCATTTAATATATCTGTTATAAATGTATATTCTATATAGTTTTTATCTATATTTAAATCATCTTCATATATCATATAACCATGTAACTTTAATTCTTCTCTTAAACTTTTAATATTTTTTTCTGTTTTTGCCGGCATATTCTTTATATTCTTAGATATATTAGATATTATTTTTGAAACTTCTTTATATTGTTTAGATAGCTTTTTGTTACTTTCTTCTTCCTTCTTTTTTAGTATTCTCATTACTTTCATACTACTATATATTTCTTTTATATCTTTTATAATTCTAGATGATTCTACACATTTAATATTAAGCATAGACTCAGAAATTTCTTCATTATTTTCAAGTTTTGATGCAATATAATCCACAGATAATTCAAGATTTTCTTCATTTAAACAGTCATATTTGCTTGTACAACCAATGCAGTTATTATGAGTATAATCTACTATATATCTTTTAATAACTTCACGTGTTTCGACCATGTCTTCTTTACTTGATTCAAGTGTTATATCTGATAAACTATTGAAAACTCCAGAAACAGCATCTAGCCTATTTTTAACGTCACTTCCAAAATCTAATAAATTATCATATGAACTTTTTAGTGTTGTATTTATATTAAAGAAATTATCTAATTTTTTCTCAAGTTTCTTAGGCATAAATAAAAGTGGCACAGAAGCTATAAGAATTTCTATTAATGTTGTAGTAAAATATGAAGAGCTTCCTGCTAGATAATTTACTAATAAAGATCCAGATATAAATCCAATAACAACTGAAACTTTTCCTATTTTACCCAATAAGCCAGCAAGCATACTACTAAAAGCAAGCGTAACAATATATGTTAAATTAGCTTGACTTCCTGTAGATATTATAAGTCCCATTATAAGTCCAGAAGCACATCCAAGTATAGGACCATTTTTCCATCCATATATTAAAACACATGTTATACCTAAAACATTCATTATTGAAATATCTAATATATTAGTATTTTTAAATCCAACTATTAAAAAAGCTATTATACAAAGAACTGCTATATTTTCTTCACCGGAAAATATATATCCCTTCTTATAGTTAAGTATCACATACATTCCAGATAAAAATACTATATATAGTATTGCTACTAAAAGTATTTCATATATTGATGAAACTATAGTTAAATCCTTAATCAATAACAAATTAATAATTTTTACTATAGATACGGATAACATAAGTTTAATCATTGCACTATATTTTCTACTTATACCCTCTATATTAATCATTACGGTTAAAAAAGTAAATATTACAAAAAATATAGTTAGTCCAATTATTTTAGTTATTGAAAATGCAGATATAATCATACCTATTATACTAGATATAAATACTGCAAGCAGTGGAACATTAAATATACTAGCAATTCCAAGCATTACATACCCAAAAGGGTTAAGCCCCTCAGTCATAGTTTGCATTGATAAAATTATAGATAATATCATAAATATCACTGTTTTCATACTAATAATATTGCCTTTAGTTTTAACATTTTGAATCATATCACTATCTATGATATCATCTTCTAAATATTCGTTATACACCATCTATTACACCTCTTTTATTACATATATGCTACGTATTATACTATATATATTTTGAATATTTTGTCATATTTTTAAATCTAACAAACATTTATCTATTTTCGAATAAATATATCAAAATAGTAGGCATAACTCACTATTTTGATATATTATCTTTTGTATAAATTATATTATTTATCTTTTTTCTTTGACTCAATTATTCCTTTGTCTTTTTTAACCTTTTCTTTTACTACTTTAGTCTTTAGTGGTTTATCTTTTTTAATACTTTTAGATTTTACATTACTAGTAACTTTTTTAATGTTTTTTACTATTCTATCCTTTAGACTAGTCTTTTTATTATCTTCTTTAGCAACATCTTCAATAATTTCTTCCTTAACTACTACTTCTACTTTACCTAGTGCGTTACCTATCATCTTCTTAGCAATTTCGTTTTCAGACGTATCATAAGCTCTTTCAAGTATAAATGTATCTAGTTCATCATACATAAAATTAGTAACTAATTTTGAATATTCTAAATATTCATCCTCTGTTTTTATTGTTCTATGAACATCATTTACCATAGTTTTAATTTTCATATCATATATTTCTTTATACATTCTTACATAGTCTTTTAAAGTTATAACATCAAAAGCTAAACTTTCATCATATATTTTAAGTATTTTAAGAAATACCTTATCTATAATTTTAAAATATCTATATGAGTTTTTACATATATTAATTAATATTTTGAATTCATACATATGTCTATCTATGTCTGATTCAATTCCTTTAATCATAGTCTCTATAACAAATTCAATAAGTTCCCTTTCATCACTTGGTAGTCTTGCTATATCATAATTATCATTTATATAACCTACATAATCGTCTATCACTTCAAATATTTCTTTATACATTATATCTGTATATTCATCTGTTTGAATCTTTGTGTCAATTTCACTAGCCGTTTTAACCAAGTTATTATATCTTTGATTTTTACCTTCATCTTTTATATTTTGTTTTACTTCTTCAATTACTGAAGATAAAATAAGTAAGTGATATTTTATATCTTCTTTAAACTTAAACTTAGATTTTGTTACTCTATCATACTCCATTTCAAGAAATACTTTTTGGAGTTTAAGTCTTTCAGTTTTATCTGTAGAATTAATATTTGAAATAATATCTTCAGGATATGATATTTTTAGTTCATACATTTCCCTTTGCATAATATCGTATTGATATTTAACAAAAACTATTTCTCTTAATATATTTTGTTGATATTCCTTTTGTTCTTCTTTTTCTAATTTGTTTATACTATTTAAATGTTCATCAATTGCTCTATTCATTTTGCTCATATTAACCATAATAACAACCGTTTGAATTACTCTGTCAAATATATTAATTTTTTTCTTTTCGCTAACTACTATATCTGCCATATTTTGGCCCCCTTTATATTTCAAATATATTATACATTGTTTTTAATAATTTAGCAAGTATTTTGTACAAATAATTGCTAAATTTCGTTTTTTTTCGCCTTATTAAAGACAAACAAACTGCCAGCAAAAATTTATTGCTAGCAGTTCATTATAACTGTATTAATTTGTATTAATCCTTTATTCTATGTTCTATGACACCTTGAATAGAGTCAATACATAAAAATGATGGAACAATATCATCAATATTCTCTGTAAAGATTGCTTTTTTAAGTTCGCAGCCTATAGAAAAAACAATAGTATTAGTTCCCTTAGAATGATAGTACTCAATTCCTTTCATTATTTTAATAGAATCTTCAATTTTCTCATTAGAAATTGTTTCATTCCATTTTGTAATACTATCTATGCAATCAAACTGGTTTGAAAATGTACCACAGTATTGTACTATTCGAAGTACCTTTCTACCACAGAAAATATACGTTGTATCTCTGGTAGACTTAAGTTTATGCGTTTTACTAAGTTCTATAATATTGCAAAGTTGATCTTCGTTCGTATGGTATACACTTACTAAACCAATTTGAATAATATCTAAATTTGCATCATCTACAAACTCAGCATTAGAATAGTTTGCAAGAAGCTCTTTAACCTCAGAACGTGTCTTGCTATCATCTCCACTAATAATCCAAGAATATTGTAATGTATAGTCATCGAATTCTTCATAATACTTTACAAAAGCTGTGCCTCCGGCAAGTTCTTCGGTTAGTGATTCATTCCTTTCTTTTGATTGTCTCATCATTTTTTTAATTCCTGCGCAATAACACATACTTACCCTACCTCCTAACTTTATTTGGTATGTTTTTTAAAATTGACATATATTATATCATGGTTTACGTAAAAAGTCAATATTTTACTATTATCCCTCCCTTGCTTTCGGTTACCATATACTTTATATTATATTTTTTGAGTAAATTTAGTACTTCCCTACTCGGATGGCCATAAATGACTTTTTTACTTGAAATAACAGCAAGTTTTGCTTTTATATTTTTAAGAAAATATTCTGAAGTTGATGTATTAGAACCATGATGACCAACTTGAATAACTTTTATATTTTGTAATTTTTCTAGATATACCTCTTTATTCTCTAAATCAAGTATATCCTTTATCATTACTTCTTCACTTTCATTTGTACTATCCCCCATAAATAAAAAGTTAGAATTATTAATAGATATCATTGCAATTATTGAGTTAGAATTTACTTTATCATTTGATTTAATTATTTCATTGTCCCTCGGATTTAATACATCTACAAATACATTATTATCTAAACTTATTTTATCAAATTTTTCTACCATAATCTGTTTTATTTTAAACCTATTAATAAAATTTTCAAACTCTACAAAGCTAATACTATTTTCAGTATACTTACTTATATTACTACTATCATAGTTTTTAGGAATAGCATAAATAATTGATTCTATTTTTATTTCATTTTTTAACAACTTTTCCTCTAGTTTAAATAATCCATTTATATGATCACTGTGCAAATGAGTTACGAGGAAAAAGTCTATTTGATCTATATTATACGCTTTTAAAAAACTTTCGAGGTTACTAATTATATTTGCATTACCTGTTGTCCCCATATCAACTAATATCGCTTTACTTCCAAATTTAATTATGCTCATATTACCTTGTTCTACATTAAAATAATATACAAAATTTTCAAAAAATGTTGTATATATATTAAAATATATTATGTATGAAAAACTCAATATACATATTAATTTAATAATAAGTGTAACTTTCAAATTTTTAAATTTGTATTTCAGAAGAAAATTTATTTTATATCCATAAAAAGTAATTATAACGATTATATAATAACAAGAAATACATAAAAAATCTGGAGTCGGAAGCTTTATTTCAAGTACATTAACTTTAATTAATATTTCAGAAATTTTTATAATAATCCATAAAACTAAATAGTTAAGATTAGCAATTATATCTACTATAAAAGGTAATTTGCAAAGTAATATAAATATAAAACCAAAAACAAGTTGAAGGGTTGAAAATACATATATAGTTAAATTAGATATTAGAGAAATTGGTTGAATTGAATTGAAAAAATATACCTGAATTGGTATTAACAAAATTTGAACTGAAAAGTATAATGAAAGTATATTAGAAACAAATTTTAATAATTTGTATAATATAAAAATATATCTTTTACATTTATTTTCTTTAATCTTTATGTAATTGTTAATACCAATCAACTTTATTATACAAGAATTAAAGAAACTATTTATTTGACTGAAAAATAACATTATACCAATAAACGCTGTAAATGAAAGTATAAACGATACATTGAATATACTGCAGGGATTATATATAATAATTAAAGTAAATGCTAAAGTTACTGGAATAAATTTATTTACTTTGATAGCTTTTATTTTTATATATAATGCAAAAATTGAAATTACACTTGCCCTTATTACAGATATTTCAAAATCTGAAATTGCACAAAAAACAAATATGATGAGACAATTAATAATAAATGAAAATTTAAAATTTAAGTTTTTAAATACAAAAGAAAGTATTAATATAACTATACCTACATTGCTCCCAGATACTGCAAGCAAATGTGAAAGTCCTAGTTTAGTAAAGTTTTCTTTTATATTTTCATCTAAACATGTGTCATCCCCATATATCATGCTCTTAAAAAGATTTGACTCTCTAGTTGGTAATTTACTATTAATTACATCTCCTAAGACATCTCTAAATCTATATATATAAGTAAATACAGATTTATTAATACCATCTATTTGAGCATCATATGTCATTATTGTTCCTACTAAATTTTTAGAATTTAAAAATCTTTTATAATCAAATTCATGCAAATTATTAAGCTTTTTTGGTATAAAAATTTTACCTTTTATTTTAATAATATCTCCATACTTAAAATTGCCATATTTAGTATAATAAAGTTTAGTATCTTCATCAGTTATTATTTTTTTATCTTTAGATATATTTAATATAAATTTATCTGTAAATCTATCTTTTTCTTTTATTTTTACTAGATAGCTAATATATGTTTCCGTTTCCTTCTCTTTACTTAAAATAACTAAAGAAATATTTTTATCAATTTGCTCATTACCGTATTTATAATTGAATAAGTAAAAACTATAAATTATTCTAATTATTAAAATTACAAAAATAATTAAAATGATTAGATATTTGTTCTTTTTTATATAATAATTTAAGTTTATAGATTTAAAAAAGTTTAATATTTTAAAGATTAAATAAAAGTGAAAGAAATTATATAGATCAAAATTTATTTTTTTCATATTAATATTTTAACATGTGTTACTATATAATGTAAAACAAAATTTATATAAAAAAACAGCAAAAAAAGAGGATATTTATATCCTCTTTTAACAATCTATTAACTAAGCTTGAACTTCGTCAGTTTCATTGTATTTTTCGATAACTTTAGCTTGAATCATCTCTCTTGTTTCAGTGTTTATTGGATGAGCTATATCTTTAAATTCTCCGTTTGGAGTTTTTCTGCTAGGCATAGCAATAAATAAACCTTTATCACTTTCAATGATTTTTATATCGTGAATTACGAATACGTCATCGATAGTTATAGAAGCTATTGCTTTCATCCTGTTTTGAGAAACTACTTTTCTTACTCTTATATCAGTTATTGTCATAATGTTACACCGCCTTCCTTTATTGTATGACTATATTATACTTAAAACTTTTCAATATGTCAATAGCAAAATTTAAAAAAAGTAAAAAATAACCAAATTATTACAAATTAAAGAGAATTTTATCTCTTTTTATATTATATTCTAAATCCTGTGAAATATATTCGTTAAAACCAATTGTTATATACTCTGGCTTTAAGTTACTTTTAGAACCCGTATTTACAGTTACTTCCAATTTTCCATCTAGTAAAAAGTCATAAGATATGATCATTGGCTTTATATCTACTCTTTCCATTCTCTCTGTAGATTTTTTAATAACTAACAAATAATCTTGCTCCAAATATTCTTGCAATTTAATTTTATACCAAGTTTTTAAATCTTCTATTTGTTTTTTATTTTTTCCAGCCAGCATCTCATTTTTATAACAAATTTCAATAGTATATGTAGAAGCATATACTCTAGACATTATGTTCTTTTCATTTAAATCTACATATTCTGCAGACAGTATAGTAATTGATGGAGGAATAACTCTATTTAACTCTCTTATTATATAAGATATAGGAAACTCTTCTTGTAATATAGCTTCAAATATTTCCCCGGTACTTTCTATTCCTACAGTTAAAGGATGTGCAAATACAATCTCAGGTTTTGGATTGAATCCTTTACTATATTCAAGTGGAATATTTGCTCTTCTAAAAGTTTTTTCAAAAACTCCCATTATATCTAAATGAGATAAATACATAGCATCTTTTGTTTTACTATATACTGCTCTTAATTTAACCATTATTTTTATCTCCTTTTTTTCTTAAATTTATACATTTTCTATTGAATAGTATATCACAATATTGAAAAATGTCAATATTTAGGTATATGTACTTACTTGGTTCTTTAAAAAATTAAAACCACCCTACTATTTTAGTAAGGTGGAATTATTTTAATGGAGCGGGCTGTGAGAATCGAACTCACATCAAAAGATCGGAAGCCTTTTATTCTACCACTAAACTAAGCCCGCATCTTACTTTATATTTTATATTATACATTATATTTAAACTTTTTTCAATACTTTAATTAATATTTAATGTTTTAATACTAAATTTAGCATAACAATTTATAGACAAAAACAATTGCATTTGTTATTAAAAAATATAAATTATTTATATTTTGAAGTTTGCCTTATATTATATATAACTTTAGTGTTATGTAAACATATTGCTTGAAATATACCATTAATTATACATTTACCTTCTATTATTTTAAATATAACTGTACATTCTTCGACAAAAAGATTGAAAAAACTAAAAAGTATGATATAATATTTAAATCAAATATTACTTAATTATTACATCATTAATATGATGAAAGGAGAGATTGTATGAAAATATATGCAATAACAGGAGGGCCGGCTACTGGCAAAGATACAAGAGGTGACATTCTATCAAATGAATTAGGAGTACCTCATATTTCGACAGGTGCTTTACTTCGGAAATTTAATGAAAGTAGTGCAACAGGTGAAAAGGCAAATATAGATAATGGCCTTCATGCACCTGATGATATAGTCACCGAACTATTATACAATAGAATCAGTATGCCTGACTGCACTAATGGTTTTATCTTGAATGGATATCCAAGAAATGTTGATCAGATTCTATTATTAGAAAACATGTTTAATGAACTTGGTTTTAAATTAAATGGCGTGGTTGAGCTTGTTGTTCCAATTAACGTAGCATTTGAAAGAATTCTTAGTAGAAAAGAATGTCCTAAATGCAATAAGACCTACGGAAATTTAATTAAACCTCAAGTTGATGGAATATGTGATTGTTGTGGTACTCAGCTTACTATGCGTAATGATGATACAGAGGAAACTTTAAGAACAAGAATAAACATCCACATCGAAAAAACTGAACCGACAATAAACTACTACAGAGAAAAAGGGTTACTCATAACAATTGATGCTTCCGGTCAACCAGAAAAGATTTTAGATATACTATAATAAGGTATCTCCCAAAATCACTAGAATCTAGATAATAATCTAGGTTCTTTTTTATAATCTATAATTTACTCTCTTATATAACATTAAAAAATCATTTTTTTTGAAATACTATAAATTTATTTTTAAATTATATTGAAAAATCTAAAAAATATGATATAATACTGACTTGGTTATTTAATATAAAAATAAATTATTAAATATTTATGTCATAAGTATGACGAAAGGAGACCCAATATGTTCTATACAATTTTACGGAGGACCGGCTGCCGGAAAAGGAACCATGTCAAAAATTTTATGTGCAGAATTACAAATACCTCATATTTCGACTGGTGATCTTTTAAGAAAGTTAAGTGAAACAGACCCAGATATACATGAAAAATTATCTAAAGGTATATATATATCTGATGAAATAACTACTAAACTGTTATATGAAAGAATATCTCAAGTTGACTGTTTAAATGGTTGTGTTATAGATGGTTACCCAAGAAATTTAAATCAAGCACATCTTTTAAACAATATGTTACAAAAACTTGGTAAAAATTTAACAGCTGCCATAGAACTAACAGTTCCAGACAGTATTGTTTTTGAAAGAATTTTAAAAAGAAAAGCATGCCCTAAATGTGGAAAAATATATGGTTTAACTGTTCCATCCAAAGTTGAAAACATTTGCGATGATTGTAAACTTGAACTTGTAACACGTTCTGACGATAATGAAGAAACATTAAAAATAAGAATCGATTTATATAAATCACAAGTTAAACCTATACTAGATTATTATAAAGAACAAGGAATACTTGTTACTATTGAAGCATCTAGTAATCCTGAAAAAATATTAGATGTAATTAAATTATAAAAAAATAAAAAACAGATTAATTATATTTATCTGTTTTTTATTTTTTTAATAATGATTATTATACATTTACTTTTCATTATAAAGTTTTTATTTAATTATTAATTCAATTTTGAACTATAAAATCCTGCTTCTTAAAGAATTTTTTTTCATATTCTTCAAATGGTTCAAATGAATCCACATCTAGAACGACTTTTCCATCTAATTCTAAAAATCGATATTCATCTTCCGCATAATAATCTGAAAAAGGTTCTAAATTTCTTAATGTGTGTGTACTCACATTGATTTCTTGATCATCATTCAAATTAACATAGGTATCACCAAATTTCATAACAATGATTGCAGCAGATTTTTCAAAAGCAAAAGAAATAGCATCTTTCATAATATCTGTTATTTGCTTTGCTGAAGTTGAATCTAGATTTGATTCATTTAAAGCATTCCGTGTTAGATTGTCAACTAATTCGTCAAGTTTTTTAACTTCAGCATAACCTTCATCTTGTGGTTTCAAAGCATTTCTATGCCTCTTCGCTTCTTCATCTGAAAGTTTTTCTACAATGATTGCCATATACAAATCACTTATAGATTTTGATTGATACTCCCTTAGCTTAAATGCGCTCATTTTTAATCCTCCCTAAAATAATTATTTTACTATAGTTGCCCGCTCATAATGAAAAAAGAATTTAAAATAAAAGTATTAATATAATAACATATCCTTATCTAAATTTCAACTTAAACTATCAATTTTATATTATTTGGTGAAAAATAATAGATAGAACTTAAATTAAATTCTATCTATTATTAATTTTGGTGCCGGAAGTGGGACTTGAACCCACACGAGTGTTACCTCACCAGATTTTGAGTCTGGCGCGTCTGCCAATTCCACCATTTCGGCTTATACAAAAGATGTATTAATATATTAACACATCTTAATTAAAAAATCAATAGATTACACAAATTATTTTTCTGTAACCTTTTCTCTTTGTATATCTTCAGCTATTTTATTTTCTATTATCGACTTCTTTTTTGATGCAATTTCTAATTCTTTCATGTAATCATTTTTATCTCTGTTTTTTTGTTCTAATTCAAGAAGACCTTTTTCAAAATCAATTATTTTATCTTTAATATTTTCAAAAATTAGTTCTTCTTTTGCCTCTTTTAAATATTTAGGTTCTATCTGTACTGCATATTCTAAACAGCTCATAGCCTTTTCATATTCTTTTGAAGCTGCATATACTGTTGCAAGTTTGTAATATGCTTTTCCACCATATATTGTAGACGAACGTGCCAATTTAAAAAATTCTATTGCTTTTGCATAATCACCTTTTAAGTAATTTATTATTCCTATATTATAATATGCACTATATAATTTTGGTTTTAAACTAGCAGCTTTTTCGAAACTTTTTTCTGATTCATCATAATAACCAATTTCAAGTTCTACCATAGCTATATTATAGTATAATTCAAATGACTCCGGATGATATTCCACAGCATTTTTATATACTCTCAATGCTTCCTCATACCTTGCCTGTGACGTATAACAAATTCCCAAACTTTCTGCTGCATCATAAAAATCTGGTTTTATTCTTAAAGAGTTATTAAACATAATTATTGCTGTTTCTTTCTTATTAGTCTCATCTAATATACAGCCAAGTTCATAATATGATAAATAATCTCTCTTATCTAACTCAACAGCTAGAGCAAATGAATCTCTAGAATTTACAAAGTCATTTAAATGTTTATAGCATACGCCTAAATGATAGTAATACTCTGATTTTCTACCAGTTTGCTCTATAAGTTTATATAATAAAGTTTTAGCCTTTTCATAATCTTGTAAATACATATTCCATTTCATTTTGTAATATAATATTTTTTTTGTTAATATAATATTATTATATTGTAATAAAGCAAAAATTAGTGGTATAACAAACATTGATATAATAAGTAATATTTGAATGAATTCTGGTATATATATTCCATTAATTGTAAAAACTAAATATGAACCAAAAGCAAATGATGATATTGATTCAATAAATATATTTTCTGGTACATATCTTTTAACAAATTTATGTACTAAGAAGAAGTTTAATAATACGATTGCTACTACTGTTACTACTTTTTCAATAACCATTATCCTTTCCCCCAATTTAAACATATTATATACTATTAAATTGCACATTTCAAGTTTTTTTGGTACATTACCTTTTTTTAAACAAAAAAAGACAATAAATTTTATTAAAATATATAAAACATTTGACTATTTGTATTTTTTTTTGTATAATTATAGTAAAATATTATTAAATTAAGATAAGGATGTGATGACTTGCTAAATAATTCGAATTATAACATAAAATCTAAAAATATCGGGTTGAATAGTATAAAAAAAATTCATATGATAGGTATAGGTGGGGTTAGTATGAGCGCTATAGCTCTTGTACTACACGATGCTGGATACACTGTTACTGGATCAGATAAGAATGATTCAGATATGATAAGAATATTAAAAGAAAAAGGAATACAAGTTTTTATAGGTTCAAATGCTGAACTTGTTAAAAATTCAGATGCTGTCGTATATACTTCAGCAATAAACCAACATGATGTAGAATTCGTTAGAGCTAAGTCATTAAATATACCTACATTTGAAAGAGCCGTTTTTTTAGGAATGTTACTTGAGGCATACAATAAAACAATTTGTATATCTGGAACACATGGTAAAACTACCACAACCTCAATGACAGCTGCTATATTTATAGATGCTGGTCTTGAACCAAATGTTCAAGTTGGTGGTAAATTTAAAAAATTAAACGACTTAAATTACTTAATAGGGAATTCAGATTATTTTATACTTGAATCTTGTGAATATGTAGATAGTTTTTTAAATTTCCCTCATCAAACAGCTGTTATTTTAAATATTGATGAAGATCATCTAGATTACTTCTCTGGTATTGATGACATAAAAAAATCTTTCAAAAAGTTTATATTAATGTTACCTAAAGATGGTATATTAGTTATTAACAAAGATGATTCAAATTGCATTGATGTCTTAACTGATATATCAGATGAATTAGATAAAAAGAAAGTTAACACTTATACTTTTTCTTTAAGTGACCCTACTTCTACTATATATGCTAAAAATATATTTTGTAATGTTAAAGGTTTTTATTCTTTTGATGTTACATGTCCAAAAACAAAAAAAGTTTACGAATTTTATCTAACAGTTCCTGGAATTCATAATGTGTATGATGCATTAGCTTCAATTACTACTGCATATGCACACGGTGTTGATTTCAGTGTAATGCAAAAAAGTTTAAATGAGTTTTGTGGTGCAAAAAGAAGATTTGAACTAAAAAAAGAATTGAAAGATAATATATTAGTTTACGATGATTATGCTCATCATCCTACAGAAATAAAAGCTACACTAGCTGCTGCAAAGCAAAAGAATAAATCAAGAGTAATTGCAATATTCCAACCACATACATATACAAGAACAAAAGAACTTCTAGACGACTTCTCTACTTCATTCTTTGATTGTAACCTTTGTATAATAACTGATATATATGCAGCAAGAGAAATTGATGATGGAACAGTCTCATCTAAAGATTTAGTTAAATTACTTAAACAAAATAAAGTAGATGCAATACATATATCTAGTTTTGAAGATATTGTAAAACATTTAAAAGAAATACTAAGACCTGGAGATATAGTTCTTACAATAGGTGCTGGTGATATAACAAAGCTTAGTGATATGATAGAATTATAGTGAATAATAATTATATATATTAAAAATAAAAACGCATATTTATGCGTTTTTATTTTTTACATCATTTTTTAGTTTTTCAAATTCTAATGGATACTCCACATAATATTTTGGACAATTTTTACCTGTAACATCATAATGCCTTATAATATCTTGGGTAGGATCTAAATTATATTTATTAGATAAATATGATAGTAACTCTACTAATGAATTATATGTGTATGTATTAAATTTCCCCGTATCATCTAAATATGTATTTTCAATACCTATACTAATTCTATTAACTTCTTTATTACCACTATGAAAAGCAACTTCATCTTCTGGTATAATTCTAATTATATCTCCTTCTAAACCAATTATATAATGTGCAGATAAATATATCTTATCTTGATACTTTAAACTTTCAAAATAATTTCTATTTAATATAGCATTTGAAGACGGATTGTTTACATAGTGGACTATTAATTTTTTTATCTGTTTCAATTTAATTCCTGGTCTTGACATTGGATTAACTGAAAGTAATTTTTCTTCTATATACATTACTTATATCACTCCCCTATTAAAATAATATGCTTGAATATATATTTTAATACTAAGCGTAAAATATAGTGTTTTACTTGACTTATCCTCCTTTTTAATATATAATTATATGTAAAAATAAAGGATGTGTTTAATTTGAAATTAGGAATAGTTGGGCTTCCAAATGTAGGTAAAAGTACTCTTTTTAATGCAATAACAAAGGCAGGAGCAGAAAGTGCTAATTACCCATTTTGTACAATAGAACCAAACGTAGGTATTGTTACAGTACCTGATACAAGAATTGATGTTTTATCTAAAATGTATGATACAGATAAAACTACATATGCTACCGTTGAATTTGTAGATATTGCCGGTTTAGTAAAAGGAGCTTCTAAAGGTGAAGGACTTGGTAATAAATTTTTATCTCATATACGTGAAACAGATGCAATTGTTCATATAGTTAGATGTTTTGAAGATGAAAAAATAATACATGTAGAAGGTAAAATTGATCCACTAGATGATATTGAAACAATTTCATTAGAACTTATATTAAGTGATACAGAAACTGTTAAGACAAGAATTGAAAGATTATCTAAATCAGTAAAAGCTGGTGATAAAAAAGCTATAGCAGAGTTAGATATATTAAATAATATCTTGTCTTGCCTATCTGACTTAAAACCTGTCAGAAGTATTAGTTTTAGTGAAGTAGAAAAAGATTTATTAAAAGATACTTACTTACTTACAAATAAACCAATTATATACGTTGCTAATGTTTCTGAAGATCAATTAGTAAATATAGAAAATGATAAGTATGTTAATATTGTGAAAGAATTTGCAAAAAACGAAAATAGTGAAGTTATTTCACTTTGTGCTAAATTTGAAGAAGATTTATCTGAGCTTGATAATGACGATAAAATAATGCTTATGGATGAATATAGCATAAAAGAATCTGGACTTGATAAATTAGTTAAAGCAAGTTATTCTTTACTTGGACTTATATCTTTTCTAACTGCTGGTAAACAAGAAGTAAGAGCTTGGACTATAATAAGAGGTACCAAAGCTCCACAAGCTGCAGGTAAAATCCACACAGACTTTGAACGTGGATTTATTAAAGCTGAAGTTGTTTCATATAATGATTTAATTGAAAATGGAACTATGCTTAAAGCTAAAGAAAAAGGATTAGTAAGATTAGAAGGAAAAGAGTATATTATGCAAGATGGAGATATTGTTCTATTCAGATTCAATGTGTAATTTACATAAGAATTTAACATAAAAAAAGGTGCAAAAAAAAATTGCACTTTTTTCTATTTTTTTTATAAAAAGTATTGACTTTTATACTAAAATTAGTTATAATATTATTGTTCCACAAAACGTGGGCCTTTAGCTCAGTTGGTTAGAGCAACCGGCTCATAACCGGTTGGTCCGGAGTTCGAGTCTCTGAAGGCCCACCATTTTTTTATATACGGGAAGATGTCCGAGTGGTTAAAGGAGGCAGACTGTAAATCTGTTAGCTTACGCTTACAATGGTTCGAATCCATTTCTTCCCACCATATAGAAAAATTCCACATAACTTTATAAGTTATGTGTTTTTTTATTCCTATTTTACATTCATTAAATATTTAAAAAGTGTAAGTCCAATTAAAGACTTACACTCTTATGTAATTAATATAAATATTTTTCATTTAGTATCTTCTTCTTCTCTTTCCAATCTGGCATTAAATCAGATAAATAACTATAAAACAATTTATTGTGTCCTGATACTAAAAAATGTATTAATTCATGTAGCATAACATAATTCAAACAATCTTTTGAAAATTTTACAAGCTCATAATTAATTGTTACTATATTTTTACTCTTATTACACGAACCCCATCTTGATCTCATTTTACGTATTTTGAGCTTTGGTCTATTAACAGAATATGGCTTCACTAATTCTAACATTTCATTTAAAGAATTATCAAAAAGTTGTATTGCAATACTTTTAAGTAATTTATCTATTATTTTTTTCTTTCTATTTCTATCAGATATATCGGTTGTAAACAAATAAATAAAATCATCTTGAATTATGGCTCTATTCTTTTTATCAGTAGCAAGTATAATTTTATATTCATTATTTTGTATTTTTAATTTACTACCAGTTATATACTCTATATCTTCCTCATTATTCTTTATATAGTTTTCAATTTTATTAAGTCCTTCATTGATCCAAGCTTTTTTAGATTTTACAAACTCTTCTATCTTATTAATTTTAATTCTATTATTTGCAGACACCTTTACAGTTTTATCTCTGCCTATTCTTAAGTTAATATTTTTAACTTTTTTTCTTTGTATTACTATATTAATACCATCAACATAAATTATTTCTTTATTCATCTTTCCCCCTTATTATTCTTTGTTTTTACTAATTATTACAAATTATATCTTTTTTGTACATAAATGTCAAGCATTTTGGGTAAAAAAAATCGCAATATACAAATTTTGTAAATATTGCGAAAGTTTGGCACGGGCAGAGAGACTCGAACTCCCATGAGCAGTTTTGGAGACTGCCATGCTACCATTGCATCATGCCCGTTTATTTAAGTAGCGTATATATTTTAACATGTTTTATATATTTTTTCAATAGTTTTAATAAAAGTTACTAAAATAATAGTAACTTTTATTAAAACTATAATTTAACTACATTAAAATTTGTATAATCACATGAGACCATAACGTATTCAACTCCGTTTATTATTCCTTCTTTTATCTTACTATGACCATACCCGTGTAAATGTCCATATATGCATTTTTTTACTTTATATTCTTCCAATATTTTTTGAAACTCTAAATTAAATGGCGGAAAATGCATAGCCACTAATATATTTTTTTCTATCCCATTTTCTAAGTATTTTTGCCTTAATTTAGCTCCTTCATCTAAAGACAACCTAAGTCTTATTGCTTCTCTTTTTATTAGCTTATCGTCCTCTTTTTGATTGTTTTCTGTATCTCCCCAACCTCTTGCACCGCAAATTATATATTCTTCAGTATCTATAGCATTATTTTGTAGTATATGTATATTACTTATATTAGTTTCTTTTAAAAAACTTTCTAACTTACTCTTAGTATCAAAATAATAATCGTGATTTCCTTTAAGTATTATTTTATTTCCTGGCAAACTATTTATATAGTCAAAATCCCCTTTTGCTTCAGATAAATATGTAGCCCAAGATATATCTCCTGCAATTATAACAAAATCATCTTGTTTAACTTCATTTTTCCAATTTAATTTTATCTTATCCTCATAATTACACCATACTTTTCCAAATATATTCATCGGTTTATTTGTTCCAAATGATAAATGTAAATCGGATATTCCAAACACTGACATTATTTGTCCCCCTATTTATAAATTATATTTTATCTATTATTTTTTAAATTTATTGCTCTTTTAATATCTTCTATAACTTTACTATCGTCTACACCTATCATAAGCCATTTACAACCATTCATAGATCCACTATTCTTTATTATATCTAAAAAATATTTTGAGTAGACATCTTTTTGCTGCATTATTTTATTTATTTCTAATTCACGTATTATCAAAAGAATAGTAAAGTATTCTCTATCAGGGTAAATTGTACAAAATGATTTACTCCCTTTTTTATACTTTATATTCCATCCCGGCATAGCTGAACATTTACTATACCTAACCACTGGAGCAGCATTATATTCATCAGTTAAAAAATTAGCTATTTTAATACAATTTTCTCTTGTGTAATTATTCATATAATCGAGTATTTTTTTTAAGCTAGGCTCTACAAATTGATTTTTAATTATATCCTCAGACATATTATTTCTCCTCTATTACTATAAATTACTTGTTATTTTCACCTATTTTCAAATTTGCTTTTGCATTTAAATCAAGGTTTCTTAGTATATTGAATTTAGATTTATCTTCCTCACATATATAATTATAATATGCAGCACTAGCTATCATTGCTGCATTATCTGTACAATATTTTAATTCTGGTATATAAGCTTTGAAATTATTTTTATTCGCCTCTTTAACTAAATACTCTCTTAAATATTTATTGGCAGCAACTCCTCCTGCAAGTACAACAGTATCAATATTAAGATCTTTCATTGCGTTTAATGTATGTTCAACTAATGTTTCTACCACATTAACTTCAAAACTTTTTGCCATATCTGCTTTTCTTATATTGTCTCCCTCTTTATGTACTAAATTTATAACTGCTGTTTTAATTCCACTAAAACTAAAATCGTAGTTTTCAAACTTTGTTTTAGGTAATTTATATGTAGCCTCTCCATTTTCTGCTAACTTTGAAACTTCAGGTCCACCTGGATATGGTAGTCCTAATGTTCTTGCTACTTTATCAAAAGCCTCTCCAACGGCGTCATCCCTTGTTTTAGCGATTATTTCTAGTTTAGTGTAATCTTTTACATATATTAGATGTGAATGTCCACCTGACACAACTAGAGCTAAAAAAGGTGGTTTTAAATCTGGGTGTGAAATGTAATTTGCAGCTATATGTCCCTCAATATGATGGACAGGTACTATTGGTAAATTTAAAGCGTATGCTAAAGACTTAGCATATGATACTCCGACAAGTAATGCACCTACCAATCCGGGTCCATACGTTACTCCTATATATTCTAAATCATTAAATGTCACGTTTGCCTCATTTAATGATTCTTCTACAACATAAGAAATATTAGACACATGATGCCTTGAAGCAATTTCCGGAACTACTCCACCATATTGTTTATGTATTTCTATTTGAGATGAGACAATATTTGAAAGAATTTCTCTTCCATCTTTTATCACTGATACTGATGTTTCATCACAACTTGATTCTATAACTAATCCTATCATAAGTTTTCCTTTCTAAAGATTCAATATTATATTAAGTAAATATGTTATTCCATTTATAAATGGATTCATAATATAATTGAAAACTCCAGTTACAAGTAATATTATAATTATATAAAATGAGTATTGTTCCATACTATATATGATTTTTTTTGCTCTATATGGTAAAAAATGTAATAACACTTTTGAACCATCTAATGGTGGAATTGGTAACATATTAAATACCGCAAATACAACATTATATTGAATAAACAACATAAACATAGTTAATACAATTGAACCAATATTATTTGCTGAAACTGCATCTAATATATTTGCCATAGATAATAACTTAAGTATTATAGTAGATATAACTGCTAAAAACAAATTAGATAATGGTCCTGCTAAAGAAACTAGCATATTATCTCTACTCTTATTTTTAAAGTTACTATCATCTACATAAACAGGTTTTCCCCAACCAAAATTAAATACCATTATAGATATGAAACCAATTATATCCATATGAACTAGAGGGTCAAGAGTCATCCTACCCTGAAGTTTTTGTGATCTATCTCCTAGTTTATACGCAACATATGAATGTGAACATTCATGAACAGCTATAGCTAGCAAAATTATTGGTGCTAAATATAACTTTAAAATTAGACTGTCTCCAAATAACATAAAATTTCTCCTTTTTATTTTTACTTATAAATTATATCATATATTAGTTTAAATATCAAAGGTTTTTAATATTTTAATTGTATTGATTAAAATAAATTTTATAACCAAAAACAACTTTTTCTTTTTGTATTATCTAATTAAAATAAAATAGCAAGATATATTTTATACCTTGCTATTAAAACTATATTATTTTTCCTCCACCTAAAACGCAGTCATCTATATAAAATACTATAGATTGTCCTGGTGTTACGGCCCTTTGCTTATTTTCAAATACAATTTTAGCTGTATTATCTGTTAAAGGATATAACTTTGCCTTCTCCTCCTTAGCAGAGTAACGTATTTTAGCTGTTATATCTAAAGGTTTATCTATTATATCGAATAAAAGATAATTTATATCTTCTACCAAAACCTCAGTAGAATAAATATCTTTTTCTTCGCCTACTATTACATTGTTATTTTTCTTATCTAATTTAACAACATATAATGGCGTACTCTTGGATAATCCTAAACCTTTTCTTTGACCTATCGTATAATTAATTATACCTTTATGTCTTGTTAGAATCTTACCATTTGTATCTACTATATTACCTTCTTTTATTTCATCATTCATATTCTCTTTTAAAAATTTAACATAATCATTATCCGGTATAAAACAGATTTCTTGACTATCTGGTTTTTTAGCGATAAGTAAATTATGCTGCTCTGCAATTTTCCTAACATCACTTTTTTCTTCAAAACTACCAAGCGGAAATAATACTTTATCTACTATTTCTTTTGGTATGTTATATAGTGCATATGTTTGGTCTTTTTTTAAAGCTTTAGATTTTTTAAGGACATGCTTGTTATACTTTTCACTATATTCAGTTTTAGCATAATGGCCTGTCGCAATATAATCTATTCCTAATTGCTTTGCTTTTTTATACATTATATCAAATTTAAGATATCTATTACATTCTATACAAGGATTAGGTGTTTTACCAACTTTATATTGATTTATAAAATCATCTATAACATGCTGTTTAAATTCATCCATAAAATTAAATACATAATGTGGTATACCTAGTAAGTCACATACCCTTTTTGCATCATATGTTGAACTTAAACTACAACATCCACTATTACATTCCGGTTCTTCATCATTTTGCCATAGTTTCATTGTTGCTCCAATTACATCATAACCTTGCTCTTTAAGCAGAATAGCAGCGACGCTGCTATCTACGCCACCACTCATTCCTAATAAAACTTTAGGTTTCATAATTATTCTTGTCCTATATCATGACTATGTACGCATACAGTATTTTTTAAACTACATACTTTATCAATATCTTCTTTACTCATACCTTTTTTAGTATAATAATCTGCTATTGCTGCTTTGATAGCTTCTTCAGCTAAAACTGAACAATGCATTTTAGCAGGTGGTAGTCCATCTAATTCATCAACAACCCTTTTATTAGTTATATCCAATGCTTCTTCAATTGTTTTGCCTTTAACTAGTTCTGTAGATATACTACTTGTAGCTATTGCTGCTCCACAACCAAATGTTTTAAATTTTACATCCACTATTACGTTATCTTTTATTTTTAAATATATTTTCATGATATCTCCACATACTGGATTACCAACTTTTCCTACTCCATCAGCACCTACGATTTGTCCAACATTTCTTGGGTGTTCATAATGGTCCATTACTTTTTTTGAATACATTCTTTCTTTCCTCCTATTATTTACATAGTATATGTTCCGTCTACGAAATCTTCGTAAAGCGGTGACATTTCTCTAAGTCTATTTACTATTTCTTCTAATTCAGTAATTAATTCAATTACGTCTTCTTTAGTATTTTCTATACCAAAAGTTACTCTAAGTGATCCATGTGCTACTTCATGTATTAAACCAATAGCGAGTAATACATGAGACGGATCTAAACTACCAGATGTACATGCACTACCACTAGATGCGCATATTCCTTTTATATCTAAATTAAGTAGCAAAGATTCTCCTTCTATAAACTTAAATGATATGTTAGCGTTACCTGGAAGACGTTTTTCTCTATGACCATTTAATTTAACATATGGTATTTTTTCCTCTATTTCAGATATATATAAGTCTCTTAATTCTTTCAAGTGTCTATTATTTTCATCTAATTTTTCATAAGCCATTTCTATTGCTTTTGAAAGTCCTACAATACCTGCAACATTTTCCGTTCCAGCTCTCTTATTTCTTTCTTGATGTCCGCCATCTATAAACTTATTAAATCTTACTGTTTTTCTAACATATAACGCACCTACACCTTTTGGTCCATAGAATTTATGTGCGGATAAAGATAATAAATCTATATTTAACTTGTTTACATCTATATCTATATTTCCAACTGCTTGTACTGCATCTGTATGGAAATATATCTTATGTTGCTTTGCTATTTTACCTATTTCTTCAATAGGTTGAATAGTACCTATTTCATTATTTGCAAACATTATAGTTATTAATATAGTTTTATCTGTTATAGCATTTTTAAGTTCTTCTAAATCTACAAGTCCTTCAGAATCTACATTTAAATATGTTACTTCAAAACCATCTTTTTCTAATGATTTACAAGTGTCTAAAACTGCCGGATGTTCTATTTTAGTTGTTATTATATGATTACCTTTTTTTCTATTAGCATATGCTACACCTTTGATAGCTGTGTTGTCTGATTCACTACCACTTCCAGTAAAGTATATTTCTTTAGCATCTGCATTAAATACTTTAGCAACCTTTTCTCTTGCGTCTTCTATTGCTTTTTTATTACTTCTACCTAAGCTATATATTGATGATGGATTACCATATTCCTCAGTTAAATAAGGAAGCATTTCTTTTAATACATCTTCGTTTAATTTAGTTGTTGCTGCATGATCAAAATATTTTATTTTCATTATTCCTCCTTTTTGTTAGCACACGCTAACATTGTTTCAAAAATATATGAGACAGAACACCCATCCCAATATTAATATGTATTTAGTATAACATATTATTTTTATATTGTCAATAATATTATTTAAATTTAATTATAATATTAACTATTTAATAATTTATAATTTATCTATACAATTAGTCTTTTCATTTTTATTAAAAATATTCATTTTATATAATTATGATCTGTAATAAAAATCTTATATATAAACAAAAATATAGAATTTATTAAATAATTCTATATTTTTGTTTATATCATTTTCATTATAAATACCATTACTTAGATATATTTGGCAAATACCATTGTTGCAGAGGTCTGTCAAGTACCCACTCTTTTTCATTAGAATATCTTAAGTATATGACTTCTTTCCCAAGGGTTACTTTCATGTCTTCTTCAATTTTTTTCACAAAAACTTTATCAAATTCTGTTACATGATGTATTTGTTGCAACTCTTCAGTAATATCAGCGGAAATATGTTGAGGCATTCCCATCATATCATCGTCATACTCAACAACAAAAAATACCCGCTTATCATCACTTCTTACAAATAAAGAATCTAGTCTTCCTGAGACAACAGTACTATTCATTTTATTCACTCCTCTAGCAGCATTAGCTACTTAAATTAAATTTTAATACCCATATATTATATCATGTTTTTTTTATAATTCAACCATTAAATTGTCGAAAGTATACAATAAAAATGTATAAATATAGTTTATATGGACATTTACATATTATTTAAATAAATATATGTTATCTCATATTTTGTAAAATATTGTTAAAAATTGTTGACAAAAATTTATATTTATTATAAAATTAATTTAGTATTTAGTATAGTTATAATAACTAATTATTAAATAAAAATAGGAGGATTTATATGAAAAAAAATGAAGGTGTTTCTTTAATTGTATTAGTAATAACTATAATAGTTATATTAATATTAGCAGGAACAGTAATATTAAATTTATCAAATAATAACCCAATAAATGCAGCAAATGAAGCAAAATTCAAATCAAATGTAAAAACATATGATACGGAATTATCCATAATTTTAACAGATAAATATTTAAAAAATAATTTATTTAATCCTAACAATTTTAATGCAGGTATATGGAACGGAACTGGTAATGTACTCGGAACAATAAAAGAATATATAACTAGTATAACAAAAGATGATGCAAAAAAATTTGAAATACAGGCAAGTAAATTAGTATATATAGGAACAAATGCTTTAGAGATGCAATGGGCGTCTGAAGCAGGACTATCATCTGGTACAATTGTTTTTGATAGTTCTGTATATAACGAAGAAGCTGAATTTTATCAATACTGTTTAAAAGCACTTGAATATAAAACAGATAGTGGAAACGATATAGATATCGATGGTTACTTTGGAAACCAATCAAAAAGTGTACTAAATAAATTTTTAGTAGCAGAAGGATTTTCAAACTTTACATACGAAGCAAGAAACAAACTTGTTCAATTAGCAGAAAGTAAACCTTACCCTGTTTATAATACTGGATT
The DNA here is from genome assembly GCA_029256705.1 of Clostridia bacterium. Taxonomy (GTDB): domain Bacteria; phylum Bacillota; class Clostridia; order TANB77; family CAG-465; genus RGIG5057. Next base: position 37,010 of record JAQSXK010000001.1, read on the forward strand.
TATCACTAGCCAAAATAACTTGTCTCATCTATCTTTCGTATATTGTAAATTATCCAATATAGATAATAGGAGTGATCCTTTTTATTCTATTAATGTATTAAAAAATCTTCCATATATCGTTACTGCAGAACCATCTGAATTATCTTATTCATCAAAAATGGTTACAGAAGCTATAAAAAGTACCACAAAATTATTTGGATATGTAAATTTAGGACCAAATAATCCTACTGACGCTAAAGCATCATGGATAATGTCAGATTTGAATGAAGTCAAAGCTCAAATAGATAATATAGCAAATGCTAAATGGTATGGAGTATTTATAGATCAATTTGGTTATGACTGGAATGAAACAAGAGCAAGGCAAAATGAAATTGTAGATTATGCACATAGTAAAGGTTTATCAGTAATGGCTAATGGTTGGTTTGTAGATGATATATTTGCTTCTATAGTAAATGATTCTAATCCTACTGGTACCCCTACTCATCTAGGTTCAAATGATTGGTATCTAATTGAAAGTTTCTTTACAGATGGAACTTCTTATAGAGCTGATAGCTCATACATAGATAAATATATAAAGGCTATGCAATATCATCAAAGTACTGGAATAAAAATTACTACATTATCATATAAGGTAAGTGCAAAAAGTTGGTCAGAATCTTCTGAAGATATAAGAATATCATATATACTTGCGGAATGTTTAAACTATAATGGATGGTGGTTTGGAAAGTCTGACACAAGCGATAATTTAACTTATGGACAAGATCCAAGTATAGATTTAGGTACTTTCACACAATATTTGACATATGTTAGTGGTACTAAATACATTGCAAAAACAACAAAATATACAATAGAATATTATGCTGATTCAACTCCTACTATAAATTTATTGCCAAATCCATAGATAAAAAATTAACCCATCCTTTAATATGATATCATATTAAAGGATGGGTTTTATAATATTTATAATTATTTTATTTCGATGCAAGCCTTTACAAATTCTCTAAATAGAGGATGTGCTCTATTTGGTCTAGATTTAAATTCAGGATGAAACTGACCTGCTACAAACCACTTGTGATTTTTTAATTCTAGCATTTCAACTAGATTTTTATCTGGTGATTGTCCAACTATTTCCATACCATTTTCTTCAAATATTTTTCTATATTCATTATTAAACTCGAATCTATGTCTATGTCTTTCAGATATTTGACTAGTTCCGTATGCTTGTCCTGCTTTAGAATTTTCTTTAAGTATACAAGGATATTTTCCAAGTCTCATTGTTCCACCCTTATTTGAGATTCCTTTTTGCAGTTCCATTATATGTATGACAGGATTTTTAGTTAATTCATCAAATTCAGAAGAATTAGCATCTTTAAGTTTTAATACATTTTTAGCAAATTCAATAGCTGCCATTTGCATTCCTAAACAAATACCAAAAAAAGGGATATTATTTTCTCTAGCGTATTGTATAGCAACTAATTTACCTTCTATACCTCTATTTCCAAATCCCCCAGGAACTAATATTCCATCTAAATTTGATAACTGATTAGTATCTTCTAAAGTTAAATTTTCAGAATTTATATATTTGATATTAACCTTTACTTGATTTGCAATTGCTGCATGTCTCAAACTTTCACTAACTGAAAGGTAAGCATCTCCATGATCTACATATTTTCCAACTATACCTATATTAACATTCCCTTTAGGATTTCTCTCTTTTGCAAGCATATCATTCCAATCTTTTAAATCACATTTTCTCATTTCTAGTTTTAAATGTTTACATACAGATTTTGCTATACCCTCTTTCTCTAATAATATTGGTATTTCATATAGTGATTTGGCTGTTGTATTATTAATAACATCTTCAGTTTTAACATTACAATATAATGAAATTTTTTCTTTTGCCTCTTTTGAAAGAGAATACTCTGTTCTACAAACTAAAATATCTGCTTGTATACCATGAGACTGTAATTCTTTAACAGAATTTTGTGTTGGCTTTGTTTTCAGCTCATTTGAAGACTCTATATATGGAACTAATGTAACATGTACAAATAAAGAATTTTCTCTACCTACCTCTAAGGATAATTGCCTTATAGCCTCTATAAAATGTATACTTTCTATATCCCCTATAGTTCCACCAATTTCGGTTATTACTACATCAGCTTTACTTTCCTTCGCCAAGTTATATATTTTATCTTTTATGTGATTAGTTATATGAGGTATTACTTGAACCGTAGAACCAAGATAATCTCCCCTACGTTCCTTTTGAAGTACTTCCCAATATATTTTTCCTGTAGTTACACTTGAAGTTTTAATTAAATTTTCGTCTATAAATCTTTCATAATGCCCTAAATCTAAATCTGTTTCTGCGCCATCTTCAGTTACAAATACCTCACCATGCTGATATGGACTCATTGTCCCTGGATCAACATTTATGTATGGATCAAATTTTTGCATCATTACCTTATATCCCATACTTTTTAATAACCTGCCTATTGATGAAGCAGTTATGCCTTTACCAAGTCCAGATACTACCCCACCAGTAACAAAAATATATTTAGTTTTCATATAACATCCTCCCTAACAATTAAAACTAATACTTATTTTAACTTTTTTTTCAACCTACTTTTTGCTGTTTTTTTAACACAGCTTTTACACTTAGCACTTTCTGGATTATAACAGCATTCCAAATCACTAACATCTATTATACTTTGTATATATGTTTCTAACTTATTTATTGTATCTTCAGAAACTGAATGTTTCATAGTTTTAGCTTCATTTTCTGCAATATCTTTATCTACTTCTAAAACCTCTACTAAAAAAGCTTTCAAAGTATTATGCCTCTTTAATATGTTTTTAGCAATAGTTTTTCCTATATCAGTAAGTTCAATATCTCCATAATTTTCATATTCAATTAACCCTTCAGATTTTAAAACTTTAAGTGCCCTATTAACACTTGCTTTTGAATAATTCAAATATTTTGCAATATCTGTTACCCTTGCAAAAGAAAATTTTTGTATTAATATATATATCGTTTTTAAATATTCTTCTAATGATGCACTCATATATTCACTCCTTTCTTTATATTTTTTGTAATATTATTTTAAGCTTATATAATGAAATTAAAATGCTATATATAACAAATATAGCGCCATTATTAATGTTATAATTCCAAAAACTATTTTTAATATTTGTCCTACTTTCATATATTTATTACTAACTGAAAGTTTATTAATTGCTTCTAATGAAGTTCCAGCTAGTATAATTACTGCGCAATGACCTATAGAATATACCGCCATAAGCAAAGCTCCAATTAGTATATTTCCTTGATTTGAAGTATATGTAAGTATTACTGCAAGAGCTGGAGTTGAACAAGGTGAATCAAATATTCCGCCTAGTATTCCTAAAAAGAATGCTCCAAGTACTCCTTTTCTTAATTTTGGTTTATGACAATGATCTTTTTCTTTATGTTTTATAACACCAAAAAGTTGTAACGTTACAAATATAAGGATAAATGCTAATATGTAATACCATAGATCCCCAAATATTCTAAGCCTATCTCCTATTAGAACTGAAGAAATACCAATTATAGTAAATGTAATTACTATACCTATTGAAAAGAATATACTATATAGCCATCCTTTTTTACTTGAGCAATCTTTACACTCTGTACCAACGTACCCTATTATTAAAGGAAGTGTAGATAAACTACAAGGGCTAAATGATGATACTAGTCCAGCTATCAAAGCTATGAATATTCCTAAAAATATATTTTGATTTAATGCTCCTGCAAAATTATTCAATATACCATCCATCATTTATTACCCCATTTATCTATAAATTTTCTAAATTCATCTTCTGGTACATAACCTATTAACTTATCTACTTTTGCACCTTTTTCATCTACCACAACAAATGTAGGAGTATATGCTATCCCATAAGTATAACACAATTTTGTATTTTTTTCATCATCTACATCGATATATTCAAATTTAATTGATGATTTATACTCTTCCTTTATTTTTTCATATATAGGATCCATTTGTCTACATGCCAAGCAAAACTCAGATCCGAAATTATATACTTTATATGTTTTTATAGTTACTTCTTCGTTATGATCTAAGCAATTTGGATCGCTGCAATCACTTGAGACACTTCCATTTAACTTTTTAGCAACAAATACTGCTAGAATAAGAAGCACTATTACTCCAATTATTATATATGACCTATTGTTTTTTATTTTATCCAAAATACAAAACTCCTTTAACATAAATTTTCTTTTCTACAAATACTACTAAATTCACAATACTTGCAGTGATTTACTTTCTTATTTGGTTTTATACTAACATTACCAGAGAGTATATCGTTACCTATATCTCTTAATATATCTGTAATATCTAAACATAGTTTTTCAAATTCTTCTTTTGTCTGAAATTTGCTACTTTTCTTATCACTTGTAACTGAACCTGGAAATACCTCAATTAATTTATCTGTTTCATCTATCTTATTATCCATTAGTTTTAATATTTCGATATCCTTTAAAAATATACCGTCCATTCTTAAACTCTCAATAATCTTTTTAGATATTTTGCTCTCGTCTTTAGTATATTCTTTTATATTTATCAATTTTTCAGATAACGTAAAATAAAGCATTCCAGCTGGAATAATTTCTTCATTATTATCTTTTTTTGAACTATTTATAAATGAGGATAAATATGTTATTAATTGAAGAGAAATTCCTTCTTTAATATCTTCTAATTTTAATTTCTTAGTTGAAGATTTATAGTCTACTATTCTAGCATATATTGCATCACCTAATTTTAATGTGTCTATTCTATCTATTTTTCCAACTATATACATAGAACTATTACTAAGTTTTATTTCTATAGGTGCAAATAATCCGCCGTTTTTAAATTCTATTTCATAGCCAAATGGTAAAAACTTACTTTGATTAAAACTCTGTGCTATCGTTATGATAACTTTATTCATAGTTACTTTTAACTTTTGTTTTAATATTAAATATTTAACATTTTCCTTATGTTTATAAAAAGTTTTATCTAGCTCATTATTTATTTGTTCTTCTAATATTTTGTAATACTTTTCTTTATCTAATAAAATTTCATGCCAATTTATATTATTTTCAAGTAAGTATATAGAAAACTTTTCTAATACATTATGCATAAAGCTTCCTGTATCCATACTTGTTATCGAGAATATTTTTCTTTCATTTAACTTTAAACCATATTTCATAAAATATGAAAACGGACATCTTTTAAATAATTCTAATTTAGATACACTTGTCACAAAATCATTTTTATTTATATCCTTCATAGTTTGTTTAGTTAAATTTTCGTTTTCTCTAATATATTTTAATATATCTTCTAAATCCGAATATTGCGATATATACTTGTATAGTGAAAGCATTTCATCAGTTATACCTTCATCTTTATTAAATAACCTAATCAATTTTTCAAATGCATTTTTTCTAGAATAAATATTTTCAAATTCACTTTCGGATATTACATTACCTGTAACCTCCACTTTCAGTAGTTTCTTTAAAATTATTATTAAACTAGAAGGTCTTAAAGATTTTCCATCTACACTAGATGAAACAAATGAAAAATATAGCTTATCTTCTACATTATTTATTAATTCGTATATATTATATAATTGCATATTTAATTTAAATAAACTTGTTTCTTTAAATTTTATATTATAGTTTTCAAGATTTGCAAGCTCAATATCATCAAATAATAGATCATCATCAATCTTTTTAGGTAGTTTGTCTTCATTTACACCTACAAAAAACATTATTTTTTTAATACCAGATTTAGATGTATTTACATCTAAAACTTGAACTTCATCTATAGTAGGTTCAATACCTTTTACTTTAATATCCTTAAGCGAATATTTTAAAAGTTTATCAAAATCTGCAATAGTTATCTTAGTGTCTTCATATATTTTGGTTACTGATGAAAATACTTCACACAAATTATCCCACATTTGATATCCAAGATTTCCGTTATATTTAATTGTAGGGTCATTATTATTTTTCATCTTGTCTATAACTATATAATAATTATCCAATATTTTATTTTCTAACAAATGATCGTATATTTTTTCTATTATTTCTAAAGTTGTATGTTTAACAGAAGTAAATTTAGATATACCTTGAAATATATTTATTACTTGTTTTCTTGTTTCGTTTAATTTATCTAAATTGTATATAGTGCCATTAGATGAGTTATTATATAAAAATTCTCTCTCAAACTTATATCTATCATTATTAAATTCTAAAACATAATTTTCCAAATATGATATATCTTCTATACTTATGTCGTTTAAACCAAATTTTAATATTTGAAAAATATTTTCTATCTTATATCCTGTTTTACATATTTCAATTAGCTTTTGTATGTATTTAATCAAAACATTGCTTTGTATATTAACTTTAGAATCTATATACACAGGTATATTATATTCATAAAAAGTTTTACGCACAACATATGAATATTCATCAACATTTGATGTATATATTACAAAATCTTTGTATCTACATCCTTGTCTTATTTTTTCAGATATTATATTTGCTATTTTATCTATTTCTGTATATATATTAGTCGTTAAACTTACTAATATATTATTTGCTTCTATTTTATTATTTGAAATATCAGACATAAAAATATTATTTGATAAATATTTTATATCCTCTTTTGCATTAGAAAAATTAGAACGCATTATTTCTGTATCTATTTTCAAATTTAATTTTTTAGCGTATTTTAACAGAGTAATTAAAGTTAAATTTGCTTGTGTAAATATATTTGAAATATCTTCCATAAGTAGATTTGAAAGTTCGTTAGGGCTATAGCATGTTATATCATTTTCTAATATATCTGCAACATTTGTAGTTATACTAAATGTAACATTAAAGTTAAGTTTTAAAAGTAATTTAATAAATTTAAACTCATGATTGGTAAAATTATTATATGCATCAAAATATACACATGTACTACTAACATCTTTTCCTTCATAGAGCCTTTCAAACAAATTTAAAAATATGTCTGTTTCATCTATTACATCTATAAATTTATTTTCAGTATAATCAATATATTCTTTATATACATTTGTTATTTCTTTTAGTTTATATTCTAATAACTTATCTGAAAGTTGTAAAGAATTTATTTCATCTATATTAATATCTTCTTTTTTAAATATATCCATATATATGTTTAAATTTTCTAAAAAACCTTCTTTATTTTTAACTTTTTTAAACATATTAAATAAATCAGGGTTTTCAAGCATTATTTTAGTTAAAATAAGTTTCCTGTCTAGTTTAGATATAAATTTATCTTCATGATTTACATTATATTGGTTTAAAAAGTCTTTAATATATGAACTTATAGTGGTTACATTTAAATCTATGATACCAGGTTTATTTTGAAAGCTTATATAGTTTTCCTCTGCCAAAACCCTTGTTTGAGAGGGAACAAAATATATAACCTTTTTACCTAATAGTATATCATTATCTATTTGATCATATATATATTTTGACTTTCCTGTTTTACTCTTACCTAGTACTAGATTCATTACTTCACCTTCAATTCTCTATATCATTTATCATCATTTGTTCATCTTTAATTTTTATATCTTCATAATTAGGAAGTTCAGATATATTCTTTATATTACAGTTTTTTAAAAACTCTCTTGTTACTGAATATATAGCTGGTCTACCAGGAGCATTAAGTCTTGCAACTTCTTCAATTAGTCCACATTCTAGTAATCTACCTACTGCAAAGTCACTACTTACTCCTCTTATTCTTTCTATTTCTGCCTTTGTTATTTTGGAATTATATGCAATTATTGTTAGCGTTTCCATTGCAGATGAAGATAAATTCTGCCTTTTAGTATTTTCAATGAATAAATTAACATACTCATAATATTTTTTATTTGTTACAAGTTGTACACTATCTTCAATGAGATATAAAACAATAGCATTTGATTCGTTATACTTTTTCTTTAAATTTTCCACTCCACTATTTATTTCATTCAAATCTACCTTTAAAGTTTGAGATAATTCATCTAAAGTGATACTTCTTCCTAAAGCAAATAAAACTGCTTCTATAATATTTTCTATGTTTTCCATTTAAATTTTCCCCCTAATTATTACTTTCTAAAATGTTAGCACAATCATAACAAGCATAGCGGTATTTTATATGCCTACCTACATCGTTTTTATAATTATGACACCTTTCACATTTTTGTGCTTCAGATTTTTGCAATAAAACAACAAATTTATTAGAAATTTCAACATCAATATTTGATATATTTAATGCTTTTAAGATGTCATTATTATTTTGCTGTATAAACTCACACATTTTCTTTTTACATTTTACTAAAATAGATGCTTGTAATGTATCACCTATTATATTATCATTTTGGGCACTTGATATATATTTTCTTATTTTCTTTTTAAAATTAAATATTTTATTCCACTTTTCACATTCTTTAAAATAATGATCTATATTATTTTCTTTATTTTCTCTTTCATATAACAAATTATCAAAATCAGTTAAATATGAACAACTTTCAATAAATAAATATGGTACAATTGGGCTAAGATAAATATTAAGCATGTTAAATATATCATATAACATAGATTGAGTTGACCTTCTAATTATACTATCTTGTTTTAAAATATACAAGTTGTATTTTATAGAATTGAAATATTCTTCACATAAAGTTTCTAAACAAAAGTCTTTAATTAAAATATATGCCTCATAAAAATCAAATTCATTATAGCACCTTATAAGTTTTTTGCGTAAATCATTAGTTTTAGTATAAATATACTTGTCCAAATCTGTTCTATTTTCTATATTTATATAATGTTTTTTAAAATCAAAGTCAGATATGTTAGATATTATAAACCCAAGTGTTTTTCTTATATTGGTATATATTCTTTCTTCATATCTTACATTATTTTCGTCTATTAATATACTTTTGTTTTTGGATTTATGTAATGCCCATAACCTTAATATATCAGGCCCATATTTATTTATTATATCCTCGATATCTATATTTGTTATTATAAAATCTTGATCATCCTTAAGATTTTTTATATCTTCTTTCAAATAGAATTTTGGAACACCTAAAATCTTTTTATTTTTAATTATATTTCCATATATGAAAAACTTATCTATTTTTTTCATTTCTTCATTAAATCTGTCATTATATCTATTTATCTCTACACTTTTAATAAACTTATCTATATTTGAAATAAATATATTATTTATTTTTTCATAACTTGAATCTATACTTGTTATATCTGAAGATAATATTTCAAATGATTCATTAAATAAATTTTCATTCTTATAAAAAAATATACCACCACAATCACAGGCTATAACACCATCTAATAATTCTTCCGGGGTCATTTTATATACATTTTCACTGCCGTACTTTTCAATTTTATCTTTATATTGTTTAATAACCTTTTCGTTTATTATTTTTTTATTACAAAGACCACAAGTAATAGATGGAATTATAACACCCCTATTTGTATTTTTTGATATTTTTAAATATTGAGATTTTTTACCCAAAAAATTAATATGCATACTAGACTTTTTTAATATTTTATTTATATCATTTTCTATGGATTTATTATCACTTTCTTTTATATACCATTCTGAAAGGTATCTATATACAAGTTCACTATCACAATTACTACATTTAGGAATATTAATTTTTTTTCTATCTATGAAAAGTAACATATCTGATTTTCTAAGTTTATCGATTATATTAAAGTTGACATCTTTGTAATCCATAAATTTATATTCATCTATAACTGCGCAAATTTTTCCATCCATATCTATATAGTTTCTTATTTGATTTAAACCATTTTCTTTAAATATAGAATACTCTAAATAACTATGCGCAGGCGTTATAGTTATTGCTTTAGTATTTATTTTTGATAAATCCATATTTGTAGTCAAACATTTTATTTTTTTACTAGAATCTATGGAACTCGAGAACGTCATATTTTCTAACATATTCCCAGATAAAGTTTTTTTAATTTTATATTTAAAAATAAGTGCATTTGCCATATAATCTTCTACATATTTACTAGCAATTATATAATGCAATTCTACTCCCTGCTGCGATATAACCTCTACTATACTATACTCTTCGTCTTTTTGAACAGCAATATTACTGATTCCAATTAAAGTCCAAGGTCTTATTGTGGAAGCAATAATAAAGGTATTTCTTAAATTATTATATTCAGCTAAAACATAATCTGGATCATCTTGAGCTCTAAATAATATATGAAATATTGAAACATTAATTTTATTATTTACCTCTATTACATTTTTACATTTTGTACAACATTTAGTAGGTGTATCCACACTATATATTTTACCAGAATTGTATAATTCAAAAAATAAATCAATCATCTTTTGTGAAAATCTAAGACTAGTAGTAGTGTTATATAATTTTGTAAAATCAATAATACTACCAGATTTATTTATTGTGTTTATTTCTTTTTTTATAACATCATTCATGCTTTTAAATTTTTTGTTATTACTTTCTGTACTATTTGTATATGAAAGTAATAATTTAGTTTCCGCTATTTGTCCACTCATTAGTGAATATCTTATAATAATATCTTTCAAAATATTACCTAAGAGATCATTGTTAGTAAGTTTAGTATCTAGTTCAATAGGTACCTCAGATATATACGTTTTTATTTTTGAGTTACGGTTTATTTCTAATGATTTTATATAGTTATTACTTGTTAATAACTTATCATTAAAATATCCTGTTCTTAATTCTAAACTTGCATACACACTCAAAGTTTTTTTAGGTAGATTTAAAGTTTTTTCAAAATTTCTATTATTTATATCCATATAATAACTCCTTCATTTGAAGATTTATGGCAATTTTATTTTCTTTTAAATTTTAAAATATGTTTAATTCCTACTGCATGAACTGGACAATGCTCTAAACAACAAAAACATCTTATACATTTATTTTTGTCTTTTAAAACAACTTTATTATTTATTAATTTAAGTGCATTAACTGGGCACCTATCTATACATAATTTGCATCTTATACACTTCTTACTATTAAATGTTGGATAAGGTTTAATAAATTTAGTTAATCTAAAAACTTGGCCAAAACGCTTTTTAGATAAAGTATCTGGAAGTTTAAAATCTTTCATGGTTATGTCTTTTAGTTTTTCTCCCACAACTTCAATTGATTTTGGATTAGTAAGTATACCTCTTTCAATACTGTTTTTAACAATATATGAATCTTCTAATTTTAAATTTATTAATTTAGAAGCTATATAATCTATTTCAAATTGATTACTCGAAGCTATTACTAGTCCAGTATTTCTTGGACTACCAGAATTGGGTCCATTACCTTCCATCGAATATATTGCATCAACTATTGTTATTTGATTTTTAACATAACTAGATATATCTATTATTGCATCCGCAAAATCACTATAGTTTGGATAAATAGAATGAATTTCAGCCTTTCTTTCACCTGGAACTATTCCAAATAGATTTTTAACTGCACATGTTAAATTCATCATAGCATGAGTTTTAAGTTTTGGAAGATTTATAACTAAATCTGCATTTAATATTGGATTTATAATCTCTATATTTTTTACAAATTTTCCACTTATATTAACTAATTTAGATGTAGTATCTAAATTTAAAATAGCACCTGTATCCTCTATCTCTGAATAGCCTAATTTTTCATAAACTTTAGATAAACCTCTACTACTATATTTTCCTGGTGGACTATCACAAATTATACATTTAGCCCCAAGAGATACGACTTTCTTTGCTACACACTTTGTAAACAAATGATGAGTAGTAGTTGCTGTATTTTCATCCCTTATAGCTAATAAATTTGGTTTCAATACAACGTTCATGCCACTTATTATTTTTTCATTAAATTTTAAATCAAAAAATATCTTTTGGATTGAATCATCAATTAATTTTTCATCATAAGTTTCACATTTATATATACCAACCATTAATCTCCTCTTTTACTATTTATTATATTTTCTAATTCAATAATTCTTTTAGAAATATCATCTAAATTTGAAGTTAAATAACTTCCCACAACAAAACTATCTACTCCTAATTTATTTGGTCTAATTATTGTACTATCATTTATTCCACCATCTATTTGGACTAGTTTCTTCATATCTAAAGCTATTTCTATCTTTTTATTTACCTTATTAATATAAGTTTGACCTCCCATACCAGGTTTTACACTCATTAAAAGAATAACATCACACATACTTGAATAATTAAATATTTTTTTAATATCTGTATCTGGTTTTATTGATATACCAATAGATAATTTCTTTTTTTCTTTTTTTAAACTATCTTTAATAGTATTCAAATATTTTAAATTGTCATATAGGTTGTCAATTTCATAATGAATAGTTATATTATCTGCGCCTAACTCTAATGCCTTATCTATATACTCTTTAGGATTAGAGCACATTAAATGTACATCAACAAAAAAATTATATTTTTTAACAACTCTTATTAACTCTATATTAATACCATGATTAGCTACAAAATCTCCATCCATTACATCAAAATGAATAATTAAGTTATTTAAACTAAATTCTTTTTTTATTTCATTTAATTTAAATAAAAAGTTTTCTAAATCATCTACATTCAAAATAGATATTGAAATAGTTTTTTCTTTTAAAAAATTACTCATACACTACCTCTTCACTTATATTTAACATCTTCTTTTTCCTTTAAAGATGTATATATATATTTATACCTTTCATATCTTTGCGCATCTATTTCACTATTATCTACTGCCTGTTTAACCTTACATACTTTTATGCCTTCGTTTATATGATTACAATCTAAATAATCACATGTATATTTATCAAATTCCTCATAGTATTTTTTTAAATCTTCAGATTCTATATCATATAAATCATAGCTTGAAAACCCTGGAGTATCTAAGATATATGAATTTTGGCATATACTATATAATTTTACATACTTTGTTGTATGCTTACCTTTGTTTATTTTAGAAGCTATCTCTCCAACTTCTATATTCAGTAAATTATTATTTAATAGTTTCATTATTACAGAAGATTTACCGTACGCCAGAATTACCTGAAAAAGCAGATGTTTTACTTAATAATTTTTCTTTCAATTTTTCTAAGCCAATTTCATCTTTACTACTTATTTCTAGAATTTCAATATTAGAATAAGTTTTTTTAATATACTCTAAATCAATATTTAAATCATCATTAAGTAAATCAATTTTATTAATACATATTATTGGAGTAATATTTTTACTTCTACATAGAACTAATTGTTTATCTAATAAAATATAATCTGGTTTAGGATTATCTATAGATACTAATAGTATCATTTGATCGATATTGCTTACAGGTGGACGTATAACGAAATTTTTTCTTTGGTATATTTCTGTTATAACATAAGTATCATAACTTTTGTTTATATTAACAATATCTCCAACATATATTTTATTTTTTTTCATATTACCAGGTAAAATAGCAGTATGAAGAGAATTACTCTCTTCATCTACTGTTATATACTTATCTAGTAATATCTCTATTACTTTTGACTTAATAAAATCCTTATTCAAATTAATCTCCTTTATTCAGTAAATTTAATTGTTTGTGATTTAACTTCTTTTCCATTTATATATATTTTTAAAGACGCAGATGTATATCCATTAAGTGTAAACTCTGCCTTAGTAGCAGTTGGTGCAAATGATTTATCAAATACTGTATTAGCAGCTGATCCATCTGTACTTGCAGTTACTTTTACTTCAATATTATCTGTATATTCAGTTGTACCTTTTAATTCAGTTAAATTTAACGAAACTACTTTGCTTACAGAAAGTCTATTAACAGTTATTGTAACTAAGTCCCCCTCTTTTAATTCCTGATTTTGAGGATAGCTTTGAGCAATTACGGTTCCATTAGCTTTACTTTCATCTTTTCCAGTCTCAACCTTTACTGTTAATTTTAAATCTGTTAAAGTTTTGTTTGCAGCAGCTTCTGTAGAACCTAACACTGATGGCATAACTATTCTAGCTTTTCCATCGCCTTTACTTACTTTAATCTTTATAGTACTTCCAAAAGGCAGTTGTGTATCTTTAACAGGATCTTGTGATATAACTATATTTTGCAATATTTTAGTACTTACCTCTTCTTCAGCAACAATTACAAAACCAAGTGTATCTTCAAGTTCATATTTAACAACCTTAATATCTTTACCTGTAACATCCGGAACAGTAACCATTTTTTGACCTTTACTTACAACAACATAAATTTTTCTATCTGTTGTTGAAGTAGCCTTTTCAGGTGTTTGCGATATTATTAATCCAATTACTAAAGTAGCATCATATTCAGCTTTGTCTTGAATAATTTCAATGTTTTGAGTTGCATATTCTTTTACTACTTCTTCAAAACTTCTACCAACTAGATTTGGAACTTCGTATGAAATAGCAGGTTTATTATCTGCATTAATTTTGTTTATTATTTTAACCGTAAAAAATATTATAATAGATAGAAGAATTATACCTACAACTGCAGCAATTATAATTATTGTTTTTTTGCTTAACTTTTTATCTGATTTTTCTACTTCTTCATTTACTTCATCATCTTTTACTATTTCTTTATTTTCTTGTTTTAATTCATTTTTTGAAGTTTTTGATGTTACCAAATTCATTCTACGAGCATTTCTTGTTCTTAGATTTGGTACTATGTTTTCTTCAATTATTTCATCTGTTATAACAGGAATAATTTGTGTATTTCCAGCTTCTACAGATGAATTTATTTTAGCATATTTACTAGAATTATTAAGTGCATTATGAATATCCTCTAACATTTCAGTTGCACTCTTATATCTACTAGCGGTATTTTTTGCCATTGCTTTTAAAATTATACCATTTAACTGCTCAGATATTTTATCATTAACAACAATAGGTTCAATAGGCATTTCTTGTATATGTTTGAGCGCAACAGAAACTGGAGAATCACTATTAAATGGTACTCTACCAGTAGCCATTTCGTACATAACAACGCCAAGTGAATATATATCTGATTTTTCATCTGTATATCCACCTTTAGCATGCTCTGGAGAAAAATAATGTACTGATCCCATAGTTGTTCCAAAATTAGTTATTGTTGTTGAAGTAGTTGCTTTTGCTATACCAAAATCTGTTACCTTAGCAACCATATTTCTATTTAAAACTATATTCTGTGGTTTTATATCTCTATGTATAATATGTTCTTTATGTGCAGCTTCTAACGCTGATGCTATTTGCATAGATATTTTTAATGTTTCCTCTGTAGAAAGAGCACCTTTTTCTTCTATATAATCTTTTAAAGATCTACTTTCCAAAAGTTCCATAACTATATAGTTTATTCCGTTTTCTTCACCAACATCATATACAGAAACTATATTTGGATGAGTTAAAGAAGCTGCAGATTGTGCCTCAGTTTTAAATCTTTTAACAAATGTATCATCTTTAGCATACTCTGGTTTGAGTACTTTAACAGCAACGTTTCTGTTTAGTAATCTACATCTAGCTTTATACACGTAAGCCATTCCACCTACACCAATTTCTTCAATTATCTCATATCTATTAGATAATACCTTACCTATAAGTTCCATAATCCAAACTCCTTTTAATTTAAACTTGAAATATCAATTACAAGAGCAGTAATATTATCAATTCCGCCTTTATCATTTGATTCTTCAACTATTTTTTGTGCTATTATATCAAATTCATTATCTTTAAATATATTTAATATCTCATGGTCTTTAATCATATTTGTTACACCATCAGTGCATAAAAGAATGTAACCATCAAGTTTATCATCTACTTTACTAACTTCAGTATCTATTTCCTTAAATACTCCTACTGCTTTTGTAAGAATATGTTTTTGTGGATGATTTTTAGATTCTTCATAAGTTATAATATTTGTTTTAACTAATGTATTTACATAAGTATCATCTTCGGTCAAACGTACTATTTCAGTCAAATTTCTATTTATATAATATATTCTACTATCACCAATAGATAAGTAATATATAGTGTCAAAATATCTAAATACTACTAATAATGTAGTACCCATTCCTTTATATTTAATGTCTGTTTTTTCAAGATTAAATATCTTTTCATTAACGTTGGAAACTATATTTTTTAACATATTAGACACATATTTATCTTTATTTTTACTTTTAGATATACCTTCATATTCATATAATATACTTTCATATATAGATTCTGCGCATATTTTACTTGCGACTTCACCACATTCATATCCGCCAAGTCCATCAGCCACAATATATATATCACATGCACTATCTATTTTTTTTACTAAATAGTAATCTTCATTTATTTCTCTTTTTTTACCTACGTCACTTCTAACAACATACATGAATAAAAACCACCTACTTTCATATGATATATTTTACTACATAATACATTATATTGCAAGACTTGTCAAAAAATTTAATATAATTTAATGCAATATGGTAGCAACTTGAAAAAATACATTCATACCAACTTATATAAGCTGATATGAATATTTTATTACCCTTTATTTTCTTCTATATGTTTTTGCCTCAATTGTCCACAAGCAGCATCTATATCACTACCTAATTCTCTTCTTACTGTTGTAACAATACCAGATGAATTTAGTGTATCCATAAATATTTGTATATTTTTTTCTTTAGGTTTAGAATACATACCATTTTTGATCTCGTTTACAGGAATTAAATTTACGTGAGCAATCATACCACGTAAAAGTTTTGCTAAACTAAGTGCTACTTCTTTCGTGTCATTTACTTCATTAATTAAAGCATATTCAAAACTAATTCTTCTACCTGTTGTTTTTATATAATATTTGCAAGCATCAAGTAATTCTTTAATTGTATATTTATTTGCTATAGGCATAATTTTTCTTCTCTCTTCATCAGTAGTACTATGTAGAGAAATAGACAAGGTACATTGTATATTTTCGTCTGCTAGTTTATATATATTTGGAACAATACCACATGTAGATAAACTTATATGTCTAGCCCCTATATTTAGTCCTAAAGGATAATTAATTATTCTAATAGATTTTACTACATTATCATAATTATCTAAAGGTTCACCAATTCCCATATATACAACATTTGAAATTCTTTCTTTCGTATATTTTTCAACAGCAATTATTTGCCCCTCAATTTCGCTTGCAAGTAAACTTCTCTCATACCCAGCTTTAGTAGAAGCACAAAATTTACATCCCATTTTACATCCAACTTGTGTAGATACACATATTGTATTTCCATGATTATATTTCATAAATACAGCTTCAATAGCACAATTATCAGGAAGCTTAATTAAAAACTTAATTGTATCGTCTTTTGTAGATTTTTGAGCTTCTAAAATAGTTAATTTTATTATACTAGTATTTTCTTTTAATTTATCTCTTAAACTTTTAGATATATCCGTCATTTCATCAAAGCTTTCTACTTTTTCTCTATGTAGCCATTTATATATTTGTTTTGCATGAAACTTCTTTTCACCTAGTTCGTCAATGTATTTTTCTAATTCTTCTAATGTATATTCATTCAAAATTATCATTCAAACATATCTCCTAATTCTATTTTATTTCCATTTAAAAATGCAGATATCTCCATAACTTTACTACCTTGTGGTTGTATTTTAATTACTTCAATACAGCTATCTTTGCATTTGATAACTAATCTATTTTTATTAACATAAACAACTTGACCAATATTTCCTTCAATATTTTCAGTTGTTTTTACTTCTAATACTTTAAATTTTCTTCCATCATTATGGATTATATAACTACCTATGTATGGAGAAAGTCCTCTTACAAAATTAAATATTTCTCTAGCAGATTTATTAAAATCTATTTTTGTCATCTCTTTTTCTATCATAGGAGCAATAGTAAAATCACCTTCTTGTTTTATTCTAACTATATCTCCAATAACTATTTTATCTAAAGTTTTAACTAATAAATCACTACCAACTTGCATAAGTTTGTTTGTCATTGTTTCCAAATTATCTTCATCAAATATTTTCACTACTTCTGTAAGTAACATATCTCCTGTATCCATACCTATATCCATAAACATGGTAGTTATACCAGTTTCAGACTCACCATTAATTATAGCGTGATGTATTGGAGCAGCACCTCTATATTTAGGAAGTAATGATCCATGAACATTTATACAGCCTAATCTTGGAAAATCTAATATTTCTTTTGGTAATATCTTTCCATAAGCAGTTACTGCAATTATGTCTGGTTTTAATTCATTTAATATTCCAATAACTTCTTCATTTTTTCTAATCTTTTGTGGTTGAAACACAGGTATATTTTTGCTTAGTGCATACTCTTTTACAACTGAAGCTTTTAACTTCATGCCTCTACCACTTAAAGTATCTGGGTTTGTAAAAACTCCAACTACATTATATCCGCTTTCGTATAAACCTTCTAACGAACATTTAGCAAATTCTGGTGTTCCCATAAATACAACTTTAATATCTTTTCTATTCATATATACCTCCGCTTAAAACTAGATTAATTATATCACAAATATGCTTGTTTAGCAATACTTTATGTTAATACATATATAAAAATAGCGCTACAAAATACTGTAACGCCATTTTAAATTTTATTTTTTCTTATATGTCACAAAAAAGTGTACGTAACCCAAATGTTCAATTTCTATAGCAGATTTATCACTTGATTTACTTTAATTTTATGGATAAATTTCATACAATCTTATACTAGCATATGCGACTTGTGTAAAATATTTTATATACTTTGTATTCGCTGGTACTGTATATATATCGGTATATAATGTAACACCATTTATTTTACTATTTCTAGTAAACGTACTTATGACTGCTTTTTGAGAATTTAAAAAGCTTATACCTGGTATTCCTTCACCCATATCCCATTTGCATTTTATTGTTTTTCCTATCATACTTGTATCTACTTCTATATATTGATCTGTCTTAGTATAAGTAGATGTATTCAAATTATTATCAAACGCTTCTACTTTTAAAGCATCTGCCACATTTGCCGTATAACTAGATATTATTCTTGTTTCACTTCCATATTGATCTATTCCTTTTGCATATATTGTCTGACCTTGATCTACTTTGATAGGATTATTAATATAATTTAACCATTCTCCGGTTGTTCCTATTCTATATAATTTTTGTATACTACTTTGAAAATATGAAATTGATACCATTTGATGTGGTAGTCTTACAGCATTTGCTGGATCTGCTGTTAATATCATATATCCATCTGTTGTAGTAAATGTTGGTTCATTACTTATTCCAATTTCATATAAATATGTGTAATTTGCTGAACTAGATGTGACACTTATCCATTTTGTATTATCTGGTACAGTATATATCTCATCAAATGTTCCACCAGTTTTGCTATAAGTATTTATTACTTGTTTGCTCTCATTTAGAAAGCTAAATGAAATAGTCCACTGCCAGCTATATGAATACCATTTTATTCTCATTTTCTTACCTATCATATTACTGTCTACTGCCATCAGTTGATTATTTCCTCCTGATATATATGTGGAATCGTTTTTATCATAAGCAGCAGCTCCTAAAGCATCATTCATAGTAGCAGTATAACTTGATACAATTCTAGTTTCAATTCCACTTTGATCTATTCCTTTTGTATATATTGTTTGACCTTGTAATATTTTTATAGGTTGATCATTATAATTTAACCAATCTCCTGTAGCTCCTATCCTATATAATCTTTGAACACTTGTTGGAAAATAATTTACAGTTACCATTTGATATGGTTCTCTTACATCTCTTGTTGGATCAGCTGATAGTACCATATAAGAATTTGCTGCACTGAATGTTGGTTCATTACCTGTTTGTATCTCATATAATCCATAAATATTAACTACCTTTATCCACTTTGTATTTAGTGGAATAGTATATACTTCATCATACATAAGATTTTGATTATACACAGTTTTATCAATTTGACTTATTATTTGTCTACTTTCATTTAAGAATACAATACTTTGAGTTGATGGACCATTTGCTGCAACATTCCACTTAACCCTCATATTTTTTCCTTGCATAGTACTATCTACAGCCATATATTGATTTGTTGCATTAGAAATATATGTACTGTTATTACCATCATACGCTTGCGCTTTCAATGCATCGGCTGGCATAGTTACTGTTTGACTAACTGATACTTCTAATCCACTACCTTTTTTAACGCTTTTGGCTATTATTGTTCCACTTGAAACATGTATTGAGGCTGTATATAATGTCCATGTTGTTCCATTATTCGTACTATAGTAATTATCTATATCTGTTCTATTATCATATACTATAGTCGTAGTATCATCAAATATTACACCATATGAAGCTAATATTGGATAACTAGCTGTTGAATTTATAACTGGTAACTTTGGTTTATCTAGATCTAGACTTACTACCTTCTTTTGAACAGTTATTTCATTTCCAGCTGTATCTTTACCTTTTGCATATATTGTTACTGTTCCGTCTGCATTTTGCCAATTGTTTGCTAATATTGTATTTGATGTTATTGCAAATGTAGCTGTATAATTAGTCCAAACCGCATTACTTGTTCCAATCTTATACTGTTTTAAAGTAGCATCGCCATAGTTTATTGTTACATTTGCATTTAATCCTACTGTAGTTTCTGGACTAACTTGTATATCTATTTTTGGAGCAGTTAAGTCTACATTTGTTACATTTAATGTATATACTTGTTTATTTCCTACTCTATCTTCTGCGTAGAATGTATAGTAACCATTACTTGTTATATTTACTATACTATTATTCGCTATACTAGTTCCCCCACTTGAAAAGTAACTTTCCCCTAAAATTCCTGGGGCCCACTTAACAATTCCAACTTCTACATCATCTGTTACATTTACTTTTACTGCTACTTTTTGCATTGCAGTATTTAAATCTGCTGTTAAATTAATTATTGGAGGATTCTCATCAATATTTGTTACTTTAAGCATTCCTTCCTTAGACCATACTTCACTTTCATCCATTCCTTTTGCATATATTACTGCGTTATTTCTATCTACAGTTATTGGACCAGTATAATCTTGCCAGTCTCCTAGTGTTTCATTTGGATTTAATATTCTATACTGTTTTGTTATAAGTGATTGATCATATATAATAGTTACATTTACCTCTTTAGCTGGATTAGTTGTATTTAATACAATTTGTGGAGCTCCAGCTGCAACTCTATCCCATCTCATAAATATATTTTCAAACATTTCGCTTATTGGTACATTAATTAAATAATAATCTCCCATAAATGTTATCAAATTACCATTTTCATCTTCTATTTTTA
Source organism: Clostridia bacterium (assembly GCA_029256705.1). Taxonomy (GTDB): domain Bacteria; phylum Bacillota; class Clostridia; order TANB77; family CAG-465; genus RGIG5057. The sequence continues at coordinate 58,446 of JAQSXK010000001.1, forward strand.
CTAGTGTTCCATTTTGTATAACAGTATCTTTAAATTCTGGTTTTATTAATAATATTCCATCATTTTTATAACTTTTCCAATCACCAGTTGAAGTCCATTTGTACTCTCTACCATTTGAACCTTCTGGATAATTTAATTTTAATATATAATAACTTCCTTTATCCAGTACAAGTACTGGTGGTGGCGGAACTATATTACTTACAGTATATGTTGAATTAGAACTTTGTCCTTTAATATTTTCACTATATGCAAATATTTTAGTACCGTTTTTTGTTACTTCAATATCTCCTGTATAATCTCTCAAAGATCCACCATCTATACTATATCTTTTAATTGTTGCATATTTATCATAGTTTATTTTAATAGTCACTTTACTTGCTTGTATTTTATTTGACGGAATTGCAGTTATTTCAGGTTCAGATATTCCATCTACTATATTATCTATAGTTTTAGCTGTTTGACCTAATGAATTTGGTGCTTTTGCATATGCATATACTGTGCAGCTTTTATCTACGTCAAACGCTCCAGTATATTCTTTCAAATCACCATTTGAACCAATTTTATAGTACTTTTCTACTGCTTTTGCATCATATTCTATATTTACTGTAGCCTTTGCTACCTTTGTAGTAGAAAGCGCTGGTTCAGGGTTTACATTTATATTTATAGCTAAATTTTGAGTAGTCTTTGGAGGTGTTAATTTTCCTATGTTTGTTATATCTAAATATGTATCTGTTACTCCATTTACGTTAGTACCTCTAGCATATATTCTTTTATTTTCAGTTATTGTAATAGGTGCAGTATATGGTACATAAATAATTCCATCCTCACTATATTGTATTTTATCTGCATCATTATATTTTACTGTCACAATTACTGAACTTTGCCCATATGTAGAACTCCACGGATATACTACTGCATCTATATATACATATGGTTTAGTAGCCGAAGTACTACCTGTATCTCCAGGTTTTTTAATATTTTGGATTCTTGCCCTTGCTTCTTGTGATTGTCTACCGTCAGCTGTTTTATAATATGCATAAATTTCCATATTATCTCTAACAACAATTGATGATTTATATTCTACGTAATCTCCATATCTACCAACTTTTAAATATGTTTTGTTTGCTCCAGCAGGTGATGATACACTTACTGTTACCGATGATACAAATCCACTGGTTGGATCTAAATTTATTATAGGAGCAATAGGTATAGTATCTATCACAGGTGGCTCTGGATAAGTATCCGGTGGCGTTACCACTTCGTTTATCCTAATATACGCTATATTTGACTTATTTCCATCTGAATCATAATAATATGCCATTATGAAAGTTCCCCAATTATTAACAATTATATCTTGTGAATAATTTTGTTCTAATCCATAATTTTGTATATATATTTTTTTAGCAGCATTTGCTGGATAAGTTATCTGTACTCTTGCTTTTTCATCAGCATTTTGTCCTGCATTTCTAGTAATAGTAGGTGCTACTAAATTATTATTAGTAGACGTTTTCGGTGGTTCAAAAGGAGGTGGATTTTTTGGTTCATAAGGAGGTAATGGTTCATGTGGAGTAGGTTCCTTCGGAGGATTACCAGTTGTTGTATCATTTATATATATTGATGTTGAAACAGATTTTTTTCCACTAGCGTCATAGTAATATGCTATTATGTATGTTCCATAATTTTGTACATTTACTTCGCTTGTATAATTTTCTTCTATTCCATAATTTATTGTATATATTTTTCTAGTGGCATTCTCTGGATATGTTACTTTTACTCTTGCTTTTTCTGTTCCTACTGGATCTAATCTAGTTATTGTTGGTGCTGCCAAAGTAATTTCCTTTATTTCTATATTTCCTATATATACACTATCACTTCCAGAAATATCTCTTGTAAGAAGTAACGAACCATCTGTGTTATATATATTTTCAGTCTTTTTTGCTCTTGCTTCTATTATACAGTTTTCAGTGATAATGAAAGGGCCTGTATATGTCATCCAACCGCTTTCACCAACTCTATATTCTTTAATTGTTGCAGTTTCATCATAATTTATATTTACATTTACTTGCTCAACTTTTGTAGTTCCGCTACTATCTGGAACTATATCTACTAAAAGCGTTCCTGCTGGTGGAATAACTACCTCTTTACCATTTACTTTATATTTTATCCATACATCTTTAGTTCTATCTAGTGGAATAGTTATTGGTCCTGTGTAATTTTGCCACATAAGCATAGGATCAACTCTAATTTCACCTTCACTACCAAGCCTCCACTTTTTTTCCGTTGAATTTGCTGGATAATATAACGTCAATTTTATCCAACCATCCCACATCTCCTGATTTTCTTCAGGTCCAGTAATACTTCCATTATCTATTATCCCGTTATCTAAAGTATGCCACCTTTTACCTTCAAAACTATCTCCAACATAATCATAAATTTGGTTTGTTTTTACGTCTATTATATATCCTTTATCTTTCTTATTACTTGCTAAACCATTTACTCCGGCTTGACTTTCATTTATCCAATATAAATCTATATCATCTACTGTTTTACCAGGATTTAATTGTTCGATTGTTGTGCTAAGTGATGGCACATTACTTGTTATGTCTTGTTTATCACTTAAACTTAGTTTACCTTCTAATGGGAGTTTAAAACTGTTTGGACTAGATATATCTATATTACTAACTGAATACAGATTTACCCCTTCTTCAACATTTTTAAAATCACTCATGAATCTTGCCTTTTTAGAACTATCCATGATACCATATATTTATTATATCCATTTATTGATTTTCTAATAAACTTTTATTAACATATTTTTACATAAATAAAATTGCTAATAAACCTACTTATATTAGCAATTTTATTATATTATATATGTTTTTTTTTGTCAATATCTTTTACACTTATTATATGTTAAATTATGATTTGTAATATATTTGTAATCTTAAAACATATTATCTATTTAATTGTTGTTTTAAAATATTTTATTATCCCATTTTATGAAATTTGACATATGTGTTATAATATATGATATTTAATATTTTAATGTATACAAAAACTTTTGTATACACTTACAATAATTTAAGGAGGGGCTACTATGATATCATTAAATTCTTTCATATATCTACTAAAAAACACTCTGCCTACTGGTTTAGATGATATTTCAAAAGCAAAATATCTATATATAAGATTGGGGGAAATTATTTCTTTCGATCCTCTATATTCATTTGGATCAAGCAAGGATCGATATCGGATATATAATAATATACAATACAAATATGATGATTTAAACGAATTATTTGAAAGCAAATTATTAATTTGTAAATCTATTTCATATATCTATAAATATATACTCAATGAATTTGAAATTAATTCATATGTACGTTATGATAATCCAGATGATAATCACGTGTTTAATATCATTATAACCCAGAATAACATTAAAATTTCTGCTGATGTACAACGTGATTTAGAATTTATACAAACTAAGTCAAAAACACGGTATTTTGATTTTATCAATAGTACTTTATATGATCAAGTAGAAATTGATAAGAAAATTGGCTATTTGCAAAATGATAATGATTATTTTGATATTAAGTTGCTTGAGTTTAAAAATTTGCTTAAAGAAAATACCTCGCTGATTAGTAAAGTTGAATCAATATTTAATTTCTTATTTTGTAATAATAACATAAATAATTTAAAATTCTCAGAAAATATAAAATATTATAAATATGTATTAAAAGAAATTTTAGATTACAGAGAATTTAATAGATTATATTTCTCAATATGTTATGAGATCTGTAATAATAAGCAAAAGTATATTCCTATAATATGTATACGTTCTAATCCCTCAACAATTTTTATTTACTCTAAAAAGAATCATAAGTATGATTTGATTTCTGAAATAGAGTTGTTAAAAAAGTTAAAAAGTAAATTACTCTTTATTCAAAGAGGTTCAATTTATATTATGAAAAAAGAAATAATATCTACAACAAACTTAAACAAAATCTTATAATTAATAACCCAGCTGTAAATAAAAATAAATATTGAAATGTAATTACATTTCAATATTTATTTTTTATATCTTTTTTTACGTTATATGAAAGCTATCCTTACAAAACATACAACAAAAATATTATTCAATATAATATTGCTATAGTACTAGTTTTTAAACTTTATACTATAATATATTTAAATATTTTACAAGCCAGAATTTACCACAATTACAGGAATAAATCCACATCCAGTATTTCCACCATAAGTATTATACATAGCAAATATTCCTGACGTTTTTGGTGTATTTTGATTCCAATATTCTCCACCACGTACACAGAAGCCATTACTATAGTCTGGTGTTACTAGGTAGTTATAAAACCATGCGTAAGCTCCTGAATATTCAGCTATCTCATACATTGCATGACCTTTTGGAGATGTAGTGCTAAATAATGTTGTCGGTGTATATACATCTTTATATTGTGCTGGTGCATTAATTAAATTATTTCCCCAACCTAAAGATACATCATTTCTATATGCAGCTACAAAACTTCCTTTTATGGAAGACATATCATATATACCATATATATTTCCTGTTGTAGTTTGAGCAACATTTGAAATATATCCTGTTCCTGTTCCACCACCAGTAATTGTTGTATTATTCTTAGTTATCTCAATAGTATTTTTTCCATAAGAAGATTTACTTAAATATGCGACAGCTCCCCATTCTACATTTTTAATCAAATGAGTATCTAACCCTGATCCTGTAGTGCCCCATCCATATCTACTATTTGTTTCCATATTTCTACTTGCTGTATATGCACCATTTATTCCACTATTATACATATCTAGCACTGTTATACCTGGTTTAAAATCTGGATTAGTTGTACTTCCACTAGCCATAAATTTTGCAACCCATATTCCAGTTAGTTCTGTAGTTCCGAAAGTGAAAGCTGGATGAGTAGTCCATGCATTATTTGACGTAGTTACTGCACTACCCGTATTTACTGTTCTATTAGAATTCCATAAATCATTTATGCCTTGACTAAATTGTATATTTATTATTCCTGTAGTACTTGTTTGATGCCATCCTGAAGATATTTTATATACATACCTTGGTATCCATACCCACATACTTCCGTCTGCTGTTTGCGCATTTGCCCATTCCTTATTTGTATAGTTATACCAATTAGTATTATTATCTGGATCTGTTACTGTATCCCATGTGCTTGTTGAAGTGTTCCAAATTTTTGCTGTCATTCCTGGTGCAAGCATTGGTTTATTTGCAACACCTTCCTCAATATTGGTTATAGTAATAGTGCTTTGGCCACTATAATTTCCAGCTGCATTTCTTCCTCTAGCATAAATAGTAGTATTATTTACTGTAACTACTATAGGCGATGTATATGTAAGCCAAGTCGTTCCATTTAAACTGTATTGTTTTGTTGTTACATCTGAAGAGTATGTAATCGTAACTGTTACATTTCCACTTGTAAGTCCTGTAGGAGAAGCTGACATAATAGGATTTATTGGTGATATATTAGTTACTGTATATGTAGTTTCGGGAGACCAAAATCCATTTTGATCTAACGCTTTAGCATATATAATTGTAGTATTTTTATTTACTATAAACGGACCCGTATAGTCTAACCAATTACCTAGTGTTCCACCTGGTTCTAGAATCCTATATTTTCTTTCTACTGAACCTTGTTCATATGCAATTGTAGCTGTAACTTCAGGTGCATTTGAAGTAGGATTTACTGTGACTTTAGGTTCTTCAGGCGCTACAACTATTATTGGTCTAATAATCCCATTTTCGTTACTGTATGTATTTTCTAAACTAAATATACCAGCTTTATATGTACTATAATAATATCCTCCTCTCATGAAGAATGGTGAATATGAATACGGCTTATCTATAAAGTTACCAAACCATTCTAGATTTCCACTATAATTACTTGAAGTTTCATAAAAAGCATCACCTTTTTTAGATGTTGCACTATATATATCTGTAATAGAATACATATCTCTATATTTAGCATTGGCATTTATCATAGTCGGTGCATAAGCTAAATATCCGTTAGAATTATCATTTAAATATGCAGCTATAAAAGTATATTTCATTGCTGACATATCGTATACTCCATGTACATTTCCTGTAGTACTTTGTGCTCCATTAGATATATATGAAATCCCTGTTCCACCACCTGCATAATATGAAGTACTAGGATTTATAGATATTTCAACTGTATTTTTTCCATATGAAGATTTACTTAAATATGCAACTGCTCCCCATTCCGTATTTTTTATCATATGGGTGTCTACCCTTTCACCGCTAGTTCCCCAACCATATCTGCTGTTTACTTCCATATTTCTAACTGCTGTAAATGTTCCATCTAAACGCCCTATATTATATGCATCTAACATTGTACCACCAGGCTTCGAATCAATTGCTGAGCTCGTTCCACTAGCTGCAAATTTTGCAACCCATATTCCAGTTAATTCTTGTGTTCCAAATGTAAATGCCGGATGATTCGTCCAAATATTATTTGATGCTGTTGCTAAATTCGAAGTATTTATTGCACCTATTACTGGACTATTCCAATTATCATCTATACCTTTACTAAATTGTATATTTATAACTCCTGTATTTGTTGTTTGATGCCATCCTGAAGATATTTTATATACATATCTAGGTATCCATACCCACATACTACCATCGGCTGTTTGTGCATTTGCCCATTCTTTCCCAGCATAATTATACCATGTTGTATCAGTATCTGGATTAGTTACCGTATCCCAAGTATTACTAGAACTATTCCATATTTTTGCTGTCATACCTGGTGCAAGTAATGGTTTATTTACTACTACTTGAATTGCAAGTACAAAGGCATTAGTTTTACTTACTACAGTATTTCCCGCATTATCTGTTCCCTTTACCCATAAATAATAAGTTCCTTCAACACCTGTTTTTGTTATTAATGAAGAATTAGTAAATGCTACCCATCCTGAAGTTGGTGTAGTCATATTTTGTACATCCCAAACATACTGTAATGTTGATGCATCTACTCCACTACCGTCAGTATCTGTTACTGTAACTGTTGTACTAGCAGTTTCTACATTATTTGCTCCATTAGTACTAAATCCAACCACAGGATTTACTTTATCTATATTTGAAACGGTAAGGGTACTTTGACCACTTTGATTCCCAGCTTCATCTTTTGCTTTGGCATATACAGTTGTATTATTATTTGTAATTACTATTGGGTTTACGTAAGTTTGCCAAGAAGTACCATTAGTACTATACTCCTTAATCACAGAACTTTCACTATATACTATTGTAACAGTCACGCTTCCTTTAGTCCATGATGTAGGTGCTGCTGAAAGAATAGGATTCTCTGGAGGCAACACGTCTATATTCTCAACATTTAAAGTATATACCTGTTTATTTCCTACCTGATCTTCCGCATAGAAAGTATAGTATCCATTTTCTGTTATGTTAACATTACTATTATTTGCTATTACAACTCCATTTGAAGTAAAATAACTTTCACCTTGAGTGCCAGGTGCCCATTTTACTATACCCACAGCCACATCATCTGTTACATCTACTTTCACAGCTACACTTTGTTTTACAGATGTAAGATCTGCTGTTAGTTTTATTACTGGTGCAACCTCATCAATATTAGTTACTTTAAGCATTGCCTCTTGAGACCAAACTTCACTATTATCCATAGCTTTTGCATATATTATAGTATTATTTCTGTCTATTGTTATAGGTCCATTATAATTTAACCAATCTCCAAGTGTTCCGCCAGGTTGTAATATTCTATATTGTTTTTTTACCATTTCTGTATCATAAACAATCGTTGCAGTAACTTGCTTTGTCGGTTCTATAGGATTTATTACTATTTGTGGAGCTAATGGTGCTACTCTATCCCATCTCATAGATATATTAGCAAATAACTGACTTATAGGTACATCTATTAAATAATAATCACCTTCAAACGTCAATAATTTTCCATTTTCATCCTCTATTTTAATTAATGTACCATTTTTTATAACTGAATCTTTAAATTCTGGTTTTATTAATAATATCCCAGCTTCTTTATACGATTTCCAATCTCCATTTTCCTTCCACTTATATTCTCTACCATTTGAGCCTTCTGGATAACTTAGTTTTAATAAATAGTAATTTCCTTTATCCAGTGCAAGAACTGGTGGTGGTGGTATTATATTTTCTACTGTATAACTTGAACTAGATTTTTCACCAGAACTGTTTTCACTATATGCATACACAGTTGTACCATTTGTAGTTATATCAAATGGTACTGTATAGTCAGTTAGCGCTGAACCATTTATACTATATTTTTTTATAGTTGCATACTTATCATACGTTATGTTTATTCCAACTTTACTTGCTTGTATACTATTACTTGGACTTGGAACTATTACGGGATTAGATATTCCAATTAGTAAATTATCTATTACTTTAGAGGTTTCCCCTTTTCCATTTTTAGATTTTGCATATGCATATATAGTACAACTACTTGTGATATCAAATGGTACTGTATACGTTTTTAAATCTCCATATTTTCCAATTGAATAATATTTTTCTGTTGCTTTGCTATCATATTCAATACTTACTTTTGCACTCGCAACCTTTGACGTAGATAATGAAGGTTCAGGATCTACATTTATATTTACAGCTAAAATCTCAATAGCATCTGGTACTTTTATTGCGCCAATATTTGTTATATCCAAATACGCTTCTGATACACCATACGCATTTGTTGCTCTAGCATATATTCTTTTATTTTCCTTTACTACGAAAGGAGTCGTATATGGATTATATACTATTCCATCATTACTATATTCTACTTTATCTGCATAACTAGATGCTATATTTACTACAACTTCACTTGATTTAGCTGCTCCACTCCATGGATATGGATTTGCATTTATATAGACATATGGCTTCTTATTTGCTGTTCCGTCATCATTTTTCAAAATATTGGTTATTCTTGAATGAGCTTCAAGTGACTTTTCCCCTGCAGAATTTCTATAGTATGCATATAATTCAACATTATCCCTTACTACTATTGGAGCTGTATATTCATGATATGTTCCATATCTTCCTATTTTCAGGTATGTAACAGTTGCTCCAGCTGGAGAAGTTACACTAACTGATACCTCTGATACCAAACCACTATTTGGGTTTATATTAATAACAGGAGCTGGAACTATTTCTGAAGGCTCTATTGGAACCGGCTCTAAAACTCCTGGCTCTGTTGGAATCTCGTTTACCCTAATCCATGCTATCTGAGATTTATTACCATCTACATCATAATAATATGCCATTATATATGTTCCCCAAGTTGTTACACTTATCTCATTTACATAATTTTGTTCTACTCCATAATTTTGTGTAAATATTTTTCTATCTGCATTTGATGGATATGTTATTTGAATTCTTGCCTTTTCACTTCCATTTGAAGCATCAAGTCTAGTTATAATTGGTGGTGGAAGTTTTATTTTTGTATCAGGCTCATATGGCAACGGAACTTCTGGCACATACGGTGGAAGTGCCTCATAAGGTTTAGGATCTTCTGCGGCTTTTACCGTAGTATCGTTTATATATATCGATGTAGACAATGATTTTTTACCACTTACATCATAATAGTAGGCTATAATATGTGTTCCATAACTTTTTATACTTACTTCACTTGTATAGTTTTGTTCTACTCCATAATTTATCTTAAATATTTTTCTAACTGCATTTTCTGGATATGTTATTTGCAGCCTTGCTTTTTCATCACCAGCAGCAGGCGGAAGTCTTTTTATAACCGGAGCAGCAAGGTTAGTTTCTTCAACACCTATATTCCCTATATATACTAGATCTTTTCCAACTATATCTCTTGACACAAGTAAAGTTCCATCTGTATTATATATTTTTTCTGTCTTTTTTGCTCTTGCTTGTATAAGACAATTTTCTGTAACAGCAAATCCTCCAATATATGGCATCCAATCGCTATTTCCCACTTTGTATTCTTTTGTTGTAGCATCACTATCATAATTTATATTTACATTTACTTCAGAGACTTTTGTTGTTCCAGTTTTGTCTGGAACTATATCTACTAAAAGTGTTCCTGCTGGTGGCACTATAACATCTTCATTATTAATTTTATACTTTATCCATACATCTTTTACTCTATCTAACGGTATTGATATAGGACCCGTATACTCTTGCCACATAAGCATAGGATCTACTCTAATTTCACCTTCATTTCCAAGTCTCCACATTTTAGCAGTTGAATTTGTTGGATAGTATAAAGTTAGATTTATCCAGCCGTTCCATAATTCTTGTGTGTCTGGAACAACAGCTATTTCAGTAACTCCACCATCTAATGTATGCCATCTTTTGGTTTCAAAGAAATCTCCTACATAATCATATATTTGATTTGTTGCTACATCTATAACATAACCTTTATCTTTCTTATTACTTGCCAAACCTTTTACTCCGGCATCAGCTTCATTTATCCAGTACAAATCAATATCATTTATTGTTTTACCAGGATTTAATTCTTCTATTTTTGTCTTAAGTGTTGGAACATTATTTGCTATATCTTGTTTATCACTTAAACTTAGTTTACCTTCTAATGGAAGCTTAAAACTGTTTGAACCAGATATATCTATATTACTAACTGAATACAGATTTACCCCTTCTTCAACATTTTTAAAATCACTCATGAATCTTGCCTTTTTAGAACTATCCATGATACCATACCCATTTATTTGTTTGCTAATAAACTTTATTAACAAATTTTTACATAAATAAAATTGCTAATTAAATACGTTATATTAGCAATTTTATTATACTTTATATATTTTTTTTTGTCAATAATTTTTATACTTATTACATGTTAAATTATTATTTGTAATATATTTGTAATTTAAAAATATACAAAGAAAAAACAACTATCTATATAATAGTTGTCTTAAAAATATTTTATTATCCTCTTTTATGTAAATCTTTTAAAAATATGCTAAGAGTTGGTAATTCATTTGAAATTATATCATACATATATTTACTAGTAACTTCATCATAATTAAAAATTAATTTGTTTCTAATATTCAACATACTATAATACTTGTCCAAATTTTTAGAATCTAATTTACCATTTTTACATAGTATTTCAAAAATTTCATTATAATTTGAACCATTTTGAAGTTTAAACTTCTGAATAGTATGGGCGGACAAAAATATGGCAGTTTGAATCGCTCCATACATATATGTTTGCGATGCGGCAGCATTCTTAGAATTTTCACAAAAACTTTTCTCATCCAGCTTTAGAAAATTTGATAATTCAATAACACATTTCTTAAAGAACTTAACTTTATCTGTTACCACTTTATTATCCATATTTTTTACTCCTTTAAAATATATTTATTTTTTACTTTTCTTATATTTTTTATTATTCTTACTATCCTTTGTATTATCTTCCTTCTCTCCTACGTATGTATTGTATGCAATATCCACAAAAACTCTTCCATCCAGATGATCAATTTCATGTTGTAACACAATAGACTCTACATCTTTTGCATGAATTATTATTTTGCTTCCATTTAAATCTTTTGCTTCTACTGTTATTTTTTCATGTCTATCTACATATCCAAATAAATCAGGAAAACTTAAGCATCCTTCTTCAGTAGTTACCATTTGTTTAGATGATTTAGTAATTACAGGGTTAATAAGAACCTTCGGATTCTTAACTCCATCATCTTTTACATATTCTGAGTCATAAACGACTATTCTTTTCAAAATTCCAACTTGACATGCAGCAATTCCTATACCATCATATTTATACATAGTTTCTATCATGTCATTTGCAATTTCTTTTATTTTGTCATCAATTACTTCTACTTCTCTAGATTTTTTATATAGTAATTCATCTTTTAGTTTACGTATTTCTCTAACTGCCATAACATATTTCCTTTCTATTTTTTTTATTCTTGTTCCTGTTTAGCAGCTTGTTGCATGCTAAACTTTATTTCTTGCCATTCTTCTTTAGATATTAATAATTGTCTTGGCTTACTTCCATCATAACCAGATATTAAACCCCTTGCTTCCATTTGATCTACTATTCTACCAGCTCTTGAATAGCCAATTTTGAATCTTCTTTGTAGCATTGAAGCAGATGCTTGACCCATATCTACTACCATATCTATTGCATCGTTTAATATTGGATCTGATTCATCAGCATTTTCACCATGTTCACTATCTTTACCTTTAGTATTAGCCTTTTCTATACTTTCTATTATATCATCGCTATAAACGGCTTCTGAATTTCTTTTTATTGTACTCACTACAGATTCTATTTCTTTTTCAGAAATCCAAGTACCTTGTATTCTTTGTGGTTTGTTAGCACCAACAGGGAAATATAGCATGTCCCCTTTACCAAGTAACTTCTCTGCGCCAGCCATATCTAATATAGTTCTAGAATCTATTTGAGATGATACAGTAAATGCAATTCTAGATGGAATATTTGCTTTAATTATTCCTGTAATTACATCTACAGAAGGTCTTTGAGTTGCAACAACTAAATGCATACCTGCAGCTCTGGCCATTTGAGCTAATCTGCATATTGCATCTTCAACATCATTTGGAGCCACCATCATAAGATCTGCAAGCTCATCAATTATTATTACTATTTGAGGTAATTTTGCAGCATCTTTTTCTTTTTCTATTTCTGCGTTATATCCTTTTATATCCTTAACACCCTTTGATGCAAATAAATTATATCTATTTACCATCTCTTGAACAGCCCAATTAAGAGCTCCAGCAGCCTTTTTAGGATCAGTAACAACAGGTATTAATAAATGTGGTATACCATTGTAGCCTGAAAGTTCTACCATCTTTGGATCTACTAATATCATTTTCACATCGCTAGGCTTAGCTTTATATAATATTGAAACAATAAGTGAATTAATACATACACTCTTACCTGAACCTGTTGCCCCAGCTATTAACATATGTGGCATTTTTGCTATATCTCCAACTATTATATCTCCGGCTGCATCTTTTCCTAAAGAATAAGCAAGATTAGAATTACTATGTTTAAATTCTTTTGACTCAATTACTTCTCTTAAAAATACTGATTCTGGTTCTGGATTTGGAACTTCAATACCTACTGCAGCTTTACCTGGAATAGGCGCTTCGATTCTTATACTCTTAGCCGCTAAATTAAGAGCTATATCATCTGCTAAATTAACTATTTTACTAACTTTTACACCAGTATTTGGAGATAATTCATATCTAGTTACTGTTGGTCCTTTTGTAATGTTGGTAACCTTTGCATCAACACCAAAACTAGATAAAGTTTTTTGTAGTTTTACAGCTGTTGCGTGTATAGCTTTTTTATCAAAATTCTTATCTGCATTTGCATTAACACCTAAAAGTTCAATAGGCGGAAATTCATAATTTTCTTCAAAAGAAAGTTTTGCATGGTCAAGTGTAAGAACTTCTTTAATGCTTTTATCTTCTTTTTTCTCAATTTGTTTTTTGAAAAAATCATCTCTTTGTTGTTTTGCTTGAGTTTGTTCATCACTAGGTTTTCCACCTAATTTATTGAAATCAAATTCAATCTGTTCAGATTTATCTGTATTAATATTCTTAAGTGCATCACTGCTACCTTTTTCCTTCATTTTTTCTTCTATCATTTTTTGTTTTAATTCTTGTTTTCTAAGTTCTCTTTTACTTAATCCCTTTTCTGCTTTTATATCAAATTTATCTTTACTAAATACAGAAGTAAATATATTATAAATACCATTAGCTAAAAATGCAAATGTATTATATAATATATATATAAGTTGTCTGAGTGACATCTTTAAAAAATATAGAGTTGCTATTATAGCAATAAATAAAACAACAATTCTACTACCTATAACACCAATAAATTTAACAAAAGTTACAGCTATAATTCCACCTAGTGTACCAGATAAACTCAAAGTAGTTACTCCGTTATTAAAAGTGGTGCTGCAAAATTTAAATACATTATCAAATAACGTATAATTTGATTCAGTAAATACATATATTACTGAAGATATTGTTATAGCGGCTACAAGTCCTTTAAGTAATTCTCCAACTACCTTTACTTTCTCATCAGACATAATAGAATTAATTCCTACTAACATAAAAATAGCAGGAATAGTATAAGCAGCTACACCTAAGCAACCTTTTAAAATATTATTTGATACTTCGGAAAATACACCAATATTATCAAATGTCAAAAAAACAATAAAAACCAATGATAGTACTATAAGTATACCACCCAATAAGTCGTTTTTTATTGTTTTTGTTTGCTTCTTTTTTTTTCTACCCATAGTACTTTAATCAACCCATTTCCGTAGATATTATTTTAACTCTTTTCTGTTATTGTGTATTACTTGCATAGTCTCTCTTAAAACATCTTCTACTTTTTCTAATATAGCATCAGCATAATCACGTGTACCACAAGATATTTCTTTTGAAATTCTATTAGCATTTTCGACAATTTCTTCTTTTTGCATAATAGCTTGTTTAGTTATAACATGCTCGTCTACCATTTGAATTATCTTATTTTCTGCCTCTTTAAGTAATTCTTCAGATTCTTTTTGAGCATCATTAATAATGTTTAATCTTTCATCTTTTATTCTTTTAGCTTGCTTTAATTCATCTGGAAGTTTTAAACGAATTTCTTCTAAAATATCGCCTAATTCTTCTTTGTCAACCATAACCTTAGAAGAAAAAGGAACCTTAGAACTATTTTCAACTAACTCCTCTAAATTCTCTAATAATGTAAAAATTTCCATAAAATTTACCTCCACTTATATATCTTTATAACGACTCTACCATAAAATTTGGTATTTATACATTCTAAATTTTCTAGATTATCATATTTTTCATCTAGAAAAGCTTTATCAAATTCGTATATTATTATACCATCTTTTGTTAGTACCTTACCCTTATTGTTTGAAATATATTCTAAAGACTTTATAGCATAATCGCTTTCATAAGGAGGATCTATAAATATTATGTCAAATAACATTTCGTCCTGAGTTATCTTCTTTAAACATTTCAAATAATCTTTCATAGATATTTTAACATATTTTTCAGTATTAGTCAACTGTATATTAAATAATATTGTCGAAACTGCACTTTTTTCTCTATCGTTAATATAGCAAAAACTAGCACCTCTACTTAGCATTTCTATAGCTATACTACCAGTACCAGAAAATAGATCTAACACCTTAGCATCCTGGATGTAAGGCATTGCCATAGAAAACACTGCTTCTTTTACTCTATCTAATGTAGGTCTTGTCTTATCTGTTGTAGGACTTTTTAACCTTTTACCTTTAAATTTACCTGCAATTATTCTCATTTTGTCTCCTAACTTATAATATCTAAAATCACTGGTTTAGATTTTAAAATGTTTGCCATAGATTGCTCTATTTTATCTATATATATTGCATTTGTTATATACTCGAATGCATCTTTAAATTTTTGTTTATCATTATATAATACAGTTAATATTATGTCACCTTTTTTTACTTTACTTCCAACTTTTTTAGAAAATTCAAATCCTACTCCATAGTCAATTTTATCTTCTTTTTTATTTCTTGAACCGCCCAACGCTACAAGCGCCTGACCAATTTTTTTACTATCTATACTTACAATATATCCATCTTTATCTGCATATATTTCTTTCATATATTTAACTTCATCTAATAAAACAGGCATATCAAGATTTAAATTTAACCAATCCATATAAACTTTATGTATGTATCCACCTTGTGACTTAATTAACTCTATAAATTTATCATAAGCCTTTCGAGATGTTATAGTTTTCATAATTTCAATTTTATTTTTTTCTATGCTATCCCCTAAACCAGCCATTTTAAGCATCTGTGCTGCTATTTCAAATACAACTTCTTTTAATTCTTTATTTTCATAAAGGTCAAGTGTAGATTCATCAGCAAGTAAAAATGAAATTGCCTCTTTAATTTCAACAACATTTCCTACACTTTTTCCAAGTGGTTGTTCCATTGAAGTAATTACTGCTTTTGTTTCTCTTCCAGCTCTTTTACCTATATCTACCATTGTTCTTGCAAGTAACCTAGCACTTTCTAAGTCTTGCATAAATGCTCCACTACCAACCGTTACATCAAGAACTATTTTATCTACTCCAGATGCTATTTTTTTACTCATTATAGAAGAAGCAATTAAAGGTATTGAGGATACTGTGGCAGTAACATCACGAAGTGCATAAAGTTTCTTATCTGCTATTGCAATTTCACTACTTTGAGATATTAAACAAACACCAATATCTTCAGTTTGATTAATTGCTTCATCCAAAGGTTTAAATAAATCATATCCTTTAATAGACTCCAATTTATCTGCAGTTCCTCCTGTATATCCAAGTCCTCTACCAGACATCTTAACAATTTTAGCTCCAAGTGCAGCAACAATTGGAAGTACAAGTAATGTTACTTTATCTCCAACACCACCTGTAGAATGTTTATCTATTATTATACTACCATCTTCTTTTAATAAAGATAAGTCTAATATACTTGCAGAATTTGCCATAGCCTTTGTCAAATAGTATAATTCATCATTTTCCATACCATTTAAATAAATAGCCATAAGTAAAGCCGACATTTGGTAATCTGGAATTTTTTCATTTACATATTCAGTTATGAAAAAATCTATTTCTTCTTTACTTAATACTTTTTTATCCCTCTTTTTTTCAATAATATCATATATTCTCATATATTCCCTCTCCTATTTTTATTAGATAAAATGTTTACAAAAACTTGGTCTATGTATACTGCAAAGTCCATATTTTTTAATAGCATCTATATGCGCTTTTGTGCCATACCCCTTATTTTTACTAAAGTTATATTCTGGATACTCCTTGTCATATACTTGCATCATTCTATCTCTTGTAACTTTTGCTATTATACTAGCTGCCGCAATTGATGCACTTTTACTATCACCAGAAATTAAAGTATTACTTTGAATTTCTATATCTATATTTTGATTTCCATCTATTATAACGAAATCTGGTTTGACTCTTAAGTTATCAATTGCTTGCTTCATAGCAAGTTTTGTAGCATTTAATATATTAACTTCTTCAATTACATCTATATCAGAAATTCCTATACCATAAAAAATTTCTTTATTATTTGTTAGTTCTTCATATATCTTTTCTCTTTTTTTCTCGGATAGTTTTTTTGAATCGTTTACACCTTCAATAAATAAATTAATTGGTAATATAACAGCTGCAGCTACTACAGGTCCGCATAAAGGGCCCCTACCAGCCTCATCAACACCCGCAACATGTGTATAACCTAAATTATTTAATTCTTGCTCATATATTAGCATTTCTTTTATTCTTTGCTCTTCTTCAATTTTCATTATATACACATCCCACCATCTACTGTTATTACTTGTCCAGTTATATATCTTGCATTATCACTAGCTAAAAATACAGTAAGTCCAGAAATATCCTCTGGATTTCCTAGTCTGTTTAATGGTATTTCTTCTTTTAAATTATTTAAATCGTCATTAGATAAAGAGTTAAGCATATCTGTTTGTATTACTCCTGGAGCAATACTATTTACTGTTATATTAGATAACCCTAATTCTTTTGCTAGTGCTTTAGTCATTCCTATAACTCCAGCTTTTGAAGCGCTATAATGTACTTCACATGAAGATCCTGTTATCCCCCATATAGAAGATATATTTATTATACTACCGTTTTTTTCTTTTATCATGGTCTTATTTAAAACAGATTTTGTAACATTAAAAACACTAGTTAAATTAGTATTTATCATATTCATAAAACAATCTTCAGATATATCTGTAAACAGTGAATAATCGCAAATACCAGCATTATTAACTAAACAATCTATTTTTCCATATTTTAAAACTATCTCATCTATAACAACATCTATATCTTCTTTTTTTATTATATCTAATTTATAAATATCTATATTAAAATTATCTCTTAATTTATTAGCTTCTTCTTCAGAGTTATTATATGTTATACATACGTTATATCCTTCATTTTTAAAATGTATAGCTATTTGTTTACCTATACCTTTTGCTGCTCCTGTAATTAATACGGTTTTATTCATCATACTCATCCTTTATACTGTAATTTTGTTATAATATTTTCTATTCCACTTTTAAAAGTTGGATAGTTTATTAGAAAATCTTCTAAATTACTATTATCTACCTTTTTAAATAAATAATTTCCTTGTATTTTATCTGCCTGACCATTTAATGCATATTTTAATTCATCTTCATTCTCAATACATATAACTGTAGTTAAGTAATCTAAATCTTTACAGACACTTATTATATTTTTTAATATATTTGGATTAAAATCTGATTTTTTAGAAATATATCCCGCATTAATTTTTATCTCATCAATTCTAAGTTGTCTAAATAATTTTAGATTCTCATACTTTAATTCAAGATTCGATATACAAACTGATGCTCCGGCTTCTTTTAATCTATCTATTAGATATTTATAACTTTCTAAATACTTAATAATAACCATATTAGTAAATTCAATTTGTATAACTCCCCTATTTAATTTATATTCATTTAAAATCTCAAATAGTTTATCTCCAAACTCATGTCTTTTTGCATGTGTATTTGAAAGATTAATAGAAATTTTAACATTTTTATATCCATTCAGATTTAAGTTATCTATTTTCTCACAAGATTTTCTTAAAACAAATTCATCTAGGTATATTACAATACCCATTTCTTCAGCTTGTTTTATAAAATACTCCGAGTTTAATTTTCCAAGTACTGGGTGATTCCAAAATATTAATGATTCTAAACAAATTTCATCTAAATTATTTAAATTAATTCTTGGTTGAAATTCGACATCAAATTCTTTGTTTTTTAAGGCATCTTTTAAATCTATTTCCATTTTCTTTTTATTATTAAGTTGTGCTTTTAAAGCTTCATTATGGAAATAATAACTGTTTTTACCATTTTCTTTTATATAGTACATTGCATCATCAGCATATGTCATAAGTTCATTACGTGAGGTACCATCTGTTGGATATATTGAAACACCTAAACTATATTCCAATACAATTTTAGTATCATCTATTACAACAGGTACTTTTAATCCTTCTTTTAATTTATCTAATATATTAGATATTTCTTCTATAGTATTAATATTATCCATTATTATACCAAATTCATCTCCACCTAACCTATAAGGTATACAAGTAGATGGTAAATTCTTTTCTAGCATATTACCAAGTTCAATCAAAAGAAGATCTCCTGCATCATGACCCAATGTATCATTGACATGTTTAAATCCATCTAAATCCATAAAACAAACCGCAAATTTATTTTTTTTATTTAGATGATTATCTAATTCACTTAAGAATTTATGTCTATTTCCTCTTCCAGTTAGCGGATCAGTAAAGGCTTGTTTTTTTATTTTAGTATTTTCCTTTATCTTATTTAAAATGGAGTATCTATATAATATCATACCAGTAAGTAATACAGTTAAATATACTATTAGATTAATCCATACAGCTCTTACAAATTCTACATCAATATTCATTCTCATTCCCCTTTATAATAATAGATTTACTTAAATTTTAGTCTACATAGACATCCTGTTTGTTATATTTAGTATGTAGTAACTCATGTGATTTTTTTCCATTAGGCTCACCTAAAAACTTTTCATAAATTAATTTAACATTTGGATTTTCATGTGATCTTCTATATTTTGCCTCTTTATCTGCAACATATAATGCTTTTGCTCTTAAAGAAATAACATCAACCTTACTAGCTTTATATTCATTTACTAAAGGTTGACCCCCACCGTTTATACATCCACCCGGACAAGTCATTACTTCTATAAAACTATATTTACTTGTTCCGTTTTTTATTTCATCTAGCACTTGTGAAACGCTTGCTAAACTTTGTGCAACAGCAATTTTATGTGTTTTACCAGCTATTTGTATTTCTGCTTCTTTTATGTTTTTAGATCCACGTATAGCATTAAATTCTACATTTTCTATTTCTGTTCCATCTAATAAGTACGATACACTTCTTAGTGCCGCTTCCATTACTCCACCTGTAGTACCAAATATATGTCCAGCACCTGTTGCTTCTCCTAATGGTTCATCAAAGTCTTCATCATCTAGCATTGCTAAGTCTATATTTGACTCTTTAAGCATTCTTGCCATTTCTCTTGTAGTTACAACATTATCTACTGCTTGAAGTCCATTATCTAATTTTAATTCATCACGTACTATTTCAGCTTTTTTTGCAGAACATGGCATAAGAGCTACAGAATAAATATCTTTTGGATCAATATTCATTTTAGCAGCATAATATGTTTTTATTAAAGTTCCTAAAATCTCCATAGGTGATTTTGCTGTAGATAAATTTTCTAATTGTTCTGGATAAAACTTTTCTGCAAAAGTAATCCAACCACTACTACAAGAAGTAATCATAGGAAGTTTTCCACCATTTTTAAGTCTTGAAATAAATTCAGTTGCCTCTTCCATAATAGTTATATCTGCACCTAAATCTGTATCAAAAACCCTGTCAAATCCTATTTTTCTTAAAGCAGCTACCATTTTACCTGTAACTAAACTACCAATTGGCATTCCAAATTCTTCGCCAATTGCAGCTCTCACGGATGGAGCCGTTTGAATAACAACATGCTTTTTAGAATCTGCTAAAGCTTCTTTTAATTCTTTCACATTACTTTTTTCAGTAAGCGCACCGACAGGGCAATGTATAATACATTGTCCACAACCAACACATGTAGATTTTTTAATACTCATATTAAGTGCAACACCAACTCTAGATTTAAATCCTCTATTCATTACAGATATCGCAGATACACCTTGAACTTTTTTACAAACATTAACACATCTTCTACATAAAATACATTTAGCTGTATTTCTTACTATACATTCAGAGGCATCATCAAGAATTGCTTCTGGCATTTCACCTTCATAATCATAATCTTCAATCTCAAATTTTTTGCATAAATCTTGAAGTCTACAGTTTGTATTTCTTACACAACTTAAACATTTTTTATCATGAGCAGATAATATAAGTTGCAAAACTTCTCTTTTTGTTTCAATTAGATCTTTTGTATTAGTTCTTACAACCATACCTTCTTCAGCAGGATAAACGCAAGAAGTTTTATATCCTCTTACACCCTCTATCTCTACCAAGCACATTCTACAATTTCCAACTTCATTTATTTCTTTTAAAAAACATAAAGTCGGTACGTCTATATCTATTTTTCTAGCAGCTTCTAGTATTGAAGTTCCCTCTTCTACTGAAACTTTTTTCCCATCTATAGTTAAATTTATCATTTTTTTAGCTTCTTCCACGTATATTTCCCCCTCTAATATTAACTTATTGCTTTAAAAGGACATTTAGCTACACATACTTTACATTTTATACATTTAGTTTGATCTATTTCAAAAGGCCCTTTTCTAACTTCACCCATAATTGCATTTGTTGGACAATTCTTTTGACATATACCACACTCTTTACATTTTTCTGGATTTATAATTACTTTAGTTAAAGCTTTACATTCTCCAGCAGCACAATTTTTGTTTTCTATATGATCTACATATTCATCTCTAAAATATTTTAAAGTGCTAAGAACCGGATTTGGTGCTGTTTGACCAAGTCCACAAAGTGATGCATTCTTTATAACGTTAGCTAGTTTTTCTAATCTATCTATATCCTCAACTTTGCCTTTGCCTTCTGTAATCCTAGTTAAAATTTCAAGCATTCTTTTCGTACCAATTCTACAAGATGGACATTTTCCGCATGATTCATCAACAGTAAACTCTAAGAAAAATTTAGCTATGTTTACCATACATTTAGTTTCGTCCATTACTATAAGTCCACCAGATCCCATCATAGATCCGATTTGTGTTAGTGATTCATAATCTATAGGAGTATCTAAATGTTGGTTTGGTATACAACCACCACTAGGCCCACCTGTTTGAGCTGCTTTAAATTTCTTGCCTCCAGGTATTCCTCCACCTATATCATAAACTATTTCCCTAAGTGTTGTTCCCATAGGAACTTCAACTAATCCTACGTTATTTATATTACCACCTAAAGCAAATACTTTAGTTCCTTTAGAAGTATTTGTTCCAATAGATGAAAACCACTCAGATCCATTTAATATTATTTGACATACATTAGCATATGTTTCTACATTATTAAGTAATGTAGGTTTTGCAAATAACCCTTTAACAGCAGGAAAAGGAGGTCTTGGTCTTGGCTCACCACGTTTACCTTCGATAGAATTCATAAGAGCTGTTTCTTCTCCACATACAAATGCTCCAGCTCCTAGTCTAAGTTCAATATCAAAATCAAAATCAGTTCCAAGTATATTTTTACCAAGTAATCCATATTTTTTAGCTTGCTTTATAGCAATTTTTAATCTTTCTACAGCAATTGGATATTCTGCTCTTACATAGATATATCCTTGATTTGACCCTATAGCATACCCAGCAATAGCCATAGCTTCAAGTACACTATGAGGATCACCTTCTAATATACTTCTATCCATGAATGCTCCTGGATCGCCTTCATCAGCATTACAGCATACGTATTTAACATCACTTTTTGAAGCAGCTGTAAATTGCCACTTCTTACCAGTAGGAAAACCTGCCCCTCCTCTACCGCGAAGACCAGATTCTAATACTGTATTAATTACTTCATTTTTAGTTAATCCTGTTAAAACTTTTTCTAAAGCTAAATAACCGTCAACTGCTATATACTCATCTATATCTTCTGGATTTATATACCCACAGTTTTTAAGTGCTACTCTTTTTTGCTTATTATAAAAATTAAGTTCATGCCATTTTTGAATGAATTTATCATTTTCTGATGGCATTAATCTTTCTACTTTAGTTCCACTTATAACAGCTTTTATTATATCTTCACTATCTTCTACTTTAACCATTTCATAGAAAGTTTGCTCTGGTTCTATAACTATAATAGGCCCTTTTGCACAAAATCCAAAACAACCTGTTTTTTCAATAATTACATCACTACCTAATTCTTTACCCTTCTTTTTTAGTTCTTCTAATATTTTATCACTTTTCGATGATGTACAACCAGTACCAGAACATATCATTATTCTACTACTTTTAAATTTTAATTTAGTATTACTTCTTATATCCCTTAATTCTTTAGATGTTTTTTGCATATCATTTCTCCCCTTAATTAATTATATTTAGATAAAATCTCTTTAACTTTATCAGGTGACATTTTGCCATAAACTTCTGAATTAACTACAATTGCTGGAGCAAGTCCACAAGCACCAATACATCTAACAGATTCTAATGAAAATTTTCCATCTTCTGTTACTTGTCCAACATCTATTTTTAACTCATCTTTAAATTCTTTTAAAACATCTTCTGCACCTTTAACATAACAAGCAGTACCCATACATACTTGAACATTATATTTGCCTTTTGGAACTAATGAAAATCTTGAATAAAATGTTATAATTCCATAAATATCTGACATAGGCACACTAAGTTCTTTTGATAAATACTTTTGAACACTTTCTGATATATATCCATATTCATCCTGAACTTCATGAAGAGCAGACATTATACCTCCATCTACATCCTTAAATTTTTTAGCAATTTTAACTACTTTATCATCTACAGTACAACCAGTACAACCATCACAATGACTCATATATTTTCCCCCTATATATGCTTTTAAACTACATTTTATTATTACATCCTAAAACATTAACTATTTTATGTTCAACCATATCCATAACAGCGTTTCTAGCTTCACCTAAATAACTTCTAGGATCAAATACTTCTGGTGTTTTTTCAAAACATTGTCTAATATTTGCTGTCATAGCTAAACGGATATCACTATCTATATTTATTTTACAAACTCCATATTTTGCAGCTTCTCTAAGCATATCTTCTGGTACACCTTTAGCACCAGGAATATTGCCACCATATTTATTACACATATCCACAAATTCTTGTGGTACAGATGAAGCACCATGAAGTACAAGTGGGAACCCTGGTAATAGATTAGTTACTTTTTCTAGTATATCAAATCTAAGTTTTGGTTCACCTTTAAATTTAAATGCTCCATGACTTGTACCGATTGCTATAGCTAAACTATCACATCCTGTTCTTTCAACAAATTCTTTTGCTTCCATTGGATCAGTAAACATAGCATCATCATTATTTACTTTAACATCATCTTCAATACCAGCTAATTTTCCAAGTTCTGCTTCAACCACAACACCTCTTGGATGTGCATAATCTACAACTTGTTTTGTTATTCTAATATTTTCTTCATAATCTAATTTACTTCCATCAAACATTACAGATGTAAAACCACTATCTATACAATCTTTACAAATTTCAAAACTATCTCCATGATCTAAATGTAATACTATATCTATATCTTTTCCTAAAGATTTAGTATATTCTATAGCAGCCTCAACTAATTTTCTTAAATAAATTGGATTTGCATATTTTCTTGCACCACTTGATACTTGCAATATAACAGGTGAATTTGTTTTTATTGCTGCATCTACTATTCCTTGAATAATTTCCATATTATTAACGTTAAATGCACCTATTGCATAACCACCATCATACGCCTTTTTAAACATTTCTTTTGTTGTTACTAATCCCATATTTTTGATTATATATCATACTATATAACCAATACACCTACCTTTCATATATTTATCTTGATAATTCTTGTTCTTTTTCTATTATTTTTTCTGTTTTTTCAATTTCCTCTTTTGCTTCTCTAGCTAACACATTTTTACTTCTTTCTTCAGGTGTATTAACTGCTTTAGCACATTCCTTTTGAACAGGAGATAATTCGATACTTTCACTTAAAATTTCAAATAAGTGCATATCTATTACATCTGTTTCATTAGCTTCATTAGTTACTTCTTCTCCACCGCCAGAAGAAACGTTACTTTTTAAAGTACTAGAAAAATCTGTTTTCTTATCTGCAGCTATATCTTCTACAGCATCATCACCAATTAATTTTTTAGCCTTATTAACTAATTTTGTAGCCTCTTTAGTATCCTTCTTTATTAATGCTGCTTCAGCTGCATCTACATATGAAGTAGCTACTTTAATATTTGTTTCGGCAAGTTCATTTTTTTCATCTTCTACAGCATTATCTAAAGACTTTTCTTTGCCAGCTACTTTTCTATCTAATCTTACTACATCAACATCCATTACTAATTTATCTTTTCTTTTTTTATACATTGTTCCTACTACTTTAGTAGTAGTTTTCTCTTGCTCTTCTTTTTGCTCTTCTTGTCTATATAACTCTAAAATATTTGGTCTCATCATATGCATTTTTGCATTTAAAACTGCATATTCATTTTCAAGAATATCTAACTTTTCATCGTAATTTTGAATGTTTCCTTTTGCAGAGGCATTATTAAGCTGCATTATTTCATTTGCTTTATTTTCAATTTCCTCATTTAATGAATCAATTTCATTTATATTATCCTCATGCTCATTTAAAACTTTTCTTTCACTTTTTGCTTCGTCATAAGCATATTTATTTTCTTTTTTAGATATTTCTTCATCTTGATTTGATATATAACTACCTGTACTACTCTTAAATAATACATCACACTTTCTTAAATAATTTTCATATTTTAATAACTTTAAATAATTTCTATTATCTAAAGCTATGTCATTATCTCTTATTTGGTATTTATATAAACTTTCCCTTAACTTATGATATTCATCTAGAGCAACTGAATACATATATTTTAATGTTTGTTCTCTTGTAGTAAGTTCAGTGCCAGAACTTAACTTTGTCTCTTTTTCATTTGGATCTAAACCTGTATCTTTATCTTTTTCCTCATCTATATCGCTAACTAATTTATTTAAATCTCCTCCAGACTTAACTTGCTTAGCCATATTAATATCTTTTTTAACCTCATCAACTTTTTTGACTCTAGGCTGTAAATCTTTTTTTAATTTATCTTCAAAAAAAGGTTTTACACTTTTCTTTAATGTTTCATGAAATTCACTAATTGCTGCTTTATCCGGTTTATCTAAGATAGCCTGTAAAATTTTTTCTTGGTTTGTTTTAGCGTTTAATCTTACATTTAAAACCTCATGTAAAGTTTCTTGAAAATCTCTTGTATTATTTAACATATACTTACTAGTTAATGCTTTATAACTAGCAACTCACCTGCCTTTTCTATTAGAATCTTATACAATTATATATGTATATTTTACTCTACAATTTTATCACATAATTTATGTTTATTCAATAGGACCGATGGTTTTTACCCAATTTTACTACATATATAGCAGGGTTTTAACTTTTTGATATTATGCAGTATGTTAACTAATATAATTTCCATTTTATATGATATTTACTTGAAAATAAATTACCATATTATTATTATATCTATTTATATTTTCTATTCTTTAAATATTAAAAGTATTCTACCTTTTTTGCACTACACCAAAATATAGAAAAATTATATCACATTAAATTTTTTTTTACAACAATAGATAAAGAATTACATTCAAATATGTTATTTTTTTACAAATGTATAATTACAAGATATATTAAATATTACATGCAGTTATATATTAAGTTATGTTTTCATATATTGTATAAATGAAAGGACGGATAATAAAAATGAATAGATATTTAGGAATAGTAAATTATTTAAGTGATATCTCTCAAAGCGATTACATCGAAAAAGCTTACGATAATTTAAAAAATAAATTTAATATAAATCAAAAATTAGATTTATTTAAAACAAGTCATATCAATCTTTCAAATGGATTCTTAAATAAAAGTTTTGGAACCGACAAATATGTTATAATGTATAATGGTCATATATATAATATAAAAGAAATAAAAAAAGACTTAACTGCAAAAGGATATAGATTTAGCACTAAAACAAATCTAAAGAAAGAAAAAATTGTTCCCATTCAAAATATAGATAAATATTTAGAAGCAGAAATTTTACTTACTAGTTATCATGAATATAAAGAAAAATTCTTAGAACATTTAAATGGTGCATTTTCAATATGTATTTACGATAAAACAAATAATATTGTATTTTTATCTAGGGATAGACTTGGGATTAAACCGTTATACTATACTAACAATAAAGAAAACAAATCTTTTATATTTTCTACTAATATAAAGGACATACTAAATGTTCCTACCATGAAAGCTACATTAGATAAACAAGGAATATTAGAATTAATTGGTATGGGACCATTTCACACTCCTGGACTTACCTATTTCAAAGATATTTATGAAATATTACCCGGACATTATGCAATATACTCAAATATTGGTCTTACAACACATAAGTATTGGGAATTAAATAAGAAAAAATGCTTACAAAATGAATCAGATTGTATAAAGACCCTACAGTCATTACTTAAAGATTCAATTAAAACTAAAATAATAGATATTGAAAAAATAGGTATTCTCTCTCCAAAAAGCATAAATTCAGGTATAGCCATATCATATATACATAACACTACCCCTAATATACATACATTTTCATATAACAATTATATTAGTGATTCTAAGGAAAAAATTAAAGATTCTAATTATATAAAATTTATAAAGAGAACTTTTGGTGTGTGCAACTACAATATTATTTCAGATACAAAAGTACTTCATTCATTACTTATTCCATCTATGATGGCGAGAGATATGCCAGGAATGGCCTATGATGATTCTACTATGTTAGAATTTTATTCAGCAATAAAAAATAATGGACTAGATAAATGCATGTCTAATTTATATTGTAATGAAATGAATAATACAAATCCAATATTTTTTTCACAAGATATAAGAAATCAAATAATTAATAAGAAAATCTTAAATAATAATTTATTAGAAGAATATATTAGTTTAAAATATGATGAATTTGTTAAAGATGTAATATATTTAACCAATGACGATGAAAAAAACAAAAAACAAAAATATTTGAATATAAAATGGCATCTGTATTCACAAATAGAAAGAATAAATTATATTTCTTCAAATATAGATTTAGAAGTATTTCTACCGTTTATAGATTATAGAATAATAGAATATATATATAATTTACCAGATAACATAGATGAAAATTATATATTTGAAAAAATATATGATAAATATTTTCCTAATGTAAAAATTAGTACAAATAATTCACAGATTAATCACGATAAAATATATATAAATACATTGGAACATGAATTAAAAAAAATATTAAATGATAGTGAATCAAAACTTTTAAAGATAGTTGATAAAAATTACATATTAAAAATTATAAATTCAAAAGAAACAGATTTAAATATAAAAACAATGAATAATAATTTATCGTATATTCAAATTTTAACATACTTAATACAAATTGAATACTGGATTAATATTTATGATATAGAAATTGAGTTATAAAAACAAAAAAACATTAATACAAATACTTGTATTAATGTTTTTTACAATATTTAAATAATACAAATAATCTTAAATTATTTATAATTATTTCATTTCAGCCATTGCACCTGCTGCTTTTAATGCTTCAACTAATTTTTCAGCATCTTCTGTAGGCATAGCTTCTTTAACTGTGCTTGGTGCAGCATCTACTAAATCTTTAGCTTCTTTTAAACCTAATCCAGTTGCTTCTCTAACAACTTTGATTACAGCTATTTTAGTTGCTCCTGCATCTTTTAATACTATATCGAATTCTGATTTTGCTTCAGCTGCTGCTGCTCCACCAGCTACTGGTCCAGCTACAACTGCTGCTGCTGCTGATACCCCAAATTTTTCTTCTATTGCCTTAACTAAATCGCTAAGTTCAATTACTGTTAATTTTTCTACTTCTGCTACTATTTTTTCTATTTTTTCCATTTTAAATTTCTCCCTTCAAATTCTTTAAAATTTTAATAACTACGCGTTTGCTTCTTGTTTTTCTCTAGTTTGATCAAGTACAACTGCAAGATTACGGATATTTCCGATTAATGCAGATGCAACCATAGCGTACAATGTTTCTTTTGATGGTAAATTAGCTAATTTTTTAACTTCTTCAGAAGTTATTACTTTACCATCCATGATTCCAGCTTTAAATTTGTAGAAATCATGAGTTTTAGCATATTCATTTAATGCTTTTGCTGGTGATACATAATCATCATAACCGATGATTACAGCTGTTGGTCCTTCTAATACTGTGTCTAATCCTTTAATTCCAACATCGTTTGCTGCATGGTTTATAACTGAATTTTTTACTACCATACATTCGTTGTTTTCACTTCTTAATGTATTACGAAGTTTTGTGTCATCTGAAACACTTATTCCTCTATATTCAGTAAATATAACCATTTTAGCTTTTTTTAGCTTTTCAGCAAGTGAAGCTGCTTGATCCATTTTTTGTTTTAATATTTTTTCACTTGGCATTCTTTTCGCCTCCTTTAAAATTAAAATTCTGCAAAGCGAGATGTTTGCAGAATTTAAAAATTTATTTTAAATCTAAACACCTCGGTAGGATTTATGAACTAAAAATTCACCTACTGTCTTTGGTTTATTATTTTTATTATATTTATTTAGATGATGGACTAACTTTTATTCCAGCACCCATTGTTGTTGCAACAGCAATAGATTGTAAATATGTACCTTTTGCTGCAGCTGGTTTAGCTTTAACTATAGCTTCTAATAAAGTTAAGTAGTTTTCTTTTATTTTTTCTGTTCCAAAAGATACTTTACCTATTGGACAATGAACTATATTACCTTTATCTAGTCTATATTCAATTTTACCAGCTTTTGTTTCTGCAACTGCTTTAGCTACATCTAAAGTAACTGTTCCAGATTTTGGATTTGGCATAAGACCTTTAGGTCCTAATATTTTAGCTACTTTACCAAGTGTAGGCATCATGTCAGGTGTCGCTATTATAACATCAAATCCAAACCAGTTTTCTGATTGAATTTTTTGTATCATATCATCATCACCTACAAAATCAGCTCCTGCTGCTTTTGCT
This sequence comes from Clostridia bacterium, assembly GCA_029256705.1. Lineage (GTDB taxonomy): Bacteria > Bacillota > Clostridia > TANB77 > CAG-465 > RGIG5057. The sequence goes on from JAQSXK010000001.1 coordinate 88,533, forward strand.
TGTTCAGCTCTTTCACCTTTTGCTAAAACTAAAACTTTTTTAGTTCTACCAGTTCCATTTGGAAGTACTACTACTCCTCTTACTTGTTGATCAGCTTGTTTAGAATCAACACCTAATTTGATATGCATTTCTACAGTTTCATCAAATTTTACTTTAGGCATTTTTTGTAATAATTCTAAAGCTTCAGTTAAATCATATAATTTACCTGTTTCTACAAGTTTAGCTGCTTCTTTCATTCTCTTACTCATTATTTTTTCCCTCCTTTGGTTTTAGCGAATAATTTAAAATTATTCTCCCATTTTTAGTCTTTTACAACGATCCCCATTGATCTAGCTGTACCTTTTATAAGAGATACTGCTGATTCTAAAGATGAAGCGTTCAAATCTTTCATTTTCATATTAGCTATTTCTTCTACTTGTTTTGTTGTTACATTTCCAACTTTGTCTTTTTGAGGTTTACCTGAACCCTTTTCAACCTTAGCTGCTTTTTTCAATAATACAGCTGCAGGTGGAGTTTTAAGCACATATTCAAAAGATTTATCACTATAAACTGTAAGTATTACTGGGAATATCATTCCAGCGTCTTTTGCAGTCTTTTCGTTGAAATCTTTACAAAATTGCATTATGTTTATACCTGTAGGTCCAAGTGCTGGTCCAACTGGTGGTGCAGGATTTGCTTTACCTGCTGCTATTTGTAATTTAACAACATGAGTTATTTTTTTCTCTGCCATCTTAATTCACCCCCTTAAAATGCTTTGTATATTAATTATTACATTTTTTGAACTTGGTCAAACTCTAAATCAACTGTAGTTTTTCTACCAAACATATCAACAGTAACTACTACTCTTCTTTTCTCTTTTTGTATTTTTTCAATTACAGCTGGATAATTATAGAAAGGATCAGTTGTTATTCTTACGCTATCCCCAACTTCATAATCTAAAGTTATGATATCATCTATTCCTAATGTTTTCATTTCTTCATCTGTAAGAGGCATAGGTTTTTCACCAACTCCAACAAAACTGAAAACACCTTTAATATGCTTTACTGCATACCAAGTTTCGTCACTCATATACATTTTTACAAGTATATATCCAGGAAATACTTTCTTTATAGATGTTTTTTGTTTTCCATCTTTAATTTCAATCTCTTCTTCCATAGGAATAACAACATCTTGAATTTTATCTTGTAAATTTCTGTTCTCAATAACTTTTTCTAAAGTTGCTTTAACTTTATTTTCATAACCAGAATATGTATAAACTACATACCAACTTAATTCATTTGATGATAATTCATCTTTCATATTCTCGTTATTTATAACTTCATTATCCAAATTTAATCGCCCCTTTATAACAATTCTTTGCAGTATACTAACCTATTTTATTTTTAATTAAATCCCAAAATTTTAAATCTAAGAATTCAACTACCATATCAAAAGTTAAAACTATAGCTGCTAAAGCAAGTACTAATAATATAACCATTACTGTGTTATTTATTAATTGTTTTTTTGTAGGCCATACAACTTTCTTTAGTTCTGCCTTTATACCTTTTAAAAAACTATTTGTCATTTATAAAGCCACCCTTTCAACTATTTTGTTTCTTTATGCATTGTATGTTTTTTACAGAATTTACAAAACTTATTCATTTCTATCCTATCAGGATTAGTTTTTTTATTTTTTTCAGTTTCATAATTTCTTTGTTTACATTCTGTACATGCTAATGTTAAATTTTCTCTCATCTAAAAACACCCCCAAGACGCTACATATAAATATGTATATAATTTTTACTAATATATTCTAACACAAAAACATATAAATGTCAACAAAAAACATTATTAATAATGTAATTTGTGCTAAATATATTCGTTTTCTAACTTTTTATTCCTCTTATAATAGTCCATTACGAATATTATGAAATAAATGTTGTTGTATAATTCCAGCATAGCTTCCAAAATAATCTTCTGCATACTCGAATATTTCTTTTATTGTTGATTCTTTATTCAAATATAATTTTTCCATAACTCTTTTTACCCAAACATCAATTGGAAAAACATCTTGTCTACCATAAGAAAATAGCATAACACAATCAGCAACTTTTGGACCAACTCCAACAAATGACATAAGTACTTTTCTAAGTTGAGCATTTGTTAACTTTGATGTACACTGTACATAAATATTATTTTCCATTAAATCAGCAACAGTCTTTACTATATATTTATCTCTAAAGCCTACACCGCAAGATTTAAATTCTTCTACTGTAACTTCAGATAACTCTTGAAGAGTAGGAAATAAATAATATTCTTTATCTTCAAACATCACCATTTTTCCATATCTTCTAGATATTTCTTCTATAGATTTCTTTATTCTAGGTATATTGTTATTAGAAGATATTATGTATGAAATTAATGTTTCAAAAGTAGATTGATTAAGTATATGGATACCAGTTGTATTTCTTACAGCAATAGCTATATTTTTATCTAAAGTAACAATTTCTTTTTCAATTCTATCATAATTATTATATAAATCGAAATAATATTCGATTGTTTCTTTTAATTTTTCTTTTTTATCAGAATATACATATATGTAATCATTTTTTTGTTTTATTCTAATTACTCTATCTGAGATAACACCAATAAATTCAGAAATATATCTATTATTTTCTGAACTATCATCTATTCTTTTCCACCTAAAACATTGGCCACATTCTAATGTATCAAGTAAATTAAAACATTTAGTTTTTAAGATTAGATCTGGATCAACTGTTATTTCATCCTCTAGTTTTTCTTTTTCAATAACCATACAATCACCTAAATAAAAAAAACCGATAGACTCGGTTCTAATTGGAGCGGGTGATGGGAATCGGACCCACACAGCCAGCTTGGAAGGCTGGAATTCTACCATTGAACTACACCCGCATTTCTTAATGCATATATATTATACTAATTTTATTTTTATTTGTCAATAGTTTAGACAAAAAAGTTTTAAATTTTACATTTTTTTTATTTTTAATTTAATTTTAAAAAATATTATAATGGCTAGGATATGAGTTTTATCTCATATCCTACATATTTTAATTAAGTTTTTTATTAGCTACTTCAGTGACATTTTCAAGCAAAGAAAGTACAGTAGTAAGTCCAACTCCACCAGGAACTGGTGTTATATACTTTGCAATGTTTTGTATAATCTCAGTATCTACATCACCAACTATTTTTCCATCTATTCTATTTATACCTACATCTATTATTGTGCTACCTTCTTTTACCATATCTGCAGTAATAAGCTTTGCTTTTCCTACTGCTACTACAAGTATATCTGCTCTACTTGTGTGTTCTTTTAAGTCAGAAGTTTTAGAATGACAAATTGTAATTGTTGCACCTCTGTTTAGTAATAGATGTGCAATAGGTTTTCCTACTAGTACACTTCTACCAACCACTACAGCATTTTTACCAGCTATATCTATCCCTAATTCATCTATTATAGTCATAATTCCCTTTGGTGTACATGAAACAAGGCCCTCTTGATCAGAAATTAATTTACCTAAATTTAAAGGATGTAATCCATCAACATCTTTATCTGGACTTATACTATCTAATATTTTCTTATCATCTAAATGTTTATATACAGGTAGTTGAACTAGTATTCCATGAACAGACGGATCTTCATTTAAATTACTAATTATAGATATAATCTTATCTGTAGTTATACTTTCATCTAATAAAAACTCTTCTTCTTCTATACCAAGTTCTTTACACATATTTCTTTTCTTTGAGACATATATTTCAGAAGCTGGATCATTACTTGCAAAAACAACTACAAGTTTTGGAATTATTCCTTTTTCTTTTAAATATTCTACTTTTACCTTTAACTTTTCTTTTCTTTCTTTAACTATAGCTTTTACATCAACTATCATTAGTATCTCCTCTATTCCTTATTCTTCTAATATCTTATCTATTGCCTCTTTAATATACTTTGCAGACGAAAGTGGCGCAACTTTCCCTGGAAGTGCCAATGCCCATACAACATTTAAACCAATATCTTTTGCATATGCAAAGTCTATTCCACCAGGACTAGAAGCTAAATCTATAATACAACATTTTTTATCTATAATATCTAATTTTTCTTTACCTAATATTGTAGATGGAATTGTATTAAATATTATATCAAATTTATTCAAATATTCACTTAAATTGGTTAAATTAATAGGTATATATCCCATTGCACGTATTTCAGCTAAATCTTTCTCTTTTCTTGCCTCTACATATACATTGGAACCTATTCCATGTAACATTTTGCTAAGTATCTTACCTATTCTTCCAAATCCCATAACCAAAACATTTGCTGAACATAGAGTAAAATCCGTCATTTCCATTGCCGTAGCAATAGCTCCTTCTGCCGTTGGTATACCATTTAATATAGCTATTTCATCTAAATCCATTAAATCATGATATTTGATATTATCTTTATTCATCTTATCTTTTATATTATTTTGTATTGCTCCTGAAAATATTACTTTATCTTTTATATTAGGTAAAGTGAAAATTTCGTCTAAAGTTAAAATTTCTCCATTAATTTTTTCACCATCTCTAGAAAGTGGTATCGGAGCAATTATATAATCTCCATCAATATAATCTGAAATTTTTTTACCTTCATTCACATATAATTCTCTTAATTTTACGCTTCTACCATCTGTTCCAAGAATACAATATTTTTTCATATAATCACCTAATTAACTATATTCGAAAAAATATATTAATATTACTTTATTTCTAAGTTTTTAACTAATCTATATATTACCTCATCTAACTTACTCTTATTTTTAATTCTTATTTTACTCTTAACTAAACTTAAAAAATCCTTAAATTCATATACCTTAAATTGTTCTATATTTTCTTTTAAGGCTACATATTCTACAAGTGCTTGTATTACATCTTTATATGTTACCACGCCCTTAAAACCTATTTTGCTAATTAAAGCAGGTATGACTATTTCAAGTAAAGATTTTTTAGAATCATGGCTTGTTAGTTTAAGTAATGTATATATTTTGTTTAATTCTATTTGATCATATTCAATTAAACTATTTAAATATATTTCTTCTGGAAGTGGATTAAAGTAGTATTCAAATCCATCTAAATTATCTAACACTTTTAAGGCATCATAATATCCTAAATTAAGTAGATAATTTGATGTTTTACTTTCAAAATTAAGTATGTTAGGTAAAGCATTTCTTGGCTCTACAATCTTAAGTGATATATCATTTTGTTTTCTTATCCTATTAATATCTTTAATCTTAAAAAAAGAACCAGTCCTTATAACAAAGATCTTTTTAAAATTATTATCTGCTAACATATTTAAAGGACAATTGTTATATACACCACCATCTATGAAAAACTTCTCTCCTATTGGTTCTTGCTTAAATCCAGGTAATCTAGAACTTGCCATTATATAATCTTTAAGCATACCTCGTGGTATATCTTCTACAAATAGTTCATAAGGCTTTTTTTCAGTCAAAGAATATGTAACTAAACCAAATTTAATTTTAGAATTTCTTATTTTATCTTCATCAATATGATCATCTAAAAATTTTCTCATTTTTGCAGTATCTACTCCACCATTTTTAACCATCTGTGTAAATTTTTTAGACATATATTTTACTATATCTAAATTTATATTTTTCTTAAGTGCAAGTGTAAGTTTATTTTCATCAATATTGAATAAGGTAGTATATTTTATATTTGCCCAAACATCATATGCTACTTCAAAATCCCCTTGTGCTATCATTGCACCATTTACAGACCCAATTGATGTTCCAGTTACTCCTGTTATGTTATATCCTTTTTCAAGTATAGCCTTAACAGCTCCCATATGGTAAGCTCCTCTTGCTCCGCCACCTTCTAAAACAATTCCACAATCCATATATTATCACCTTTTCTTAAAATATATAATTATTTTTCATAACCATACTTTTTATAAAATTCTTCTTTATACTCTAATAATCTATCTTCTTTTATAGCTGCTCTTACATTTTCCATTAATTTAACTAAAAATCTTAAATTATGCACAGATAAAAGCCTAGCTCCTAAAACTTCATTACATTTGATTAAATGGCGTATATATCCTCTAGTATAGTTTCTACATGTATAACAATCACACTCAGGATCTAGTTTTGTAAAATCTCTAGCAAATTCCGCATTACGTATAACTAATTTACCATGACTTGTTAATGCTGTTCCGTTTCTTGCAATTCTAGTTGGAAGAACACAATCACACATATCTATACCAGATAATACTGCTTCTATCAAATAATCTGGAGTACCGACTCCCATTAAATATCTAGGCTTATTTTCTGGTAATAAAGGTACTGTATGATTTAATATATCTACCATTATTTCTTTTGGTTCTCCAACGCTTAAACCACCAACTGCATAACCTGGAAAATCTAACTCTACTAATTCTTTTACACTTTGTTCTCTTAAATCTTTAAACATACCACCTTGAACTATACCAAACAATGCCTGATTTTCAACATTTTTATGATAATCTTTACATCTTTTTGCCCACCTTGTTGTTCTTTCCATAGATTTTTTAACATAATCATATGTAGAAGGATATGGTGCACATTCATCAAAGCACATCATAATATCACTACCTAAACAATTTTGAATCTCCATAGCTTTTTCTGGTGATATAAACTCTTTAGCACCATTTAAATGTGATCTAAACTCTACACCTTCTTCAGATATTTTTCTCAAACTATTTAAACTAAATACTTGAAAACCACCACTGTCTGTTAATATATTTTTATCCCAATTCATAAATTTATGGAGTCCACCAGCATCACGTATTAATTCGTGCCCTGGTCTTAAATATAAATGATATGTATTAGAAAGTATTATACTTGCCTTTACTTCTTCTTTTAATTCTTCAGGTGTTAAAGTTTTAACTGTACCTAAAGTTCCTACTGGCATAAATACAGGAGTTTCTACATCACCATGCGGTAAATGCATTACACCAAGTCTTGCCCCAGTTTTTTTATCTACTTTTAATAATTCAAAATTTAACGCTTCTTTCAAAAAATTCACTCCTCATAAGTAATATAATACTATATTTTTGCAAGTTTTTCAAGTATTTTATGTTAATTAAGTAAAATTGGTAATAAAACACAGCAAAACAAATCATTATTAATTATAAACTAAAATCTGATTATACTAAAAAACAAACGGGGAAAATTTTTCCCCGTTTAACAATTAGACATTACTAGTAAATACTGATACTACAGTATAAATAAACATTGTTAATATAATACTCAAACACATTCTTTGCATAACATTTGAATAATTACACAAAATTTTACCTATACTTTTTTTATTTATCTCTTCAAACAAAACTTCAAAAAAGATTGGAACTATAAATGTTATTGCTAAAACAATTACACTAACAGTGCTCATATTCACTTCATGCTTTAAAGATATAATACCTAGTATAGTATAGATAAAACCTATAAAGCCTGGAAATACTAAATACAGAAAGTGGTGTTTTGTTTTTTCAGTAACATTAATAAAATTCCGAATCATTTGAATTCCCCCATAAAATTATTTTAATAAGGAATAATACTAAATTCCAAACATATTATATCATATTCTCGCAATTATGTCAACCATTTCTTTTTATTCTATACATTTTCATATCTTTTGTATATAAGCCTCTTACAGCATCCTTTAATGTTTTTGCACCAATAATACTAAACAATATTCCATTGCCCCCATATCCTAAGTTGCATAAACAATTTGGCATATCTTCTATTTCATCTATAATAGGTAATGAATCTATAGTATTTGCAAACGTGCTACTATATGCAAATTCTATTTCTGGACTTTCTACATTATGAAATAATTTATTTAGACATAAATTTAGTCTTGCGTATTTATCTTTACTAATATTTTTCATATAATTTTCATCAGACATCTTACTACAAACTTTAATATCTTCACCACCAAATATTATCCTATTATCCTTTGTAAACCTTATATAATGATGTGGTTCACACATATCTTTTATAACAAAAGATGTATCTAATTTACTAAGTTGTGGCAATGGCTTAGTTATTACACTAAATGTTTTATATAACTCGACTATATTAGTTTTTATATATTTCAAAGATTCAATTCCACCTGTAAATATTAATTTATCTGATTTTATTTTAAATTTGTTATTAGTAGTACAAATAACATTATCATAATTACATTTTATATCTTTTACTTCAGTATTTTCAAACACCTTAACATTATCTAATTTTTCCAAATATTCAAATAATTCTGTTGTAAATTTATACGGATCAATATCTGCACCAGCATTTTTAGTTACAATCCCACAGTTTAGACTTATAGTAGGATTTTGATCTATAAAAGTAACATCAAATCCTGCTTTTTTTCTTGTTTCATATTCTTTTATCATTGAACTTCTTTGCATAAGTTTATTTGTATAATATAAACTATCCCTTTTTCTAAAATCGGATTTTCTGCCAATTTCTTTTTCTATATTTTCTAAATCTGAAATAGCTTCTAAACACAATTCATATACTCTCTTTGCACTATGAACACCTAATGTCTTTTCCAATTTATATAAATCAAAATCGACAGAATAATCTAGAATTGCCGTAGATGCACTAGTAGTACCATATCCTATTATATTTTTTTCCACTACAACTATATTCATTCCCTCTTTACTTAAATAGTAGGCAGTTATCGCTCCAGCAATTCCTCCACCTACTATTAATACATCACAATAAATATCCTTTGTCAAATATGAATATGTATTTTTTATTTCATTTTTTTTAGTCCAAAAAACATTACCATTTGTAAGTTGCATATATGTTACACCTCTTACTAATATTTTTACCAAAATATGAAAATTTATACAATATTTTTTAATAATATTGTATAAATTGCTAATACTATGATTAAAAGGATGGTGATTTTTAGTGATAAAGAAAAGAAAACTAGTTATACTATTTGCATTTGTTTTGATGATTATACTTATCTCTAATATATTTGCAATAACAGTAAAGAGCTACAAACCAAAATATGGTTTAACAACAGATAACGTAAATTTTAGATCAAGTACATCATTAGTATATGGTAGTATAATAAAACAAATAAGTAAGAACGTTAATATTAAAATGGTTGGGGAAACAGGTAATTTTTATATTGTGCAACTTGCATCAAATGAAGTTGGTTTTATATCTAAAGACTATGTAAAAACAGTTACAAATGCTCCCAATGCAAAAGTATATACAAGTTTAACTCCATATATAGCTACTGTCACAGCAACTAGTGTAAATGTACGTAGGGGTCCATCTACTAACTTTCCTAAAGTAAGTAGCTTAAATAAAGGAACTTCTGTAACTGTTATTGGTAAAATAGATAATTTCTATACTGTTATTTATGGAACAAATAAAGTTGGTATGATAGAGGCAAGCTTAATAAAAAAAGGAACAAATACAACTACTCCAACTCCTGCACCAAGCACTCCAACTCCAACTACAAACTTATCTCTTGCTGATTTAGTTTTAAAATATATTAACGAAGCTAGGGCTGCTAACAGTCTTCCTGCTTTAACAAAAGATTGGAAACTTGCAGATATAGCACAACGTAAATCTAATGAAATGGTTGAAAAAGATTATTTTTTACATACTTCTCCTACATATGGAACACCTTTTGATATGATGAAAAATTTCGGAATAACTTATAAAACTGCCGGTGAAAACTTAGCAGGTAATTCAGATATGAAAGCCGCTGTAGATTCTTGGATGAATTCTGAAGGACATAGAAAAAACATTCTTTCAAATTCATATAATTATATTGGAATTGGTGTTACAAAAAGTGAAAAGTATGGATATGTAATATCTGCTATGTTTATTGGCAAATAATATAACTACTTAAATTATATAAAAAAATAAAAAACAATATTTAAATTCATATTATTATGAAAAATATTGTTTTTTATTTATATACTTTATATTATTTATTATTTAAATGTAAATACATATTACTTAGAAGCATCCATCATTTTAGGAGCAAGTTGTTTTTTTCTTGATACTACACATGGCAAAAATGCTCTGTTAGCTATTAGTTTTACATTAAATGCTTTTTCAACAACGTCTATTCTATCCCCTAAAGCAATTATTTCTGAGTTACAATTTATAATATCAGTTACTGCAACTAAGAAAGTATCTAATTTTTTAGATTCAATATTTTTTTTCATAGATACTTCTATTTCACTTTGTCTATCTAAAATATTATTTAAATCAACAGCATTTATTTGAGCAATTTCAACCTTTAATCCGGTTACAATCAAATTCTTTAGAATCTATCTTTATTAATTCATCTGAAGAAAGTTCACTTAAATCTGCTCCTGCTTTTAATAAATCTAATCCATAGGTATTAATATCAATATTTAATTTATCTGCTAATTCATTTGCAGTTGCTATATCAATTGGAGTAGTTGTTGGTGATTTAAATAATAGTGTATCAGATATTATTGCACTTAAAAGTAATATATTAACTTCCTCATTATCTAATCCATTTACTTCTTTTAATAATCCATATAATATAGTAGAGGCACTTCCAAATGGTTTTGCAATATATTCTAATGGTTCAATTGTTCTAAAATTATCTATTTTATGATGATCTATAACTATTTTTATTTTTGCATTTTCTATGTTTCCAATACTTTGTGAAAATTCATTATGATCTACTAGAGCAACAATATCTCCATCTTCTAACTCTGTAACTACCGGTAACTTAGTTTTCAAACTAAACTTATTAAAAACATATTTGGCCTCTTTATTAAGTTCACCTAAAATTAACATTTCTGAATCAACTTCATCTCTTATTTTTAAAAAATGTGCTAATCCAACCGTACATGCTACTGAATCTAAATCTGGACATCTATGTCCAAATATTTTTAAATTTCCCATTAAATAATCTCTCCTTTATTTTTTATTTTCTAATACTTTAATTAATAACTCATTTACTGTTTTAGGATTTGCTTTTCCTTTAGATAGTTTCATTATTTGCCCTACTAAAAATCCGATTGCTTTATCTTTTCCAGCTAAATAATCTGAAACTGATTGATCATTTTCATTAACTACTTGTTCTACTATTTTTAAAATAGCTGATTCATCCGTTATCTGTACTAATCCTTTTTCTTCAACTATTTCTTTTGCATCTTTTCCTGTTTCAAACATTTCAATAAATACCTTTTTAGCCATTGCAGAAGATATAACATTAGTATCAATTAATTTTATTAAATTAGCTAAATTAGATTCAGTTATTTTACTTTGGTTTATTTCAATACCCGATTCATTTAACATTTTTGAAAAATCACTCATAATCCAGTTTGTAACTGCTTTCGGATTATCACATAAACTTACAGTATTATCAAAATAATTAGCTAATATTTTTGAGTTAGTTATTTGAGAAGCATCATATTCAGATAACATATATTGCTTCATATATCTTGTTTTTCTTGCGTTTGGCATTTCTGGTAAATTGTTTTTAATATTTTTAACATATTCTTCAGATAATACTATAGGTGCTAGATCTGGTTCTTCAAAGTATCTATAATCATGTGCATCTTCTTTTGTTCTCATCGCATAACCGATACCCTTACTATCATCAAATCTTCTTGTTTCTTGGTATATTGTTCCGCCATTTTCTATTTCTTCTATCTGTCTTCTTATTTCAAATTCTATTGATCTTTGAATAGATTTGAATGAATTTAAATTCTTTGTTTCTGTTCTTGTTCCAAACTTAGGAGCTCCATATTTTCTAACAGATAAATTAACATCACATCTTAATGAACCTTCTTGCATTTTACAATCACAAACTTCTAGATATTCTAATATACCTTTTAATGTTTGCATATATTCTATAGCTTCAGCAGCACTTCTTATATCTGGTTCAGATACTATCTCTATTAAAGGTACCGCACATCTATTCATGTCTACTAAAGTTGATCCTGTAAATTCATCATGTATTAGCTTACCAGCATCTTCTTCAATATGTATTCTTGTTATGCCAATTTTTTTATGCTCTCCATTTACCAATATATCTACATGTCCATTATTACAAAGTGGCAAATCATATTGAGATGTTTGATATGCTTTAGGTAAATCTGGGTAAAAATAGTTTTTTCTATCTTGTTTAGAAAATTTAGCTATTTCACAATTTGTTGCAAGACCCATTTTAACTGCAAACTCAACCACTTTTTCATTAAGCACTGGAAGTACTCCAGGCATACCTGTACATATTGGACAACAATGCGTATTAGGATCTGATCCAAACTCTGTACTACAATTACAATATATTTTTGTTTTTGTAGCAAGCTCAGCATGTACTTCTAATCCTATTATTACTTCATATTCTTTTAATTTATCTTCCATATATTGCCTCCTATATATTAGGTTTCATTTTATGAAACTCTGTATTTTGTTCAAAAGTATATGCAGCTTGCAATAACTTTTTCTCTTCAAATGCTGAAGCTATAAACTGTAGTCCTATAGGCATATTATTGCTATCAAAACCACAAGGAATAGATATTCCAGGAAGACCTGCCATATTTACTGGTACTGTATATATATCCTCTAAATACATTTCTAATGGATTTGTTGTTTTTGCTCCAATTTTAAATGCTGTATTAGGTGCAGTTGGAATTGCTATTATATCACAACTTTCAAACACCCTTTTAAAATCATTTATTATTAATGTTCTAACCTTTTGTGCTTTTTTGTAATATGCATCATAATATCCACTACTTAAAACATAAGTACCAAGCATTATTCTTCTTTTTACTTCTTCTCCAAATCCTTCTGTCCTAGACTTTTTATATAAATCTAATAAATCTTCAAATTTATCTGTTCTATAACCATATTTTATACCATCATATCTGCCTAAGTTAGAAGAAGCTTCAGCGGTTGCTATTATATAATAAGTTGCAAGAGAGTATTTTATATAATCTAAATTAACATCTATTACCTTAGCGCCATGTTCTACTAATTTATCTATACTGCTATCAAAAGCTTTCTTAACTTCTGGATTTAATCCTTCTTTTAAAAATTCTATTGGAACACCAATAGTAATATCTTTTACATCATTTATTAAATACTTAGTGTAATCTATTTTATTTAAGTTAACACTAGTTGTATCTTTATCATCATGTCCTACTATACTATTTAGCATAATAGCCATATCTGTAACATCTTTTGTAAATGGTCCAATTTGATCTAAAGAAGATGCAAAAGCAACTAATCCAAATCTTGATACTAATCCATATGTAGGTTTCATACCAACTGTACTACAATATGAAGCAGGTTGTCTTATACTACCACCAGTATCACTACCAAGAGATGCAAATGCCATATCACTTGATACACTTGCTGCACTTCCACCACTAGATCCACCTGGAACTTTAGTAATATCCCATGGATTAACAGTTTTCTTGAAGTATGAACTTTCTGTAGAAGAACCCATAGCAAATTCATCCATGTTAGTTTTACCAATTATTATTGCACCTAAAGATTCTAGTCTTTCAATAACTGTTGCATCATAGGGAGATACAAAATTTTCTAACATTTTTGATCCACATGTAGTTTTAACATCCTTAATACAGATATTGTCTTTTATAGCTATAGGAACTCCTCCTAAAATACCAATATCTTCTCCATCGTTTAGTTTTTTTTGTAATTTATCTGCACGTATATATGCATATTCTTTAGTTAAATTTATATATGCATTTACTTTAGTTTCAATATCATCAATTCTTGAATAAATACTATCCAAAACTTCTCTTATTGTTACCTCTTTTGATTTAATTTTATCTGATATTTCATGTATTGTTAAACTATATAATTCCATATTACTCCACCACCTTTGGTAAACTAATGCATCCTGATTCTTTTGTTGGAGCATTTTCTAATATTCTATCTCTACTATATGAAGGTTTAACTTCATCTTTCCTAAATACATTTACATTTTCTAAAATATGTGCTGTAGGCTTAACATCATCAGTATTTAATTTACTGATTTCATTTGCCATATCAACAATATTAGATAATGTCTCAGCATATTTATCTACCATATTATCTTCTACATTAATCCTAGATAAATTAGCTATATGTTTTATTTCTTCTCTTGATATACTCATATATGGTTCCTCCCTAATTCAATAAGTATTATTATATATTAAAAGTGGGAAAAAATCAAGGGAATACGCAAAATTAATTAATTAATTATGTAAAAATATGGACAAAAAATGAACTGTATAAGGATTGTATACAGTTCACATATATAATATCTATAAAGATTTTTTGCATTCAATTAACTAATTTTAAACGTCTCTTTTTTAACTAAACCAGTTGTATTTATATAATAATCATGTTCCTCTATTATTTCTTCTACTTTAACAGAAATATCAAAAATCTCATAACAATTGATAATATACCCATTAAATTCATTTAGTTCCAAATATTTATTTACTTTATTTATAAATGATTCTTTACCATTCACTACAAAAACAAAGGTCTCTTTTTCATAATCATTTATTACACCTTCGTTAAGCCACTCTGTAAAGAACGAATTATCTTGCATTTTTTTATAAAACTTTGAAATTATGTTTTTTAATTTTTTCTTTTCACTTTTTTCGTTAATATATACCACCTTTACATTGTTCAATTCATTTGAAATAAAGTTGTTTGCTATTATACAAGAATGTGTATAATTTACTGTAAAACAACATAACTTAATTTTATTCATCTTTTGTACCATCCCCTTATGTAATAATTTTAGCACACCAAAAATTATAAGTCAACGAAAAAAAATGACTAATTTTATCCTCTTTTGACTAAAAAAACAGAATAAAATACTAGATTAAAATTTGACACTAATTTAAGATTTTTTAATACTTTTTTTGCTATTTTTAGATAGTTTAAATATTTTAAAAATACTAACAATATATATGGGTGATTTATAAATGAAACAAAAGATTAAACATTTAAATGTTCCACTAATAATATGTATATTTTCAGTAATATTACTATCATTATATACTTCAATAGGGTTATATAATAAAAGTAAAACAATAGAAAATTCATTCAGATTACATGTTGTAGCAAATAGCAATAGTATTGAAGATCAATTAATAAAATTGAAAATAGCAGATAAAATTGAAAACTTCATTAACACTTTAATAAATAAGGAAAACATAACAAAAAACGAGATCTATAATACTTTATATACTAACATCAACCAAATACTAACAATTTCAAATAACGAACTAAAAAAAAGTAATATAACTTATTCTTCTAATGCAAAACTCGGAAAAATATATTATGAAAAAAAGGAAAATATTTATACAACAATGGATGATGGTTCGTATGACAGTTTACAGATACTTTTAGGCGATGCAAAAGGGAAAAATTATTGGAATCTTATATTTCCTAATAAGGATAACATAAAAAATTTAGAAGGGTTAGAAAATATTCTACCCGGCATATCTACTCTATATGAAAATGAAGAAACAATAGAAGAAAATAATATAGAACCTACATATTCTTTTAAAATTTTAGAAATATTTGAAAATATTTTTTAAATATTTTCATTTTAGTTGCATATGCAACATATTATATATATTAGATATAGTATAATATTATTATAAATTTAGGAGGTACAAATAAATGGATAAATTTAATAGTAATCAAAAAATAAAAGATATAGTTACAAAATTTCCAAAGGCTGCTGAAGTATTTAAAAAATTTAAAATTGACTTTTGTTGTGGTGGTGATAGACCTTTAATTGTAGCAATAAATAACCAAGATCTTGATGAAGAAGAAATATTAGATAGTTTAAATACTATATATGAAAATTTTGCGAATAATAAAACTAATAAAAGTAATAAAAGTAAAGATTGGACAAGTATCCCTTTCACTGATTTAATAGATCATATTGTTAATAAACATCATGCATATCTTTATGAAAATCTACCATTAATAAGTGAGCTTTTAACTAAAACCTTAAGAGCACATGGAGCAAGTCATCAAGAACTTCAAGAAGTTTATAAATTATTTCATATGTTAAAAATGGAACTAGATTCACATTTAATAAAAGAAGAAACTGTTCAGTATCCAGCTATCGAAAAATATGAAAAAAGTAAATCAATTGTTGACTTAGAACAAGCTATTCAAGTTTCTAAAGAATTAGAAACTGAACATACTGAAGCTGGTGATATACTTAAGAAATTAAGAAAAATAACTAATGAATATATTATTCCAGCTGATGCATGTAATACATATAAATCAGCTTATGAAAAATTAGAAGATTTAGAATCGGATTTATTTGAACATATACATTTAGAAAATAACATATTATTTCCAAGATTATATAGCCTTAAAAAATAATTTTATAAAAAAATAGTTGTAATTCAAGTTTTTAAACTTACATCACAACTATTTTTAAAATTATAATTTTGAATTTATAACATTTAGTCTTCTAGTCTTTTGAAAAAGCTAAGTGCCCATAATCCAGACAAACCAACTATTGTATATATAACTCTAGTTAGCATAGAATTAGCACCACCAAATATAGTAGCAACTAAATCTACATTAAAAAGTCCAATACAACCCCAGTTAATAGCTCCTATTATTACAATTACTAAAACAATATTATTTAAAACTCTCATAATTACCTCCAATTTGAAATATAACTTTCCATTAATATTTTATGCAAATATATATCAATTATACTTTAAATTGAATTTTTAAAAAAATTTTAAAAATTCTTTATTTATTTGTTTTTAAATTGTTCATATAATAATATAGTAGCGGCACATGCAACATTCAAAGATTCAACATTTTCTTCCATTGGTATTTTAACCAATTTATCACATTTTTCAATGATTTTTGGAGATATACCATTGGCTTCATTACCTACTACAAAAGCACATTTACCTTTGAACAGATCATTAGATATATAATTATCTGTTTGAAGTGATGTTCCAATTATATTATAACCTATATTTTTTATTTTATTTAAAGACTCATTTAATTCATTATCATGTATATATATAATATTAACTTTAAAAATTGATGCCATAGTTGAACGTAACACTTTTTGAGAAAATACGTCTGTTGTTCCATCTAAACAAATTATGTTTTTTACATTAAAACTAATAGCAGTTCTTATTATTGTACCAACATTACCGGCATCTTGTAATCTATCTAATATTATTATATTTGAATTTTTATCTATACTATCTATATTACTATTTGGAATCTTGAGTACCGCTAAAATTCCTTGTGGAGAAATTGTATCTGTAATTGATTTGAAAACATTAGATTCAATATTTAATATTTCTAAATCATCTATTTTTTCCAATTTATTTATAACCTCAAGACCACCATTTGTTTTATTTAGTATATCATAAGAGCAAGCGATAGACACTATATCTATCGCCTTTTTTTTATACATATCTAATAATTCACTTACTACTTTTATACCTTCCAAATAGTATTCATTATATTCTTGTCTAAATTTTTTTTCATTTAAACTTTTTATATATTTTACTTTTTGATTTGATTTACTAGTTATATTTTCCATAGCTCATCCTTTTTACTGTGCAGGTGTTTTATTTTGTGTATCTGTTGTTGTATCTGTATTTGTATTTGTGTTAGTATTTGTATCAGTTGTTCCTGTAGAATCATCAGTAGTTTTTGCTTTTACTCCAGTTATAGTTTCTACAACTTTAGCAAGTAAAACTTCATCAATTTTCATGTTCATACTTTTACCCATTTCATCTATTTTTTTAGAAGCAATGTCATTTCTATCTGTATCTGAATGAACTCTTCCACCAGCAACTTTTTCATCTAATTTTATTATATGGTATCCATAACTAGTTTCAACTAATGCAGTTGTTGTTGCTCCAACAGCTAAAGTTTTAACAGCATCTCTATATTGTGTTGCTGTATTTTCATCTAGATACATTTTATATAATCCACCATTTTCTTTTGTTCCAGTATCTTCACTTAATTCTTTTGCAAGCTTTGCAAAGTCCTCACCAGCTAATACTCTAGCAAGTGCTGCTTGTGCTTTAACTTTTACTTCTGCTTTTTTGTCATCTGCCATTGCTGCATTAGTTTGTGTATCTATTGTTGAAAATAATATATGACGAGTTATAAATTCATTCATATCTACTGTTTCACCATAAGTTGTTTTTAAATATGTAGCAACTTCTTCATCTGGAAGATCCTTTTTTATTTTTTCAATATATGCTGTTATTATATAATCGTTATAATATAATTGTTTCATCTTATTTGGATCTATACCGTCTTTAGTAAATTTTTTAATTTGGGCCTCATCTTTAAATATTTCTTCTACTTTTGCTTTATCATCATCGCTTAAAGTAATTCCAGCCTCTTTAGCTTTCATAAGTAATATTTTATCTACTCCTGCTTTATTTGCAATTTGAGATGGAATATCAGCTGCTGCGTATCCATAGTATTCTAACATTGGAGCAAACGTTTTATAGTATATTGTGAATTCTGAAGTTGTTAAACTTCCTCCATCAAATTTAACTACTGGCTTTAAATTATTATTGTAGTAGAACCATCCAAATAATCCAAGTGCAATAACAATTACAGTTGCAGCAATTATAGTAATCACTTTTTTATCACTAGAAGCATCTATCTTTATACTTTTTTTGATATCTACCTCTTTTAATGATTTTTCTTTTTCGTCCATTTTTAATCCCCTTTTCTTATAAAATTTTTCATATATATCTATATATACAAATTATAAATAAAGTATATCATTTTAAATATATTTTGTCAACACTACTAGAAAATATATTTAAATTTTCACCCAATTTTCAAAATCGAAAAAACTTTTTACAATATTTTCTAATTATTTAGATATTTTTGTCAAAAGTTCTTTTAGATTTATTTGTATAAATAACAATAAATCATTAGAGTTTATATAGTATTTTAACGAATTACTATATTTGTCTGACTCAAATAAAACGTAATTGTTTTTGATATATACTTTTGTTATTCCTATTTTTCTACATAAGTTACGAATCTCAACTATCTTAATTAAATTGTTAACTTCTTTTGGTAAATCACCAAATCTGTCTAAGAATTCATCCACGACATTTATTATTTCTTGTTCATCTGTAGCTTCAGAAATTTTATGATACATTGTAATCTTTTGCATCAAATTAGGTATATAACTATTTGGAATATATGCAGATACTGGTATATCTATTTTAACCTCTTGAAGGTTTATACTATCTTCTAATTTCCCTTCTTTTTCTTGTTTAATAGCTTTTTCAAGCATACTTAAATATAATTCATAACCAACAGAAGCCATATGACCATGTTGTGCTTTTCCAAGTATGTTACCTGCTCCACGTATTTCTAAATCCCTCATTGCTATTTTAAAACCACTACCGAATTCTGTAAAGTCTTTAATTGCTTTAAGTCTTTTTTCAGCTACTTCACTCAAACTTTTATTTTTCTTATATGTAATATATGCATATGCAAGTCTACTAGAGCGCCCAACTCTTCCTCTTATCTGGTAAAGCGCTGCTAAACCTAATTTATCCGCATTTTCAATTATTATTGTATTAGCATTTTGAATATCTATTCCAGACTCTAGAATTGTTGTACATATTATTATGTCTATTTCATGATTAATATATCTAGACATTATATCTTCAATTTCTCGTGGACTCATTTGACCATGGGCATACTCAACTTTAGCATATGGGACCAAAGATCTTACCTTATTAGTTATTTCTTCTATATTATCTACTCTATTATTTATGTAAAAAACTTGACCATCCCTAGATAATTCTCTTTCAATTGCATTTTTTATTATCGCACTATCATATTCTAGTACATAAGTATGTACAGGCATTCTTTCAAGAGGCGGAGTTGTTAAACTACTCATTCCTCTTATACCTATCATTGACATATGTAATGTTCTAGGAATAGGTGTTGCTGTCATAGATAAAACATCAATTGTTTCTTTATATGTTTTTATACTTTCTTTATCTTTAACACCAAATCTATGTTCCTCATCTATTATAAGTAAACCTAAATCTTTAAAAAACACATCCTTAGATAATATTCTATGTGTACCAACTATGATATCTATTTTACCATCTACTAGATCTTCAAGTATTTTTTTCTGCTGCTTTGCTGTTCTAAACCTAGATAACATCTCAACTTTTACACTAAACTTTTCCATTCTTTTTTTAAATGTATTATATTGTTGAAGCGATAGTACTGTTGTTGGTACTAAGTAAGCAACTTGTTTATTATCCATAACAGCCTTAAATGCTGCTCTAATTGCAACCTCTGTTTTACCATAACCAACATCCCCACATAATAACCTATCCATAGGTTTTATATCTTCCATGTCCTTCTTAACTTCATTTATTGAAATTCCCTGATCTTCAGTAAGTTCATATTCAAAACTATCTTCAAACTCTTTTTGCCATGGTGTATCTTTTGAAAATGCAAATCCTCTGGTTTTATCTCTTTTTGCATAAAGTAACACTAATTCTTTTGCTATTTCTTCAACATGTTGTTTAACTTTTCTTTTTGTATTAGACCATTCTTTATTTCCAAGACTATTTAATTTTGGCAAAGTATCATCATCACACATATATTTTTTTACACTATCTAATCCAGATATTGGAACAAATATATATGATCCGTTTAAATATTCTATTTTAATATAATCTAAAGTAACACCTTCTACTTCAACTGTCTCTATTCCTCTATATATACCTATACCATGACTTTCATGAACAACATAATCTCCTATTACTAAATCTTCAAAAGAGTTAATAGTTTGACCTATTACATTAGATTTTTTTAACTTTCTAACATTACTTAATGTTCCTGATACTGGTTCAGATATAACTGTTAATTTAAAATCATCATAATCGAAACCACCAGATAGTATACCTTGAGTTATATATATTTTTCCAGCTTTAAGTTCAGTTCCAAATATGTGATCTAAATAAATTACTTTTATTTTACTGTCTATCAGCATATTTTGGACCTGATGAACCCTAGCAGCAGATGGATATACAAGAAGAATTACATTTTCTTCCCTGGCTTTGATGTCCTGTATAAGTATATCCATTGAACTACGAAAAAAGTTAACTTCCCTACAGCTGAAAATCACCTCTTTTCTTTTTGCATGAAGAACTCTATCTGTATTCATTCTTTCCAAATAGACATTAACAAGATGTTTAAACTTTAGTTCAACATCTTCATACATGTACATTTGATGCGTATATGGTATATATAAGTGATTTTTTTCACTTAATAATTTTAATGTTTCAACATTTTCGTATATAATATACTTAGATTTTTCTATACATTTTACTGGCTCATCTATATATATAGTGTAATTATCTAAATAATCTATAAACGATACAGTATCTTTAAAGAAAAGTTCAAAATATTTATCTACTAAATTTTTGCCATCTCCATTTTCTAATGTTTCTATATCTTTTAAAACTACATTCTTGAATTCATTATTTATTTTACTACTTACTAAGTTTTTTAACTTGTCTATAACATTATTTGTTTGACTCTCCGTTATGTTAAATTCACTAGCAAATTGCAAATTAAATGTTTTAACGGTCCCCATACTTCTTTGGGTCTCTACATCAAAAGAAGATATTCTATCAATAGTGTCACCGAATAGTTCTATTCTATTTGGCATATCACTATTAATACTAAATATATCAATTATATCTCCACGAATAGCGAATTGACCTTTTCCCTCAACATTAGTACATCTTTCATAACCTAAATTTGTCAATTTGGTAACTAAATCATTTATATCTATCTTACTATCTATATTAAACTCTAAACTTAGATTTTTAAATTTTTCTATTGGTAGCATCTTTTGAAGTATACTATCTATTGTAGTTACAATAATTATATTATCCCCAGAAATTATCCTTTGAATAGCGTACATTCTTGCATTCTCAATTTCTTTACTTTCTGCCTCTACATCATAATATACAATTTCTCTTGCTGGAAAATATACTATTTCAATTTCACTATAAAACTTAAGATCTTGCATCATTTTTTTAGCTTGAATATTATTGCTACAAACTATACAAGATGGTTTATTACTGTATACATTTAAACTATATACCATATGAGCTTTTTGACTATCTGTAAGTCCAAAAACACTTAAATCGATTTTATCTGATTTAATATCATTTAATAAGTTTAAATATTTACTATGTTTTGGCAGATTAACAACTAACTGATTCATGACTTCCCCCTTCTAAAAGATTTAAATACTAAAGTTAACTTTTGTAAAAATCATATTTATTTTCAGATTCTAATATTTCCCTTGCAAATAGTCCTACATTGCCGTAGCCAGCTATTAGTTTGTTATTTGTATCTAGAACAAAATCTACATCCAACCATTCAAAAGTTCCTTCTTCATTTTCTTCAAAGTTAGATTCTTTTATAATATCATATAAAACATTTAATTCAATATTAGAGTTTTGTTTTAGCATATCATTTTCTGGGTATATATGTGTTACTAAAAGTTTAGGATTAAATAAACTTACATTTACCTCTTCCATTGTTTCGCGTATGCAACATTCAAAAACACTTTCATCACCTTCAATTTTTCCGCCAATTCCATTATATAACCCTATATATGGTTTTTTCTTTCTTTTTATTAATAGTATTTTTGACATATCCTCATTAAATAATAATATAACTACAAATCTTTTCATAAAAAACACCTCTTTAATAACCAATATTTTTAAATTTATTAACTTTTGTACAAATATATTTTTCTAATTTATTCATAAACTCTTCTGGCTGTATCTCACCGTCTGCGACCATATTTAAACCTTTTTCCCAACTTGCAGTAAGTTCTGGATTAAGTAAATCGTTCATTGATGACTTAACTATGTCATATACTGCCTCACCTTTTTTAGTGGGAGTAAGTATTTGAGTTTTTTTATTTGAAGATATATATCCTATTCTTTCTAATTTTTTAATAATTTCAGCTCTAGTAGCACTTGTACCAATACCCGCAGACTTTATTTGTTCCCTTAGTTTATCATCTTCAATAAGTTTACCTGCATTCTCCATAGCAAGAATAATAGAACCAGAATTATATCTAGTAGAAGGACTTGTCTCACCCGTTTTAATTTCAATACTATTTAAGTTTATTTTCTGACCTTTTTTCAAGCTTTTTAAAATTTCTATATTGTTTTCAACTTCTGCTTCAACTTCTTCTTTATTTTCACTAACTTCTTCATCTTCTTTTATAATTTTTTTTGAATTTTCTTCTTTTTCTTTATTTACAACTTCTAAATATCCTTCTTCAATACATACTTTTCCAGATGTATAAAAACTTTCTTTATTATTTTCAGTACTTACATCTATAACTACATTTATCTTACTAAACTGAGCCGGTGGATAAAATATACATAAAAATCTTATTATAACCATATTAAATATATTTTTTTCTAAATCAGATAGACTATTGTAGTTTTCAAAACCTTGACCAGTTGGAACTAAAGCATAGTGATCTGTTACTTTAGAATCATTAACATATTTTGTTTTAAGTAAATCCGTAGAATACTTTTCTGCTATCATTTTATCTAGTATTTCTTTAATATATTCTTGTTTATTACCTTTTACTATACCATTTAAATTCTTGCTAATTTCTTTTGCTGCTGAAGTAGATAATACTCTAGCATCAGTTCTAGGATATGTAAGCATCTTTTTTTCATATAAAGTTTGAGCCACTTTTAAAGTATCGTCTGGACTTATTTTAAATCTTCTTGTACACTCATTTTGAAGTTCTGCTAAGTTAAATAAAAGTGGAGCATTTTCCTTTATAGTTTTTTTATTTATTTCAGATATAATTGCATTTTCTTTATTTTTTAATATATATTCTTTTGCTTCTATAGCAAAGTTTTCTTTTAAAAAACCAGATTCATTATATAGTAATGGTGAATTAAAATATGTAGAATTTTCACTTACTTTCCAATCTGCTAAAAAATTACTTTCAGCAGAAAAACTACCTTCTAATTTATAAAACTTTAACTTAGTAAAATCTCTTATTTCTCTTTCTCTGTTTACTATCATACCTAATACACAAGTCATCACTCTACCTATAGATATAACTGCTTTTTCCTCTTCCATTTTCTTAGCTAAACTTTTACCATAAACTACAGATAAAAGTCGAGAAAAATTTATACCAATTAAATAATCTTCTTTTGCTCTTAGGTATGCACTATTAGCTAAAGCATCGTATTGACTGAGTGCTTTAGCATCTTTTATTCCATTTAATATAGCTTCTTCTGTTTGAGAATCAATCCAAACTCTTCTTTTGTCTTTACATTTAACGTTTGCCATACTATCTACAAGTCTATATATATATTCTCCTTCTCTTCCTGAGTCGGTACAAACATAAATAGTTTCTATATCTTCTCTATTTAATAATTTACTTACTATATTAAATTGTGCAGAGACACTATCTATTACTTCATATTTGTATTCTTTAGGCACAAAAGGAAGTGTATATATATTCCAAAACTTTAATTTTTCATCATATTTATCTGGATAACTCATTGTAACTAAATGTCCGTACACACCAAGTTATAACATAATCTTCAGATTCTAAATAACCGTTTTGTGCTCTGGCATCTACTTTCAGTACCCTAGCAAATTCTTTAGCTACACTAGGTTTCTCTGATATTATTAACTTCTTTATATTATTCACCCACTTAACCTCTACATTATACAATAAAAACAAGGTGAAATCAAGTAAACAGTAAAAAAATACCTTTAACACAATATAGATTATATCTATATATATTAAAAGTATTGTACTATAAATTATTTATTTTAAAAAATAAAGTAAATTAGTAATATATATCCCTTCTTAATAATACTAACCTATCATATTATTAAACTCATCAATTGTTATTACTTTAACTTCTAATGAATTTGCTTTACTAAGCTTACTTCCACCATCTTCACCAGCAATCAAATATGAAGTTTTTTTAGATATTGAAGATGAACTTTTACCACCATTTTCTTCAATCAGACTTACTATTTCATCCCTTGAATAATTTTCAAAAGAACCAGTTATACAAAAAGTTAGTCCTTCTAATTTATTAGATAATAATTCTTTTTTATTACCCTTTAAATTAACTCCCACACTTTCTAACTTATTAATTATTTCTTTTGTTTTATCTTTCTTAAAAAACTCTACAACAGATTCTGCCATAATAAGTCCAAAGTCTGGTAAATTAGATAATTCTTCAGTCTCCTTATTCATTATTTCATATATATCTGTATAACTTTCAGAAAGAACTTTTGCTGCTTTTTTACCAATATTTCTTATTCCTAAACCAAATATAAGTTTATCTAATGTGTTATTTTTAGTAGTATTTATTGCATTCATTAAGTTACTTGCAGATTTATCCTTGAAATTATCTAAATCTAATAAGTCCTCATATTCCAAATAATATATATCTGCTACATCTTCTATTTTACCCATATCTATTAACTTTTCTGTTATACTATCTCCAAGACCTCTAATATCCATACAATCTCTAGAAGCGAAGTGAAGTATACTTCTATATATAAGCGAAGGGCATTCGCTATTTGTACAGCGTATGTCTACAATGTCTTCATCTTTTTCTAATTTTTCTCCGCATACTGGACATACAATTGGAGTTTCAATTATTACTTCTTTTCCAGTTCTTTTTTCTTTTATTACATGATCTATTTCTGGTATAACATCCCCAGCTTTTTGAATTACACAAATATCTCCAATTCGTATATCCTTTTGTACAATATACTCAAAATTATGAAGGGTTGCACTAGCTATAGTAGAACCAGCAACTTTAACAGGTTCTAAAACCGCCATAGGTGTTACCTTACCAGTTCTACCTACTTGCATTATTATATCTGTAATTTTAGTTTCCTTTTGTTCTGGTGGATATTTATATGCTACCGCCCATTTAGGAACTTTAACAGTAGTACCTAATCTATTTCTAAGCTTTAAATCATTAACTTTAACAACTGCGCCATCTATATCGTACTCTAAATCATTTCTTAATTTACCTATTTCTTCAATAGCAGAAATAACATCATCATCTGTTATACATACTTTTGAATAATCTAGTATATGTATTCCAAGTTTTTTAGAATACTCTAAACTTTCACTATGTTTTAAAAATTTTTGAGTTGTACATTTTTGTACATTAAATACAAATATATCTAGATTTCTATGTTTAACCAGATCTGTATTTAGTTGTCTTAAAGTTCCAGCTGCTGCATTTCTAGGATTAGCAAGTAATTTTTTTCCTTCTAATTCTAATTCATTATTTAATCTATTAAATTCACTTCTAGGAAGATATACTTCCCCTCTTACTTCTATTGTATCATTAGTTGAAAGTACATTTGGTATACTTTTTATACATAATATATTTTCTGTAACATCTTCACCAACTAAACCATCACCTCTTGTTGATCCTCTAATTAGTTTACCATCTTCATATTCTAAAGATACAGAAAGCCCATCAATCTTTGTTTCAACTACAAATTCTATATTTTCTCCATATTCTTTTCTAACTTTATCTGTAAAAGACATAACATCATCAAAATTAAAAACATCTTGAAGACTTTGCATAGGAACTTCATGTTTTACATCCGAAAATATATCTTTTTTACTTCCACCAATTTTTTGAGTTGGAGAAGTATTATCTATACTATCCGGATGTTTACTTTCCAATTTTTTTAATTCTTGAGTTAATTTATCATATTCATAATCTGAAATTACTGGCTCATCATTTTCATAATATAGTTTATTATGAAATTTTATCTCTTCTCTTAGTTTGTTTATTCTATTTAATTCTTTAACTTTTTCATCATTTACAAACATATCTAGTTGTTCCATATTTACCTCACTCATTATTTAAATATATTATACCATAAAAACAATAAAAATAAAGAGAATTTTAAAATATAAATAAAAAATATAATACACAAGCAAATTTTACTTATATATTACATTCTTATCAATTATAATTTAAAGTTATTATAAAATTCTTTCAATTCTTTTTTCTTATCTTCAGATAACTGTATCTTTGGAATACCTTGTATTGCGCCCTCCAAAGCACATAATCTATTGTAGCAGGCAGATTCATCAATACCTTTAATTTTAAGCCACGCTTGCATACTACCAATTTTTTTTAATTGCTCATATGTTTTAATTCCTACTTTATTTAGTTGTCCTTCAACAGCTGAACCTATATTAGGTAAATCAGATAATTTCTCCATATAATATCTCCATTTCTTCTATAATATATATAATACCACCCTAAAAGTAAGATAATAACTACTATTTATACTATAGTTAAAACCTCTATACCCTGCTGGATAATCCGTGCCACTAGCAAAACAAACTCCACTACGATTAATGGAAGAATCTGATCCATAAGTTTCATTTGTCCATTCCCATGCATTCCCTGCGATATCATATATATTCTTTGCTTTCCAATATTCACTGTACCCTGTATTTTGCATATTTCCATAACCTGATACATTAGCAGGAGAAACAGAGTCGCCATAATTTCCCCAAGAACTACTATCTGAAGAAGTATCTTTTCCTGAAACTTGTAGCCATTTCATCACTGTATCCCATTGTGTTCCCGTTATAAGTCCACTTTTAACTTCTACAGTACTAAACATGGATTCTGCTTTTGTTTTTGCATCAACCCAATTAATATCATTCCATACGACTGAATTCTTTTTACTTACTAATATAGTATCAGATTCTTTTCCTGATTCATATCTAGCTACATAAAATCCACCATAATTTGTTATTTGATCAATTTCATTATTTATGCCTGACGGTAACATTCCATCAGTAGTATTCATTGAACTTGCAGAAGTTTTAGCTGCATCCCATTTTAAATATTTAACAGTAGTATTATCTACTGGAACCCAAACAAATTCATTATGCGATGAATCTTCTATAACTAATCCTGAACGCCAAGTACCTTCTTTATATGTAAAACCTGTTGGCACATAAGGAAGTTTATACTTTTCTACATCTAATAATTGTGGTTTAATTGTTGTATATGGAAGTGTAATATTTCCAGTTGGTATTCCCATATCTGTAATCCAGTCTTTTTCCTTTTGATTCGTTCCAACATATGTTAATTTACCGTTTTGTATTTCAAACTTCGATGCATCCTTTTCTTCTATATTTGTTATAAATTCTTTAATTGTCCCAACTTTATTTTCTTCTGTTCCATCCCATATACCAGCATTAAATGAATTTGGGTTAAAAGAACCATTTTGTAAATATTGATTTGATGTATCCATTACAAGTTCAGAATTATATGAAGTTATATTTGCTTTAAATGTCGCTTCATTAGCCTGATTTATTATATTACTGTTTATCAAACTAAGTATTATAGCTCCTGCTAATATTAATATCACGATTATAGTTATAACTAATACTATTAATGATATTCCTCTCTTACTTTTCAAAGTATATTCCTCCCTATTTATAACAAAAAATAACAATTTTAAGATATTTTAATTATATGTTAAATATATATTTTTGTCAATATATTTTTACATTGTTTTAAAAATAGTTAATAATATTTTTTATAATAAAAAACGCCTAGTATTACTACTAGACATTTTTATATTTTTAATTATTTTATATCTGCTTTCCATAAACCATGTAGATTACAATAAGCATATACTTCAATATTTTTTGCATCATTTATACAAAAAGATGCTTCTGGTTTCATTCCAGCTGAAAGTTTAACCATTTGATTTCCACCATCATATTTTAAATAAATCCAACTTATATAATGCTCTTCAATCATTGGATGATCAACACTTCCAACCTTAACATTAACAATACCATCATTTATTTCTACAACTGGTATATGTTTTTCAAAAGATGCTTCAACTGTATTAGCTTCTAGTAGAGTCATAGGTTGGTTGCAACAAGTTAATGTTCCGCCACCTTCTTCAACTAATTTAACAAGGTTACCACATACTTTACAAATGTAAAATTTTTTCATATATTTTACCTCCTAATAATTTTTTGATTGTAATTCAAAATAACTTTGAGGATGTTTACAAACTGGGCAAATTGTTGGAGCTATATTTCCAACATGTATATGACCACAATTTAAACATTTCCAAATTGCTACTCCATCTTTTTCAAAGACTTTACCATCTTCTATATTTTTAAGTAATGCTAAATATCTTTCTTCATGTTCTTTTTCTATTTTTGCAACTTTTTCAAATAATGAAGCTATTTGAGTAAATCCTTCTTCTTTTGCTTCTTTAGCAAATGTAGCATACATATCTGTCCATTCATAGTTTTCGCCATTTGCTGCATCTTTTAGATTTTCTATTGTTGATGGAACTTCTTCATTATGTAATAATTTAAACCATAATTTAGCATGTTCCTTTTCATTTCCTGCCGTTTCTTCAAATATATTAGCTATTTGTTCATATCCCTCTTTTTTTGCTTTTGAAGCATAATATGTATATTTATTTCTAGCTTGAGACTCTCCTGCAAATGCAGCCATTAAATTAGCCTCTGTTCTTGTTCCTTTTATATCCATTTTTATTCCTCCTTTAATAAGTATATTATATAACAAATATATTATATTGTCAACCTTAAAATATTAATAATCTGTGAATTATTTTACAATAAAAAAAAACAAAACAGCATTGAAATTAATCAAAACTGATTTGCTTTTTTACCTAACTTATTAATGATAAGATGATTTTTCTTCTTGTATTACTTGTTTCTGTAATATAAGTTCTTCATAAGTATTAACAGCAGAAAAATTTCTTTTCATAAATTTCATGCAGTCCTCTGTTTCTGTTAGTTCTTTTTCATATTTATCGTTAGCTTTACGTAAATTACTATTTTGGAGTATCTGCCTTAAGTTTTTTTCACTTTCTTTTAACATAATCCAAGTATTAATCTCTGAGTTATCTAATATAAATTTTTCAATTCTGCAATCAAGTTCGATAATTATATCTTCCTTCATATTATTCTCCTTTTAATCAATTAAGAGTTGTTTAATTAGTTTATTAAAGCTTACTTATACTTTATAAATATTTTACTATTATAACATATGTGTCAAGCATTGTTATTGCTAAATTATTTATTAAAAAACAAACCAGTTTTGAAATTAATCAAAACTGGCTTAGACTATTAGCACCTTATTATAGACTTTTTTCATCTATTTCTTGAGTCTTAGACAACATCTTTTGTTTTACACAAATTAATGCATCATAAAGCATAAGTGAAGAGTATTCTTTCTTCATAGAAGACATTTCACTTTCTACTTTAGTAAGTTCTTCCCGATTTTCAACACAATTTTCTAGTGGATTACTACTGCTTAGCATTTCTGTTAAAACTTTTTGTTTTTCCTTCAGTAAAATCCATCCATATACCTCATTATGGGAGTTTTTAAGTTCTTTGATTTGAAGATCAATTTCTAAAATTCTGTCATTTTCCATACTCTTCACTCCTTTTTAGGTTATTTTTCATTGCAATATAACGCCGTTTTAGGTAGATTTAATAAAACTCACCTAACAAATTAAAGATATATACATTATACCATATATGTCAAGTATTACCGCTGCTAAATTTTGTCACTTTTAACGTATTAACTATTTTTAACTTGACATAGTTTTTAATTAGTTATATAATATTAGCATAAAAGGAGGAAGTTTTATGATTGAAATAAGATGGCACGGCCGTGGTGGTCAAGGTGCAAAAACAGCTTCATTATTACTTGCAGATGCTGCATTCAATACAGGAAAATTTATTCAAGGATTTCCAGAATATGGTCCTGAAAGAATGGGTGCTCCAATGACAGCATATAACCGTATAGATGAAAATGAAATTAGAATTCATTCAAATGTGTATGAACCAGATTACGTTGTTGTTGTTGACGATACTTTAATTGGTACAGTTGATGTTACAAATGGATTAAAAAAGGAAGGTGCAATACTTGTAAACACAAGTGAACCTATAGAAAAAATTAGAAAAGAATTAAGCGGATATACTGGTAAGGTATACACACTAGATGCAACTAAAATTAGTTTAGAATGTTTAAAAGCTAATTTCCCAAATACTGCACTACTTGCAGCTATTATAAAAATAACAAATATAATGGACAGAGAAACCCTTATAAAGGATATGGAAGGTTCATTCAAACATAAATTTGCTAGAAAACCTGAGGTTATACCACCTAATATGGAATGTTTAACTAGGGGCTTTGATGAATTGAATGGAGGGGAATAACAGATGAGTAAATTATCTAAAGTTGGAAGTAATATTTTAAAAGATGGAAATTCTGTAGAAGTATTAACTGGCGATTGGAGAAGTAGAAAACCTATTCACAATAGAGATAAGTGTACAAATTGTATGATGTGTGTACCTTATTGCCCAGAAAATTGTATTATCCAAAAAGATAATATTATACAGGATTTTGATTTAAATTACTGTAAAGGTTGCGGAGTTTGTGCTAAAGTATGTCCATTCAAAGCAATTGAAATGAAATCAGAGGATTAATGAAAGGAGAAATATATTATGGCAATTAGAGAAAGATTAAGTGGAAACGAAGCAGTCGCTACTGCTATGAAACAAATAAACCCAGATACAGTTGCAGCCTACCCTATTACTCCTGCTACTGAAATACCTCAATACTTTGCAAACTTTGTATCTAATGGATCAGTAACAACTGAATTTATTCCAGTTGAAAGTGAACACAGTGCTATGTCTGCATGTATTGGTGCATCAGCTGCTGGAGCAAGAGTTATGACTGCTACTTCATCACAAGGTTTAGCATATATGTTTGAAACTCTTTATATAGCTTCTGGTCTTAGATTACCTATTGTTTTAGTGAATGTAAATAGAGCACTATCTGCTCCAATTAATATACATAACGATCATTCAGATTCAATGGGAGCTAGAGATGCAGGCTTTATACAATTATATTGTGAAAGTAATCAAGAAGCATATGACAACACAATAATGGCTGTAAAAATAGCTGAAAAAGCTAAATTACCTGTTATGGTTTGTTATGATGGATTTATAACATCACATTCAATAGAAAATATTATGCTTATGGAAAATGAGGAAGTTAAAAATTTTGTTGGTGAATATAATCCAGAAGAATATTTATTAGATGATAAAAGAAATATTTCTATTGGACCTTTATCTCTTCAAAATAGTTACTTTGAGCAAAGAAAAGAAATAGCTGATGCTATGGTAGATTCAAAAGAAATTATTAAAGAAGTTTCTGAAGAATTCTACAAATTAACTGGTAGAAAACATGGTTTATACGAAAAATATATGTTAGATGATGCTGAATTAGGTATAATAGTATTAAACTCTACAGCTGGAACTGCAAAAGAAGCTATAGACGTATTAAGATCTAAGGGCGTAAAAGCTGGTTTGTTAAAGCCAAGATGTTTTAGACCATTACCTTACTTAGAAATTTCAGAAGAAGTAAAAAATTTAAAAGTTCTTGCTATTATGGATAAAGCAGATAGTGTAAATGGATACTCTGGCCCATTATTTTCAGAGATAACATCTGCAATGTATACAAGTAACGTAAAAGTTCCTACAGTAAACTATATATATGGTTTAGGTGGTAGAGATGTTAAAATAGATAACATTTTTGAAGTATTTAGTGATTTAGAGACTATCGCCAAAACTGGTAAAATAACTACATTAACTAATTATTTAGGATTGAGAGGTGAATAATATGGCATATAGTATAAAAGATATGGTAAATAAAAAAGCAAGATTTGTAAGCGGGCATAGAATGTGTGCTGGATGCGGTGCTCCTCCTATTGTAAGAACTGTACTTAGAACATTAAAAGAAGATGATAATGCTTTAATTACCTCTGCAACTGGCTGTTTAGAAGTATCTAGTTGTATATATCCTTACACATCTTGGGGAAATGCTTCATTTATACATAGTGCATTCGAAAATGCAGGAGCAACAATTTCTGGTGCTTCAGCAGCATATACTGCTTTAAAAAGAAGAGGAAAAATTAGTAAAAATACAAAATTTATAGCTTTTGGTGGTGATGGTGGTACTTTAGATATAGGCTTTCAAGCTTTATCTGGTGCAATGGAAAGAGGTCATGATATAACATACGTATGTTACGATAACGGTGGTTACATGAATACTGGAACACAGCGTTCTTCTTCTACTCCACATTTTGCAGATACTACAACTACACCTGCAGGTTCAAAAATTCCTGGTAAAGTTCAAATGAGAAAAGATTTAACAGAGATAATGGCAAAACATAATATTCCTTATGTTGCACAAACTGCTGCCATTGGAAACCAAAAAGATTTATATGAAAAAGCTGAAAAAGCTATATATACAGAAGGTCCTACTTATATGTCAGTACTTTCTCCTTGCCCAAGAGGTTGGGGTTATCCTACTGATGATTTATTACTTATGAATAAACTTGCTGTTGATACTTGCTTTTGGCCTTTATATGAAATTGAAAATGGTGTATATAGAATTACATATAAGCCAGCTAAGAAATTACCTGTTGAAGAATTTTTAAAAATGCAAAAAAGATTTAAACATTTATTTAAAGAAGAAAACAGATGGATGATTGATCAACTTCAAACAGAAGTAGATAAAAAGTGGGATTACCTACTTAAACAAGAAGAATTTACAAATAGTTTAAATAAATAATATCAAAATTAAAAATAACCTATAAACTTATACAATATTTTGTATTTCTAGTTTATAGGTTATTTCATTTTATCTTATTTTAATAAAAATAATTAAATTATATAGAGTACTACACGAAAAGATAAACAAACACTAGCATTTGTTATACTAGGATAGTCATTACCACGATATGCAGCTGGTGCGTATCCTCCACCACTAGCATAATGCACACCGCCACGACAAACACGGGTAGATCCATAAATTTCACTTGTCCAGTCCCAAGTATTCCCGGCTAGATCATATATATTATTTGCTTTCCACATTTCACTATATCCTGCTACTTGTTTTGTTTTATATCCTGTAACATTTGCAGGGGCTATTGAATCATAAAAGTTTCCCCACGATCTACTATCTGTTATATTTTTGCCTGAATTTTGTATCCATTTCATTATAGTATCCCATTGTGTACCAGTTACAAGTCCACTTTTAACTTTCTCTGTATTATACATTGATTCAGATTTTATTTTTAAATCCGTATATTTTATATTCGCCCATACTGTTGCATTTTTTTTACTTACTAATTGGTCTACCCCTACTTTTCCAGCTTCATATCTTGCTATATAAAATCCACCATATTTCAACACTTGATTTTCTTCACTTGTTACATCTGCTGGTAATGTATCATCTGTTGTTGATGCATATGATATGTTAGTTGTGCACCATTTTGTATAAGCTACATTTGTTCCATCTACAGGAACCCACACAAATTGATTTCCATTAACATCTTCTATTACTAATCCTTTATTCCAGTCTGTTGGCCAGGTTGCACCATCATCAATTGCTTTAAATCCCTTTGGTATTAGCGGATTTCGATATGTTGCTACTTTACCGTTTACAGTTGTATTTTCCGTTGCTATTACATTTACACCTAATTCTACTTTATTTTGTATTCCCATTTCTTTAATATAATCTTTTTCTACTAAAACATCTCCTACATAAACTAATTCACCATTTTGTATTTCTAATTTTGCACCGTCTGCAACTGTTATACTTTTAATATATTCTTTTATTGTTCCTGTTATATTACCCTGTGTACCATCCCATGCAGGTGCGTTAAATAATCTTGGATTAAAAGAACTACTTTGCAAATACTTACCCGATATAACAATTGCAAGCTCTGAGTTATATTGTTCTATATTTGTTTTAAATTTTGCTTCATTTGCTTGTGGTATTATATTGCTATTTGTTAAATTAAGTATAACTGATCCTGCTAGTATTATAATAACTATGATCGTTATTATTAGCACTATTAATGATATTCCTTTATTTCTTTTCATTATTAATATACCTCTTCTTTCTAATTTCAATAAAAATCATTATTTGCTAAATTATACAACATATGTATTTTTTTGTCAATAAGTTTAAAAAATTATATATTAAAAATATGTAATTTAAATTAAAGAAAAGACGCTCTCTGCAACTATACAGAAAGCGTCTTTTTCATTTATTATTTTTATCCTACATATTTTAATTCATTATCTTCTAATGTAATATCAGCTCCTTTTTTATTTAATAAATATGCAGGTATATATGCTATAAATATTGCAGTTAATGCAACTAGTTCAAGCCAAAATATTGGAGGCATATATTCAACAAAAGGATATATTCTATATATATGAGCTGGCAATTGTCCCATCATTATATAATTAGTATTGAATATTCCATTAAATATAGCCATAACAAATACTATTAAGTTACCTGTGACATATGCTTTTAATATATCTTTTTTATGTATTTTATACTTTAAAACAACCAATACATATATACTACTAAGTAGCATAAAATGATGACTAATTATGAACTGCCAAAATATTAGTCTATCATAATCAAATTTCAAGTCAGGCCATATTATTGCAGGTATGGGTCCTACAAAGGTAAAAAAGTATATTATACTATACAATTTTCTATTTCCGGTTATTAATACATACATAAATATATATCCCGTTATGAAACAAAAATGTAATGGTAAATCTAATCTCCAATCATAGGTTTTAAGTATTATTTTAGATATATAATATACTGACATATTAATAAATAAA
This sequence comes from Clostridia bacterium, assembly GCA_029256705.1. Classification (GTDB taxonomy): domain Bacteria; phylum Bacillota; class Clostridia; order TANB77; family CAG-465; genus RGIG5057. The sequence goes on from JAQSXK010000001.1 coordinate 124,452, forward strand.
ATAGCTGCTAAAATGTATCTAATGTTCTCTTTAAATTTTAAAGTTCTTAATTTATCCTTATATTTAAAAATGAGTAATGCTATAACAACAGTAGTTACGGATAAAAATATATGCATTGGTCCAAATAGTACAAATGGGGTACCACCAATCTCAGTAAAAAATTCTTTCATTTATTTCCCCTCTATTTCATCTTCATTGAAATAACCTTAGATATTCCATATTCCTCCATTGTAATACCATAAACTGTTTTTGCCACTTCCATAGTACCTTTTCTATGTGTAATTACAATAAACTGTGTTTCTTTTGAATATTTTTTTATATATTCTGCAAATCTTTGAACATTAATATCGTCCAAAGCTGCTTCTATTTCATCCAATATACAAAATGGAGGTGCTTTAATTTTAAGTATAGCAAATAGTAAAGCTGTAGCTGTAAGTGCTCTTTCACCACCAGATAAAAGCATCATACTTTGTAGTTTTTTACCTGGAGGCTGAACTTCAATTTCAATTCCAGATTCTAATATATTACTTTCATCTGTAAGTGTTAATGCTGCTTTACCACCACCAAATAATTCTGAAAAAGTTTCAGCAAAATTTTCATTAATTATTTTAAATTGTTTAGTAAATTGACTTTTCATAAGTGTTGTCATATTAGATATTAAATTTTCTAATTTTTGTTTGGTCTCATCTAAATCTTTCTTTTGAACAGTTATAAAATCATAACGAGCTTTTACATTATTATATTCTTCAATTGATGATATGTCTACATCACCTAAGTTTTTTATTTCGTTTCTTAATTTTTCTGCATTTTTATTTATATTAGTCATATCTTCAATAACAGGTATTGAATTATAATATTCTTTAGCTGATGATATAGTTAGTTCATATTCATCCCACATCTTATTTTTTAAACTATCTATTTCTATATCAAATTTAATTTTTCTATTTTCAACCTTAGATTTTTCTTCTTTAATTTTACCTATTTTATTAACACTTTCAAGCATTTTTAATTCTAATGTATCTTGCTTAACCATACAATCTTTTTTATCTAATTTTAATTTTTCAGATATATCTAAGTAATCTTGTTTAAATTTAACTAATTCCTTAGATTCATTTTCTAAATTTACTATATCTTGTTTTAAACTTATTATTTCTTTTAAGTATTCCTCTTTTTGTTTATTTCTTCTATCTATACCTTCTTCAAAGTTGTTTATATCTGATTCTAATTTAGTTTTCATTTCATCAATAGATAATGCACTTTCATCAAATGAAGAAAGTGATATTTTTAGATTAACTATATCTTCATTTAAGAAATTAATGTTTTGTTCTTTAGCTTTATTGTATCTAGTATACTCTTCTACTTCTGAATTTAACTGTGTAATTTGATTATTTATGCTTGTCACATTATTATTTATTTCTTCAATACTTTTCAGTAATGTTTCATTTTCATTTAAAAGCATAGTTTTCATTTCTTCAGACTTTAAATTATTTTCTTCAGATTTAGCTATGTCTTTTTTCACATTTTCAAGTTTTTCTGTATACGTAGCAACTTGAGTACTAAGAACATCCTTTGAATTTTTCAAAACATTTAATTTTTCTTCTACATCTTTTAATTTTGGTATGATATGAGAAATTTCATCTTCATACTTATCTTTTTCTTTTTCTTTTTTCTCAATTAATTTTTCAAGTGACTTAATCTTTTCATCTCTACCTATTAATCCAGAGGTTCTACTAGAAGTTTGTCCACCTGTTATACTTCCAGCTGGAGATATTACTTCACCATCTAATGTAACAATTCTTATTTGTCCTTTTGCTTTTGCATATATATAGTTTGCGCTATCTATATTATCTACTACTATACATTTATTTAAAGCAAGGTTTATAGCACTTTCAAATTTTTTATCAAATTTTACTAATGATACGGCACTACCTAAAAAGCCTTCGTATTGTTTATACTTATTTAAATCTTCATTTTCCGCTTTTTTAATGCTTGAAAGAGGTAAAAATGTTGCGCGACCATATGAATTGGTTTTTAAATATTCTATTAGATGTTTTGCTTCCTCAGGGGTTTCAACAATTATATTTTGAAGAAAATTTCCTAAAGCAACCTCGATTGCTTTTTCATATTTTTCGTCTGTATTTATTGTAGTAGCAACTGTATCATAAACATTCTTAATATTATTTTCTTTAACATAATCTAATACACTTTTTACACTTTTAAAATATCCCTCATTTTCATTTTTTAAATTTGTTAAATATGAAAACTTTGATTTCATGCTCATAAGTTCTTCATTTAATATGTTTTCTTTTTTATTGATTTCACTTATTAATGTATTTTGAGTTTCTAAATCTATATTATTTAAATTAATATCTTGATTAACTTTTGAAAGGTTAGCTATATTTTGATTTAATGTTTGTGTTATATCTTCTTTCTCCATAACTAATCTATCTTTTTCAAATACATGATTTCCAGATGATTTTTCTATATTTAAAATTTGTTTTTTATTTGATTCGATTGTAGCATTACTTGAAGATATTTCTAAATTATAGTTATTTATAATTTCTTCTAACTCTTCTATTTTGAGTTTAATCTCCTCAATATGTTCACCTTTTTCATCTAAAGTTTTCAATATATCTGCTAATGAATTTTCTTTATCCTTTAATTCATTTTCAAATTTCACTTTATTTAAATTTAAAGATTCTTTCTTTTGAATTTTAATTTGAATTTCATCATTTAATATGCTTATTTTTTTTAATTCTTCAGATATTTCATTTTCTATTCTAGAAATGTTTTCAGTATCATTTTGTATATTTAAAGTATTTAATTCTATTTTTGAATTTAATTTTTCAGAATTATTTTCAATTTCGAAATATTTAGCCTGACTTTCTTCTATCTTAAAATTAATTTCCTCTAATCTATCTTTTATATTTAATTTTGCTTTTTCAAGTTCTATAGCGTCTTTTTCTTCTAAGTTTATATCATTTTGAAAAATTTCTATTTTGCTATCTAAATCAGCAAGAATTGAAGCATTAGCTTTCAAACTATTTAAAAATATATTTACATCTAATTCTTTTAATTTATCTCTTAAATTTAAATACTTCTTTGCCTTTATACTTTTTTCTTCTAATGGAGCAATTGAATTTTCTATCTCACTCAATATATCATTAACTCTAGATAAATTAACATCTGTATTTTGCAATTTTTTCTCTGCTTCTTCTTTTCTAGTCTTGTATTTCATTATACCAGAAGCTTCTTCAAATATAGCTCGTCTTTCATCAGATTTATTAGATAAAATCTCATCTATTTTACCTTGTCCAATTATACTGTATCCATCTTTACCAATACCAGTATCCATAAATAGTTCTTGGACATCTTTTAATCTACATTCATTAGAATTTATTAAGTAATTACTTTCACCTGTTCTATATACTCTTCTGGTTACTACAACTTCAGTATATTCTACTGGAAGGGAACAATCTGAATTATCCAAATATAACGAAACCTCTGCAAACCCAACTTTTTTTCTACTTTGAGTTCCAGAGAATATAATATCTTCCATTTTACTTCCACGTAAAATTTTAGCACTTTGTTCTCCAAGTACCCATCTTACTGCGTCAGATATATTACTTTTACCACTTCCATTTGGTCCAACAATAGTAGTTATACCATCTAAAAAATCTATTTCCGTTTTACCAGCAAAAGATTTAAATCCTTGCATCTCAATCTTCTTTAATTGCATATTATACCTCTTTATACATTTTAAATTTACTCCTTAATTATATTACAAATATACAAATAAATCAATAAATATGTGGTAAAATGCTATAAAATATCGCATTTTGTCGTATTTATATAATTAATTATAATTTTTTAGTATATAAAAAAAATGTAATTTTATATACATTCTTTAAACTATTAAAATTTTTACTTTCTATATGTAAGAAAAGTTATTAAACTTTTCTTATATTACAAACGATTATCCAAAGTTGCCTAATTTACTATAATGTTTTTTTTAAAATAATTAGTGTTTTTTACAACATGTCTCATGTTTTTCACAACATGTTTCATGTTTCTCACAGCATGTTTCATGTTTCTCACAACATGTTTCATGTTTCTCACAGCATGTCTCATGTTTCTCGCAGCATGGTCTACATGTAGGACAACATGATCTATTAAAATTTCGGTTACAGAACATATATTATTTCCCTCCTATATATTAGCGTTTACCGCTAATATATATTATGTAATATATATATTAATTGCTACACTTATCCAATCATAATTTCTATACTATAAAAAAAGAATGTATTCTCATACATTCTTTAAGTAAATAATATATATACAACTTCTATGTAAGAAAAGCTTGGTAGCTTTTCTTTTATTGTAATTAGTCTTCGTCTTCTTCTCTATAAGAATCGTTCTTAACAGGTCTTTGATTTAGACATTTACAATAACATTTACAGTAGTCTTCTTTCCAATCGTGTTTACAAGGTTCGCATTTTTTAACTTCTGGTTTTTTTTCTTCGAAGCAGCAACCTTTGTTGTAATCTTGGTTGTATAACATAATATTTACCTCCTATATACTAGCGTTCACCGCTAATATATATTATGTAATACATATATTAATTGCTACATATTATTTCAAAACTTAATTTTTTTCCTTTGCAAAATGATGCAAAATTCCGTATATATATGTTGTTATAGGTATAGCAGAAATCATTCCTATGGTACCACATAAACCTCTTAATATTTCAGATGCTATAAAATCTGAATTAACTATACTAACCAAGTTAAAATTATTAATCATATACAACATTATTAAAATTAATGATTCACCTACGTATGCAAGTATTAAAGTGTTTGACATTGTACCTATTGAATCTTTGCCAACATTTAAACCAGATTTTATTAAATCTTTTGTAGATATTTTACTAGATGTTTTAATTAATTCATTCATAGTTGAAGCAATACTCATTGATATATCCATAGTAGCACCAACAGTTCCAATTATTATACCAGCGAAAAATAGTCCATATATATCTATTGACGTACCATTTGCTACGTATATAAGCATTTGTGCGTCTTCATTACTAAGTCCAGTTATACGAGCTAAATTTGAAATTATTATTGCTAATATAGCTGATACTATAACTCCAGATACCGTACCTACTATTGCTACAAAAGATTTTGTTTTTATTCCACCAACTAAAATTAAGTTCACAACTGCTATAAAAATACATATTAGAATAGACATTAATATTGCACTATGACCACTCATTATAAGTGGAACTAATATATAAAATATAGCGTACAGTGTAATACCAAGTGATATAACGGTTCTTAAACCTTGTTTTCTACCAATTACTATTATTGTTGTAATAAATATTACAAGTACTATTATAAGATATGGCATTCTATCTACATCTTTTACAACAACAGTTTGATTTCCTTGACTATCTGTATTAAACATTACATATACAGTTCTTCCAACTTCTAATTCTTTACTTTCAGAGCTATCTAAAACTTGTAATATATATTCTGCCTCGTATTCTTTATCTTTGTACTCTCCATCATCAATTATTTTCACTTTAACTTTTTGAAACTTCGAATCATCAAACTCAGTTTTATAAACAGAAATTTTTTGTAATACTTTCGCTTTATAATCTTTTGAAGTCACAGAACTTCCGTTTGCTGTAGTATCTTCAGCATTTGTAACCTCACCACTTACTGTTGTACCTTCAGAAACAGCATTTTCTTCTGGTGAAGTAAGTATAGTAACTTCTCCCGGATTCGTAGTTACAGGCTCTTTATTTGGATCATAGATGCCATATATACTATAAACTGAAACAAAAAGTACTACAATAATAACCAATATTTTTGTATATTTCTTCATGATTTACTTCTCCTTATTCAATAACACGAACCAATTTTCCAGTTGCTTGTACAGGGTAACTTTCAGCAACAGGTCCTATAAATGTTACTTCCACTCTATCCCCAACTTTTAATTCGCTTATATCTATATTTTTGTTAACTGCTGGTTTGGTAATTAAAGTGTTTTCATTTATCCTAACTGAAGCTTTATCATTATATGTATCACTTTCAATTTTTCCTTCCACTAGTATTGACCCATTAGAACCATTTATATTAATATTTGTAATTGTACCTCTAATATCTATTCTAAAGTCTCCAGCTTTATCTATATAATTATTAAATACAATTATTGAAGACAGTAAAAAAATAATTAAAATAGTAGCAATTATAACATATCTTTTCATAAAAATATCCTCCTTTTTTCACATTAACGATTTCTATTTTTTATATATAAAGCAAAGTCAATGAAAAAATCCGAGTTATATTCAAAACTTTTTGCTATTTCAATTGCTTCATTAATTAAATTGTCAAGAACTTCATTTGATTTTTCTATTCCATATACTGTAGCAAATGAGCACTTTTTCATTTCTTTATCATTTCCAACAGGTTTTCCCATTAATTTTTCATCACCAATTTCAGATAATATATCGTCTTTTATTTGAAATGCAAAACCAATTTTATCTGCGTATTCAGTGAGATTATGAATATCCTTTTCATTTGCACCAGCTAATATTGCTCCTATTCTTACAGAAGCTCTTAAAAGGGCACCTGTTTTGTTTTGATGCATATACTCAAGAAGTTCATAAGGAATTTCCATACCTTCACAATCTATATCTACATATTCACCTGCTATCATTCTAAATACAGATTTAGAAAACTCATTAAATGCTCTAAGTTTATTTTCTAAATTATTTGTATCTAGTAATGATTCACTTATTACCTCATATGCACCATTTAAAAGTCCATCTCCTGCAAGTATAGCAGTACTTTCGTCAAACATTTTGTGATTAGTTGGTTTATTATGTCTAAAATCATCATTATCTATGGCTGGTAAATCATCATGTATTAAAGAAAAATTATGAACCATTTCCATTGCAACAGCAAATGGAATTGCGTTTAAGTAATCCTCTTTAAATAACTTATACGTAGATATTATTAATATCGGTCTTAGCCTTTTTCCGCCAGCCATTAAACTATATTTCATTGATTCCAGCAATCTACGTTCAGGAACATTTTGTATAATAACAGAAGCATCTAAAAATTTATTAATTTCATCTATATATTCTGAAATTTGATTTTTGAAATTCATGTATTACCTCCATTTTTTAAAATTATATCATAACTAAATACTTTTTACAAGGAGTATATTTAATCTAAATTTGTTGAAACATAATGCATGTAAAAATAGTCTGACACAATTGATGCCAGACTATTTTTATAATTTGAAATTAAACTATATATTTTCAAAATATTGAACAACTTGATTATACATATCTTTTCTATATTCATCAGTTCCAGAATTTATTCTATCTATTTGAAAATACTTTTCTGTTTGTATTGCACAAGTATTGAGTGTTCCACTTATAAACTGATTTTGAACAGGATTATTCAAATAATTATTATATACCTCACTTGGAGTTTCCATTGTAGTTATTACAACAGCCTTTTTATTTAAAAGTCCTTTCATACCTTGTTCAGTATGTGTATATGCAAATCCCTTAAGAAATACTTTATCTGTAAATCCTTTTAAAGTTGCAGGCATGCTACCCCACCAAATTGGGAAAGCAAAAACTAAAACATCTGCCTCTTTGATTTTATTTTGGTATTCATAAACTTTTTCATCAGCTGCCTCACCTTTAACAAAAACTTTTAAATCTTGACTTTCCATTACTGGATTAAAGTTATCTCCAACTAAATCTATTATTTCTACCTCATGTTTTTTATTTAAAGTATCTGCTATACTTTTTGTTAATTGTCTATTAAAACTTTTCTCATATGGATGAGAATCTACTATTAAAAATTTCATATTTTCACCTTTCCTCTTACATAATTTGAATATGTGATATACCTTTATTTTTATACATTTATTAAAGTTTATACTTTACAACCTATATTTTATAATATTTTTAAAAATTAGTCAAGTATACCATTTTAAAATGATTAATTTTAATACATATCGATAGTTGTTAAATTTTTAATATATATTTCTAACAATTCATTTAAGTCTTCACTAAATTGCTTTGCATCTTTCTCTGTATTTTTTTCTAACTCCTCTATTACTTCAAAAGTAAAAGAATCTGATCCATATTTATTCCAATCATTTTGTAATTTAATATTTATACAAGAATTTGTTTTTTTAGAAAACTCAAAACGATTCCTACTAGCCTCTATATCTGGAGCTGTAAAAATAAATATTTTATTTATTACGGTATTAGTTATCTTACAAATTCCACCTATTTGTTTTCTATTTTTATATTCATTTATTATCTCTTTTTTATCCTGCATTTTAATATCCCATTTCTTTTAAAATTCTTGAAAGTACTCTTAGTCTTTCACCTATAAGTTCACTATCTTCACTTAATGCATTAGAAAATAACTTTATATCTTCATCTATTAAACTATTCTCTGTGCAAACTTCTACATTCATGGCATCACCTTGCAAACCTATTCGATCTATTAATTTATTTTCTTTATTATACATATCTTTAAATTTATATGAATCTTCTGCAAAATACTGTTTAGTTCTACAAACTAATATTGCTAAGTCTAAAACTCTGTGCATAGGTAACTCTTCAGATTGTCTTGACCATTTTTCTCCTGTATATCTCCATACTTTTGCAGATATATCTACTTTACCTCTATCATTCCACTGTGCAAGTCCTAAAGATAAACCTTTAGTATCTGTTTTATATGCACTTCTTCCATCTATATTTTCATAATTTTCACTCACAATAACTGGTTTATGTTTTAATGTTGTTGGTATTTTCATATTTTTTCTCCTTTTATTACATTTAGTAATTTACTAATTTACTAAATAACTAGATATATTATAATATATGATTTAGCATTTGTCAAGTAAAATAAAAATACTTACATTAATATGTAAGTATTTTTGTTTTTTATCCTCCCAATGTAATATCTTGCTCCTGGTACCATTCAAGTGCTTTATATAACTGCTCTGGCGCATAATCTGGCCACATTTCTTCTACTACATATATATCTGAATATACAGTTTGTATAGGCAACATTCCACTTAGCCTTCTTCTTCCACCCCAACGAATAAGTAAATCAACTCTTGAAATTTCTGCAGATGCAATTTTTTCTACCATCTTTTCTTTATCTGACGTATTATCATAACCATATGTCAGATCCCAATACCAGCCGTAGTTAACTAAAAAATTAACCTTGATTCTACCATCACCAAATTTAGTCCTTTTTGTATATGGTAGTAATTCTTTTGGAAACATTGCTGAAGTAGTATTACCAACTACAAGAAGCTCTGCATCACGTTTTGAAAGTTCCTCAACAGATTTTATACATGCTTCTACAAATGCATTTTTTTGTACTTCTGGCCTTTTAGTATTATCTTGAGTAAATCCAAAAAAGGTTATTTCTTCTATACCTAATTTTACACATATATCATACACATCCAAACCTGGAAGTATTCCATAATCATAACCTTCATGTTTCTCTAAACTTCTACCTACTGCCCATCTTCTATTACCATCTGGTATTATAGCTATATGTTTTGGTAATCTCTTAAAACTTGGTATTCCCATAATATACTCTCCCATCTTTACTTATACAAATATTTTAATTTATACATAACAACTAAATTTATTATTGACAGTATAAATCCTATTATACAATTTTAATTTATTTAGATTAATATTTATATTTTTAGACAAAAAAAAGATAATGAATATATCATTATCTTTTTTTATTAATATTAACTCTTTTTCTTTTAAAATCTGAGTACAATATTTTTTCTGTTTAATTCCTCATAGAAATTGTGTTACCTGATTCATAACTTTTCATAGCTTTATTAAATATAACTATAGCTAAAAACATGTATATAATTCCTGCAATTAATATACACAAAATACTTTGTATGTCTATATGTATAACAACATTAATAGGCATATATGCCATATATCCTACTGGTACTACAGTATAAAGAATAACTTTTAATATTCCTTTAAATAATTGCTCTGGATAGATTGAAAACGTAGTAAGCAAACTATTGCTATAATTTTTAGCTATTTGCTCAGTATCACCAAGCCATACAGATAATGACCTTAATATTATACTTGTTGATATATAGAACACTGCTCCAAATATACCAAATAGTAGTATAATTAAAAATTGCAATATCTGAAACTTAGAAACGATTAATCCTAGTATTATTCCATACATTAAATCTCCAAAAGCAGAAAAATTACATTTTGAAGTTAAAATATTTAAAAGTGGATGTTTTGGTTGTAACATATAACTATCCATTTGACCTGAAATAATATATTTATTTATATTATCTGATCCACCAAAGAAAAAGTAAGCTACTCCAAAAGATATTACTGGTATAGACCATAGATATAATATTGTATCCATTGTAACACCATTTATATTATCTCCATTTGCATTAAATATAATTATCCAAAATAATAACCAAAATCCATTGTTTATAAACATGAATATAGATTGTACTAAAAAGCTAACTTTATATTCCAAAGATGACCTTATGCTACATTCAACCGCTTTTATGAAAAATCTTAAGTTACTTAACATACCCTCAACCCCCATTCACACTTATATTTTTTATGCCTTTTATACTTAAAAAATAAATTACTGTAAATATAAAAAATAATGATGTTATTTGACCTATTATTAATTGTATACTTTGTAAACTACTAAAATGTACAAAAATCTTTGCTGGTGGATACGCAATATACGTAGTTGGTAAAAATATAAACACTTTTTGAACAATGTTTGGAAAAAATTCGAGTGGAGTCAGTACTAAAAGTAACATTGCTTTAGATATTATAAGGTAAAAAGGCTCATTCTCTTCAGTTATAAATGCAAGAAGTCCAATAAATACTTGTATAGATATCCATAGTATAATTGCTAATATAGTAGATAATATAAACATAACAATCTGAACTAAAGATAAGTTTATTATACCTGCCATTAAACTTCCAAGTATGCTAGCAAAAATTAAATTTATGACAGCATTTACTATACAAGAAGCTTCTTCAGCAAATATATATTTTACAAAATCTATTGGTTTGGTAAGCATATTAGCAATATCCCCGTTTTTAACCATATCCGAAATCTTTCTGTAATTGTGAGATGTCGTATAAGTTATAAATTCTCCAATAATAATATACCAGATAAGTTCTGGCTTAGTATATCCTAAAATTGTTTTTCCTTTTAATATAAAATCCCAAAGAGTATTGAATACTAATATGTGTATAGTAAAGGAAAATAACGAAAAAATAAAATTTACTTTGAAATTAATTTTTGTCTTTAAGTTGAACTTAAATATTTCTAAATATTTTCTCATAAGTCATACCTCTTTTCATATATTTTTCTTATTACATCTTCAAGTGGCGTAGATTCAATTTGGATATCTACAATACTTCCAATTGAAGTAAAGTATGAAAGAATATCTCCAATTTTTTCTTTATTTGTATCTACAGCTATTTTAACGTAGTTAGCATCTCTAGATATAATATCATAATCAATAGACACATTACTAATATCTTGATCGTAGTACATTGTGATTAATTTTCTAGATAAATATTTACTTTTAATATCTTCTATACTACTATCTGTTATTACCATGCCTTCATTGATTACTATTATTCTATTACATAAAGCTTCTACATCTCCTACATCATGACTAGTTAAAAATATAGTTGTTTTATGCTCTTTACTAAGCATAGATATTATTTCTCTTATTCTTAACTTTGCAATAATATCTAACCCTATTGTAGGTTCATCTAAAAAAATTATTTTGGGTTCATGCAAAATACATGCTGCTATTTCACAAATCATTCTTTGACCTAAAGATAATTTTCTAACAGTAAGTTCAAGCAAATGTTCAATTTTAAAAAGTTTTGAAACATATTCTATTCTAGATTCTATTTTATCTTTATCCATATCATAAATACTACCTAAAAGCCTAAGACTGTCTATAACAGATAAGTGCAAATATAACTGAGATTTTTGACCAAACATACATCCAATTTCATATGCAAGTTTCTTTCTTTCAGTACAAGGATTAAATGAAGAAACAGTAATACTACCACTTGATGGTTGTATTATACCAGTAAGCATTTTTATAGTTGTTGACTTTCCTGCACCGTTTGGTCCTATAAAAGCAACTACTTCACCTTTTTCAATTTCAAATGAAACATCTTTAACAGCTTTAATAGAGTTGTACTCTGGTTTCAAAAATGACTTTACTCCTTTCTGTTTTACTTTTTGTTTAAACTCTTTACTTAGATTTTTTGCACTAATTAACATATTGCATCACCCTTCTTTTATATTTTTTTTAGGAATATACTCTTGTTATATATTTATATAACAAAAAAAATATTCTCATAAAAAGTTTCTCTAAACGAGACTCCTTTTATGAAAATATTTTCATTTCGTGTACCTTTTGGCTGTGCAGCTCACATTTCTGTTTATGCACTCTCTTCGTATACATAATATTATAACATATTCATATTTATTTGTCAATAGTTTACAATAAAAAAGGAAAATTATTGAATAAACACTAATTTTCCTAAAAATACAATTTTAATTTATTAATTATTAGATTTAACTATACTACTATATAAACTATAACCACCACTTAAGTTGTAACAGTCATATCCTTTACTTGTAAGCATTCTATAAGCTATATAACTTCTAAGTCCACTATGACAGAAAATAATTATTTTTTTACTCTTATCTACTTCGTCAATTCTATTTCTTAATTCATCAACTGGTATATTTAAAGCGTTCTTTATACTACCAAACTTATCGTATTCACTTTTTGTTCTAACATCAAGAAATATAACATCTTCATTATCTATATTTTTTGGGATATCTTCAAAATGAACATTTCTTACATTATTTTCAATAGTATTTTCTATAACATAACCAGCCATATTTACTGGATCTTTTGCAGATGAATATGGTGGAGCATAACAAAGTTCTAACTGCGTTAAATCTGATGCAGTCATTGAAGCTCTTATTGCAATAGCAAAAGCATCACATCTTTTATCTACACCATCGTAACCTACTATCTGTGCTCCTAATATTTTACCTGTTTTATTTTCATATATAACTTTAATAATCATAGGTAAAGCATTTGGATAGTATGTGGCATGTGAATAAGGATTTATGAATATTTTATCATAATCTAAATTCAATTTTTTTGCCACTTTTTCATTTATACCAGTAGCAGCAGCAGTCATATCAAATATTTTAATTATACTACTTCCTTGTGTTCCATTATACTTACTATCTATACCACAAATATTATTTGCTACAATTCTAGCTTGTTTATTAGCAGGACCTGCAAGTGGAATAAATCCTTTTTCTTTTGTAACGAAGTTAATAATTTCTGCAGCATCTCCTAAAGCATATATATTATCATCAGAAGTCTGCATTTTATCATTTACAACAATAGCACCTCTGTTATTTAACTGTAAATTTGCCTCTTTAGCAATTATACTTTCAGGTGTTACACCTACAGACATTATAACCATATCTGTTTCAATATCACCCTTTTCAAGAATAACTTTAATCCTATTGCTAACTTCTACTATTTTACTAACACCATTAGATAATATAACTTTAATTCCTTTATCTACTAAATAGTTTTTAACAATTGAAGACATATCTGAATCTATAGAACCTATCAAATGATCACCAAGTTCAACAATTGTAACATTAATACCTAATTTATAAAGATTTTCTGCCATTTCTATCCCTATATATCCACCACCAATAATAACTGCTCCATTTGGTTTTTCATTAACTATATACTTTTGTATTTTATATGTATCTGGAATATTTCTTAAAGTAAACACTTTTTTGTTATCTATTCCTTCTATATTGGGTTTTATTGCTTTAGCTCCAGGAGATAAAACAAGTTTATCATAAGATTCAGTATATATAACTTCATTTTGCAAATTTTTTATTGTTAAAATTTTATTTTCTTTATCTATTGATATAGCTTCATTTAATATTCTAACATCAATATTGAATCTTGATTTAAATTTTTCTGGAGTTTGAACTATCAAATCTGATTTATTTTTTATTTCATTACCTATATAATATGGAAGTCCACAATTTGCAAATGATACATACTCTCCTCTTTCAATTATAATTATTTCTGCCTCTTCATTTAATCTACGTAATCTTGTAGCGGTAGATGCTCCACCTGCAACGCCTCCAACTATGACAACTTTCATGTATACCTCCTATATTAAATTATATAGCTTGACATCATTTCAACTATCTTATTTTCAGTAACTAATCCCTCTACTTGCTCTACAACTTTACCGTCTTTAAAAACAACCATTGTTGGAACTACTTCAATCTTATACTTCATAGCTAATTCTTGATTTTCGTCTATATCTACTTTAAAAATATTAAAATCTGCTCTACTTTCAGATATTCTTTCTAAAACTGGTGCTAACATTCTACAAGGTCCACACCAAGTTGCGTAAAAATCTACTAATACCACCTTTTCACTTTCTACTACCTCTTTATTAAATTCATTATTATTTATATGTTTTAACATAATTACCTCTCCTTTTCATATTTAAATAATTTTTATTTATTAACTTTATATATTGTTTTCATTTAACTTTTTCATATGGATAATCTTCAATTCCACCAATATCATATACATATTTATATCCTAATTCAATTAACTTATATGCTGCAGCTAAACTTCTTCTGCCTGTTCTACAATATACATATATTTTAACATTTTCATCTGGTAAAACAACGTCTGCTTCACTTTCTATTTCATCTAAAGTAAGTAAAATTGAATTTGGAATTCTTTCTAAATCATACTCTTGCTTAGTCCTTACATCTAAAATAACATAATCCTTTTCATTCATATTTTTAATTTCTTCTACCATTTGACTAGAAGCTATTTTTATATATTCAGCTTTCTCCATTTTTCCACCTACATTTCCATCATTAGTAATACTACTATTTATTAATATAACATAAATAATTACAGTTATTAAAACTGCTATAATTATTAACATTTTTAAAATTTTAACTAAATTCATATATTACTCATCCAGTACTACCTTATTTATAATATCTTTAATTTTTTTATCACATATTTTATAGTATACTTCTACTCCATCTTTTCTATCTGTTATTATACCCATATGTTTAAGTTTTATCAATTGTTGTGATACAAAAGACTGCGATGTATTAGCACATTGCTGCAACTCAGTTACTCTTTTTTCACCATTTTTGCAGAGATTTGTTAATATACATAGTCTAACATTGTTTGAAAGTATTTTAAATAACTCCGCTTTTTCATTAGTTATATTATGATAATTTTCTTCCATGAATATCTCCTCTCTATATATTACTATATTATTATATAATAATATATGCTAAATGTAAATAGTTTTTTACAATTTTGTTTATTTTTTTCTAATTTTTTATAAATTCTTTATATTATATATTTTTCAATTGAATATTTATCTTTAAATATATCATAATATAATTAAGTAAAATTAGGTATATTTCTTACTAACTCAAGTCTTTGGAGGTAAAAATGTTAAATTATATTTTAAATATATTAATTACATATGGTATTAACCCAGATACTAGTAAAATATTATCTAACATATTATTACTTTTATTTGTAATTATTATTAGTTTAGCTATACAATTTATTACTAATAAAGTTATACTTTCAAGTATTAACTTATATGTACAAAACACAAAAATAAAATGGGATGATATTTTATTAAATAGAAAAGTCTTTAAAAGAATCTCTTCATTAATACCTCCACTTGTTTTTTATTTATTTATACCATCATTTTCCAAAGAATTTCAATTCATAATAGAAAAAATAGTAGCTTCATATATTGCGCTAATAATTACTTTCACAGTAATATCTTTATTAAATGCTATCAATGATATCTATACAACTTTTAAAATATCTAAAAATAAACCAATAAAAGGACTAATACAAATACTACAAATTTTAGTATCTTTATTTGGAGGAATAATAATAGTATCTCATTTAATTGATAAAAGTCCTGTTATAATATTAAGTGGTATCGGTGCTTTAACAGCTGTATTATTAATAGTATTTAAAGATTCTTTACTAGGTCTTGTTTCAGGAATACAACTTTCCACTAATGATATGATAAGACTTGGTGATTGGATTGAAATGCCTAAATATGATGCAAATGGTGAAGTTGTAGACATGGCTTTAAATACAATAAAAGTTGAAAATTTTGATAAAACAATAACAAATATTCCATCATATGCTTTAATATCTGACTCATTTAAGAATTGGAGAAACATGCAAGAATCCGGTGGTAGACGAATAAAACGTTCCATATATATAGATGCAAGTTGTATACAATTTTGTGATGAGCAAATGATAGAAAAATTTAAAAAAACTAGATATCTGGAAAGTTATATTACAAACAAACAAAAAGAAATTGAAGAATATAATACAAACAAGAATATAGATTCTACGCACTCTATTAATATAAGAAGATTAACAAATATAGGTACTTTTAGAGAATATATTCAGCTATATTTAATTAATCATCCAAACATACATAAAAGTATGATTCAAATGGTTAGACAACTTGAACCAGGAGTTAATGGTGTTCCGTTAGAAATATATGCTTTTACAAATGATACTGTTTGGTTAAATTACGAAAAAATACAAGCGGATATATTTGATCATATACTTTCTATTGCACCTGAATTTAATATTAGGATATTTCAAAATCCTAGCGGTTATGATATACGAGTAGGATTAAATAATAACAAATAAAAAACAAAATAAATGACATAATTTAGTATATAAGTATAAGTAAAACAATATTTGGATATATTATATTTGTTATAATAATTGAAAGAGGTGAAATTCTTG
The DNA here is from genome assembly GCA_029256705.1 of Clostridia bacterium. Classification (GTDB taxonomy): domain Bacteria; phylum Bacillota; class Clostridia; order TANB77; family CAG-465; genus RGIG5057. Next base: position 141,469 of record JAQSXK010000001.1, read on the forward strand.
CTAAATAAAATAAAATTTGAACAAAATAATGATGGAACATGTAATCTACTTATCTACTACTCTGGAATTTCAGATACAGAGTTTGGACTTGAGTTTTTGCATTCAGATAGGTTAAAAAACAATGTAAACAATATTGTATCTCATGTAAAAAAAGATGCAAATAAAATGAAGGTACACTTTGTTAAAATATTAGTTAATGGAGTTGTTATAGCAACAATGTCATATTCAGCATTTATGAATGTATATGGAGCGGAAACTTCAAAATACAGTATGGCATATCTATATAGTGGAACACCTACTCAACAAATTGCATATATAGACCGTACTAATGGTTCATTAAATAATGTGTCTCCAAGTTATTTCGACATAAACACAGATGGAACACTAAAACTTAATAATATAAGTACAGATTTAATTAATCATGCACATAGTCAAGGAATTAAAGTTATACCGTTTTTAAGTAATCACTGGGATAGAACTGCGGGTATAAACGCACTTAATAATTTAGATAATTTATCCACTGAAATTGCAAATTATATATCACAATATAATTTAGATGGTATAAACATAGACATAGAAAATGTAACCGAATTGCAAAAAAATCAATATACTGAGTTTGTAACAAAGTTACGTTCTAAAATACCAACTTCAAAAGAAGTATCGGTTGCGGTTGCTGCAAATCCAAATAACTGGTTAACTGGTTGGCATGGATCTTATGATTATACTAATCTTGCTAATAATTCTGATCACCTTGTTATAATGGCATATGATGAACATTGGCAAGGAAGTGCTCCTGGACCGGTTTCTAGTATTTCATTTGTTGAAAATTCCCTTAAATATGCATTATCTAAAACAACTGGAGATAAAATAGTTATGGCTCTTCCTTTCTATGGTAGGATATGGAGTGAAGATAACACATTCAATGGAAATGGAATAACCTTAGATAGAGTAAATAGTATACTGACTGCATACAATGCAACTGTTACTTATGATAGTACTCAGCAATCTGCAAAAGCTGTTTTTACAATAAGTGCATCAGATCCAGTTAGTACCTTAAGCGGAAAAACATTAACTCCAGGAACTTATACTATATGGTATGAAAATGAAACCTCAATACAAGCTAAAATGTCATTGATAAATAAATATAACTTAAAAGGTGTTGGAGCTTGGGCACTTGGTCAAGAGCCAAGTAGCATATGGCAGAACTATTCTACATGGTTAAATCAAACAACTGTAACAACTCCACCTACTACATCCCCTACTACTACCATTACAAAAACTGGAATAGTAACTGCAACTGTACTAAATGTACGTAGTAGTCCATCTACAAATTCCTCAGTATTAACAACTTTGAGAAAAGGTTCAACAGTAAATATAGTATCTAATTCAAATGGTTGGCATAATATTAAACTTGCAAATGGTCAAACTGCTTACGTCAGTAGCGCATATATTAACGAAAATTCTACAAGCACTACTACACCACAAGTTACTACAAGAACAGGAACGGTAAATACAGGTATACTTAATGTGCGTAGCAGTCCATCTACAAGAGCAAGAATATTAACAACAATTAGAAGAGGAGCATCTGTAACAATACTATCTACAGCAAATGGCTGGCATAATATTAGACTAGCAAATGGCCAAACTGCATATGTTAGTAGCACATATATATCTGAGAAAGCTACTACTGCAAATCAATCGACTGCTGCAAGAAAAGCTGTTGTAAATACTGCAGTTTTAAACGTTAGAAGTTCTAGATCTACTAACTCTAGAGTAATAACTATACTCAGAAGAGGTGCAGCTGTAAATATAATAGGTACAAGTAACGGTTGGTATACTATACGACTTGCAAATGGTCAAACAGGTTATGTTAGTAGCCCTTTAGTAAGATTAATATAATTGTTTTTACTTTATTTCAATATTATTTTTATTTTTTAAGAAAATTTATCATATTATATAATTTGTTTAATATAATATAGTGTATTAAAAAGCACCAACTTCATTTAAAAGAAGTTAGTGCTTTTTGTTTATATCAATCCCACATTTTAGAATCGAAATATTGATAATGTTCTAATTTACCATTTTTATAATCTTTCACCTTAATGTTATATCCACCCCTAGAAGATGAATATATTGCATGCTTTTTGTTAAGGGCAACAAGTTTGTCACTTTCACCAATTGCAATTCTTATAGGTAATTGCCGTATTATCTCGCAACTTCCAATATCTGCACTTTGACTACAGCGGTATTCAATGCAACCTTTAACCAATTCATAAAAAAATTCATGGTTTGTTTTATCCACACGAAACACTTCAATGTTTTCAGACTTTACATACTGGTATTTTATCTTGCTATTATCCAGCAACTGCCTAATTATTCTAGAAACTAACGGTATGCTCAAATTATACATACCTGTACTATCTAATGTTTCATTATTTAGGATAAATACTCCAGTATCTTTATGAATCTCAAATGAGCCCTCTCCTGGCGTTGGTATCTCTTCGATTATTGATGCTCCTCCTTCAATTGAAAGTTTACAATTATCATAAGACATAACATATACACATGTTCTAGTATCTGCAGCCGGAGTAGTAATTTGTACAGTATCTTTTTCCTCTACCACCAGTTCTATAATACTATTTTGATTATTAAAAATTTCCTTTCCATTTTCCCGAATTTTCATATGTGGGTCCTCCAATCCAAAAATAATTATTTTTTGTTACTTGTTTTAAAATATAGTATATTATACCATATCAATTTACATAATTCAAGTATGATTTGTAATATTATGTAAATTAAACGAAAAGCACTACTTCATTTAAGAGAAGTTAGTGCTTTTCGTTTATATAATTTTAATATTATACGTAATAAATAATGCATTTGAAAAAGGTTATTATTGTATGTATGTTTTGTTTTCTACTGTAGAAGGTCCACCTTTAATTAAAAGATTAGAACTTTCATAAGACATAACATATAAACTGTTTTTTCCATCAGTAACCGGAGTTACAAGTTGCAATGTATCATTTTCTTCTAACAATATTTCTACCTTTCCATCCTGATTACTTAAAATCTCTTTTCCATTTACCTGAATTTTCATCTAAATGTCCTCCACTTTGAAATAATTATTTATGGTTACTTTGTTTATAACAGTGTACATTATACCATATTAATTTACATAATTCAAGTATGTTACAATTTATTCTAAAATTTCTCCATCTGTAGATAACGTTATAACTTGCCATGGAATCATTTTGCCACTATTTTTTAATGCTAATTTAACTGCATTTTCTATACCTCCACAACATGGAACTTCCATACGAACAACCATAACAGATTTAATATTATTATTTTCTATAATCTTTGTTAACTTCTCACTATAATCGCCTTCGTCTAATTTTGGACATCCTATCAATGTAACTTTATTTTTCATAAACTTATTATGAAAATTAGCATATGAATATGCTGCACAATCCGCTGCTATTAATAAATTAGCATTGTCAAAGTATGGTGCATTTACAGGAACAAGTTTAATTTGAACTGGCCATTGATTTAATTGACTTCTTATCTCATTTTCTTGTACTATTAAATTTGGATTTACTTCTACTTTTCTTTCTATTATTTTAGAATTTGCCGATGGACAACCACAAGCTAAATTCTCTACTTTTTCTTTTTTCATTAATTTCATTCTTCTTTTTACCTCTTTTTCATTATATTCTGCCGCTTCTCTTTCTTCAAATGTAATAGCTCCAGTTGGACATACTGGCAAGCAATTGCCTAAGCCATCACAATAATCATCTCTTAAAAGTTTAGCTTTACCCTCTACAATACCAATAGCTCCCTCATGACACGCAGTAGCGCATAATCCACAACCATTACAGTCATCTTCATTAATTTTAATTATCTTTCTTATCATATTAGACTTCCTCCTTGACTTTACACTTTTATTATACTATAATTTAAACATATTGTATGTTGCATATGCAACAAGATGGAGAATTTATGAATAATTATTTAAATACTTTAAAAAATTGTCAACTTTTCAAGAATATGTCTGACGAAGACATACTTAAAGCCCTTGAATGTTTAAGAGGTACAATAAAATCATATAATAAAGATGATATTGTATACTTAGCTGGGGATGAAATATCCAAGATAGGTATTGTACTTTCTGGATCAATATTGATTACAAAAGATGATATTATGGGAAACAGAAATATTTTAACTAATATATCTAAATCTGGCTTATTTGCTGAAGTTTTTGTATTTAGTAATACAAAGTATATACCTACAACAGTAATAACAAATACAAAATGTGAAATATTATTTTTAGAATTTAAACAATTTACTAATGTATGTCAGTCTAATTGCAACTTTCATAATACATTAATACAAAACATGTTAAATATTATAGCAGAAAAAAATATTATATTAAATAACAAGTTAGAGATATTATCTGCTAAAACTACAAGAGATAAACTTATGGCTTATTTTAATATGCAAATAAATGTTAATAAAAGTAACCACTTTAAAATTCCATTTAATAGAGATGCCTTAGCAGATTTTTTAAATTTAAATCGTAGTAATGTATCTAGAGAACTATCTAAAATGCGTGATGATGGTATTATACGTTTTAATAAAAATGAATTTGAAATTATGTTATAATATAAAAACATATAAAGAAAGAGCCGTAATTTTAATTATAATTACGACTCTTATTTTTATGAAACTATTGTTATGTTGAAATTTTTAGATAAGTCTATCTCCTCTCCCACTGTTTTATCATTTACCATAACTCTAACAATTGGTCTAGCAAGAGCACCTTCATTGTTTTGAGCAACAAATGCTTTTTGACCATTGCTTAACTTTATTACCTGTCCAACTTCATAGATCGGAACTTTAGATAAGAAAACTTTCAAAATGTTAGGATCAAATTGTCTGCTACCATCTGCATAGAAATATTCAATAACTTCACTTTGAGAATATGGCTGTGTGTTTATAGTTCCACTTCTCATATTTGAATAAACATCTGCAATCTTAATTATCCTAGAAAATTGATTAATCTTTTCACCTTTAATTCCTTCAGGAAATCCTGTACCATCAAATCTTTCATGATGCTGAAGTACTGCAATGTATGCGGGTGCCTTAAATTTGTCTGTATCTTTCATCATACGATAACCTAAGGCCGGATGCTTTGTCATTTCCTCCATCTCTTCTTTAGTATACTCAGTTGTCTTACTTAACAAGCTTCCTGAAAGTTGAGTTTTACCAATATCATGCATCATAGCAGCCTCACATAAAGCGCATAACTGAGCTTTATTCAAACCCATATTAACACCAATAAGTACTGAAACTCTAGCTACATCAACTGCATGTTCGTACATACTATTGTTAAAATTTCTTAAATTAGAAAGCTGTATAACGCATTGCCTGTTACTAATGATTTCTTCAACAACATTTTCTACAACATCCTTTAGTACATCAATTTTCTTAATGTCAAAGTTTGCTTTTTTGTTAGTTGCATAACCTGTAAAAATACTTTTAATAGAACGTACAGCTTTTAACTTCAATTCATCAGATAAATAATCGCTTACATCATCAAAATCATCCTTAATCCAAACTCTTTCATAATCCAATGTTTTAATTCTTTCAATAATCTTTTCTGTAAGAACGAAATCAAAATTTACTAAACACCGTCCATCTTCACTATATACTGGTTTTGCTAATACCATTCCTGGTTCCAATTCACTTAAATAAAATAATCTCATATAGCCCACTCCTTTGTAATATAATTTTTTTAATGAAAGTTACCTGTCCAATACCTATATTCATAAATATTCATACTAATTTTAATATAAATATTATAACACAAAAAATATACAATTTCAATATTTATGTAAACTTATGTCAAATAAAAGTCTAATTTACATAACATTTTACTTATTTTTATATGTTTTTCTCTTGTTTACATAATAAAGTAGTGTAAATTATAAAAAACTTACACTACTTTATAAATGTGTTATCTTGTAAAATCATCACTTTTTGTTTTAACTGGGCAAATATTATCTGAAATCTCTTTTAATATTTTATTTGGATTATCTACTTGTTTATCCGTTATACTGCAATCTAAATAATCTCCTAACACACCAGGAATTAAACCTATATCTACCATACCAATTTGTTCTTCTATTCTAATCATTGTTCTTAAAAACTTATCTGTTACATTAGTTTGTATTCTTATTTGTTCTTCTTGAAGCTCTTCTAAATCTAAATTTTTATATTTACTTTTCTTTTCGTTTGCTAAACTTTTCGCATACCATCTCATAGGCATAAAATCTGGCATTCTAACTTTAGTTATTCCTTTTTGTTTAGCAAGAAAAATAGCCGTGGCTAAACTAATAATAGCAAGTGGTTCTACATCTTGTTCTTCTTTATCTACACCATCATTTAGTTTAAATTTTTCCCTATTTACTTGTTTTTCAAAAACATTTTTCTCTTTACTTTTATCTATTCTTTTATTTTGTAGTGCCGCTATATTTAGTATTTTATCTGTACCATCCTCATAGCAAAAACAAGATACACTAGGAAGTGATACTGTATATTCATTGCCATCTTGCATCATTTTACTAAGAGAAAACTCTAATTTTTGTGGAGTTTCTAAAAATATTGATTGATCCGTACTCTTAACCTTTAATGTTGCATCTTTAAAACTAGTTAATTTACATATATTTTTTTCTTCTTTTAAATCTTTAAAAGTATCATCTTTCAAAGCTGATATATAATTATCCATGTATTTATATGGATATTCAAAATCCTCAAAAGTAGCATTAACAAAAAGCATTGCTGCTGTATACTTTATCTTATCCTCTTCACTTGTAAAAGGCATATCATTCCATACATCGGCTTTACTTTTTAATGTTTGTATATATTTATTTAATTTTTCTTTAAAAAGTTCAACATTATTTATATTTATTGAAGGTAAACTCTCATCTATATTACATTTTTTGCTTTCATATTTAGTATCATGTATATTATAATTTAAAGCTACATTATATGAAAAATCTTCTATCTGTACTTCTTTTTTACCAGCTATTTCATTTATAAACATATCATATATTTGATCTTTATCCATAAGTTATATCCTCACTAATATTTTCTTTAAAAATATTATATCACAAAAAAGTATTAATATCAAACACATTTTAAAATATTAAAAATTGAAAAATAAAAGAGCTATAGATTAAAATCTATAACCCTTGTTTTTTAAAAACCTCTTGAAGAACCTCCGCCACCGGAATGTCCTCCACCGCCTCCAAAGTGTCCTCCGCCTCCACCGAAACGTCCTCCACCAGAGCCACCATTACCAAAAAACATCATAAACCAAAATAAAACTTCTAATATTTTACCCTTAGTTATAATCATTAAAAACAAAAAGACTCCGATAATTACAATAGTAATTTTTCCTTCTTGATCTCTATAACTTTCATCAATAGAAGTATAGTTTGGATTTTCTACCTTAGCATCTATTCCATATTCAGTATATATTTCACCTTGTATTTGTTTTACTGAGTCTAAAATAGCTTTATCGTAGTTATTTGCTTTCAAAGGAGTAGTTGCATACTTATCTAAGATTCTACCTGCCTTTGCATCGTTTATAGCCCCTTCGAGGCCATACCCAACTTCTATTCTTATCATTCTTTCATCTTTAGCTAAAATAAGTAAAATACCATTATCTTTTCCTTTTGTTCCAATTCCCCATTTATTGAAAAGTGCATTTGAATAAGATTCAATATAATCACCATTCATATTAGGCACTGTTACTACGACAACTTGGGCAGTAGTCTGTTCTTGCACATTTCTACCTATATTAAATATTTCTTGCTCTGTTTGATCAGATAGTACACCAGCAAAATCATTAACAAAAAACTGACTAGTAGGACTATACAAAGCATCTGCAGCTTGAACGTTAACTAAACCAGTTGTAAAAAACAATAATAATACTAATAATATACTAATCTTTTTTATAATATTATATCTCAACATATTAAAGCTCTACTGCTTAAAATCTACATTTGGAACTTCTTTATCTGCTTCAGTTACCTCTAAATATGGTTTACTTGAAAATCCTGCCATTGAAGCAACAATACTAGTTGGAAATCTTTTTATAGTTGTATTAAATGTACCTATTTCATCATTGTAACTTTTTCTTGCAACTGTTATTCTATTTTCACTACCTGCTAATTCATCCATTAAACCAACAAAAGCTGTATCAGATTTTAATGTTGGATAATTTTCTACAAGTACATTTATACTTGTTGTTAATTTGTCATTTGCTGTTAATCTTTCTTGAGTTGTACCAGTTGACATTTTAGCTCTTGCAGCTGTTACAGAATCCACAAGTGCTAACTCTTGAGATGTTAGTCCTTTTACTGTACTAACTAAATTAGGAATTAAATCTGCTCTTCTTTTTAATTGATTATCTATTTCAGATTGTTTCACACTAATTCTTTCGTTTGTAGTAACTAAATTATTATAAATTGAAGTCCAACTAATAGCTGCAACTACAATAATAATCAATACTACTACTAATACCATCATACCTTTTTTCATTTAAATACCTCCTCGTATTTCTATATAATATATCATATACCATAGCTTTTGTCAATATATTTAATTTTATTAAACTTATATACTTATCCAACAGAATCTGTTTCAATATCTATTGCTATAGGGTTATTAAATGTTGCTCCTGGTGTTAAAACATAGCATGAAATTGATCCTGTATCTCCATCCATTACCCATATAAAATTACTATCTTTATTAATTGTTTTTAAAAAATAACTAGTATCAAAAGTATATATGTTACCTGTATTTTTTCCAATTGCTACTACATTTTTTAGATTATATCCTACATTTTGTAAAGAATTGTTTACATTTAACTTTACATTTGCTCCAAAAAACATAATTTCTTCTTTATTATTTGATATGATTTTTGCCATTTGAATAGTAAGGTAACTTTGTATACTTGATTTATCTGATAACATTATTGCCTTAGTAACTTCACTATTTGAATAATAGTTTTTAACTAATGATGTTTCAGTATAATCATTAATATAATAATCCATGTGCGTAAAGGCTGAATTTATGAATTTATCTGAAAATGTATAAGTTAACTTACCATCTCTTGCTTCATTATTAGTAATAGACATAAGTCCAACTCCCATATGACTGCTAACACCAAGTTTACTTAAAAGGTCTACTTCATCATATGTACATTTTAATCTATCACCATCTTTATATATTTTAGTAACTATATTTTTATCTTCTAAAAATTCATATATTTTATTTCTATAACTTAATTCATTATTTGTTATTTCTTCTGGCAAAGTTCTAGAAGCTGTTACCTCTCCATCTGGAGAATTGAATAGTATATTCATAGAAGAATATATTTTCATTGAATCAATAACGAAATCTACAAAATCTTTTGGTTGATAACCATAATCTACTATAGTCTCTTTATTAGTTTTTGCTTTAATACCAGCATTATTACTTGAAGATGTATTATTAGTAGTAGTTTGTCCACCTGTTGTTTGGTTATTTTCATTTTTTCCTACTTGTGTATTTGTATTAACATTACCTTGATTTATTACTTGTTGCTCAACATTTTGCCCAGATGCATTCTCATCTACTTTTGTATTCAATTTGATTTTTTCATATACAAATATAGTAATAGTTGCGAATATAAGACACACTAAAACTATTAATGCTACTCTCATAATTATACTTTTTCCTTTTTCATATCCTCCATGCTTTACTTTTAAATCATCTAATTCTTTATCAACATTATTTTGCTCTTCCATAATATAAAACCTCCATAAATTTTACCACATATTAATTATACATAATAACCAAAAAAATACAACATGTTACAAAAAAATACTTTAAATTACACATAAAAAAATAATGAAACTTTAAAACAACAATTATGCTTTACAAATTTCATTATATTTAATATTAAAATATTTATTTCACTTTTTTTATTTCTTCAACAAATCTATCTATATTTTCAGGCAATATTTTAGCTTCTTTCTTATCTCCTGCATTCTTAGTCACCATTTTAACAATAAATTTATCTAAACCTTTTTGTTTATTTATATCTAGTTCTCCACCAAAACTATCACAAATAATTGCATTATCTAATAGTTCTTTAGGTAAATTTGTTTCAAAGTATTGCTTAGTATTTTCAACAGTTCCACAACATACGTAAAATGCTACCTTCTTTATTTTTAACACTTCCATATTATTTTTAATAAACTTCTTTACCTTACCATGCATCATCCCCATTCTAATAGATGCACCAATAATAATTAAATCATAATTAGCAATATTAACATCACTATGAGCTAAATCTACAATAGTTGCATTTTCTAACTTTTCACCCACAATTTCTGCACACTTTTCAGTTGTACCTGTCTTACTAGCATAAACCAATAATATATTCATAATATCTCTCCTTTTTTAAAACATTATATAACAAAAGGTTATTTATTAATACCTTTTATGTTACTTCTCTTCAACTTTACCTTCAAATATTCCATCTTGATTAATATCAATGTAATCTAAACATATTTCACTAGTATAATGTTTTAAAGTTTTAACAATCGTGTTGGAATCAATTGAAGCAAATTCATTTATCTTAACAAGTGCCCATGAATTGTATGTATCTATTAAATTATTATGATGAACAACATATCCATATAAAGTATTATGACAAAGCTCTGAAACCTTTTTTACTTCATTTATTTTATCATTAAATTTATTAACAGGCAGTTTATCTTCATAACTTAACATCGAATTTAATATAGTATATATTTTATCAAGCGCATTATCACACTCTTTCAATGCACTAACTGCTTTAGGCTCTTTTGTTACCATATCAATATATTTTCCACTAGTGATTTGGTTAGAAATATATCCATTATTTACAGTAAAGAAAACTTCTCTACTTTTTTCAAATTCTTTATCTAAATTAAGAAACTCGTTATATGCATTTTCTTCAGCAATACTTTTTTGCTTGCTATAATCTAGATATTTTAAACTACAAAATATTCCTACTACAATTATAACTAAAACTATACAAATAATCATATACTTTTTAAAATTACTTTTTAATTTAACCTCTACATCATTATTGTTATTTTTTTTCATATCTTCTCCTTTGAATTAAATTTAATTTATTTATGATGATCTGTAAACTCTTCAAACATAACATGCTCTTCCAAAGTATTATCTTCATCCTCTTTATGTTTTACATCTTTAACATAACTGTTACTTCTGCCATGTATAACAGCAGATATAATAAACAGTATAATCATTACAGGAAATAGCAATAAAAACATCATACCATTAAATGCTCCCAATATACATATAATAATAAATAATATAACAAATGTAGCTATCATTTAAATTGCCTCCTTTAAAACATATTAATTAAAATATTTATCATGCTTATAAAAAATTACAAAATTCTATTTGAAATTTAGCACTATCAATAAAATCATTTATATAAAAACATTATATTATCTTGTACTATTTTGTTTTATTATATCATCTATGCATTTTTTTGTAAATAGCAAGTCAAAAAATATTGTATTTAATATAAGAAATAGGAGTAGAAAACTAAATTCCACTCCTATTTCTTATATAATTATTACAACTTTAATTTATCTTTATAAGTTCATATTCCATACTACCTATACCAATTTCTTTCGCATATTCTAAACCAAATTTCCAATTAGTATTTGGATGTGTTATATTAAAATTATCTGTATCTTGTACTTTAGGTACATTTATTTCTAGTAAACTGTTTTTAATTGGTTGTTCTTTATTAGCTAAATCTGCACAAGCCATATCTAAGGCAACTGGATCAAATGATGCGAGCATCCCTATATTTGGTATAATTGGTATATCATTTTCCGAATGACAATCACAATTTGGAGACACATCTACTATTAGACTAATATGAAAATTAGGTTTATCTTTAAGAACTGCTTTTGTATATTCAGCTATTTTCATATTTAATATATCATTTGATTCATCACCTGAAGCAGATATTGCATCATAATTACATATTCCTATACATCTACCACAACCTACACACTTATTTATATCAATAGCAGCTATATTCTCCTCGTTATATGATATTGCATTGTGTGCACATATTTTTATACACTTTTTACATTTAACACATTTATTAGATCTTACAAATGGTTTACCTGCACTATGCATTTCCATTTTACCGGCTCTAGAACCTGCTCCCATTCCTATATTTTTAAGCGCTCCACCAAATCCAGTACATTCATGTCCTTTAAAATGATTAAGAGAAATTAATATGTCTGCATCTGCTATAGCTCTACCAATTTTAGCTTGTTTTACATATTTACCCTCTACATCTATTAACTCTTCGTCTGTTCCTTTAAGTCCATCTGCAATTATTACATGACATCCTGTTGAAAAAGGATTATATCCATTTTCATATGCAGCATCTAAATGATCTAATGCATTTTTTCTTCTGCCAACATATAATGTATTACAATCTGTTAAAAATGGTTTACCACCTAACTCTTTAACTAAATCTACAACTACTTTAGAATAGTTTGGACGTAAATATGCTAAGTTACCAGGTTCGCCAAAATGAATTTTAATAGCAGTAAATTTATTTTTAAAATCTATATTTTCTATTCCCGCTTTTTTTATTAATCTTTCTAATTTTTGAAGTAAATTATTACCCGGTCTTGCTTTAAAATCTGTGTAGTATACTTTAGACATTTCACTCATTTTTATATTCCCCTTTTTAATTCACTTATATTATACTACATTATTTAATGCATGTAAATCTTTTATATGACTAAAATTTATTTATATAAATCTATCTCAATTTTACCATCTTTTATTTCTATTATTATATCTGCTTTTTTCTGCAATTCTTCTATCATGTGTTATAATTATAAAAGTCGTTTTGTACTTAATATTTATCTTTCTTAGAAGGTTATATATTTTAATTCCTGTTTTAAAGCATCTTCTTTAAATACCCTTCATTTAATAAATGCACCGTTTCAAACTTACCATTGTTAAAAACAGCCCAATTATTAAAAATACAAGGCATATTTTTTGCTTTTTCTAAACTATCTACTTTGAATAAATCTATTTCTATTTTATTATTTTCACAATATTCTTTTATTTGCGATATACAGTTAGGAATGTACGGACATTGCAATCCATAATATATTGTAAGTTTCTTTGAATCTATACTTTGTTTTTTAGCATTACTCGTAAAACTTGGTTTAGTACCATCAAAAGAAAGTGCTAATAATTCATATTCATTATCTATTGTATCAACAACTTCAAATCCAAACTTTTGCATAAACTTTTTATCTGATAAAAAAGGTGTTTTCTTTTTTGAACTAATGATACATACTCCAGACTTTTTGTTTTGTTTAGCATCTTCAATACAATACTCTAATAAACTTTTTCCATATCCTTTTCCTTTAAAACTACCAGATACCCAAAGGCAATAAATATATATATAATTATTCCCTAGAGCAGGTACCCAAGCATTTTCAAGAGGAGCATATTCAATGAAAACTTTTCCTTTATCATCTAACTTTCTAAAAACGTGACCTTCTTTAATTCTCTCTTTAAGCCACTCTTTTTTACATTCAACACCTACTTGATGTTTTTTATCTGCAATTGCACAACATACATGTTCACTTGCTATATTATCAATTGTTAAATTAATAAAACTATCTTTCATTTTTACCTCCTATATACATATATAATTATATCATATTTATTTTTTTATCATTACTTTATATTAAATTTTTGCAAGAAAAGCTATAATTATTCTATTTAAAAGGCATTACAATAACTTTCTAGTATTAACAATTCTACTGTACAAGCATATTATATAAAATAGAAAGGAGTGATTAAAACATGAATGATTACTATAATCCATACGAATACTATGGTTTCTCACCAATACATAATGTATATAGAGATTATCCATACATACGAAACACACCAATGAACAATACAAATATTCCAATAAGACTAGAAGATTATGGACCAGAACCATTTGTAGTTAATATTAATAATGTTACTAAACAAAATAACTATTACCGTACCGCGTTATGGACTGGGAAGCATTTACAAGTTACATTAATGAGTATAAATGTTAATGAATCAATAGGGTTAGAAATGCATCCTAATCTTGATCAATTTGTACGTATAGAGCAAGGTCAAGGTATAGTTATGGTTGGAGATAACAAAGACGATTTAAATTATAAAAGAGTTGTTTCAGATGACTTTGTCTTCATTATACCCGCTGGAAAATGGCACAACCTTGTTAATACCGGTAATATGCCTATTAAGTTATACTCTATTTATGCACCACCAGAGCATCCGCAAGGAACAGTACATAAAACTAAACAAGAAGCAGAAGCTGATAAATAGAATTTAATATAAAATTATATAATAAATAAACTGTATATGTTTGGAAATTTTATACAGTTTTTTATTTAATTATTCTTAAAACATTCTATACTATTAAAAATTATATTATCAACTTTAAAGTATATAGTCAGAATCTATATCAGCAATGTCAATATTAATTTTATCATTATTTTCATCTAGATTATAATTAAATTCTTTTTTATTATATATCCTATTTTTTAAATATTCTGCTAATTTTTTATCTTCACAATATACATAACATCCTTTTTGTCCCCTTGTCATTAAAGTTCTGTATGTGTTTTTAATTATTTCATCTGCTACCTTTAAAGCTTTTGAAGAATCTTCTTTATACATTTTTTTAATACCTTTTAGCGAATTATCTGTTGTAGCTCTTTGAGTAAAATCAGTTATAATTTGTCCATTTTCATATTTCAGATCTTTTCCAACAATTACACCAACATAATCAAATTCTAATCCTTGAGATGTATGTATACAACCAACTTCATTGACAGATTCTTCATCAATTGCCCATGTAGTAGAATTATCTAAATTCCAACTCATATTAAAATTATATTCTGGTATTTGTATATCATATATATTTGTATTACCTTTACCATCTTTTAACCAATTCCAACAATATCCAGCTAATATTCTTGCTTTATTATTTAATTTGTTCTTTTCAAATATAATATTTTTTAATTCATTAGGATCATCTAATATTTGTATATCATACTCTAAATCATAAATATCATTTGCCGTATTTCTAATTTGTAGTACATCATCTATCCATGCTAGATACCCATTAGATCCATTACATCTAAATTGTGATTCCAATCTTACTATGCTTATCTCAGAATCCTCCATTTTGGCAAAATTTACAATTGATTTTATATTACCAATATCATATATATCTATTTTTTGGTGCTCATCAATAAAGAAAATGCTAAATTTAGATGCATTTATTATTTCTTTAATTTGATTTTCGCCTTGATTTTTAAACATTCCTGATTTAGCATTTAATCTATGAGCCTCATCTACAATTAAAATATCAAATTCATTATATTTTGAATCACAGAATATACCTGTTCCCCTAAACAAATTATTTATTTGTGCTTGAGATAACTTTCCTTTTCTTAATTTGTTGGAATATACATTTCGTGGTGCCGCATTTTTTGTTATATAAAAACAATTCATAGATTTATTTAGTAAATCAACAAGAAGATTTATAGCTAAAACTGATTTGCCCGTTCCAGGTCCACCTTCTACAATCAAAGTTCTTTTTCTATTATCTGTATGTGAAAGCATCGCAAGCCTTTTTGCTTCTTCATAAACAACCTTCTGTTCATCTAATAACAAAAATTCTTCATTTCCATCTAGCATACTTTTTATACAATCTTGTAATGCTTTTGAAGGTCTAATCTTACCATTATCTATATCATATAATGTTTTGCCATTATCACCATATTTTATATACTTTGAAATAAATTCAGATAATTTTTTAGAATCACCATTTAAAAATAAAGGGGCTTTTAGTATGTAGTTATCATATACTTTATTTTTCAATGGATCATTATTTATTTCCTTATAATTATGTAAATAAGCACAAGGAAATAGTAATATTTTATTATCTTGTACACTTGTATTATAATCTTGTATCATAGTTGAATATGACCATGCCTGATATGAAGGATGTGTTACTCTTCTGTTTGAATTTCCAACATAAGTTTCAACTAACCCATCCATATTATCAATAAGTTTTATATTTTCCCATTGCTTTAATTCTATTATAATAGCAGATTGTTTTCTATTATTATCTTCGCCAGTTAAAATAAAATCTACTCTATTAGAAGTGTTTGGAATTTTATATTCAATGGCAACACCTGAATCACTAGGAATATTATCAAATTCTAAAACTTCTTTCATAAACTTCATAGAATTATGCCAAGATCTAATCTCATTAATAGATGTACTTTTTCCATATTTTTCTATAAACTTTGTATATATTTTACCTGATATAACATTTGTTTTAACATCGTTTATAAAATCTAATTTTCTCGCCTCATAAACTATCATTTCACACCTCTTACTTTAAGTCTTTGTATTTATCGTTTTTCCCTTTTGCTTTTTCAATGGGATATTTTAACTCATTCAAAGCAACTTTTCTTTTTAATTCAGTTGTTAAATCTATGTTATTCATTTGAGCAAAACGAATAACAAAATATAATACATCTGCTAATTCATCTGCCACTTGTTCTCTTTTTTTCCCATTTATTATTCTATTCATTTGTTCTTCATTTTTAAATCTAAATAAATCTAATAATTCCCCTGCCTCTGTAGATATTCCTATTGCTAAATCCTTGGGGTTATGAAATTGCGACCAATCTCTATCATCGCAAAACTTACCTATTATTTCTTTTAACATATTTATTGTATAGTTGTTATCCATTAATATTACCTCCAAAAGTAACCTAATCAAATTTAATCTAATTTTATCACCTTTTAATTAGAAAATCAATTAATTAAGTCGTAATTTGTAAAATTATAGTAAATTTAGTATTTTATATTAGTTCCCTGATTACATTCCTCTTTAAAACAAGCTGTTATAATCGATTTAATCATTAAAAGTCCTTGTCTTGGTGTTACAATACCAAAAGATAAAACAAACCCTTCTATCCCTTCCTCAGCCTTCACATTGGAGCAACAGAAACTTATCATACAACATGCAAATTTGTCTAGAGCTAAAAATGAGATATTACTTGCACTATATACTGGAATGAGAGTTAGTGAAATTATTTCACTATATGTGTCAGATATAGACTTTAAAAACAAAACAATAAATGTCAATAAAAACTGTTCGAATTATACAGACTTTGATGCAGAGTTTGGAAATAAAAACAAAAATGAAATATCTACAACTAAAACAAATTCATCCACTAGGATGGTACCATTTATATCTGATAAAGTTGAAGAAGTATTAAGAGATCAAATACAAGTGATTGAAGATAACAAAAGAAAATTTGGTAAATGTTATAGCAAAAAATCTCAGCTACTATTTGCAACTGAAAAAGGTGAGCTAAAATCCACATCTACTGTTTCAGCATGTTTCAATAGACTGTGTGATGTTATAAACGAAATTGAAAATAAAAATATTAAACCTACAAGTAAGAAATATGTTAAAGTATTTGACAAGCATAATTTCCATATGATTAGACATACGTTTGCTACTAGATGTTTAGAAGCTGGAATGAATATAAAAGTTGTATCTAAATTATTAGGTCACTCAAAAATACAATTAACCCTAGATATTTACTCTCACGTACTTGAACAATTTCAAGATGAAGAAATATCTAAGGTTACAGATTATTTTAAGGATAAGGAGCTCTAGTTTTTTAAGCTAGGTCTCCTTCTAATTATAAACTTTTTATTCCAACTGCTTCCTGGACTTCTTTAGAATTCAGATATTTTTTTTCTTCTTTTAAATCTAAAACCACTTCATTCAAATATTTGCTAGAGTAAAAATCAACATTTATTTCGATTTCATCATTAAATATTATTGAAAATATTCTATTTAATTCTTTTATAATTAGTTCTAATCTTTCAGCTTTATATATCTGAACTTTTAAAAGCATATTCACAAAATAGAAGTTAGTAAACATTCTATTTTCATCAGTAGTATAATTATTTTGCATATAACCAATTTTATTTGCTATCTTAGAAATTTCAAAATCATATTCCTTAATTAACCAATTCTTGTATTGAAAATCATATTTAGTGGAATTTTTATAACCAGTATATGCTTGACCGATTTTATCAATTTCTTTCATTATATTATTAATCTTTTTATGATTTTTTATTTTAATAATATACTTTGCCTTTTCTTTCTTATATTTTTTTTCGCTTATAATATATTCGTTATTAACAAAATAAATATATACTTTTTTATTAATTAATAGTATATCAAAAACATCTTTTATTACTTGTTTTATATCTTTATCAAACTTTTTTTCTATACTAAATAAATAATTTTCATCTTTATTTAAATTAGATTTTATAGATATTTCTTTATCATATAGAAATATCTGAAATTTTCTGTATAACAAATCGGAATCACTAGAAACTCTCAACATAATCTTCCACCTCTAATTCTTTAAAGTATTTATTATTAAAATCAATACCTTGTTTTTTGGATAACAGATACATACATATAGAATCAAATTTTAAAACATCAAATAAATCTCTACTTCTCTCACTATCTAAGCAACTCTTGATAAATTTATTTTCTGTAATTACTTCTATTTTATGTCCAAACATAGTGCTTATTTCCTCAACATTAATTAAATTATTTGAAATAATACTTTTCAAATAATTTTGGCTAAATTGATCTCTTATATATCTTTTTGCTCCAATACCATAATTATTTAAATTAAAATCATTTAGTATATTAAGATAATCATTATTTATATTTTTTAAATACTCAAAAACAAGATATATTCCTTTAGCACTTTCGTGATATTTATAATTATTCGTTATGTTATAATGAAAAAATACAATACCATAAATATACATACAATCAATATATATATCCATAACAGTTTTTAATATATTGCCAGTTGAATCATCTAAATTTGATAAATATATTTTATAGTTATCAATTCCTATTTTAGAGTAATATTCAAAATCTTTTATCGCTTTCTCAAATTTTTGATAATTGTTTTCATATAAACTCTCTATAACACTTACAAAACTAATATTATAAAAGTACCCATAAGTGTCCTCAAAATTTTCATTCCAAGGACTTTTAATAATTTGTGCTACCATATTTTGATTATATTCTCTAATTCTGCTATCAAGACTTTTTATATTTTCAACTTTTTCCATATTTAAAGTGTTTTTATAATTTTGATAATCTATCTTACAATCAGAAATGATTGAATTTATTTTGTTATTTAAATTATCTATACTTTCAATTAAAGTGTCGTAAACTTTCTTAAGTGTTGTAGGTGTTTTATAATTAATATTACCAGAAGTATTGTTAATTATAATTTCAATTTTCTCATATATACTTCCTAAAAGCATTTCATATTTTTCTTTAATGTTATAAATATACTTAAATAATAATTCTTCTTTAACTTCATAAATTGGAGTTATTTTTTTGCCAAATATTTTTGCTTCGTTATTTAATCTATTGGTTAATAATACCATATTCTTAACTATATATTTATCTATATGAAACTCATTAATATTTAATCCTTTAATTTTATGTACTTTGTCAGTATATACAAGTTTAAAAATATCATCATTATATTCTAAAAAGTTTAAATCTTTACGGATTTCAATAGCGTATTTGAACATTATTTTTTCTATTACAAAATTTAATAATGTTTCATTTATTTCGGTTTTATTCTCAATTTTAAACCAATTTATTGTAATTTCAAATAAATCATTCGTTAATTTCTCTGACTTTTTAGTATATGATATGAATCTTTCATTCATATTAACAACTTCACTAATTAAAAGTTCTTTCTCATCTGTACTATATTCATTATTCTCTATTAATTGTTTATAAATAACTAATATTTCATTCTCTATTCTATCAGATATCCATTCATAATCTTCTTTGCCTCTAGGTTGTAATGGAAGTTTTGTGTTTATACCGATATTTTTTAACATACTATCACATGTAAACCAATTATCATTTATAATTTTTTTGATTGAAACTGTACTATTCAACTCTATTGCAGAAAACATACCACAAACATATTTTTGCATATCATACATCATTTTAATGTAATCTATTTTATTGTAAATACTTAAACTATTCTTATTTTCATTATAATACAAAACTATTACTGTTATATCCTTCTTTATTTTATTAACTTCATTAGCAAAATTATATTTATTATTTATTCTTGAAATCTCACAAATATCTTTAATATGTGTTTTAAAAGATTCCAATATATTTTCAATAATACCCTCAAATGTTGATGCCCTTAACATTTTTTCTATTTTAATAATTGATTTCAATACAAGATATATAAAAAATACATACATAAACATTATTATAAAATTAGGTATGTATGCCTTCATGTATATACGATCACATATGATTGCTAATACTCCATAGATCACCAAAACTATTTCCAATCTTCTCTTACTAGTTTTTTTATTAACTATTCTATTAACTTCTAAAGGTAATTTATTATTACTATTTATTATTCCACCAATTATTGAAAATAAAATAGTTAACATTAATAATAGTGTCCCCGTTATCATTTCTAAAGGTAATTTCCCAATATATTCTTCCTTAACTATATTCATTTTAATATTAATACTATAACGTAATATAATGGTTATCAAAGTTATTATCAATATATCTCTAATGATTTTAAATAATTCGCTTTTATTGAATTTGTATATACTCACTTTTTTAGATTTTATATAATTTTCCGTATTATACTTACATAATTTAAAAAATCTAAATATAGCTTGATTTACAATACAATTTATTGCATAAATATTTTCTGCTAGTTCTCTTATTTTATTTCGTGTAAACATATTATACCCCCTATATTAAAAATGTAGCAACTATCATATTTTGATAATCGCTACATTCTCAACATATGATGTTTTTAAATTCAAAGTTTAACAAATTATTTTTTTAACAATTGTTTTTATTCCATTTGAATTTTTCTCATATGTATAAATTTTATTTATGTTATATATTATATCATCATTTCTTATATAATCAATGATTTGTCCTATATTTTCCCAATATTCCTTGAAATTTATCATCATAATTCGACCTTACTTATCTATTATATATTTCTCTTTCTTTCCCAACTGCAGCAAGATTACAGCAATATAACAAAACCATCATTTTTGAGTAGATATACCAAAAACCTTCAATCGTTATGACTTTAAAGAGCTGTTTTAATGGTTTATTAAGTTTATTATAATTAAATATATTCAAATAGCTCTACTTCACTTATTATTTTTATGTCTTTACCATTACTGTTTAGTTCCATTGCTTTTTTTACTTTAGTACCGTAGTTACCAAAACTCCAATCTTTGCTTCCTTCACCTCCTACAATTAAATAATTTAATGTTGCTGTTACTCCACTGACTACTTTTCCACCTAAATTTTCTATTTTATTTGATATTTCTGATTTAGCTCCATGTTCAAAGTTTCCTGTTAAACAAATAGATTTATTACTAAATATTATTTTTTCCGACGTAGTATTGTTAATACTATTATTTAAAGGATTCAAAAACTTGTCAAATAGATTTAATAATGTTTCACTTTCATTTTCAGCAATAAAATTATCTTCTAATGCTTTGTCTATATTTTCGAATAGAATATCAAATGGGTAATTTCCTTTTAATTTTTGATTATCATTCATCCATTTTTTTAGTTCTATAATTTCTATTGTATTAAGTTTTTTATCACAGCTTATCCCTTCTATTATTCCCATTAAAACTTGTAATGATAAAGTTATCTCATTAAATACATCAGATGATTTATATTGTTCTGATATTTGTAATAACTTTATTTTTTCTTCATTTGTTATTATATCATCTTCTAATATTTTTTCTACACAAGGAATTATTTTAATATATGGTTCTGATGATCTATACTTGCTATTTTCATTTAACCATTTTTTTATTGATTCTATTTCTAAATCATTTAATACTTTGTCTGCTGTTATACCTTTAATTATCCCATAAAAAGAATTAATAGACTTTTCTATTATTGGTTTAGTTGCTTTTTTAGCATATGAATTATCAAATGAATATTTACTAATATCATCATCACTAATACAATATTCAGATTGTATTCTTTTAAATATTTCATAGCAGGCTTTGGTATCACATCCTGCATTGTGATGATTGATTAAATCTATATTTAAATAACTACATACTGTATTCAACTTATAATCTAAAATCTTTTTATATATTTGTCTAGATAAGATACATGTATCAATATAAAAGAATTCTGGAATACTTACAGCATATCTAGATAATGTTTTACATATAACATTTAAATCAAACCTTACATTATGGCCAACAATTATACCATTAGTAAAATGTATACTTATTTCTTCCCATACTTTATCAAATGTTTTTGCATGTTTAACAGTTGATTTATTAATACCGTGTAATTTCATATTAAATTCATCAAATATATCTTCTGGATTTACTAAAAATTCATTTTCAAAAATTATATTATCATCTACTACTTTAATAATTGCGATAGAGCAAATAGAATCATTATTACTGTTTGGTGTTTCAATATCTATAACTGTATATGTTGAAATATTTTTCATAATTATTTCTCCTTTAATTTATATATTTTTATAAATTTTTTTGATGACTTTCTAATTTTTCAAGTTCACCCATGAGTATAATATTGTGTCCAAATTATCAAGAAACTCAAAATTAAAAATAACCTATGGTTTTGCCACAGGTTATTTTTCACTAGTTAGGAGTAGAACGTCTATGTTCTGGTACTTTTGTACCGTCAGCCTTTTTATAAGGTTTAACAACGACTATTTTTTTCTCTTGCACTCCTCTAGTACTAGTTTTTGTCTTTGCCATAAAATATTCCTCCCTATCTTTAAATTAGAGCAATTGCCCCTGCTTATAGCAATTACTTATTATAATAAGTATAAATTTTATAGCTACTAATATTATACCATTTTCCTGGACAATATTCTATAGCAAATGCCGTCTAATTTTGTCGAAACAGCAAAATACACCCTATATTTAATTATAGAGTGTAAATCTGTTGTATATATCCAATAGTAAGTCTTGTTGTTGTCAACTGCAGTCAATTTGCAGTCATTGCCTCTTAAACTAACCTGTAACCGTTGATACATCTAAGTTTGTCCATCTTGTACTTACTTTTTTTGCAGTTTAGTAATACTACTATAAAATCATAAAGATTTTTAACTGAATGTAACTTTACATCCTTTTTTATTCATCCAAAAGTTTATCTATTATAGTATTATTCATAAAATGAACTTGTATCTACCAATAAATTTTCTAATTCTATATTATACTCATCATTTACAAAAGCTTCTTCCACATTTAATTTCAATTTACATGTTACAGGATAACTACTATTAATTCTAAGACCGTTATCCATTCTGTTATCATGATCCGAACCATATTGATGGATCACACTCACTTCACCACTTGCATTGAAATAAACGAATTCAGAATCAATATTATCTATTTCTAATTCTTCTAAATCAAAAATTACATTTTCATAATGAGTAGCTAATATATCTATTTCATCTATATTTTTATTCATCAGCTCTTCTTTAATAATATCATTTATAAAGTTTAAATATACATTTCTAAATTCGTTTCTAAATTCATTTATATCATTTATAAACTCAAGAAATATTAGTAATGTTTCTTGTACTGTATCATTATTTTTTTCACATTTTACTTCGTTTATATGAATATATTTACTCAATTTATTTATAATATTATTTAAACTTTGTGTATATTTATTAATATCTATCTTTAATTCATTTTTTATATTTTCGATAGATAAACCTCCACAAATCAAGTACGCCATTCTTTGTTGTCTAGTTATCTTATTAATTGAATTTTCATCATAATTAAATTCTTTATACCAAATGCATTTTTTGATTTCTTCATCATTTGAATTTCTATCTAAATATACTCTAATTAATTCCCTTATTCCCATGGCAAAAAAATTAAAACTTAATTTGTTTGCCGTTTCTGTTACTGCAATCGTTTCTGATAAAATCTTTTGTTCATTTTTATCTAAATTTTTACACAATTCTTCATATATATCATTCATAATATCACCCTTATCTTAAAATTAAATTCAAAGTAAATATTTATATTTTAATTATATCACCTTCATCGACAATATTCCATAGTAAATGCCGTCGAGTTTTGTCAAAATAATAAAAACACCCTATAATTTTTGTTATAGAGTGTACTTTGTATTTAATATATTACAGACATAGACATATATTATAGTCTGTTGCCAATTAGCATTCATTACCTTGCAGCTATCTCTTCCAACATTTAATCACTTTTTTGTTTACATGTTTCCAAATCCTCCAAACATAGGTATATTAGGTCTTTCAACTATTGTGACAAATTTTATAGAATATAAATCACATAAAAGTAAGCCATTAACATCGATAGGTCGTAAAATAATATAACTAACTCCTACGCTAACTAATACTCCTATTCTATCAGTAGTTGAACCACCAATTAAAAACTCTACTTTTACTAGTTTACCTATTTGTGTCTTCAAATACCCAGCAATATATAGCGTACTTGATATTGGCTCCGGTATTACCTCATTAGTTCCATTTTCATTTCCCATATAATATCCTCCTTTATAATCTATGTTGTTTTATATTTAGGTGTAGGCGAGTAAAAACAATGTTGAGTAACTGTAGTAAAATATTTTCCAGATTTATTAGTTGGAAAATAATTAATACATTCAAATTGTGGGTTTAAAAACCATAAAGAATTAGATATTCCAAAGAATTTACCTCCACCAAGTGCCCAATCAGCAATCTCATAATGTATTTTATCAGGAGGTGTAGTATAAATATTTCTGGTTGTGGGTTTTCCTCCTATTGTTGTGAAAGAACAATGAAATTGATTGGGTTGCAACATTATTGTTCTAATATTTCCTTGCCCAACACGTTGATATTCACCATATGGAGCATTAACCCTATTCATTATTGTAGTAGCTACTGCTCTCATTCCGTTTTCGCCTTCACCTTCGGCTTCACATTTTATTATTCGAGCCAAAATTTCTCTATTGTCAAATGGCATAAATACCTCCTGATATAGTTAATATATTTTATTAATTAATGTAAAAAATATGCAAGTACAAATAAAAAACTATTATTTAAGATTTCATTTTATTTAAATAGCAATAATTATATGAAGTATATATATAATTACTTTTGTTTATAATTCCATTATAGAATAAAAAGTAAGAACTATTAAATAGTTCTTACTTTTTATTTGGTGACAGGTCCCAGATTTTCACTGAGAGGCTTTGAATTTATCTAAACCTTATCTTTGTATGTGTTTTGGGTATACAAATACCCATTCCCTATCATATATTACCAAAGCCCACTGTTATACCCCTTTTAACCATATTTTTTACCTCCAATAAACAAAATTCTATACTAAGTGAGAACAAAGTCTCATATAAAACATTAATTAGTGAAGGGAACATATGAATTAGTATACCTAAAACGACAAAGACAAGTATAGATAACAATATTATTGTTACGAATTAATTTTACCATATATTTTTTAATATTACAATACTATCATATATGAAACTTTCTTCTAAGTTCTTTTTTACACTTTCTATTACTAAAAAGTAGTATTGTGTTTATCATTATTATGCTTAATATAAAACATATTACTGATGGCCATGTTACAGTTATTACTTTGAGTAATATAAATACTATTTGTATTATTCCTATTACAGATGTTCCAAGTAAATAGGTTATATAATCGTTAGCTTTGTATTTTAGTATTAATGATACTATAAACATTTCTGCTATTGCTCCTATACATAGTGCTGGTAGTACATATGTTATTGACCAAAGTTTAAAACCTGTTAAATAATCATAGACAATTGCACATGTAGATAACATTAATACTTGATTAAATATTATTGCATTAGGATTGTTTCTTTTATTTATAGATGATATTAAGTTAAACCAGAAAAAGAATATTCCTACTAATACTAGTAAAGACCAATTTAATGTATTACTTAATATATAATTTATTATTGCACATGTAGAAAAAGCAAGTATTGATGCGAATGTTAATATTTTAAATACTATATTTTGTTCTTCATATATTGATGGTATAACAGGAAAAACATTTGGCGTACTATATCCAACATTTAGTTCATTTTTACATAATGGACAGATTTGATTATTACCTGTAACGTTTAATTTACAACTTTTACAATATCTCATAATTCATCTACCTCGTCTGTCTGATTTGTATTTACAACTATATCTATACCCATATAACTTAAATTTCTAAAGAAATTCTTTTCAATTTCTGAGTTTATATAACGAGATGTAAAACCTATTGTAGTTTTATCGTTATATGAGCACACACAAACTTGAATTTCTTCTGTTCCAGAAAAGAACGAAAACATTTCTATATACTTTTGAACTTCTTTTGGCATATTTATTATTCCTATATTAGATAAAGATGTAGTACATTTTTTCATCTCAATGTTATATATAATTTTTAGTAATATGTTTTTTAAAAATAGCGGTATAACACGTATTAATAGGTTGTTTTCTATCATTACATAACTATTAAATTTTTCAGATAAAGATTCTTTAGTTAAATTTTCTTTAAACTGTTTATTTGTATCTTCTATTATTGTTTTTAACTGTGTACTTTCTTTTTCAAATTTATATTTTACATTCATTGTTACAAAGAAATTTCTAATAGTACTGGATTTAAAATATTTTCTTAAATTTATTGGAATTGTTATACTTACAGGCCTTTTTTTATCTTTCATTCTCATTGTTTCGTCTATAGATTTTAGTAATATAGATGTTAAAAAAACTGTTAAAGTTGTATTATATTCATGAGATAATTTAAGTAAATCATCAGTCGAAGTAACACCTTCTATTACTTTTATTCTGTTTTCACTAAATTTAAAACTTTTAATTTTATATGCTTTATCTTCTTTTTTGAAAATTTGACTTTTCTCACGTTTATAATATTTTTTAAAACTATCGTCTTCTTTTTCTTGAAGTGAAGAAATATCGTCTAATTTAATATCATTACCTAAATCATATTTTAGTGTTAAATAATTTAAAACTAATGACATTAGAAATTGTGATGCTCCTACACCATCGGCTAAGGCGTGGTAAACTTCTAAATTAATTCTCTTTTTAAAATATGTAACATTAAATAATAAATTTTTATTACTATATTTATTTATTGAATAACATACTGATTCATTTTCTTCTTTTACTATAGGTACAATACTACTAGTTTCAAGGTAACACCAAAACAGTCCATTTTTTAAAACTGAAGAAAATATAGGATAGGATTTAATTGTTTTATCTAATGCTTTTTGTAATATATCTTTTTCTATATCTTCTGTTAAAGAACATACACAGCGAAAAACTTTTGAATCTTTCTTATTACTAGTTGAAGGAAAAACTTTAGCAGCATTATCTAAAGCATACCATGTATCATTATTTTTCAAATTATCACCTCATATATAATTAAGTCTATATGTCTATATATTTTATTTTATAACTTCTTATTTATTTTTTTCATAGCAATATTATACAATATTTTTACCTTTAACTCAATTAAACTTTTAAAAAAACTGTTCAAATATGTTTAATTAGCAGTTAATTAATAAATTATTGCAAAAAATATAACTATTAAGTTTTTATGCTTAACAGTTATGTTTTTAAAATATTATTATATTTAATCGTATATCTGTACATTTGATTCAAAAAAATCTAGTGATCTTTTATATTCTTTAGAACCTTCAACTTTTTGAACTTTCGATCTATTTTGATATAGCAATCTAGCTATAGGGTAAACATCTATCCAAATTTGGTTTATACCTTCTTTTTGAGATTCATCAAATATTAATTGCATACCAAAATGTAGATGACTTTTCTCTATGTTATTAACATTTTCCTCAGTACTATATCCAGTTTTTCCTAAATATCCAATAACATCACCAGCTTTTACTATATCACCTTTTTTTAAATCTTTAACATATGGGTAATCTTTTCTTAAATGTGCGTAATAATAATATCTTTTTTTATCAAAACTTCTTATTCCTATTCTCCAGCCACCATATCTATTCCATCCTAATTCTTCAACTACTCCAGATTCAACAGCTATAATTGGTGTACCAATATTTCCAAACATATCGTGTCCTAAATGTTTTCTTTTATATCCAAAATCTCTTCCGAGAACCAAAGTCATCATAATCGTTATAATAGTATCCCATTGCTATAGGTGAAAATACTTTTAATCCGTATTTTTCTTGCCACTGTATATTACCTTGTTTATCTGAAACCTGTATTCTATAGTTACCCACAAATTCAGCAAGTACGGCTGTATATGCCTCTAAATAATAACTATAAAATTTCATATCTTTTGTTATATCCTCCATTTTTTCTCCAGCTTCAAGTCTTTTTATAAGTGCATTCATATCACTTTCTTTATATTTTGTAAAAATCCCACCGTATTTTGCCCCAAGATATGATAATATTTCTATCCAGTTATATTTATATCCATCTTTATTATGAGATGAAATATCTAAATCCATAGCTTTTTTTAAAGCTGGATAAGTAACGTTAAAACTTACCCATTTAATATATTTTTTACCATTTACATCTTCTACTACAGCAATACTTTGATTTGAGTTAATACTCATAAATATGCCAAAAGCAGATAATAATATTATTACTAAACATATACCAGCACATATTATTTTTTTAAAATTTAAAAAAAGTAAAAACAATAAAAACACATCCCATTTTACATAGTATAAGTTCTGAAATATTATAGACTCACCTATACTATAACAATATACTATATATATTATTTTTATATTACAAAATATAAGTTTAGATTACTTATAAATTTTACTGATTTATATATAATTAATTTACACAAATATAAAAAATATAACAGCTAAGTTTTTTTACTTAGCTGTTATATTTTTAATTTTTAATTTTATGTTTATTCGTCCAATCCGTAAAAATTTCTCCGTTTGGCATAATAGAAAGGTCATATGTATATCTTTTTGAATTTCTCCATTTTTTAACTGTTTCTGCTCTAGTTTGATGATAACTTTTAAACCCTACTCTTATATCCCCTTTAGTGTAAGTTTTTATATCATAACCTGCAGTATAACATACCGATATACCAACATCATATCCTTTTGAAATTAATGCTTTCTCACAATCTGAGAACACATTAGAATCGATTTGATACTCGTTCCAATATTCTGGAGATGTAACATCTTTTTGTAAATCATTAAATAGAAATTTTTGTATTCTAAGCCTTTTTCCCCATTCAATAAACTTTAATATTTCTTTTGCATTATCAATATACCCTTTAAAACATGTAGTTGCAAATTCCATTTTAGATTTTAATGTTCGGCATAGCTCTTCTTTAATATCCCGCGTAGTGAGTAAATTAGAATTTCCAAATATCTCAGCGTTTTTAGAATCATCATAGTGATGTCTACTTAGCATTATTCCAGATAAATTTCTGCAAAGTTTACAACTTTCAACTTCATGAAAAAAAAGCTTCCGTGAACCATTAGTAATTATATATGAATTTATATCATAATCCAATATTCTAGGATCTGTTATAATATCATATAGTTTATCTGCATATAAAAGTGGTTCACCGCCACCAAATACTATAGTATGAATATAGGGCGAATATTTCTTAATTGTTTTGCAAAGTTGTCCATAATTATCTTGCATAATATCCTGACTAAACTGCTGGTTTCTGCAAAATTTACAATTGCTATTGCAGTTTGATCCAAATGTAACATATGCATGGACTCTTTTGGTTCTATTTAAGTTATCTCTAGTAAATCGTTTAAATTTGGGTTTTCCAAACCGTATCAATTTCATACTTGGTGAAAAAAACATAAATACCCCTCCATCACTTTAATTTTATTAGATAATTACCTAATAATAATATGAAAAATAGCTTAAATATTTTACCATAATTTCGAAATTATGTCAACTGTTTTTATCAAATTCGACAAAACAACACTTAAATTTACTAATAATACAAATATATTTAATATGCAGTTGTCCTTGTTCTATGGTATGGCCTCTTTATATTATTCTTATCTTGACCTTGCATCCATATGTAATCATTTATTGTTATTGCATCATATTTATTTTGTAATTTATTTTTTATTTCATTTACTACTGTTATCATTGTAGAACGTATCTCTATTTCATATGCACTTTCTTTTTCTATTTGTACTGTGTTATCTATTAATTTAGTCAGTTCATCATCATACTCAACCATATCTAAATCTCTTAATACTTGTGGTATTTTATAATCTGCACAACCAATTAAATTACTAAAATTCACTTTTATATTTTGTTTATCTTGTTTTATATGCAATATATCTGATACTAATAATTGTGCTCTTTTATAATAATAAACTTTTTTATTTTTGTAGTTAGATATATCTTCAAATGAATCAAAATTATCTATTATTAAGTTAAATAATTCTATATCTTTATTAATATTTTTTATATATTCATAGAAGTTTGAGTTCATTTTTTCATTTACTGTTTTACTTACTTCAACTATAATTTTATATCTTTCTTTAATTAATGGGATTTCTATATTACCTTTTAATATCCTCTCAAATTCTTCATAAGGCATTAAACTTAAATTCTTAAATTTCAGAAATTTATTGTTTGTTTTCATTTCCTTAGCAAATGCGCATATTAATCCAAAAGCACCATCATATTTTTTGCTTTCATATTCTACTTCCCACTTTGGCTCTCCCCAATAGCAAAAACCTATTGCATGATATATTAGTAGGAAATTTATTAATTCTTCTACACTAAGATTATTGATTCCAAATGGTAAGTTATTAAGCCAATGAATACTATTTTGAATATTTAATTCATTTGTAAATTTATCTAACTTATCTAAATTGATTTTAACATGATCTGAATTTTCCACTACATATTTATGACTATCTAAGTATTGGCTAAATATATTTTCCATATTAAACACCCTTCTGTTACTTGTATTTTATTTTAATATTCCATTTCATCTATCTCAGTTATTCTATTCCTTACACTAGCGCTATGTAATTGTGCAAGCAATGAATATATCTCATTATCTTTATTATTTGGCTGAGGTAATGCTTTTTGTATATCTACTCTACCTATTATTTCTTGATATTCTTTTTCTCCTAGCTCTTTTTTTATATACTTAGCTGTTTCTTTAAAACTATATTTTTGTGTATCCATATCTACAAAAAAACGATTTCCTTGACCTATTTGTAGTCCAATATGATCTATTGTATTTTTAAGAAATCCAGTAAATTTTTTCACATTGTATTTTTGCATGATTTTATTTGTTATATTATTATCTTTATTTTCTACCGCTTCCGCTATACCTTTCATTGCATATTCATTTTGCGAGAACGTATAGTCATAGTCAAAGTTAGGTGCTAGCTGCGCAACATTATCTTTTATTAATACACCCCAGTTTTGTCCATGCCTATCTGGATTTGATGTTTGTATATCTGCTAGAATCATTTTTAAAAAGTCTTTCCATACATCTTGTATATTATCTTGACTTATTCCGTTTATCTGTTAAAAATTGTTTTAAATCTTCTCTTATAGAAGATAATTCCCTGCTATTAGTTATACTTTTGCCTAAGTACAATTCTTTATCTTTTTGTATATCTTCAGTAACAAGATATCTATTAGCACCTTCTTGACATATGGTATTTTTTGCGTAACTAATTCCCATTTGTTCATATACATTTTCGGCTAGTTTTGTATAATATATATTCATATTATATTTGGCTTTTTTCCAATATTTTATCTCTCCATTTTCTGAAACTTTTTGTACTACATTATCACTTACTCTTGTTTCTTTCATTTGTACTCCCCCTTTAATCTATTGTATTAATTTTAAATTGATAAGGTTATTTTATCTTTTGAATTTATTCCATTTTTCTATAATACTTATTTGTCTACATTATACAATAAATAATTTCTTTTTACAATATGTTTTTTTATTATATTTATAAAAAAACAATGCCTTCTAAATTGTTAAAGCATTGTTTATTATATTATTGTTCTACGGTATATCTAAGTATTGTTTTTAATTTACTTGGCTCTGTCTTACGCGCATCAGAAATATATATTTCTCTATGTCTTAATGTTTTTATTTTTAAATTATTTTCTTTAATAAAGTCTTTCATTTTTTGAAAACTTGCTGGTTCATTATCATAAGATCCTATATGTAACATTTGAACAGATAACCCATCTTCAATTGTTTCAAATTCAGCAATGTCTAAAAGTGGATTGTTGTTTTTCTTTTTAACTTTATCTATTGCCCTATTAAATACATCTAGGGTTACAAAATCTGGCTGCCTTATCATAATTTTATATACTAGTTCATTTTTATTAAATACAGTAGATTTTCTACCTTCCTGTGTTAAATCCCATAATCCTTCAAGTGGATATACAGTATAATCTATATATCCTTCTGGAGTATATCCTTGTTTAGGCATCATTTTTACCGCATATGCAAGTGAATATAATATACCAACTTTTTCAGCAAATTCTTCACTGTTTGGATTCCCACTACCAGTAATAGTAATGAATTTTTGTTTAGGAAGCGTTACTAGTGTTGGCTGCTCCTTTGGTAAATAAAACTGTTTTTCTGATTTCTTCCATTCGTGTTTCATATTATATCCTCCTTTTGCAATTTACTCATTAACGTTATATTTAATTTTTATATCTTTGCCATCAAAATATGTATAATCTCCAGTATCTAATTTCCATATTGCTTTTGCTTTAGAAGGATGCTTTATACCATTTTCTTCAATATATTCTGATGCTTCAACTATCCATTTTTGTTTAGATGATTTACCATTACCTTCATCCATATATCTATCATCTGTTTCAGCACTTAACATTTCACCATCATCTTTAAATTTAAATACAGCGCTTACTGTATTTCCGTTATATGTTACTGTAGCTTTTGCTGTGTTTTGATCAATACTTTCCCACACAACATATTCTTGCAATGCAACAGTTGGCAAGAATATCATTTCAGAAAGACATGTTACTAAACTAGATATGTCCATTTCTTTTCCAGTTACATCAAATAATGTTACACTTTTTGCAAGCATTCCTGTCATAGATCCTATACTATTTGTATAGTTATCTAAACCTTCAAATGGTATTCCCATCATACTTGTCTGTATTGAAGCTATTCTATCTAAATCATTTAATAGGTTATAATGTTCATATTTTATTTTAAGCATAGGTTTGTCTTGTGAAAGTTTAAAGTCAGTTTCACCATATACAACATGTACATTATATATTTTTTGTTTTCCTATAAGTCCAGAATATCTAAAGAATTTTTGAACCGATATAGGTAAATTTTTAATATCTTCTTCTGTATATATTTCATTTCCTATAGCACTATATTCTAAGTTGTTTTCTCTTAATGACTCTTTAATAATTAAATTAAATTTACTTTTAAGTGGTGATCCTGGTATATTAAACCAAATTAATAATATTGCAATAACTAATACTATTACCCCAATAATCCACATAATAATTTTTCTCCCCTTCATAACTGTTTCCCCTTTTATATATCATATTTTTATACTATTTTGCATGTTATTACGTAATCATATCCTTTTTTCATTTTGTTTTCTTTTTTAATAAATTCAACTATCTTACCTTCATTTTGTGCAGATATTAATATATGTGCTATTGCAATACCAATATCTACTTTAGTCATTTTTTCAGTAAGAACCGCTACTACTTGACGATACACAGATATTTCATTTTCAAAAACCTCAAAAAACCATGACTGTCTATTTACTGCTGATGGTGCTAAACGAACAGCCTCCATTATGCTATCTTCTTCAAATAAGTTAGATATTTGTGTTATATCTTTTCTTTTAAATTCGTTAATACTTTCTCTATACATAGTTTCATTTGGAGTGCCAAATGCTATCATAGAAACAAAATTTAGTGAACTACTTTTATCCTTTTTAACTACTGGTTTTGTACTACCAAGCCAACATGTTCCAATTCCTTTTGTTGTTAAGTATATAACTAATTGTTCTAAAATATATCCTACATTTACTAAATAATCTTCCTTTTTTTCCGAATCTATTACAACATAATGTGGAGCTTTAACTTTAAACAAACCTGATACTTTTTTATCGTCAGTTAATACGTATATATCTGTTTTAATATCCGCATTAAATGGTTGTATAGTTTTAATATACTCTTCTATTTCTTTAATTGTTTCAAAATCTAGTGGATTCATATCATAATTTCTAATTGATTTTCTTTTTAATATTGCTTCGTACATATTCATATTATCATTTCCTCTCGTACATAATATTATTATACGTAATTAAAGTTGTTTATACTATTATTACATATATTATTTTATATATAATTGACTATTTACATATTCAATTTGTTTTATATATTCGTCAATTTTATCTTTAAAAGTTTCACCTTTTAAATACTCTAAACCAAATTCAAGTACTACATTTTCATTATATCCTATTTTTTTTAAATAGTCCATAGCCTCTTTAATTTTTACAGAGTTATAATAGAAAGGATGATGATCCTCTTTACCACTTATATCATGCAAATGTATATTTTTTATCTTATTCGTATACTTGTTATCTAAATTTGAATAGTCGTTAGAATTATCATATACATAGTGCCCCATATCTAAAGTAATTCCATCCAATTCAACACTATCTATTATTTTGTATACTTCATATATATTACATCTTACTACTTCCCTATGCTCATTTAAATTTTCTAGTAATACTTCAAGGTTAAAGTTATTTTCAGATATTTTATCCATCATAGATTTTAATATTTTTATACTTTTTTTAATAGATTCTTCTAAAGTATTTTCTTCTAAGGAGTGCACTGTTAATTTTACCTGCTTACCATATATTAATGAAAGCTTGTTATAATACTCCAAATATTCTAATATACTATTTTCTTTTAAATTATTCATATCAACTGAATGAACCTGCATAATTAAGTTTTTATCTTTGATTACTTTAGCAAGGGATAAACAATACTCTTTTTCTTCTTCATTTATCATGTCTATATATATTTCAATGCCTTTGACACTATTGTTTACATCTAAATTAGTTATAACGTTCATTAAATTTAAACTATCATATTGTGAGAACATCTTGCTATTAATACTCATTAAAAAATTCATATATTCTCCTTGCTATTTATTATTCGATATATTTCTATTTAATTCTTTGTATTTCTACATAATTCTTTATACATTATACAATAAAATAAACTTTTTTCAAGTATTTTCCTATTATTACCTAATTTTTACATACAAAAAGTACCTTATATTACTATAACGTACTTTTAAATTATTAATTTTGCTAATATTTATAGTTCTTTTTGATTTAGTATATTCTCTTTCCAAAAGTTAAGTTTATAATCGTATTTTTGTGTATTTGTAGGACTTGATGATGGTAATATTACTATTTCAATCCCTTGTATATTTTGTTTCTTAAGGTATTTATACGGCATTTGACCATTGCAATATATTTTTAGTATATTATTATGTTCCTTAATAAATTTTTGTATATTATTAAACACAGGATTCTTTATTTCACTATCTAGACTTCCATCGGTCATACACTTATCTATTACATCCCATAATGCAATATTATACTTTAATAAAAATTGTATTTTTTCTTCATATGTTATTTCTTTACTATATGTTTCATTAAATATTTCAAATAGTATTTTCCAAAAGTGGTTTCTTGAATTTCCATAGTACTGACTAACCTTTCTAGATTCTTCACCAGGAAATGTCCCAAGTATTAAAAATTTACTATCTTCGTTTGCAATATATTTAAACCCTTTTAACATATTACCTCCATACATTTTTATTCTTTTATGTATTTAAATATCTTTTCACTTAGTACTTTACATTCCTCATCTTTTGGAATGGATATATCATCTAATTCATATTTTAATCCTAATTCTATCCACTTATACTTACCAAGTTCATGATATGGAAGTATTTCTACTTTCTGTATACTTTTAATCTTCTTTATATCTTCATTGCATAAATCTAATGGATTTGTTAAACCAGGTATATATACATGTCTAATCCATATAGACTTGTTTATTTTCCCTAAATATTCTAAAAATTTAAATATTCTATCGTTATAACTTCCTGTTAAATTAAAATGTTTATATCTACTCATTTCTTTTATATCTAGTAGCACTAAATCTACATATTCTAGTAATTCTTTGACTTTTTCTGTTACGTCTACATTACCTGATGTATCTATTGCTATATGAATGTTTTTTTCTCTTAGTCTTTTAGATACTTCAGTAAGAAATTCTACTTGCAATAAAGGTTCACCACCGGAAAATGTAACACCACCATTTGAACTAGTTAGATAATCTTTACATCTTACTATCTTTTCTACTAACTCATCTACTTTAACTTTATTTTCTGTATTAATATTCCATGTATCTGGGTTATGGCAATACTTACATCTTAAGTTACATCCTTGCATAAAAACTACATATCTTATACCGGGCCCATCTACATTAGAATAACTAACTAGTGAATGAATTTTCCCATACATAATGCTCTACCCCTTAATTATGGAAAGTTCTAGATATTATATCTAATTGATGTTTTTTAGATAGTTTAACAAAGTTTACTGCATATCCTGAAACTCTTATTGTAAGTTGTGGATATTTTTCCGGATGTTCCATAGCATCAATCAAAACTTCTCTATCTATTATATTAATATTTATGTGTTGTCCACCAGATTTAAAGTATGAATCTAATATTATTTTTAAATTATCTTTTTTTTCTTCTAAAGTATTACCAATATTATTTGGAACTATTGAGAATGTATAAGATATACCATCTTTACTTTCATCATAATCTAGTTTAGCCACTGAATTATTTGCAGCAATTATACCATGTTTTTCTCTATTATACATAGGATTAGCACCAGGAGCAAACGGAACACCTTTTTTTCTACCATCAGGAGTACTGCCTGTCTTTTCTCCATATACAACATTAGAAGTTATTGTTAGGACTGACATTGTGTGTTCAGCATTTCTATATGTAGCGTGTTTTCTTAACTTTTCCATAAACATTTTCTGAACTTTTAATGCTATATCATCTGCTCTATCATCATCGTTTCCAAAACACGGAAAATCCCCTTCAACTTCAAAGTCTGTTACTATACCTCTTTCGTCTTTTATACATTTAACTTTAGCGTTCTTTATAGCAGATAAAGAATCCACTAAAACAGATAAACCAGCTATTCCACATGCCATTGTTCTATGTACATCTTTATCATGAAGAGCCATTTGTAATCTTTCATATGAGTACTTATCATGCATATAGTGTATTACATTTAATGTGTTGATATATAGCCTTGCTATAAAATCAAACATATTATCTAATCTTTCAATTATATCGTCATAATCTAAATATTCACCATGTATTTCAGGAGTAATAGGAGCTATTTGTTCTCCAGATATTTCATCTTTACCTCTATTTATAGCGTATAATAAAGCCTTAGCTACATTACATCTTGCTCCAAAAAATTGCATTTGTTTGCCTGTTTTCATTGCAGATACACAACATGCAATAGAATAGTCGTCTCCATAATATTCACTCATTAAATCGTCATTTTCGTACTGCACAGCTGAAGTTTCTATGGATACTTTACTACAATATTTTTTAAAATTATCTGGCAAATTATTTGACCATAATACAGTCAAATTAGGTTCTGGGGCAGGTCCTAGGTTATATAAAGTATGTAAAATTCTAAATGAATTTTTTGTTACTAAACTGTTTCCACCAGAAACCAAACCGCCAATAGATTCAGTAACCCAATTAGGATCACCTGCAAATATATCGTTATAATCTTTAGTTCTTAAGAATCTTACCATTCTAAGTTTTATAACTAAATCATCCATATATTCTTGAGCAATTTCCTCTGTTATAACATTATTTTTTAAATCTCTCTCAATATATATATCTAAGAAAGTAGTTATTCTACCTATGCTCATAGCTGCACCATTTTGTTCCTTTATAGCAGCTAAATATGCAAAGTATGTCCATTGTATTGCTTCTTTAGAATCTTTTGCTGGATTAGATATATCCATACCATATTTACTTGCCATTACTTTTAATTCTTTTAAAGCATGAATTTGTTCTGTTATTTCTTCTCTTAAACGTATTATATCTTCTGTTATATTATCTAGTTCTAATTCTTGTAACTGCTGATTTTTATCTTGCATTAAAATATCTACTCCATATAGAGCTACTCTTCTATAATCTCCTATTATTCTACCTCTTCCATAACTATCTGGAAGTCCAGTTATAATGCCACTTTTTCTAGCTTTTTTCATATCACTTGTATATACATCATATACCCCTTGATTATGAGTTTTTCTATACTTTGTGAATATTTCCATTATATTATCATCTAATTTACAACCATTTTCTTCTAATGCCTTTTCTACTATTCTTATACCACCAAATGGTAATATTGCTCTTTTAAGTGGTTTATCTGTTTGTAGTCCAACGATAATTTCTAAATCTTTATCTATATATCCTGCATCATGCGATGTTATATCACATATTAAATCTGTATCTACAGATAAAACACCGTTATTTGCTTGTTCTTCTTGCATTAAATTATATACTTTATTCCATAATTTTTTTGTTCTTTCTGTAGGTGCAGATAAAAAACTTTCATCTCCTATATATTCATTATAATTCTTTTGTATAAATTCTCTTACATTTATTTCTCTTGCCCAGTTTCCTTTTTGAAAACCTTCCCAAGAATTTAATTTATCTTCAAACATATTCATTACCTCAACTTATGAATATATTTTACCATAAATAATGTTATAAATCAATAAAAAAAGATATTCAAAACTTATTTTAGCAAAAGAAAAGATAACTCTAAAATATAGAGTTATCTCTTCCAAGAGCAAAGTACCTCACCATATATTCGAATAGTTATCTAATTATTTAACGTAAGGTTCTTTTAAAAATTCATATGTCAAACTTCATTTAACGATTACAATTTTTTCTCTTCATCGTTAAGCTTCTGTATCTTTTTAAGTCCAGCGTAGCCTATACTACTAGTGACTGCTGCAATAGCAATTGTTAATGGAATTGATGGACTTAATATAATTCCAACTATTCCTATAACACACACTGTAGTAGATACGTTACAGTACCTATCTTTGGCTTGTTTAATTTCCGCTTTCCTAAAAAGTTTGTCTGACATACTAAAAACCTCCTTATATTAATAATAGGTTAATAAGTTTTTGTACATTTACATTATATCACTTTTTACATATTATGTCAACTTTTTATGTAAAATATTTCTAAAATATGTAAATCTTCTTAATTTAAGCAAAAAAAGATAACCCTAATTAAAGGGTTATTTTTAAGTAATTTAAAAATGTTTGTATATTTTCTCTATATATTTTTCAACTTGTTTAAAATTTCTATCTATCGTCTCTAAGTTTCTGATTATATTCATTTAATGAAATATTGGGACTCGCCCAAAAATTGTTATTGGCTGATTAATTTTTAATTACAAGATTATTATACACTATTTTTATAGGTTTGTCAAGTGTTTTATGTAAAATATTGCAAATACATGTAATTTTGTGCATTTTTAAACGATTTATCTACAATTATTATCTACAATCTTAACTGTTTGTTTTGATTTTAAATTGCTTTGTAATGACAATTCAATGTGCATAGTTATTTTTTCAAGATCATATTCAATATTATCTTCAGGTTTTCTTAATTCTTCTTTTATATCTTTTTTATCTTTAACAATATATCCATTTTCAGCTATCCACCTATCTGAATCCATTTTAACTTTTGTTAATTTATCTATTTTTTTCTCTTCAGCAGGAACTAATTGTTTTAAATTTTGTCTTCCAATTAATGATTTTACTTGAGTTTCATTAATCTTAAATACTTGACTCACATTTTCTCTTAAAACTATCATTTCTTGTATTTCTTCTTTTAATTTAGCATTATCTTTATTTTCTTCAATATATTTGTCTAGTTTAGATATTATTTCGTGAATGCTATATTTTTTAGTAGTATCTATTTCATTATCATTTGTTATATCATTTAATGTAGATTGGACAGCCTGCCTTTGCCTCTTTATTTGTTCTTTCTTAAATTCATCTACCTTTTTTTGACCAGTTATTTTATCTATAACCTTACTAATACCTCTTTTATTGTTAAGTTTTTGCTGATTAGCTTCTATCTTATTAATGTCTGCATTAGCTTTAATCTCTAAAAATTTATTCATAATAGATTTTTTAAAACTATTTAATTCTATTCGTTTAGCTAAATCTAAACTCTTATTTTGAATATTATTTAGTAATTCATGTATTTCCATATTAGAAGATAATAACTTGTCTAATTCAGATTTTTTAGTAGGATATTCACTATCCACATCTTGAATAATTACATCATATTCTTCAATCTTCTGTTTTATCTCGTTTAGCTTATTAGTTAATTTTTCTATTGCTATTTTATCTTTTTCAAATTTACACCACTTGTTATATTTAAGTCCAAATCTATTAGCCAGACTTTCATATTCATCTTGATCATAAGATATATCTTCAAGTTTATGCTTAATTGAATTAGACATATTAATTGTCTCTTGAACTTGCATAATACAATTATCTTTAATCCCAAATAACATATTGTTTGCTCTTGTAAGTCTTTCTTTTTCTTGAGTAACCTTCAGCTGCGTTTGTTCTTTTTTTGCATC
The DNA here is from genome assembly GCA_029256705.1 of Clostridia bacterium. Taxonomy (GTDB): domain Bacteria; phylum Bacillota; class Clostridia; order TANB77; family CAG-465; genus RGIG5057. Next base: position 182,630 of record JAQSXK010000001.1, read on the forward strand.
ATTTTCTATGTTCTTTTCAAGTTCTTTGCATTCTGCTTTACAATAGCTTATTATTTTAGATTTCCATTCGGATATCTCTTGTTCATACTCTTTACTACTTGCATAAACATCATCTATCTTTTTATTTATATCGTTTAACTCTTCAGACATATATTTTCTGTCTTCTTTATCTATACCACTACCAGATAAATTTTTAGTAAGCATCTCTTTTTTAAAATACAAATCACTAATTGTCTTTTCAATAGTAAAATATTCTTTAAGTTTATTTCCCATTTTATTTGAATCTTCTAATATTTCTTTATATATTAATTTTCTTTGTTTTTCATCTATTTCAGGTAAATCTTGTTTACTTATACTAAGTGTATAATAATTCTTACCATTATACTTACTAATCTCTTTCAATCCATCTACTTTAGTAAATGGTGCAAGAAGTATTTCTTTTTCCCAATTATCTCCGTAATCTTCTACTACATCAGACATATCTATAAATGGTACATTACCATGTAAATTTATATATATAACTGCTGGACTATCCCAATTAACAGAAAAATACCCCTCAGCCATTTCTTTACTTTTAGTTGTAGATAAAAAACGTCCTATTTCTTTAGATGTATTTACACGTGATATTTCTTCCTCAGTTGTTCCTCTATATAACTGCATACCATTACTATTATATTTATGTGAATTTTTAACCATAGCAGAGTATGAGTTAATTATTGTATCTATTGCATCTTTAATACTAGATTCATCGTATGGTATAAAATCTAATTTTGAATTAATTTCAGTTTCATTTTTCAAACCAGGTTCAAGTATGCTATTAACTAATTTATATCCTAGTCCTCTATACGCATCTATAGATTTTGCTTCTTTTTCACTTATTTGTAATGACTTCAAATCCTCGTTGTATCTCATATATTCATTCCTTTTTCTATGTTCTATAAAAAATTGTATCATATATTAAAAAAAAAAGCAATAATAATATTATACTTTTATAACCATACTTCCTTTTTTATTTGTTCTATATCTACCATTTCTTCATACTCTCCAAAATCTATTTGGAATGAAGAATTTTCTACATAGACCATTACCACAACACCTTTTCTGCCATCTTTTAATTTTACTTTATCATTTTCTCTAATATCCATATTTTAATCCTCCTTAAGTATATTATTGAAGTTTATTACGCTAATTTAGCCTATTTATAAACACTTTGTATGACATTAGCATATTAAATATATATAACAAAGAAGCAAGATAATCTTGCTTCTTACTTTTTATTAATCTAATTGTTATCTACATAATAATTTATAGCATCTCTTAAAAATTTTGCACATCCTATAGCAATAGAATCATAATATTTTGTAAAACGCTCAATAAGAACTCCAAAAGTATGTCAACCACTCCTTATGTAATTTACAAGCTTTCATAGCTAGTTCACTTGTTGGGTCTCCTTGTTCAAAAGCTAATTTTAAAGTTTCATTAACTTCTAATGATAATTTCTGGATTTTATCATAATCTTCTTTTGTCATATTCTTGATTTTTCTATTCGAAGCTTCAATTTCTTCATTACCGTACTTTTCGCGTATTTCATCGCCATACTTTTCTTCATTTTCTTCTATCATTTTATTTTTAAAACCTTCAAATTTCTCTTTATCTGACATGATTTTATCTCCCTCCTTACTTAAAATAGTATTTTTAACATTGTTAATTAAAATTTCTAAATTTTCTTTCTTTTGCTCTAAATTTAACAAATGTTTTTTCAGTGACTCAGTATAATCAAACTTAGGATTTGTTATAATCTTCTTAATACTGCTCAGCTCAATTCCAAGTTCTTTATAAAATAGAATTTGTTGAAGTACGTCTACTTCATTACTACTATATATTCTATATCCAGATGCATTTATTTTATTTGGTTTTAATAATCCTATTTGATCATAATATCTTAAAGTTCTTTCACTTACACCTGCTATTTCAGATAATTTATGAACTGTATATTCCACTTTGCCACCTCCATAATTATATTATATACTATTACGCTACGTCAATGTCAATAGTTTTTTATAAATATTTTTTAAATCAAAGAAAAAAGATAGAAAATCAATTTCTATCTAATAATTTGTTTTACTTTTTTCAAATAAAATACCTATATAATTTTTGCCAACAAATTTACTATAATTTTCTTTAACTTCTTTATTATATATTTCTTTTTTAATTATCTCATAACCTTTTTTCTTAGCTATACTAATTAATTTTAAAAAGTTAATATCTACATCTTCCAAGTAATCTATTACTAAAATTTTATCACTATCTATACTAAACACATTATCTGCCATTTTATTTACCGTATTACCAAATTTAGTAGCTTCCCCAAATAACAAATGACATAATACCAAATCATACTTTTCATTAGGGACTTCTATGCATATGTCCTGTTCAATAAGCATGTACTTACCTTTACAAACTTCTCTAATTTTATCTAATTTTCTAATATCTCCTGGGTAACATATTCCTGTTATATTGCTATTTTTAAATTTATTAAGTAGTAATGACATGCTAGTTTTACCACTACCTAAATCTAATATATTATTATAGCAATCTTTTAACATATCTTCTAATATTTTTTTATGCTCATCCATAATATTTTACTCCATATTTTTTTTTATAATAAGTTCTATATTTTTTTATTTTTACTATTATTATCGTATTCATCTAAAAAACTATATTTTACTCCATCTTTGTGATATCCTAAAATAGCATTCATATTAACATTTCTTGTAGCATTAAACAAACTAGTTTCAATATATGGACTTGTTTGCCTAAACTTTTTGATTAAAGCTTTCATTTCTTTTCTCTTAGAAGTACCACTATCATCGTTTATGACACATCCTTCAGTAAAACGGCAAGCACAATTTATAAAATCTAAACCATTACTTTTCTTCCAAGATATTATATCTGATTCTTTAATTAAAAACATTGGTCTTATCAATTCCAAGCCATAGTTATCACTATGAAGTTTTGGCATCATTGTTTTTATTTCTCCACCATATAACATACTAAGTAATGTAGTTTCAATTACATCATCAAAATGATGTCCTAACGCTATTTTATTACATCCTAATTCTTCTGCTCTGCTGTATAAGCATCCTCTTCTCATTTTAGCACATAAATAACATGCAGAATCTCCACCATGTTTTTCTACAACATCAAAAATATTAGTATTAAATACAGTAAGTGGTATATTTAATAACTCACTATTTTCTTTTATTATTTGCATAGTAAAATCTGTATAGCCTGGATCCATAAGTAAAAATACTAGTTCAAATTTAAATTTTCCATGTCTTTTTAATTCCTGAAAACATTTAGCCATTAACATAGAATCTTTTCCACCAGAAATACATACAGCTATTTTATCATTTTCTTTAACTAACTCGTACTCTTCTATTGCTTGACAGAACTTTCTCCATATATCTTTTCTATATTTTGTTATAATGCCATTTTCTATCTCTTTATATTTTTCCATATGTACCTCCATTCTATTTATTACCATTTACTAATTTATCATAAACAATATTAAAACATCTTAAAAATTCATCTATTTCATCATTTGTAGTAAGATGTGAAAAACTAATTCTAAGAGTAGCTAAAGATAATTTTTTATCTGATGTTAATGCATATACCGATCTAGATATTGTATTAATAGGGCAGCACGCTGCTTTAGTAGAAACATATATATCATATTTTTCTAATTCTTGAACAAATTCTATTGATTTAATTCCTTTTATACTAATATTTAATGTATATGGTATTGAATTAGATGTACTATTAAAACTTATTTCTGAATATTTTACTAATTCTTCTCTTACTCTTTTATTTATTTTATCTACATATACATAGTTAGAATCTAGATTTGCATACGCTATTTCTAATGCTTTAGCAGTAGATCTAACCAAGGCTAAATCCGGTGTACCACTTCTATATATAGTTGTACTTTTTCCACCATGTATTAAAGGTGTAAGTTGTATATCTTCTTTTTTAATTAATATACCTATTCCATTTAAGCCATAAAATTTATGTGGTGCTATTGTCATTAAATCTATATTACTAAGGTCTACTTCTATTTTACCCACAGCTTGTGATGCGTCAACAAAGAAATATGAATTAGGATAGTTCTTAAGTATTTTCCCAATTTCCTCTATTGGCTGTTTAAGACCAATTTCACCATCCACATAAGGAACTGATACAAGTACTGTATCTTGCCTTAATAACTCTTTAAAACTATCTAAATCTATAAGCCCGTCTTTTAGTATATTTACTGTCTCAATATCATAACCGTGTTCATCAGCTAAAATATTAAGTGGACCAATTACTGAAGAATGATCTAGAGTTGTAACTAAAATATGTTTTCCTTTATTTCTATATTTGTTTAATAATCCTTTAATAGCTAAATTATTTGATTCACTAGCTCCAGAAGTGTATATTATTTCACTTTCTTTTACATTCAATAATTCTGCAATTTTTTTTGTAGAATCATCTAATAATTCTTTAGCTTGTCTACCTAATTTATGTGATGAATTGGGATTACCTATATATTTCATAGTTGTTTCATAAAAAACATCTAATACTTCTTTACTTGTTGGACTATTTGCAGCGTAGTCTAAATATATCATTATTTTCACTCCTAATTTTACTTTTATTTCTTGCAACATTTTTCTACTGCAATACTATTATTTTAACATTTTTTTATGTAAATTTCAATTAAAACCTAAAATTTTGTTAGTAATATCTAACTTTTATCATATATTAACCTATATAAATTACAATACAAAATAAGTCGAATACTTATTGTATATTCAACTTATTTTGTATTTGTTAATTAAAATGCATTTGTATTAATGATAATACATTAGTACCACTAGATTTAGATTCAATGCTATGACCTACTTCTTTGTTGTGATCAATGTCAAGAAGTAGTGTACTTAATTGATACATTCTACCAGGAATATCACTTACACCAGACCAATACCCATTAATTGCAGATTCACCATTTTTAAGAAGCACTTGTGCCTTACCATAAACAACAACTTTAACTGGAGAGCCGTTAATAATTCCATCTTCATATATAACCCCTATTGGCATTTGAGAGTTTGCCGGTGCTATATCCACAGCATTGTTAACTGAAAGAGATGCAATTACTATTGTACCCTTTATACTTATACCTGTATTATTGATAAAAGTCTCATAAATTCCACCTTCTGGTGTGAATCCGCAATTTCCAATTCCAAGCTTTTCTGAAAACAAATCATAACTTACTACTCCACTCATATTTTACGCTACTACTGTATACGGAACAGCTGCTTTCTCAGAAGCGCTTAATAATAGATAAGCAGCTTCAGTAATTTGCTGGTTAACCCATGCTGGAATCGCTAATGCTTCATTCCAATACCAATATGAATTAGTCTCGGTTACATAAGCGTAATCCGCTAATAATCCAGTTGCATGTGCAGCTATTAAAGCAGCACTTGTTGCATATTCGCCTTTATAAGTTTCAACAGCTTCTGCAGGCAATTGGGATACTAAAAGTTTACTATTAGCATCAAGTGTTGCTAGTCCATTTGCAGTACCTTGTTTTGATTGTAATAATTCATAACTTACAGAACTTGCCATATTTTATCCCCCCCTTTATGGTAATATAATCCATAAAATATTTGGATTATATTTTTGACAGTTATACAAATTTTTATAACATATTTCTGTGATAAATTTGATTTCCATAAAATCCCCCCTTAGAATAAAAATGTTCAAAATGTTAATCATATTCATCTATATATATTATGAATTATTTTTAAATTAGTGATAACTCGTCCAATAACAAAGAGTATATAAATCACAAATAGTTGTGATTTATATACTCTTTTAATTTTTATTTGTTATTTAATGTTTATTTAATTAGTTTTCCAATTTACAAAAAAACTTTTTTGAGAATCTAAATATGTACTAGATATTATTACTTTATCTGCACTTTCAGTTTTATCTTCTGATAAAATTGGTACTGGATTACATCCGCCTTTAATCTTCTCAATTTGATCTATACTAAATTTATTACCACAGTTTTGACATACCATGTAGCTACCTTGCTGTTTATAGTATCCTCTACCTGAATCATAGCATACTTGACATGTATTTAAAGCTGTTCTTATACTTCCATCATTTGATTTAACTGCCATTACTTCCATGTTTACATTTCCAGATTTATATTTATAAAATTTAGCTGTACTTGTTATTTCACTTTTATTTATTACTATGCCATCTACTTGTGTAGTATTTTCTTTTTGATCGCTAATATTATTCGATTGTTCAATAGCATTATTTAACCCATTAGTTTGAGTTTTAATTTCATCTTTATTTAAAGTTATAGCAAAATAAATTCCAGATATACAGATTAATATTGCAACTAGTATTAAAATTTTCTTTTTATTCATTTTTTACCCCTTACATTCGTTAATTTTTATGCATTTATTTTAACATATTATTATGAAGATTTTATGTGTTTACCAATTAAATTTTATTATCACTATCTAATTTTAAAATTATCTGAGTACCTTTATCTAATTCACTATTTGCAATTATACTTCCGTTATGCGCTTCAACTATAGCTTTGCAAATAGCCAATCCAATACCAGAACCACCTGTCAACCTATTTCTAGATTTATCTGCTCTATAAAATCTTTCAAATATATGTGGTAAATCTTCTTTTGAAACACCTATACCATTATCTATAACAGATATAACAACTTTATTTTTTTCCTTAAATGTTTTTATATTAATATTTCCACCTATTTTATTATACTTTATTGAGTTAGACAAAATATTTATAATAACTTGAGTTATTTTATCTTTATCTGCGAATATATCTTTACATCCATCGTCAAAGTTTACTGTTAATTCTTTACTTTGTAAATCTTTTTCGAAATTTTTTATTATACTATTTATAGCACTAGATAAATTAAACTCTACTTTATTTAAAACTAAATTTTCACTTTCATATTTAGTTAACTTTTCTAAATCACTTACTAATCTTGTCATTCTTAATATTTCTTCATGACAACTTTTCAACCTTTCTTTATTTGGTTTCCATACCCCATCAATCATTGCCTCTAAATTCCCACGTAATGAAGCAAGAGGGGTCCTAAGTTCATGGGCTACATCTGAAGTTAATCTTTCACGTAATGATTCTTGCAATTCTAATGTACTTGCTAAATCATTAATGCTTTTAATTAATTCAGAGATCTCTTTAGTATTTGACTTTTCATCTATTCTTCCATCAAAATATCCATTTGAAATATGCTTTGTTTTATTAATAACCTTAAGTATTGGTTTACTTATTCTCCTTGAAATTACACTACCTATTATTAGAGAAATTACTAGTGTAGCTAGTCCAACCGCAAAAATAATCTTATTTATACCATTAATAAAAGATAAATCATGATCATCAAAATAAAATGGTCCATAATATCCTATTTCTAAAATGCCCACTAAATTGGAATTATTCAATATATTATATTCATTTTCTACATAACCACCATTTAAATTAGTATATCTATTAGTCATGTTTTTTGCCATATGTTCTAACATTTGGTTACAAAGTCCGTTATTATGAACTGTTGCATCCCAAATAATATTACCCTGTGCATCTTTGACTTTTATTATCATACCCTCTTCAAGTGCAGTAACCCCTATATTCTCAATTGAACTTACATTCCAATTATTATTATCATATTGCTGACTTATTGAGTATAATAACTCATTGTTTTTATTTTCCTGTTTATGCATAACATAATTTCTAAAGTGATTCTCAACAAATATATTAGATAATACACTTATGAGAGTAACACAAATTAATATTATTATAACAAATGATAATGATAACTTTTGACTTAAACTATATTTCATAATGAGTCACCACCAAATTTATATCCTACACCATGTACAGTTAATATATATTGAGGATTTTTAGAATTTGTTTCTATCTTTTGTCTTAGATTTTTGATATGTGTATCTATTGTTCTATCAAATGAGTCATAACAATCATCAAATACAATTGAAATTAGTTCTTCTCTAGTAAATAATTTAGTGGAATATTTAATTAAAGCTATAAGTATTTTATATTCAGTAGGAGTCAAATTAACTACATTGCCAGTTTTTTTAACCTCATGTTTAAGTATATCAATAACTAAATCATTATCGTTAAAATTAAATATATTTGCTAAAGGATCAATTGTATCTTTTGCTCTTCTTAAAATTGCAGAAACTCTAGCTACCAATTCATTTGGGCTAAACGGTTTTAAAATATATCCATCTGCTCCAATATTTAACCCATTAATTACATCTTTTTCCGAAACTTTTGCAGTAAGCATTATTATTGGTACACTAGATATTTTTCTTATCTGCCTGCAAACATCTTCACCAGATAGATCAGGAAGCATTAAATCTAGTATAACTAAAGCTGGCTTTTCTCTTTCAAAAAAATTTATAGCATCTTTACCATTAAAAGCTGTAATTACATTATATTCATTTTTTTCTAAATATGCTTTAACAATTTCAACTATCTTAATTTCATCATCAACTACTAATACCTTTTTTCTTACTTCCATACTAACCCCCTAGCTTATGAATATAACAGGTAATTTAATAATTACTTTACAGTATATCCTTCATCTTCTATTGCTAATTTTATATCTTCGATTTTTACTTTGTGTAAATCATACTCTATAGTAACAGTTTTATCGTCTAAATTTACATCTACACTTGATACACCGTCTATAGCTCCTACAGCTTTTTTTACACTATTTACACAATGATTACATGACATTCCTTCTACATTTAATATTATTTTTTCACTTAACATACTTATCTTCCTTTCTACTTTTTATTTTACTTTAAATCTTTTTAAACTTAATGAATTTGTAACAACTGATACTGAACTAAAAGCCATAGCAGCTCCAGCAATTATTGGGTTTAACATTCCAAGTGCTGCAAATGGTATTCCTATTATGTTATATATAAACGCCCAGAACAAGTTTTGTTTTATTTTATTCATTGTTTTTCTTGATAACTTTATTGCTGTTACGATTGATTTTAAATCACCACTCATCAAGGTTATATCTGCAGCTTCAATAGCAACATCTGTACCAGTTCCAATAGCCATACCAACATCTGCTGTTGCTAAGGCTGGTGCATCATTTATACCATCTCCAACCATTCCTACAATTTTACCATTTGCTTTTAACTTTTCAACCTCTTCAGCTTTATTCTCAGGTAGAACTTCAGCTAATACATTTTTTATATTAACTTGCTCAGCAATTGCACTTGCTGTTGTTTTATTATCCCCAGTAATCATGTAAACTTCAATACCCATATTTTGAAGTTGCTCTATTGCTTCTTTAGAATTTTCTTTTAATGTATCTGCAACTGCTATTATACCTTCTAATTTACCATTAACAGATAATAGCATCGCTGTTTTACCATCTTTTTCTAAATTCACTAATGTCTCTTCAATACCAGATATATCTATATTGTTTTGCATCATTAGTTTTCTTGTACCAATATTTATATTTTTACCATCTATCTCAGCAACTATACCTTTTCCAGCTATTGCCTCAAACTTATTAGGATCTACTATTTCCCCTAAATCTTTTTTGCCTCTTTCAAATATAGCAACTCCTAATGGATGCTCAGATCTTTTCTCAGCAATTGCAGCTAAAGATAAAATGTATTCTTCTTTAAGCTGACCAACTGTTATTATATCTGTAACTTCTGGCTGTCCTTTAGTAATAGTACCTGTCTTATCCAATATTATAGCGTTTAATTTATATGCAGTCTCTAAATGTTCTCCACCTTTAATTAATATACCATTTTCTGCGCCTTTACCTGTTCCTACCATTATTGCTGTAGGTGTTGCAAGACCAAGTGCACAAGGACATGCAATTACTAAAACAGCTACTGCACTTACTAATCCCATTGTAAAGTTACCAACAATTATGTACCAAATTAAAAATGTAATAACTGCTATTAAAAGTACTACTGGAACAAAAATTCCAGATACCTTATCCGCAATTTTTTGTATTGGTGCCTTTGAACCTTGTGCATCTTCAACCATCTTAATGATTTGTGCAAGCATTGTTTCTCTACCAATTTTTATTGCTTCGAATTTAAATGTTCCATATTTGTTTATTGTAGCACCTATAACATTATCTCCAACTTTCTTTCCAGTTGGCATACTTTCACCTGTTATCATAGATTCATCTACTGATGAGTTTCCTTCAATTATCTTACCATCAACAGGAATTTTTTCTCCAGGTCTAACTACAATTATATCCCCTACTACAACTTCTTCAATTAAAATATCCTTCTCTACATTATCTCTAATAACTCTTGCAGTTTTAGCTTGCATACCCATAAGTTTTTTTATTGCTTCTGATGTTTTTCCTTTTGCTATTGCTTCTAAATATTTACCAAGTAGTATTAAAGTTATTATTATACTAGATGCTTCAAAATATAGATCTTTCATCATGCCCATTTGTACAGTTTGGTAAAATACATTATATACACTGTAAAAGAATGCTGCAGATGTTCCCATAACTACTAAAACATCCATGTTAGGGCTTTTAGATTTCAAGGCATAATATGCTCCTTTATAGAATCTAAAGCCTATAATAAATTGTACAGGAGTAGCAATTAATAATTGTAAGTATGGATTATGTATAAAGTCTATTTCAATACCTAATATAGCTGTAATCATAGCTATAACAAGTGGTAGGCTAAGTATTGTAGATATAACTAAATCCCTTCTTAATTTTTTTATTTCTTTTTCTCTTTTTTCTTTATCACTATCTGGGTTTGTATCTTCTTCTTTTTCTGCTCCATAACCTAAGTCATGAATCATACTGATTATATCTTTTAATTTAAGTTTCTTTTCATCATAATCAAAAGTAGCCTTTTCAGCTATCAAATTAACATTGACATTTTCAATTCCATTTAATTTGTTTAGTTTTCTTTCAATCTTTGATGAACATGATGCACATGTCATCCCAGATATTTTTAAAACTTCTTTTTTCATAATTTATTCTCCTCTTTTCTATATACCACAACATCCGCCACTTGATGGAGAATAGCTATCCTCTGATGGATAACTATCTATCGATGGATACGTTTCTTCTAATGAACTACCCGAGCCACAACAACCAGCTCCACCAGATGTAGGTAAATTTTCTTCTGTTAAATCACTCGAACTAACGGCAGATAAATCGTCTACTACTTTAATACTACTACTTATCATTCCCATCCAGCAAGTATATATAATATTTTTTGTTTCAGTTGGTGTAAACTCAATTAGATTATCTCCAACAACAAGTTTTTTTGTCATTTTAAATTCTGGTATATTAATTGGATTATTACATCCATTTAACTCACCTTGCTCAACTTTTATCGTCCATTTAACTGGTATACCCTTTTGTACTACTATAGGCGAATATCTGCCGTTTTCTAACCTAGTAGTAACTGTTTGCACCGCATCACTAATAACCGCTACATTGGCTGATTTTGTTTGCTGCAGACCAGAAAAATCTGGTATCAATGACATGCCCGTCAAACTTGCACCCCTGTTCATCATTATTATTCCTAAAATTATAACTAAGGCCGCACTTACTTTCATCATATTATGATTAAACTTTGAAGTAAGAAATGAGCTTAAAGCACCTAATCCAAACATTAAAGGAACTGTTCCTAAACTAAATAAAAACATTGACATACTTCCAGATATAAAGTTTCCTGTACCAAGTGCATATATTTGCATTGCTTGCAATGGTCCACACGGCATTAAACCGTTTAGTAATCCAACATATAACGGTCCTTTTTTTGATTTTTCTTTATTAAATTTATTAGTTAAAAATTTTGGCATTTTAGGATTTAATTTTCTAAGCCATGGAAATATATTTAACATATTTAATCCCATGATTAACATTAACACTCCAGATATTATAGATACCATTGCCTTTGCAAACTCCGATATACTAATTAAACTACCAAATGCCCCAAATATACCACCAATTAAGGTATACGATATTACTCTACCTATATTGTATAATATACTTGGCATAAACTTATATTTATAATTTTGATCTTTATATGAAGCACATTGGGATATATTTATACCACCACACATAGCCACACAATGTAATGATGTTAATAATCCAATTACAAATAACATGCCATACCCCATTGATTGATTAACTTCGGGAATAAAATTAAAACCAATTGTATTTTGTATTAATAAATATACTGCTATTAATATGACAATTATCCCAATAAATTGTAATATATTTGACTTACCATTACTTTGTACATTATTTTCTACTTTTGTATATTTTTTACCTAAAATTACTTTATAATCTAAACTTTCTATTTTATCTATAATTTGACTCTCATTAGCTTTTTCATTTATATAAGTAACCTCTACAGTAGAATCAGAAAACTTAGCTTTTACTTCTTCAATACCAACTAGACTTTTTAAACCTTTTTCTATCCTATTTTCACAACCACTACAAGTCATTCCCTCTATTTTATATTTTTTTGTAACTCTATCCACTTATTCACCTCTTTATTATCTACATATCGCATAGTAAAATAATTTATATTACAAGTGTATTATATAAAATAATTATGAAGATTTTATGTAGTTAATAAAAATACTTAAAATTTAAGCATAAAATTAAGTAATATTACTTTAAAATTCCACCTAGACCTATTTCATCTGCAACAGCGTTCATTCCGTTTATTGTTTCACTAATTATATAATCTAAATTTTCACCTAACATAATTGATCCTGCTGTAATTATATCCCTATTTACACCAGAAGCAAAACCTTTTTGTTTCCACTTTTTATTTACAGAAGTTAAATCTACTTCAGCTAAACTTTTATTCGGTTTCATAAGTGCTATAGCAGTTATGAATCCAGTTAATTCATCAATTGTGTATAATACCATTTCCATTTTTTGTGTTGGTTTTATATCACTACAAATATTATATCCATGACTTTGCACAGCGTGTATATAATCTTCATCAAATCCATTCTCTCTCATAATTTCTACACATTTCAAACAATGTTGATCTGGATACATTTCATAATCTATATCATGTATTAAACCAACTATTCCCCATTTTTCAATATCTTCATTATATATTTTAGCAAAATGTCTCATCACAGATTCTACTGCTAACCCGTGCTTTATTAAATTTTTACTTTTTGTATATTTATTTAAAAGTTCAAATGCAACTTCTCTTCTATCCATATATATTACTCCTTTTTTATTATACTATTATATCACTAAATACAAACAAGTGCAATAAAAAATCACCTCATATTATTTATGAAGTGATTAATATAATTTAATTTTTTGCAAATATTTTATTTCTAGTCAGTACATGTACAAATAATATCAAGTAAGCAATAGATATACAAAATCCCTCTACAACATCACTAGCATAATGAACTCCTAGATATATTCTACTTATTCCAATTAAGAAAACTAATATGGAAAATATAGATATTAATGTCCATTTAAAATAATTATTTTTAACATATCTATATACAAGAAATATTATGAGACCATAAAAAGCCATACTAACCATAGAATGTCCACTTGGAAAACTATATCCTGTTTCATCTATAATTCTAAATCCTGTTGGTCTTGGTCTACTTACTATATTTTTAATTATCATATTTATTACTGTTATTATAACTAAATTTAGTGTCATTACTTTTCCATAAATTTTATCTTTTAAAAATACAAAAGATAAAACACATAAAGTTGTCACTGTAATTGCACTACCTAAACTTGTAATCATTTTTAAAAACATTGTCATTTTAGGCGAAATAATAATCGATATATATTTATATACATAATCGTCAAATATATATATTTCATTATCAAATAAATTCTCTACTATTACAAAACAAATTAATAGCATAAATATAACTACTATCCATCTAAAATTTTGTTTTGTTATTCTTAAAATTTTTGCTGTAACCTCTTTTAACTTCATATAAGCACCTACCCACTAATTTGATTATTATATGTATGTAGATTATTATATAACTATTAATGAAAAAATTCAATAAAAACACTTCATATTTTAATGAAATGTTTTTATTTTTTTTAGATATTATAGTTTTATGAAAATTTATAAAAGAAAGCACCTACATATCTGTAAGTGCTTTTATTACTTAATAAACATTTAAAATTTTCCTACGTAATTAAATAATGCTTTTGGTTCTTCTGGAAATGGTTGCAAAGGTTTAGATATATCTACACCGAGCTGTTCTCCTATCGCAACAATTAAATATGGTAATTTTGTCATAACCTCTATATTCCACTGATTAAGTGTAAATGCGCATGAACTAATTCTAAGAAATGGAGTATCTAATTTAACAGACATTTTTTCTACAAAAGTTTCTAATTCTTTATCATAAGGCGTTCTATATACTCCTTCCTCTATTGAATTTTCTGGTATATTAATCCCAATTGCAAATTTTGTTAGAATTATATTAAGACCGGATCTTAGATTATATAACGATACATACCTACCATGAGAAAAGTTCTTTTTTTCATGAAGTATAACATTTGCAATTCCAGATTCAGTAAATTTACTCTCAATATCATATGCAGCGGGCATTGTGTCCCATTCATAAAATACATTGATTATAGGGGTCTGCTTTAATGAATTGGATATTTTTAATAAATCCAACTTTTCTACAAACGACTTACCTTCATTAAAACATTCCTGATTTTCACTTTTAGAATCACCCTCCAAATCATCAAAAATAACAATTGGTGATAATGTAGAAGCCATTGAAATCATACCACGTTCATTTCCAGTATTATCTTTTTTGTTATAGTAAGAAATAATGTTAGTAGATATACTGTTGAAATTCGGATACATTTCTTCCAACTCCCATTTGACAGCCTTACTAATAAGCAAAAATTGGATTCCACATGCAACACATACTTCATATACATTTTTAATATCCGGAGTTTTACCAGAATACGAAATAGCAACTACCAAATGGTAATAAGGTTTATAATCACAATTTCCAACATGAGAAAATTGTGTTAAAATTCGTATTGCAGTCTGAGGCGTAACAGCTTCTATATCTGATGTTCTACAATCGTCGGATAATACTTGTTTTGCTAACAAAGCTGCAGGAAAAGAACCACCAGCGCCAACAATTAACATTTTAGTTGGCTTATAATTATTTTCCTCTTTAATTTCCCATAACAATTTTCCCAATTCAGATGTTGCATTTGTTTCTTCTGCAAGTAAAACCCTCTGTGGCATTAACCGAAGTTGCTCTGAGCTTACAAATTTACCTTCCATACTAATCCTCCTAAATATAATTATTTTAAGAATTCTAATCTTTAATGCAATTATTATATCACAAAATAGGCTGTTTTTCAATGTATAATTAATACTTAATAAATTATATGGAAAATTAATACAATTATTTTCTCTTTAGTAGATATTTATCTCTTATAGTTTCTTTAACATTATCTTTTATAGTTGCTCCGCTTTGCTTTAAATCCTCTTTTGCATCCTGTATTTCTTCTTTTATTTGTTTTTTCCTTTGCTCAATTAAAGCTTGTTTTTCTTCGGATGTTAAATTAGATTTATCCACACCTTTTAACAATGCTTCTTTTTCTTGTTGCAATTTAACTTTTGCTTCTGCAATCCTTTGAGTTTTTATATCTTTAAACTCTTGTTTTGCCTCTTTATATGCATTTTTAACTTCTTCTCTTCTATTTACTGCTTGAATTTTTATTTTTGCTTGTATTTCTTTTATAGATAATTTTACTAAATCACTCTCTACTAATGTACTATCTAATTTCATTGCTCTTGCCACTAATAACATTTTCCCATAAGGTATGCTATATGAGTCAGCTTTGGCTTTTAACTCATCATCTAAACCATTTTCCACTACTAGCGTATAAATTTTTCTTGATTCAAAATGAGAATTAAGTTTATCTACTATTTTTTTATTTAAATTTATTCTTTTAGTTTCATCTTCTGTATAACTTGTAACATTAACTGCATTAGTATCACTTACTTCTGTTATATAACCCAATTTAACAGCCTCATCTATAATTATTCCTGTAGCATCCTCTATAGGTTTACCAACTAAATTAAGATCATTATATGCAATATCTGCATCTTCATTTAATGTAACTGTATCTACGACAGTATCATTTTCATCAACAGCAAGTTCAACACTTGGGTTTATATCTAAAGTTACATAAGAAACTGCCTTCTGTGCTTCTATATTTGCCATTAAAATATCTCTTTTAGTATACACAACGTAGCTAATCACTAAAACCACTAATAAAACAACGATTAAAATAATTTTATTTTTCATAATTTATCACCCTTTTACCTTTCATTTGTATTATACCATAAACTAAAATTAATTCAAGAATGAAATAAATATTATTTTAAATTTTTTTAACTATTTTTATATAAACAACATCCATTTTTAGCCAAAATCTTGAAAATTCTGTATTTAGTGGTATAATTAATATGAGTTCAATTTTATATTACCAAGAGATTTCGAGGTAAAAGATGCATTATTATTTATTAAATTTAAAAGTAGGTTAATCTATAACATTATTTTACATCTACTTAGGATTTATTAATAAACGTGTACGTCGATTACTCTATATACCAATATTTTTTGAAATATAGAATTGTATCTAAAATTAATAATAGCATTTAGGAGGTTTGTTTTTATGGGAGACTCGGCATTAGAACTTTTTTACTTAATACTATCCCAGTACGGAATGTATGAAACCTTTTTTGATTGGGCAAAGAAAGAAAAATTATTACCTAAGAAAAGGTGGATACGAAGAAGAAATATAGAACAGGAAGAACAAATGTTATATGATGCAGTTCTTAAATTTATTGAAACAGATATTCCGCCACAAGAGTTAAAGGATGAAATATCATTATACAGTTAAAAAAGCGTACAAAAGTAACTAAAACAAAGCACTTACAAACTATGTAAGTGCTTTGTTTTAGTTTATTTTTATTATTTAAAATAAATATATTTTTAAGATATATAATTTCTATATAAATAATAATATAATTTATTTTTATATGTGTTTACAACTGAATTTGGTACATCTATAGTAAGTCCAGAATTTATTGGAAATACTCCACTACCCAATAATATTGGAGGAACAGTTCCACTAAAATTAATTCCTGTTAAGGAAGTACAATTATCGAAGCTATTACTAGATATAGCTACTACTGATGCAGGTATTGTAATAGTTCGTATAACACTTGAACCAGAAAATGCACCTATACCTATAACTTTAGTTGTACTTAACATACTATATGCATTTCCTGTTTTTGCATTTGGATATTTTATTAAAGTTTCATTACTAAAATCATATAAAACACCATTAGTTGCTTTAAAAAAAGTATTACTTGCATTAACATTTATAGTTCTAATTGATGTATTACCTGCTAAAAATCCGTTTCCAACATTATTTAAGTACCTAGGTAATGTAATAGTTGTTAAATTAGTAGTATTGTCAAAAGTTGTTGCTGCTATAGATGTTACATTATATACATTACCACTTACATTAAATGATTCTGGAATAACTAATGTTGTATCATTTCCTGTATAAGATATTATTTCTATCTCGTTACTATTTATGACGTTATATGAAAATGATCCAGTATAAGTAACTCTTTCCATTACCTCATCTGGCCAAAGTGGAGCTGTAAATCCGGTAGCGCCAGTTGGTACAGAAATACTATAATTATATAATCTCCATATTATAAATGTTCTATACGCAGGAAAACTATTTGCTCCAACAGTAGGTGCCTGCATTACACTTATTGTAAAGTTTGTATTTGGCCCTGCTGCTCCACCTACACCACCGTAATATGGATTATAAAAGGCATAATTTCCTATTGTAATTAAATCTTCGCCTAATATTACACTATTCATTCTACAGTTACTATTAAATGCATATTCATCAATAACCTTAACACCATTAAAAATTATATTAACCAAATATTCACAATCTTCAAAAGCATGTTTTCCTATGTATGCTAATCTATTTGCTGTTAAGTTAGATATGTTTCTTCCTTTAAATGCATAATTTCCTATTGATATCACAGATGAAGATAATGTTGCTGACCATGTTTGTCCACCTACCTCAGCTACGTTATAGTATGCATATTCTCCTATTGAAATGACATTCATTGTTTGAGAGTTTACTGTAAATGAAGCTGGCACAGTATATCCAGTTGTTAAATTAGCACCATGATATTCAATTATTTCCCAACCAGTTACAGGTGAGTTATCTGAATTATTTTTAGTTACAGATTTTATAGAATATTCACCAATATCGAAAGTAAATGGTGATTGTATATAGCTTCCAATAATTATTCCTGTTCCATAAATATAATTTATAAATTCTGACGGCATAGAATTTTTATATGCATCCACATAAGTATAAACACTAGATAAGTTGCCATTAGGAACGTATATCCTAAGCCTATTTCCTATTTGTGTTCCAGCATTTAAAAATGCGTTAGATCCAAACACAATATTCATAGTTCCTGATTCAGCATTACCTCTTGTAGAGCTGAAAAATATTTGTTCAATTGCAGTATCATTTTCAAATAGATTTTTACCTAGATTTGTTATTGTTCCTAAATTAACATAGTTTAGGTTACTATTTTCAGCAAAAGCATAATTTCCGGCAGTTGCTAAATTACTAAAACTAATACTTTGTAATTTATTACTTATAAAAGCATAATCCCCTACTTTTGTTACATTATTTGCTGTAACAGAGCTTATTCCATTCAATGCATTAAATGCATAATTTCCTATATTAAGTAAATTCGAATTAGATATTGCAAATGTATTATTTGGTACCATTTTAGCAAATTTATACGAATAGTCTCCTACTGATATTAAATTATATGTTTCATTATTTACAGTTAATGAATTTGGTAATGTATATGAACTCTCTATATCTGCTCCATGGTATTCTATTATTTCAAATCCATTTACATTTACAGAATTTGCATTTGTTTTTGTTACTTTTCTTACACTAAATACACCAATATCCCATGGTATATTAGCCTGTGAATAGTTGCCTATTATGGTACCTCTTGGATAGAAGTATTCTTTATATTCACTTGCAAATAGAGTTTTATATGTATCTGAGTATTGTAATCCATTTGAAGCTATTGCATCTGTTACATATATTCTAAGTCTGTTATTTGTTAAATTTCCAACATCAGTTATAGCAGTATTATTATATGATAAATTTAAATCCGTAGCTTCAAAAAATATCTGCTCTAATCTATCCAAATTGTATAAAGCATTTGCACCCATATGTTTTACAGTTCCTAAATTTATGCTATACAAAGTTAACATATTAGATAATGCATATTCTCCTATAGAATTTAATTTACTAAAACTTGCATTAGTAAGCGAAGAATCTTCAAAAGCATGATCACCTAATGTAACTAATGAATTTGCAATTATAGAGTTTATACCTTTTGTTCCCTTGAATGCATTATTACCAATCTTAAGTAAATAATTGCTATTTATATCTACACTTAGACCAGTTTCCAAAGTAGTGTGAATAAATGCGTTATCCCCAACAGATATTACATTTAGCGATAAACTGTCTACATTTATTGAGGTTGGAAATACATATCCACTTTGTAAATTTTGTCCGTGATATTCTATTATTTCAAATCCATTTACATTAACACCGTTTGCATTTTTTAAATCTACAACTTTAACAGTAAATTCTCCAATATCAAAAGGAATAGGTGCGTTTATATAACTTCCGACCATTATACCTTTTTCATATACGTATCCTTTATACTGTGGCAATACCATCTTATAAAAATCTACGCTTGCTGGATCGTTTGGTACATATATTCTAAATCTATTATTAGCATTAATTCCTATGTTTGAAAAATTTAGTTCATTAATATTCATATTATTTACATCATCACAGCTGAAAAATAATTGTTCAAGGTTTATATTATTAGATATTGCATTTTCGCCAATTACACTTGCCTTACCTATATTTAAACTATATAATGTACTAATATTAGCAAATGCTTCTTTACCAATTGAATATAAATTATCAAAAACTGCTTTAGTTAATCTTGTAGAGGTAAATGCATACTCACCTATTGTTTTAACTTTTGGAGCATTTATTGAATTAATTTTTAATCCATAAAATGCTTTGTTCCCAATGTTTATTATATTAGAATTATTTAAATTTACACTGTTATTTAATGCAACTGTAGCATTTCTGTATGCATAATCACCTACTGAAATAACATTTTTAGTTATTTCATTTACAGTTAATGTATCTGGTATATTATATGAGGAGGTTAAATCCGCTCCCTGATATGAAATAATTTCCCAACCATTTACGTTATTATTGTTATAATCTGTTAAATTTACTTCTTTTACTGTATATACACCAAAATTATATGGTATTGCTACATGAGTATAATTTCCTATTATTGATCCTTTTGTATATAAATATTGTTCATTTGAAGAAAATAATTTTTTATACAAACTAAGATATGTATTTGATCCACTGCTAACACCATCCGGGACATAAATACGAAGTCTTCCATCTAGATATTTTCCCCACTCACTAAATACTGCTGTATCACCAACAGTTAAGTTAATAACTTCCGCATTATTCACAGTTTTTGTTGAAGTATTGTTAAAATACACCCTACCTATTTGTGAACAATTATATAAAGCTTTATCTCCAATTGATTGAACTTTTCCTAAATTAATTTCATATAAACTTGTATTATCCTTAAACGCATTACTTCCTAAACTTATAAGATTTTCTAATGTTACATTTTGTAATGGAACATTTTCAAAACAATTTTCACCTATTGTAGTGATATTATTTGCATTTAGATTAATCAATTTTGTATTGTAAAAAGAATAATTACCTAATGAAACTATATTTTGCAAATTAATATCTATTATATTTCTACTATAAAATGCATTATCTTTTATAGTTTTTATTGAACTAGGTATACCAACTGTTGTTCCTGAAGTAGGTGTTATTATATCCCTAAATGACGAAAAACCTAACTCATTTACGATATATTGTTGATTATTATATGATATGTTACTTGGTATTGTAAATGTGCTACCAACACTTATTCCACTTACAAATAGCGATATTCCAACTCCACCAACTGTATCATATATGAAATAGTTTTTTGAATCAGCTAAATGTGCTGTTCTACGTACATATTCACTTCCTATATTTGCTGCACTTTGGTAAAGATTTAATGAATACTCTGGAACGAAATATCTAGCACCTGCCTCGGTATTATCGAAAACTTGACTTTCAATTGTTGGAGGATTTAATCCCTCAAATTTAATATATTTGGCACTAGTAAATGCTCTGGTTTCTATTTTTGATACTGTATCTGGAATTGTTAAAAAATTAAATTTCTCTATTCCACTTGAAGGAATTCTACCTATAGTATCATTTTCAAAAGCACCCGCACCTATTTCTACTAAAGTTTTTGGCAATATAACAGTTCTTAAGCTTACCTTATTAGATAAAGCATTAGATGTAATTCTATCTACAGTACTGCCATCTTTTACTCTTGCATTAGCTATATCTAAATATTCTAATACAGGCAGTTCATTACTTTTCAAAAACGTAAAGTTTGTATTTTCCATGTAGTTAGCATTAACTGTATATACTATTATTTTTTTTATACTTGCAATACTTGCCATTACATCTGGAGAATTAGCTTCAGTGAAATATTTAATAAATAAATTTCTAATTGTATCGTCCGCATTTCTTATATATACTATATATGCATTTTCTTCTCCAACTACGGGTATTACAGAATCTATTATATCTGTATAAGAGATATCTGCTTGTCCAAAATTGTCTGACCCACCAACTGTAATATCTGAGGATGCTACACCTTTTACTATCAAAGTGTTACCATTATTTGGCCCTTTATATGGAGTTGCATTTGTAGGTAGTAGTATTGATTTACCCCCCTCAATTCCTCTTATTATATTTAAGTTATATATATATATTTGTGGTTTAGTAAATGATTCTAACAACCTCATATTTTGAAACTGAACTTGAACTATACTTCCATTATTAAGTATTTCTATATTTGTTGAATTAGGTTCAGCTATTACATTACCCACAATAACCCCTGGTGCTATTGTAAGTCTTGTATTTGACATTATATTTAAATCAGCTGGAATATTGCCAATTTTATTATTTATAATTCTAACATTATCTAGTAAAATTCCATCTTCTTCTTCATTTTGCAAACCATTTAAAGTTATTTTACCACCAACATATATATCGTATGTTCCATTTTCACCAATTAAATGAACTTTACTTTTTGGAGTATTAATAAATAACTGATTACCAACATCGATTTGGCCAGTACCCGAGGTATTAATATTTAAATCCCCAAGTTCAACAAAATCATAAACTAAATCACCTGTTACAATAAGTTTATATCCATTTAAATCTAAGTTTATTCTTCTAGATATATCTACTGATCCTTCTATAGTCATATTAGATATTAATTTAATTGTATCTCCTGGTACAGCATTGCTAATTGCATTTCTAAATTGTAATTCGTTTTCTACTTGCCATACTTCACCTTCTGAAGGCCCATCCATGTTTGCACCAACCTGTGTTACATATACATTTGTATGAAGAGATAAAGCTTCATTTGCGTATAAAGAGCTATTTGCAGTTGAATACATACCATAATCTATTCTAAAATATCTTTTATTATTTTCGGCAAATTCTGGATCTAAATCTATAATACCATTTGTAATTGAGTTTCCTATAGTTGAAAGATTAGATACAGGCAATGAACTATCAAACTCAACATTATCTGAAAGAGGATTTGCAGCTGCATATGATTTTAATTTTGTATCATTTTGAGCTGTAATTACTGATGCATTTACTCCGTCGGTTATCTCATAAAATCTATAATACATAACACCTGAATTTGCAACTGTAGCATCTAATTGAAATGTTATATAGTATTCAATATCTAACGTTCCCACATTTTCTATTTCAACAAATTTACTATTTCTAGATGTAACACCTAAGTTAGTTTCATATATTAAAGTGGCAACATCATCTATATCTCCTAAGAAAGATCCATTTTTATCATATTGTTTTATTTCGCAATTAATATTCCCTATTCCAAAAAAAGTTCCTTTGCTTATATACTCATTATAAAACCATGAAAATATCGAATTTCCTACTAATAAAAACATAATTGTAAATATAGCTAATTTCAAAGAAAATTTATTAAATTTTAAAAGTTTTATATTTTCTTTTATTTTACCATATGATATCTTATTAGTTAAATTTTTACATTTATTTTTAATTTTAAAAACTAATTCTTTTGACTTTGATTTAAAAGTCAACTTTAAATTAGTAAAATTTTTGTTTATTATTTTTTTACTTGCTATTTTATTTTTTATTTTATCTTTTCCTTTGTATTTTATTTTATTATTATCTTTTAAAGTCTCAATTTCTGAATTTTTAACTGATTTAATATCTTTATTTATTTTTGTAGTACTTTCAGCAATAGGGTCATCAAAATCAGAAAGATAATTATCTTTCTTTTTATTAATATTCTCATCAAATTTATAGCTGTCTTCACATTTTCTAAAATTATTAATTAGTTCTTTTATACTTTCATTATTTTCGAAGATATCATTATGCTTTTTACCAAATCCGTTATTTTTCACTATTTCACCTTCTTTTTTTTAATAATTTTCTCAAATCTTCAAACTCATATCTAAATAATATACAAAGTGGAACTATTATTATAAATATGAAACCAAATATATTTTTCATTAGTCTACTAATTATACTTATAGTAAATATTTTATATACTACAACACCATATACTTGTTCTTGATATACTATAGGATCTATAACTGAATTAGCTATTCCTTTTGTATAGTATATATACCTATCATTTTCAGTTATTATTTGTTCAACTTGGTGTGTTATTATCTTATCTTTGAAGTCTCTTGTCATTCCCAAGTATGATATAACATCTCCAACTTTTATCTTGTTGTAATCTGTCTTTTTAACTATTATTACATCTCCAACCTTTAGTTTTGGATCCATACTTGCAGTAGATACTGAAAATACTTTTAGTCCAAATAATCCATCCTTTTGCGGAAATATTCTTGTATATAATGCAATTATTATAAAAAAAACAATTGCAAAAATTATTATGTACTTTAATATATTTAAAATTTTAGTTTTCATTAATCTCTCCCAAACTGTATTTTATGGATTAATAAACATTATTTTATTAATTGACAAATTAGTATCTTGTATTTCATTTGTAGCCTTTTCATCTATATGAATATTGAAATATATAGATATCATATCATTTGCAGGTATATCTAATTTGTTAATAAAATCAAAATAATAATGTTCATTAACTGCGTCATATTCTACTATATCCGCTAGTTTATATATAAATAATTTTGGACTTGTACATCTTATTTGCACTACACTTTTAAGTAAATCTACATCACCATATATTTCAGAAAAAACAATTTTTGTTATAGAAAGTACAGTATCAATATTATTATATATATCGAAACGATACTTTTGTGTAGATCCAGGTGCTAATGTTGCAACTTGTATTAAAGGCTGAGATGAAGATTGTGATTGCTCAACATATTCATTATCTTTAAGTACAAACAATTTAACATCAACATTATTATCTGTTACTATAAGTCGCCCAGTATAATCAATATTTTCTGCTTCTGAAGCGTTTGTTACCATCCACGCAAATACACCCATCAAAGCTAATATTGTAATACTAAAAGATATATTTAATATTATACTTGTTTTGTTTTTCTTGCTTACTTTTTTTTTATCTATTATTTCATATTTTAGCTCTTTTTTACTAACTTTTTTTTTAAACATTTATCATACCTCAGTAATTCTAAAAAATTACTTGCGTCGCATAAGATTCTGGTGATGTACCTAAAACCTCAGCAATTCTAACATATACAGTTGTGTAACCTGAAAATGACATATTGGTATTTGTCACTGGTGTCCATACCGTAGTTTTATTATTTGTTAGAGCCCATTCCATATTTGTTGTTAAATTATTTATAGTGTAATTTGATGTATTTGCTGTAACATTTGGCGCATTTAATAATACATTTGCACTGCCAAATTTTAAATATACATCTAATAATGAGCTTGCAATAGTATTAGTACAATCTACATCTCCACCTTCAAGCCAAATTCTCACAGTCATTTTAATTTGAGTATTAGAAGGTATTGTTGTAATTAATTTATTTACATCGATAGGATCATCGTCATATATTCCTCTTCCGCCATTTTTATTATCAAATGTCCTTACAATTTGATCACCGAGTAAACTTGGTGAAATATTATTATATATAAATTCACCTTCCGAAATAACCGCTTTAGTTGTAAATGGTTTATCTATTCCATTTTCTTCTTGATTTCCAAAAAGCATATTAGAATTTGTTGTTCCATTATCAAAACTAGTAGATATTCTTATTGCGTTTGCTGCGATTCCTGTAATATGTGAATCTTTATGTATATAAACATGTTTTGCATATTCCTCTGTTTGCAGATAAAAATCATAGTCTATATATCCATACTCTATCATATTTTCTCTAGCTAGTAATGTATCTATTTTAACAAATTTAGGTTTTTGAATTGCTAAACCTTGTCCAAAATCAATTCTATAAAAATTGATATTGTCCGCAGAAGAAACTTGTTTTAATACAAAATCATCAAAGTTATCGAATAACTGATTAAGACTTAATGTTGTTCTACTCGGACTATCTGGTGAAAGTTTTATTGTAAGTCCATCTGCAACCGTTACTTTAATTTGACTTCCAATTATTTGTGGATTAGCCTTATCTGAAAACCAAGAATATGTAGAAAATACAAATAAGCTGATTATTCCAAACAATATAATGATTTGAATAAATATTTTTTTGTTTAAATTAAATTTCATATATATATTTCTACTTTTGTTTTTTTCCATAATCTTTTCCCTTCTGCAGGATTATTTAGATAAACCTAAAAAACTTATATTTATCTTAAATTGGCCACCTTTTAAAGAATAAATGGCTTCTCTATCATTTCCTTCAACCCATATTCTTATTGTAATTGCCCTTATATTTTCATTACTATTTTGACTATTGTTTTCAATATTAGTTAATGGAGTATCACCGCCACTTGTATGTGTTTCATACGAAGCATCTATATCTTCAATAACGTTTGATAAATCTTCTAAATAATAACTATCATAATCTAAAACTTTTGTATATTTATATTGTTGTTGATCTGTAGAATCTAAATATCCAATACATTTATTATTTTCATATTTTACTTGATAACCTTTATTTGGTGCCCAAACAAATTTTGGTGTATTTTGTTCTACAAAAGTCCCATTTACTAAATCATTTTCTATAAATGCAATTCTAACTGCTCCAGCTATTAGATCTCTAGAAAAATTTCCATCAGTACTTTCTCTTATAACCTCACTTGAATTAATCAAATTAATTATATTTTTGCCTGCTGCAGGGTAAACTTCAGATTTTTTTTCTAAGTAAACAGTTGATTCAGTTGCAGATTTAAACAAAACTTTATATTCTAGATAATCTTCATTTTTTACGGCAGGAATAAAATTAAGTGGTGTACCATCTTCACCTTTTGCATTTGGTTTATAAAAAGTAATACCATCACTAGTAGACTCTTTATATAAAATAAAATTATCTACTATATTTAATTCCGCTATTTTAGACCAAGTAAGTCCATTGTCTAAGGAGATTTCCATAGTATTGACTGGTGCTGTTGTAGCACTTAAGTCACTAACTCCCACATTTTTGTTATTTATAAACCATGCATATGTTGTTATAAGTAATAAACATATAACTATAAATAATTTTATTGATGAAGATAGTAATTTTTCCTTTAATATTTGTTTTCTTGGTATTAATGATTTGCATTCTACATTTTCTACAATTTTATGCACAATTCCACCTCCGCTTTATTACTTACGTATTGTTTGAATTGCCTTTTTAATATTATTATCATGTCTTTTAATACATCTACAAATTTCATTATATATTGTTCTTTGCATTTTAATTTTCTTTTGTTTATATTGATCAAAAAATTCAGAAAGCATTTTTTTAAATTCTTTAGCATCAATATCCTTATTTTCTTTTATAAAATCTTGAATTGCTTTATTCAAATAATACTCATTTGATTTTTCTTCTGAATCAGAATCTTTATTGTCTGGTGATAAACTACTTAGTATATTATAATTAATAAAAGATGTTAATAAATATTTAAGCTGAATTTCTTTGTCCGAATCAATAATTAAATTTTCTTTAACCTCTTTTCTATCTTTATAATCATATCTTTCAATAAACTCCCATAATTCTAAAGCCTTTTTAAAGTTAGTATTTTTTAATATAGTATTAGTTTTTCTAATTGGTGACCTTACTGGAAGAGTTCCTATTAAAGACTTCATAAGCGGACTTTTAATAAAATCTTGAACTATCAATTCAATTCTCTCAATTCTAGTATCCATATCTAATTCTTGTCCATCTAAATTTATTAAATCCTCATATGAATTAGACTCTAAGTTAAGACTTATGTTTATTAATTCTGTATTAATTTTTGTATGTGCGTTAAATTCTAATTTTTTCTTACTTTTTGAAAATGATCCTTCTTTAACAGCATCTTTTCTTTGCCTTACAAACATATATAAATTATTAAGCAAAGAATATATGAATCTATTTTCATAAAGATCAAAAGTTTCTTCTTTATGTATGTTTAAGACCGCACTTGGTGTTATAGTTCCATCTGCGGTCACGTCTTGTATTAAGTTAGTATGCTGCGCCAAGTGTCTTATTGTCTCCATTGATATTTTTTTTGCTTTTTCAATAGGAACAATTTCTTCTTCTTGAGCTAAAAACTTTTTTGGAACTCTTACTATTGCATCTAAATATTGTATTGTTTCTTCAATTTTATCTACCCAAGTATAATCAAATTGAATACTATGTATATCCGATTCAATTTTATACTTAGAATTATTTTTTGAAATAAACTCTTGTAACTTATTCTCATCAAGGTTACTTACTAAATTCATAATTTCATTAGTTTCCACATTAATACCCCATTACATCATTTTCTTTAGTCTTAATAAATAAGATTTACATTCATTCATGTTTTCCTTACCATAAGTTTTACTTAAGAAATCTATGAATCCATCAATTTCATCTCTTATAAAAGATAAATTCAATTGTTCAAATTTTCTTAAAATTTTATGTGCTATAACATAGTCTATACCGTCTATTTCAGAACCGCCACATGCCATATATGCAGGTACAAATTCTCTTAATTGTTTAACAATACGATTACCAAAAGCCATACGAAAATGTTCGATAACATAGTCATCCATTTTTGTTAAATTCTCCATATTAACTTCAGAT
This sequence comes from Clostridia bacterium, assembly GCA_029256705.1. Taxonomy (GTDB): domain Bacteria; phylum Bacillota; class Clostridia; order TANB77; family CAG-465; genus RGIG5057. The sequence continues at coordinate 211,287 of JAQSXK010000001.1, forward strand.
ACATGATATTTTGTATTTGCTTGTGCAAATAAGCTTTCTAAATACTTACTACTTAATCTTATTCCATCTGTAGGTGGCGCATCAAATTTTTCACCTTTATCATTTATATCTATTGGCATTGCTCTATCATAAACTTTATCTGTTACCATAAAAGTAGAATCATCATTGTTTATTGTACCTATGTACCACATATTATCTGGCAATTTTAGTTTACCATCTGGAAGTCTAACAGGATCTGTAGGCCAAACACTTGGAACTAAATCAATAATCCATTCATCCCTACTAGGCATTTCTAGAATAGATAACATTTCTGCAAAATAATACTCAACACGAGCTATATTCATTTCATCAAGTATTACTATGTATACTTGATCTACATATGAAGCCTCATACATTTTTTTTAATACTTCTGTTTCATTAAATTTCTTAGTAAATTCATTAAAAAAACCAAATAATTCAGTTCTATCACGCCAAGATGGTTGGACAGAAGCAATTACTGCATCATTATTTATAAATTTTCCCCATGCATAAGGAAGAGATGTTTTACCAGTTCCAGATATACCTTGTAATATAATAAGTCTATTTGAAGCAAATGAAGCTAGAAATAATCTTATTATATCTATTTTATAATATAACTTCAATTTATTAGCTGCAAAATTTCTAAATCTTTCACATATATCTATCAAAGATAGATCATTGTTTGTTGGCTCTGGTACATAATTTTTCATTTCTTCATCTATTTGTATAAGTTTAAAGAAACGATTATCATTTGCATGTTCTAAGTTATCCTCATCTTCCTTTTTTACTGGATTACCATTTTCATCAAGTTCTACATTTTCTGCTAAATCTTCACCTGGTTTTAATCCAAGTTGGGATACTTTCATCGCAAATAACTTCTCTTTTTCAAGTGTTAATTTAACAACATCATTATTTAATTTTCCTAATTCATCTAATAAAGCTTCTTGCTCTACTAGAGATTTTCTTATTCTTATATACTTTTTAAAAAATAATACAAATAGTAATATTATTGAGCCTACGAGTACAATAACTAGTATAATTGAAATTACAACAAATACCCATTGACCACCCTTAATATCATCTGAATACATTTTAATGATATTGTAATAGTCCCCCACATTTAATATTTGTTTTAATCCATTGAAAATTCCTTTAAATATTTGAGCTAAGCCATCAAAGAATTGTGACATAAAATCAAATAAAAATTTAATGTATACATCCATATATTGCACTCCTTAAATTGTATTACTTTTCAAAAAGCATAATATAATTATGCTTTTTTTTATTTGTTATTTTGCTGTAATAACTCCATCTTGTTTTATCCTTACCAAAATTAAAACAAATTTAACTAATTGGTATATGAATATTATAAATAATGGTAATACTATACAAACAAAAAAACCAACTTTTGATTTGAAGAAATCTAATAAGTACCCACCTTTAGAAATCTTAATACCAGAATATTTAGAAACAACATCCCCCGGTGCTACTTCCTTTTCATCTTGTAATTGATTATTATCACCCTTTGTTATAAAAGACATTACTCCTTTATCATTTTTTACTTCTTTGATTCTGTGAGTTATTATTACTACTTTTTCTTTTTCAACTGAGAAAAATGAAATTACATCTCCCTCTTTTAGAGACTTAGTATCGAATTTCTCACTAATAATCAAGTCACCAGTATATATTGCTGGTTCCATTGAAGCAGTTTGTATGCTAAGTGGAATATAACCTAAAAAATTTGATACTCCTTTTTCTTTAGTATTAAGAGATATTATTGTAACAGCCGCAGCTATTAAAATAAAAATCCATATTAAAACATTTAAGATAATTTTAAATTGTTTTTTCATTTCTTCACCTCACGTATATTTATTAACGTATTAATATATTTTAATTATGTATTGTTTTTAGATATTTGAATATTAAATGTTATATCTGAACCAGAAGCATTATTTTCACAATCAACATCTTGTCCTTCAATCCAAGCATATACTCTAACTTTTGTAATACCTGCAGTTATTGCTAAAAGTTGTGTAAATGTAGTTGGTGATGCTGATCTTTGGAATGATGGACTTGTTGAAGGAGATACTAATTTAAAGAATTCTGCATCTGTAGCATTTAATCTTATATCATCACTAGCAATTATTGGTGCATTTACACCATAATAGTTAGGTAATGCTGGACCTGTAACTGTTGTTGTAATTCCATATACATCATTTGCTGCAGCTACTCCAGCAGGAGTATGAACATTTGCATTAGGCTCCCAAAATATTGCAGCTGTAGCACCTTTTAAAGCTTGTGCTGCTGCTGCAGTAGAACCAACTGGAACACTTCCCTCTTTTAGAAAAGCAACTCTAGCAGAATTTTTTAATCCTAAATCTATATTTTTAAACAAAACATCAGCTCCAGGTGTTAAATATAAAGTTTCTGCATCAGCAGATTGAATAAATAAATCAAAAGCTATAAAATCACCTGCAGTTCCTGCTGATCCTGAAGCATCCGCTGCCTCAGTTGTTTTTTCAGATAATAAAATGTTATAACCTTGTGCAACGTTTGAAGATACTGATCCTTTATACATATTTAAAAATCCTGCAGCAGTATCTATTGTACCACCACTAGAAACCGGCACTAACGCAGCCGGAACCTGATTTTTGTGATTTGTATATGCTTCTCCTTTTATATCTTCAGTTGTTAAACTTGCTTTCCAGTTTGTTCCATCCATAGATATTTGTATACCATTAGAAGCAGAAACGTTTACATCTAGTGAACCAAGTGTAACTGTCGCATTAGCTGTAAACCATGCATAAGTTGCAGTTGTTAAAGATATTGCAGTAACTAATAATGTTAATAACGCTATTACTACTGTACGTCTTGTTACTATTTCATCCTTTTGTACTTTTGTTTTTTCCATTTTTCTTCATTTCCTTTCCTTTTTAAAATACTTTTTATTTTCACTAAAAACAAAATAATTGGTTGCACCTTTTATTTGTCTCCTAATTCGTGAATTGTCATCTTTAGTTTCATCTCACCCCCTAAAATATCATCTTTACACTCAGGATCATCCCCTTCTAACCAAATTACTATTGTATATTTATCAATTTCACCAGGTTTAAAATTCATTCTTTCGTTTGCCATTACCTGCCTTGTTGATAAAAATTCAGTAGTGCCATTCTCTGGCTCTTTTGTTACTTTATTTTCTTTTGCATACACTGTTTTTACATCATTTTTGTATACCATAACTCTTATTGCTTCATCAACACCGTTTATAACTGAAGTTATTTCAATAATTGATTCATATTCTGCATCTTCTTTTCCTGCATTCTTAACAAAAAAAGTATATCCTATAAAGTTTTTATCATTATGTGGTCCTTCATGATCTTGTATATTATCTGGCAGCCAACTTTCTGCTATATTATCCATATAATCTAGTCTATCTGCCTTTAGTATCATTGATGTTTCATGAAAGTCCTTATAATTGGATATCAATATATTTTGCGTTGCTTTTAAATTTGGATCTAGATTAATTGTAAAATTTCCTGTTTCATTTACTATATATACAACACCATAAACTAAAGACAAAAACGTTAATAATGTTATTACAAAAAGTGCTAAAATTCTAGTAAATAGATTTCTTTTATGTACTTTTTCTGCTGTAACATTTACGTATAATTTTTCCTTTTCTGCTCTTTCAAATGTTTTATTTACTATTTCTTGTTTTGTATCTTTTGTTTTTTTCAAGGTATCCTCCAATTATATTAATGTTTAAGTAGATAACTTTCCTTTATATGCTCTTTTATATCTACTGTATCATCTAAAACAATTAAGTCATTATTTTGACAAAAATCAATCAAATCACTACTATTATCTTTTAAATTGTTATTCAAAAATATATAATCAACTGTATCTTTAAACAAATAAGTATTATGATTAAGCTTATTCATATCATATATAGCAATTTTAAAACCAGATTTTTTCAAGTTTTCGACAATATCATTATTTTTTATAAAAGATCTATAATCTATATTTAAGCAAACTCTCATCTTAATTTTAGGATTATTAAATTTTTCTACTAACTCCTCTAAAAATTCTGAATTTGTAATAAAATTTTCTGGTAACTTAATAATAAAATTTGATCTTTTCTTTTCAATTAATAACAATTTTAATATATATACTGAAAGCAATTCTGCAGTAATTATCGTAAAATCCAAATTCAGCTTTTTTACTTTAATTTGCTCTTCAATATCACTAATCAAATATTTCTTTAAAACTTTAATATCATATACAAGTATCGTATCATAAAAATCTGGTTTAATTTGTATAAAGTTTAAGTGAAACTTGTCCCCATCTATAATTTTAAAGAAATTTTTATCATCAAGAACATTTTCTTTAATTTTTTCATTTAGTTCATCTTCTACATATTTTACTTTATCTAAAAATTCTTTTTCAAAAATATCCATATTTTCTTCTAATACATTAGTTAGTATATTTGAATATCTGATTTTAGGATTTGCAAGTACATTAACCTTTTTATTAATTTCTAGAGAAAGTAAAATAATTTTTGATATTAAAATTATATATTCGTTATTATCATATATATCACTTACTACTTTATCATTATCTATAAAATTTATTGTATAATTAATAATTCTTCTAAGTTTTAAATCAATAATATTATTTTCATGTATAAATTTATTTACCTTATAAGTAACTTGTATTTTATTCTTTAAATCATCATCCATGAATTCTTCTATAATATCTTGAAATAACTTTACATTCATATATTTCTTATCCAAGGCATTCTTCATTAGTATTTTAGTGTACTCAGTAACATTGTCTTTTTTTCTCTGATAGTAAATATCAACAATATTAGCATCCATGTAAAACCTCCAACATATTTTGCTACATTTTCCTTAACTTTGATATACAGTAATTATTTTGGTTATAAAGTAAATATTACCATTTTCTCCATTATTATATATTAAAGAAAAAATAAAATCAAGAGATTTTATCCTAAATATAACAATTTATGTTATTTATTGACAATATTTGTATAAATATTCCTAATATAAGGCGTTTTTGTAATATTAATGTAACATTTCTGACGTATACTAGCTCATTATGTCATTTATTTGCAGTGTTTTAACCAATTCTATGACTTATAATTAATAAAGTATAAAAAAATAACGAGTTTTCATCACTTTCAAAAACCCGCTATCTGCAATATATTTTTAAATACTTTTATTTGTTTTCCATTAAATATAACATCTCGAACTACTATAAAAACTTAATTTGACGTATCTCACATTTCAGTGACAATATTTTTATTTAATTCAATTTTATTTATTCTGTATAAAACTTATAAGTGACTCTATAAACAAAAATACAATAAACAGAGAAACTAATGAACCTACAGTTATAATTACAATATTACTTATTTTAACTAGTACAGCTTCATTTAATAACTCTTGTCCTTCAACTATACAATTACCTTGCTTTACTAGCAAGTCAAGTAGTAATTTTATTTTTTTATTACTAAATTGACCTATGAAAAAAGTTTGGCAATTATTATCTTTTGTTCTAATTACTAAATATTTCTCTTTTGAAAATTTTGTATTTCTAATACTAGTATTTAAATAAGCATTTTCAGATAAATTAAAATCATTTTCAATCAATTTTACGGAATATATATCACTATATTTAATTATCACCTTTTGAATACAAATACAATTCTCATATAAAGTAATTTTTTTATTTGCAAGGGTGAAAACTTTAATCAAAATTAACATTATTACAATTAGTGTTATAAACCCCTCCGGAAATTCTTTCGTATTACCAGCAAAAAAATCGAATAATGCTGCTATTGAAGCTACCCCTAATAATATTATTATTATTAATGTCAAAATCATTACTATAATTGCACCAGTAACTCGTATATCTACTATTTTTTTGCCTCTATCTGATAATAATACATTATTATCCAAATTTAGTACCCCCAATCATAAATATAATTATATATTATAATTTGTTAATAATCAACTAAATATTAACTATATTATAAAATTACTTTAAAATATATATCTTCAAACTTTAAGCGTATTCAAACATAGAAAAAGCAAGTCTCTAATTTCTTAGAAACTCGCTTTACTGTGGAGGCGCCAATCAGATTTGAACTGATGATCACGGTTTTGCAGACCATTGCCTTACCACTTGGCTATGGCGCCGTTTATATATAATATTCATTATGTTTAAAATTATTCCATATATAAAAAAAATGGAGCGGGAGACGGGGCTCAAACCCGCGACCTTCGCCTTGGCAAGGCGACGCTCTATCAACTGAGCTACTCCCGCATCATTATGATACATATATGGTGGCTAGAGACGGAATCGAACCGCCGACACGGGGATTTTCAGTCCCCTGCTCTACCGACTGAGCTATCTAGCCTTATAAAAAAAAATGGCGACCTGGAAGGGACTCGAACCCTCGACCTCTAGCGTGACAGGCTAGCGTTCTAACCAACTGAACTACCAGGCCACAAATAAATGGTGGGAACTATAGGGCTCGAACCTATGACCCCCTGCTTGTAAGGCAGATGCTCTCCCAACTGAGCTAAGCTCCCATCTATCTTTGACTGTTTATATTATAAACTATAAACTCTATTTTGTCAATACTTTTTTCAAAAAAAGTAAAAATTTCTTACAAATATTTTATTTTAAAAAATACTACTCCTACACTTTCGTGTAAGAGTACGTTTTAAGCATTTCATAAGCCGGGTTCTGTATTTGACAGTCATTTATCTAGGATATATATTACTATATACCTCAAGCCACCAACCTTAAAAGACGACGAGCATTGTCTTAACCTTTATTTCTTGGTGTTGCTCCAAATGGGGTTTACACAAATTCTATGTCACCATAAAACTTAGTGAGCTCTTACCTCACTTTTTCACCCTTACCTTAATAAATTAAGGCGGTAATTTTCTGTTGCACTATCCTTAGGATCACTCCCACTAGACGTTATCTAGCATTACATGCTCTATGGAGCCCGGACTTTCCTCACATATAAATATGCGCGACCATCCGAAATACTTAAATTGTTCCACATATTAATTATATCATAAACCCACTATAAAATCAATTAAGTTTTGAAGTATTTAAGTATTTCATAGCAATATCATAATTTTTCTCTGCTTTTTCCCAATCAATTAAGTTGCTCCAATTTGTTATATATTCATCTCTTTTGTTTTTATATTTTAAATAATAAGCGTGTTCCCACACATCAATTAATAAAATATGAAAAACATTTATTGGAACATCCTGGTTAGGGCTAGTGACAATTTTAAGTTCTTTTGTACTATCTACTACAAGCCATGCATAGCCTGAACCAAATACTTTAACTGCTGCATCTTTAAATACCTTATAAAAATTTTCTAACGAACCAAAACTCTTAATTATCGCCTCTTTTAGATTACCTATTGGAATATTTTGTTCAAGTGGTGGTTTCATTATATCAAAGTAAAAATTATGATTATATACACCGCCTGCATTATTTTTTACACCTACTTGTATATTAGTAGGTAAACTACTATTATGAAGTATTAACTTTTCTAAACTCCACGATTGGTATGTAGGATTTTGCTTTAAAATTTCATTTAAATTATCTACATATTTTTTTAAATGTTTATCATGATGAATTCTAACTGTAGTTGTATCAATATAAGGTTCTAAAGCGTTATATTGATACTGTAATGGCATTAATTCAAAAGGGTATTTGTCCTCCAACTTTATCTCCTCCTTATACTTAATGTATGCTAAATTTATTTTTTTAGAATAATTTATCTAATTTTTTTATAGATTTAAGATTATTTTATGCGTTTTAGGGAAAAATAAAAATAATGAGGAGATAAAAATATGGAAAATCCAAATAAAGCTGAAACAATAGTAATTATTGTATTTACAATTATAGTAATTGCCATAATTGGTATAGTTGCATATAATGCATATTCATCTACAACTAGCTTACAAAATAATGATTATAAACAATCAAATAATACACAAAATAATTCCTCAAAAGACAATAATATTAAAGTGCCAGATAAATCTACCGAGCCAAATGCTCCAGCCACACCAATACCAGTGGAAACTCAAATATCTACTTTTTCTACTAATATATACGATAAAGATGATAATAGAGTATATAACATTGGTCTTGCAATTAATAAAATTAATGGAACTATTGTAAAAAAAGGTGAAATTTTTTCATTTAATGATACAGTCGGTCCTATGGGTGAAGAGCAAGGATTCAAAAAAGCTATTGGCTTCGATAGCGATGGTGAAAAAATCGATATGTTTGGTGGAGGAATGTGTCAAATAAGTAGTACGATTTATAATGCAGCATTAATAATTAATTTAGAGATTGTAGAAAGGCACGCGCATAGTAGACGTGTATATTATGTGCCAAAAGATAAAGATGCAACTATATATTATGGAAGTTTAGATTTAAAGTTTAAAAATACAACTGAAAATGATATAAAAATTATAGCTACTAATACTAATTCAAATGTCACAATTACATTAAATAAAATAACGTCTGGAATTTAAAATCCAAACGTTATTTTTAATTATGCAATTTACTATTTTTTTAATTCTGATTTGACAACCTTATCCATCATTTTAATAAAGTCTTCAACTTTAATATCTTTAATGTCTTCACCTTTTCTATCTCTTACTGTAATTACATTATTCTCTATTTCATTCTTACCTAATATTATCATATAAGGTACTTTTTCAGATATAGCTTCTCTTATCTTATATCCTATTTTTTGATCATCATGATTTACTTCCACTTTATATCCTGCAGCTTGTAATTTCATTTCGATTTGCTTAGAATAATCTAACTCATTTTCTGTTATAGGTAATATTTTAACTTGCACAGGTGAAAGCCATAATGGAAATGCACCTGCATATTTTTCTGTTAACATAGCAATTGTTCTTTCATATGAACCAATTGAAGAACGATGTATAATAACTGGTCTTACCTTTTCTCCATTCTTATCTACATATGACATATCTAAGCTCTCAGCTAGCGCAAAATCTAATTGTACAGTTATTAATGTATCTTCTTTACCGTATACATTTTTTGTCTGTATATCTAATTTTGGACCATAGAAAGCAGCTTCTCCTTCTGCTTCAACATAATCAATATTTAAATGATCTAGTATATTTTTCATTTTTATTTGAGTTGCTTCCCAAGCTTCAGGGTTATCTATATATTTGCCACCTTTGTCATTTGGATCCCACTTAGAAAATCTGTATGTAATGTCTTCTCTTATATTTAATACATCCATAAAATAGTTTATTAAACTAATTACACCTTTAAATTCTTCTTCTACTTGATCATCTCTTACAACTAAATGTCCTTCAGATAATGTAAATTGTCTTACACGAGTAAGTCCATGCATTTCTCCTGAAGATTCATTTCTAAATAATGTAGAAGTTTCATTATATCTATATGGTAAATCCTTATAACTACGTAATTTATTTTTGAATATCATAAATTGGAAAGGGCAAGTCATTGGACGAAGTGCTAATACTTCACTATCATTTTCTTCATCTCCAAGTACAAACATTCCTTCTTTATAATGATCCCAATGTCCAGATAATTTGTATAAGTCACTCTTTGCCATCAGCGGAGTTTTAGTTAGTAAATATCCTCTTCTTCTTTCTTCATCTTCTACAAATCTTTGTAATGTTTGAAATATTGTAGCGCCCTTAGGCATTAAAAGTGGTAATCCTTGACCTATTACATCAACTGTTGTAAATAACTCTAACTCTCTACCTAATTTATTATGATCACGTCTTTTAGCTTCTAACCTTTTTTCAAGTTCATTTTCTAACTCTTCTTTACTTTCAAATGCAGTACCATAAATTCTAGTAAGCATTTTATTTTTTTCGCTGCCTCTCCAATATGCTCCAGTAATACTCATCAGCTTAAATGCTTTTACTCCTTTTGTATATAACAAATGAGGTCCTACACATAAATCTACGAATTCTCCTTGTTTAAAGAAAGAAATTTGTGAATTTTCTGGTAATTCTTCTATGATTTCAACTTTATAATCTTCTTTCTTCTCTTTCATGAATTTTATAGCTTCATCTCTTGAAAGTATAAAGCTCTCTGTTTTTAAATTTTCTTTTATTATTTTATTCATTTCAGCTTCTATTTTCTCTAAATCTTCTTCTGTTATTTTTTGCTCAGAATCTACGTCATAATAGAAACCATTTTCTACTGTTGGTCCGATAGCAAGTTTTACACTATCTCCATATATCCTTTTTAGTGCTCCTGCAAGTATATGTGATGTTGTATGTCTTGCAACTTCTACATCATATTCTCCTTCATATACTTCCCCTTTATTGTTTATATATTTTATTGCCATTTATAATTCCTCCTAATTTTTTTTATTTAGTTACCTATAGTTGTAGATAACACTTCCGTAAATTTACCATTATTAAATTCAACAACTGAATATTCAGTATTAAATTCTTTTGTTTCTTGTAATATTATTTCACAAACTTTATCGTCATTTAAGTCACTTATGAACTTAGTTGTGTATATTCCAAAGTCTGATGAATTATTAACATCTTTAACGTAATTATACTTAACTAATTGAACATTTTCAGTTTCACTTACATATACAACTGCGCTGTATACCCCACTACCTGTTTTGCCATCACTTGTAGCAGTTATAATGTATGATATTTTTCCAGGAATTAGAGCAACTTCATAAACTTCTCTAATTTTAACCGTTCCATTTAACATTTTATAAAATCCTAGTGCTTCTTTTACGAAATTTTCGTATACTGATAAATTATCATCACCTAAAGTTATTTTATCCATTTTAGCTGTAGTAGTACTTCCTGATCTTACAGCAAAATATTCATCTTTATAGTTAGTTCTTGTAGTTGTAACATATGCTGCTCCAGCTTCATTACCTTTATCAACATTTTTAATTTTAAAAGTACCTGTTTTACCTTTTGCAGTAAATATATCTATGTCATACCCTTGTTTGTTAACACTTTTAAAATAATATCTTTCCATGCCTACCCATCTACCGTTATATACTCCACCTAATATTATGTTATTAATTACAATAGGTGTAGATTTTGATGCTATATTATCGTCTACAATACTACTATCTTCATTTACATTTTCATATATTATATTATTATTAACATTTACATATATCATGAATGATATACCAGCAATAAGTAATGCTACTAGAAAAATAACTACTACTACAATCCACCTTTTACCTATTAACTTAGTTTTTGAATATTTACCTTTTTCACTCATATTTAATATTCCCACTTTCCTTCATCAATAGAAAAGATACAACCACAATATTTTTGTCTATATAATCCTAAATCTTTAGCAAGCTTTTGACCTTCTCTAAATTTTTTAGTATAATCTAAATGTATATATTTAATTCCATAGTTATTTTCAAGTTGTTTTCCAACTTTATTTATTAATTCTTGGTTTTGATATGGACTTATAGAAAGTGTTGTCATTACCATATCAAAATTATTTTCTTTGGCATGTTTAAACACACCTTCTAATCTTGTAAAATAACAATATTCACATCTAGAATTAAATCCATTTAAATTAACAGAATTCTTAACAAATTCTTTAAGATTATAATCATCGATTATATCTAATTTGCAATTTACATCTTTGCAGTAATTTATTAAAGTTTCTTTTCTTCTTTCATATTCTATTTTAGGTTGTATATTTGGATTATACCATAAACCTGTTATATCTAGTTCTATATTATCCGTAAATATTTCTCTTAATTTAGTTAAATCTTCATGTATATATACAAAACATGGTGCACAACATGTATGAACCAATAGTTTATTCATTTTTTTGCTCCAATCCTAAATGTTCATAAGCTAAACGAGTAGCGGTTCGTCCCCTAGGGGTTCTAGCCAAATATCCTATTTGCATTAAATATGGTTCATAAAAATCCTCTATAGTATCTTTATCTTCACCTATCGCAGCAGCTAAGGTTTCTAAACCAACAGGTCCACCGTTAAATTTATTTATTATAGCTTCTAACATGTCTCTATCTATTTTATCTAGACCTAATTCATCAACTTCTAATCTATCTAAAGAACTTTTGGTTATTTCATAATCTATTACTTTTTTACCCTGAACTTGTGCGTAATCTCTTACTCTCTTAAGTAATCTATTTGCTATTCTAGGTGTGCCTCTACATCTAGAACCTAGTTCTAAAGCAGCTTCTTTATCTATTTCTATATTTAATATTGTTGCACTTCTTCTTATTATATCAGATAATTGCTTTTCCGTGTACAATTCTAATCTATTAATTATACCAAATCTATCACGTAAAGGTGAAGATAAGTTACCAGCCTTTGTTGTAGCACCAACTAAGGTAAATTTATTTAAATCCAATCTTATTGATCTTGCAGATGGTCCTTTACCAATTATAATATCTAAGTTGAAATCTTCCAATGCTGGGTATAGTATTTCCTCTATAGTTTTATTTAATCTATGAATCTCATCTATAAATAGCAGATCATTTTCTTGTAAATTTGTAAGTATAGCTGCTAAATCTCCTGCTTTAGATATAGCTGGTCCAGATGTTACTTTAATATTAACACCCATTTCTGAAGCTATTATATTTGCAAGTGTGGTTTTACCAAGTCCTGGTGGTCCATATAATAACACATGATCCAAAGATTCATTTCTCTCTTTTGCAGCGTTTATATATATTTTTAAATTTTCTTTTACTTTAGTTTGACCTATATATTCATCAAAATTACGTGGTCTTAAAGAGACTTCCATCTCTTTTTCTTCATCAATATATTCTGGTGATATAACTCTATCTTCTATCAAGATGTTCGCCTCCTCTTACCATGCGTCTTGTTAATTAAATATATTATATCACAAGTTATAATCGTATTGCAAGAAAAAAACAAGTTTCTTCCAAAAATCATTTTAAAAAATACAATAAAATTAATAAAATTTGACAAGTATGATATAATTATATATATACTAAATATTTAACCATATTAAAATTTTAATTAGGGGGTAGAAAATGGTATGCTAACGACTAATGATATTGATGCACTTTTTCATTATTCAACTGAAAGCAAAGATAATGATAACGATAAGAGGGAAAAAAATGATAGACGGATTCTAACAATATGTAGGAAGGTTCCTGAAGTTCGTAATACAATCTATGATTCAAAAAAAGGAGTTATGGATTCAATACAAATCGTTAACGAAAGATATTCTTTAATCCTGGTTCAAGAAGAAATATTAAGAGCTGTAAAAGAAATTAGGTCATTTGACAAAATCATTTCTAACACTCATATAGACATTTCTACTAAAGCCGCTGTGATACGAAATTTTGATTTCAAGGAATATCGAAAGCTATTAAATATTTGCAATTTCACTGGTCTTAAAACAATTTGCCGTTTAAATAATATGAAAATATTAGCAGACAAGTATATTCAAGGCGAACTTGATAGAAGATATTATGTTGATGACATGAAATCACAAGAAGTCTTTTACAATGATTTACTTTTAAAGTATGAAAGTATCTCTGTAGATAACTTCTATGCGTATGTACTTCGATATGATATAAAGACAATAAAGAAAAAGAAACCGCGTGGAAGCATTAGAAGATAACTGCAAGATAGTTATGTTCTAAAAAATAAAACCTAACAGATTTGTTAGGTTTTATTTTTTATTTAATTTATTAAATCTATCCTATTTATGTAATAACTAATTGTTGAACTATTTTATTTCCAGAATATCTTTTGATAATATATTCTTTATTGATTCATGATTTGAATTACTTCAGCATCATTTAATGGCCTATTATATATTCTTAGTTCATCGATTGCTGATCCATTCCATCTATAATTAATAGAATCCGTATTTTCCCATCCACTTATATTTATACTCGAAATAAATTGTGCATTTCCAGGTCCTTGAAAATCTTGCATTTGACTTAAAACTTGTTTTACTCCATTTATATATATGGTATTTAAATTATAATCACCTTTATTAAAGATCAATACAACATGAGAGAATGTTCCAATAGTAAACGGATTATTTATTCCATAAATATCATTACAAGCCGTGTTAAATCCAAACATTTGTGAATTTATCCAAGAATCATAAGCATAAAAACCTATTGGCATAATACCCTGCTCTCCATTCCATTTATACCAAAATGCAACAGAAACAGTATTAGTATTTGTATTTATTGCTAAATCAGATAAAGGTATTCTCACCTGTCCATAGTTATCTATTCTAAGTCCATTTCCTGTTCTTCCTGTCACATATGATGTACCAGTTCCTATATATGTTTTATTAGTAACTTCATTTATTATGCTACCACTAAATGAGAATTTTCCAACCAACCCTTGAGTAACTATTTCTACCGTATTTGATGTAGTTACATTTCCTACATTATCAGAAACTTTTACTTTACACTGATATATTCCTATAGATAATCCTGTAAATGTATATGATGTCGAACTAGTAGCTGCTGTCCATGTTACACCATTATCTTTTGAATATTGATATGAACTAGAATTTAATCCACTTCCCCCAGTATCTGTTGCTGTAGCATTTACTGTTATACTAGTTTCGTTTGAACCTCCATTTGTTGCTGTTATATTAGGAACTATTCTATCTATATAACTTACATTAACAGAAGAATTTGTTACGTTTCCTGCTTGATCTTTTAACCAAACATAATATGTTCCATTTGCTGTTATATTGTCAAATACTGTAGCAAACCTTGTATTTGCTGTAATACTTGTGAATGTAGGAGCTGTAGAATTACTTTGATTTATACCATATCCAATTACCCCTGATGCTTCTGTTGCGCTTGCCATTACTATATTTGAAGTACCCCATTTTGTTGTATCAAATACATTTGCATACGCAACATGCCAAACTGCAGGCGATGCTGGAGTAGGTGTTGATCCTCCAGTTATATAATAGAAGTTAGTAGTGCTAAATGAACCACTTGAACCACATGTTACTTTTCCTATATATTCTGTCCAATTTCCTGTTCCTTCTTGTGAAGTAAGCCACACAAAATTTCCATCTGTTCCTATTGCATTAGTAGACCAGTTTATGCTATATCCAACTGGTATTTTTGCTATTATCTTTGAAATGAACACTTTGTTTGCAGATGATGGTGTTCCAAAATAGAAACCTCCCCATCCTGGCCATGGTGTTCCAGATGTAGTTTTAATTTCTAGCCCATAGCCTGATCCAGTTGGAGAACTAGGTATTGCAATTCTATTTACGGTTACTGTACCATCTCCAGTGTTATTATATACCACTGTACTGTTTATTCCACTTGCAAAAGTTGGATCATTATATATACCAGTTCCAGCTAATGCATTAGCAATAGCAGGTACAGCTTTATCTATATTTGCTACCGTCATTGTACTCTGTCCGCTTTGGTTTCCACTTGCATCTGTTGCTCTTGCATATACTGTTGTATTATTTGTAGTCACTATTACTCCTGATGTATATGTACTCCAAATTGTTCCATCTGTGCTATATTCTTTAATCACAGCATCTACTGGATACGTTATTGTTACTGTTACATTTTCATTTGTCCATCCTGTAGGACTTGCTGACATTGTTGGATTTATTGGTGGTGTAACATCTGTTCCAAATGCATTAGATTTTGTTATATATGTATTTCCCGCATTGTCTAACGCTTTTACCCATAAGTAATATGTTCCTGTAACTCCTGTTTTAGTTATTGCACTACCATTAGTAAATGTTACCCATCCTGATGAAGGTGTTGTGGTATTTTGTGTGTCCCAAATATATTGTACTGAAGCTATATTACTTCCACCCAAATCACTTGCTGTTACTGTCGTACTTGCTGTTTGCAAATTTGCTCCTCCATTTGTGCCATATACTACTGTTGGCATAGTTTTATCTATATTTGCTACAGTTAATGTACTTTGACTACTTTGGTTTCCACTTGCGTCTGTTCCTCTTGCGTATACTGTTGTATTATTTGTAGTTATTATTACACCTGTTGTATATGTATTCCATGTAGTTCCATCTGTACTATATTCCTTAATCGTAGTATCTACTGAATAAGCTATTGTTACTGTTACATCTCCATTTGTCCATCCTGTAGGATTTGCTGACATTGTTGGATTTGTTGGAGCAGTATTATCTATCGTAAATGAATTAGATTTAGTTACTACACTATTACCTGTATTATCTATTGCTTTTATCCATAAATAATATACTCCATTTGAATTTAATTTACTTATTGCTTCACCATTTACAAATGAAGTCCACTCACCTGTTGGTTCATTTACATTCTGTGCGTCCCAAATGTATCTTAATGAAGATAAGTCTATTCCACTTACCCCTATATCGTTTACTGTTACTGTGGTACTTGCTTCTTGCAAATTTTCTCCTCCATTTGTTCCATATGTAACTGTAGGCGATTCTCTATCTATATTAGCTATAGTTATTGTACTTTGGCTGCTTTCATTTCCTGCTACATCAGTTGCCCTTGCATATATAGTTTCATTGTTATTACTAACCGTTATTGAATCTGTATAAACATTCCATGTTGATCCGTCTGTGCTATATTCTTTTGTAACACTATCTGATGGATATGTTATTGATATTGTAACATTTAAATTAGTCCAACCTGTCGGAGTAACTGACATTTCTGGATTCATTGGTGGAGTGTTATCTATTTCAAACAACTCGCTGCTAATTATATCCACTGAATTGGTTACATCATATATATTAGATATGCAATTTGCTTTAAGCCTTAATTTATATATACCTTCTGCAAGTGTAGCTGTTTTTATTTTTATCTCCACAGTTCGTAATGTATCTAACTCAGTACCAGTCGGTTCAGCAATTTCAAATACTGGTTGAACTGGAACTAATACATTGTTTTTATCTAATAGTTCTAATTTACTAGTTAAGTTTATATTGTTTATACTAGCATTAGATGAAATTTTTATTGTAGTCACAACATCTGTTCCGGCAGATATTGGCAAAGTTGCCGTTGTAGAAATTATTGCATCTAATCTATCTGCATCTACAACATCCACATTAACTTCTTGCGCCCATCTTTTCTTTGTTCTATCTGTTCCAAGATAGACTAATTTTCCATTTACTACTTCAAATTGTCCATTATATTTACTTGTCGTAGATAAAGCTGGTATTATATCTTTTATTGTTTTGCCTGCAATAACTGTTCCATTATAATCTGTAGTTAAATCATTTGCATTCAACTGATCTGGATTAAATGCCCTTACAGCTGTATATTGACTTGCTAAATACAGACTTAAATCTGATTCAATAGCATCCAAATCTGATTTAAATACTGCTTCATTTGCACTATTAATTGGATTATTTCCAGAAAGTGATAAAATAACTCCCCCTGCAAGTATAATTATTACTATAATTGTTATTATTAGTACAATTAAAGATATACCTTTTTTCTTATATTTATAATTCACATTTTCACCTCTTTAATTTATATTATTTTTAAACACATATCTATTTCAACTATTATTTTAATACTTCATAAATAACATTTTTTGAATTAGAAGTATCTATTGTTATGTATGAATCAATATATTTTGTTTCATTTGCTTTTATTTTTCCTACATACCCTATTGCCTCAGCCATTACACTTCCATCATTTGCAATAAATTTAACTTTAAATCTTAAATTATCTTTAGCTGCACTATCGTTTGTTACTTTTGAAGTTAGTTTAGATGTTCCATTGGTATAAACTATTTTACTTTGTTCTAATAACACACCCTCTACTTTTTTATCTTTAGATAGTTCCTCACTTGTATTTACCTTAGTTCCATCACTTGTTTGCGTATAATTTACTTTAGTATTATCCGTTCCATTTACTTCGTTTCCTGATTTTGCATTGTTATTATTAACTACTACAATAACTACTATTATTGCAATAATTAATACCAATCCTAAAATTAATAACCTCATTTGATTTCGACCTTTAAAATTCATTTTAATATCCTCCTATAACATTACTTTATGTATAAATTTACATATCTATATTTTATAACATACATAAAAAAATATCAAGTAAATGTCGAATATTGTTCATAAATATAATAGAATATTTATATGAATTTTTAAAGTTAAAATTTAGATTTATTCTTATTGCACAATCTCATATGTTATATCTTTTAAATTTGAAAGATTTGTAGTTACATATGAGTCTACATATTTTATTTCATTTGCTTTTATTTTACCTACAAAGGCCATGATTTCTAGTATTGTACTGCCATCGTACAATATAAATTTTATTTTATATCTAATATTATCTTTAGTTACACCAACATTGGTTACTTTAGTGGTTAATATTGATGTGCCAGATACATGTATTAGTTTATTTTGCTCTAACAATATATTTGATTTAATGTTAGTAGGAGACAATTTATCTTTTTCATCTACATTTGTTATACTGCTTGTCTTTTCGTAACTTGATGGTAAATTACTTGAATTTTGTGCATTTCCAAAATATACATCAAGATTACTTATATTTACTGCTATAAACATAACAATTAATACTGAAATAATTATAACCCCTAATAACATTAATAACTTTATCTGATTAATTTCTTTTGATTCCATTTTTAAATCCCCTTAATATTATAAAGATAATATTAACAATATTTTGTGTATTTATTTGAAGCTGTATACTTAATCATTTTTTATATGATTAAAGACATAAAAAAATTATGAAATCATTTAAATAATTTCATAATTTTTAATTTATCTTATAATAATTTTTTTAAAAATTGTCCTGTATAACTTTCGGAAGTTTCAGCTACTTTTTCAGGTGTTCCACTTACTAAAACAGTTCCACCCTTATCTCCACCTTCTGGTCCTAAGTCTATAATATAATCTGCAGATTTTATTATATCTAAGTTATGTTCTATTATAACAACTGTATTTCCAGTGTCAGTAAGTCTATTTATTATATGTATTAAATTATGTACATCTGCCATATGCAAGCCAGTTGTAGGTTCATCTAATATATACAATGTTTTCCCAGTTGCCCTTTTAGATAATTCTGTAGCAAGTTTTATTCTTTGAGCTTCTCCTCCACTTAATGTAGTAGATGGTTGACCTAATTTTATATAACCTAAACCAACGTCATATAATGTTTCCACTTTATTTTTAATTTTAGGTATATTCTTAAAGAAACTTAAACCTTCTTCAATAGTCATATCTAATATTTCACTTATATTTTTCCCTTTATATTTAACCTCTAAAGTTTCTCTTGAATATCTATTTCCCTTACATACTTCACAAGGTACATATACATCAGGTAAAAAATGCATTTCAATCTTAATTATACCATCACCACTACAAGCTTCACATCTTCCACCAGGTACATTAAAACTGAATCTTCCTTTTGAATATCCTCTCATTTTAGCATCTGCAGTTGCTGCAAATAAGTCACGAATTGGATCAAACATCCCTGTATATGTTGCAGGATTAGAACGAGGAGTTCTACCTATTGGTGATTGATCAATGTTTATTATCTTATCTATTTTTTCAAGTCCAGCAATCTTATCACATTCTCCAGGTTTTACTCTTGAATTGTTTAATTCTTTGGAAATGGATTTATATAATATTTCATTTACTAATGTACTTTTACCACTTCCAGACACCCCTGTTACGCACGTAAATACACCTATTGGGAACTTAACATTGATATTTTTCAAGTTATGTTCTCTAGCACCTTTTATTTCTATATAACCATTTTGTATCTTTCTTCTTTTACTTGGAACTTCAATTTTTATTCTTCCACTTAGGTATTTACCAGTAATAGAGTTTTCATCTTTTTTCATATCTTCCACTTTACCAGCAAAAACAACATTACCACCATGTACACCAGCTCCAGGTCCTATATCCACTATGAAATCCGATTCATTCATCGTATCTTCATCATGTTCTACAACAATTAAAGTATTTCCTAAATCTCTCATTTTTTTAAGAGAAGTTATTAATTTTTCATTATCTTTTTGGTGTAATCCTATACTAGGTTCATCAAGGATATATAGAACGCCAGTAAGTCCAGATCCAATCTGAGTTGCAAGTCTTATTCTTTGAGCCTCTCCACCACTTAAAGTTCCAGCTGCTCTAGACAATGTTAAATAGTTTAATCCAACATCTATTAAAAATTGTAGCCTATTATTTAATTCTTTTATTATTTGTTCTGAAATCTTCTTGTTTTTTTCACTTAAATCTTCATTTACCTTATTTATATATTCTTTTATGTTTATTATACTCATATTACAAATCTCATGTATATTTAATTTACCAAATTTTACAGCTAAACTTGTAGGTTTTAATCTTGCACCATTACAAGCCGTACAATTAGAAGCTGACATGAATCCTTCATAATATTGTTTCATTCCTGGTGATGATGTTTCTCTAAATCTTCTTTCTAGAGCATTTACTACACCTTCAAATTTTGCCTCAAAGTTTCTAACTAATGTTTTAGTAATATGTTTAAATTTTATATTTTCTTCACCAGAACCATATAACAGTACATTAAGAAACTTCTCATCTAAATCTTTTAACTTTGTGTTGCTGTTGACATGATAGTGTTCACATAAACCATCAATATACATATTACTTATGCTATCCATTGTACTACCTGCCCAACCTAAAATGGCAGAATTATCATTTAACCTTTTATTCATATCTGGTATTATTCTTTGAACATCAATTTTAAGTAATTCTCCTAAACCAGTACACTCTGGACATGCACCAAATGGGGTATTAAAAGAAAACATTCTTGGATTTAAATCTTCAATACTTATACCACAATCTGGACATGAATAGTTTTGACTAAATAAGTGATCTTCTCTTTCTGGAGTAGATACCATAACTAGTTTTTCTGAATGAAACAAAGCAAGTTCAACAGAGTCTGCTAACCTTTGTCTTATTCCATCTCCTACAACCAATCTATCAACAATTATTTCTATATTATGTTTTTTATTTTTATCTATAGGAGGAATTTCTTCTGCTAAATCTATTATCTCGCCATCAACTCTAGCTCTTACAAAGCCATCTTTTATAGCTCCTTCAAGAAGTTTAGTATGTTCACCTTTTTTACCTCTAATAACAGGGGCCATAATAAACAGTTTAGTACCCTCTTTAAATTCCATAATTTGATCAACTATCTCATCTACAGTTTGTTTTCTTATCCTTTTTCCACAATTTGGACAATACGGTACACCAACTCTTGCATATAACAAACGTAGATAGTCATATATTTCAGTTACTGTTCCAACAGTAGAACGTGGATTTTTTGAAGTTGTTTTTTGGTCTATTGAAATAGCAGGAGATAATCCTTCTATAGATTCAACATCTGGCTTTTCCATTATACCTAAAAACTGTCTAGCGTAAGAAGATAATGACTCAACATATCTTCTTTGCCCTTCAGCATAAATAGTATCAAAAGCTAAAGAAGTCTTTCCACTTCCAGATAAACCAGTAAATACTACCAGTTTATCTCTTGGAATTTCTAAATCAACATTTTTTAAATTATGCTCTTTAGCACCTTTTATAACTAACTTATCTAACATACTTTTCCTCCACTAATAAATTTAAATATATTATTTGAACTTATATATAAATTTATAATTATATCTTTTCAATTATAACATTAAAACAAGTGTTTGTCAATATTATATTTATAATATTTAAAATAACTGTATATTTATGTAATTTTTTGAGAATTATATTATATGAGGTGATACTATGGGAAATAATAATTTGCCAATAGGATTTATAATGGCTATTACTAAAAATAACGATGCATTAAAATATTACTCTGCTCTAGATGAAAATACAAAACATAAAATAAGCAATTATATACAAAACTCTGCAACAGGTGAACAGGTAAAAATTAAAATAGAAACTTGTATTAACGCACTTGCAAAACACAATTTATATTTTTTAAACAGTTAAAAAAAAGTAATATACTACTTTAAAAGTAGTATATTACTTTTTTATTTTATTATATATTTACTTTTCAAGTTCAGTACATCTTACAAACTCAGTTGTTGATATATTGTTACCTGTTCCAAGTTGACCGAATTCATTTCTTCCAGCACCATATACTTCTGTACTAGATTTTACAAATAAGCAAAATCCGTTACCAGCTGCTATTTCTACTACATTACTAATATTTAATTTTTGTGGTGTTGGATAATTTACAAGTTGTGTATATCCATTACCAAATTGTCCACTAGTATTAGTGCCCCATGCGTATACATCACCATTTTCTAATAAACATATTGTGTATTGTAGATTTGTTTTTATCTTCTTAACTTTACCTGGTAGAGTTACTTTAGCATAATCAGCTGTTCCTGCTGATAAACCAGTATATCCATATACTCCATAAGCATATATTTCATCATCTGCAGTGTGAATATATGTTGCAGTTTGTGGATTTCCTGAATTAGATGATAAGAAATATATAGTTTTTATATTCATAGTACTAATACTTCCAGTAAGTAACATTGGCGTTTGAATTATTCCAGATATTTTTTCAGGTATATTTAAAAATTGTGACCAAGTCTGTCCCCATGCATAAACTTTATTATCATTTGATATGGACATTGCTCCACCATCACAACCAAATATATCTTTTATATTCTGTTGTATAAGAACAAAATCCTCTTTAGCATCATTTGTACCCCATCCTCCTGCACCATATTGATATGTTTCAGAAAAACCTTTAGAATACAAATCTCCATTATTTAATAGCATATATTGATTTGTTCTCGTTACTATACTTTTTACAACGTTGCTTAAAGGAGTAGTTGTTTTTAAATCCACCCATAACCTATATTCTGCATCTAATAAATGAATAGTATTTCCAAATCCAGTTATATATGATATATTTTCACCGTATTTTATATCTTTTAATTCTTTTTGTATGATACTTCCTTTTGCAGTTAATAAATTTTGATTATATAAGTATATTTTACCTGAAGAATCTGTAGCAGTAAGTATTCCTCTAACCATACTTAAATTTGTTACATTTGCTGGTGGATTATTTGTATCCAAAACAAAAATAGGAGGATTTGCTTCTGTTTTTGCTTCTTCAATATAATATATCTTACCACCACTTGTAATAGCACCTGCTTTAGTTAATTGTTTATTTTGAGCTGCGTCATATATAAAATAAGTCTTAACTAAACTATGTGGTCCTGCTGGTACATTTTGAACCTCAATCTTTTCAGAAAAGTATTCATCTAACATCGAAGTTGTATTATATATTACTTTTGGTGTTTTATATATTTTGCCATCTTTAGCTTCTACTAAAAGATTTCCTTGAATATCAAAATCTTTTACGTTATCCATGAATTTAACGAAGGATGCTTGAGCAATTTTATCTCCATTACCAAGTCTTCCTTCATTGTTATATCCACAGACCCATAAAGTATCATTTGAATCTAATATTCCAGTAACTAATAGATTTCCTGATACAAGTCTCTTAATAGGAAATGCTATAAGAGTATTTTTTTTCCATTCGGCACTAACTTCTTTAAATACTAAACTTGGATTGAAGTTTCCACTTCCCCAGTTACCATAAGTATTATCACCAGATACCCATACTTCACCATTAGTATACTCTACCATCGTAGATCTGCAATAATAATTATCTGAAGGAATTATGTTTTTTACTAAACTTCCGTCTATACTTGTTATTTTTTGAAATGTTGTATATGCAGTTTTATTATTTAGCCCAAATTCTCCTTGTGTATTACTTCCTGCTGCCCAAACGTTATTATTAGTATCAATAATCCATGTATTCCTAGGTCCACCATATATAGTCTTTGCTTTAGCGCCTTCAGGTAAATCTACCTTTACCGCCTCTTGTTGTAAATAACTATTTCCTAATCCTAATTTATTTTCTGTATTATCTCCAAGTGCATATAAATCTCCAACACTATTGATAAAATACGCAGTACCATAAGCTAAATAATAGTTAGTCATGTTTGAAACTATATTATTTGGATTAAATTCTTTCCATTGTACATTTAGAAAATCTAATTCTACTTGTGAAGCTCCTGATATGCTATTTTTTTCTCCCAATGCACTAAGATTTCCACTTGCTGTAAGTTTAAATGTATTATTTCCTATTGCAAAAAATTGCGAATCACCAGTTTCACCAAATTGTATATTATCCAAAGAATATATAAACTGGTTTGATACTTCAATACCTTTTTTAAATATTAATTCATATTGCATATCTTTTTTTTCTACTAAAAGTATATTACTATCATACTTTATTGAAGATTTTATTTTATTACTATCTATAACATAAACTTTTTGTAAATCTATATTATATACGTCTGGCAAACCATTAGTTAAGTATTTATCCTGTGCCTTTGCTATTAATATTTTAGAAGATGTATCTATTTCGTTATAAATAGGATGCACCGGGGCTAAATCCGATCCAACTGTTATTGGATATAATGAGTTCCATGCATTTTCTTCCAACATTTTTGACGCAGTATACATATTTATTTCACTTTTAATTGCATCAATATTAGATAAGAAAGCTGCTTTACTAGCGCTTTTTATTGGATTATTATCCACCAAAGTTAAAATTAAAGTTCCAGCTAAAATTATTATAATTATTATTGTTATAATCAAAACTATCAATGAAATTCCTTTTTTCATCATTATATCCTCATTTCTTTTGTTTTATATATAAATATAGTATCACGTTTAAATTTTATTGTCAATATGTATAAATAATAATTTGTAACAATTATGTAATAGTATTAGTTTAAGAAAGAGCGTAATTTTTATATTACACTCCTTCTTCATTCTAAACTATATATTTAGCATAGTCCATCTTATCTATAGTAATAAATCCTGGTTCTGCATTTATTACATCATTAATTCTATTTACAATAGTAGCACATGTAAGTTCTACAGTTGCCGGCTTATTTATTGTAACTGTTGTATCTGGTTCTCCATATATCGTCCATTCATTTCTATCATATTCATCCTTTGGATATACCTTGCCAGTACATTCAGCTTCTATTTCTATGCCTTCTTTAGTTTTAGTTACTACAATTGCTGTCATACCTGTTGCATTACCCGCTGGTATATCCATACATAATGTTTCAGATTTTATATCTTCTCTAAATATATGTGGTACAGTTTTTTGTATTTGAGATACAACTTCTAAACCAAGTTTAGACGCAAGTGCATAAGTTGCATTCCACATATACGATGGTAAAAATTCACCCTTTTGTATTAACTCATTTCTTTCAGTGACAGATATTTTATCTACAATCGCTACTTCTTTTTCAAATGTTGTTAAATCTAATCCTGCACCATGTGCTTTTGCAAGGGCTATACCATAATCCTCCACGTTATAACTAGAACCACCTTTGATTTTAGTTATTTTATGTGTGCTCCCTGCAATAACAGAAATTAAATTACACCAAAATACATCTTGATAACCAGTACCAGTTAAAGTACAGTTATTTTCCTTGGCAATTTTATCTAACTCTTTTGTTATTTTGGGTGAAGAATTCATAGGGTAAAAAGCCTCTTCACATGTAGATATTGCATTTATACCAAGACTTGCACATATTTTAAATGATTCATATACATCTTTCATCAAACTCATTGTTGTTATTATACAAATATCTGGTTTAGTTTCTTTTAATATCTTTTCAGCATCTTTTACATTACTTACTTTAACCCCTAACCAATCGCATCCTATTACTTCTCCAATATCTTTACCAATTATATCCTCATTTACGTCAAATGCTGCTACAATTTTATAACCTTTTTCTATTGCATATTTCATAGTATATGCTGACATTTTACCTGTACCATATTGTGCTACTTTAAAATTATTCATGTTATACCACTCCTTATTAATATTCTATCATTATTTATGCAATTATATACATTTAATTTTATGACTTAGAAAGCTCCGCCTCCACCTCCACCGCCGGCCTCCTCCTCCGCCGCCAGAATATCCTCCAGATGAAGCTGTTCCAGACATTGTAGAAACTGAGGTAGTAAGTGCATGTGAATATATTCCCATATGTATATATGGATAAGTTGTATATATATAATCTTCATCATATCCTTGTTTTAATAATTCTTCTTTAAATTCCTTTGAAACTTTATCTGCTATTCCAAATAATGTAGCAAATACTAAATATTTTTCCCAAAGTACTAATTCAATAGGATATCTTTCCTTAATTAAACTATATTCTTTTAAATATTTCTCTAGTCCCAACAGTTTATTATATTCATAAACGTATTCATCTTTTATACTTTTACCTACAGTTGCTATTAAAAGTCCTAAAACCGCAAATTCAAATATACCTATAAAAGCAATTACAAAAACCATAAGAGCTTTATCTGGAATTGGAGATATTATAAAGATATTTATAAATGCAATTACAAGTGTAATAACAAGACAAGCAAAGAAACTTTTCCATATACTATTTGGTACTGGATTATACATTTTTTTATCATTTTCACTTGTTTTGCTTGTACACACTTTTCTATATTTTGCACCTAAAGAATAATCTAGTCCTAACTCTTTAAATCTCTCATTAAGTTCAAATCTATTATTTTCAAAATCTGTTAAATCTATTTTATTCTCTAATTTTTTAGCAAATATATAGTTTAAGACCTCTTTTTCATAATCTGTTAACGCATCTAAATTCTTTTTAGTATCAACACTTACGTAGTATTCATATGTATCTTTTAATATTTTTGATTTTTTTAGTGATTCAAGTTTGATATATTTTCTATTTGATAAATCTAATATTGTCGCAATAATCAGGTTAGGATCACTATATCCAAACATTATATTTTTAATGCAACTATATTCTCCTAAAGAATATGTATCTGGTAAATCTGTA
This sequence comes from Clostridia bacterium, assembly GCA_029256705.1. Taxonomy (GTDB): domain Bacteria; phylum Bacillota; class Clostridia; order TANB77; family CAG-465; genus RGIG5057. The sequence goes on from JAQSXK010000001.1 coordinate 238,323, forward strand.
TAATGTTCAACTGTTTTATAACTTTTTTTATTTTTGTTTGCATAATTTGATGCTTTAATTATTAAATATATAAATATTATAATATTTATAAGTGCATATCCAATCCAAATTTTATTCGAAAGAGCATAATTTTCTTTATTTTTATCCATTTGTTTTTCTATATTAGCAAGCTCAGTAAAATTATAATTTTCATTTATATTTTTACTAACATTACCCATATATGTGTTTGGAAAAATTGAACGTATATCTACAGCTGTTTCTTCTGATATACCATTAACTTTCATACTTACTTGATTTCCTACAATATTAAAGTTATCTATGTTTGCGTATGTATGACCGTAGGCTTTTAAATTTTCAGAAATAGGGAATTTTACATACAGCTCAAAGTTAGAAATGTAACATTCCCAATCTTTACCTATGAAATTCCAATAAAACTCTGCATAATCACTATAGTTTACGACAACATCTTTAATCGTATATTCAAATTTTACATATTTATATGAACCTTCACTTACCGGGCTATATGCCTTTATTTTTGTTCTATACCCATTTTCCACTCTATCTGAAATTGAAAAAACATTATTCATTCCATTAGATAAAGTGTTTTCATCCTGTAATTTTGCCTCAACCATATTTTCAAATGAAGTATCTGATATATACACATTAATATTTTCTATTCCACTTGCTTGGTATCTACTTGAAGTAGGCTGCATATCATTTTTTTGTCCATTAAATGTATACTTATACAAAACATCTCTGTATAAACCATTCATATTTTCATCAAAGTGATACTTCAAATATTCTGTTACATCCATACTACCATCATCATTTACAACTGCATTTATTTTGTAATTTTCAACATCATATTCTACAGCAAATAATGTGGTTGAAAAGCATAAAACAATTACAGTTAAAGTAAATAATATTTTCTTTACCATAAAAAAATCCCCCTTCTAAAATAAAATTTAAATTATAGTTAAGTTATCTTTCGTCTTTTGAAATATCTGGTTTAGATTCATTTTTAAATTCCCTATATTTTTTTATATCATCATTTACATTTAAAGTTAAGCTTCTATAAAACTTTAATAGTTTATCTGCACCAGGATCTGGCAATTCAGTTTTATCTCCAGGTCTTTCTAATATTTTATCTTCTCTTTTTTCTTCAGGAGGATCATCTTCTACTTTCATTTCTGATCCTTCTTTATCTGCTAATGATTTATCATTAGTAATTGTTATTCCTAAGTTACTAAAAGCTTGTTCATATTTTGCCTCTACATCTTCTTTTATAACTTCATTGATTGAAGTTTTAGAAAGGGGTTCAACATCCTTTGGAACCTCTGCAGCTGCATCTACATATGGAGTTACAACACCTAAAAGAGACATTCCCATTAAAAAGAAAGTTTGAAGTTTTTCTTTAAACCTTTTCATAAAACTTTTCTTAACTACAACTGGTAAATTACTATTTTCTTTTTGCATTCTATTCACCTTCTCTTTCGTACATTAAATATTAATATTATTATCTATTCTAAACCTTTCATACTAAGCGAAACTTTACCTTTTTCAAGATCTATACCTATTACTTTAACATTAACAATATCCCCCACTGAAACTTCCTCCATTGGATCTCTTACAAACTTATCTGAAAGTTCAGATATATGAACTAGGCCATCACCTTTTATTCCTATATCTACAAATGCACCAAAATTCGTAACATTTCTAACAGTTCCTGTTAAAATCATATCTTTTTTCAAATCTTCTATCTTTAATATATCACTTTTTACAACAATTTTTGGTACTTCGTCTCTTATATCTCTACCAGGTTTTTTAAGTTCAGTTATTATATCCGTCAAAGTAGGTATTCCAACACCTAGATTTTTTGCTAACTCATTAATATTAATAAGTTCTAATTTAGATGGAAGTTCACTTACATTTTTAACTCCAGTTATATCTATTATTTTCTCAGCAATTTCATAAGATTCTGGATGAACCATCGTACTATCTAAAATGTTTTTAGATTCTAATACTTTTAAGAAACCTGCACATTGTACAAAAGAAGCTTTTCCTAGCTTTTCTACTTTAAGCAATTCTTTTCTAGTTTTAAATTTACCATTATCTTCCCTATATTTTACTATATTATTTGCTACTGTAGCATTTATTCCTGATACATAAGATAACAATGAAGGAGTTGCAGTATTTAAATCCACACCAACATTATTTACTGCGCTTTCAACAACACCATTTAAGCTAGAATCTAATCTTTTTTGATTAACATCATGTTGGTATTGTCCAACTCCAATACTTTTTGGATCTATCTTAACAAGTTCTGCAAGTGGATCTTGTAACCTTCTTGCTATACTAATTGCACCTCTTATAGATACATTAATATCTGGATACTCTTTAGTTGCAAGTTCTGAAGCAGAATACACACTTGCTCCAGCCTCACTTACAATTGCATAGTATACCTTGTTCTTGCATTTTTTTATAACTTCAACTACAAATTTTTCTGATTCTCTTGAAGCTGTACCATTTCCTATTGCAATCATTGTAACATTATGCTTTTCAATTAACTCTAGCAACTTTTTAGTTGCTCCAACAATATCGTTTTGTGGTTCAGTAGGATAAATAGTTGTTATATCTAATAACTTTCCTGTATCATCAATTACAGCTATTTTACAACCTGTCCTATATGCCGGATCAAACCCTATTATATTCATACCTTTTAATGGTGGTTGCATAAGTAAATTTCTAACATTTACTCCAAATACCTTAATAGCTTTTTCTGATGCTTCTTCAGTAATATCTGAACGTATTTCTCTTTCTATTGCAGGTTTTATATATTTTTTATATGAATTTTTTATTGTATCTTCAATCAATGATGTAAAAATACATTCACCTTTTATAATTTGTTTATTTAAATACTCAACGATTTGATCTTCATCAACTTCTAAAGATACTTTTAAAAATTTTTCTTTTTCTCCTCTATTTAAGGCAAGTACTCTATGACCTGCTATTCTATTTACATTTTCAGAAAAATTATAATACATCTCATAAGTAGATTTTACAGTTTTATCTACAGCAACTGTAACAATTTTACCAGTTAAATAAGATAATCTTCTTATTTGTTTTCTATAATCTGGATTATCTGATATGTTTTCTGAAATTATGTCACAAGCACCCTCTATAGCAATATTTTCATCTGTTACTCCCAAATTCTCATTTACATATTTATTAGCTATTGTTTCAATATTTCCTGCTTTTATATTTTGTTTAATTATCTCTTTTGCTAAATCTTCTAGTCCCATTTCTTTTGCTATAGTTGCTTTAGTTCTTTTCTTTGGTTTAAATGGTCTATATATATCTTCTAATTCAGTTAAAATATTAGCATTTTCTATTTTTAATCTTATATCGTCAGTCATTTCATTCAATTGTTCAATGTGCCTTGTTATTTCTTCTTTTCTATTACTTAAATTTTTAAGATAATTTAATCTATCATCTAATTTTCTTAAAATTTCATCGTCTAAATTTCCTGTAGCTTCTTTTCTATACCTTGCTATAAAAGGGATAGTGTTCCCAGCATCAATTAAATTAATTGTGTCAATAATTTGCTTTTTACTAATTCCAAGTTCAAGGTGTAACCTATCAATAATTTTTTCCATAACGTCTCCTATCTTATTTATATATGTAATCGAATTTTCATTTATATTATATAACAAAATACTTATTTTTACAACAAAATAGTACAAAATTCGAAACTTTAATTTGAAAACTCTATTATTCTAATTATTTTACTATTTTTTACTTGACATAATACAAATCAAGTAGTATAATATTAAAACAAATAAATTTAAAGGAGAGTTGTTAATATGACTAGCAGTATCAATTATTTGTCTCAATTAAAAGATTCATCTACTTCTTTACGGTTATCGGTTCCTAATATGATTTCTCAGGCGGTGGTTGAAAAAATTGCCCTCATTGAGGAGCGTTCAACAACAGATTTGCCTGAAAATATAATTTACTCTCAATCCAGTGACAAAGATAGATTCCATTCTTCTGTTCATTTAGCTAATGTACGACTTAGCGGATGGCAACTTGAAATTTTAAGAGCAACTAAAAGATCAATTGATGAAGAAGTTCTTGTTGCGGTAATAAACAAGGTTGGTGCTTGCAAAATGAAAAATCCGGCATCTGATCATCGTAATGGTAACAATCATATGAGAAATAAAGTAATGAGAAAATAAATATATAAATATCCAGAAAAAGAAGGCACACCATAGAATTATGGTGTGCTTTTTATTTATGTTTTAATATGATTTATTATTTAAATTCCACGCAAATATTGCATACATACCCATCCACGTTGTGTCTTTCCCCATCCGTTAAGTATTTCACTTATTTCTAATATTGCTTTATATGAATACGCTTTTACTTTCTTAGAATCTATATTGGCAGATACTCTACAATTTAAACCAACGTAAGGTGTTACTATATAATTAGGCAAACTTGTTGTTACAGCTTTTATTGCATAGTTCATACATATCCATCCATACTTGGTTTTTCCCCATCCATTTATAATTTCAGTTATATCTAATATAGTTCCATATGGATATGCTTTTACTTTTGGAGAATATATATTCGGAAACACTCTACAATTTAATCCAATATATGCTGTAACTTTATATTTTACTGATGCAAAAGTTAATGAATCAATGGCTTTATTAATAGATGCTGTTTTTATTAATACTAGATTATTTGTTGTCTCTGGTAATGCTAATGCATCTGTTAAAACTTTCCAACTTTCTACTGTATATACTGATTTAACTTTAGTTGAAGCATTTGACTTTGCTAAATCTAAATTTGCTTTTCCTGCAAATACTAATGAATTTATAGCATTATTTATTATTGCTGTTTTTATTACTATTTCATTATTTGTTGTCTCTGGTAATAACAGTGCATTTGCTAATACTTGCCAACTACCTGATGTATAATCTATACTTTTCTTTAAACCTGCATTTGTTTTTGCAATATTTAAATTTGGTGTTCCTGCAAATATTAATCCAGTTATAGCATTATTTATTGCCATTGTTTTTGCTACAACCTCATCATTTGTTGTTTCAAGCAGTAACAATGCATCCGCTAACACTTTCCAACTTTCTACCGTATAATATTCCTGCAATTTTGAATTTGCATTTAATATTGAAGCATTTAAATTTGATTGACCTGCAAATACCAATCCACTTATTGCATTATTTATTGCTAATGTTTTTGCAACTACTTCACTATTTGTTGTTTCTGGTAATAATAATGAATTTACTAATACTTGCCAACTACCTGATGTATAATCTATTTCTTTCTTTAAACTTGCATTTGTTTTTGCAATATTTAAATTTGGTGTTCCTGCAAATATTAATCCAGTTATAGCATTATTTATTGCTGCTATTTTAGAAACAACTTCATCATTTGTTGTTTCAGGCAGTAACAGTGCATCAGCTAATACTTTCCAGCTTACTGTTGTATATTCTGCTTGAAATTTTGAATTTACATTTAATTTTGTAGCATCTAAATCTGCTTGATTTGCAAATACCAATCCACTTATTGCATTATTTATTGCTGTTGTTTTTGCAACTACTTCACTATTTGTTGTTTCTGGTAATAATAAAGCATCTGTTAATACTTTCCAACTACCTGATGTATAATCTACTTCTTTCTTTAAACCTGCATTTGTTTTTGCAATATTTAAATTTGGTGTTCCTGCAAATACTAATCCAGTTATAGCATTATTTATTGCTGACGTTTTAATTACTACTTCGTTATTTGTTGTTTCTGGTAGTAATAGTGCGTCCGCTAATACTTTCCAACTTTCTACTGTATAGTCTGCCTGCAATTTCGAATTTGCATTTAATTTTGAAGTATCTAAACTTGCTTGACCTGCAAATACCAATCCACTTATTGCATTATTTATTGCTGTTGTTTTTGCAACTACTTCACTATTAGTTCTTTCCGGTAATAGCAATGTGTTTGTCAGTACTTGCCAACTATTTGATGTATAGTCAGCATAATTTTTCAAAGCAACATTTGATTTTGCAATATCTAAATACGCTTTACCTGCAAATACTAATCCGGTAATTGAGTTATTTAATATACTAAGGGCCTGATTTATTTGGCTTTGAGATGATAATAAATTGTTGTGTACTTGTTTAGCATTATCTAGCGACGAAATATATTGTGACCAGCTTGATATAGTATAATCTGATTCAGATAATACTAATGTTCCATTCCACAAATTAATATATTGTTCACTTATTTTCCCTCTAAGTGCACTTCTATCTGGAATCAAGCCAGCATATGTAAACGAACTTGTAAATGTTGTAATAGCAAACACAATTAGAATGCCTACTAATATTTTACTTTTAAATTTTCTCACTCTTAAACCTCCTCCATTATGATAAATTTAAATTAGAAATAATCTTTAAGTTTCATCCCCTTTCCCCTATTTTTATTTAGCATGTATAGTTTATTACTTTAGAGTGTCGCAATCAACTAATAGGTAAAAGTAGATTTTATATTACAAAACTAGATTAAAAAAGTTAAAAGTCAGCAAATTTAAATATAAATATTCTTGATACTGCATAATAAATAAAAATATTTAAGAAAATGAATATGTAACTAATTATAATAAAGTAAAAACACGAAATTTAAATAACAATAATATTAAACTTTAAAAAGCATAAAAAAAAACATTACAAAATTAATTGTAATGTTTTTTTTATTAACTATTCAATACTTCAAGTAAAACTATTCTTCAACATTTATATATTTTCTAAATTTTAATGTATAGTCTACTAAAGACCATATAGTTGCAATTACTGCACCTGTAATACATACTGTCATAAATACGTTAGTTAAAAGTTGTAACTCAGTCATTTTAAAGCTATTAAATAAAAATGCTCCAAATCCTCCACCTAAGCTAACTGGTAAATCAACTATTGCAAGTAATATACCTACTAGTTGAAAAAATGTTTTTATTTTTCCACTTAATACTGCAGCTATTGTAACATTTTTATCTGCACCGAACATTCTTATACTACTAACCCAAAAATCTCTAAATATAATTATAGCTGTTATGTATGCTGGAATTGTTCCTACTCCTGTAAGCATAATAAATCCAGCTGATACTAACAATTTATCTGCAAGTGGATCCATTATTTTCCCAAAATTCGTAACTATACCTTTTTTTCTAGATATTTTTCCATCTAGAAAATCTGTAAATGCAGCGATAGCATATATTCCTAATGCAACATATTTTAACCATTCAAATCCTTCTATTTTAATTGACATTGCAATAATAAATAAAGGTACTAAAATTATTCTTAGCATTGTTAATTTATTCGGTAAATTCATTTTTTTTAACATAAAACCCCACATCTCTCTTTCAATCATAATTATATCATAAGCAGTTTAGTATTACAAGTTTTTCACAAAATTTTCATTATTGTTATTATATACTGTTTACTATACTCTTAAAATGATCTCCCCTTGCTTCAAAGTTTTTATACATATCAAATGATGCACTAGCAGGTGAAAGTACTACGTTATCACCTTTTTTACTTATACTATTTGCATATTTTACACATTCTTCTAAAGTTGAAAAATTTGAAATTTCACATATATTATCTATACCTTGTTTTAACTTTTCATCTATAACTGCTTTCTCTATTTTTTGAGCTGTCTTTCCAAGTAATATTAAAACCTTAACTTTATCTATTATATATTTTCCTATATCATCATATGGTATATTTTTATCATATCCACCGGCAATCAAAATAATTTTATCCTTAAATGATTGGAGTCCTGCAATTGTTCTAGCAGGTGATGTTCCTATAGAATCATTATACCAATTAACACCATTAATTGTTCTAAATAGTTCCATTCTATGTTCAACACCAGTAAATGTTGTTATAACAGAATTAATTGCCTCTTTACCGGTTATATCTATAACACATGAAGCCGCTGCACATATATTAGCTAAGTTATGAATTCCTACTAATTTAACATCTTCTATTTTAGCAATTGATTCTATATTTCCATTAACATTTGAAACTATATACCCATTATCTAAATACACGCCTGATTCAACTTTGTCAATTACACTAAACTTTCTTATATTACTATTTAATCCATTAGATTCTATTAAATTTAAATATTGCTTAGTAAAACTATTATCATTATTTAAAACAACTACTCTATTTTCTCTATGTAAAAATATATTTGCTTTTGAAAGTATATATTCTTCAAAACTTCTATGATAATCCAAATGATTTGGAGATATATTTGTAATACATGAAATATCCGTACTATCCTTCATAGTCATAAGTTGAAAACTGCTAAGTTCAAGTACAACTATGTCATCTTTTCTCATTTCATCTAATTTAGAAAATAGAGGTATCCCAATATTTCCACCTAGATATACTTTTTTATTTGCTTCTTGTAAAAATTTTGCCACTAATGTTGTGGTTGTTGTTTTCCCATCACTACCGGTTATGCCAATTATTCTGCAAGGACATAAACTAACAAGTAATTCTATTTCAGATGTTATTTTAACACCTTTTTCTTGTGCTTCTTCTAATTCTTTTGTAAATGGTTTTACACCTGGAGATCTTAGTATATATTCATAATTTGTTAAATTACATAAATAATTTTCACCTAAGTTAAAAGAAATATTTAAGTCATTTAATCTGGCACATTCTTCACCTAATTTTTCCTTTTTATCACATGCTGTTATAATGCCACCTAGACTAGTCAAGTATTCAATAGCAGGTATATTACTTACACCAATTCCGATAACGGCTATTTTTTTACCAAAAATTTCTTTTTTAAAGTTTTCTAATTTTAAGTTTTCCAAAACACTTCACCCTACTCTATTATATTACATTACCAAAATAAATTCAACCAAATATTCAAAGTTTTAAGTCTTTAAATAAAAAAATCCCATTATAGTATTTAGTATTATTTTATATAATACTTACTTTAATGGGATTAATATTTTTGATTTTTAGACTTGCCTACTTGATCTAGTTTCCTCAGAATTTAGATTACCAGAATATGAATACATTGCACAAGCTGTTTCATCTTCCGGAGTTTTCTCACCTTTAGTACTACAAGGAGTAACTTGGATTTTATCTAGTTTACAAGTAGAATTTTCAATACTGTTATGTGTACATTCATTTACATTACACTGAATTTTTTGATGAAAACTCATAATTACCAACTCCTAAATATATTGTTAGTAATTTTAAATTTTATATACAAAAAAACTGCAGATAAATTTATCCACAGTCTTTTTGTATACTAAATAAATTAAGGATTAAAAACACTTACAGTTCCAAACTTCTTTCTAAGCAATTTTTCTGTATTTGAATAATCAAAAGACAGATTCATTAGCTTATAAGTTACAAATCCAGTTTTTTCTTGAAAATCTTTTCCAAATGTTTGAATGGCACTAAAATCTTCTGAAAATCTTAAACCTCCTATTAATTCCAAATTATAATTAAAAAAATTGAAGTTTTTTTCTGATACCCTATAAACTATTACGGGAATTTTAAAAATTCCAGGTGTTAGCATGACTCCTAATAAAGTACATGCATCTTCTAAAAAAACATAAATAGCATTCACCGGAAGATTTTTGAGCGGAACATTGTTATACATATAACCTACAACATGAGGTATATCAGCTGTCTTGACACATTCTTTCTTATCCTTATTACCTTTTCCAAATAAATTTTTAAACATAGCCATTCTCCTTTAAAATAATATTATAAGCATATAGACTATAAGTAAAATTTATCCTCTGTATTCACATCAGATCATCTAATAACTTACATATAATATTATACCATATTATGTAAACTATTTCAATAGTTTTAGAAAATATTTCATTCAAACAATTTATCTATAGCTTTACTATAAATTTCCTTAGCAAGTTTATGTCCATATTCTTCATATTCAACAAACTTAGTCATTGTAACACCTGCGTTTATTTCAAGTACCATTAAATCACCATTAAATAATTCTATTACATCTATAGTTGCAAATGTTATTCCAATAGCTTGTCCCGCATTTTTTACTATATTATGAATTTGATTTAACTTATTTATATCTTCAATTATTTTAGGCTTAGAACCATAACATAGGTTATGTTTCCAAGAAACTAACACTTCTTCATTTTTTTGGGGTATATTTTCTAACTGCTCTTTAGTCATTTCTTTCATATTTACATATTTAAAATAATTGTCTTTTATTAATTTTCTAACATTATTTATTCCATCACCAATTACTACCGGTCTTTCTTTATCATATGTAAGCAAGCATTCACCATCTAAATAAAATGTTCTATATTCATTTTTTATATTATAGAAAGGACAAATAGTTAACGCCTTTTCGCATTTTATTAATTTTTTAGCATTTCTTTTAATATCTTCAAAATTATTTACATGTATTACATTTATACCTTCCATTCCTTTATTTGGCTTTATAACAACATCATAATTATATTTCGAAGTAAAATCTAAATTAGTATTAGGTGAATTAATAAAATTATGTTCTACAACTGGTATATTATAGCTTTTTAAAACCTCATATGTACAACATTTATCCGTTGCAAGTTTTGTTGAACTACTACTATTATTACCAAAGCAGCTACCTATTACAAATTTTATTTTATCATTTTTAGTTAATTTGGCTATATAGTTATATGATAAAAATTCTAATTTTATATCTTTTTCTAAACATATCTCCTTTAACAATTTATTTAAAAAACTCTCCATATATTTCTCCTTATTTAGCTTAATTTATTTTATCCCTTAAACTTCTATGATATTTAATTGCAAATCTGTGGACTTCGTCCTGAACAAATGTAATGAAGTTTAACGTCTTTTTAGCTTTTAACTCTATCTCATTTCCATTTGAATCTATTAACCCTTTAGTTCTATGTTTATTATTTTTAATCATACCATAAATAAGTATATCTAGTCCTATTTCATTTACAGCTTTTTTAGCTGCATTTACTTGAGTTATTCCACCATCTATAAATATTACATCTGGATATTCCCATTCAGTATGCTTTAACCTTCTAGATATTATTTCATATATACATAATGGATCATTTTGTGTTAAAGTTGATTTTATTTTAAATCTTCTATATAACTTTTTGTTTAATTTTCCATCGTCCACTCTAATCATTGCTCCAACAATATAATCATCTCTTAAATTAGATATGTCATAACTTTCTATACTTTCAAAATCTGCACTTATTAATTGTTTTAGCTCAGATAATTTATCATCATTTTTCTCTTCAAGATTTACCTTTATATTATTTTCTACCATCTGAATAAGTTTAAATTTATCCCCTATTTTAGGAACTATTATTTGAACTTTTTCTAATAGATTTGTCAATAATAATTGCTCATTTTCACCTATTTTAATGTATATCTTTTTTGGTATGTCGTCAATATTAAGATAGTATTGAGATATACAAGAAGTAATAATATCGTTTAAATCTAATTCATCTACACCTTCAACATTTATATTTTCATGTAATACTATTTTATATCCTCTTATTTTAAATATTTGCAAATGTAAATCATTATTATCTAATATGTATCCTATAACATCAGTAGATACTTCATTTAGATTATCTACACTTTGTTTTAAACTAATCTTTTCTATATCTATTAACCTTTGTTTTAAACTATTTGCTTTTTCAAAATCTAACTTATCTATACACTTTTCTATATCTGCTTTAATATTATTTTCTATTTCTTTTGTTTTACCATTTAAAAATAATATTATTTGGTCAATCATTTTTTTATATTCATCTTTATTAACATCGTTTTTACAAGGCCCTAAGCATCTTCCTATATGATAATATAAACAAGGTGTAACTTTAGTTTTTTCTAAATTATATTTACACCTTTTTAAAGGAAATATTTGTTTTATTACAGACATAACATCTTTTATACTTTTAACATTTGTATAAGGTCCAAAATATAAAGATTTATCTTCTATTTTCCTTCTAGTAATATACATAGTAGGATACGCTTCGTTTATATTAATCTTTATATATGGATAAGACTTATCATCTTTAAGTAAAACATTAAATTTAGGACTTAATTTTTTAATATAATTACATTCTAAAACCAATGCCTCTACTTCATTTTTAGTAACAATATATTCTATATCTTCCACTAATGTTGTCATCTTTTCTATTCTAGATGATTTATTAGTTTTATTAAAATATTGACTAACTCTTTTTTTTAGTACAATAGCTTTACCCACATATATTATTTTATTATTTTTATCTTTCATCATATAAATACCAGGTTGCTTTGGCAACTTGGCTATAACTTTTTTGATTTTTATTATACGTTCATCCAATAAAATCACCTCAAATAATTACATATAGTATAACATATTTATACAATATGTCAATGTATTATTTTAGCATTTCTTTTATTTTACTAATATTTTCTTTTGCTGCTCTATATCCAATAACTGCTGAATTATTTACTTTACTAAAATCCAGTAATGATACATCGTCTAACTTAATATTAATTGTTTGATCCGCCAAATTTAATTGTTCTTTATTTACTTCATGCCCCATTATGTCAAACGTTTTCATTGTAACAGATACTACGTTCATATCGTTTAATTTACTACATTTACTATCATCAAATGTAACCGCTAATACTTTTGTAGCACCCATTTGTTTTAGTACTTCAATTGGACAATTCATTCTAACTCCACCATCTACTAAGTATTTTCCATCTAAATATTTAGGTTCAAAAACTCCCGGAAAACTACTACTTGCTCTTACTATTTTAGACAAATCTCCAGTATAGTTATATGTAGGAATGTCATCAAATCTACATACTTTACTAAGTGGTTTACTTAAATAATATACAATTTCACCTGTATCGATATCTACAGTTGGAATAGCAAGTGGCATTTTAACTTCAGATATATCCACTATATTTTTTTTCAAACAGTATTTTTTCATTACACTTTCTAAATTATTACCTTTGACTATACCTTTCAATTTTAATTTACCTGTAAAAGCTAGACCTATTATTTTAAGCGGTACAAGTTTATCGTAATCAGTGACATTTTTACAGTAAGTTTTAAACATAAACAATATATTCATAGGAGTATAACCTATAGCATATAAAGCTGCCACTATACTACCGCTACTACATCCGGATATATAATCTACTGTAATTCCTTCTTCTTCTAAAGCCTGAAGAACACCAATATGCGCTGCTCCTTTTGCACCACCACCGGCCAAACTAAGCCCAATAGACATAAAAAATACACCTCCTTCTGGTGTATTTTATGTTTACTTTATATTTTTGGTTACTTACCCTTCTTTACTAGATTTATTATATCTTTAGATATTTTTTTATTATTATGAAGTATTTTACCTGGCATTGTAAGTATATAATCTGATGTTATAATTTTAGTATTTACATTTTTAATTTTTTCTTTATCTATAATTACTGGTTTTGAATTTATTTGTTTAAATTCTTCAATCATCTCAGCAGTTATATCACTATCATTTGCGAAAACATAATCTAAAACGTTATTTCCCAAATACTTTTCCACTTCATTAACATGATCAGATAAAGTGTAGTTGTCTGTTTCTCCATTTTGAGTCATTATATTACAAATATATGCCTTAGGAGCCTTAGCATTCATTATTGTTTCAGATACATCTGTAACTAATAGATTACATAGTATACTACAATATAAACTTCCGTGGACCTAGTAAAATTATGTCCGCCTCTTTAATGCTCTCTAAAACATCAGGTGCTGGTCTTGCATTTTTCTCATTTAAGTATATTCTTTTAATTCGTTTACCTTTACCCATCTTTGGTATTGAATCTTCACCACTTGCGTTAGTGCCATCATTAAATTCCGCGCATAAGGTCATTTTATCTAATGTTATTGGAAGTACTGTTCCAACAACTGAAAATATATCTGATATTTTTTTTATTGCAGCCGGAAAACTACCCATTATATCTGTCATTGCAACTAAAAACAAATTTCCTAACGAATGATTATCTAGATGTCCATCTTTAAACCTATATGTTAATAATCTTTCCATTGAACTTTCTGAAGTAGAAAGTGCAGTAATACATTGCCTTATATCTCCCGGAGCAAGAACATCAAATTCTTTCTTTAGTTTTCCCGTACTACTACCATCATCAAATGTAGTAACGATAGCAGTTATATTAGTCGTATATTCTTTTAGCCCTTTTAGTATATTTCCAAGACCACTTCCACCACCTATTATAACTACTCTAGGTCCTTTTTTTAGTATACTATCTTTTTTGATTCTTTTTTCTATTTCTTTGGATTTCTCTTCCTTACTCAAGTGACTTACACCAATACTCATAGATTTTTTTCTAATTTTATATGTACAAAACATTATAACTATAGATAAGATAGCGTATAAGTATATATTTATATTTTTGTTTGTGTATGTTTGCATACCTATTAATATGACTAGTATAATAGAAATAATTTGAATAAATACATACCTTTTTATTCCTATACTTTGCATAAAATATCTTTTAACATTCTCTTTCATTATTTAAAAACTCCTAATTAGATTATATCTAAATTACCATTTAAAATAATTGGATTAAATCCTATTATCTCATCCTTTAAAATACCTTCAGGTATATCATTTATCATATATATTTTTTTACCTAATCTAAAAGCATCATACATTTCTAAGAAAGTAGCTCCACCTACGTAATTTTCAAATCCATTTTTATCATAATTTAATACTAAAACACCGTCTACACTAAATATAACTTCTTCACTATGTTTTATCATTTCAGATTTCCATTGTGCATGCTTATCTGTTCCTCTATAACTATTTTCAGTTTCCGGACAATCATAACAATTAGGCAAAGTTATTTCATGGCCCTTATTCTCTAATTTTTCTTTTAATGTAGGTATTTTATCGTAAAAAACTTTACTGCATATAACAAATATTTTCATATTACTACCCCTTACTTATTATATTATTCATTTTATAACTGTGTGTATGACATATCGCCATAGCAAGCGCATCTGTTGTATCATCTAGTTTGGGCATAGTCTCTAAATTTAGAAAACTTTTGACCATACTCTTTATTTGAAGTTTATCTGCTCTTCCATATCCAACTAAAGCCTGTTTTATTTGAAGTGGTGTATATTCACATACATCTATATTCAAATTTTCTAGAGTATTTAAAATTACACCTCTTGCCTCAGCAACTTGAATTCCCGTTGTTATATTAGTATTAAAAAACAACTTTTCTACAGAAGCCACATCTATATTGTATTTACAGCAAACAGATTGTAAGTCTTTTTCTATTTTATTCAATCTTTTAGAAAATTTCATGCCTGCATCTGTTGTTATACTACCATATTCAATTACTCTATATTTATTTTTACTATAATCTATTATTCCATAACCAATCCTACCGAAACCAGGATCTATTCCAAGTACAACCATTTACTCTCCTTCTATGTTAACATATCATATAATCTAATCATTTCAGCCGTTGTAAGTAAATCAATAGAATTACTATCTATACTAATTCCCTTTTCATGATATACACTCTTAACTGTATTTATACTATGTTTACTTATTTCAAGTAATAATTCCTTAACTAAGTTGTATGATATTTTTTGTGATGCATATGTAACTCCATTTTGTCTTAAATTTGCTTTAACAAAATGTGCCATATATTTAGGATATATAACACCTTTATAATTTGAACTATATTTAGAAACTTCCCTAAGTCCATACGGTGTATATAACTCTTTAAATATTGTATCTAATAATTTTATAGTTAGATCACCTTCTAATGATTGATATGATAAACTTAGTGAATATATCATCTCAGGAGAAGCATAGCCTTTTATATCATCTGTGCAATATTTTAACACTTTAAAATCATTATCCCAAAATTTAGATACAATTGTCTCTTTTAATTCTTTAGATATTTCAAAATATGTATTATCATCTAGTACATTTTCATATATTTTAAATGCATTGTATGCAAGAGTTATCAGTTCAATATATTTTAAATATTCAGCTTTTTTATTTAGCATATTATATCTAATATTTAATATAGTATTTCTTAAGAAATCTTTTATTGTTTCAGATAAACCTTGGTTTTTTTGAGCTATTTTATTTATTATTTCAATCATCCAAAGTTTTAACTTAATATATTCTATACACTCTATATCTGCTAGTTTGTCCATTCTGTTAGTATATGATATTATTTCTTCTAACTTATCTACTGCACTGCTTAATTTATTTAATACAAGGTACTGTCCATCTATTGCTTTTATTACATCACAAAGTTCAATAGATAGTTTATCTATATCATTATGTTCAAAATTATATACGGATTTTTTTATATTTAAGTATGATGGAATAGATGAAATCATATCTTCAAGTTCAAATGATTTTATAGCTAAAGTTAGTTTCTTTAGTTCTACATATTCCATTTTAATATTATCTTGACTTTTTATTATTAAATTAGATAAGGGCTTATTTACATACTGTGCCATATCAAAATCTTTACATGAAATATATATTCTAAACGAAACTTCTGCACCTGGCTTTACTTTTATTTCAAATTCACCTGGCAAATATACATCTTCAACAAATAATTCTTTTGTAAGATTAGTATCTATAAACTCATGTTTTATATTATTTAAGTAACTATCTATTTCACTAAAATTACCATAGTCTGATTTAATTATTATATTTTCATTATCTGTTACACTTAAATTAATTAATATACCCGATTCTATAGTTCTTTTATTAAATTTAAGAATATTAGATTTTTTCATATTCATCATATCTCTATACGTTAAATATGGAACTACTTTAAATAAAGCTTTTTGTTTGGTATTATTTTGTATATTATATTCAATACAAAGAATATCCGTCTCTGTAATAAAATTAATTTTTTTTGTATATTTTAAATCATCACATTCATATTGGTAATAGCTATTTTCTAGATCCAATTCATCTAAATACATTTCAGAAGATAATTGTTTAGTTAAAGTATTAATTTCAGCTATATTATATGATTTAGGCCCGATTTCAATTTTTTCAACAACATCAGATACATATATTTTACTATTTTTTATATACATACCATTGTACGGTTTCTTAATATCTAGCATAGCTCCCATTGAAAGATAAGCAGTCTTGTTACTTGAAAGATATAAATTCATATTTCTAAATTGTTCTAAACTATTTATTCCTCTTTTGTACATTAATTATTACACCTCTTTTAATTAACTTTCCTTTTTAATCTTAGATATTAACTTCTTCTCTTTCTTATTTATTTTATTTTCCTTAATAATATTTTTAAACATATCTTTAGAACTGTTTATAACCTCGTTAGTTTTACTTTTCAAATCTACATTCTTAGATTTCATATGCATTTCTTTTTTCATATGCTTTTTCTTTAAACTAACAATATTCAGTTTCCCTATTTTTTTAGTCTTAGATATAGACATTATAATTTCAGAAACCCTTTTACTATTATGTATTATACTACTTGGAGCAGTCATAACTAAATCTTCACTTATTACTGAAATAGCTCTGTTTTGTATATTTTCTATATCTAACATAACCTGTGATGAATTACCTTGGTTAAAATCCTTAACCATTTCATTTGTTATCTCACCATTGTTAGCTATAACATAATCTATAACATGTTTTCCTAAATATCTTTCAACTTCATTAACATGTTTAGCTAGTGTAAACCCATCAGTTTCACCAGGCGAATTCATTAAGTTACTTATAAATATTTTTTTTGCTTTTGAATAAACAATAGCTTTAGAAATTTCATTAAGTAATAGATTAGATATAACTGTTGTATATAATGCCCCTGGTCCAAGTACAATAACGTTTGCATGCTTTATTGCATCAATAACCTTTGGGTTTGCTTTACACGAACCATCTTTTAAAAATACTTGTTTTATATTACTTTTTATTTCACTTACTCTAGGTGATATATTATTTTTACCTACTACAATTTCACCATTTTCAAGACCAGCACAAAGACTTGTCTCTTCCATAGTCGTAGGTAAAATTTGTCCCTCAATTTTGAAAAATTCTGGAATCTTGTCTAAAGCTTCTTGAAAACTTCCAGTTATTGTTATCATTGAAGAAATTATTAAGCTTCCAACTGAATGAGATTTCCTAAGCCCAGACTCAACTCTATGAGTTAAAACTTTTTCTACCATACCCTCAGATATACTCATAGCGGCTATACATTTACGTATATCCCCTGGAGTTACCCTTGCATTTTTTGTATAGTCGTTATTAATTTCTTCACTTTCAGATACATCAATAACTGTTGTTATATTAGCAGTATATTCTTTTAAACTTTGAAGTATATTACTAAGTCCACTACCACCACCAATAATAACTACTCTTGGTCCTTTTTTTCTTGATGGATCTGAATATATCAATCTTCTAAGTTCAGTATTTTTACTCTTTTTTGATATATTTTTAAGTGTTAAAGTAAGTATGTTCTTTTGTGCTATTAAAAATGAAAATACAATACCAAATAATGATAATGTTATTAAAGCTATATATGCAATAAGCATCTTTTTGTTTAAATCGTAAACATCCCTAAGTGTTATTACACAAAATACAAATACAGCTATTGATATTATTTGTATTACTATATATCTCTTAACCCTTGTCCCAGGTCTAAGCCATTCTAAAATTTCTCTCATAAATTATTAATTCTCCTTTAAAATCTACCTATAAATTCTACTTCTGTCTTTAGTTCTACGTTAAATTTATCGTATACTGTCTTTTGTATATGTTTTATTAAATTTCTAAGGTCTTCGCAAGTTGCATTTTCTTTATTTATTACAAATCCTGTATGCTTTTCAGATACTTGAGCACCACCTATAGAAAAACCTTTTAAATCCGAATCTTGAATTAATTTACCTACAAAATACCCTTCTGGTCTTCTAAACACACTTCCTGCACTAGGATATTCTAATGGCTGTTTAGTTTTTCTAGACAAATTATTATCTTTCATTTTTCTATCTATATCTTCAAAATTAGATTTAACAAGTTTAAGTTTTACTTCTAGTATTATATAGCTTGGATTTTCTGCAAATATACTATGTCTATATGAATAGTTCATATCTTTGTTTTCTATTTCTTTTAAATTTAAATCATTATCTAAATATTTACAACTAACGAAAACATCCTCAATTTGACCACCATATGCTCCAGCATTCATTTTAACTCCGCCAGCTATTGTTCCTGGTATACCACAAGCAAATTCAAATCCAGATAATGAATTTTGTTTAGCAATTACAGCTATTTTAGGCATACTAGTTCCAGCAGTAGCAATGACATATTCTCCCTCTATTAAGGCATTAGACATATTACAAGTTAATTTTATAACTATTCCTTCTATGCCTAGATCTGAAACTATAACATTACTTCCATTACCTAGAACTTTTACAGGTAATTTATTTTCTTTTGCATATTTTATAACATCTATAATTTCATCTATAGTATTTGGAAAAACCATTATATCTACTGGTCCACCAACCTTCATCGTGGTATGTTTACTCATTGGTTCGTTATATTTTATTTTATCTTTTGAAATAACTTCTTCTAAACTTTTGCCCATAAAACAAAACTCTCCTTCTATATTATAAATATATTATTGTTTTTCTATATTATACTATCTACAAACTTTTTGCTATCAAAAACCTCAATATCATCAATTTGCTCTCCAACACCAATATATTTAACTGGAATACCTAATTCATCTACTATATTAATTACAATTCCACCTTTGGCAGTAGAATCTAACTTAGTAAGTATAATTCCATTTACACTTGTTCTTTCATAGAAATTTTTAACTTGGACAGTAGCATTTTGACCTGTTGTACTATCTACAACTATATATACATTAGTGCATATATCTGGTAAATTTTTATTTATAGTTCTCTTAATTTTTTCAAGTTCATCCATTAGGTTCTTTTTATTATGAAGTCTACCAGCCGTGTCACAAATAAGAACATCAAAATCTGAAGAAGCAAACGTTTTAGTTGCATCGAAAACAACAGAAGCTGGATCTTGTCCATCTTTACCTAAACATATACTTACATCTGCTCTTTTAGCCCATATATCTATTTGTTCAATAGCTCCTGCTCTAAAAGTATCTGCTGCTGCAAGAAGTACTCTTTTTCCTTGAGATTTATATAAATTAGCAAGCTTTCCAATTGAGGTAGTTTTTCCTACACCATTTACTCCTACTACTAATATAACCTGTTTTTCAAATTTATCTATATCTTCAACCTTATTTTTATCTAATATCTGAACAATTTCATTTTTTAGTATAATTTTAAAATTTTCCTCTGATCTATCTTTTTCAGATTTCATCTTACTTCTTAAATTATCACATATTTTAACTGAAGTAGTCATACCAACATCAGATAAAATTAATATTTCTTCTATTTCATCAATTATTTCTTCTATACCTTTATTTTTATTAAAAACACTACTTAATTTACTATCTAGCGCCTCTTTAGTCTTCTTTAAATTTTCTTTAAGTTTTGAAAAAAACATCGCGATACCTCCACATATATTATAACATATTTTGATTTTTTTTCAAGTTATCTATTAAATTAATAAATATTTTAACTAAATATACATTATAAATAAAAATTAGCACCAATAGTATTTAAACTTTGGTACTAACATTTTATTTTATCTTATTTCACATCTTCTCGATTAAATGTATAAGTTTTATCGTCTGAAACTTTAAATACAACATCATTAATATAATTTATTTTACTAAACAGTTGCCCAGCATTTTCATTTAGTAACTTATCTGTATCATCTGACTCAAATAAATTTTGATACTCTTTGATTTTCTTTTCATCGTTTGTACTTATATTACAATTCACAGATAATTTCAAATCATTAGAATCAAATACTCCACCTTCAATGTATACACTAACACCAAGGCTATTTAATGCTTCGCTAATCTCAACAGATTTAAGCTCATTTGTAGAAACATTACTTACAATGTTAGTACTTGCATTAGTATATACCAAAGTAGTAGGAAATAATAATAACCAAGGTGCAGTAGCAATAGCAACTATTAAAGACAATTTTTTTGCTTTTTTTCTTTCTAATCCAACTTTCTTAAATGAAATAGTATAATTAAATAAATATAATAATACCACAGAAATTATTATTGAAAATATAACTGTAGCTACAGATAAAATACTACTAAATGGATTCCATACTATATTACCTTTAACTGCATTATATAGTGAATTATTATCAAAATTTGCTAAAAATAATATACCACTAGCAATAACATTGCAAATAACACCAACTATCCATACTTTTAATATTATTTTTTTGTATGTTTCGTATGCTTTATCTATTTTTAAATATTTAAGTCCTGCAATTAATACAATTGTATTTATAAGGAAATTAGCAGGAATTACTATAAGCCAAGTCAAAGGAATCGTAAAAATAAACCATATTGGAAACATTATATTGTATAATTTACCGTTTTTCATATTTTATACCTCACATATTTTATTAATACATTTATTTTATATCATATTTATTTTTTTGTCAACATCTTTTTACATTTTATGTAATTATTTAATTATTATTTTACCCTATAAATTATATATTAACAATTTTACAATCTTTTTCATAATATACTACATGTAGACGTATAAGGAGGATTATATAAATTATGAATGTTGTCGTACAAAAATATGGTGGAACCTCTGTAGAAAACAAAGAAAAATTAGAAAAAATTTGTGACAGAATTATATCATACGTGCAAAGGAAACAAAAGCTTGTTGTAGTTGTTTCTGCACAAGGTAAAACCACAGATAACCTCATTTCTAAAGCATTAGAATACTCAGATAATCCAAACAAAAGAGATTTAGATATGTTACTTTCAACAGGTGAAATGCAGACCGTATCTTTTCTTTCTATGATGCTAAATGATAAAGGTTATAAATCTATTGGACTTACTGGAGAACAAGCTGGAATTATATCTAGCTCAATTTATGGTAGTGCTAGAATAGATGCTATCTACATAGATAATATATTAAATTATTTAAAAGATGATTTAATAGTAATAGTTGCAGGATTCCAAGCCGTAGATAGACTTGGAAATATAACTACGCTTCGGCAGAGGTGGAAGTGATTTATCTGCTGTAGCCCTTGCTTCAGTTTTAAAAGCAAAAAAATGTGAAATATATACTGATGTTGATGGTGTTTACTCTAGTGATCCAAAAATAATAGCTAAAGCTAAACTACTTAAAAAGATTACATATGATGAAATGATTGAAGCGGCTACTTCTGGAGCAAAAGTATTACATAATAGATCAGTAAGTGTTGCTAAAAAACATAACTTGAAAATTATAGTAAAAAATTCAGGAAATAATGCATATGGTAGCTTAGTCGAAAAAAAAGAAGAACCTTTAAATGATAAAGTTGAAACTTCAAATATACAGTTTATTTCTAAAATAGATAATATGAGTAAAATATCTATTATTGGTGAAATGATCATGCAGAACAAGGAACTTCTATCTATCGTGTTTAATAAAGCAAAAGATTTAAACATAACAATCTATATGGTTTCATTTAGTGAAATTGCTTTAAATATATTAGTAGATACAAAAAATGCTGTACTACTAATGAAAGAACTTAATGATGTTTTAATACTAGAATAATATGTATAAATAAAAAAATAACACTTATTCTAAGTGTTATTTTTTTATATTCTATTTTTATATAATCATTTTATTCTCTATCTATTTGTGCCTGCTTCACTGTATTTAATATAGTGTTTTTCTTTTCAGATTTATACTTTATTATTATTTTAATGATAGCTAATAATGGAACAACTATTATCATTCCAAATATACCCATAAGTAAATTTCCAATAATAAGACCCACAAATACAACAACTGGATGTAAATCAACAGATTTAGCCACTATATTAGGTTGTAATACATTTGAATCTATTATTTGAATTACTATAAGCATTATGAAAGTCATAAGTGCAAAGAATGGTCCACCTATTGTTAAAGCATATAATGCTATTATTACTTCTGAAAGTAATGCTCCTAAATATGGTATAAAATTAAGTATTGTTATTAGTAGTCCAAATACAATAGCATAATCTATTTTAAGAACAAAACATAATATTGCCGTTAACATACCTACTATACAACTATCTATTGCAAGACCTTTAATATATGACATAATTACCAAGTCCATATCTACTATTAAGTTATATCTTGCTTTATTTTTTCCACCATTTGAAAAATATGCAATTAACTTCTTTTTGAAATCTTCCATATCTTTAACCATAAAGAATGATACAACTACTGTTGTAAATATACTTATTATTATACCTACTGCACTTTGTAGCGTTGTTATTGAATATGTAAGTATATTACCTAAATATTTATTAACAAATTCTAAATTTTTAATATCTGTTGTTATATTAACAGCATTATCTATACCAAGACTGTTATGCATGAATTCATTAACCTTAGTTACTACATTTTCATATATATCTGGTAAATTTGTTATAAGTGTTTTTAATTGATCAACAAACATCGGTATAACAAGAGTAAATAATCCTGCAATAATACCATATATTATTATAAGAGATATAATTGCTGCCCAATTTCTGCTCATACCTACTTTTTTCAATTTATTTGCCAATGGCACTGATAAAAAGCAAATTACTATACCAGCATAAACTGGTATAAGTGCACTATTAATTTCAAGTAACTTATCTATAATACCTAGGTTTTTACAAACATAAAATAGTACTATAAAAACTGCTAAGTACATAGTTTTGTTTAAAAATCTAAAATCAAACTCTCTTTTCATAACATTCTCCTAACACAAATATGCTAATTTTGTTAACATATTCCATATTTATATTATATCATAACAATATTATAAAATAAAGTATTTATAATAAAATATATATAATATTCACAATCTTAATATTATTTTACATATTTATACTAGACAAACAAGTCATTCTAATATATAATTATATTATAACAAGAAATGAGGATAAATATGAAAATTTTACTAACAACTTTAAACTCAAAATACACTCACGTAAATATAGCACTATATTATCTAAAAAATAAAATAGTAGACTTATGTGAAACATATACACTAAATTTAAATATAAATGATGAGTTAAGCAATATATTAAGTAAAATAATAAGTTATGATGCTAATGTCATATGTTTTGGTGTATATATTTGGAATATAGAACAAACATTAAAAATAGCAGAAAATTTAAAGAAATTAAGTCCAGAAACAATAATAGCTTTTGGAGGACCAGAAGTATCTTATAATCCAAAAGAAATATTAGAAAAGTATAATTTTGTAGATAGTATATTATGTTTAGAAAGTGAAAATAATATTAGACAATTTGTATTAGACATTAAAACAAACAATATTAAAAAAATATATACGTTACCCGTTGAAGCTAATGATGTACCTGATATATCTGATGATTTAGTAGAAAATTATGATAACAGGGCTATATATTTTGAAACAAGTCGTGGATGTCCTTTTAGATGTAGTTATTGTTTATCTTGTATAGAAAAAAATATAAAATATTTTGATATAGAAATCATAAAAAATGAATTAAAAAAACTACTAGATCTTGATGTAATACAAATTAGATTTATTGATAGAACATTTAATTCTAATAGGAAAAGAGCTATAGATATATGGAAGTTTTTATTAGAAAACAGAAAAAATACAACTTTTCATTTTGAAATATGTGCATCTTTGATTGATGAAGAAACATTAGAATTTTTAAAAAGTGTTCCTAAAGATCTTTTTAGATTTGAAATTGGAATACAGTCAACAAATAAAAATACATTGGTGTCAATTAATAGAAGTTACAACTTTGATTATGAAAAAGTTATCATTAGAAAATTGGTACAATTAGATAACATTCATATACACACTGATTTAATTATAGGTTTACCCTACGAAACATTAGATATATTCAAAAAATCATTTGATGAATTGTATGATTTGCATACTACTGAAATGCAACTTGGATTTTTGAAGTTTTTGAAAGGGACAGATATATATAATTCAAAAGAAAAATTTGAATATCAATATTTAAATTATCCTCCATATGAGATTTTAAAAAATGTTTTTGTTTCATATAATGAAATTTCATACCTTAAAAAATTTGAAACTATATTTGAAAGTTTATATAATTCTAAAAAATTTGTAGAAAGTATAAATTATTTAGAAACTAAATTTTCTAGTTATTATGAAATGTATGAATATATAACTGATTATTTTATAAAAACTAAACTAATAGATAGAAAAATATCTTACGATGAAATATATGAATCTTTGATAAAAATATTTGATAAAGACGACATATTAGTTCAAACATTAACCTATGATTATTCAAATAATTTTAAAGGTACTAGAGATTGGATGTATAATAATTATAATTTAAAAGAAGAAATTTTAGAACATATAAATAATAATAAAGAAACTACATTTAAGAATATAACCTTAACAGAAATATTAAAAAAATATAAATTTATTGTACTAGACTATAATATTAAAACAAACTTAAATGAAAAAATGTTATATACATTTTTAAAATAAAAATTAGGAGGCGCTTATTATTTAAGCACCTCCTTTTCTCTACTTTAATGAATTTCACTAAATGTGATATCCCAGTTTTTTACATCATCGTTGTTCCGTGATTCAACAAGTAATCCAAAACTATTTACGCGATTTAAAAAACTGTCAAAGAACTCAAGAATTTTAGAATTAATTTCTTCCCCGATATAAGATCCAAGTACTTTAATGTTTATTTGTTTTGATGAATCGTTGTCATAAGCTATAGTCAGCCTGTACTCATCTTTTAGGTTCAGTTTGGGAACTATCTTCCATTTTAATACTACTTCTAATTCCTCTCTTCTTTGCTTTGCTTTTGCTAAGTCTAAATTATTATCCTTATCCATGTTATTACACCCTTTCTCTATTAATAGAAATTATTTTTTATATAACTACATTAACATTATACCACATAATTAATTAAAAATCAATATTATGTAAACAAAACATCCATGTTATCAAAAAACAAGGCCACTAAAATATAGTGGCCTCGTAAATTATAGCTTATGGATAGATACAAATTCTTACTGTGAGTTTCTCACCATTACTTAATGTTACTGTAAGAAGTGTTTCCCCATTTTGTGAAAGAGTTCTAGATTTTACTGTGAATTGCCATCCCTTCGCATTACTACTTGCACCCTGAGATAGATAACAATTATCATTACTTAAAGATATATCATTAATTGTAAGACTTGTATCAACGATAAATGTCATAGACTCATTATTAAATGCATTATAGTAACTAGATTCTCCATAACCACTTACATACATGATATTTTTTCCACTATCTGTAGGATTTGTGGTAGGTATATCTGACGCATTAACAGTTACTACGCAATATGCTTTGTAACCATTTTGTGACTCAGCTGTTACTACAGTAACACCTTTATTTATACCTGTGACTCTACCGTTTGAATTTACGCTTGCTATATTAGTATCATCACTGTAATATTTAACTGTCTTGTCTGTAGCATTATATGGAGATACTGTTGCTGTTATATACTGACGTTCTGCAATCTTTAGAGTCAAGTTAGTGTTTACTGTTATTCCAGTTACTGAAACAACCGATTCTGTTACTGTAATTACACAACTTGCAGTATATCCATTATGTGTTTGTAATGTTATTACAGCAACACCTTTACTGACGCCTGTAACCTTACCACTAGAATCTACCCTTGCCACACCTGTATCACTACTGTAATATATAATTGTCTTATTTGTAGCATTGTATGGCGATACTGATGCATTAAGATAGTATTCATAGCCAACTTTTAAATTTAAGTTGCTGGTAACGGTTATTCCTGATGCTTGTATACTATTTTCAGTGACGGTTACATAACAATATGCCTTGTATCCATTATGAGTCTCTGCTGTTATTACAGTAGTACCTGCATCTCTGGCCGTAATTTTACCATCTGAATTTACCCTTGCAACACTTGTATCACTACTGTAATATTTAACTGTCTTATCTGTAGCATTGTACGGAAGTATAGAAGTAGTAAGATAATATACATTGCCTTCTTTAAGGTTTACATTACTTGTTATAGTTATTCCAGTTGCAGGAACTGTTTTACTAGTTACTGTCACAACACTACGTGATTGGTATCCATTATGGGTTTGTGCTGTTATTACTGTAACTCCTTGACTTACTCCTGTAACTCTACCAGTAGAACTTACCGTAGCAATATTACTATTGTCGCTGTAATATACAACGGATTTATTTGTAGCATTGTATGGTAGCACAGAAGTTTCAAGATAATATGAATAGCCTTCTTCGATACTAACATTACCATTAGTTACTATTCCGGTCGCAGGTATAGTAGAAGTATATTGATCAGTTACAGTTACCACACAATATGAACTAAAACCATTATAGGTTTCTGCCGTTATTACTGCAGCACCTTTATTATTTCCTGTAACCCTACCATTAGAATCTACCATAGCTACGTTTGAATCGCTACTATAATACTTTACGGCTTTGTTTGTAGCGTTATATGGTAGTACAGTTGCTGTTAAATAATAGCTATCTCCAGCCTCTAAAGTTAAGTTACTATTAATAGTTATTCCAGTTGTAGCTACGTCATTACTTGTGACGTATACAGGAATTATAGTATAGATACTTGGTTCACCTTTAATGTTAACCTTTACATAGGTTGAACCTACTTTAAGACCTAAAATTGTTATAGTATCTGTATACTGATTAGTAGATGTTATTTTACAAACACTTTCATCATAGACACTGAATTCAAGATCTTTACTAGTATACGGTGATACGTTTACTCTAATGCTTGTATAGTCATTCTTTTTAACGTTGTACGAAGTGTAATCCGCAAGTATTCTGGTTGTACTCAAATTATACGTTATTTTTAGTGTCTCGTTCATCGCTGTTGCAACATCTTGCTCAGTAATACCATAGTATCCAACTTCATTATCCAAAATATCTAAGATTTGTTCAATTGAAATTACATTATCTGGATAGAACCTTGAAGAGGTAACACCATCCATGACTCCTATTCCGTATGCCTGTGAAATGTAATCTCTTGCCCAATTGTTGGAAATGTCTGTGAAGCTATTATTCGATCTTTTTACCGGTATACCCAAAACGCTTTGATTAGTAACAGAAACAATTTTTGCTACTTCGGCTCTGGTTATATAATCATCCATATTCATATAGCTGTTAGAATCACCAGAAAGCACACCAATAGCTTTTAAAACTTTCACTTCATCCTCTGCCGTTGATA
This sequence comes from Clostridia bacterium, assembly GCA_029256705.1. Taxonomy (GTDB): domain Bacteria; phylum Bacillota; class Clostridia; order TANB77; family CAG-465; genus RGIG5057. The sequence goes on from JAQSXK010000001.1 coordinate 266,856, forward strand.
CTAATAAGTCTCTGTCTTTAAAGTTAGTTAGTGTTTCGCCATTTGCACTAAGTTGCTTATATCCTTGCCTTTTTAGTGAAGCTTGAATTGTCCGTAGTTGAAGTAACATTACCTCACCTTTTAAAGCAAACCGTGTTGGACTTTCATACCAAACAATTCCATACTTATTTGTAAGATCCTTTAATGAATCAGATGGGCTATATACGGTATGATACTTAAGTGGAGTAAAGTTTATTTTTTCCCCTCCATTCCACCCATTAGAATACGTACTAGCAAATGCCGGAGTGGAAACCGTAAAGGTCATCACGATTATAAGTAAAAATGTTAAAAATTTTTTCATAGCGCTCTCTCCTTTTTAGTAATATTTTAATATTTTCTATTTAAACATATAAGTTTTAACCTATATGTAATACCGGATTTAAATTTGTATCCCGTAACAATAAAATTTATATCTAGTATTATATCATAATATGCCATTGTTGTCAATTGTTTACATAATTATATATCCACTTTATGTATATTTTTTGCAAAAAAAGAGAATAGAAATTTCTCTATTCTCTTTTTTGTAAAAGCTCCTTATATTTTAGAAGTTTTTACTTTTGAAATATACAAATACGCACATTAAGTGTTTCATTATTATTTAGAGTTACCGTCATTAACGTTTCTCCATACTTAGTTAAGTTATCTGTCTTTACTTTAAAAGTGTAACCATTGTAATTTGAGGATACGTTTTGAGTTAATTTTGTATCATTATTACTAAAACTGATACCACTAATTAATTGATTTGTTTTAACTACAAAAGTTATCTCTTCATTACTAAATGCATTATAATATTCTGAGGATTCATATCCATCAACATTTATTGTTGATTTCAAAGATGGGTCATTAATGCTTGGAGAACTTACTACAACTGTAGTATATGCTTCTAATCCATTAATAGTCTTAGAGACTATAACGGTTGTTCCGGCTGCAACAGCTTTAATTAATCCATTACTATTAACTGTAGCAATTTTACTGTCAAAAGAAGTCCATATAACATTCTGATTTGAAGTATTGTTAGGTTTAATAGTTGCATAAACGATTTCTGAATTTTCAACTGTAAGATTTACAATATTCTTATTGAGTGTTATACTTTCCGCAGGAATGGACCCAACTGACAAACTAGGGCTTAATGTAACTTTAAAAGTTTGATTCATTGCTTTAGATACATCTTCTCTAGTAATACCATAGTATCCTACTTCGTTTTCAAGAATTTGTAGAGTTTGCTCTAACGTCAGAGGACCATCAGGATCAAAATTTGTATCAGATATACCGTTTAACAATCCTATTTGATATGCATAGCTTATACTACTTTCTGCCCAATGATCTACGGTATCATTAAAAACCTTAGCATTCCTAATTGCAGGAATCTTTAAAATTCTATCATTTGCATAAGTAATTACTTTAGAAGCTTCAGATCTCTTAATTGGATTTTCCATTTTCATGTAACCATCAGGAGTTCCGCTTAGCATTCCAAGTGACTTTAAAATTTTTACTTCTTCTCTAGCACTAGGAACCAAAGTATTTTTATCTACAAAATTTAGAACTTCACCATTTGCACTAAGCTTCGTATATCCTTGCCTTTCTAACGATGCTTGGATTGTTCGAAGCTCAACTAACATAAATTCGCCTTTTAATACTTGGCGAGTAGGATTTTCGTACCATTTTAATTGGTACAGATTAACTAATGAATTAGTCCAATCACTTGCCCGGTAACTTGATTCACCATAATAAGGTACGTAATTTACTTTTTGTCCGCCATTCCATGTTTCGCTTGAAGCAAAAGCTACAGTTGTTGATGTAAACACAAATGTTAATACAGCTACCATTGCTAACATTTTCTTGCAAATACCTCTTAATGTTTTTTTCATAATGAATTCTCCTTTAATTTTTTTTAGTAATATATATAAACATTTAAGCAAGCCTAAATGTTAAATAAATATAGTGCGTATATATTAAAATTTAAGTTTTTAACCTTAAATGAAGAAAAATATAATAACATTTTTCAATACAATAATTTCATACTAAATATTATACCATATAATGTTGCATAAGTCAATTGTTTACATAAAAAATGGTAATAATGTTAAAAAAAACACATAGATTAATTTCTATGTGTTTTTTTTATTATCTTCTTCTAAAACCTGATTTATCTCCTGAACCACTATTTGTTCTAGGTCTTGATCTATCATTTGATCTACCTTCTGATCTAAATCTTGGTTTATCATCTGATCTTCTATTTGATCTAAAATTTGATCTTGGTCTAGATTCTTGAGTTTTTGTTGATTCTTCTATACATAATTTTCTTTCACCATATTTAGTATTGTTTAGTTTAGTTATAACTGTTTTTGCAGCTTCATTAGATAAAGTAACAAAAGAAAATTTATCTAAAACTTCCGCATCATGTATATCTGATCTATCTATTCCTGCTTGTTCAACTATAAAATCTTTTAAAGTATTTCTTGTTAATTCATCTAGTTTTCCAACTGTCATAAATAATCTTGTTCTATCTGGTCTATTAGATTCGCCTCTATCTTTTCTTTCAAAATCTTTATCTTGAAGCACTAAATCTTTTATATCTCCAATGGTACCTTTTAAACTTAATTTTACTAAAGAAGCAGCTAAATCCATTACATTCATCTCAATATTTTCTAAGTATTGTTCTATCATTTTTGTTTCTTCAGATAAATCATTTTCTTCAAATAATTTAGTCGCATCATTAAATAATTTTAAATATTTCTTATCGTTTGCATCTTTACTAGATGGAATTTCATATTCAGCCATAGGTGCATTAGTATACTTTTGTATATCACGAGCTTTATACATTTCTCTAGGTGTTACAAATGATATTGATTTACCATCTCTTCCAGCTCTTCCTGTTCTTCCAATTCTATGTACGTAATATTCTTCATCAACTGGTAAATCATAGTTAAATACTACTTCTATGTCATCTACATCTATTCCACGAGCAGCTACATCAGTTGCTACAAGAACATTTAATTTGTTATTTCTAAATTTTTTCATTACTGTATCTCTTTGAGACTGTCTCATGTCACCATGAAGTGCCTCAATTTGATAACCTCTAGCGCTTAAACTTTCAACTAGTTCATCAACTTTACGTTTTGTATTACAAAATATTAAAGAAAGATTTATTTCTTCTGCATCAATTATTCTAGTAAGTACTTCTAACTTTTTATTTTCTTGTACCCTTATCATATATTGTTTAATTTTTGGTGCTGTAAGGTTTTTATGTGCTATTTCAAGTTTAACAACATCTTCTTTTTGATATTTTTTTGTTATATTTAAAATATCTTTTGACATAGTTGCTGAGAATAATATTGTTTGTCTATTCTTATCTGATTTTTCTAATATAACATCTAGATCCTCTCTAAATCCCATATTAAGCATTTCATCAGCTTCATCTAAAACTAACATATCTATTGTATCAAATTTAATTGTTTTTCTTCTCATATGGTCCATTATTCTACCTGGTGTTCCAACAATAATTTGTGGTTTTCCTTTTAAAGCAGATATTTGTCTTTCTATTTGTTGTCCTCCATATATAGGAACTATTTTTAATCCTTCAGTAAAGTGTGCTAAGCTTTTTAATTCTTCACATGTTTGTATAACAAGTTCACGCGTAGGACATAATATTAAAGCTTGTACTTTATTTGAAAAAGTATCTATTTTATTAATAACTGGAACTCCAAATGCACATGTTTTACCTGTACCAGTTTGTGCTATTCCAATAAAATCTTTTCCCTCTAATACAGTTGGTATAGCTTTTGCTTGTATAGGTGTTGCTTCTTCAAACCCCATTTTCTTTATAGCTTTCTTTAATTCCTCATTTATTTCCATTTGTTCAAATTTGTTTATTTCCATTCTATTCCTTCCCTAGTAAAGTCTTTCTTTACAAAAAAATAATGTTAGAAGTCCAAATATTATTTGCTCTAACATTCTCACATAAATATATTATAGCATAAATTAATAAAAATATCAAGTGTTTTGATTAAATTTATGTAAACAATTTCTAATTTTTTCATACAAAATATATAAAAGAGACATTTTTGTTTTTAATAATAAATATTGAACTTCATATTTATTTTTTGCAATTTTTAAAATATTATTATTTTTTTAATAAATACATACTTAAAACAATAAAAAAATTGTAACAATTGCTACAATTTTTTTAGCTACAAATAATTATTAATTTAACTTTTTCAATTTGTTTTTAGACTCCCTCATACGCTCTATTGATTTTTTCTTTTTTTCTCCTCTTATTAAATCTTCTTTTTTATATTGTCCTGGATAAGCTTTTTCTAATGCTTTAATCGGACTGTTTGAACAGGTTTTAGATAGTAGTCCTCCTAGATCATTATCATAGAATATTTCCGCTGTTAAATTTGCACAAACATCTTCTCTGCTCCATTTTAATTTTTCTTCAATAAGCCATTTTACTGCTTCAATAGCTTTTTCGTCCGTCCAAGTATTAATTTTAATAAACTGCCATTCTTTATGCAAATTGCCAGATGCTTTAATAATAACACTGTGTAATCCATCTGATTCTTTTAACATTTTTGAACCGCCATAACCATTAATTAGATCTGCATTTATTTTTCTTACATCTTCAATTTTTTTAATATCTAGTTTTTCTTTTTCAGCAACCCAAATTATGAATCTAATCCTATTTTCTTCTTTCTCCCAAAAGTTTGCGGTAACTTTATTAAGTTCCCACTCAAATATTTTCATATCTTCAAAAATGTAATTGACCATTGTATAAATACAGTCTTCAAATTTTTTTCTAACTCCACCTAAATTATATTCCGAAAGTAATGGAAAGTTTAGTTTTTTACAAATATCCTCCCGTTTAAAATCAAGTCCATCTATTATAACATGTTTTACTAAAACTTTTGCAATAGGTTTTGTCATATAATTATTGGGGAATTTTTTAAGTTCTCCTGTAACTACTGCGTTATATACAACAATAGGATCGCATTTACTCCAATAATCAGATGCTCGTTTGGCTTTCTTTTTAGTATAATTTTTTTGTGTCATAATGCCCTCCAATAAATTATTATTTAAGATATATTAGTTTTATAACCATATTATTATATCATACTTTACATAACAATTCAAGGTTTTACTTTTTAACTATAGATATACCCGTATAATAATGTTGTAAAATCTGTTTATACGTATATCCTTCTTTTGCCGCTTCATTTGCTCCATTTTGACTCATTCCTACACCATGCCCTAACCCCTTAGTTGTTACGGTTACAGAATTATCACCTTTAACAATATTAAAATCTGTTGATCTAAGTCCTAGTAAACTTCTAAGTTTAACTCCAGAATAAGTACTATCCCCTATTTTAATATTTTCTACCCTTCCACTAACTGTTTCAGATAGAATTTTAAATTCTGTATTTTTATTTATTGTTTTTCCAAGTTTACTAGATAATGTTGAATAACTTATGTCTGTACTAGTTTCAAATCCTTTAACTTTAGTATCCCAATTACTATTTACACTTTGTAAATATGGTAAATTTGATCCCCAAACATATTTTGGCATCTCAGTTTTAGAATTACTTATTGAATGATACAAAGCATCTATATATTTACCATTATACGTTAATACTAGTCCTTGAGTTGAATCTACAGCACTTTTAATTTTATTATAATTTGTAGTATATGAACTACCCCACATTTGTTTCATTTGAGATTCAGATTTGTGTACTTGATTTGAAGTAGAATTTATTAAAATAGCACCTTCTGATGTTTTCTTCATTGCAAAAGTTCTAGATGCTATTGCTTGGGCTTTTAAAGCTTCAGGCTGAAACGTTACGGGCATCTCACTTGCTACAACTCCAATTACATAATCTTCTAAATTAATCGTTATAACATTTCCATTTGTACTTAATCTTATTGTTTGACCTGTTGGCTTTATATTCGCTGTTTGAGTTTGTACTGGTGTAGTAGGGTTTGTAACTACCGTAGATTTTGTTACTTCAGCAGCATTAACTGTTTTAACAGCTGCTTCTGTAGCTACAATGTCCTCTACTTTCGCTTCGGCTTTTTGTAACTCAATATTTTCTTTTTGAATTTCTAATTCTTTTGCTTTGTCTTTATCTTCTTTATTTTTGTAATCTATGGCTACCTCATAATTTGTTTTACTTGCATAACTTGTATTTTCTTTAATTTTATTATCTAACGCATTTGTAAATACTCCTAAAGATATTGCACCTATAAGTACACCGTTTATTATAAGTACTGCCATATCATCCTTTTTAAAATGTACCTCCTGATTTACATATGCCTTTAACTTATCTAAAAAACCATGATTTTCGTCTGGTTTTAAAAATTCTTCTCCAAATTCAAATTGATCAGCAATTTCTACATAAATATATATTTTATCTACTCCACTAAAATTTACCACTTCATGTTTTATATTCATTTATATCACCGTTATTATTTTGACATGAATATACTTTTATTATACACAATTAACATTATTATACAAAAAAATAGGATACAATTTTTACTTGTTCCTATTTTATATTATTAAATTTTTATTTCTAACTTAAATTAAAAGCTAATAAAAGTTGGATTTTCTTTTGTCATATCTATTGTCCCTACTTTATCACCAACGTTGTCTATTATGTCTTTTAAGACTATTATGTTATATTTTAGATTTGTATCGTTTGGAAGAATAACTGCAATTTTATCATTTAGATATATTTTCGTTAAAGAATTTTCAAAGCTAACCTTTGTTATATTCTTATCTGGAAACTTAATGTTAACTTCATCTTTAATTTTTTCATATACTAATATTTTTGAATAATCTATATCATTTATCTTTGTATTAATTTTAACTTCTGTGTCAAAGGTTATTCCATTAACTAATGTTTCATCCTCTTTTAAAGATAAATCATTACATACTTCTAATATTATTCCCTCTTTATCTAATCTGTAATACAAATTTTTTTCTTTATTATATGCAAAATATATATTTTTTCTTTCAGTTACTTTGATAATAAATTCAGAAGGAAATTTAATAGAAATTTTTACATCAGATACATATGGTATATTTAAAATATCTTTTTTATTAATATTAAAAATACTTTTGATCAAATTATCTCCTATTTTAATTTCCGAAGTATTAATGATATTATTTATATCTGATTTTATATTACCAACAACAGAAATTGAAGTAATATTAAATTTAGGAGTTTTAAGCAAATAATATGATGATGCGATAATAGCAAGCATTATGAGAATCGACACAGTAAGAACTATTACCTTTTTACCATTTTTAGGTTCTAACTTACTTATTTTTTTCTTTTTGGTAATCGTTTTACTTTTTGGCATATTAACCTTGTCTTTAGTTACACCTTTTTTATTACTTACTTTACTATCAGTTTTATTGCCACTAGTTTTGCTACTACTTACTTTACCATTAGTTTTATTACTACTTTTTTTGCTACCCTTGTCCACACTTTCACCCCTACTTCTGCGTTACTTCTATATTACTTATTTATTACTTTTTGTATCTGTTCATATATACTTTTATCTACATCTTTTTTCAAAGTTTTTTCAAAGTTATTAGTCATACTAATAGACCTACTCTCATTACCTAATATTTCTTTTATTTTAGAATAGAGTAAATCTGCTGTAAGATTTTTTTCCTCAATTATTTCAGCACATCCAATTTTTTCCAATACTTTTGCGTTATATAATTGATGATTTTCAGTAGCATAAGGTAGTGGAATAAGTATAGAAGGTTTTTTTGTTATAACAAGTTCGTTTATTGTTAATGCTCCCGCTCTTGTTATACATAAATCTGAAACCTTATACATTTTATCCATATCATATACAAATTTTTCTAAACGTAAATATTTAGACAAATCTATTTTTGACTCTTTTAATTTATTTTGTATTTCATCATAGTTATTTTTCCCAGTAACTAAAATATAAAATATATCTTCATCTAAATTATCTTTTATCATATTTAATATTGTATTATTTAAAAATTTAGCTCCTTGACTACCAAAGGTCATAAACACAATTTTTTTGTTTATATTAGCTAGATCAAGTTCTTTCTTACATGCTTCTTTATTTAACTTAAACATTTTTTCCTCATTAAATTTAGAAGGAGTTCCCGTATATACAACATTAGTCATATTATTTAATCGAGGAATTGCATCTTCAAATCCAACCATTGTACATGCAGATTTTTTTGCAAGCATTTTAACAGCTAGTCCAGGAAAAGCATTGCTTTCATGAAGCATATAAGGAATTTTTAATTTTCTGCTTGCAGTCATTACTGGACCACATATATATCCTCCAGTACCAATTACCAAATCAGCTTTAAATTCTTTAAGTATAGTTTCACTATCTTTTATCCCAACATAGGCGTTATATAATGCTTTTATATTTTTGAAAGTTAATTTTCTAAGTATTTTTCCTGTTCTTATATTGTATATTTTATATCCTGCCTTTGGAACTAAATCATTTTCAAGTCCATTTGCAGTCCCTATAAAAATAATTTCAGATTTAGAATCATTTTTCTTTATTAAATCTGCTATAGCAATACCCGGATTTATATGTCCTCCGGTTCCTGCACATGTTATTACAACTCTCATTTTAGCCCCCTTCTACTTACATGTTCTAGAAATATTTAATAAAATCCCCATCGCACATAGGTTTATACATAAAGCTGTACCTCCATAACTAAAAAACGGAAGTGGCATACCAGTAACCGGCATCGAACAAGTTACAACAGCTATGTTTATTAGTATTTGAAGCGCAAATACACTTGTAATTCCGGTTGCAATTAATGTTCCAAATAATTCTTTACAAGTCATTGCTATATAAAATCCTCTATATATAAAGAAAGCAAATAAAGCAAGAACTGAAACAGTCCCTATAAGTCCTAATTCTTCACCTAAAACTGAAAATATAAAGTCATTTTGAGCTTCCGGTAACCACAAAAACTTTTGTCTGCTTTGACCGTAACCCAAGTCCAAAAACCCCACCTGTACCTATTGCATACAAACTTTGTGCAGCTTGCCAATTATCGCCTTTCAAATCTGCTTCTGGATTTAAAAACGCTGTTATTCTCTGCATTCTAAAATCTTCTGAGAATATAAATATACCACCCGCTATTCCAGCTACTAATACAATAGCTATAATAACTTTTGTGTTTAATTTTATTCCACTTGCAAATATTACAGAGAAAGCACCAACTATCATGATTATTGTTCCACTTAAATGGTTTTGAAAATACATCGCAACACATACTGCTAATAACATTAGAATTGTAGGTATATATCCTAACCAATTTCTCAATCTTTTAAAATTTATTGATATAAAGGTCGATACAGCTATTACTAACATTATTTTCATTAACTCAGATGGTTGAAATCTAAGTATACCTACTCCTAACCATCTTGTAGCACCCTTAACATTAACACCTATTCCAGGTATTAATACCGCAAGCATAAGTAATAAGCATATAACAAAACCAACATAAGCAAATTTTTTATATATGTTATAATTTATTTTAGATATAATTATCATTAGAAATATTCCGTAAAACAGCAAAACCTAATTGCCTAAATAAGAAATAATTACTATCTGAATATGTATTCAGCGCTGCATATGAACTCGCAGATGCAAGAATAATTAATCCAAAACATATTAATATACATATTGAAAGTAGCATCGGATAATCCAAACTTTTCACATTCTTATTATCAAATAACTTATCTTTTATCATATCTAAACTCCTATACATAATATGCTAGAAAACATGCTGCAATTGTAACAATCCAAAACATGTTTACTATCAAATTTTCCTTCATTCCAGATAATTCAAAATGATGATGTAAAGGCGCCATTTTAAATAGTCTTTTCCCTTTTGTAATTTTAAAATATAATACTTGTAATATTACTGATACTGTTTCTAATATACAAATTATTGCTACTATAGCTAAATACAGCGGCATCTTAAGTATTATTGCAATTGACGCTACTGCACCACCTAAGGCAAGTGAACCTGTATCTCCCATAAATACTTTTGCAGGATAACTATTAAACATTAAGAACGCTAAACATGTTCCTAGTGTTGTCATCCCTAATATAGTCATTTCTGTATCACCATTTTTCAAAGATATAATTGTGAAAAACGTCATAATTATTGCTACTACACCTGTTGCAAGACCATCTAAACCGTCAGTTAAGTTTACTGCATTACTTGAGGCAAGTAGTATAAAAGTAGTAAATAATATAAATGCACCTATAGATAATGATAATGGTTCATTTATAAAAGGTATTATAATATCTGTTCCTAAATTAAAAACATTTATATACAAAAATATGAATATTGCAGTTGTTATAACAAGACCTAATATTTTTTTCATTGGAGATAGTCCTTTTGTATTTTTTAAAACTAGTTTTTTATAATCATCTATAAAACCAACTATTCCAAAACCTATTATTGCAACTAGAGGTAATACAAGTATCTTATACGATATACTATTTATACCTAAAATAACTATTATAACCGCCATCATAATTATTCCACCCATAGTTGGCGTACCATTTTTCTTAATATGTTCCCTAGGTCCATCATCTCTTACTACTTGCCCTACATTAAATTTCTTTAATTTAGGAATTACAATTACACCTAACATTAAGGTTGCTAAAAAAGATACAACTAAGTTTAGCATTTGTGTATTCATATATTTCTCCCCTTTATTACTGATCTATTTCTATATTCTTGTCTGGCATTTCTTTTGCTATTTGTTTTGCTACTTCTCTATCATCAAAATGAATCTTTTTGTTACCATTTTGTATTTGATATGTTTCATGTCCTTTACCAGCAATAAGTACTATATCGTTTTTCCAAGCTATCTTCATTGCAAATCTTATAGCTTCTTTTCTATCTTCTACAATTTTATATAATCCATTAGTTTTCTTAATACCTTCTTCTATTTGTTTTATTATATCTGCAGGTTTTTCATTTCTTGGATTATCTGTTGTTATAACAGTAAAGTTCGAATATCTCCCAGATATTTCTCCCATTACACTTCTTTTTGTTTTATCCCTATTTCCACCACAACCAAATACACAAATTATTCTACCTTTAGCATGTTTCTTTGTGCTTGACAATATAGCTTCTAGACTAGAAGGATTATGCGCATAATCAACTATAACTGTAAATGTTTTTCCAACGTCTACAACTTCACTTCTTCCAGGCACTTTAAGTAAAGCTAAAGCCGATAGTATTGAATCCATCTGGCACCCAAGCATACTACAAACGCCTATTGCAGCTAATGCATTATATACTGTAAATCTTCCTGGTATGTTAACTCTTATAGTTTCAAGCATTTTATTTATATACATTTTAAATTCAGTATATGAACTATTAACTCTTACATCTGCAGCAGTTAAATTAACTTCGTTATCTAATCCGAATTTAGCTGTTTTACAAGTTATCATTTTAAGTAAACTATTAGAGTATATATCATCACCATTTATTAATGCAAAATCTGATATAGCAAATAGTTTCGCCTTAGCAGCAAGATATGATTCCATATCATTATGAAAATCCAAATGTTCTTCAGATAAATTTGTAAATACGCTAATTATATACCTAAGTCCATAAACTCTATTTAACTCTAGCGCATGTGAACTTACTTCCATAACGACATATTCTATTTCTTTATCTACCATATCCCTAAATAATTTATGAAGTTCTAAAGACTCTGGTGATGTTCTTTCTGATTCAATAACCACATCTGAATACGTTGTACATATTGTACCTATCATTCCAACATTTTTACCTGAAGCAGTTAATATATCTCTTATCATATAGGCAGTTGTGGTTTTTCCTTTAGTTCCAGTTATACCTATCAATTTTAATTTTTTTGCAGGATTATCATAATACTTACTTGATAATATACTAAGTGCAATTCTTATGTTTTCAACATATACCAATGTTATATCCAAGTTTTCTACTTTTTCATCTTTTTCTAATATAATAGCAACTGCTCCATTTTTTATTGCTTCATCTATATAATTATTTCCATCATCTGAGTAACCTTTTATTGCAACAAATATATCACCAGAAACTATTTTTTTAGAGTCATATTCTATTTTATTAATTTTTATATTCGTATTTCCTACTACTTTAATTAACGGCATTTCTTCTAATAAATATTGTAAAATCATTTTTTTGGCCTCCTATAATATACATATTTATGTTATATCCCTTATATTACATATTAATGTAATGATTATCCTATGTTTTATTACTATAACCTTTGAAATCAAGATTATATGATATTTTTTTATATTTTATCATATATAAATCTATTTTTCAAGTTTTTTTTGTATATTAAGGTAGATCCATAGTATCAACACACTTTATAGTTACTATTGATCCTTTTTCAATTACTGTTTCAGATGATGGTTCTTGCGTAAGAACATATCCATTTCCAACTATCCTAATATTAAGACCTACATTTTGTAATACTTTTTTAGCGGTTTCAGTTGATTTATTTCTTAAGTCTGGAACTGAAACAGTTTGTTTTGCATCATTATTTGTATATACACGTACTGTTGAACCTTCCATCAAACTTGCACCAATTTTTGGTATTTGATCTATAACAACATCTGTAGCATTTAGCTTATTGTCTGATGCTATTTTAAATCCGTTTTCAGTTAAAATTTTTGATGCTTCTTCATATGTTTTATTTTTTAAATCCGGTACTACTTTCTCTTGTATATTATTATCTTCTATTGTATATTCAGGCTTAACATCTAAATATCTAAGCGATTCATCTAGTATACTACCTACCACTGGAGCACATAGTGTACTACCTTGGTGACCCAAAGGTCCTTTAGGATCCATTATATTAACTACCACAACAAGTTCTGGATTATTTACTGGAGCGATACCTGCAAAACCAGCCATATAAGTAGAATTAGATCCTCTCCCTATTTCTGCAGTAGCTGTTTTACCAGCAACTCTATACCCTCTTATTTGTGCTGCTTTAGCAGTACCATACTTAACAGTATCTTCTAGTGCACTAAGTGTTATATCCGCCGTAGCTTTAGATACTATTTGTTTTATTTTTTGTGATTCAGTCTTTTTTATAAAATCTCCATCTTTAGAACGTACTTCTTTTACAACAAATGGTTTTATTAAATATCCACCATTTGCTATTGCAGAATAGTTAACTGCCGTTTGAAGTGTAGTTATTTGTATTGTTTGACCGAATGAAGTTGTAGCTAAGTCTACAGTTGTCATTTTATCCTTATCATGCATTATACCAGTTGCTTCACCAGGTAAATCTATTCCTGTTTTAGAATATAGATTAAATGCATCCAAATATTTAACATATGTATTTATTCCTAATTTAGCACTAACTTGCATAAATACTGGATTACATGAATTCATTACACCCTGCCTTAATGATTCGCTTCCATGAGATCTTGGATATCTCCAACATTTTATAGTCCATGAATCAACTTTCATACTACCATTACAAAAGAAAGCTCCTGGCGTATCCATATCAGCTACGCCTTCTTCAATTGCTGCTGCTACTGTAACTACTTTAAAACTTGAACCAGGTTCTGCAGTATCTGAGATTACTTTGTTTCTCCACATAGCATTAAGCTCATTACTTTTTTCTTCTTTAGTCAAACTATCCCATTTTTGTTTTAGTTCATCAGTATTTGGTGAAAAAGGATCATTCAAATCAAAAGTAGGAGCTGTCGCCATTGCAAGTACTTCTCCAGTAGATGGTCTAATTACTACAGCAGTAGCATATGCACCTATATTTTCTTTTAATGCCTTTTTCAAATGTTTTTCTGTTATACTTTGTATTGTTGCATCTATTGTAAGAATTAAATCTTTTCCGTCAATAGGATCTACATATTGTTCATTTGTAAATGGTGTTTCATTTCCTTTACCATCTGTACTACCTACTATTTTACCAGAAATTCCTTTTAATTCTTCTTCATAAGTTGCCTCTATTCCAGCTAATCCTTGGTTATCTGTACCAACGAAACCTAACGTATGTGCTAATAATTCTGAATATGGATAAACTCTTTTTGTATCTTCATCTATTTTAATTCCATCAATATCATTATCACTTATGTATTTTAAAATTTGCGCTGATTTTTCATTGTCTAATTTTGAATAAATAGTTTCTTGTGATGAATTTTTATTAAGTTTAGCCATAACGTCATCTATGCTTATTTCTAATATTTCAGCAAGTTTACTGCCCACTTCTTCCTTTTTATTTACACTATTAGGAATAATTGTTATTTTGCTTGTTGAAATACTCTGGGCAAATATTTTCTGACCAGTTGCATCATATATAGTACCACGTTTAGCTGCTACTATTCTTTCTCTTGTTTGCTGCTCATATGCTTTTTCCTGATAATGCTTAGATTTTATAACTTGAATATATACTAATTTTGCAAAAAGTAATACTGTTATAACTAAACATACTATCAAAATTATTACTATTCTTTTTTTATTTTTTACCGCAACATACGCCAAATTTTTCACCTCTACTTAATAAAAATAACTAAGACATTAAAAGTATATTACATATTACTCGCGTTTTGTCTTAGTTATTACTATTTTATATTATTTATATAACCTTTTATATTTTCAATAATCTCATCTACAAAACTTACATTATCTTCTTTTACAACATTTGTATCTTTAGATGTATCTATGTATACCACCTGATTTTTATCTGGTTTTTGCATACCAAGTTTTTGTTTTGCGTATGCTTCTATTTTTGCTAAATCTGTACTTTGTTCAACATTCATTTCAGTGGCTGCTAAATTTGATTGTACTCTTTCTAACTCGATTTTTAAATTTTGAAGTGCTAAATTACTTTCACTAATAACATTAAATCTATATGTAATTATCATAAGCATAACAAACAAACAAGAGATAAAAAAAACTGTTTTAACTTTAACTTTTTCATTCACAACCGTTTTTTTAGATGCTCTTCTTATATTTTTTTTCTCTTCTTTTGGATAATCATCTAAATATTCATATTTTCTAGCTGAAGATCCCGTTACATAATTAAACTTTGTATTAGAGGGCATTATTTCAAACACTCCTTTCCTTTAAAATCTATATAAAATCTAATTTTAATAAATTCATATATTTTAACAAAATGTTAATTTTTAAATTATATTTGAGAGTAGCTGTATAATCTGAGGTTCAAATGCATGTATTACCTCTACTAAAATTAATACAATTACTATAATCTCTAATATAGTAGCTTTTCTTGAATGACTTAAATCCGCAAATATTTCAGTTACTTCTAGTAGTGATTCTATTTTTGCATTTAGTATTTTATATCTATCATCAAGTTCAAAAAGATCAGCTAGATCATTAAAGAATATCTTAGCATCTTCATTTTCCCATGTAATATCAGGTTTATCTAGTAACATTATATATGATATAACTGTATGTTTAAATGATAAAACACCGCCTATTATTGAAGCAGCCTTTTTTTCTGTCATGTTTATTTTTCCAACTTTTAATGATGATATTATCTTTTCAACTTCATCAAAAACAATGGATAGTCTATTTTCTATTGTCTCTAAAGCAGCAGACTTTGCTATAACAAGGGCAGTCATATCTAAATTGTAATCTTCAATAGATTTAAGATTGCATATTTCAAAACCTATTTCATTTTCAACTTTCTCATCACAAAGAATATCATACTCTTCAATGCAATTATACTTCATTTCCTTATTCATACTTTTTATACTATCTGGTATATTATTTATTTGGTTTATAAATTGTTCTCTTTCTATTTCATTGAAATTAACAAATACGATAGAACCAAAATAATATATATATACCATTTTGTTAGTTGCATCTTTAAATTGTGCTAAATGATTTCCTTTTAAAATTAAAGGCTCTTCCCATTTGATTTTTTTATTTATATTATAATATTTACATATATTTGATATATTAAATTCGCTACATATAGCTCTCGCTGCAAAATAAAATTTTGTCATACCTACCACCCCTTATATAAATTCTTAAAGCATAAACTTAATTTTTTTCAAATATTCTAAGTTTTGCACTTCTTGCTCTTGGATTTTCATCAAGTTCAGATTCTTTTGAAATTATTGGTTTTCTAGTTACATTTTTCCCATATGATTTATATCCACATACACATACAGGAAAACCACTTGGACAAGTACATCTACCTTCAAGTTCTTCAAAAGCATGTTTTACTATTCTATCTTCTAGAGAGTGAAATGTTATAATTAAAAGTCTACCTTTAGTATTTAAGCAATTTACACTATCTACAACTGCTTCTTTCAATTTATCTAACTCACTATTAACTTCTATTCTTATAGCTTGAAATACCCTTTTAGCCGGATGCTGTTTTTCAAGTGTTGCTTTAAATGGAATAGAACTTTTTATTATATTAACAAGTTCAAGTGTAGTTTCTATTGGCTTTACACTTCTTTGTTCACATATTTTTGCTGCTATTCTATTAGAATATCTTTCTTCGCCATAGTCAAAAAAAATCTTACTAAGACTATCTTCACTATATTTATTTACTACTTCATAAGCAGATAGTTTATCTTCTCTATTCATTCTCATATCTAATTTGCTGTCTTGCATATAGCTAAACCCACGCTCAGCTTCGTCTAATTGATATGAAGAAACTCCTAAATCAAGTAATATACCATCAACTTTTTCTATTTTTAATTCCTCTAATATTTTCTTTATATCATCATGATTACCATGATATATTATTTTATTATTAAATTCTTTTAACTTAATTTCAGCTGCTTTTATAGCTTCTTTATCTCTGTCTATTCCTATTAGTACTCCATTTTTACTTAATTTTTCTATAATATGCAATGAATGCCCTGCACCACCTAAAGTACCATCAACATATATTCCATCTTTTTTTATATTAAGTCCTTCTATGCATTCGTCAAGTAAAACTGGCTTATGTTTAAATTCCATATATTTACCTCATTTAATATTTCATTATATATGTTATCTTTTGTACATTACATATTTAAAACATATTTTATCTTTTGTAATTTTAGATTTTATCTTTTGTATATTATTTATTTATCATTTGTAAAGTTATCTTTTGTATCTTTTAAATTTATCTTTTGTATATTATTTATCTTTTGTATGTATATTTAAATGCCTAAATTAGACATTTGAATAGCAATTTCATTCATATCCATATTATCTGAACTTGTGTAATTGTTCCATTTTTCTCTATCCCAAATTTCAACTCTAGTAGATACACCAATTATTGATAAATCTTTATTTAAACCAGCATATTCTCTTAAGTTCTGTGGTATATTAATTCTACCTTGTTTATCTAGTTCACACTCAGTTGCACCAGAGAAAAAGAAACGTATAAAGTTACGAACATTAGGATTTGTTAGAGGCAAATCTTTAAGTTTAGTTTCAAATGTACTCCATTCATTTTTTGAATAGATAAATAGACAATTATCCAAACCTTTTGTAACTATAAACGAAGCACCTAAATCTTCTCTAAATTTAGCTGGTACACTTACTCTACCTTTTTCATCTACATTATGGTTATATTCACCTAATAACACTTAAAACTCACCACTTTTCTCCACTTCTTACCACTTGATATAATTTTAATACAAAAAAAATTAAAAATCAATACTTTTACAAAAAAAAGTTAAAAAAAGTCAACTTTTTATGTAAAATTACATTTTAAATATCTTTTCTAGTAATAAACACGACATAAAACAAAATTTTCAATTTGACAATTGACTAATAATAGTGTATAATATATTGACAAAAAACGAAAAATAAACTAAAACTGGAGGTTTTAAATTATGAATTTTACAATTGTGGATTCTGTACTTCTCTTATCTATTTCTTCAATAACAACTGTGGTATTTGTTCAAATGTTTAAAACAATATTAAATAGTATACTAATTGGAAAATTCGATATTAAAACTTTATTGTCTGATGGTGATTTTCCCTCTTCCCATACTGCGATACTTGTGTCTTTCAACATTGTATTTTGGAATATGATATATTCTTATTCTATAAACAATCCAAACACTGATATGTTTTCTTCTATACTAGTTGGACTAGTACTTGCTTTATGGTCATGTTATGAAATACGTGATGCTATGGGTGTAAGGCTTAGGGTACAAGAACATGCACATGCTATTAAACAAATAGCTCTAACTTCGAAAGATATCTCCGATAAAATTGAAAAGTTAAAGTTAATTGAAAATGATATTAACTCGAGAGCACTTGAAGAGGAACTTGATGATATACTTAGTAACATCAAACTTAAAGCAGGCCATTTGCCTCATGAAGTATTAGGCGGAATAATAACCGGCGGTCTAATTGGATTGTTATTTATATTTGGTGCAAATGCTAACTTACAACTCCTTATATTAGTAGCATTAATTTTTGCTATATATGTAACACTTACTATACTAATATTCATTAGAAAACGGAAGAAAGATGAAAAAGAATAAATCATGAAATTAAAAAAACTAAACGTAAATATTATTTACATTTAGTTTTTTATTTTATTTAAATCTAAGATTATCTTCCGTCTTTATTTCTGTCTTCGTTTGATTTTCCGCCTCTTTCAGGATTTGGTGGATATGTCTCAGTTTGACCTCTTAAAGTTTCTGTAAAATCTTTAGCTTTAGATCTAGAAACAATATCTTGACCTTCTGGTAATTCAACTTCTGAAATTGCTGATCTAATATCTTCTGTTTTTCTACTAGTTGGAGGGGTAAATAATTTGAAAAATTTATTTTTACAAATATCTCTACTCTGAGCTTGTAATGTACCAAATTTAACTGGTGTTAATATATATTTTTCAAAATCTTTTATTTCATCTTCAGACATATTTTCTTTATTTGCAGCATAACCTTTGATTATTTCCTGCCATTTAGATTGATTTTTGTCTGACATTTGTGTAAATCCATCTAATACACCATATGATGCTTCACCAAAATCTTTAAATCCATTATTTGCTTTTCCCCAAAAACTTTGATCTTCAAAAGATTTTCTGTATAAAGCTTCTATTTCAGATTTGTCCATATCTATTCCAGCAGCAGCAATTAATTTTTCTAATTTACTAGGGTCTAAATCCTTAATAGTTTGTGCCAAGTTTTTCTTATCTATTTTCATCATTTCTTTAACTTTATTCTTTTCTTCTTTTGTTAATGGAACAGGAGATTTTTTTAATTCTTCAAATGCCTTAGTCATAGCTTCATAATCTCTTCCACCAAGTTCACTTTGTATTCTCTTTAATCTATCTTCAGAAGATAAACCAACACCATCATTTGAATAACCAAGAATATAATCTAATTTTTCTTTCTTTTTATCTTCTGGTGTAACTACAGGTAAAGTTTCTTCCTTTGCAGGTTCACCTGGTTGTGTATAATAGTATCCATTATTTTGTTGAGAATTTTTAGATTTATTTTTTTCTTTATTAGAAGGTTCTTCTCCTCCTACAACTTGTTGTTGTCCAACAATTGGGTCATCTTCACCCTCAACATTAACTCTTTCATTTTCTTGTACAGATTCACCTTCAACTACAGGAGTTTCAGCTACTTCTACTTCTGGTAAATCTGCTATTTTAGCTGCTTTAACATTTATTCCTCTTTCATTTAAAGTTTTTTCTGTAGCTTCAACTGTATCTATATATTTTTGTCTTTGTTTTTCAAATTCTTCTTTTAATTGTTTTAATTCATCACCAACAATAGGCATTAATCTTAATTCATTTTCTAGTATATTTTTTTCTGCAGCTTTAGCGTTTATTTCAGTGTCTAAATCTAATACTTCATTTTGTAATTTTCTTATATTAGCTTCATATTGACTTTTTTCATCTTCTTTTGCTTGATATTGTGATGTTAATTCCACTCTATCTTTAGATAAATTTGCTCTCTCACTTTGTAAAGAAGCTATTTCAGCAGCATTTTTTTCAAGTTCTGCTGGATCATTTGTATTTTTATTTGCTTCTTCTAATTTTTTAATTTTTTCATCTATCTCTTTGATTTTAGCGTCAATATCTGCAATTTTTTTTGCTAATGTTTTAGCTTCATCTTTTGCTCTAACTGAATTTGCTTTTTCTTCAGCTATTTTTCCACCTTTACCGTCAGCACCTTGAAGTTCAATCTTTCTATCATTCAAAGTTTTTATTTCATCATTTAATCCTTTTATCTTATTTTCATTATTTTCTTTTTCAGCTACTTTTTTGTTGAAACTTTCTTCTGCCTCTTTTATTAGAGCAGCATATTTTTCAACTCTT
The DNA here is from genome assembly GCA_029256705.1 of Clostridia bacterium. Lineage (GTDB taxonomy): Bacteria > Bacillota > Clostridia > TANB77 > CAG-465 > RGIG5057. The sequence goes on from JAQSXK010000001.1 coordinate 287,243, forward strand.
GCATTTGCAATATTAGTCATATTAATGAAATCTTCTTCTATATTCTTACTTGTAAGTTGAACCTCTTTTTGCACATCTTCAAAATTTTTGTTCATCTCTTGTCTTGCTGTTTGATCATCACCTATTTGTGCAAGAACATAAGCTAATTTAGTATTATTATCTGTTATATCATCAGGAATATTATATGAAGCAAATAAATTATTTAATTTTTCTTCAGCTACATTTATTCTTTCTTGCATTTTATTTATTATTTCTGTTTCGCCTAAATTAATTGTATTAATAGCCATTATAATACCTCCTTATTTACTTTATCAAAACTTTCAAAAATACTAGTCTCTTTTCTAATCATTTCTGTCAATTGCTCTAATTGTTTCATATCTTCTTTTATAACTTTTAATCTTGATCTCAATTCTTCCATACAAAAACTTCCTCTCCATATATATACTTATATATTAATCTTACTATATATTCTGACAAAAGTCAATACATTATGTCAACATTTTAACTTTTGTTTTATTTTAATATTATTTTATAAACATACAATCTCCAAAACTAAAAAATCTATATTTATTTTTAACTGCCTCTTTATATGCATTTAATATTATATCTTTATTGCTTAAAGCTGAAACTAACATTATTAATGTAGATTCTGGCAGATGAAAATTAGTAAGTAATTTATCTACCATTTTAAATTTATATCCTGGATAAATAAATATATCTGTATCTTTTTTCATAGAATGTATTATACCATTTTCATCTGTTGCACTTTCTAAAACCCTGCAGGATGTAGTACCAACGCAAATCACTTTATTCCCTCTTTTTTTAGTTTCATTTATAATGGATGCTGTATTTGAATCTATACTAAAACTTTCACTATGCATTTTATGATTTAATACATCATCTACTTTTACAGGTCTAAAAGTTCCTATTCCCACATGAAGTGTAACATATGCAACATTAACACCTTTTTCCTCTAATTTAGTAATTATATCTTTCGTAAAATGAAGGCCTGCTGTAGGTGCTGCCGCAGAACCTGCAATTTTATTATATACAGTTTGATATCTTTCTTTATCTTCTAATTTTTCTGTTATATATGGTGGAAGTGGCATTGTACCTAATGTGTCTAATATTTCATTAAAAATGCCATCATATTTAAACTTAATTATTCTTTCGCCTTCTGGTAGTATATCTATAACTTCTGCTGTAAGTAAATTTTCGCCAAAAACAATAACAGTTCCAATTTTTGCTTTTCTACCAGGTTTTACTAATGTTTCCCAATTATCGTTTTCAAGTTGTTTAGTTAAAAGAAATTCTATAATTTCTTCCTTATTTTCTCTATGTCCAAATATTCTAGCAGGAATAACTCTTGTATCATTTAATACTATTGTATCCCCATTATTTATATACTCTAAAATATTTTCAAAACTTTTATGTTCTATTTCACCGGTTACTTTATCGAGTACCATCATCTTAGATTTAGATCTCTCTAAAAGAGGTGTTTGTGCTATTAATTCTTGTGGTAAATCATATTTAAAATCACTTGTTTTCATTGTTATTCCCCTTCTGTAAAAAAATTAGTTTGCATTTCTTCGTTAATGTTTTCTATCTGAAAATCTATTTCTTTTTCTCCATTTTGTTTTAGAAATTCATTTATCTTAGAAAAATGTTTACACCCAAAAAATCCATTTCTTGCAGAAAAAGGACTTGGATGCGCACTTGTTAGTATTAAGTGCTGCTTATTTGTTATATATTTTTCTTTTTCTTTTGCATAATTTCCCCAAAGTACAAATACTATAGGTTTATTTCTTTCATTTAATTTTGTAATAATATTATCAGTAAAAATTTCCCAACCTTTATTTCTATGACTTCCCGGTTTATCCTTCTCTACTGTAAGTACACTGTTTAAAAGTAATACCCCTTGGTTTGTCCATTTAACTAAATATCCGTTATTAGGTATATAAGTCCCTATATCACTATTCAATTCTTTATATATATTTTTAAGGGAAGGTGGTACTTTAATACCTGGTTTGACAGAAAAACTAAGTCCATGTGCCTCACCAGATCCATGATAAGGATCTTGTCCAAGTATAACAACCTTAACTTCTTCATATTTCGTAAATTTTAAACTATTAAATATATTTTCTTTTTCAGGAAATATTATTTTACTACTATATTCGTTTTCTAAAAAATCCATAAGATTTTTAAAATATTCCTTCTCTTTTTCTTCATTAATTAGGTTATCAAAATATGACATAAATTACATACCTCTAACTTTAAGCAATAATTTTATTCTTTTTTTACAATCATCTATATTAACTATTTTCTCGTGCCCTGGATATATTATTATATCTTCAAATCTATCAAATAACATATCTATCGTGTTTTTCATATCTTCCAAACTTCCAGACTTTAAATCTACCCTTCCATAACAAGTAGCAAATATTGTATCACCTGTAAATAAGGAATCAGTACTCTTTTCAAGTAAACACATACATCCACTTGTATGTCCTGGTGTATGAATTACTACAAGTAATATATTACCTATTTGGATTAAGTCTTTATCTTTTACAGTAATTACCTTATTTTTATCTATATTAGGTTTATCTACATTTAATTTTGTAAAATGAGATTTTTCATCATCTTCTAATCCATCAAGATCATTTTCATGTATTATTACATCAGCATCAGTATATTTCATTATTTCCTCTAATTGACCCAAATGATCTGCATGACAATGAGTTAAAATTACATATCTTACTTTAAGATTATTTTCATCAATTCTAGATATTATTCTTTCTTTATTATACCCTGGATCTATTACTACTGCATTATCTTCTTCATCATATATAATATAACAGTTTGTAGGATAATTATCATCACCTACTTCAATTTGTATAATTTTATTTCTCTCCATATTCTTTCACTCTTTTCTTATAGCATTTTCTACATACTGATTTATATTCTAAATCACCAATTAATATTTGTTCTCCGGAAGTTGTAGCTTTTCCATTTAATGTTCTCATATTACATGTAGCCTTTTTTCCACAATCACATATGGTTTTTAGTTCCTCAATTTTATCTGCTATAGTTAGTAATGCTTTACTACCTTCAAACAATTGATTTCTAAAGTCACTTCTTAGTCCATAACAGATAACTGGAATATCTAAATAATCTACTATATCTGTTAGTTGCTGTACATGATTGGTATTTAAAAATTGTGCTTCATCAACCAATACACATGCTGGTACATGTTCTAACGATGAGCAAAGATTATATATATTAGTATCTTCATTAAAAGTATGTGCATCTTTATTAAGTCCCATTCTAGTTGTTATTTTCCCTTTTTCATACCTATTGTCTATTTCTGCTGTAAGATACATTACTTTGTATCCTCTTTCTTCATAATTAAATCCTACTTTTAATAAATCTATAGACTTACCTGCACCCATACATGCATATCTAAAATATAATTTTGCCACAAAAATCCCCCTATCTTGATCTCTTAACCTCATATACACTATCTATTTTCTTTAATTCTCTAATTACTTTTATTAAACCTTCATTACTATCTGTATTTATACTTACATCTACTACTATTTCTTTATCCTGGTTTTTTTGTGCTTTTATAGTTAAAATATCTGTCTTTAATTCCTGTAGTTTTTTAATAATGTCTATAGTCAATGTTTCTCTATAGTTTGCCATAACCTTTATATTAGTTATAAACTCAGATTTAACCTTATCTTTCCATTTAATATTAATTTTTCTGTTTAAAATATCTAGTCCTTTTAAATTTTTGCAATCCTTTCTATGTACTGATACACCATTTGAAAACGTTATATATCCTATAATTTCATCACCTGGTATTGGAGTACAACATCCAGCAAATTTTACAAGACAATTATTTAATCCTTCAACTATTACAGTATCTAAATTATCTTTTTTCTTCTTAGGCTTATTTTCCTCTAATTTAACATCTTTAATCTTATTATTTTTATTATATATTTCTAACAATTTGTTTACTGCTTTTACATAAGATAAAGTTCCAAATCCAATATTCTCATAAACATTTTCGATTTTATTAACCTTAACAGATGCTGGTAATTTATCTAAATATTCTTCTTTAAGTAATTCTTCTTTAGGTATTCTTTGTTTTTTTACTTCTTTTTCAAATAATTCTTTTCCCCTTTGAACATTTTCTGTTGAACCTTGTTTTTTAAGGTAAGCCATTATTTTGTTTTTTGCACTATTAGTTTTCACATGTTTAAGCCAATCAAAGTTTGGTCCATTACTACTTGAAGAAGTTATAATTTGTACTACATCTGTATTATTTAACTTTGTACTAATTGGAACCAGCTTTCCATTTACTTTAGCTCCTGTCATTTTTTCAGCTACATTTTGATGAACTAAATATGCAAAATCTATAGTTGTTGCACCTTTTGGCAGAGCTTTAATTTCACCTTTTGGTGTAAAAGCAAAAACTTCTTCTCCAAACAATTCACCTTTAAAGGCATTTAAATTACTAACACCTTCCGTTAATTCTTTTTGAAGTTCTAAAGTATGTCTAATCCACATTATTTTTTGTTCTGTTTCAGAAAAATTATTTGATTTTTCCTTATACATAAAATGAGCTGCTATACCATATTCAGCATGTCTATGCATATCCCATGTACGTATTTGTATTTCGAAAGGGAATCCATTTTCTCCAAATACAGTTGTATGTAATGATTGATAGTTATTAGTTTTTGGAACTGCAATATAATCTTTGAATCTTCCTGGCATAGGCTTGTACAATTCATGTACAATTCCTAAAGCTGTATAGCAATCTTTAACAGAATCTACGATTATTCTTATTGCAAGTAAATCAAATATATCTTCTGTATCACAATCTTTTTCTTTCATTTTTTTATATATACTATAAAAATGTTTTGGTCTTCCATATACTGTAGATACAACTTGTGACTCTTTCAATTTTTGTATTATTTCATTTATTCTAATTTCTATATATTGTTCTCTCTCTGTTTTTTTAGCATCTATTTTTGATTTAATATACATGTATTCTTTATTCATAAGTACTCTAAATGAAATATCTTCTAATTCAGATTTTATATGTGATATACCAAGTCTATGTGCAATTGGAGAATATATTTCTAAAGTTTCTTTTGCTTTTAGTATTCTAAAATCTTCTTGCATTTCATCAGCTTTTCTCATATTATATAATCTATCTGCAAGTTTTATAAGAATAACCCTTACATCTTTTGCAATAGCCATAAACATTTTTCTTAAAATATTTATATCTAATTTATCATTATTTGCATAATTCAAATATGCTAATCTATCTACACCTTTTATTAAACTTGTCACTTCCTCACCAAAATTTAACGTTATATCATTCATATCAGCATTAAATCTCGGCGCTTCATGAAGTATACTAGCATATACAGAATTTTCATCTAAATTAAGTAATATTACCTCAATAGCAACACCAAATGTATGCTCTAAATATGTTTGTCCTGTATACCTTAATTCATCTTTGTATATATCTTTTGCATAGTTTAAAACAGCTTGTAATCTATTCTCATCATATTTAATTTTACTTGATCGAATAGCCGTTATTAACTTTTCCTCCATGATATATCCCCCTTTTTATTTATTTTTTAACCTCGTTTTTGCAAACCCCTGTTTCAAAAATTTCTTTTATATTACTAAATGTTGTACTAACAATTTTATCTAAAGCCTCTTTTGTAAAAAAAGCTTGATGTGCTGTTATAACAACATTTGGCATCGACAATAATATCGATAAGTCTTTGTCCCTTATATATGAATTTGACATATCATTTAAAAAATATTTTTCTTCATCTTCATATACATCAAGTCCGAGACCACTTATTTTACCTGCTTCTAGCATCTCAATTAAATCATTTGTATTTATTAATTTACCTCTACTTGTATTTATAATATATACTCCATCTTTCATTTTTTCTATTGATTGTTTATTTATAATGTTATTTGTCTCTTTTGTTAATGGACAGTGCAATGATATTATATCTGAATTTTTAAAAAGTTCATCAAGTGAAACATATTTAAAGTTCAATTCTTTAGCACCTTCAATATCTGGAAATGTATCATAAGCTATAACGTTAGTTCCAAATCCGTTCATTATTTTTATAAATACTTTGCCAATTCTACCTGTTCCAATAACACCTACTGTTTTACCATGTAAGTCAAAACCAAGTAAACCATCAAGTGAAAAATTATATTTTCTTGTTCTTTGATATGCTTTATATATTTTTCTATTTAAAGTTTGTAGTAAACCTACAGTATGTTCTGCTACAGCATAAGGAGAATAATCTGGTACTCTTACTACTTTTATTGTATCTGTTAAGTAATTAATATCTATATTATTAAATCCTGCACATCTTAACGCAATTAATTTAACATTACAATTTTCAAGTATCTTTATTACTTCTTTATCTACAACATCATTTACAAATATGCAGACAACGTCATAACCTTTTGTAAGCGGAGCAGTTTCTGAAGATAATTTGTTTTTAAAGTATGTTATTTCATACCCAAAATCTTTATTGTAATTATCAAAAGAATTTTTATCATATTCCTTTGTATCGAAAAAAGCTATTTTTATCATATTTTCCTCCTATTAATTTTAAAATTAATTATACTTTTATTTCTTATTAATATTTTCTTCACCAAGTCTAGATTTTAACTCATTTATTACATCTTCGCCATCATTTAACCAATAACTTCTATTTAACAATTTTAATTTGTTAGTTCCTTCATAAAATAAATAAACCGGAGTACTTCCATAGTATTCATTTGAAAGCTCATCCACAAAACTTATTACATTTTCTTCTAAATCAAATTTATCCTTTGGCATTTTTATATATATGTTTGGATTTTTAGATATCTTCTCTACATCACTAACTAATATTTTTGTTTTTTCATTTTCTTTAATACTAACTTTTCCTTTTACTTTAACTACATTACCAGCTTCTAAAGATCTACTAAATTTAGAAAATACACCTGGAAATAGTATTATTTCAATACTTCCATACATATCTGACATTTCAGCAAACATCATTTGATCGTTATTTTTAGTATATATAATCTTAGAACTATCTATTATTCCACATATAATTACTTGTTTAGAATCATAATTTACTATATTAACACTTATACTTTCTTCTGATTCATCATTTTGTTGTTCAGGGACTATTAAATCTTTTGTAGTTATATTAGAATTTTTTGAAATATATTCACTATATTCGTCAAGAGGATGCCCAGAAACGTATAGACCAATTATCTCTTTTTCCATGTCAAGTATTTCTTTTTTTGTTACATTTCTTTTACTTTTTGGTATTGTAATATTACTTGATTCTTCTACAGTTTCAAATAAATTTACTTGATTAGCATAATTTCTTCTTCTATTAGAATTAATATTGTCTATAACTATTTCAAAGCCTTCTAATAAATCTATTCTATTTAAATCTTTTTCTGTTTCATCAAAACAACCAGCTTTTATTAATGATTCTATACATTTTTTATTAACATTTTCACCGGATACTTTTTCACAAAAATCTATAAAATTTTTAAATTTACCTTCTCTTTGGCGTATAGATATAATATCTGAAATTGCTCCTGCAGAAACATTTTTAATAGTTTCTAATGCAAATATTATTTTTCCATCTACCACTCCAAATTTTGAATGACTATTATTTATATCTGGTTTTAAAACCTCAATGTTCATACTTTTACATTCTTCTATATATTCTGGTATTTTATTTAAATTACCAAGTAAGCTATTCATTGTAGCAGCCATAAATTCTGCCGGATAATGAACTTTTAAATATGCTGTTTGGTAAGCCACTACTGCATACGCTGCCGCATGAGATTTATTAAATGCATATTTTGCAAACTCAGCCATCTCATCAAATATTTTATTGCTACTTTCTTCATCAATACCATTTTCACTAGCGCCCTTTACAAATACTTCTCTTTCTTTATTCATAACATCAAGTTTCTTTTTACTCATAGCGCGTCTTACTAAATCTGCTCTACCTAAGCTATATCCTGCCAAATCTCTAAATATTTGCATCACTTGTTCTTGGTATACCATACAACCATACGTAACATCAAGTATCGGTTCTAACGCTTTATGCGTATATTGTATAGCGCCTCTACTATTCTTGTTTTTTATGTATCTTGGTATTTGGTCCATTGGGCCAGGTCTATATAACGAAATTACAACAATAATATCTTCTAACGAGTCTGGTTTAAGTGTTCTAATTACTTGTTTTAAGCCGTCACTTTCAAGCTGAAATACACCATTTGTTTTTCCTTCTGATAAGAGTTTAAACACACCTTTATCATTCATATCTTTATCAAAAACAACATCTATATTACGCACTTTCTTAACTAATTTTATACAATCTGCTATTACTGTCAATGTTCTAAGCCCTAAAAAGTCCATTTTTAAAAGACCTAATTCTTCTAAAATCGTCATAGTATATTGAGTAGATATAACATTTTGATTTAAATAAAGTGGAACATAACTGTCTACTCTTTCTTTAGTTATAACAACTCCCGCTGCATGTGTTGAAGCATGACGCGGCATACCTTCTGCTTTCATTGCTAAATCAATAAGTTTATGAGCCTCGTCATCTATTTCATATATAGTTGCTAAGTCTTGGTTTATTTTAAGAGCAGCATCTATTGTCATTTTTAATTCTTGTGGAATCATTTTAGCTATCATATCTGCTTTTTGATATGGAATGTCTAATGCCCTTGCAATATCTCTTATACCAGCTCTTGCAGCCATTGTACCAAATGTTATAATTTGAGCAACATGGGATTCTGAATATTTTCTTGCAACATAATCAATTACTTCTTGTCTTCTCTCATAACAAAAATCTATATCAAAATCTGGCATACTAATTCTTTCTGGATTTAGAAATCTTTCAAATATCAAATTAAACCTTAAAGGATCAATATCTGTTATTCCAGTTAAATATGCAGCTATACTACCAGCTCCACTACCTCTACCTGGACCAACTGGTATACCATTTCTTTTAGCATAATTTATAAAATCTTGTACAATAAGAAAATAATCTACATATCCCATTTTATCTATTACACTTATTTCGTAATTTAATCTTTCATTTACTTTATTTAAATATTCTCCGTTATATTCTTCTTTATTATATCTCTTTTCTATTCCTTCATAACATAACATTTTAAAATATTCTAAATTTGTCGTATTTCCCTCTATTTTAAATTCAGGTAATATTATATTACCAAATTCAAACTCCACATTGCACATATCTGCTATTTTAACAGTATTTTCTATTGCTTCAGGAAGATTTTTAAAAGCAGACGACATTTCTTCGGGTGATTTAACATAAAATTCGTTTGTAGGAAAACTCATTCTATCTGGATCATTAATTATTTTCTTAGTCTGTACACATAACAAAACCTCATGAAAATCATAATCATCTTTAGTTAAGTAATGACAATCGTTTGTAGCGACTAATCCAATATTTAATTCTTTTGAAATTGCAACTATATTTTGATTAACTAAAACTTGCTCTCTTATACCATTATCTTGAATTTCTAAGTAAAATCTTTCTTTTCCAAATATATTTAAAAATTCTTTTGCAGAATTCTTTGCTCCCTCAATATCTCCTGATACTATTTTTCTTGGTATATCACCAGCAAGGCAAGCAGATAAACATATTATCCCTTCATTGTATTGTTTTAAAATTTCCATATCTATTCTTGGCTTATAATAAAAGCCCTCAACATATGAAAGTGAAACTAATTTAACTAAATTCTTATATCCAATTTCATTCATAGCAAGTAAGATTAAATGGTTTGGCTCTGTATCAATTTTACCTTGTTTATCCAATCTACTTCTAGGAGCCATGTACATTTCACAGCCTACTACAAGTTTTATCCCCTTAGCTTTACATTTTTTATATAATTCAACTACGCCAAACATATTTCCGTGATCTGTTATAGCTACCGCTTTCATGCCTAACTCTTCAACCTTAGAAACTAAATCATCCAACTTATTTGCACCATCCAACAAACTGTATTCAGTATGCATATGTAAATGTACAAAATCCATTTTACTCACCCACTTTTCTTTGATATATTATACTACATTAGCTCATTTTTTTCAAGTAAATGGATTTTTAATTTACATATATAAAGAAAATAATATATATAATAAATATTCTTATTGTAATCTGTTTTTTTTCACAATATTTATAAGTATATTCTTTATGATATCTCATATATATTACTAGGGGTGTTATTATGATTAGATGCGCTATTGTTGGAGCTACCGGTTTGGTAGGTCAAACTTTTCTGAAAGTTTTAGAAGAAAAGAAACTAAAGATAGATGAGTATGAATTATTTGCTTCTAGTAAATCTAAAGGAAAAAAAGTTAGATTTATGGATAAAGAATATACTATTCAAGAACTTACTGAAGATTCTTTTAAAAATACTAAATTTGATTATGCACTATTTTCTGCTGGAGGAAGTATTAGTAAGCAATATATACCAATAGCTGTAAATAATGGATGTATTGTTATAGATAATAGTAGTTACTTTAGAATGAATGATGATGTTCCATTAGTTGTTCCAGAAGTAAACGAAGAGGATATATTTAAAAATAAAGGAATAATTGCCAATCCAAATTGTTCTACAATACAAGCAATGCTACCTATAAAAGCATTAAATGATGAATATACAATTTCAAGAATTGTATTTTCAACTTACCAAGCAGTATCTGGGGCTGGCAATGCAGGCATTAACGACCTAGTAAATACTAGAAATGGTAGTAGTCCCAGTAAGTTTCCGTATAGTATAACAGATAATTGTATACCTCATATAGATATTTTTTTAGAGAATAATTATACAAAAGAAGAAATGAAAATGATTGAAGAATCCAGAAAAATATTACATGAACCTGCCCTTCCTATAACAGCTACATGTGTTAGAATTCCTGTTCTAAACTGTCATAGTGAAAGTATAAATATAGAATTTGCAGACGAATTTAATATACAAGACGTGGTAGAAACTTTGTCTAATTATCCAGGAATAATAGTTGTAGATGATCCTAAAAATAACAGTTATCCAATAAACGATCTTGCTAATGGAATAGATTCTGTATTAGTTGGGAGAATCAGAAGGGATTTTTCTGTAAAAAACGGGCTCAATTTATGGGTTGTTGCAGATAACGTTCGTAAAGGAGCCGCAAGTAACGCAGTACAGATATTAGAAAAAATTATAATAAAAAGACTTGGAAACTGATCCAAGTCTTTTTTAGTTTTTACTTTAAATTATTTAAAAAAGTTTAGCTGCTCTATAGTTGTACTTCTTTCTTTATAGGCTCTTATTATATCCTCCATTTTATATAAAATATTATATTTTTCACATTCCTCTTGAAATATTTTACCTAGATTTTTATTTAAAGATTTGCATATATAATTATTTCCATATGTTTTAATATACATATCTTTTAATTTTGGAAAATATTTATCTAATTTTTGATAAAAATACTCCCTTTGGTTTTCCCTTAATGTAACCGCTCCCATAGAAAATATAAACTTTGCCCCACTATCGTGTGCCAATTTTATTATATTTTTTATATTATCTTCTGTATCGGTAATAAATGGAATTATTGGTGTTAATAATACTCCAACAAATAGTCCTTCATCTGATAGTTTTTTTATTGCCTCAAATCTCTTAGATGATACACTAACATTTGGTTCTATTATTTTTGATAATTTATCATCATAAGTTGTAATCGTCATTTTTAATATTAGAGGCGCTTTTTTATTTATATTTTTAAATGTATCTATATCCCTTACTATTAGGTCACTTTTTGTTTCTAACGAAATTCCATATCCAAAATAATCGATAAGTTCCAATGCCTTTTTGGTTATTTCATAATCCTTTTCAAACGGATTATATGTATCCGACATTGATCCGATTCCAATTACTCCATTTATTCTTTTTGATTTTAACTCGGCATTTAAAATTTCTATAACATTTTTTTTAATTCTAACTTCATCAAAGTTTTCTATATTATAACAGTTACTTCTACTATCACAATATATACATCCATGTGGACAGCCCTTATATAAATTCATATTAAAATCTATTCCAAACCATTCATTACCATGCTTAGTTCTTTGTAAAATTGTCTTTGCAGATATATATTTCATTAGTTCCTCCTAATTTAAATATATTTATAGTAATAGTATAACACTTACTTATTTGAAATTCAATATTAATTATATCTATATTTGTTTACTCGATCTTTTTTGTTTTACTATTAAAAGAGATACAGCAAGTATTGCTACTGCAAATATCATTTGAATAGCCATATAATTTATTATTGGGGTAATATTTTCACTGCTCCATACTGTTAATGAAGTAATATCTTCTACTGCTTTTACATACCAATATGTTGGAGTAAAACTAGCAATCTTAAGTACTGACTGTGACATTATTTCTTGTGGCACAAAAATTCCACTTAGAAAACTCAATCCCAACGTTAATATATTAGATATAGCATCTATTGCACCCTTACTTTTCATTACATTACCCAATAAAAAACTTATACTTAATACAACCATTGATATTATAAGTGCATTAACAAATAATAATATTGTATTTTTACTAATTGCTACATCTCCATATATAGGAAAGCTTAATAAACATATTAAAACCCACACAACAATTGTAAATACAAAACTTCCTAATATAATTTGAAAATTATAACTAGACAATTTAATTGGTGAACCTAAATTACGTTTTCTAAGTTCTGTACTGTTAAATGTAAGTATAATTGTTGTTACTCCTAAAATAACAACTGCAAATATAACATAAGCATAGTATCTAAAATAATATCCTATATTACTTTCTGTTTTCACTGCTTCACCATCATAAGTTTGAATTTTAACATCAGCTTCTATAGACATATCTTCTGTTAAATAAGTATTCAATTGCTTGTTTGTAATATTAGGTATATTTTCTATATAATTTTTTGCTGTATTCATATACTTATTAATTAAAAGATCAATATATATATTATCATTTGAACCAGCAATAGCAGTTTTTTCTATTTTGACATTGCTTCCATTTATCATTGATTCACCAAATCCATTAGGAATTTTAACAATATATACAACATCTCTATAGTATAATGCATCTTGCATACTTTCAGGTCTATCTTTGATATCTATGACCTTTGCATGTTCATTTAAAAAACTTTCAAAACTATTTGAAAAATCTGAGTTTTTATCGTAATTAAATATAGCAATTCTGCTTTTTGTACTGTCAAAACTTTCTACTGAATTTTCTTTTGGCGTTTGACTAGTTATCAGCATAGAAATAAACAAAAACACAAAAAAGTAAATTGAAATTGAAGTTATATTTTTTTTAACAATTATAAAATATGTTTTAAATACTTGCATATTTTTGCCTCCTCATTATAAAGAATGTAATTAAGTAAAATATAATTGAAAAAACACATAACACTCCAATATTAGTGAAAAATCTAGTATATGTATCATAATAATATAAAGCATAAAAAGCATCTGATATTACATTAGCTGGATTTATATATGACAAAATCGGAACTTTGTTTGCAATTATATACTTGATATCTAGCCACATCATTCCAGATAAAAATGAAAATAACATTGTAAAAGACACTATTATAGATATTTTTAATCCTTCTTTACCTTTTATAATACTACCTACCATTGCTCCAAAAGATACTCCTACGAGAGAACCACAGACTGCTGTAAGTATTATATATCCAATTTGGTTTCCAAAATCAAGATTTAAAGCAAATCTTAAATACGTTAATAGAATTAATATTATTAATATTTGTATAACAGTAGCTGCCAGTATTGAAGAAGCAAATACTTTTAATTTATTTGTTGGAGCTAAGCTTACTCTTGCTCCCTGTGGAGATTGATTAGCCTGTACACTAAGAACTTCTTTCATACCATGCATCGCTCCATATAAACAAGTCATAGCAATTAAAGCGTAATAATATGATACTGAACTATTTGGTGCATCATTATTTGATGATACCTCTTTTATGTACGATTCACTACTTCCAAGTTCAGAGATAAAATTTTGTATTGATGCTGGATTAGATTCTAAAATATTATGATACTGTGACGTTACCTGTAAATACTCATTTATAAATTGTTTTAAAATTGTTTGCTTGAATCCAGATTCTTTTACCACAATCTTAGGTCCATCATTTAAAATTATATACCCTGATATTTTATTATTTTTTAGAAGTTCTTTTGCTTCTTCTTCATTAACAATTTTAGTATTAAACATTAAATCACTAGAAGATTCTTTACTTGAAACTGATGATAACGCTGAATTAAATGCAATATTATTTTGATATTCAACATTATTTATAACAGCAATATCTATAGGTTCAAATTTTTCCAAATTTACAACATCTGGTATAGCCATTTTGAACATTGTAGCAAGTAAGATTGGAAACATCAAAGTCCAAAACATTACCTGTTTATCTCTAATTAAACATTTCAACCTATTTAAAAATATATGTAAAAACATATTCATTCTCCTTTCTTAATCTCTTAATTGTTTACCTGTTATTTCTAAAAATACATCATTTAATGTAGGAAGCTCTGAATAAATTCTTCCATAAGAAATTTTATTTTCTTTTAAATAATCTAAAATATTAGTCAAATTATTATATCCTCTTTTAGATTTTATAACTAGTAAATCATTTTCATAATTGACTGAAGTAACTCCTTTTATTTTTTGTATATCTGATAAAATATGTTCTACTTTAGTGAACAACTCCACAGATATTTTTTCTCCAATTTCTATCATTGATTTAAGCTCATCTTTGGTACCTGTTGCTATTATTTTACCTTTATCCATAATTGCTATTCTACTGCAAATTTGTTCTACCTCTTCCATATAATGTGAAGTGTATATTATAGTAGCACCCTCTGCATTTAATTTTTGTATCCCTTCCAAAATATTATTTCTACTTTGTGGATCAACAGCAACAGTAGGTTCATCTAATATAATAAGTTTTGGCTTATGTGCTATCCCACATGCTATATTTAATCTACGTAATAATCCACCACTTAACTTCTTTGGATAGAACTTTTTAAAATCATTTAAAGCAACAAAGTCTATTGCCTCTTTAACTAATTTTTTACGTTTCTCTTTATCTGTAACATATAATCCGCAAAAATAATCTATATTTTCATAAACTGTTAATTCATCAAATACAGCAACATTTTGCATAATAATTCCTATATCTCTTTTAATATCATACGCATCTGGTGCCATAGGCTTATCAAAAACCTCAATATTACCTTTATCATATTTAAGTAAAGATAAAATACAATTTATTGCAGTGGTTTTTCCTGAACCATTAGGACCTAAAAGACCAAATACCTCTCCTTCTTTAACTTCTAAATTAAAATGATCTAATGCAATTAAGTCATTATATCTTTTTACTAACTTTTCAACTTTTACAACCATAAAAAAATCCTCCCTTTTCATATATCTAATTATATAACATAATTTTTCAAAATATAAGTGATATTTATCCACATACAAAGTGACATTTGTCATGTTTTATTGAAAATTGCCATTATTTGTGGTAATATTAATATATAATAAATTTTAAGGAGAAACTTATGAATACACTTATAGATAAACTAATCATATTTTTCTTTTGTAGTACTTTATACCTTCAAAGCAATACGAGTATATATGTGGTTGTACCATTGATAGTTACAATAATATTTAGTTCTCTATCTTCTATTTTTGAAAAGAACATCCTCAAAATACTTTTATTTATCATATATAACATAATTTGCATATTAGACAATGAATTTATATACTTTCTTCCATTAATATGTTATGATATGTTTACTACAAAATTTAAATATATACTTTTAATTGCTATACTTCCATTTTTAATTAACTTTACAAAGTTACCTTTAACTTTGCAAGTTTTAATTCCACCATTTGTAGGTATTGTATGTCTTATGAAGTATCGCTCTGTTTTAACGCACAAATCTAAAAAAGAATATATTTTGCTTAGAGATTCATCGAAAGAATTTTTAATAAGTCTTGAGCAAAAAAATAAAGATCTAATGGAAAAACAAGACTATGAAATAAATATTGCAACACTTAATGAAAGAAACCGTATAGCTAGAGAAATACATGACAATCTTGGTCATTCGCTATCTAGTTCAATATTACAAATAGGAGCCTTAATGTCTATAAGTAAAGATGAAACAATAAAAAATCATTTAAATACATTGAAAACTACATTATCTAGTGGAATGGATAATATAAGGAATAGTATACACAATATGCATGAAGAATACGTCGACTTAGAGAATGAAATAAAAAATATTACTAAAGACTTCACCTTTTGCGATATTTCAGTTAATTATGACGTTAAAAGTAATCCAGATAAAAAATATAAAGTTTGTTTTATATCTATTATTAAAGAATCATTATCAAATATAATAAAACATTCAAATGCAACTAAAGTAGACATTTCTATACGTGAGCATCCAGCTTTATATCAATTAATTATAAAAGATAATGGAAGTAAAAAAAATACAATTAATACAGATGGTATAGGATTAAAAAATATGATATATAGAATTAACTCACTAGGTGGAATAATAAACATTAATAATGAAAATGGTTATTGTATCTTTATATCAATACCTAAATAAAATGGAAGGAATGATAATATGAATATTATAATTGTTGACGATGATAAACTTGTAAGTAGTTCTCTAAAAACTATAATTGAAGAAAATTCAGATATCAAAGTATTAGGTATTGGCAATAACGGAAAAGAAGCAATATACCTATATGAAGAATTAAAACCAGATGTTTTACTTATGGATATACGAATGAATACCTTTACTGGATTAGAAGCTGCAGAAATATTAATTGTAAAATATCCAAATATTAAAATATTATTTTTAACAACATTTGCAGATGATGAATATATTGTTAAATCTTTAAAAATTGGTGTAAAAGGCTATATATTAAAACAAAATTTTGAATGTATAATTCCTGCTATAAAAGCGATAAATGTTGGTCAAACAGTTTTTGGAGAGGATATAATTGCAAAAATACCTAATTTATTTAATCACAGTAATAGTGTTGACTTATCTAAGTACAACCTTACAGATAGAGAATTTGAAATAATAAAACTAATATGTGATGGATTAAACAATAAAGAAATTGGTAGTTCTCTTTATATAAGTGAAGGAACAGTAAGGAACGCAATAACTTCAATATTAGAAAAATTAGAGCTAAGAGATAGAACGCAGATTGCTATACTATATTACAAAAATTTAAATTGATTCAATAAAAAGCCAGCGAAATTAATAATTTCACTGACTTTTTTAGATTTCAAGCACTTTTTTTCTTAAACTTTAATATTTTCATAAATAGATATTTATAAAATACATAATAATATATTCCTAAAATCATACAACTTATGTACATAACTACAATTCCAAAAACAATTGCAAAAATGAATTGTAATAGAAATGCGAAGAATTTACTCAATTTTTTGTCAGAAATGTCTTTTTTTAAGAATTTTCCATCATAATCAGTATATTCTGATATTCTTACTTCTTCATTTTCAAAAACACTTATATAGTAATCCGAATAAAAATTTACGTTATAGCTAAATTCTTTTAATTTCTCATATTCATAATTTCCTTCAGATACCATTTCTTTTTGAATATATAGTTCTTTTAATTCTTCCTGCGTATATGGTTTAGTATCCGGAATTTGATTAAATATAAGAACAAAAAACAGACAAATACCTGATAAATAACCTATAACACAACTAATGTCATAAATCTTTTTTTTTCCTTCTTTATGTAACCACCGTTTAAAACTATCACGTAGTTTCTCTAACATATGGTCTCCTTTCGCCTTTTTAAATTTGAAAATTATAATATTTATTAATATTATAATTATATCACAATCCATAAATAATGTCAATAAACATATATTTATTCATTATTTAAATGGTTCAATTATATTATCTTCATATATTATTTCAAGATCATGTAAAGCTCTTGTGCATGCTACATACATAAGTTTCATATCCATCTCGTTTTTTGACGAATATATTTCTTCATCAGCATCAGTTATTATTACTGAATCAAACTCTAATCCTTTAGATAAATATGAAGTCATTATACAAATTCCACCATCATATGCTTCATTATCATTAGTCACATACTCTATATTAAAGTTAAATGATTGTAAACTTTTATAAATTTCTATACTTACATCAGGTGTTTTGCATAATACAGCAATTGACTTGTGCCCTATATCTATACTATTTTTAATAAGTTTAGCTATATATTCAATTTTTTTATCTTTACTACACTTTGTTATTTTCACTTCATTGCCATGTCTTATAACAGGTTTTCCCTCACCTAAATTTAGATATTTAGAAATTTTATTTGCAGTTTCCATTATTTCAATAGTGGTTCTATAACTTTTTTCAAGTTTCATTATATCACAATTATTTTTAAATACTTCTTCTTTAACTTCTTCCCAATCACTAATGCCTCTATATGAATATATTCCTTGAGTCAAATCTCCAAATATACTAAAAGTTGAATTAGGCATCAATTTTGTAAGTACATAAAAATTGAAAGCACCAAAGTCCTGAGATTCATCTATTACTGCATGAACATATTTTTTATATTCATCTATTCCATTTAGCATAATTTTTAGATAAATCACGGCTGGTATATCCTCAAATTCTAGTAACTTTTTTTGTATATTATTCATTGTGTTAATTTCAAAATTGCTTTCTAGTAATTCTTTATCTTCAATATACCTTGAAAAATGCTCTATAAACATTTTATAAAGCTGTAATACCTTTATATTATTCACTGTTAAATACTTTTTAAGTCCAGTTAATGATCCAGATTCTATATTTTTTATTGTATCCCATTTAAGTTCTTTCATTTTTTTACTATCTAAACCCGAATTCAATTCTTCAAACTCATTTTTTATTCTAATATGTTTTTCTATATCTAATTTAAGTTTATTACTTAAGAGTTTAACTGTTAAATTAACTCTACTACTTATATCTGGTAAATTTGAATTTAGATTATACATATCGATAACATCTTCTTTAGTGTATATTAAACAGTTGTTGATAATAAAATCTTCTTTTGGCATAATACTCTGTTCATAATCCAATAAAAATTTATCTATTGCTTCTTTATATTTCATAGAAGTTTTAAACCTAGAATACTTTGAAATTTGCTTTCCAGATATATATTCAACCAGTTTTTTCGTTGGTTGCTCAATTTCAAATTTTTCATTTACGTATTGTTTACTTAATTCTTCATAAGTACATTGAACTGCATTACCAACATCCAAATCTGGTAGAACAGATGATATGTAGTTTATAAAAAACTTATTTGGGCCTATTACTATAAATTGATCTGCAGCAACTTTTTTACTATAATTGTATACAAGATAAGCTATTCTATGAAGAGCAACTGTTGTTTTTCCACTTCCTGCAACTCCTTGAACTATTACATTCTTATTTAAATGTGCTCTTATTATAGCATTTTGCTCACTCTGTATTGAAGCTACTATATTTTTCAATCTATTATCTGCACTCGCACCTAAATACGGTTTAAGTAGTTCATCATCTGAAACTGAATCAACATCAAATATACTAATTAATTCTCCATTTTCTACTATTATTTGTCTTTTAAGTTCTAATGTACCCTGAAGCTGTGTATCCTCAACTTTATAACTAATTTCTCCTAAATTACTATCATAATATACAGCAGATATAGGTGCCCTCCAATCTGTAACGATCATATCCCCATTATCTGCCATTACTCCAACTTTTCCTATATATGCAATAATCTTTTCTTTGTTTGATTTGGTGTTTAGATCAATTCTAGCAAAATATGGTTTAGAAAGAGAGTTTTTTAAATTATTTAATTTAGTAGCAGTAATGCTCATAAGATTTTCTAATAATCTTGGATCGGCTGCATACATTTTGGGTAATTTTTTTAATATTTCTTGTTCTTCTTTAGTGATCTCTTTAATGCTATTTTTAGTAACCTCTAAATGTCCCTTTTCAAAAAGAAAATTATTTTCCATACTACCTCCTAAAATATATACGCACAAAAGCACCCCTCTTACGAGAAGTGTTCTTGTGAATTATATTGTTTATGTATTTTAACATATATATTATAATATATCAAGTTATATATTAAATATTATAGAAATTAAACATATTTTTATTTTTTTATTTGATTAATTATCTCATCTGCCTCAGATTGACTTAGATAATTATATTTAACCATCGAATCTAAAACTTGTAACTGTCTTTCTTTTGCAAGATCAGGATTAGCATTTAATGCATATACACTTGGCGCATTTGGAAGACCTGCTAAAAGAGTTGATTCATATAACGTCATTTTTATAGGTTCTTTATACAGATATCCTTTACTTGCCTTTCCTATGCCATAATAACCATTTCCAAAATAAGTTATATTTATGTACATTTCTAATATATCATCTTTTGAATACTCTTTTTCAAGTTTAAATGCTACAAGCAGTTCTGCTACTTTTCTTTCAAACTTTTTCTCTTGTGTAAAATACATGTTTTTAGCAAGTTGTTGAGTTATTGTGCTTCCACCTTCAGCAAGTTCACCAACTTTTAAATTTCTTATTATCGCCCTAAATGTAGCTATATAATCAATACCACCATGCTCTTTAAATCTATGATCCTCTATTGCAATAACAGCATTCTTATAATCTTTTGTCATTTCATCCATTTTTACATAATCTTTTGAACTTCTTATTTGACTTACTCTATCTGCTAAACTAATCTGACTTAAAGCTTTTTCATACATATTGTAACCAGTTATAAATACTTTTAAAGATATAACTATTACAATTATAATAATTAAAAAGATCATTTTTTTAATTAGACTTTTTATTGCTTTCATCTTATATCACCTACCATAATTACTAATTTTTATGTAATTACTTAAATTATAGAAATTATATCACAATAATTATATATTTTCAACCTATAATTACCATAAAAATGGAAAATGACCTTAAAGTCACCTAAAAAGTCATATTTATTGATATACCGTTTCTTCTCCTCTTTCTTTTTTTAACTCTAAATCAGTAATTTTTACATATGGAATGGTTTCATCTCCATATTCTTTTAATTTTATAATACCTTCTATTTTTACCCAAGAATTATTATCAGGTTTAATACCATCTATTTCACATTCAAAGCCAACTAATGAAGCATCTACCCCGCAACAATAATATTTTCTAAGTATTCCTAACTTGCCTTCTTCATTATAGTATACAAAACCTTCATAACTAATAGTTTTATTATTGTAATCATTATAATTTATAAAAATTTCATTTATCATTCCATTAAAAAAATTATCTGTAAGTTTTATATCAATTTTTGATGTATTTTTTTCGCTATTATTATTTTCTATTGATTCTAATTCATTGTATATATTAACATTTTCAATATTGTTTTTAAAATTAATAAATATTAATGTCAAAATTATTATAATTAAAGTAATAATTAAAAATATTGATAATCTTCTTTTCATATACTACCTCTTCATAATCTTACTAACTATAATTGCAATAATTAATAATAATATATTAACTGCTACAATACTCGCACCCGTAGGTAAATTCATAAAGAAAGATACAAATATACCTATAACAAAACAAACTACTGATACTATAGCTGATACTATAACTAATCCCTTAAAACTAGTAGTTAATCTTTTAGATATAATAGCAGGAAATACTATTAAACTAGATATAAGTAATGTTCCCATTAATCTCATTCCAATAACAATAACCAAGGCTGTTACAAGTGCAAGTAAAAATTGATAAAATGTTACATTTATTCCACTCGCTTTCGCATACTCTTCATCATATGTAATAAGAAATAACCTGTTATAGAATATAACATATGCAATTACTACTAATATAGATAATACTATACTAATTATTACATCTTGATTTGTCATTGCCAAAATACTTCCGAACATATAATTACAAACATCTATATTAAAGCCTTTTGTAAGTGCTGTAATTATAACGCCAAAAGTAAGAGCTCCTGTAGATACTATAGCAATTACTACATCACCTGATGCTCCTTTTTTTTGACTAAAAGCCATAATTACAAATGAAGCTATAATTAATATTGGAATTGAAACATATAAAGGAGGCAAACCTAATGCTACAGCAAGAGATAGAGAAGCAAAACCAATTTCACCAAGTCCATGACCTATCATTGAATATTTTTTTAGCACTAATAATACTCCTATTAAAGCTGCACAAAAAGATATAGATATTCCTACAATTAAAGCTCTAGATATAAACGGATAATTTAATAATTCTATTATTTCTTGCATCTTATATTCCCTTCCAATCTTTTACGCTTCCATCATACTTTATAGTTCTATTTAATACTATTATACGATTTGCATAATTTTTTATTTCTGTTAAATCATGAGTAACCATTATTATAGTTATTCCTTGATTTTTATTTAAATCACTAAGAGTCTTATATAATTCTCTACTTATATTTATATCTAACCCACTACAAGGTTCATCTAATATTAACAACTTTGGGTTCTTACATAAAGCTCTCGCAAGCATAACTCTTTGCTTTTGACCTCCAGATAAACCGCCTATTTTTTTATTTAATAAATCACTAATACCAAATGTTTTACAAATATTATTTACTTCCTCATGATCTTCTTTAGTGTAAAAAGGAAGTTTTTTATGTTTTTGTGTTCCAGTAAGTATAACTTCTTTCACTGTAGCAGGAAAATTTAGATCTTTTAAACTAGATTGTGATAAATATGATATCTCTTCAGATTTTAAGTTTATTTTTATGCTACCTTTATCTTTGTTTTGTAATCCAACTATTGTTTTTACTAATGTACTCTTACCCGAACCATTCTCTCCAACAATACATAAATATTCTTTTTCTTTTACTTTAAACGTAATATCTTCAATTGCAATATTACTATTATACGATGACGTTAAAGAATTAATTTCTAATATATTCATATTTTTTACCCTTTCTTAGTTTAATGCTATTTCTAAATTAGTTAAATTTTGCCTCATTAAATCTATATATGTTACTCCATTATCTATGTTTTCTTTTGAAACATTATGTAACGCTGAAAATGTTAGATCTTTAGCACCAGATTCTACTGCTATTGTTTTTGCTATGCTTCCAGCTGACATATCCTGATAAAATATTACCGGAATATTGTTTTCTTTAATATAATCTATTACTGATTTTACTCTAGCTACACTTGGCTCTGATCCTTCACCACAAGAATCATAAGCACTTATAAAATTTAAATCATATCTCTCAATAAAATATGCATAGGCAAAAGCCCCACCAAATACAATTGTATTTCTTTTTCCATTAGTAATAACATTTTTTATATCTTCATCTAACTTTAATAAATTTGATTTATATTCTTCTGCATTATTTTTATAAAACGTTTCATTAACTGGATCAACGGATACTAAACTTTCTAATACATTATCAACCATATCGCATGCTATAATTGGATCTAACCAAATATGTGGATCACTCTCATGAGTATCTAACTCTTCAGATTCTTCATCAGCAACAATAGTTTCATTTTCATTTTTTTCTTCAAATTCTTTTGGGTTTATTAATTTAATATTTTTAGAAACATCTAATATTACAGTGTTTGAATCAATACTAGATGCTATTGTTTCAGCCCAGGGCTCCATTTCTTTTCCAGTGTAAACAAATATGTCTGAACTATTTATTTTAATCATATCTATAGGAGTTGGTTCATATGAATGACTTTCTACACCGGGAGGAAGTAGCATTTCTACATTTACCTTATCTTTTCCGATTTGCTTTATAAAATCATATTGTGGAAATAGCGTAGCTATTACCTGCACTTTATTCTTATCAGTTTCCTCTTTTTTGTCAAAAACATCAGTTAGCAAACTAATTATTATTACAATTATTAGTAAAATACTAACTGAAAACATTATTTTTTTATTCATTCTTATAACTCCTTTTCCATACATTGCTTACATAAACCATAAAAAGATATTCTTTTTAAATCAACACTGAAATTGTTATATTTATATATATCACATTTCATTTTTTCAACTAAATCATTCTCAAAATGAATAACCTTTCCACATTCACTACATATCAAGTGATAGTGTCTATTACATTCATTTGCATTTTCCACATACTGATAACAGCAACTTAAACTTTCAGAAAGTAAATATTTTCTTATTGTACCATCTTCACTTAAATTGTTTAAAAATCTATATACTGTTGCTTTACTAACCTTTAAATCTTTAACCTTAAGTTTATCTAATATTTCATCAGCAGTTAAATGTTTATCCTGATTATTCTTTAAGAATTCAACAATAATTTGTTTTTGTTTTGTATTCCTTCTTTTTACATCATTAATATTTTTCATTATTATCTCCTCGCGTTATTGATAATGAGTTTCAATAACAATATTATACTCTTTTATTAACAATATGTCAAGTCAAAATATATATTTTGACATTATTTTATTATTATTAAAATAATGTCTTTAATTAATATGTTTTATATAAAAAAAGAAAAAGTACAAGTTTTTTAACAAACCTGTACTCCTTATTAGGCATTTAGCCTTTATTATATTAATTCCTCTATAGTTATATCTTCTATATGTTCAATTGGTTCCCATGTATGATCTTTTTTATATAAACTTACCATATTAATTGGAATCCACGATAACATAAATAAGGATAATGTAAATACACCCTTTAAAGATTTTTTTATACTCTTATTTTGTAGTTTTAATACTAAAATAGATAACACTACACAAGTTATATATCCAATTATAGCAAATAATCCTGCATTTTCAAATATTAATATAAATGCACCTGCAACTTTTATACGCATTAAAGCAACTGCAGCAAATAAAGCTACTACTATTGCAGATAATATTTGTACGACTGGAGCCATAAAAAATAATGACATATCTACACATTGTGGTATTTTTTGTTTAATTCCAGTTTTTAAAAGTTTACCCGAATACCTATACAAACATTGTAATGTACCAATTGACCAACGAGTTCTTTGTTTCCATGACTGAGAAAAAGTAAGTGGTTGTTCGTCATAAGTTATGGCATCATCAACAAATGCTATCTTAACATTATTTAAAGCGCAAATTGCTGCATATTCTATATCCTCAGTTATAGTTACAGTATCAAAACCAAATTCATCTATAACTTCTTTAGAAATCATAAAACCTGTTCCGTTTATTGATGCTGACCAACGCATATTCATTCTAGCAGTATTAAAAAAATAATTTTGTGTTAAATAGAATAACGAATAACAACTCGAAATCCAAGTATTAGAAGCGTTTTTACTATCTCTAAAACCTTGTGCCACTTTATATCCACTACATAATGCATCGTTCATTCTATTTAAAAAATTACTATGAACTATATTATCCGCATCAAATATACAGTATGCTTCATAGTCATTCTCCATACTACTCATATATTTAAATGCATATTTTAAAACATCACCTTTAGATTTTATTACGCTATTACACTCTATAATTCTTGCTCCAGCTTGTAACGCTACGTCCGCAGTATCATCAGTACAATTATTAGGTATAACGAAAATATCATATAACTTATCTGGATATTTTTGCTTCTTTAAACTATCTATAAGATTGCCTATTACCTTTGCTTCATTTCTTGCAGCAATTAGTATTGCAATTTTATGCTTAGCTTTATATCTTCTTATAACAATTTTGTTTTTAAATGCAAACAAAGACGTTATAAGATAGTACAATCCGTACATTAGTATATATACATTTATCGTGTAATACAATATCTTAAGTATATCTTTTATTAATTCCAAGACTAATCACCTTATTTAATTATATCACTTATTTGCTATATTATCAATGTTTATAGCAAAATATTATGTAATTGACACAAAATCTCTTAAAAATAATATACACTTTATTGTTGAATTATAATACAATTAGTAAATATATTGATTTTTTTAGATAAATACTATATAATATATACGTAATATAGTATATTTACCAAACTTTATTAAGAGAGGTGGTTATCTATGTATTTTAAAAAACGCAAAAAAAATCTTATGAGAGTAAATTTTATATCTTATGCAATTAGTATTAAAGAAACATTATTAAATCAAATAATATATGAAAATTGCGGGAACAGAGAATATTTTGAGAAGCACTATGATGATTTATTTAGAAAATATGCAGATAGTGTAAGCGCTTCAAATTATAATGAGATTTGTTCGAAATTTGTGTATTCTGTTTATGAGTTGGTACAAGTAAATGAAACATAATTATGATAAAAAAATAAAGTTAATTTTCAATTTTTAACTTTATTTTTTTGTTTCAATTATTGCTTCTTAATTTATTTACAATTACAGTTAAATTAGATACAATATAATCTATGTCTTCAGTAGTATTTTCTTCTCCTAAAGTTATTCTAAGTGAACAGTATGTTACATCTGAATTCATACCTATTGCAACCAATACATGTGAAGGATTCGAATTACCAGACGTACAGGCACTACCACTAGAAGCACATATACCAGCATCATCTAACATAAATAAAAGTGAGGATACTTGAATACCTTTAATCGATATGTTAATATTTCCCGGTAATCTCTTATACCTATGACCATTTAGTATAACTCCTGGTATATTATCCATTATTTTATTAATACAATATTCCCTTAAACTAAGTAATTTTTCGTTGTAACTATCTATATTATTATTTGCTATTTGAATCGCTTTTCCAAGTCCAACTATTCCGGGAACATTTTCGGTTCCAGCTCTTTTATTTTTTTCTTGGTGTCCACCCGTTATAATAGGATCAAATTTTATTCCTTTCCTAATGTATAATGCTCCAACCCCTTTTGGACCATAGAATTTATGTGCAGATAGACTAAGTGCATCTATATACATTTTTTCTGTATTTATGTGAACGTTTCCTATAGCTTGAACAGCATCCGTATGAAAATAAATGCCTCTATTTCTAGCAATCTCACCTATTTCTTGAATTGGTTGCATAGTACCTATTTCATTATTTGCAAACATCACTGATATAAGTATCGTCGTTGGTTTTATAGCACTTTTTACATCTTCTACACTAATTAGTCCATATTCATCCACATCTAAATATGTTACTTCAAATCCTTCTTTTTCTAATCTTTTACAGGTTTCAAGTATTCCTAAATGTTCAATTTTAGTAGTTATTATGTGATTACCTCTTTCTCTACTGGCTCTAGCTATTCCAAGTAAAGCTAAATTATCTGACTCACTTCCACCAGCAGTAAAATATATCTCCGATTCATCACAACCAAGAGCATCACTTACCTGTTTTCTTGCTTTTTCTATTGCCTCTTTAGATTCTACTCCCTTACTATAAATGGATGAAGCGTTACCATATTTTTCAGTGAAATATGGCAACATTTCATTTAAAACTTCTTTTTTTACATATGTTGTAGCACTATGGTCTACATATATTATTTCCTTCATAAAAACATCACTCTTTCTATAATATTATATAAAAAGAGTGATTTGTTTGTTACATGTTATCTATGCATTTTTTACATATTGTTCTATGTACTTGATCTCTACCTACATCTGATGCGTAAGTCCAACATCTTGCACATTTAGTTCCATATGCTTTTTCAACTACGATTTTTCTTTCACTAGAATCTATTATTTCAAATTCAGATACTATCATAACCAATTTTAAATTTTCAATATTTTCTTTTATAAATTTAAATTCTTCTCCTGTCGTATAAATTGTTATCATTGCATCCAATGAAGAACCTATAAGTTTGCTAGCTCTTGCTTCTTCTAAATATTTTGCAGTTTCTTCCTTTATGTCGAATATTTTATCCCATTTTTCAATTAAAATGTCATTATTATATTCACTTCTTTGAGTTGGAAAACCAGCCATTAATACACTTATAAATTCTTCTTTGGTTTTATGAGCCATAAATGTCCATACTTCTTCTGCAGTAAAGCAAAGTATTGGTGCCATTAAACGAACTAAAACTCTAAGTATATCATTCATTGTAGATTGAGTACTTCTTCTTAATGGATGATCTTTTCTAAATGTATACAATCTATCTTTCATAACATCAAGATACTTACTACTTAATTCTACTGTACAAAATCTATGTAACTCGCTGTATATTAAGTGGAAATCATAATTTTCATATGCATCAACTATATATTCAATTAGTTTATTTATTTTGTACATCATATATTTATCTAATTCATCCCTATTTTCGTATTCAACAATATCTGTATTTATATTAAAATCACTTAAGTTACCAAGTAAAAATCTTATAGTATTTCTAAGCTTCTTATATACTTCTGAAACTTGAAGAAGTATATCTTTAGATATTCTAACATCACTTTGGTAATCTGCTGAAACTGACCATAATCTTAATATATCTGCACCATACTCTTTAATTATCTCAAGTGGATCAACTCCATTACCTAAAGATTTAGACATTTTTCTGCCTTCTCCATCTAGTACCATACCGTGTGTTAATACTTGCTTATATGGAGCTTTACCTTTTGTTGCAACAGATGTAAGAAGTGATGATTGAAACCATCCTCTATATTGATCATTTCCTTCTAAATACATATCTGCAAATTCTTGATTTATTTCATATTTTGGATTTTGTAATATTCCAGCATGTGTACTTCCAGAATCAAACCAAACATCCATTATATCTGTTTCTTTTATAAATTCAGTACATCCACATTCACATTTTGCTTTACCTTGTAATATTTGCTCTGATGTTAAATCGTACCACATATTAGAACCATTAACTCTAACTAATGTTTTTATTCTTTGTATAATATCTTCAGATATTAATTCTTTAGAACAATCCTTACAATAGAATATTGGAATTGGAACTCCCCAAACTCTTTGTCTTGAGATACACCAATCTGATCTATCTTTTACCATATTAGTCATTCTTTCATTTCCCCAAGATGGTATCCATTTTACATTATCTATTTCTTTTAATACATTATCCCTAAATTTGTCTACTGAAGCAAACCATTGAGTAGTTGCTCTATATATTACTGGATTCTTACATCTCCAGCAATGTGGATAAGAGTGATTTAATTTCTTCTTTGCAAATAAGAAACCTGTGCTCGCAAGATGATTTATTATTTTACCATTTGCATCACTATATTTAAGTCCAGAAAATAGCCCAGCTTCATCTGTCATAAATCCTTTACTATCTACAGGAACTATTGTTTCTATATCTCCATATCTTTTACATGCTAAATTATCTTCATGACCGTGTCCTGGAGCAGTATGAACTAAGCCAGTACCAGCATCTAAGCTTACTATTAAATCATTATCTGATCCTAATATAACTCTTGATGTTTTGTGTGAATCCAGAGGTTTTAAACATTTAATATTTTCTAAGTCTGAACCAAGTATTTCTCCAACTATATTGTATGAAACTACTGATCCTTCTTCCATTACTTTTTCAACTAAATCTTTTGCTATTATATATCTGTTTTCTACGCCATCTTCATTAACAGCAACTATTGCATATGTAAATGAAGAATTTACAGTTATAGCTTGGTTACCAGGTAGCGTCCAAGGTGTTGTAGTCCATATTAATAAATATGTATTTTCTAAATTTCCATATTTACTCAATAGCCCTTTATCCTCATATACTCTAAATTTAACAAATATTGATGTTGTTTCATGATCTGCATATTCAATTTCTGCCTCAGCAAGAGCTGTTTCACAATCACTACACCAATAAACTGGTTTCAAATCTCTATAAATATATCCTTTTTTGTACATATCCCAAAACACTTGTATTTGTTCAGCTTCAAAATCTGGATCTAAAGTGACATATTTATTTTTTTCATAATCACCTAAACCACCTAATCTTATAAATTGATTAGCTTGATTTTTAACAGCGTTAAGCGCAAAATCTTTACAGATTTCTCTGAATTTTACTACACCAACATCATCTTTAAATATTTTCTTTTCTACTTGAACTTTTTTCTCAATAGGTAGTCCATGTGTATCCCAGCCTGGAACATACGGTGAATAATATCCATTCATAGTTTTGTATCTAACAATTATATCTTTTAAAACTTTATTTAATGAGTGACCCATATGTATGTCTCCATTGGCATATGGTGGTCCATCATGAAGTATAAAAGTTTTACCTGTTTTTTTGTTTTTTTCCAGTACTTTTTTATATACGTGTTGCTCTTGCATTTTTTGTAAAAAATGTGGCTCTCTTTCTGGTAAATTTCCTCTCATTGGAAAAGCAGTTTGAGGCAAATTAAGTGTGCTTGTATAATCTTCTTTTTGTTTATTTTCTTGCATAATAATTATCTCCCTTCTATTTAATCTATTATTAAATATTTCTTATGCAGCTATTTATTCTATCTTTTACTTTCGATTCGCCTAGAACCTGCATAATGGCATATATATCCGGTGTATTTTTTCTATTTGTAATACTTATTCGTACAATACCAGCTATATCTGAAACATTTCCAATATATTTTTCTGGATTTAATTTATATTCTTTCATATCTGTACAAAATCCAAGTGATTCTGCTACTGATTTTATTCCACTAAACCATAATTCTTTATCATCATTATGATTATATACTTCTAAATATTTATTAAGTACTTGTTTAACTAAATCTTTATTTATCTTATCTGTATACTCAAAATTATATCCATTTTGTAAATTTTCTTCAAATTTTTGTTCAAAGAAATATACAAAACTTGTTAATACGTCTTCATATTTCACTAAATCTTTACGTATTTTTTTAACATTATCTCTCTCAATACCTAACATTTTCAAACTATATTCTAAATCTAAATTTAACAAATTAAATATTTCAATGTTATATTCTTTAGCCCAAATTAATATTTTATCTAATAATTCTTTTGAAGAAAGTTTTGCTATATACTCTTTGCTAATATCATTTAGTTTAAACATATCAAAAAGTGCACCTGCACTATTCATTTTTTCTAATCTTACAGTAAATTCAAACATGTCTTTATCTTGATTTTTTATTCTCCATGGTTCATAGTCAGAATTTATAACAGAAAGTAAATATTCAATTACCGCTTCAACAGGGTAACCACCTTTCAAGAAAAATGAAACTGCTGCCTCTTTATCTTTACGTTTACTTAACTTTCTTTTACTTGTTCCATCTTGTACCATAATTGAAGGAAAATGTGCAAATTTAGGAAGTTCAAATCCCATTTTTGCAAATAATTCCAAATGTATTGGTACAGATGGTATCCACTCTTCGCCTCTCATTACATGAGTTGTTCTCATAAAATGATCATCAACAACATGTGCAAAATGATAAGTTGGTAAATTATCTGATTTTATTATAACTATATCTTGATCATTTTCTGCTATCTCTATTTTTCCTCTAATTAAATCATTAAAAGATACTTTTTTTAGATGACTTCCAGATGATTTCATCCTAACTATATAATTCTCACCAGATTTTACTCTTTCAATCATTTCTTCAACTGATATATTTCTACATCTTGCATATATTCCATAATATCCAGGAATTTGTTTATTTTTTTCTTGCATTTCTCTAGTTACATTTAACATTTCGCTAGTACAAAAGCAAGGATATGCCAAACCTAAACTTACTAAATGTTTAGCACATATTTTATATATTTCTTCTCTTTGACTTTGAGTGTATGGACCATATTTACCTAATTCTTCAGTGTCACTCATTACTCCTTCATTTGGTAATATTCCAAACTTTTTCATTTCTGAAGTTAATAGTGTTACACTTCCATCTACTTCTCTTTTTTTATCTGTATCTTCTATTCTTAAGTAAAAAATGCCTCCTGTTTGCTCAGCTATTCTCTTATTTACTAAAGATGTAAACAGTGCACCTGTATGTAAAAAACCAGTTGGAGAAGGTGCAAATCTAGTAACTGCACCTTCTATATTTCTTTTAGGATATTTATTCTCTAAATCTTCAACTGTATTATTTATTTCAGGAAACATTAGATTACTAAGTTCTATATATTTTTCCATCGCTTATCCACCCATCTTTACGTTATTTTTTTATTTACTCTCAGTTTTACTTTTCATATATCCGTCTATATCTACTTCAGATATTATTGGTAATATCATTGGTTCACGTTTTGTTTTTTTATATACATATGATATTAAACTTTCTCTTACATTAGTTTTAATTGTAGACCACTCAAATTGTTTATTTCTAATACATAATTCAAGTTCTTCTCTTGCTACTGTTTTTATTTCTTCCATTAGTTCTTCGCTTTCTCTTACATATACGAATCCACGAGTTACTATTTCTGGACCAGCAACAATATTTGCAGTTCTTCTATCCATAGTTATTATAACAATAATCATACCATTTTCAGATAGTAATTGCCTATCTTTTAATACTATATTACCTACGTCACCCACACCAAGTCCATCAACAAATACTATACCTGAAGGAACTTGACCAGTCTTCTTAACTATACCATTACTAATTTCTAAACATCTACCATTTTCCATAATAAATATATTCTCTTTTGGTGTACCTAAAGTTACTGCTATTTCACCATGATGTTTTAAAAATCTAAACTCGCCATGTACAGGCATAAAATATTTAGGCTTTACTAAACTAAGCATTAATTTCAATTCTTCTTGACAGGCATGACCAGATACGTGTACATCTGCAAGTTGATTGTATATAACTTCTGCACCTAGTTTTTCTAATTCATCTATTACTCTGCTAATTGATTTTTCATTTCCTGGTATTGGTGAAGATGAAAATATTACTAAATCATCTGGAGTAATATTAACCTTTCTATGTTCACCAGCAGACATTCTAGATAATGCTGCCATTGGTTCCCCTTGTGAACCAGTAGTTATAATTACTAATTGTTCTGGATTATATATATCTATTTTATCTATATCTATTATTGTACCTTCAGGAGCAGTTATATAACCAAGTTCACTTCCAACTTTTATTACATTAACCATACTTCTTCCAACAACAGCAACTTTTCTCTTGCATTTTACTGCTGAGTTAATAATTTGTTGCATTCTATGAATATTAGATGCAAATGTAGCAACTATTATTCTTTTGTTACAATTTATAAACAATCTATCAAATTCTACGCCAACACTTCTTTCAGACATAGTATGACCAGGTCTTTCGACATTTGTACTATCTGACATTAAAAGTGTTACTCCTTGATTACCAAGTTCAGCAAATCTGTTAAAGTCCATCATTCCACCATCTATTGGTGTGTAATCTACTTTAAAATCTCCTGTGTGTATTACTGTACCTTCTGGAGTTGTTATAGCTATTGCTACAGCATCTGCTATAGAGTGTGTTACACGTATAAATTCAATTTTCATTTTTCCTATAGTTATTATATCTCTAGGATTTACGTATCTAAAATCTGTTGTTTTATCTAATCTATGTTCAATAAGTTTAGCTTTTACTAAACCAAGTGTAAGCTTTGTACCATAAATAGGAACTTGTATTTTCTTTAAGAAGAAAGGAATTGACCCTATATGATCTTCATGACCATGAGTTAAAACTATTGCTCTAACTCTTTCTTTGTTTTTTTCTAAATATGTTATGTCTGGTATAACTAAATCAACACCTAACATTTCATCATCCGGGAAAGCTACACCACAGTCTAAAACTACAATGTCATTTCCATATTCAAAAACAGTCATGTTTTTTCCTATTTCATTTAGTCCTCCAAGTGGTATTATTTTAAGTTTTGGTCTACTTGTATTATTAGTGTTATCCTTATTATTTGGGTTATTACTATTGTTTTTTTTGCTTTCGTTATCTTTATTCTTATTTTCTTTATTCTGTTGTGTATAACTTTCTTCAAATTGAACCTTGTTATTTGAATTCAATTTTTTATTTGTATCATTTAGAAGATTAGTATTTTTCATATAATCTTCAGCTACTATTTCTTTTTTTTGGTTATTTTCATTATTTTTATTTTCATTATTTTGTTTTTCTTTTTTATCAAACATCGCTGCTTCTCCTCCATCAATATGTAATTTTACATATTATTTCTTTATTATTTATTCTTATTATTTGTCAATTTACAACTTTTATTAATTACACGAATACAAAGCATATTTCTATACCAACAATACTAACTTTAACCTATAACTTGTTTTTTCACCCGACCGAAATTATTTTAATTATTTATAACAGCATTTTATATATATTAAAATAATCTAACTTAAGCGTATAAACACTTATACTTTATATATTATACATTATTTTTAAAATAAAGTCAAATATTTTAGAAAAAAACGCCCATTTAAATTAAGTTTTAAATGTATACTTTATTATATATATGTATTATTATTATATTTTGTGTAAATATTTATTTAGTATTAATTAATGTTTAATTTCATACATTTTATAATAATTAATATTAAAAAAATAATCAAGATATTTTTTTAATATCTTGATTATTATATATATATAAAGATATAAAAATTATGAAACAATTAAACCATTAATTTTATTCGTCATATTTTTCTAATTCCCCTTTTTCTATTCCTCTTTCTAAAAGCCATTGTTCATTTTTTGTATCAGATCCGACATATACCAATTTTCCTTTTTGTATTTCAAATTCATCACCATCTTCTATACTCATGTTTTTTATATATTGTTTTATTGTACCTTTACAATTTTGTTTACCATCCCATGTACATGCATTAAATGTATTTAGATTAAAATTTTTATTTTTTAAATATTCATTTGAAATTGCCATTGTAAGTTGTTCACTATATTCTTGCACATTCGATTTAAATGTGGAATCTTTGGATGTATCTGTAGAATTACTTCTAAATATATTTAAAAATATTACCACTGATAATATTATAACTACCATTATTACTACTAACATTATTAACGAGATACCTTTTTTCATTATTATACCTCCTAATTTAGATTAATAGTAGTATATATTATATGTAAAATTTTGTCAATATATTTTTGATTATTTTACATACTATTCCATTTTTGTAATATAAGTGTAATATTTGCGCATATTTATAGGTATTTAGATAAGTTATAATCATCTCCTAGTATTGACTTTACCATTATATAGTGGTATAATTAAATTAGATTTAAGTCATGGTTTTGAAATAATTATTTTAAAGGAGGACTTATGTAATGGGTAAACGGAAATTAACAAATAGGCAAATTATTAACATTGCTACTTCTTATGCAAATGATTGTGATGCCGTAACCGTGGCGTCCCTTTCTTCTATTTACAATGTTTCATCAACCACAATATCTAACGCTTTGCATTACGCAATATCTAATTGCCTTGTTAATGAGTCAGTTGCTAAGTTAATCGCAGAAAAAGCAATCCGGCACGATAATACTCGTAGAGAATTATTTGGATATGCTAAGAATAACAAAGTAGCTGATCTATATGACGATCTTATCCGTTCACATAGGCAAGAAAAACGCGAAACAACTAACATTACGATTCATGAGACAAAGTATAACTCAATATCTAACATTACGATTCTTGAAGCTAAATATATTGAACTTAAAAACAATCTAGAATCCTATGATGATACTTTTTCATCTTTCGATGATTATCCTTATACCAAGGACGAACTTGAAGAACAGATCGAATTTATTGAAAAACAAATAAAAGAAACTAAAGGGCAATAATAAATGTCCTTTAGTTTTTTCTTTATATTTACTTTATTTTTATAAGTTTTATTTACTTTTCGTTTTATTCAAGTATATTTCTTTAGATACAACAATAGAATTTTTTCTTCTAAATTCTCTGTTAAAATAATCATAGTATGTTCCTGGAGTAATCAATCCATTTATAGAAAGTAAATCTATTCCAGACATACCTATAATTTCATTTGCAAGTTTAACACAATTAGTACTAAGCACAAAATATATTTTAAATTTACCTTTTTTAAACTTATAGAATTCTGCATTTGTGTCACTATAAAGTCTACTCGCATAATCTGTATATTTTTTATCATTATAAATTTTACCAAGAGGATACCATTTATATGTATCTTTTTTTATAGTCTCAAGTTTATCATTTATACTCTTTTTTTGTAAATCTGTAATTTTTAATCCGAATGAAATAATATTTTTATTTTCTTTTTTATTACAAAATTGTATATACTTATGTTTATCTACTTCGAATAATACTGCATCTCCTATAGCTGCGCCTAATTTATTACTTGCTTCGTCATAAGAGCCATACGATATAACTTTATTATCTATATATAAATCTACATGTCCAAAGGCACCTGTTTTTCCTTCTTTTAAATGTACTAAAACTTCTATATCTGGGAATGTTTCTTCTTTCTTTATTATAAACTTATCATATTTTTCTTTAATTTCAAACATTTTATTTATTTGTTTTAAAACTCTTCTAGGAACAAATGCTGCTATAAATACTGGTAGTACTATTCTTATTCTTTTTTTTATTTTGTTTTTGTTTTTTACAGGCACTAATATATCAAACACATCTAAAAAATAAGTAATAGCAAGAAGTATAAAATATATTCCTACTATTATGTAAGTAACCTTAGTTCTAAACATAGGAAAAAATATTAGAATGATTAAGAATACATATGTAACAGAAGTTCTTAGAATTTGACTATATTTATTAGGTAATTTATTTTCTATATATATTAAACATATAACAGTCTTTATTATAGAATCTATAAAAATATATGCTGTAAATAGTAGTGGAAATATAGATAAAAGTATACTTGGGTTATATAAAAATATAATACTAATAATTATATTAAATATACTATTAATAGCTCCAACTAATCTAAGTCTAATATTATCTGAAAATACATTTTGTAATATACCAGATATTCCAATAACAATAAAGAATCCAGATATTATATATGTTATAACTAATGTTAAAAAGCTATTTGATATATTTAATATAAGTATTCCTATTGTTAATAAAACTAATGCTTGGATAATTACCCAAAATGCAGAGAAATATTTTTCATTTAGTTTTATATATAATTTCTCTTTTATGTTTAACATATTTCCCCTCCTCTAGGTAATAAAACTCACTACAACTGCCTCAAATGCAAGATGTAGTGAGTCCATTAATTTAACTCTAATTATTTAATATTAAAGAATACTTCATTTCCTTTATATTCGGCAACTTCAGCTAATTCTTCTTCAATTCTCATTAATTGATTATATTTACATACTCTATCTGTTCTAGATGGAGCACCTGTTTTAATTTGACCTGCATTTACTGCAACAACTAAATCTGCAATAGTAGTATCTTCTGTTTCACCAGATCTATGAGATACAACTGCTGTATATCCAGCTCTATTTGCCATTTTTATAGCATCTAAAGTTTCAGTAATTGTTCCTATTTGATTTAATTTTATAAGAATTGAATTTGCAGTTTTAGTATCAATTCCTTTTTGTAATCTTTCAGTATTAGTAACAAATAAGTCATCTCCAACTATTTGTATTTTATTTCCTAATCTTTCAGTAAGCATTTTCCAGCCTTCCCAATCTTCTTCAGCTAAACCATCTTCAAGTGATATTATTGGATATTTAGAAACTAAATCTTCATAGTAACTTATAAATTCTTCTGTTGTAAACATTTCTCCTGTTTTCCAGAAGTAATAAGAACCTTCACTACCTTTTTTCTTTGCTTCTTCATACATTTCAGTAGCAGCAGCATCGATAGCTATTTTGAAATCTTCTCCTGGTTTGTATCCTGCTTTAGTTATTGCTTCAACTATAACTTGAAGTGCTTCTTCATCTTTAGATAAATTTGGTGCAAATCCACCTTCATCACCAACTGATGTAGCTAATCCTTTAGCTTTTAAAACAGATTTTAAATTGTGGAATACTTCTGCGCACATTCTTAATGCCTCTTTAAATGTTGGTGCACCTACTGGCATAATCATAAATTCTTGTATGTTTACACTGTTATCTGCATGTTTTCCACCATTTAATATATTCATCATTGGAACTGGCAATTCTTTTGCATTTACTCCACCAATATATTGATATAAACTTAAACCTAAAGCTTCTGAAGCTGCTCTTGCAACAGCCATAGAAACTCCAAGTATTGCATTTGCACCAAGTTTAGCTTTGTTAGGTGTTCCATCTAATTCAATCATAATTTTATCTATTTGAGTTTGATCTAAAACATTTAATCCTTCGATTTCAGGTGCAATTAAATCATTAACATTGTCTACTGCATCTAAAGTTCCTTTTCCTAAATATCTAGATTTATCTCCATCTCTAAGTTCAACTGCTTCAAAGGCACCTGTTGATGCTCCTGATGGAACTGCTGCTCTTCCTAAAAATCCACCCTCTACACTTACTTCAACTTCAACTGTTGGGTTACCTCTTGAATCTAGTATTTCTCTTGCATATACTGATTCTATACTTAAATATTGTTTCATAATAAAATCCTCCTTAATATTTAATTATATATATTACTACATAAATTATTGTATCCAATTTAGTAGTTAATATTTATTTATTCAACTTTTATATCATTTTCTTTTTCTTCTAACTCATCTTCAACTTTTTTAGGCTGTTCTTCCTTCTTTGAAACAGTAGAACTTGTACCTCCAAAAAAGTAGTTCCACATTTGGTCAACTATATCTGCATCCTTTTCTTCTACTTCATCTTCAATCGTTATGTTTATTTCGTTAGAAGTTGTCTCTTTTTCTTGTTCTTCTTTTAACTTGTTTTCTTCTTCAATTTTAAGTCTTTCTTCTTCTAATGTTTGTTCATAATCCTCTGGAAGTAATCCCTTTTTTATATTTATACCCATAGTATAAATTTTATCAAATATGTAGTCTTTAAAAAAAGGTCTCATTTTAGAATTTGACTTTTCGTCAACTTCAACACATTCAGTTATTATTTCATCTCTTAAATTTGTAATAGCTGCTGTAAAATCTCCCCCAGATACTGTCTTTTCAGTAAACTTTGATAATTTTTCTGAAATTTTAAAGTTAAACTTTTGATATGATGCTTCATCTGCACCTAATTTATCTATTTCATATTTTATAATATCTGATATTTTAATTTTATAATAAGATGTGTTTGCTTTTATACATCTTTCATTAACTTTAACATTTTCACCCATTAATAGTCACCTCTATAATTCTATAATACTTATTCCAGTCATTTCTTTAGGAACATTTAAATCCATTAAGTGTAACATTGTTGGTGATATATCACTAAGTTTACCATTTTTAATACTTTTTATTCTATCAGATACAACAATAATTGGTACATCAAATGTTGAATGAGAAGTTATTGGCTCGCCTGTTTTTAAATCCAACATATATTCACTATTTCCATGATCAGCTGTTATTATAGCTTCACCCTTAACTTCCTCTATCTTAGAAATAACTCTACCAACACACTCATCTAATACTTCAATAGCCTTTATAGTTTTTTCTAAATTTCCTGTATGTCCTACCATATCACCATTTGCATAATTCATAATTATTAGATCATATTTTTTAGAATCAATAGCTCCAATAACTTTATCTGTAACTTCATATGCAGACATTTCTGGTTTTAAATCATATGTTGCAACTTTTGGGGATGAAACTAATATTCTTTCTTCATTCAAATATTCTTTTTCTTCTCCACCATTAAAGAAAAACGTTACATGCGCATATTTTTCAGTTTCAGCTATTCTAAGTTGAGTATATCCTAATTTGCTGATATATTCACCAATTGTATTAGTTATTTTTTGAGGTTTATATGCAACTAAAACATTTTTCAAAGTTTCATCATACTGAGTCATTGTAACAAAATTCAAATTATTTGGTTTAGACTCTCTTTCGAAACCTTCATAATTAGTATCTACCAATGTATGAACTAATTGTCTTGCTCTATCTGGTCTAAAATTAAAGAATATAACTGAATCATTATCTTTAATTTTAGCTACAGGACTTCCATCTTCGTTTGTTATTATTATAGGTTTAACAAATTCATCAAATTCTTCAGTTTCATAAGAATTTTCAACAGCCTTTTGTACTGTTTTAAATTTAGCACCTGTTCCTAAAACCAACATATCATAAGCTAATTTTAGTCTTTCATATCTCTTATCTCTGTCCATAGCATAGTATCTACCAATAACAGTTGCAATTTTGCCTACACCAATTTCCTTTATTTTTTCTTCTAGTTTCTTTAAATACTCAATTGCTGATGTAGGTGCAGTATCTCTACCATCTAAAAATGCATGTATATATACATTTTTTAATTCATTTTGTGCTGCAAGTTCTAATAATGCATATAGATGTTCTATATGACTATGTACTCCTCCATCAGATACAAGCCCCATTAAGTGTAAACTACTGTTATTCTTTTTTGCTCTCAATACAGCATTTTTTAATTCTTTATTTTCAAAAAATTTCTTTTCTTTTATTTCCTTAGATATTCTAGTAAGTTCTTGATAAATAACTCTACCAGCACCTATATTTGTATGACCAACTTCAGAGTTACCCATTTGTCCCTCAGGAAGTCCTACAGCAAGGCCACTACACTCTAAATATGTATTTGGATATTTAATTATGTATTTGTCAATATTAGGTTTATTAGCAAGTTTAAATGCATTTCCTTGTGTTTCATCATTTAATCCCACCCCATCTAATATCATAATTAAGTGTTGTTTACCTTTCATAAAATTTTAAAGTCACTCTCTTCCCGCTGCTATTACAGCCCATATATTATACCATATCTATTGGTAATTTACAATAGCCGTGAAGTCAGTTGTTAAACTTGCACCACCAACTAATGCTCCATCAATGTTTTCCATATTCAATATTTCATTAGCATTTTTAGGATTTACACTTCCACCATATTGTATTCTTAAATTACTTGCAACATTTTCAGAGTAAATTTCACTTACAGTATTACGTATATATTTACACATATCTTCTGCTTGCTCACTTGTAGCTGTTACTCCTGTACCTATTGCCCAAATTGGTTCATAAGCTATAACAACTTTAGTTTTTACATCTTCCGCTGAGATATCTTTTAAACTATTTTTTACTTGAGTAGATATAACATCATATAATTTGTTCTCATTTCTTTGTTCTAAAGTTTCTCCAACACATATAATTGGGTTAATTTCTTTTTCAAGTAATTTTTTTGCTTTTAAGTTAACTAATTCATCGGTTTCTTTAAATATTTGTCTTCTTTCACTATGACCCACTATGCAATATTCTACATTTAAGGCATATAACATGTCTACTGAAGTTTCACCTGTATACGCACCTTTTGATTCGTAATATACGTTTTGTGCTCCTAATTTAACATTTTTATTATCTAATAAATTAGACACTCTATCTAATGCTGTAAAATTTGGACATAATACAACATCAATTTCATTAGTGTTTATGCTGTCTACTATATTATTAACAAAATACTCAGCTTCATTTGCTGTGAAATTCATTTTCCAGTTTCCTGCAATTATTTTTTTTCTCATAAAAATATTAACTCCTTTAACTAATTTAAAATAACATATCTAGATATATTATCATTATTTATCCAATTTGGTTCCATATTTTTGTTACCAAACTTAAATTTTAAATTTCCAGTATCATCTATTGTATATTTCCCATTATAATACTTAGATTTTTCAGAATCTAATTTTAACCAATTATCATTGTTTATTTCTTTATTTAAATCTTTGATAAGATTACTAAATGAATTTTCTTTCAAAGTAGAATTTGAAATAAGGTATATACCTACTAGACTTTGAACTCTATTCATTTCCGCTAAAAACAAATCTAGTTGTCCATCTCTATTATATAAATTAACAATTTCGCTACTATATTTACTAGCGTTCAATTCAGATATATTAGAATATTCGTCAATACTTATCTTTTTATTTGAATTTGTGTAAATTAATATAACTAATAAAGCAAGGAATAGAATAGATAATTTAAGAAAGTTCTTTTTAAACAAGATTTTTATGTTATTTATCATAATACTTCTTTTTTCCATAATCATTATCTTTTCTCTATTACTTTTCTTACCGTGTCTATTAGAATTTTCAACATTAATATTATTTTTATATAATTTACTGCTTGTTTTTTTATTACTCCCTACTTTATTTTCAATCATATTATTTATCCTCTAAAGCCTCTATTCCTGGCAATTTTTTACCTTCCATAAATTCTAGTGATGCTCCACCACCTGTAGAAACATGTGTCATTTTATCTTCTACCCCAAATTCCTCTACAGCAGCTGCGCTATCTCCACCACCTATAATTGTTATAGCTTCTGAATTAGCTAAAGCCATAGCTATCTGCCTTGTACCATTTGAAAATTTTTCTATTTCAAATACTCCAACAGGGCCATTCCATACTATAGTACCTGCTTTTTGTATTTCAGATTTAAATAATTCAATAGTTTTTTCTCCAATATCTACACCCATTAATTCATCTGGTATATCAGTTGAAGATACTGTTTCAGCTATAGCATTTTCAGATATTTCATTAGCAGCAATATTATCTATAGGTAGTATAAATTTTACACCTTTTTCTTCTGCTTTTTTCATTATTTCAGCTGCTATTTCTAACTTATCATCTTCTACAAGTGATTTACCAATTTTGTGTCCCATAGATTTTTGAAAAGTATATGACATAGCTCCACCAACTATAATAGTGTCTACTTTATCTATTAAAGTCATTAAAACTGCTATTTTACTCGATACTTTAGCTCCACCTATTATTGCTACTAATGGTCTTATTGGATTATTTATTCCATCATCTAGTGCTTTAATTTCTTTTTCAATTAAAAATCCACACACAGATGGTAAAAATCTAGTTACTCCTTCAGTTGAAGCATGGGCTCTATGTGCAGTACCAAAAGCATCATTTACAAAAACTTGTGCTAATGAAGCTAGTTCTTCTGCAAAATTCTCATCATTTTTTTCTTCTTTCTCATGATTTCTTAAATTTTCTAATAATATTACATCTGAACTCTTCATTTTAGAAACTACTTCTTTAACTTCATCT
The DNA here is from genome assembly GCA_029256705.1 of Clostridia bacterium. Classification (GTDB taxonomy): domain Bacteria; phylum Bacillota; class Clostridia; order TANB77; family CAG-465; genus RGIG5057. Next base: position 330,540 of record JAQSXK010000001.1, read on the forward strand.
CCAATGCAATCATTTAAGAACATTACATCTTTTTTTAATAATTCAGATAATCTAACAGCTACAGGTTTAAGAGATATATTCTGACCTGTTTTTCCAATATGTGAGCACAGTATAACCTTAGCTCCTGCATAAATTAGATACTCTATAGTTTTTAGTGATTCTACTATTCTCTTATCACTTGTAATTATACTTTTTGTTTCTCTATCTAAAGGAACATTGAAGTCTACTCTTACTAAAACCCTTTTATTTTTAACCTCTATATCCCTAACTGTTTTTTTATTTAACATAATAATTTCTCCTTTTTTAGATTTTAATATTATAGCAAATATAGCAAGGCCTTAAACAATTACTTCAAAACCTTGCTATACATTTTAAGTATATTACTTATTATCTACATTTGCCATATGAATAATTAAGTCTAATGCTTTGTTTGAATAACCCCATTCATTATCATACCATGATACTAATTTAACAAAGTTATCGTTTAAAGCAATACCTGCTTTTACATCAAATATAGAAGTATGAGGATCATGTATAAAGTCTGAAGACACTACTGCTTCATCTGTCCAAGTCATAATTCCTTTAAGTTCTCCATCACAAGCTTCTTTAATTTTTGTTACTATTTCTTCATAAGTAGCTGATTTTTCTAACTTACATGTTAAATCTACAACTGATACATCTAAAGTTGGTACTCTAAATGACATACCTGTTAATTTTCCATTAAGTGATGGTATAACCTTACCAACTGCTTTTGCTGCCCCTGTTGAAGATGGGATTATATTATATGTTGCTGCTCTTCCGCCTCTCCAATCTTTATTTGAAGGTCCATCAACTGTTTTTTGTGTTGCTGTTACAGAGTGAACTGTTGTCATTAATCCTTCAACAATTCCAAAATTATCATGTACAACTTTTGCAAGTGGTGCTAGACAATTTGTAGTACAAGATGCATTTGATACAATGTTCATTTCTGGTTTGTAATCATTATGATTTACTCCCATTACAAACATTGGAGCATCTTTTGAAGGTGCTGATACAACAACTTTTTTAGCTCCACCAGTAAAGTGAGCAGATGCTTTTTCAATTTCAGTAAATGCACCTGAAGATTCTAATACATATTCCGCTCCAGTCTCTCTCCATGGGATTTCATTTGGATCTTTAAAGTTATATACTCTTATAAGTTTTCCATCTACTTCTAAGCCATTTTCTACTACTTTAACTTCTTTATTTAGTCTTCCATGTATTGTATCAAACATAAGCATATATCTCATGTACTCTAGATCAATAAATGGATCATTTACTGCAACAACATCAACGTTGTCTCTTTCTAATGATACTCTAAGTACCAATCTACCGATTCTACCGAATCCGTTAATTCCAACTTTAATTTGCATATAAATTTCCTCCCTTTAATTATATGACTATATTTTACAACAAATAAAATATATTTGCAACATAAAGTATAAAAAAAGTGAAAAAAGTATAAAAATTAGCAAACTATTCCTGTAACTTATTTATACGACCAAAAGTGGCCTTTTCTGTGCCATATTTGCTTCTTATACAATCTAAAACTTTAGTTACATTTTCTATTTTATTATTTTCTTTTTTACTTGTTTCTATACTAAAAATATCCATTTGAACTTCTTCATTTGGATTTATTAAATTGCCAACATTTACTGTTATTGCTCTTATTGGTTTATTTGCAATATAATTTTCCTTTAATATTTGATCTGCAACTTTAAAAATATCTTGAAATAAATTAGTAGCAGCCACTTTTTTTTGTCTATTTGAAATTACAAATAGGCTATCTTTTATATTAAGTCCAACAACTGTACACTTTAAATCTAAGTTTCTTAAACTAGAAGAAACCTCATCACATAATATTCTTACATGATTTTCTAAATGACTTATATCTGTTAAATCTTCTTTAAATGTAAGACCTTTACTTACACTTTTAGGCATTTTAATAGTGTTATAGTAAGTTACTTCATCACTATCTATTCCATTAGCATAATTATGCACAGTTTCCCCAAGTTTACCTAATATTTTAACTAATTTATTTTTATCATAATGAGCTAAATCCCCTATTGTATATATACCTTTTTTTTCTAAAATATTATTTGTAGCCTTACCTACAAATAATAACATACTTACAGGTAAGGGATATATAATTTTTTTATAATTTTCTGGATTAAGCTCAGTAACAGCATCTGGCTTTTTTAAATCACTTCCGAAGTTTTGCAATTGATTTATTAAAAGAAACTCCAACAGATATTGTTAGTCCTAATGTATTTTTAACGTCTTCTTTTATTAAATTAGCTATAGTTAAACTATCCCCAAATAATTTTGTACTTTCAGTAACATCTAAAAACGATTCATCTATCCCAAATGGTTCTACTTTATCTGTATACTTTAAATAGATATTATTTACTAATATTGAATACTTTTCATAATCTGAATGGTTAGATTTTACTAAAACTAAATTTTTACACTTTTTCTGAGCCGAATATATTGTCTCAGCTGTAACAATACCATACTTTTTAGCCAATTCGTTCTTAGCAAGTATAATACCATGCCTTAACGCAGGATCACCGCAAACAGCCATTGGTACGTCCTTTAATTTAGGATTCTTTAAACATTCAACTGAAGCAAAGAAACCATTCAAATCACAATGTAGTATATCTCTCATTTATATCACTACCTTACATTCATATTATATCAAACAATAGTTCTTTTGTCAAGAAAAAGTATTACAAGAAATTTGTAATACTTTTAAAATTATCTCATTAATAAAAATGTTATCTTAATGACCGGAAGGATATAGTAGATATCAAACCCATACATATTCCAAAAGCTATCAATGCAACTAAATATATAATAATATATATTTTAACCATTCTATAAAATACTTTAATTAATTCACCTTTCACTCCACACAATTTAAGTATTGCAGCTAATATAATCATTACAATAGTTAAAATTACATATCCAACTGGTGAAATAATAAGTATCAATATATTTACTACTATTAACAAAATTACAAATCCGATTGCACTCGAAAATTTATACTCTCCTTCTTTCATTATTAATAAAACTATAGCTACAAAAAACAGACATAATAATAATATTATCATTATAAATTCCATTATTTTTCCTCCTTAATTTCTCTAAATAACATAAATATTATACCAATCAAGCATATTATTTGATATATACTTAAAAAGAGTATATTCTTCTCGGTTGCTCTTACAAATTCGATTATAAATCTAAATACAAAATAATATATAACTAAATTTGAAAATAGCTCTCCATCTTTTAAGTCTTTCTTTTTGTATTTTTTTACTATTAAATATACAAATAACATTATACAAAAAATCGCTTCATATAGTTGTGTCGGAATTCTTAAACCATCTCCAAAATTTATTCCTAAGAAATTAGTTTTAATACCATAACAACATCCAGATAAAAAGCATCCTATCCTACCTATTCCCATTCCAAGTGCCACCGATGGTGCTATATTGTTTCCAAATCTCATACCTTCTATATTGTTTATTTTTTTATATATTCTAATAGCTATATATCCACCTACAAGTCCACCTACTATAGATTTTCCAGATATTAAGAATAATTTTAAATTATTCACATTCTCCAATATTTTATCTATATTTTCTATAATAACTGGTATTTTAGAACCTATGAATCCACCAAGTAAAGCCATTATAACAATATCTATTGTATATTTATTTTTACTTTTCACTAATTCTTTATTATTATCATTTCTTTTTTTATCAATTATAGATAATATTAAATAACTAGCGATACCTAATATTACAGATAATGATACTAATATTGTATATGTAGAAACACCATTTATATTAGTTAATATGCCCCATCCTTTGGGTACATAATGATTATCTAACATTACATTTACCGCCTCTTATTTTTTTTCCTAGATTACAGCAATTGTTACCTAGTACGATACATTCGAAAAGTTTTTGTGCAGAGCAATAACCAAATGCTGCTATTGTTTGAAGAATTATCATTATCCATGTAATTATCCAACCCATTATTTCTATTTTAAATATATAGAAAAACATTAATGCTACTGCTGTAACTATGCTTCCAAAAAAATGTGCAAACCTTATACTTTGTACATTAACAACTTCCAATTTCTTTTTATTAATTAAAGCATTGCCTAAAAGTACTAAAGGTGCCTTTGATACTCCTAGTACCCCAGATGAAAGCATAATAACAAACGGAATTAGTAGAAGTATATTAACTCTTGTTATTCCTATAATCCAAAACATTATAGCTATACTAAATCTGCAGAATGCAATTGAAGCTTTATTTACATTTACCATCTTATTCATAACGTATTCCTACTTTCTCTTTTTAAACTTTGGGAAAAACATCCCTACTTTTTTCCTGTATTCTATATATTTCTTTTTAAATGTTTTCTCAAGTTGAATTTCTTCTTGCTTTGCTCTATAATACATAAATGGAATAAATATAAATGTATTAAGTATAATCACCAAGATATTTTGATACATCACCCCTACTCCATATAGCATCCATATAATTGATGCATATAGTGGATGTCTAACATACTTATATATTCCTGTATCTATTAATTTGTGGTTTGAATATATTACTACATTGTTACCCCAATTTTCCCCCAAACATTTTCTACCATATAAATTTATAAATACTCCAAAGATGTATACTAACATTGCTATAATTTTTAAAAAATCCATATAGCTATTTGCTTCTAAACTGCCTATTCGTAGTAATACAACTAAACTGCAAATCACAAAAAAAGCTGTCATACTAAATGTCTCTACTATTGACTTAACTTTTTTTGTTACTATATCTTTTTGCTTTTCTGCATCTTTAAAGTTATTATATACTCTTAAATATATAACTACTATTCCAAGTGATACTACAAAATCACATATTAGTTCTAAAACCCCAAACTTATCTATATATGTAGCAAGTACACTTTTATACATTTCTATTATATTATTCATCTAGTTTCGCTCCCTATATATTATGTTATATGATGAAAATGGTATTTTTTTTAAATCCGGTGTTATTATATGAACACATTCCTTTTGCATAGATTTTGTATCAAAGTTATATTTATCTATAAACGAAGAAATACTAATTCTAAATGTATTCTCATTTATATATTCTACTCTTTTGTTCATATCCCATTTCAAGAAATCTTTTGGTACAAATTTTTTAAAATCATTTAAAAAATTTAATACATTGCAACAACCATTACTGAATATAACATCTTTTCCTTCTCTTAATGTATCTTCTATCTTAAATACAAAAGTATTATTTATATACGGTAAATATTTCTCTACTATTTCTCCTCTTGTTATAGGAATAAATTTTCCGTTATTTCTATATAAATATGTAAGAGCCACTCTTTCAGCATTACAAGGAAGTGGCATAAAATCTTCTTTTCTAAGCATTTTTTTAGTTTGCTCTTCTATTTTATTTATAACATCAGTTAAAGTTGATCTATTTTCTCTACTTACTGTATTACCTTCTTTTCTACCAAAATATGCTACCGGTTGTATATTCACTCCTCTTATACATTTACTATCTAATGCATAAGATATAACTTGTCCAACTTCACTATCATTAATTCCATTTTCAACTGTCATAACTAAAGTTGTAGGTATATTATACTTATTAAGCATATCTATACATTTTTGCTTTAATTCAAAATTACTATTATTTCTTATTTTAACATATGTATCTTTGTTAAAAGTATCAAATTGTAAATATATTTCGAAATTACCTACTAATTTAGACAATTCACAAACAAATTCTTCATCCTCTGCTATTCTTATGCCATTTGTATTAAGCATTACATGTTTAAATCTTTTCTTTCCTTCTTTAATTATATCTAATATCTCATTATGTAGTGTTGGTTCTCCTCCACTTATTTGTAAAACTTCTGCATTTCCTGATTCTGTTTGTTCTACAAAATCCATCATCTCTAATATCTTAGATAATTCCAAATCTACTCCTTTTCCAGAGTTTGCATAACAAGTATGACAATTCATATTACATTTATTAGTTACTTCAATCAGCGATATACAACTATGTTGGTCATGCATTTCACACAATCCACAATCATAAGGACACCCTTTTACAACTTTTGTTTGTGTCTTACATTTAGTTCCTGGTTTATCAAATTTTCTTTTATTCATATAGTACTTTATATCATGTTCTAATAGTTCTTTTTGCTCTCCATGATTAGTACAATACTTCAACAAGTATACTTTACCATCATTAAATATAACTTTAGCAGGTATTATTTTTAAACATGTATTACATAAACTATTTGTATATTCGTGATATATATATTCTCTATTCATCTTTTTGCCCCTTACTTAATCTATTATCATTTGATTTATTAACTTGATTTTACTATATATAGATTATTTTGTCAATATATGTCATACAATTTAATTAACATATTCAATTTTAAATAAAAATAAACCCACCAAATATATTATTTGATGAGTTAAAGATTTTATTTGTTTATTATTTTTTATTGCTTCCGTTTCATAGAGATTTTTGCACTAGCTGTAGTATCAGTAATTTTTTTTTCAATGTTTGTTATATCCCACACGCTAGCATGAAGTTCAACAACTGCATTTATCTTGAATTCAAGATGTTCTTCAAGTGCCTTTTTATTAGCATAATCTTTTAAATTGTATACAGGTGTATCAAAAACATTATTATTTTCCATAATATTTCCTCCTCTAAAATAAAATTTGGAGGCTTATGCCTCCGAAATTTCGGATAGCATAAAATTTACTATCTAACTAATTATACCATATTATGTAAACAAAATCAATAGTTTAGTGTTATTAAACTATTGATTTTGTTTATTATTTTGTTCTATCGTCTATTTCAACACTTCTTGTACTGCTGACCGTTATTTCAGTTACATCAGTAACTACAGATTGTTTTAGCTCGTCCCTTATTCCTTTTCTTTCACTTGTATCCACTTTTTCTTTATTAGAGGACTCAACTAATTGTTTAGGTTTATTTCCTTTAAACCTTGATGCTATTTTTTGACCCAAACTTTTCCAAAAACCTTTATTTTCAAGTTCATTAATTTTTGTATCTTTGTCTTTATTATCTTTTATTAATTCATCATTTTCAATTTGTTTTGTTTCGTTTGACTCTCTTATATTTTTATTTTCTTCTTTTAACTGTGAAATTTCAGTTTTTTGACTTTTAATTTCCTTTGACATTTTTTCTACTTCAGACTTATATTTTTTTATTTCATCGTTTAAATTTTTAACTGGTTGAAGTTTTCCAAAATCACCATCATATCCTAACTCCTCAAGTGCATCTATAACACTTTTAGGATCTTTATCATTAGAAGATTTATCTAAAAGTATTTTAATAGCAATTTCATCAACTTGTTTTGAAAGTGATGAATTATTACTGGCCCTTGAATAACTTTCCTCTGCTTTTAAAATATCATTAGTATAATCTATACCACTAGTATTGTGGTGTATAGAGTTGTAATTTAAATTTTTAATTACTTCTTTTTTTGATTCAATATCTTTTTGAATATCAACTTTGGTCTTTAAATATTTATCTACGTCTTTTTCATCAATATTTAATCCATTTTCATTGATAGCATTCAAAATTTCTTCTTTATCTTTATTTGAAAATGCTTTTGACACTGATTCTTTTATATCACCTAAATAAGAAAGTAATTCTTTTTTCTTCCTATACATTTTTTGACTTTCTTCATAAATACTTATATCTTTTAAATATTTATCCCATTCTTGACTTTCTTCAAAAAGTGGCCTTACAGAATCAGGTTTTATTGGTTCTTTTGGTTGTTTAAGATCTTCTAATTTAGTTATCATTTGAATCACTCCTATACAATACTAACTTTTACCAAATATTGCTTTTTTTCATTATATCATAAGTTAAATTTTTTTTCAATCATATAATATTATTTTATTCCAAGCATTCTTTTGGCTATCTTTAAATCTGATTCATATGGAACAAAAGTACCTTTTACTTTTTGATAATCTTCTTCACCTTTAGCTAGTAAAACTATAACATCGCCTTCTTTGGCATTTTTTATGGCTTTTTCAACTGCTTCAGTTCTATCTTCAATCACTTCATACTCTGTTTCTTTCCTTATATATGTAGATATATCCCTACATATATCTTGAATAGTTTCAAATTGGGGATCTTCAGCAGTTAAGTATATATAGTCTGAATTATTTCCAACAATTGTTCCAAAATCTTGACGTCTCTTATATGCTTTACCTCCAGGACCACCACCTAACGATACAACTCTTCTTCCTGGATAATCTAATTTTATAGATTCATATAACTTAGTGAAACTTAATTTATTATGTGCATAGTCTACTATTACTGTTATTCCATTATTATTAAATACGTTCATTCTACCTTGAACCTCAGTTTTCAGTAGACCTTTTCTAATGCTTTCATCATCTACACCCAAAGTTTTTGCCATAGTAATTGCAGCTACTGCGTTCTCTATATTAAATCTTCCTTGCATAGTTATTTTAAAATTATTTGAATAACCTAATTTATCATTTTTAATATCAAAAGAAAAACCAGGTTCTTCTTTTTTTATGTTAGTATAATAATAATCTGCATTATTATCCGATCCATATAAAGTTACGTTTTTACCTTTACATTCATTCATAACTACTTTAAATTGATCTGTGTCAGCATTTATAACTAGATTATCACAATTTTTCAAAAGTTCCAATTTACAATTAAAGTAATCTTCAAAATTAGGATGCTCTGCATCACTAATATGATCTTCAGATATATTTAAAAACATACCATTATTAAAATGTACACCATAAACTCTATCTGTTTTATATGCTTGAGAAGTTACTTCCATTGTTAAATATTTTATATTACTAGAAACAGTTTCATAAAAAAACTTTTGTAAATCTAACGGTTCTGGTGTAGTAAGATGTGATTCTTCTTCTCTTACACCTGTGTACGTTTCAACAGTAGATATAACAGCTGTTTTAGAACTAACATATTCGTTTAATATATTTCTTAAAAAATATGTAACTGTTGTTTTTCCTTTTGTACCTGTTATTCCAATGGTCTCTAATTTATTAAAAGAACGATTATAAAATTCAAGTGCAATAGAGGCCATTGCTCTCCTTATATCACTTACTATAAAATATGAAACACTAGGTATATCATATTTTACTTCTGAAATATATATATTAGTCCCCTTTTCTATTGCTTGCATTAAATATTCTTGCTTGTAGTTTTTTCCTTTACAAAAAAACAGAGTATTTTCTTTTATGTCTCTTGAATCATAGGATATATAATTAATTTTACTAGCGCTTACTTGTTTACTTTCTAGAAGTATGCCCTCTTCTTTTAATATTTCAAATACTTTAGAAAATTTCATTTCTAAATCCATATTATTCATCTCCCTTATTTAAACCAATAGCTAAGAAATTATATAGTATTTCCCATGCTATAAAGCTAGTAATTCCACTTGCATCTTGCAGAGGATTAAGTTCTACTTCATCAAAACCTACAACATTAATTTCTTTAAGCCCACGGATTACATCTAAAACCTTCATTATTTTTAGACCGTTATATTTTGGTGTTCCAACACCTTCACTATACGCAGCTTCTAAAGAATCCATATCGAATGTAACATATACACCATCACAATCAGCAAATTTCTCTTTTAAAAATTCTAATACTTTACTACTTTCTTGATTATTAAATTCATTTGATGTTATAACAGTTATTCCCTGTTCAACACTAAAATCATGCCATACCCTATTTACTATACCACGTAGTCCAATGGTTACCATATTATGCCCGTCCAAATGGCCTTCTATTATTAATTTAGTAAATTGATTAGAATGACATATTCTTGGTAAAAATTCTGTATCTGGCTCAGTATCGTTATGTGCATCAAATTGTAACAAACCTAGTTTTTTATAATTTCCACCTTTTTTTACTCCAATATATCCGCCATATGTTATAGAGTGATCTCCACCTATCATAACAGGAAAAGTTTTTTCTCTCATAATAGCAGCTACTCTGATTAATTCTTGTAATGTTTCTTCTTGATTTCCTTGTCTTACATTTAAATCTCCTAAATCACATATATCTAATTTATTTGTTTTAACATATCTTCTATTATCATAATCATAACATTCCATACCATCAATTCTTTTCCACATAGAATGCTCTCTTACAGCTCTAGGTGCATATTGCATACCCAATCTATATGATGCTCCCATTTCGTCAGGAACTCCTAAAACAGATACTTCATATTTATCTATTTGATTTAGTGATACATGATCACTTCCTACAAATGTAGCTATTCCAAAATGTTTTAATTCTTCTCTTTCTTTCACAATTGTTACCTCATTTCCTCATAGTATTATATCATATATTAAAATGGTATTCAATAAAAATAATAAACTTTTTACATTTAAATATGTGCGGTAAATATTTGTATTCATATAGATTTTTGTAAGCACAAAAAGATAAAAAGGTGTTTGTAAGATCACCTTTTTATCTTAATTTTATTATTTTAGATTTAGACTATAAAGTTCTTTTAAAGAATTTAAATCATTTGCTTTAATTTTACTTTCCGAAACAGTATAAAGAATATCATTTATATATATGCCTCTTTTAATATTATTTAAATAATCATATGAGTAATTTTTATTTTTTTCATCATAATGTGTTATTCTACTTTTTTCTGTGAAACCATTTTTTAAATCTATATTATATACTATTAATCCTTGAAAACGATTTGTAGAGTTAGGTAATAAAACTTCACTTCTTGTATCACTTGTTTGTATAGATACATCATTACCATATACATCTATTGGAAAAGCTAATAGATTTTTTTCTTTTGAAAACAGGAATGATTTATGGTTATATAAAACATCTGAATATGTGTTTTTATTTCCAATCTTCATTGAAAATTGTTGAACAGGATTATTTACATCTGTAACATCAAATATAGCCATCTTCATACCATTAATAATGTATCTTGTATTTATTATCTTACCAGTTTTATCCTTATCATATACTTCAGTGGTATCTTGACCAATCCCAATTATATGATTTTCATCATATTCATGTAAATATGAACTATATCCAGGTATTTTTAATTCACCCAATATCTTAGGATTTACGGGGTCTTTCAAATCTATTACAAATAGTGGATCAACAGTTTTAAATGTTACAACATAAGCCCTATCTTTAATAAATCTAGTTGAATATATTTTTTCACCTTGTGCAATTCCAGTTATTTTTCCAATTACATTCATATTTTTATCTAATATATATAAGGAATTATCTTTACTATTATTTAATGTAACTCTAAAATATCCTCTATATTCATCCATTGAAAATTGATTAAGTGTGGTACCTTTGAGCTCAGCTCTAGCTATAAACTCAATTTTATCATTCTTTATGCTAAACTTGTATATACTAGTTGAAGATATATATTCATCATCAATAATAAACGTTCTATTATTACTTCCAGTTATCGCAGTAATATATAAATTTTCTAACGACATATATACATTCTGTGCAGAGGATAAATAAGAAGTAACATCTGCATTAATTGAGGCGTTCGAAAGATCAATTACACCAATCATTGTATATGTACTGCAATTAGTACCTGGAAAATAAAATATTTCATCATAATCTATAATTTTCTCTACATTGTCTATTTTATACATCGGTCTAATATCTACAGATTCATTATTTACTACATACTTATTAGTAATTACATATACAGAATCCCCTACTTTTCTTGAAGTCAAATAATTTCCATCTATTTCTACTGTCTTAAGTTTTACTACATTTTTTACATCGGATATATCATAAACATTTACTATAGTAACGTTTGAATTATAATAAGGCATTATGCTTCTCATATCTTTTGTTCCATCATATGTATTATATTCAACTTTTCTGCATATCACAGTTAGATGTTTACCATCTAGCATCATTTCAATTGGATTCACTTTTTCATCTTTGAATAGAGTAGTTACAATATTATTTCCTTCTAAGGTAACATCGGTAATCAGCAATCTGTTTTGAGATATGCTATAAATATATTTACCATCAGTTTTAACTAAATCTGCCTCATCAACACCTTGAACTTGTATATTTGTATTTGAATAATCTGTATTTGGGGCAGTCGGTGACATTATTGCTTTACCAAATTCTGCTGAATTTACTAAATCATCTGTCATGTAATATTGGTTATATTTATTTAGCAAAGAAATAAGTTTTTCTTTTGTATTTACAACTGGTAATTTTCCTGCGTTTAGCTCTTCGTTACCTATTTCAGTGATATTATAATTTAACTGTACTATAACAAATAATGTGACAATTAATATAATAAATATAATACTAATCATAATAATTGATAATCTTTTTTTCACTAAAATCTCCTCCTCTAGATATACCAATATTTTACAATGTTTTTATAAATAAGTCAACACTATTTCTTAACATTTATATACTATATGTAAAATATAGTTGACCAAATAAATTTTTCAATATAATAAATAAGTAATAGTCGACTAATATTACGACTATTACTTATAATCTATTCTATCAAAAATTGTACATCATATACATTTACATATGCTTTATCAAATTCTATATTTACTATTAGCTTACCGTCCTTTGCAATTACTATATTACTTTTTGTTTCTTGTGATATAATAATATTATTAGAATCTAAAAGTTGAAATATTATTCTTTTTGAAGTAAATATTTTATTATTATTATTCTTTAATTCAACTTTTAGTTTTGTTTTACTATTAACTGTTACTATATTACAATTCATAAAAGTAATGCCCTCTAATACTTTATCCTCTTTTAATAATGGACTTTCATTCAACACCAAATCAGATTTAGGGATTATCCTATCATTATTTTTATCTTTATTATTTAATGTAAACACAAATATTAATATTGTAATTATAACAATTAAAAAAATAATTATATATATTTTTTTCATACTTTTCTCCTTTTAATCAAATCAATTAATATAATATATTTTTAATTAGGCTCTTCATATTCAGGAAGATCTAAATCATGTTTAGCATTAATATCAATTAAAGTAGGTAATTCTTTATATATTGATGTTCCATCACCGACTTGTCCAAAATAGTTTGAACCTAACGACATCAACTTTCCATCTTTTAATAATGCAAGTAGATTACTTGCACTTGAATCGATTGTTGATACATTCTGTAATATTTTTTCTTCAGAAAACACTCTTAAATTATATATTTCTTCTAAATCTATTACATCAAAACCAAACATATCCACTAAACCTAAAGTGAATAAATATGATAAAGCATAATATTGTACCCCCATATCTACTCCATATATTTGTAAACTATCATCATTGTTTATTACTGAAATGTGTGATCCTCCCATGGAAATGCTTTTAGCATTGCTTATCTTCTCAACTGTCACAGGAACCGAAGTATAGGGAAACAATACATCTTTAATTATACTATCTGTATTTGCTTCTATACCTGTTATTCCAATTTGTTCTAGAGATAACATAATAGAATCTATTTCATCTTGCGTAAATGTCTGGTCATCAACATGTATATACATCAAATCACCTATACTGTGAATAATATTTTTTGTTTTTATTACATTATTCATATTGTATCCCCAACATTTAACAGTACCGTCTTCTAAAAGTGCTAAGTTACTTAATATACCAATAGATATATCTTTTACATTATTCAAACCAGCTATTTTAGTAGGAGTTTCATTTACAGGTGACAGACTGATATCTTCTTCTAATTCAAGAGCTCTAACAATTAAGGTTGCGTTTATCCCACATTCCATGACCGTTCCATCATTTATTAAAAATACGTAATTTGTAGAACCTGCTCCGACTTTTTTAACATTAGATAAACCAGGTATAGTGGTTGGTTCTGTTATGTATTCTTCACCTTCATTAGTAAATGAAATTCCCCAATATTTAACTGTTCCATCATTCATTAAAGCTAACGTAACAGTTCCACTAGATACAATCTGTTTTACGTTTGAAAGTCCAGTTACAGTCTCAGGTATTTTACTAATTGGATCTTCATCTGGATAATTTTGAACATTCAATCCCCACGTTTTTACAGTTCCATCATTCATAAGTGCAAAACTATTAAAAACGCCAGCAGATACCTCTTTAACTTCATCCAATTTATTTGATTCTAGTAAATATATACTATCTAGATATAATTCGCCTGTATATGTTAACATTACCTGTTCTGATGAGTTTACTACTTCTACATAATCATATCCGTCTTCAACATCAAAAAGTGCAAAATTAACACTTATTGATGTTGCATTTACTCTAGTAATTTCAAAGGTTTTAACTTCATCAGTTAAGTAATTTAAATTTACTATTGGAGATGTTAACTTTTCCTCATGTACTTGTCCATTTTCTATATATCTTATTTTACTAATTATGAATCCATTACAATTTATACTATCATCTGAGATAAACCTTATAGTAATTTTGTTTCCTGCAACTTCATCAGACCAGAGTCCCACAACATCCATATTTGATATATCCGATAAATCTGACATACTTGAAATTACATTTTGAGGCCATTTTTGTGGACAATTTACATAACCTATTCCTAGCTGTCCAGAACTGTTATCTCCCCATGATTTTACAGTACCATCATTTAACAGTACTAAACTATGAAAACCATTTGATGATATTTGCTTTATTCCTTTATTCATATCTTCTAACGGTAAACTTGAATTATTTGCCCATTCAAGTTCCTTTGAATCTTGCCCTACATATACAAGTTTACCATCTTGAATTTCGAATTTTTTACCATCCTCTTTTGTAATACTAGTTATACACTCTTTTATTGTGCCATTAATATCATTGCCTTCTTCCCATACACCTGCATCAAAGTCATTTTGTCTAAATCCATAATCCTGCAAATATTTATTTGATATAAACATAGCAAGCTCTGAATTATATTCCTCTATATTATTTTTAAATTTTGCTTCATTAGCTTTATCTATTGGATTATTAGTAACAAAATTTACTATTACACTACCTGCTAATATAGTAATAATAATTATTGTTATTACTAAAACAACTAACGATATGCCTCTATTACCTCTCATTAAAAACCCCCCTGTTTTCATCAAAGCAATATATTATTTGTAAAAAATACTGTCAAATTGATTATATAATATATTATTTTTTTGTCAACATTTTTTTACATATTTTCAATAAATTGTTAAAAAATCATTTATTTTGTAATAAAAAATGCTAATATGAATCATTTTGAACATATTAACATTATATATTTATTATTTTATTATTTTATTATTTTATTATTTTATTATTTTATTATTTTATTATTTTATTATTTTATTATTTTATTATTTTATTATTTTATTATTTTCTTGCTAAATCTTTTGTCGTATTGTCAATATTATGGTACCTATTTAAATTTTTAGTTATTTCTGTTATCCCCATATTACTACCTTGCATCATCATTTCTGCTATATGTGAAGATGTGTCATCTTTTAATGTATCCATCTTAATCTTAAAATATGACATTATTTTAGGCATAGCATCAATACTTTTAGGTAACTTACCAGCAGAATTTAGTAAAGTATCACATTTATCTACAATATATTCATAATCTTTTAATTGCTCTTTCAGTATATCCCTAAACTCTAAATCTTTCACCTCTTTTAGTATTTGGTCTATTGTAGTTTTACCCATCTCTGCATTTTGATAAATATAATTCAACATCTCCGTATTTTCATCCATAAAAAAACACCTCTAAAACTATTATTTACTGTTTTAGAAATGTTATACAATTTATTTTTTTACTGAAAAGCCAAACTTTCCTAATTTTCTTCCTAATGCATAATATTGTCCATGAGAATATGCAATTATTTTACATTTATCCATATCAAATTTATTAGTTCCGTCCATATATTTTTCATCTACATTTACTGCAACAATCTCGGCCAAAAACATATCATGACTACCCATTTCTTTTATCTCAATTACTTTACATTCGATTGAAACTGGGCTTTCTTTAATCATAGGGCATTTAACAATGGTACTTTCTTCTTTTGTTAAATTTAGTTCTTTAAATTTATCTACATTTCTACCAGATTTTACTCCTACATAATCTGTAGCATATGCTAAATCTTCCGTTGTTAAATTAATGCAAAACTCTTTATTTTCTTTTATTATATTATGTGAATATCTCTCTTTTCTAATAGATACATATGTTGTTGCCGGATCTGATGATACTATCCCAGTCCATGCAACTGTTAAGATATTTGAATTATCCATATCTCCACATGTCACCATAACAGCAGGTAATGGATACAAAAACGTACCAGGTTTAAATGAAATTCTTCCCATAAAACTCTCCTTCTAAATTAATAATTATACTATTTGAACATTTCAAATTAAATACATTATCTATTATAACATATGTACTTTTAGTTAATTTGATAACTATTTTTTCTTTTTCTTTAACTTCTTCTTTATATTTTGAATACTCGGAATAACTTTAGTATAACTAAAATATATTAATGGTTTATATACTTTATCTATTTCACCAATGTACTCTGTAACACCTTCTTGCTTACAAAAACCAGATTTAAATTTATATAGACCATTCTCATTTGTAAATTCAAAAACACCACCAAAATCATAGTTATTACATTTATTTTCCAATCCCCATTTAATCATTTCCCATTGCATTAAATAATTTGGCATTAAATTTCTTTTTTCATTACTACTAGCACCGTATATATAAAACATTTTACCGCCGTAATTTAAAGCAATCGCACTAGATAAACTTTCTCCTTCATGATCTGCTATATATATTCTAAGCTCGTCCTCATTATATGCGTCAAGCATTCTTTCAAAATATTCATAGGGCCTACATCCAATTCTATCTCTAATTGTGGTTGTTTTATATAGCTCATAAAATATTCTCAAATCTGATTTATCTCTAGAATATCTTATATTTACACCTTTTTTGGTTGCAACCTTTATATTATACCTTGTTTTTTCGCTGAAATTTTTTAATAATTCTTCTTCTGTTTTATTTTCAATATCTAGTATCATATTATGTCTTGGTTGAATTACACTATGACCTTCTAGTACATTAAAGCCATTTTTTAAATATAGTTTTTTTATTTCCTCATTACTTTTAAATTCAGGATCAAATTTAAGAACAAAGGCATTATATTTTTTAGCAATTACATCAGCCTCTTTAACTAATTTTTTAACTAATTCAATATTTATTATATCACATACTGGACCCCTTGTTGCATACATCATATATGAATTAAATATAGGAACTTTGTTTAAAAGTATTGTCATCGTAGCTATTATTTGTCCCTCTTCTTCTAAATATATAGCCTCTTGTATCCAATTTGATTTAACTTTTCCCCATCTTAAATCTTGCATCGCACTTGCATTATTATCCTTTAAAAATTTATTATACTTTGCTACTTGTCTATTATCTTCTCTATCTAAAACAGGCAAATAAATCAACTCCTACCTATATTTTATCTATTTTTTGTCCTTCTTTTGTATCAAGAACTTTATATCCCATATTATACAATTTGTCTCTTAAAGTATCTGACAACGTAAAATCTTTACTTTCTCTGGCTTTCTTTCTTTCTTCTACAATTTCAAGTACTTGTAATGGTATTTCTAACTCATCTAGTTGTGCTATTTTATCTATATTAAGAGAAAGTACTTCATCAAATTCTAATAATAATTTAGCATATTCTTTAGATTTATTACTTCTTAAAACTTCCCATACTACCGCCATAGCCATAGGCATATTTAAATCGTCATTTATTGCTTCAACGAATTTTTCTTTGAATTTATTTATATCATTAGCCTCTTCATTTCCATTTAAATGCTCTTGATATAATTTTCTAATATTAGAAAGTGAATTGTTTGCAGATTCTATAGCATCCCAAGTAAAATTAAGCTTATTTCTATAATGTGAAGTATATGCTAAATATCTATAAGCAATAGGTTCGAAGCCTTTATTTTCTATATCATCTATAGTATATACATTTCCTAAACTTTTTGACATTTTTCCGCCATCAATAAGCAAAAATTCTGAATGCATCCAATATTTAGCTGGGTTTTTACCAGTTGCACCTCTTGATTGTGCTATCTCATTTTCATGATGTATTTGAATATGATCAACTCCACCTGTATGAATATCAAAAAATTCACCTAGATATTTTCTACTCATAGCACTACATTCAATATGCCAACCTGGATAGCACATACCCCATTTACTATTCCATTTCATAATATGTTCTTGCGGTGCCTTTATCCATAAAGCAAAATCTAGAGGACTTTTCTTTTCATCATCTACCTCAACCCTTGCACCAGCCTTTTGATCTTTTAAATTAACTTTAGAAAGTTCTCCATATGTTGACAATTTATCAGTATCAAAATATACACCTTTACTTGTCTCATATCCATAGCCATTTTCAACTATATCTTCTACATATTCTTCCATTTCTTTTATATGATCAGTTGCCTTTGCAATATATTCTGGTCTTTCTATATTTAACTTCTCAATATCTTTTAGAAAAACTTCTGTATACATATTTGCAATATCTTCAGGTTTCATATGTTTTTCTCTTGATGCTTTAAGCATTTTATCTTCACCTTCATCAGCATCAGATGTCATATGTCCAACATCAGTTATATTCATTACATGTAATAATTTATAACCATTATATTTTAATACTTTTCTTAAAGTATCCATAAAAATATATGCTCTTAAATTTCCTATATGTGCATAATTATATACAGTTGGTCCACATGTATACATTCTAACTGTATCACCATCTATTTTAAACTCTTCTTTTTCTCTACTATATGTATTATATACTTTTAACATAATTATCACCCTTATTCAAATATACATATATTATATAATATTTAGAACGCTATTTCAAGGATTTACTAGTATTTTATATTATAAGCTAAAAAAACACCACAAAAATAATTGTGATGTTTAAAAAAAACAATAACATTATTGACAACGCATAGACGCTCTCTTCCTAGTTCTGTGACTCAATACTCTAACACCTTTATAACAAGTTTCACCAGAATTATTCTCCTTATAATCCGTAACCATCTTCCAAATATTTTGTAGATAGGAAGACTGGCTAATTATCTTCATACAAAGTTCATATTTAAGATTTAGTGATTCTCTCGATGTCTTAACATTCTTAACTTGATAAGTTATATACTCATCTTTAGGAATTCCTGAATATATCACACAGTAACATTCGTGTATGATAGGTAGATTATTGGCTTCTGCCAAAACATCAACGAATTTAAACCTAATTTCATCTTCGTTGATAGAAAAGACATACTCCAAAACCCTACGTTCCAAAGATTCTATCTTTGGTATGTCATACCGATATAAAATGCTAATGAGCTCTTCTTTGTTGCTTCTTCCTGCCTTTTTTAAATCCGTAATAATGTTGATAAAGTTAAGTTCTCTTTTTGCCATGCTGTGATTCTCCTTTTTTTTTGCGATTAGTTAAAATTTCAACTAAAATAATTTTTTACCCCTATATTTAGTATACACCATTTTAATTGATTTGTCAACATTTTATTTATATCATTTATTTTTACTTACTGTAATTGTTATCTTGCTTGCGTTTATACCAAATTGATCTACTAAAGTCTGCTGAATTTGTGCTATTTGTTCCTTTGTAATTTCTGCCTCAGACTTTATTATAACATTTAGATTATCATTGTTTGTTGGTATTATTACTACATCATCAATTTGTTTGGATTTTATTATATTTTCTACCATTGTTATTAAATTTTTTTTCTGAAGTAAATCATTTAATTTTATTTGATATTCATTTACTTTTTCTACAGAAGTATTTACATTTGTTATTATTTCTCTATAGTTTTCACTAAGCTCTGAAAACATATTATCTCTATCATACTTAAATACGGCTATTGTATTTTCTTTGTTTATAGCATATTCATATGCCTCTTTATCTGTTGATGTATTATTTTCATATATATTTACAACATCAGTTCCCGAGTTATCTTTTCCATTTACATATATTGTTTGCCCTAAATTTTTCTCTCTTTCTGGATTATACTCATAGTTTATATATCCTGCTACTACAAGCATCATAGTTATTGATATAATTGCAAGTCTACTTTTCTTTAGAAAATTCATTTATATCATCCTCTCTTTTCAAAAACTTGAATTTTATATATTGCAACATTAGTTACCGCCGAAACAGCTTGTGCAATTTTGGATCTTATTTCTACATTACTAGCACCAGCTGCAACAACTATAACACCTTCAACCTTAGGTGTTTCTGTAGATTCTATAACAACTTTTTTACTACTATTTTCCTCATTATATACTACAGATCTATCTATTGTCTTTTGTCCTTCTTTCTCTTCTTCTTTGGTGTTATAAACAGGATTTATTTTTGTATCACTACTATATGTTATCATAACCGATACATTACTTATACCAGAAATTTCTGATAATATTTTAGCTAACTTTTCTTCAACAAAATCCTTACTACTATTTATATTATTATCAATACTTGTACTATTACTATTAGCTGCATTTTCACTAGATTTTTCTTCATTTTTTTTATTATCACTAAATATATAAGACGTGGCAATAAATAATACTACGCAAAGTATAAGAACATATATAAGTTTTTCCTTGTTCTTATCTTTTGATATATTTTTTAAAGTTTCTAGATAGTTACCCATAATTAATCACCACTTTCTATTACTTCAATTTTAGAATAATCTATATCGTATTCACTATTTATATATTCCATTATTTTACTTACTTCATTAAGAGACGTATCATTTAGTTTTTTTGTTTTTACTCTTACTATTTGTACATCATAATTTTCTGCTAAATTTATATAAATATCAGTTACATTTACTCCTTTTAATGTCAATTTAGATTCTATATCTTTCTTAAAACTTGCTATAAATTCATCTTTAACCATATTTTCTTTATTTTTTTCATAATCTTCTACACTACCATCACTGTTAATATTTACACTTTCCGAAATATTATCAATAACGGAAGATACACTTTTTGCTATATCATCACGTTTAAGCAAATTAATTCCTGGAGATACAATTGTAATAGTTGTGACAATTCCAACTAATACATATATATATTTTTTCATTTTACTTTTTGGTAATATAAGTTCTAATACAGATACAAATATACCTATACAAAGTAGTGCACTTACCCAATTTTTAAAACTTTCTATCATTATTATCCTCCTAACTACTTAATTATACCTGATCCTATATTCAGTATTATACCAATTGATATAATAAAGATTATAGCCACTCCAATCAGTATTCCTGACATTGTCTTATATATTGATGCAAAATTAGATAAAACTTTTAATATTTTTTCGTCTTTACATATTGGTTCACATACTGCAGATAATATATTGTATATAACACTTACAGCTATTATCTTTATGACAGGAATAAACATAACACATATAATAACTATTATTCCTATTACGCCTCCAACTTTACTTACAATTTTTGTAGCACCAACAACTGTTTCAAAGCTATCTGAAAAAAGTTTTCCAACAACAGGTACAAAATTAGATACAACAGCTGATGTAGTCTTTATAGCCAAAGAATCTACTGATGATGTAATAGAAGTTTCCATTGAAAGTATCCCTAAAAATACTGTAAGTATAACTCCTATGAGCCAGACAGAACTACTAGAAAACATTTTACTAAGCTTAGAAAGTCCAATTTTATTATTTAAACTATTTATAATATTAAATGCAACAGATATACTTAAAAATGGTACAATTATATTAGTTATTATATAACCAATAAATGAACTTATAAACAGAAGTAATGGTTGTATTATACCTGTTGTTGTTATTCCACCAGAAGCTATGAGTACTGCCATCAAAAATGGTGATATTACTTGCATCAGGGTTGTTACAGTTACACATGTAGTCTTAAATGTAGATATTGTATGTACAAAAGTTGTAATCATTACTATAGATAAACTAAGCAAACAAACAAAATCTGCTATCTGCATAATGCCGCTACCGCTCTTCAATTTCTAGATTTTTAAGAAGTGTTATAAGGACTAATATGATTATTATACTAATTGCACCTTTCAAAGCAATAAATATTTCTTTTAAAAATAAATTTAATAATTTACCTATTATTGTGTTATACTCTATACCCTTTCCTTCCATCAGGTCTTGTGATATGTCTTTAACGTTGAAAACATCTCCAAGTTCACTATCTTCTACATGTTTATTCATTATATTTACATATTCTTCAAGTCCTAATTTATTTATAGTTTCCTCAGCATAGATATTACTGCACAGCATTATAGCTATTATAATAACAACTATCTTTTTAATAGATCTCACCGCCTTTATATAATACTACTTAGTGAATTAACCAAGGCAGAGATAAGTGGTAAAGATAATGATATTATTATAACTTTACCAGCCATTTCAAGTTTAGTTGCTACGGAGCTTTCACCAGCATCAATGCATATATTCTTACCAAACTCAATTATATATGATATTCCTGTTACCTTTAAAATTATTGTAAAAAACTCCTTGTTAATACCAGATTTTAAAATTAAATCATCCAGCATTTCTACTACTCCCGATATCTTTGTAATAGAAAAAATTAATAGTCCAACACCCGCAGCTATAGATAGAGCAAGTGCTATATCTTTTCTCTGCTCTTTCAATGTTAATATCATAAATATAGCAAATATACTAAATCCAACAAGTTTAATTACATCCATTTTATCACCTATAATTTAAATACTGTCTTTACTGTAGAAAATAAAGTTCCTATTTCATTTATTACGATCATAAGAACTATTATAAGACCTGTAAGTGTTGTAAGCATTGCTTGATCTTCTCTTCCAGCTTTAGTAAGTACCTGATTTAAAACCGATACCAATATTCCTATCCCAGCTATTTTAAATAACAAATCTACATTCATATTTCTATCCTCCATGCTTTAAACAAATAACACAACTATTATTAATCCAGATAAAACTCCTATTGTTCTATACATTTTAGAACTTTTCAATTTAACTTCATTTGCCTCTTTAATTTGATTTTGCAAGGTTGAAATACTGTTTTGTATTATATTTATTTGCCCCTCAACATTACTTCTACCTAAATTTTTCAAAGTAGATGTAATTATATTTTTGTCATAAACACTTAATCCTTCTATACCGCCAATATTGTCTACTATACTTCTATCAACTGCAAACTCTTCATCTTTTAACATATCTACAGCTATATTGCCTATAGCGTATTTTAAGGTTGTTTTAAGTCCCATTCTTGATGTTTCGTATGCATTAGGTAACAAACTCAAACAATATTTAATTTCATTTTGTACACCTATTAAGAATGATACCATTTCTCTTAGTATATATTCTCTATCATAAAGTTTTTTAGATTTTGATATACCTAAATATGTAGTTATACCAATTATAATTAGAGCTAATAACATTTTTAATATAAACATTCTAAACTACCTCCATTTCAACTTTATTAATCTTATGTATTTTTTTTATTGTTCCAGGACCATTTTCATTTGATAAAATTATAATATTATCAAACATTTCTTCTTTTATTAAACTTTTTATAGATTCTTTTTTATAAATATCCTCTATACTTTTGCCATGCATTGTAAATATTAATCCAACACCAGATAATGCAGCATATCTTATTGCTTCCACATCTAAATCTGTACCTATTTCATCTGTAGCAATTATTTTTATACCCATACTTCTAACTAACATCTCTATACCAATATATTTAGGAACATTAGTTAAAACATCAGTTCTCATCCCTATATCAAGTCCCGGAATACCATTGTGTACTGAAGCTATTTCCCCTCTTTCGTCTATAACCCCTACATTTACTCCAGATACGTTTAAATTAGGTATACCTTGACTGAGTTGTCTAATTATATCTCTAAGCATTGTTGTTTTACCACATCCAGGGGGTGATACAATTAATGTATTAGAAAAATTCTTACTATCCACAATATGAGGTAGAACCTTATCTGCGCATCCTATTATCTGCCTTGCTATTCTTATATTCATACTATTAATGTTCTTTATATTTTTAATTTTCCCATTATCTATAACAACTTCTCCACATATACCTACTCTATGACCGCCTTTTATTGTAACAAATCCTTGATTTATATCATTTTGAATTGCATATATAGAATTGCTTGAAACTTTTACAAGAATGTCTAATAAGTCTTTAAGCACTGCTATATATTCTAATATTATTTCTTTATTAGATATGTAAATTATAACCTTTCTACCTACTCTAATTCTTACCTCAGTTACTATACCGGACGAACCGATACCTTGCAATTGCGATTTAATAGACAACGGTAAAATATTTAATATATCTTCCATATTATCACTTCCTAATTTAATACATATGTTATACTATATTTATACTGAAATATTTGTAAAAAAAAATAGGTAATCCCTAAATATTTTGACTACTTTTATACAAAAAAGATAAAAAAATAAATATATGTATACTACTCAAAAAAAGAAGCAATATATATAATTGCTTCTTTCTTAATTTATTGTTTTATTTTACTATATTTTTTAGCTTTCGTCGCTTATTTCTGTCCCAAATATTTCATCCTTAGAATAGTCCTTAGGATCTAAGCCTAACTTGTTTTTTATAAACTTTAATATTAAAAATATTATTAAAATAGAGAAAACACCAAGAATAATAGCTGTGTTTTTGGTTCCTGCATTGTCTATTATTATTCCACATATGAAAAGCAATAAAGCCCTTCCAACGCCCTCAAACACATAAAATACAGATAATATCTTACCTCTTACTACATGTGTTGTAAAATTATTCATATATTTCTTCACAGATATTCTATAGGATCCACTTAAAATACTTTGAATTAATAATAGGGCTATTGAAATTACCAATGCAACTTTTTTATCTAATAGTATAACATTAAAAACTCCTAAAAGTACTATTGATATTGAAAAAGCATATCCAATGAAGGTTAAAGTTTTCCTTTTTAATTTATCTTCTATCCTATATTGAATACTAGATCCTATTCCAACGCAAAGAGTTAGTCCTGCAAATATAAGTGAATATTCTATCGCACTTACATCCAAATCTACAATCGTACTTTTTTGAATTGTATCTGCAACTTTTATTAATCCAGACATTATAAACGAATATAGAAAAATAGATATAATTCTTTTGCTTTTCAGTACTAGTTTAAATCCTTTTAAATATTCTTTTACAGAATTTTTTTCTGGCATATAATCTTCTATATCATCAAAAAAAAGAGAAGTTACAAACGCAATAATTCCAAATGTTAAGGTACATATAATAGGTAAATAATTATTTATTTGAAATAGTGATCCTACAAAAATAGACGATAGTGCCTCAAAATAATAATACCAAGATACACCTTTTCCCTCTATTTTAGCATAATTTTTTCTGTTATTAGTTTTCTTCAAACTTGCATATAATAGTTGCGTTTCAGATAAACATTTTAGACAACTACCTAGTGAACATATTGCTTCAGCAATAACAAAGGTCGTAAAGTCTGAACAAAACATAATCATTATCATATGTACTATCCATAATAAGTTTCCAAATACCATACTCTTTTTTAGTCCAATTTTTTCTACAATATAATTTGTAGGTACTTGAAATACTGCCATAAAAATAGCAGAAAATGCTGACAAATACATTATTTGACCAACAGTTATTCCTTTTGTAATTGTAAAAAAAAGAAATGATATAACTAAATAAAATAGATAATCATATCCAAACATTTTGTATACTGGATATATTTTTTCGTTTCTATTCATATTTTACCTCATGGGCTAATTATATCATATATGAATATTTTTTTCTAGTATTTTTATTTAAATTATTCCAATATTTATAAGAATAATTGCAGTAATTATTGCTACACTATCTGCAAGTAAACCTGCAATTAAAGTTCCCCTTAAACTCTTTGTTTTAGCTGCAGCAAATAATATAGTAATTGTGTATAATGTTGTTTCTGTTCCACCCATTATAACAGAAGCCATTTTACCACTTATGGAATCTGGGCCACTATTTTTAAATATATCCATCACTAAAGATGTAGATGCTGCTCCAGATAATGGTCTAAGAGCCATTAATGGAATTATATCCATTGGTACTCCTAATTTATTTAGAAGTGGAATTACAGGAGTTAGTATAATATTTAATGCATTAGTATTTCTCAAAAGTCCTATTGCAACTGTTATTCCAAGTACATATGGAAATATTTTGTATACAATTTTAAGACCATCTATAGCACCTTCTATAAATAAATTATATACATCTTTTTTTTCCTTCACACCCACAATTATAATAATAAAAATCATTATTGGTATCGTACTAACAGCTATATAATTTAACACATTTTCACCTCTTTTATTTAATAATTTTATTCAATATACTAATGCTTACTAAACCAACAACAAGTGCAACTATTGTAACAATCCATACAGGAATTAAAATGTTAGTAGGATTACTAGATCCATATAGTGTCCTAAGGGCTATCATACTAGTAGGTATAAGTTGCAATGACGCTGTATTTATAAGGACAAATTTTGTCATATTATTACTAGGTTTATCACTTTTATTAACTTTAGCCATAGCTTCAATTGCTTTTATTCCATTAACCGTAGCTGCATTGCCGATTCCTAATATATTACTAGTTATATTTAAAGACATGTTTTTTTCAGCTTCTTTGGTCAATTCATTTTTATCAAAAAATCTTAATACAAGTTTATTTATTTTATTAGATAATTTTTCTAACAAAGAAGTGTTTTCAAATATTTTAAATAAGCCACTCCAAAAACACATCATACCAGTTAATGTTATTATATTTTCTACAGCTATTTTACTTTCACTCATTACTGAACTTGTTACAGCATTCGGATTTCCTGTTAAAAAAGCAATAATTATACTAATTAAAATGATACAAGACCAAATTTTCGACATTTTTTCCTCCTAGATATGATTTTCATTTACTTTTTTAATATATGTGATATAATATATATATATGAACATATATTATTTACTAGTATAGAAGGGGGATAAAAAATGAAAGGATATGAATTAAATAAAAATAAAGAATATGTTAACCAAATAATAGAGGGAATTTATAGAAAAAATGGTCATTGTCCATGTAGAGTTACTGTTGATGATACTACACTTTGTCCATGCGACGAATTTGTAAAAGATAATATTTGTAAATGTAAATTATTCGTAAAAAGAGAAGAAGCAGAAAATTAATTCTGCTTCTTATTTATAACTTTTTATCTATATCTGCATATATATTATTAACTATTTTCTTCAAAGATATTTTATTAAAATCTAATGTATCTATTAACAAAATATACTTATTTAAATAATCATTTTGCTTTATAGTTTTTAATGTATATTTATAATTTATATCATAAATTTTAGATAGATTACATATAACATTTTCTAGTTCATTATTAACTAAATTAACATCTATTGTGTGTTTTTTATTTATTTCATTTATAATTTCAGATGACATTGTCATATCTTTAGTAATAGAGTAATCATCTTTAAAATTTCCCTCACTTAAACGTTTAAAAATGTCTAACTTATTTGCATCCCTTACAATGCTACAATATAATTTTTCATCTTCTGTAAAGTTATCATCTATATCGTATTTATCATGAGTTCTTACAGCTCTTAATATTATTTTATCATATTTACTATCATATATGAATTGTCTTATTAATCCACTTTCAAGTAAGTCACATCCATAATTAGCATGATCAAATATATTATTATCTTCTAATGTATTATTATCTCTTATCTGATCAAATCTTCCTATATCATGTAGTATCCCTATAATATAAGCAAGAAATATACCTTCTTTATCTAATCCAATACTTTTTGCTATGATTAATGAATTTTCCGCAACATTTATGGTATGGTTATATTTCATAGAAATTAAGTAGTTTGTTTTATCATAATTTGAAATGAAATTATCAAAAGCATTTTTTATTATGTCAGTATCATATTTGGTAGCAATTATTGGTTCATCAATTTCTTTTTCCTTTAAAATTGAGCTACCCATAGTTTGATTATATTTCTTTTGATTATATATTACAAACTTTTCATTTATTATCTCCATAATAATAGCTATTCCAGAAGCTATTATTGCTAGGTTACCCATTCCAAATATAGATAAAAGTATTCCGGTAATTGCTGTAATTATACCTAATCTATTTGTTATTTTAATATTTCCTGAACTATGAATAACTATTATCAATAATAATACAATTATATAAGATGGAGTAATTATATCAGTAAATTCAGCTAAACTATATACCAAATTTGCAATTACACATCCCCATAAAACTTTTTTCATCTAATTCACCTCAAAATTAAATATTAAAATATTTAATTCTATATTATAAATAAATTATATATTAAAAAATAAAAATTTGCAATGTTTTTATTTTATTTTTTTAAAAATGTTAAATAGTGTATTAAAATAAAATGCACATAGTGCCATTTAATATCCAATATACGTAGTAAATAATAAAAAAGAGGTAATATATTAAATATTACCTCCCATTTTTAATGCATATATATATCTTTCAATTCATCCATATTATTTGAAAGAAAATTTATAAACTTACTGCATAGTACTGGTTCAAATTGAGTTCCAGAACACCTCATATACTCTGCTATAATTGAATCAAAGCTTAATGAATTTCTATATGATCTATTTGAGCTCATTGTGTCAAATGCATCACATAAACATATTATATATACACTTTCCGGTATACAAGCTGACGGTAAATTATAATATCCCTTTCCATCATACCTTTCATGATGATATTTTATTATCTTAGATATATTCTCAAATCCCGTTATTCCTTTTACAATAGTTTCACCGTATTCAGTATGTTTTTTTATGGTATTATATTCTTCAACTGAAAGACTGCCTTTTTTGGTTAAAATCGCTTCTGAAATTCCTATTTTTCCAACATCGTGTAACTTTGAAGCTATTACCAATTCCTCGATTTTCTTTTGTGGCATATCTAATGTCTTAGCAAATTTCTCTGCAATTATAGAAACTCTCTCTGAATGTCCTCCTGTGTATGAATCTTTAATGTCAATTGTGTTAATAAGTGTATTAACAGTTTGTTTATATATATCAGAAAGCTCTTTTTGCAAACTTCCCTTATATTCAATTTTAAGATCAGATTCAAATAACAAAAACATAACGTCGATTTTATGATTAGTCATTTTATAATTGGTATTACAAAAAATCTCTGAAATTATTTGATTACAGCTACTCATTAT
Organism: Clostridia bacterium; assembly: GCA_029256705.1. Classification (GTDB taxonomy): domain Bacteria; phylum Bacillota; class Clostridia; order TANB77; family CAG-465; genus RGIG5057. The sequence goes on from JAQSXK010000001.1 coordinate 360,096, forward strand.
AGGGTCAAATCTTTCATTTAATTCATTTATTACTTCAAGTAAATAATTCTTATACTCCCATACCTCTAATAGTATAGTAATCGACCTTTTCATAAGTTGTAAACATTCCTTATCATCTACATCAATATCATTCTTTACTTTTACAATAATCCTCCTATATGTTTGGTAAACATCAGCAAAAGAAAGCTTTTTAGAAATCCGCATATAAAACTCTAAAATCTCTGCCAGCTCTTCTGTTATTTCAATTGTAGCATTCTGCGCTCTCATTATTTTTTCAAACCGTTCTTTATCCTCAGAATCAAATAAATTCATGTTCTTCCTCCTCTAAAATTATTTAAAGATTACATAATCAATTGACATAAATTATACTATATTTTTGTGAATTTGTCAATAATTCACTCAATTTTATTGTAAAATTGTCGTTTTATGTCGCCTTATTGAAAATAAATACAATGTTTATAATAAAAAGGATACAGATTTTTTAACCTGCATCCTATATTATTCATTAGTATTTAAATTGTATTTGTTTTAATTTTACTTCTACTTTCTAAAAATGATATACAATATTCCCTATAATACATAGTATTTCCTAATATCCAATCATCAGTTTCATAGAAGGCATCATCATAATGAAACTCATAAGGTATATTTAATATACTTTTTTCTTCTCTGAAAATTCTGTATATGTCTTTCGCTTCAATAGTATCTTTTATTATAATTACAGAAAATAAATCACCTAAAATTCCTGTTCTTTCACCTCTAACTTTTTCTTCCGGTAAATGTAATATCTTAATTTTAAGATCAGATTCTATATTTTGTATTCTTTCAATTATAGAACCTCTTAACTTCTGTATTTTTTTATTATCATATCCATTTCTACTTTCCTTAATATCAAATATAAATAAATGAAATTTTCCTTTTTCTTGTGCTAAATAGAACAAATCGTTATATTCATCCCAAGAAATATTTAACACCACCTTAAAATTATTTATCAGTTACAATATAAATTATACGTAATATTATACCATAGTATTAGATATAATACAAATTATTTGGATTTGTTAAAAAATTAATATATAATAATTTTAACTATTTTAATAAATATTCATATTTTTTAATAATTCTATTCCATTCTTCTTCAGTAATTCCACCACAAATATATTTCTCATAAATATTATATAAGCATATTTTTATATATTCTTCATTATGCCAGCTTGAAAAAATTTCATTAAATAATATATCTGGACTGCCACAAAACTCATAAACATATTCAATTTTTTGCTTATTTAAATTAAATCCCCTTTTAATCATTTCATCAGTCACTAATTTAGAATAACTAGAAAAGTGGTTCAAGGGATAATTCATTACTTTATTTACTAAAATATGATTTGGAAAGCCTTTTTTCTTTATACTACCAATTATAGCTATAATTTCTCTCCATTGTGAAAGTAATTGTTTATTTGGAAGATATTTTATTAATTCTTTAGACCATAACCTCATATCTTTTTTCTCCTCTTTAATAGTATCTATTAATTAATGTAAAATATAACAAAAAAGCACTACAAAACATAAATGCTTGTAATGCTACTTTGGCTCCTCAAATAGGACTCGAACCTATGACCCTGCGGTTAACAGCCGCATGCT